>NZ_WWNB01000018.1 GCF_012062845.1 Halomonas salinarum
GCCGGCAACGACAGGCCGGGCTGAAACTGGATAGGATTGCGTGCCATGACGCCACCTCCTTTACTGGACATAACATCAGTATAGGAGAGGCTGGCGGGATTGTGGCTGATCAACATGAGTAATCAGGAAAACCTAAGACTGTTACATAGGAGATTAGCCGTTTAAATCAATATATCATGTTGTCCTAACATGGTGCGGATTGCGGTAATCAAGTGGGGGCAATAGCCAGGATCTGCTTTCCTTGCAAACAGCTTCAAGGCCATGGCGGGCCATGCCTGCATAGACCACTGCCTAGGTGCTGACTTTCCAGACAGAACATGGTGTCACTCTCGCGCAGCAACCGATGAGATCACGGTTCGCCCAGTACATCGGCCGACCAGACACGCTCGAATTTGGCGTCGGCCTCGCGCTGCACTGACTTCACGCTTGCGGCGTCTGGCGCTTCATATTCGCAGATCATCCGCCGCCTGTCGGCCGACCAGTAGCTGCGAATCCATCGGACTCGGTAAAGATCGAGACACGGCACCATGCGCGCCTCGGTCGCCTTCAAGTCCTCTTCGGTCAGGGGTGTGTCGAAGTTTCGTTCGACCATGATATGTGGCATGTGTTACCTCCCCGCTCAGCGTTACTGCTCCTTCGTGGGCAGCGCCGGCGCCATGGTGGGGGCGGCAGGGACGACGGCCGCCGCTTCGTCGATGGCCGCCTGCGCCCGTGCATTGAGCCGATCGCGGTTGGCGACTTGCTTGAATAGGCGCCTGACCGCCCTGTCCGAAGCGCCCACATGAGACCGCCCGCCAAGTCGCGCCAGCGTCGCCTCGGCGATGGCGACTTCGCCATGCCGTTGCATGGCAGTCGCCGCGAGCCGCGCTTCCTGGGCAAAAGCCTGTGCTACATCGGGTTGCTCTCGGTGAAGGCAGAGCGACGCGGCCGTATTCAGGGCATAGGCGAGATAACTTTTGTCATCCACGACCCGTAGCCGTGATAACGCCGCTTCCAGCCGGTCAAACGCTTGCACGCTGCTCTCGGCGAGTTCGGTGAGAGCCTCCAGCGTGTCGGCGACAGGGGCCTCGTTCTCGCCTAACGAAGCAGCAACCACCCGCAGCTGCTGGCATCGCTCCATTGTGTTGGCGTATCGACCGCGCTCGAATTCGATCACGGCGAGCCAGGTCAGGCATTGGTACTCCCGCCATCGATCCTGCGCATCACGGGCAAGGTCGAGCGCGCGCTCGATTCGCGCTGCTGCGTGTTCGGTGTTTCCCTCCCAGCGCTCGAGCAGGCCACAACCCCATTGTAGTTCGCAGACGGTAAGACCGGCGAGGCCAAGGAGGGCTTCGGCTTCTCCAAGCAGGTCTCGCGCCCGGGGAATCTCGGTCTCCAGTTCGATCAGGCAGCGAGCGGTGTTGGCAAGTTGGCGGGCGAACGTCTCCTGATGCGCCCCGCGTCCGACCTCGGTGGCGCGCTCTGTGCTTTGCTGGGCGCGGAGGGGGTCGCCGCGTTCCTAGTACAGAACCGAGAGCAGATAGTGACCGGTCGCCGCCGCCGAGTGCAAACCCGCCGCTTCGGCATCGCTGACCGCCTTCGCCAGTTCTTTCACCATCTCCGGAGGTGAGCGCATGGCAGGCCCTGCAGTAGCCAAAAGCTCGACCTTGAAGAGGTGAATCAGTCGCTCGCGACGAAGCGGTTCGTCCGGCAGTTGGTCGAGATGAGCCCGGCCGCGTCTGGCAAGTGCCGCCGCCTCGACATTGGCGAAGAGCCGCAGGCTCCGCTCGCCGGCGATCACGCAGGCGCGAGCCGCGAATGCATGATCGCCGGCCAGTTCTGCATGGCGAGCTAGGTCGGTCGCCACGTCATCCTCGCTCTCGACCTTCTCGCTGAGGGCCTGCGCGACCTGCCGATGCATCAGCTTGCGACGCGGCTGCGAGATCTGCTGATACGCGACTCGGCGCACGAGGTCATGGACGAAATCATACGTGTCTGGATTGACCGCCCGAACGATGCCACGCCGTTCCAGCCCCTCCAGGGCGGCGAGGAGCACCGGCATCTCAAGGCCGGCTAGCCGAACCAACAGGTCGAGGCCGAAGGTGCGCCCCATCGCCGCGGCCCAGGCGACCAGGCCACGGCCGGGGTCGTACAGCATGTCGAACTGTTGCGCGATCACCGCTTGCAGCGGGCGTCCCGGCCGATGCTGCCCTTCGTGGTATGTTCGGGCGAGTTCCAGGGCGAAGAGAGGATGGCCTTCGCTCTCGCCGAAGATGGCCACAGCGTCGATGGCCGGGTCGACTGCCCGCACCAGTTCGGCGGTGTCCGCCGCACTCAACACCTCCAGAGGGAGCCGAAGCACGCATTCGTCACGTTCGAGGGCTCCTAGCGCACGCGACACGGCGGGATTGTCGACGACTTCACCCGGCCGGACGGCACAGGCGAATAGCACGGCATCCGAGGGATGCAGGGTCCTAGCCACATAGTGGAAGAGCGCCGAGGAGGCTTCGTCGAGCCACTGCAGGTCATCCAGCACCACCACTAGGGGCGCCTGCCGGGACAGGTGTCTCAATAGCGAGAGAACCGCTTCGAAAAGCCGGGCACGGTCTGTCGGCACCGCCGGCGGTGGCCCCCAGTCGGGTCGGAGCAGCACCAGGCTCTGTCGTGCCTCCTCGGGAACTGCATCGGCAGGGACCGCGCGCAAGGCATCACTCCAGACGCCATAGGGACGCGTCGCTTCTGCCTCGAAGGCACGCCCTTCGAGGCAGCAACCACTGGTCATCGTCATGCGTTCGACGAGATGCTCGAGTAGCCGGCTCTTGCCGATACCGGGTTCGCCGGTGATGAGCAGGAGTGGCGTTGACCGGCCGTTGGTGGCTGCCAACACCAGTCGCTCGATCTGGGCACGCTCGGCAAGACGGCCGACGAAGGGAATGACGCGACGGGACCAGCGCCTGGTCGTGACTTCTCCTTCGATCTTCTCCACTTGCGGTTGCAGTGGTAGAGGAGCGAATGATTTCGGCAGGATGGCTCGCCGGGCCCGATCCAACGCACCGCACGGTGGCACCCCCAACTCTCGTTCGAGCAGCTTGTGAGCCTGCTCGTACTCCGCGAGGGCCTCGCGTCGGCGCCCCAGCCGACCAAGCAGCCGCACGACATGCGCATGACCGTCTTCCGATAAGGGATCTATCGTCACCAGAGCACGCGCCTGGACGAGCGCCTCTTCGGGACTGTCGCTCAGCCGGTCGACGAGGGCAGTGTGGGCAGTGAGCCGTAGCTCACTGAGTGCCGCTCGCTCGGCCAGGCACCATGCCTGGAAACGATAACAGGCCGGCAGGTCAAGCCCGTCCAGGAACTCACCGCGGAACAGCGCAATGGCGGCTTTGAGCGTCGTCAGGGGCGCATTGGGGATATCGTCGAGCAGCTCGCGAACCGTGTAGAGATCGACCTCCGCCTCAGGCACGAAAGCAACCCGCAACCGATTCGTCTCCAGGCGGGGTGTGCCGCCAGTGTTGAGCAAGGGCCGAATCTTGGCCAGGCTCCACCGCAGCTCTCCGCGCGGATCGTTTGGCCCCTCCCACAGCAGGTCACACAGCCACTGGCGCCCATGCGGCCCACCGGTGGCGACAAGGTAGGCGAGCAACGCGCGAGTCTTCTTCGAAGCCGGTAGGGCGACCTCCACGCCATCGGCGATGAGTTGCAATTCGCCCAGCAAACGAAATTCGAGAGGGCGATGGCCTCCCATAGGCGTCTCCTGTCCGGCCGGGCGCTATTCCCATGGTGATTCCCACGGACATTCCCACGCCTGCCTATCAGTCTAGCGATGTGGACACGCCGACGTCGCTCCGACACTACACTTGGGAGGTTGCCATGAAGACTCTGCTTATTCTTGCATCGCTGTTGCTGTTCTCCACCGACGCCCTGTCGACGGAGGATAGCGCAACGCCGGTCGGGCCCATGGGGGTCAAGATCACACCCATCCTTGAGGCGAGAGAGACGATCACCGGCCAGGCGATCCGCTTCCCTCAGGGCGACAACCAGCTCGTGGCCGTTCTGGCGGAAGTCGAGCCCGGCGGTCAAGTGGGGCGTCACCTGCATCCGGTGCCTCTCTTCGTCTACATGCTCGAAGGCACACTCTCCATCGAGATCGAGGGGCACGGAACGGAGACGTTCGGTGCGGGCCAAGGGTTCGCCGAAGTGGTCAATACCTGGCACAACGGCCGCAATCTTGGCGACGTGCCAGCGCGCTTCTTGATCGTGTTCTCAGGTCAGCAGGGTACGCCCAACCTGATTCGTCCCTGAGCAGGCGAGCCACATTCTTACCATTGCCACGAGCACGATCACGTGAAAGCACAGATACTCAAATGGAAGGCCCCCACCATGGTTAACGACAGCATTTATGACAGTACTCATGACCGCACTCACGAAAACACCTACACGGGCAGGTGCTTCTGTGGCGCCGTGGAGCTCGCCGTGACGGGCGAGCCGGTAGCAATGGGCTATTGCCATTGTGACGCCTGCCGCGCGTGGTCGGCCGGCCCGGTGAATGCCTTCACCCTGTGGAAGCCAGGGAGCGTGAAACTCACCAAGGGGGCCGATAATCTCGCCAGTTTCCAGAAGACCGAGCAAAGCATCCGCAAATGGTGTCAGTGCTGCGGCGGACATCTTCTCACCGAACATCCCCTCTGGGGGCTAGTTGACGTCTATGCAGCCGTGCTGCCCGGGCTGACATTCACGCCGTCCTTGCACGTCAACTATCAGGAGGCGGTCCTGCCTATGCGGGACGGTCTCCCGAAACAACAGGATATTCCCACCGACATGGGTGGGACCGGCATTCTGCTGGTGGAATGAGAAGCATGAAAAAGGAGAAATATCGCCATGAACACGAGAGTCGCAGTGATTCAAAACCCTCCGGTACTGCTCAAGCGGGACGAGACCATCGAGCAGATGCTGACATTGATCGACGAGGCGGTCGCCGCCGGGGCGACCCTGCTGGTCTTTCCCGAGGCCTACCTGCCCGGCTATCCCACCTGGATCTGGCGCCTCAGGCCGGGTGGTGACATGGGCCTTTCCGGCGAGATCCATGCTCGACTGCGCGAGAATGCCATCGACCTGGATCGGGATGACCTGCGCCCTCTTCAGAAGGCTGCGGCCCGCAATGCCGTGACACTGGTGGTGGGCCTGCATGAGCGCGACAGCCGCTACAGTGGCACCACCTTGTTCAATACCGTGGTGGTGATCGGTTCGGACGGTGCCTTGCTCAACCGCCACCGCAAGATGATGCCGACCAATCCGGAGCGCATGGTCTGGGGCCAGGGCGATGCCAGTGGCCTGAGGGTCGTGGATACCCCGGCGGGGCGCCTCGGCAGCCTGATCTGTTGGGAATGCTATATGCCGCTGGCACGTTTCGCGCTCTATGCTCAGGACCTGGAGATCCTCATCAACCCGACCTGGGATACCGGCGAGATACGCCTGGCCAGCCTGCGGCATATCGCCAGGGAGGGCGGCTGCTGGGTCATTGCCACCGCGACCGCCATGGAAGGGCGTGACGTCCCCGAAGACTTCCCCGAGCGCGACCGGCTGTTCAGCGCCGACGAATGGATCAATCCCGGGGACGCCACCGTGGTCGCCCCCAGCGGTGAGGTGGTCGCCGGTCCGCTGCACCAGCAGAAGGGTATTCTCTATGCCGACATCGATATCCAGGCGGCTCGGCGGGCGCGGCGCACCCTCGACGTGGGAGGCCACTACGGCCGGCCGGACATCTTCTCGCTGTCGGTGAATCGCGAGCCCCTGCCCCCCGTCGTGTTCTCGGATGACTACCCCCCTCAACGCCACCTGGACAGAGAGTTCTAGAAGTGGGCTGGCCACGGCAGCGAAGCGTGGCAGATCGGACATGGCAGGCCAAACGTCCTGAGTTGTTTATCAAACGGGTGGTCAATCCTCCGGAACCCGACAAATAACCACCCTGAAAGCAAAAGCCTATTCAGGGAAGGTCGGTCACTTCCCGAAAGCAGCGTCAGCGAGCCTTAACCTTACCGATCATTCCTGCCTCGGCATGACCCGGCACCTCGCAGCGGAAGGAGTAGACGCCGGCCTCGCCGACTGTGAAGCTCACCATGCTGGTTTCTTCACCGGTGATGATTGAGGTCGCCACGTCCAGCGCCGGGATGCTCAGGTCATGGCCCATGACGGCGGCGTTCTCCAGGGTTAGCTTCACCTCGGTGCCAACCGGCACCTCGATCTGGCTGGGCTCGAACTGGAACCCCGATTGGGCCGTCACACGTACTTCAACGGTATCCTGCTGGGCGGCAGCGGGGGAGGCGAGCCCGCCGAGCGTGACCGCCATGAGCAGCATCAGGGCTAGCGGGCGCCCGTGAGTAAACAAAGATGGGATCGTCATGCCAAGGTCCTCCTGCATTGGTTAGGGGGAGGTAGCCGCCCGCTCCCACGGCCTCGGCTGTCACGCGGGCATCCGAGGCCGTGGGAGAGTAACGCTCAGTCGCCGCCCAGCTCCCATTCCACGATGTGGTCCTCTTCGAACATCATGTGAATGAAGGGTTGGGTCTGGCCGTTGGGGAGTTCGAAGGCGGTCTTCACCGGCTCGAAGACCGGTCCCTGCGGCGTGGGCTTGATCGGCATCACGATCAGGTGCGTATGGTGCTCCTGGCTGGGGATGTGGCGTTCACCGGGTGACAGAGGCATCTCTTCATCCAGTGCCAGCGAGTAGTCTCGCTTGCGCACGACCTCGGTGGTCATCAGGTGAGCCACCTTGGTGTCCACCTGCTCACCGTTGATGTAGAGATGCACGATGCCCCACCAGGCGCCATGGGTATACTCTTTGGGCATCAGTGGGGAACCGGTACCGGTGGTGCCGTGCAGCCAGCCGTCGGTGAAAACCCCGCCCTGGGTGTCGTAGCCGGGGAACGGTGGCTGGACCACATGATCGAATTCCAGCCGGTAACGGTTGCCCGCAGGGTCGTGGAACCAGGTCTCCAGCTCGACTTCGTCAGGCGTGTTACCCGGTTTACCGGGTTGGTCCTCGGCCACGCGGTCGAGCAGGGTGGTGCGGAAGTAGCCGCTCTGGTCCGGGGGCAGGGGCCTGGCCTTGTCGCTGAAGGGCGTGGGCTGCTGGAAGGCCGTGTAGGCGGTGCCCGCCGCGTTGGTGCCGCGAGCCGCCTCCGGCGCCGCGACCAGGATCGGCAGTGTCTCGAGCAGGGAGCGGATCGGCGGCTTGTCGACCTCTTCCAAGACCTGGGCCAGAGTCCGCTTGGGATCATCCGGGGTGCCGAATACTGCCTCGCTCAGCCGGCGGGGGCCGGGCAGCACCCAGTAGACCGTCTTGCCGGCCTCCTGCTCGATCACCGCCTTGTTGATCAGGGGACCGCTCTTGTCGGCGCCGGCCGCTACCGTGCCACTGGCGTATAGTATGGCGGCGGCCAGTACCGTTATCTTGGGAATCTGGAACTGCATCGTCATCTTCCCGGCGGCAGACCTGGCTTCCGCTCTGCCTGCTGCCTATGGTGAAATGTCTGACTCAACATGCCACTCCCGCCTGGGCGGCACCGGAGAGGGTGCCTGTACCGAACGGCAGGGCATTCACTCCTTGTGTCGTGGAGTGGATGCATTCCTTACAGGCGAGAATGCATTTCTTACTACAGGTGAAGGCAGGCGGTTGATTGACTCCGTGAAGGCGTTGGTGATCGGGGTGTCGGTCTCGAATTAGGTCAGCACCTCCTCACGCCAGCCGTTGACAGCGCTGACGAGATCCTTCCTGAAGCCCTTGCGGACCTTGCCCGGGGCATGGCATGCGAACGACTTGGAATTTATCGACCACGAGGCGGGCGACCTGCTCGGGGCAGCAACTCGTCCTGGTCGGCGTGGCCGAAGTAGACGCGTACCTCGATGCTTTCGACCAGGTGCACGGCGCTGCTCGCGTCGTCGGCGTCCGCCAGCCGGGCCGAGTGAACCCCGGCCGCGTTGGACCACCACCCGCGGCGCCTCCCCGGATCCCGCGACCTGAGACTTCCTCGGGCCTGCCCCCTCGAACCCGTCCCGCTCGTACGGCCGCCTCGGTCGACGGGCGCGGCTAGTCACCTGCTGGGCTTCCTCGTCACTCCTGAGCCGTATTCGACAAAAGTCGTTTTGAGTAAACGTTTACTCTATCAGCGTAAACGTTTACTTTTCTCTCCATGTCGCGGCGAATGGCGGCGACTCCATGCCCGCCAGGGCACGATCACGAGGAGACAGCCATGACGATCAAGGTCACGGTCTGGGGCGAGAACGTCCATGAGCAGACCAACGAGGTGGTAGCGCGCATCTATCCGGAGGGCATGCACCAGTGCATCGCCGAGGGGCTCAACGAGGACCCGGAGATCGTGGCCCGTGCGGTCACCCTGCAGGATCCCGAGCACGGCCTGAGCGAGGAGGTGCTGGAGAACACCGACGTGCTGCTGTGGTGGGGGCATGCGGCCCACGGCGACGTGCGCGACGAGATCGTCGACCGCGTCCAGGCGCGGGTGCTGCAGGGCATGGGCTTGCTGGTGCTGCATTCCGCCCACTATGCCAAGATCTTCAAGCGCTTGATGGGCACCACCTGCTCGCTGAAGTGGCGCGAGGCGGGGGAGCGCGAGCGCCTCTGGGTGGTCAACCCTGGCCATCCCATCGTCCAGGGCGTCGGCGACTACATCGAACTGCCGCATACCGAGATGTATGGCGAGCCCTTCGCCGTGCCCAACCCGGATGAAGTGGTCTTCATCAGCGCCTTCGAGGGCGGCGAGGTGTTCCGCTCCGGCCTCACCTACAAGCGGGGCAACGGCCGGATCTTCTATTTCCGCCCGGGCCACGAGACCTACCCGATCTACTACGACGACCAGGTGCGTCGCGTGCTGAAGAACGGCGTGAAGTGGGCGCGTCCCGAGGGCTCGCGGTGGATCGACAGCTGCCCCAACGTGCCGCCCGAGCAGGCGCCCAATCCCGTGGAAGTCAAAGGCGAAGGGCTGCACAAGCCCGGTGAGGAGGGCTTCAAGTGATGCGACTGGCGATCATCGGTGCCGGCAGCATGGCCGGCGAACATGCCAAGCACTTCGGGCGGCTGCCCGGCGTCGAGGTGGTGGCCGTGTGCGACATGGACGGCGACAGGGCGCACGCCTTCGCCGAACGGCATGGCATCCCCGAGGCCTATGCCGACCTCGGCGCCATGCTGGCACGGGACGACATCCAGGCGGTGAGCAACGCCACTCCGGATGGGGTACACAAGGCCACCTCCCTGGCCGCCATCGCGGCAGGCAAGCACATCCTCTGCGAGAAGCCGCTGGCGACCAACGAGGCCGATGCCCGGGAGATGGCGGTGGCGGCGCAGCAGGCCGGGGTGATCAACATGATCAACTTAAGCTACCGCGATGCCCCGGCCATCCAGCACGCGCGCGAGCTGGTCGCCTCCGGCGCCCTCGGCCGGGTGATGCACGTGGATGCCAGCTACCGGCAGAGCTGGCTGGTCAGCCACGCCTGGGGACGCTGGGACCAGGACAGCCAGTGGTTATGGCGGCTCTCGGAAGGCCACGGCAGCAAGGGCGTGCTGGGGGATGTGGGCGTGCACATCCTCGATTTCGCCAGCTTCCCGGTGGGCGACATCACAAAGGTGAACTGTCGCCTCAAGTGCTTCGACAAGGCGCCGGGCAATCGCATCGACGATTACGTGCTGGACGCCAACGACAGCGCCCTGATGCAGGTGGAATTCGCCGGCGGCGCGCTGGGCACGGTGCAGGCCACCCGCTGGGCCACCGGCCATCACAACGCCCTGACCCTCAGCGTACACGGTGACCAGGGGGCGCTGCGCGTCGACCTGGATGCCGCCAGGGACAAGCTCCAGGTGTGCCTGGGCGAGGATGTCCACCCGGCGCGCTGGACCACGCTGGAGGCCCCGGCTACTCCGAGCATCTACCAACGCTTCGTCGACAGCATCGCCAGTGGCCACAACGACCAGCCGGATTTCGCCCGTGGCGCGGCGCTGCAGAAGGTGCTGGATGCGTGCTTCCTCTCGCATGCCGAGGACCGCAGCCAGGCCCTGGCCGGCGGCGAGGTGGCCGAGCCCGTGACGGCCTGACGCGGTCGCCGGCGGTGGGTCGGCCTCTCTGTCTCGTTGGGCCTGCCGCCCTCTGTCGCCTCGTTGCGCAATTTCCGGCACAATCTCTCGCCGGCAAGGGCGGCGAGAGGGACGGCTAGCCACACCGGCCACCACCCGGGCGACGAGGCAGGGACATGAGCAGAGATCCGTCGAAGACGGCGACCATACGGGAAATCGCGCGGCAGGCCGAGGTGTCCATCGCCTCGGTCAGCCGCGCGCTCAATGGCAAGCCGGGCCTCAGCGAGGCGCTGCGTGACCATATTCTGGCTATCAGCCGCGAGATCGAGTATCGCCCCAGTGCCGCCGCCCGTCAGCTGATCAGCGGCAAGGCGGCGGTGGTGGGAATCTCGCTGGGGCGTCGCGACTTCGAGCTGCGGCCCTACTACATCCTGCTCTACCAGCACCTGACCGTGGCGCTTCACCGCCAGGGCATGGTGCCCGTCTTCTTCGCCCATGATCAGACGGCGGCCCTGCCCGAGCAGGCCGGCGCCGCCATCCTGCTCGGCGAGTTCGCCGATGACCCGCGCCCGGCACTGATGGCGGCAAGGGGCGTGTCCGTGGTGCGCATCGGCCCGGCCGGCGAGGGGTTCTCGGTGGCGCCGGAGGATCGCCATGGCATCTATCTGGCCACCCGCCACCTGATCGAGGGGGGGCGGCGTCGCATCGCCTTCTTCGGCGACGAGCTGGAGAGCCCGCACAGCCAGCATCGCCTGGGCGGCTATCGCCAGGCGCTCGAGGAGGCCGGCCTCGCGCCACACCTCATCGACATCCCCCCCAACTATGAGCCGGCGCTGACCGGCTATCGCTGGCTGAGCCGGCGCCTCGCGCTGGACCCGCATGCCTATGATGGCCTGGTCTGCGAGAACGATGAACTCGCCAGGGGCTGCCTGACGGCCCTGGAGGATCATGGCGTCGGCGTGCCGGATGAGGTCGCGGTCACCGGTTTCGACGACCTGCCGACTTTGGCCGAGTCCCTGACCACGGTGCGCCAGGACATCGCCGGCATCGCCGCCACGAGCGTCGAACTGCTGGGCGAGGCCTTGGCCGCCAAGCCGCCGCGCCACGTCTCCCTGCCGGTGACGCTGGTGGTGCGCGAGACCGGCTAGCGGCGCCTCCGGGCCGGAAGCCCGGGCGTTGCATTTGCGGATCAGGGCCGGCAGAGGAAGTAGTCGTTCTGGATATCGTGCTCCAGTTGATGGACGTGAATATCGCGGAAGCCGGCGTCCTCCAGGTAGGCCAGGGCGCGCTCGCGGCCCCACATGGTGCCCAGGCCCTCGCCGCCCTGAGCCAGCGAGACGGTCATGCAGTGGCTCACCGATAAGGCGTAGAGCAGCGTGCCCAGCGGGTGCTCGCGGTCCAGGTGATGATGGCTCGAGGCGTGGATGTCCTGCACCAGATAGAGGCCGTCGTCGGTCAGGCTGCGATGGATCCCCGCGAGCAGGCGGCGCGGCGCGGCCTGGTCGTGGATGCCGTCGAAGGTGGTGACCAGCTCGAAGGCCCCGGGCTCGGCGGTGGTGTCGAAGTCGCTGAGATCGCGGACCTCGAAGGTGAGATTACTCAGCCCTGCTCGCTGGGCCTGGTCGCGGGCCCAGCCGATGGCCTCCTCGGAGAGGTCGTAGCCGACGAAGCGGCTGGCCGGGAAGCGCTCTGCCATGGCCAGCAGCGCCCGGCCGCGGCCACAGGCGCAATCCAGTACCCGGATGCCCGCTTCCAGGCGCTCGGTGAGCCCTGGGGCGAGCGGCAGGATGGCGTCGAACAGCGCCGGCAGCACCGTCTGGCCGCTGTCGCTGGCCATCACCTCCTGGAAACGCGGATAGCGGGAGTAGGGCACCCCGCCACCGTCATGGAAGCAGCGCACCACCTCGTCCTCGACGCTTCCCAACAAGGGGATAAACTGGGTATAGACGGCCAGGTTCGCCTCGCCCTGGTCGGTGAGCAGCGCGGCGCGCGCGTCCGGCAGCCAGTAGGTAGCGGCGGCCGGGTCGGTCTCGACCACCTCGGCCGCCACCATGCCGCCGAGCCACTCGCGCACGTAGCGCTCCTGGAGCCCGGCGCGCTCGGCCAGGGCTTGGCTGGTGAGCGGCGGCTGGCCGGCCAGGGCCTCCAGCAGCCCGGTCCGGTAGCCGATCGAGGTCAGCAGCAGCAGGCCGCCGTGGTTGAGGGCCTGGACCAGCCGTGACTCGAAGTCGTCGCCGTGGGGCGTCTGGCGTGTGGGGATGGCGATATCGCACATGATTCGGTCCTCTTGTCGTTGTCGTTGTCGTTGTCTTGTCGGCGATGGGGCCAGGATCACGATACTGCCGGCGGGTCGGCGACACTCAGGCGCATCGCGCCGCAAACGAGGGTTTTCTGCCATGGTGGAATCCGAGACACGAGGCAAGGCGACCATCGCGCTGCTGGCCGGTCCCGACGTGACCGCCTCGACCCTTTTTGGTATGTACGACATCTTCGGCTCGGCGGGCCGCGACTGGGAACTGCTGATACATGGCCACCCGGGCGAGCCGCTGCTCGACCCGGTGATCGTCTCGCGTGACGGCCGGGGCTTTCGCACCGCCAATGGCGCCTGGATCGCCCCGGATGCGGCCCTGGCCGACTGCCCCAGGCCGCTGGCGGTGTGCGTGCCGGACCTGATGATCGCCCCCGGCGCCAGCCTGGCGGGCTACGTGCCCGAGATGGCCTGGCTGCGCGCCTGCGAGGCGGGCGGGGCGCTGATGGCGGCGGCCTGCACCGGTGCTCTGCTGTTCGCCGAGGCGGGGCTGCTCGACGACCAGGACGCCACCACCCACTGGGCCTATTGCGAGACCCTGGCGCAACGTTTCCCCCGGGTGCGGGTGTATGCCCATCGCAGCCTGGTGGTGAGTGGCGAGGGGCAGCGGCTGATCATGGCCGGCGGCGGGACCACCTGGCAGGACCTGGCGCTGTTTCTGGTCGCGCGGCTGGTGGGGGTGGACGAGGCCATGCACCTGGCGCGACTCAACCTGATCGACTGGCACAGCGAGGGTCAGCAGCCCTATGCCACCCTGACCAGTTCGTGCCAGGTGGAGGACGCCTGCATCGCTCGCTGCCAGGTGTGGGTGGCCGAGCACTACGACACGCCCTCGCCGGTGGCCGGCATGGTGGCGGTCAGCGGCCTGACCGAGCGCTCCTTCAAGCGGCGCTTCAAGGCGGCCACCGGCATGACGCCGATGGATTATGCGCACACCCTGCGCCTCGAGGAGGCCAAGCAGTGCCTGGAGAGCAGCGATGCGCCCATCGACGAGGTGGCCGAGGAGGTGGGCTATGCCGACCCGAGCTTCTTCCGGCGGCTGTTCGGCCGCCGGGTGGGCCTGACGCCCAGCCAGTATCGTCGGCGCTTTCGCAGCCTGCGGCTGCGCCTGCAGTAGGATCGCGCGTCAGCTCAGTCGCCGTCCTCGGCCTCACGGCCGGACGCCGTGCGCCTCTGATGGCAAGGGCACCGTCATTCTCGAGTACTGCCCGCCCTTGGAGATGGCTTGCTTGGTTGCCGCATAGTTGGCCAGGCATTCATCACGCACTAGCCTTCAGCGGATCTGGCTTCGATGGGTATTGCGTGGGATACGCATCCATATAAGCCGTACACGCGCGCAGTATGCGTACGTCGTCAAACTTCCCGCCTGCTAGTTGGAAGCCTACTGGCAGACCCTCATCGGTAAACCCACAGGGTGCCGAAGCAGCCGATTGCTCACTGAGACTGAACGGGTAGCTGAACGGCGGCCCTCTTCGTCGCCGACGATGCGTCACCCTGCAAGGACGCTGCGCGGCGTCTTGACGGTGGCCGCCGGCACGACCCTGATCAAGTCCGCGCAGCAGGTCTTCTGGGACGGCTATTCGGGCTAGTCTGCCGACCCCGATGGCCACTTGTGAGAAGTGGCCTTTAACCCTTCTGCTAGATCGGTACGAGCGATATTTTGCCTATGACCGTCGCCAGAGTACCGTCCGCCGATGAAGTGGGGGCGTGTGAATCAACGTGCAACCACGTTAATTAGGTGCTAGTGAAGCATTTTTCCCCGGGGGGAAGGGGAGTAGGCCCTTGAGGCTTGCGACTGCCAGGAAGGTGGTGCCTGTTATGGCCTCACCCGGCGGTAGCGTGGGGAAGCGTGCGGTGTAAAAGGAAATGTGCAGAGAGGGGGGGCTTGAATCGACCCAAAGCGATCATCCTGGCAAAGGCAGCATGCGCGTTTATTCTATGAAATCAGGCTTTAACCGTGAGTTGAGTCGCTTTTCTGCTGATGGTATCTCCACAACCGTCAGCATTGGAGTAGCGACAATGGTGCCTGAAGACTGCTCGTATGAAGACACCTTAAAGCGCGCCGATGATGCGTTGTACGAAGCGAAACGCAGCGGTAAAAATCGGGTTGTTGTGGGATGATTCGTCATTCCATCTACTTCGCAAAACGTAACGCCTGACACATTGCCTCTTGTCCCACCAAGGACGAATTCCTAGCGAAGCCTATAGGAAGGAGTCGGCTGAAAAAAACGCAGGTTACTCTACACGGTTACGGCCTGATTCCTTAGCCACATAAAGCCGTTGATCGGCCTCTCGCACCAGCTCCTCCCCGCCGGCCGTATTGCTGTCCGGTATATGGCTTGCGACACCGATGCTTGCCGTCAGGCGAAGAGACATGTTGTCGACCATCTCCGTGGTGGATAGCTCTTCCAGAATATCTCTTCCGACCTGTCTGGCTCCTTCTCGATCGGTGCCTGGCAGTAGAACGATAAATTCCTCGCCGCCATAGCGGGCGGCGGTATTTTGGGGGCGGCGCAGGTTATGGCGAATAACTGACGCCGTCTTTTGCAGGCATTTATCTCCAAATGGATGACCATAGGTATCGTTAATTGACTTGAAATGATCCAAGTCAATCATCAGTATGGCAATCGGTGACTGCTCGCGGAAAGCGCGCTTATATTCATTCTTGAACACCTCGCCGAAGGCTCGGCGATTGAGCATTTCCGTCAGGCTGTCTGTGGCGCTGATCTTCATCAGTTGCGCATTGGCCATTTCAAGCTCTTCCGTCCGCTGGCGCACTGTTTTATCCAGGTCTTCATTGGCTCGGACCTGGTGTTCCAGTAGCTCCTGTTGTGCACGAACTGACTCCTGTTGGGCAGCTTCTCTCATCCGCCGCTCGATATTCATACGATGCGCTAGGGCAAGAGATAAAAGCACCACCTCCAGACTGGCGCCGATATAAACAATATTCTCTGTAAACCAGTCCCTTGGAATCAGTCCACTCTTATTGAGTGCCAGGATGACGCCTGATGTCATCATGGATATCCAGGCAATATTCAGATATTTTGCTGCTTCAAAACCATCCAGCCAGCGTCTTATGCCTGACCATAATCCGACGGAAATGGCTGCGCATGCCAATAGGATGGTGCTAATTATCATCAGACGATACGAAAGGTGAAATCCACCGATTGCGGTTAATACGGAGAGCATGGCGAGAACGAACAATATCTTCGAAAGTACTGAGCGGGTCTGCGGCAACTGCAGGAAACTACGGAAGAACATTGATGGGAAAAAGACCATGCCACTCAGTGCCAGTACTATCATGGAATCGTTCAGGCCAATCTGGTTTGGCCAAAGGAATTGAAATGTCAGCCCATGGATGCCTGAAAAAAGCAGGGTAATCGATACGACATACATTACATAGTAGAAGTAGCTTATGTCGCGAGTGCCAGCCAGTATTAATGTATTGAAGGCTGCCATGATTATCATCGCGCCAACAAACATGGCCAGCCACATAGCTTCAAGATATTTATGTTCCAGTAGAGTGTCACTCTGGTACAGGCTAACCGGAATCTGAAGTGAAGAAGTGCTTTTTACCTGTAGATATACCTCACTTTTCTCGCCGGGGTTGAGTTTCACAGGAAATACGAAATTGTGGTGGGCGATGGGGCGGTTGTTGAACGGAGTACGGTCGCCCATTGTGTATTTGGTAACTAGTTCGCCTTCTTGGAAAATAAAAGCGTTAACCTTATCCAGTACTGGATAAGCAATTTCAATCATGCTGCGTGTAAATGAGGTGTTTTTATTTTCAAGAGCAAAGCGTACCCAATAAGTCGATCCACTATAGCCAAAGTTTAGCGTATCCTCATTTGAGCGTTGCCATGCTTCGGATGTGATACCAGATCTGACAGTATCGATGGAATATTTACTTTCCAGATCTTCTAGATACTCCAGGTGGTTCCCCAGCTTGACAGGTAGTGTGTCTTCGGAAACTGAAAGAGTATCGGCATGCAGGGCACCTGAAACTGATACGAAAAGTAGTATCAGCCAGCACAGGGAGTGGCGAAGAACCATGGGGTTTTCCTGCATTTTACCGGCGGCCCAAGAAGCGCCCATTGAGATAACCAGCGGAAAAGGAAATGAGAGCATAAGCCTATGGTAGCGTCAAACTCTCCATAAAAAATAGTGGGGTTAGAGTAATTTGCAGCTGCTACTTTTAGCTTATTTACGTCCATCGCTCTGAAAGCTGGACTTAGGCTTTCCATCCTGTTCGCTGGCCAGATACTGAAGCCGCGCCGGAAAGAGCCGTCTATTCTTGGAGTAGTCACGACGACGGCGACTCGCTGTTATGACTACCGTGCCTGGATAGGCTGGGGAAGTGTTTGCACACCATGGCACTCGTCCTTTTCGTCGCTGCCGGGACGTGACGTCTTGTTTGGAGGCATGGCTGATGGCAACGCTAATCGTGTTCCACGAAGTCGAGGATGGCGAGCACTGGGCGAAGGCCTGGCAGGAAGGGGCGGGTAGTCGGCATGAGTTATTCGCTCAGATAGGTGTTAGCGCGCGTACTTTCAAGGATGCAGAGAACCCAGACTCGGTGGGGTTGATTCTGGAAGTGCCTGACATGGCAAGTTTCCAGACCTTTATGGCGACTGACGAGGTCAGGCAGGGGATGGAGGAAGACCGGCTCAAGTTGGATTCCATGCGCATGCTGGGTGAGTTTACGCCCTGATTCTGTCAGTTGAGGGCTTTGAGGGTGTGACACAAGGGAACGTCAGCCGGGGGTGTTTGAATAAACCTCGGCGTTTGTGCCCGGGGTTGAAGAATCCACCCTCGACCATCATTACTGGGTATAGCGCTTCTTATGCACATAGACGCCTGACTTCGTTTCCCACAACACCCACTCGTACAGGAGCTAGCTCCAATGCCCTTTGCACCGTCTAGCATGCAGCTCACCAGTTCCGCTTTCGCCGCCCACGAGCCGATTCCTTCCAAGCACACCGGCGAAGGGGAGAACGTGTCGCCGGCCCTTGCCTGGAAGGATGCTCCCGAGGGCACGAAGGGCTTCGCGGTGATCTGTCACGACCCGGATGCCCCGCTGGTCAAGGACGGCAGCTACGGTTTCGTGCACTGGTTGCTCTACAACCTGCCGGCCGATATCACCTCGCTTGACGAGGCGACGACCCAAGGTACCAGCGGCGTCAACGATACCGGCAGCATCGGCTACGGTGGGCCCATGCCGCCGGAAGGCCATGGCGTGCACCTGTATTATTTCTGGGTGCTGGCGCTGGATGCGGTTACCGAGCTGCCGGAGGGGCTGACGCAGCCTGAGCTTCTGAGCAAGCTCGAGCCGCATATTCTTGGTATGAACCGCCTGGTGGGGACCTATCGCCGCGACTGATTCTTGAGTTTTTACAGCTGCCTGCGTCTTGCGGGCAGTGCCTTGTATTTCGCCCTCGTCATGTGGTGATCGCCAGAGCCGCCCAGTGGTGGCTGGCCCTGGCCGTTCGGGCGTGGCCGCAGCGCTTTGCTCACCAGAACCCTCTGTTTCAGCCTGCCATCCATAGTGAGGCTGCAGGCTGAACATCACGCCCGTCCCGGTCTGCCGGGCGGGCGTTTTTGTTGTGGTGTCCTGCTGGTGTCTGGGCGGTGTCGGCTCAGTGTGCGATAAGCCGAGTCGCTGGCTGGTTTACAGCGTGCGCTGTTGTGCGGCCAGCGTGTCTCCTGTCACCACGTCTACCTCATCAATATGCTCGCTTAAGAAATCCAGCAGCGCCCGCACCGAGGGCAGCAGTCCGCGCCGCGAGGGAAAAACCGCATGCAGGATACCGCCGCGGGGCGCCCATCCGGGTAGCACATCGATCAGCCGGCCGGCCTGCAGGTCTCGGCCTCCCACCAGCAGGCCCAGCTTGACCACGCCCAGCCCCGCCAGGGCGGCCTCATGCAGGGTCTCCGCGCTGTCTGTCACCAGGCGTGGCTGGTGATGGATCTGGGCGCTCATTCCCTCCGGGCCGGCCAGGTCCCAGAAATGCTGCTTGTCGTATTGCGTGAAATCCAGGCTTGGCCATTCGGCGAGATCGGCAGGTGTTTTGGGCATGGGACGATCCCCGAACAGGGCGGGAGCGGCCATCAGTCGCTGCGGGCTGTGCGACAGCACCTTCATGGTCAGCTCGCTGTCTTCAAGCGGCGGAAAGCGGATGCGGATCGCCATGTCGAGGCCTTCCCTCACCACGTCAACCCGTCGGCTGGTGGCCTCGACATGGACGTTGACCTCGGGATAACGAGTCATGAAGCGTGCCAGCAAGGGGGTGATCAGGTAGTGAAGCACGCTGGGGGAGCAGCTCAGTCTCACCGTGCCGCGGGGCTCGGCGCGGTTGTGTTCGATCAGCTCCTCGGCCGCCTCTGCCTCCACCAGCATCGCTACGCAGTGCCGGTAGTAGGCCCGGCCGACCTCGGTCATCGAGACATGCCTGGTCGAGCGGTTGAGCAGCCGGGTCGCCAGGCAGTCCTCTAGCTGAACGATACGTCGGCTCAGTTTCGACTTGGGGATGCCCAGGGCTCGGCCGGCCGGAGCGAAGCCGCCATGGTCCACCACCTGGACGAAGTAGTAGAGGTCATTGAGATCCCGCATCAGCTGTCCTATTTATGGAACGGTCTGTGCAAATTCTAGCATCTACTGCTGGCGGCGTTCCTCTCCTAGGCTTGTTGTATAGGGGCAAAGGTGCCCTACCTGCCAACAGGAGCCTGATATGAAGAAGATCCAGGGGATTTACGGCGCACCGCATGGCCATTGGGTCGGCGACGGTTTTCCCGTGCGCTCCCTGTTCAGCTATGACCGCATGGGGGCCGAGCACATCAGCCCCTTCCTGCTGCTCGACCATGCCGGTCCCCATACCTTCAAGCCGGCCGAACGGCCTCGAGGTGTAGGGCAGCATCCCCACCGGGGCTTCGAGACGGTGACGCTGGTCTATGCAGGGGAGCTTGAGCACCGCGACTCCTCTGGCAGCGGCGGCAAGATCGGTGAGGGAGACGTGCAGTGGATGACGGCCGGGGCCGGCATCGTCCATGAGGAGTTCCACTCACGGGCTTTCACCGAGCGGGGCGGCAGCCTTGAAATGGTGCAGCTGTGGGTCAACCTGCCAGCTCGTGACAAGGACGTGCCGGCGGCCTACCAGACGCTGCTCGATGCCGAGATTCCCCGCGTGCCGCTGGACGACGAAGCCGGCCAGGTGCGCGTGGTAGCCGGGAGCTATCTTGGACAGGAGGGCCCGGCACGAACCTTCACGCCGATCAATATGTGGGACATTCACCTGAGGGCGGGTCGAGATGCTGTGCTGTCCGTTCCGGAGGGTCATACCACCTTAATGGTGGTGCTGGAGGGCACTGTCCAGGTCAATGGCGAGACCATCGTGCGTGACGAGTCCGTGGTGAGCTTCGAGCATCGCGGCGAAGAAGTGCGTCTCGAGGCCAACAATGAGGCCAAGCTGCTGCTGCTCACCGGCGAGCCCATCGATGAGCCGGTGATAGGCCAAGGGCCCTTCGTGATGAACAGCGTGGAGGAGATCCACCAAGCGTTTGCCGACTTTCAGGGCGGGAAGTACGGCGCCCTTCACGACTAGCGGGAGCACCCGCTGGCGTGCACGCCCGACAGCTTGGCTGCCGGGTCTTTTCAACCTGACGAAAGGAGTACCACCATGTCCTTTACTTACAACCGCTTGGACAAGGATGACGTGGCCCTGCTGATGGTCGACCACCAGGCCGGCCTTCTGTCGCTGGTGCGTGACTTTAGCCCCGATGACTTCAAGAACAACGTGCTGGCGCTGGCGGATATCGCCAAGTTCTTCGATATCCCTACCATCCTCACCACCAGCTTCGAGACCGGCCCCAATGGGCCGATGGTGCCTGAGCTCAAGGAAACCTTCCCCGATGCGCCCTATGTCGCGCGACCGGGACAGATCAATGCCTGGGACAACGAAGAGTTCGTCGCCGCCATCAAGGCCACCGGCAAGAAGCAGCTGCTGATCGCCGGCGTGGTCACCGAGGTCTGCGTGGCCTTTCCGGCACTCTCTGCCCTGGAAGAGGGCTATGAGGTCTTCGTGGTCACCGATGCTTCGGGCACCTTCAATCAGACCACCCGGGACGCCGCCTGGGATCGCATGTCTCAGGCCGGCGCCCAGTTGATGACCTGGTTCGGTGCTGGCTGCGAACTGCATCGTGATTGGCGCAATGACATCGAGGGCTTCGGCGGCTTGCTGGCCGGCCATCTGCCTGCTTACGCTAATCTGATGCAGAGCTACACTCAGCAGAGCCAAGGGTGATCGCAACGGGCTCGGCCCCTCGGCCCCGGGAGCCTTCATTGCCCTATCTATTAACGCCCCGCGGGGTCGAGCCCAATCCATAATATTCAGAGGATATCGCCATGAGCACGCTCGTTGAAGATCGCGACCTGGCCTCGTCCCGCGACTGTCCGGTCGTCGAGGGCAAGCATCTGGTCCAGCGCGTCGTGCCCCGAACCGCCGATGTTGGGGGAATTCCCGTCAACCGTGTGCTGCCTTCGCGGCAGCGCCGCCTGGTGGGGGCCTGGTGCTTCCTCGACCATGCCGGGCCGGCCGTCTTCAAGGGCGACTCCCAAGGCCTGCGCGTCGGTCCCCACCCGCATATCGGCCTGCAGACCTTCACCTGGATGATCGAAGGCGAGGTGCTGCACCGTGACAGCCTGGGCAACGAGCAGGTGATCCGCCCCAGTCAGGTCAACCTGATGACCGCTGGGCGTGGCATCAGCCACACCGAGGAGTCGGTCTCCGGCGAGACGCATCTGCATGCCGCCCAGTTGTGGATCGCCCTGCCGGAGGTCGACCGCCGCACCGATCCGCGCTTCGATCATTATCCCGACTTGCCGTCCTGGGAAGAGCAGGGCGTCGCCTTCACCCTGCTGACCGGCGAGTTCGCCGGCCGGCGAGCGCCGACTCTGGCCTTCTCGCCGCTGGTGGGCTTGGACCTCGTCAGCCGAGAGGCCAGCACCCTGCGGCTTTCGCTGCAGGCAGACTTCGAGTACGGCGTGTTGCCTCTCGAAGGGGAACTTCACATCGAGGGCGATACCTTCCCACCCAACGAGCTGGCCTACCTGGGGCGCGGGCGCGAGGCCGTCACCCTGTCCCTCCCGGCGGGTGGCCGGGCCATCCTGGTCGGCGGCGAGCCGCTGGACGAGGAGATCCTCATCTGGTGGAACTTCGTCGGCCACAGCAAGGCCGAGATCGCCGAGGCGCAGCGGGACTGGGAAGCCGGCAGCGAGCGCTTCGGCAGCATTCCCGATTACGACGGCGAGCCCCTGACACCGCCGCCGTTGCCCTGGCAGGCATAGCGAACGCGCAAGGGTCCCTCACCGCGAAGGACAGCGCATGATCGCGCTTCACTCCGCACCGCCATCGTCGGGCGGCGAGGGCAAGGGCGACCTGTTCTTGAGTGAGACCCGGCGAGCATGTCAGTGGCCGATTGTTAGATAAATGCTGTTACACCTTACCCAGAGAGTTACCCAGAGAGCGCCATGACCGAACCGCCGTTCCTCAAGGTCTACTACGATGCCGTCTGCCCCATCTGTCGCCGCGAACGGAAGCGCTACGAGCGGCTGGCCGGCGGTGCGACGTCGGTGGAATGGGTCGATGTCACCAGCAACGCGGACAGGCTGCGCGAGCGGGGTATCGACCCGCAGGCGGCGCTGCTCTCGCTGCACGTGGAGGATCCCCAGGGCGGGCTCCACGACGGTATCGTTGCCTATATCCTGCTGATGCAGCGCGTGCCGCTGCTCAAACCCCTGGCTTGGTTGCTCGGCCTGCCCGGGCTCAAGGGCGTGCTGGCCTGGGGCTACCGCCATTGGGTCAGGCGGCGCCTGGCCCGGGAGGGGCGCGAGATATAGTCAGATATTGCCTATCGATGCAGACCGCTATCGGGGACATCGAGATCAAAGTGCCCCGGGTCCGAGACTGCAGGCCCCTCCCTCCCATCACCAGGCCAGCCCTTCGGTTTGCCCCCGGAGATCCAGTCGCATGGCGTTGGAAGCGGGCCTACGGGGCAGACCGGGCATCCGCATGACATTGCCGCAGATCACGACGACGAAGCCGGCGCCGGCAGCCAGCTCGGCCTCCCGGATCGGCAAGACATGGCCCGTGGCGAGGCCGGTCAGGCTAGGGTCGGCACCAAAGCTGTATTGGGTCTTGGCGATACACACCGGTAGATGGCCATAGCCAAGCGCCTCGAAATCGTCCAGCTGCCTGCGTGCCTTGGCCTCCAGGCTGATATCCAGGGCCCCGTACAGTTGAGTCGCGACGGCCCTGACCTTGTCTTCCAGGCGGTCATCATCGGCGTAACTCAGAGACAATTCCGCTGGGGCTTGATTGAACATGGCGACTACCTTCTCCGCCAGCGCTTGACTGCCCGCCGAGCCATCACGCCAATGGCTGCTGACGGCCATGTCGACCCCCAGGTGCTCACAGACGTCCCGCAGGACACGGTGCTCCTCGTCCGAATCCTGGTCGAAATGATTGACCGCGACCATCAAGGGCACCCCGAAGCTACGCATATTGTTGACGTGCCGACACAGGTTCTCCGCACCGCGATAGACGGCATCGGGATCCGGCTGGGTCAGCTTGTCCTGCTGGACACCGCCATGCATCTTCAGGGCCCGTATCGTCACCACCATGACCACCGCATCCGGCTTGAGGCCGGTCTGACGACATTTGATATTGAAGAACTTCTCGGCCCCCAGGTCGGCACCGAAGCCGGCCTCTGTCACCACGATATCGGCCAGGGACAAGGCGGTCTTCGTCGCCATCAGCGAGTTGCAGCCGTGGGCGATGTTGGCGAAGGGCCCCCCGTGAATGAAGGCCGGGTTATGTTCCAGCGTCTGTACCAGGTTGGGGGCCAGGGCCTGTTTCAGCAGGACCGCCATGGCCCCGTCGGCCTTCAGGTCCCGAGCCCGCACCGGGCTGCCGTCCCGGCGGCGGGCCACGATGATCTCCCCCAGCCGCCGCTGCAGGTCCGTAAGGTCTGCCGACAGACAGAGAATCGCCATGATCTCCGAGGCGGCGGTGATATCGAAGCCTTCCTCCCGCGGCATGCCTTGCCCCGACCCACTCAAGCCGATGGTCAGGTGCCGCAGGGCGCGGTCACCCATGTCCATGGCCCGTTTCCAGGTCACATGGCGCGGGTCGATTTCCAGCTCGTTGTCCCAATGCAGATGGTTATCCAGTAGCGCGGACAGCAGATTATGGGCGCTGGTGATGGCGTGGAAGTCACCGGTGAAGTGCAGGTTGATGTCTTCCATGGGAATCACCTGCGCTCGACCGCCGCCCGCGGCGCCTCCTTTCATGCCGAAACAGGGCCCTAGGGAGGGTTCACGCAAACAGATCGCGGTCTTGTGGCCGATCCGGTTCAAGCCGTCGCCCAGCCCCACGCTGGTGGTCGTCTTGCCCTCGCCGGCGGGCGTGGGGGTGATGGCGGTCACCAGGACCAGCTTCCCCTGGGGGCGCCCGACCAGGGCGTCGGTGAAGTCGTGAGGCAACTTGGCCTTGTCGTGCCCATAAGGCAGCAGGTGTTCCGGCTCGATGCCCAGCCGAGCGGCCACCTCGGTAATCGGCGAGGGCGTGATCGCACGCGCAATGTCGATATCCGGTGCGCCGGGTGGTGGCAACTTGGCCTCCCGCAGTGGGTCTTGTTGGGGCGCCAACCGCAGTCCTTCACCCCTCAAGGGCTCATCGTCACGCAACGGGATATAGTCGGTCATTTCGCGCCCTCGCTATTAACCACCACCGCCTCAATGATCCACCAACGGTTCCATTGGCCCCTTTGGTTCACTAGACCTTTCCCTCTCCCCCTTGATGCACCGTCAGCCGCTGCGCCTCGACGGAGAATCGTCCCGCTTGCAGGGCCCGGAACCAGGCCGCCGTTTGGAGAGTGCCGCCGAACGGGTAGACGTGCACCCCCAGCCAGGGCCCGGAATGGCGCGCCAGGGCCAGCAGTTGGGCGACCGGTGGCTGGGGGCGCGTCATTTTCCATAGCTTGCCTGGCTGGTTGTGTAACGCCGCAATGGAAGCGCCGACTCCACAGGAGACGGCATACTTCAGGAGCGTGGCCAGCGATGCCGGCCCCGGCAGGCCGACCCGCACCGGGACGCGAATCCCCTGGCGCTGGAGACGGGCCGACCAGTCGATCAGCGGCTGGGCATCGAAGGTAAACTGGGTGACCATCCAGAGGTCGGTGCCGGTCGCCTCGGCGTACGCCACCTTGCTGGCAAGGGCCTGGTCCAAGGCCTCGCGATCGGCATGGGAGTGGCCCTCCGGGTGCCCGGCGATGCCCAGGCGGGTCAGGCCATGGGCCGCGGGGGGGCAATCGTCCAACAACATCAAGGTGTCCCGATAGGGCCCCGCGACCGTCGTGGTGCCGCCGGCGATCAACAGTGCCGCCTCCACACCGGCTGCGGCCAGCCGGCCATACCAGCGTTCCAGGGTGGCGCGGTCGGGCACGCTGCGGGCCACGATATGCGGGACCGGTACCATGCCCTCCGCCCGCAACCGTTCGGCCGTCGCGATCACCGGCTCATAGGGGTGCTCCGGCAAGTGCGTCACGTAGACCTGGGTCCCCGGCCTCAGCAGCTCAGAGAAATCTGCGATCTGCGCCGCGCCCTTCGGTGTCACCTCGAGGGACCAGTCGGCACACAGGCGTTGCACCAAGCGCGCGAGGTCGCACGCAGGCACCTCTCCGCCGATGGCCTCACTGTCGCTTGTCGCCCCGGCGATGTCGCTCCCGGTGCTCTCTCGAGCGGGAGCGTCATCGGCCGCCGCCGGGGAGGCTTTGCCGGAACACGGCGGGATATCATGCTGGGTCATGCGCTCACCCTCCCCGTTAGGCGGCCCCGTTAGGCGGCCGGTACCCCTGGGCACGTCTCTGTGGCGCAGACGTGCCCCGACGTCGCCATGGCTAGGACAGGCACCTAGCTGGAGGCATCGTCTCCCCGCGCCAGGGCCCTCTCACGGGCATTGAGATTGACCGACTGCCGGAACGGCATCGGGACGATCTCGGCATCGACGGGCACCCCGATCTGGTCGGCATACTGATCCGGTAGCCAGACCTTGAGCCGCGTGCCGACGGCCTGCATCTCGACCGGGACATAGCCCATGGCGATGTTGGTGCCCAGCTCGGGGGAGTACCAGGGCGAGGTCACATAGCCGACCGGAGCCCCCGCATCCTCGGCGGATATCAGCCAGAAGTCCGGTGCATAGTCGTCGATTGGTCGCCCGCCGAGCACCATCCCGACCAGGATGTTCTTGAAGGGATAGCGCCCCTGATCGAGCTCGGCCCGCACCTTTTCCAGGGCGGTGCGGCCAATGTAGTCGGACGCCTTCTGACGAGGGACCTGGTAGCCCAGGTTGCACTGGAAGGGCAGGACCTCCTGGTCGACGTCCTGCCCCCAGGAGAGGATGCCGGCGGCAATCCGCCGGTGATGGGCGGGCGCGATGACTTTCAGGTTGTATTTTTCCCCGGCCGCCAAGACGGCATTCCACATCTCATCGGGGTAGAGGGTGGCGTTCTTGAGGTAGATCTCATAGCCCTTCTCGCCGGTAAAGCCGGTCTGGGAAATGATGACGTCCCGACCGGCGACCTGGGCTTCCATCAGCCCGTAGTAAGGGATCTCACGTACCGACTCGCCGACGAGGTCCGCCATCAGGTCCTCTGACTTGGGTCCCTGGATCTGCACCGGTGCCACGTCGATCTCACCGATGCTGACGTTGAACCCCAGGCCGACATTGACGCCGCGCAGCCACAGCTCGAGATCGCTGTCGGAGAGGGAGAACCAGAATTCATCTTCCGCGGGACGCAACAGCACCGGGTCGTTCAGCACCCCCCCGTCCTCGTTGCAAAGGACCACATACTTGCCGCGCATCGGCTGGATCTGCGAGGCATTGCGGGTGATGACGTAGTCGACGAACTTCTCCGCATCCGGCCCCTTGACCTGGATCTGGCGTTCGACCGCGACATTCCAGAGGGTGACATGATTGATCAGGGCATCGTATTCCACCATGGCGCCGCCATCTTCCGGACGCACATAGCCGCGGGGGTGGTACATGCGGTTATAGACCGTCGCCCGCCAGCAACCGGCCTCACAGGATAGATGCCAATAGGGTGACTTGCGGACGCGGGTGGAGATCAGCATCTCCACCGGCGTGGGCCCCGACTGGCGGAGATTGATCGGCACCCGGCGGTCATGCTGATCGACGGTAAGGCATTGATCGGTGCGGAAGTCGGCAATGCCCGCCTGAGAGGTGAAGGTGTCGGTAGAAGTGGATGCCATGATTAAGCCCCCCATAATGCCTGAAGAATACAGGCTCGAATTCAGCGTGGAACGCGAATCGCACCCGCGACATCCTGATTACGACATCTGTGTATTCAGCAAAGACGCCTTGTTCTAAGGATGTGTGGAATCGCAATGAAAGGAAGGCGCCACGGTCCGCCGAGTCGCACCGTTACGTCTCCCTCGCCTTGGAGGATCCAGGGACACTGACCGGGGGCGTGCAGTCGACAGGCCAGGGCCTAGGTCGCAGCATTGGGTAGCTGGCCTGACCCTTCTGGAAGTGCCATGAGCGCCGGCTCAGACCGCTTGAGCGCCAACTGGCCTACTTCCACTTGATGTTGCAGCCAACCGACGGCATCTGATCCGGACCTGGAGTCTCGCCCGAGAGCACTGCATCGGCGGCCGCTCGCAGGTCCTTGCCGGTTGCAGGCAGATCCTTGCTGGGGCGGCTGGCATCGAACTGGCCACGGTAGGCCAGCCGATGATGCTGGTCGAACAGGAAAAAGTCCGGTGTGCAGGAGGCGCCGAAGGCGCGGGCAGTCTTTTGGGTCTCGTCGACCAGGTAAGGGAAGGTATAATCGCGCCGGCGCGCCTCTTCGATCATCCGCTCGGGGCTGTCCTCGGGATAGGCCGTGAAGTCGTTGCTGTTGATAGCGACAATGGCCAGGCCATGGTCGCGGTATTCCTTGGCGAAGTCGGAGAATGCATAGGCGATGTGCTTCACAAAGGGGCAGTGATTGCAGATGAAGGCCACCAGCAATGGCGTTTCCAGATACTGCTCGCTGCTGAATGGTTGACCGTGGGCATCCTTGAGATGAAAAGCTGGCATGGGGCTGCCCACTGCGACCATTTTCGATGGAGTCAGTGACATGGCCGTTCACCCTCCTGATTCGTGCATGAATGCAATGATGCGCCATGTCTCGCAGCCTAGCAGACCCATATCTGGTGAAGATATCGAGAGATTTTCGTCAACGGCGCGTGATCAGTCGACGACTAGGCAGCCAGGTAGGCTCTCGCGAAGTGAGTGGGGGATGATGCCCAGGTCTGTGAACGTGCCGACCTGGGGATTGACGATGTTGTCCTGTGCCATCAGCACCAGTTGGTCGTGGGTCAGCGGCGGGCTGGGCAGGGGCGAGAGTAGCGTGGTCAGCACGCGCCACACTGGCCAGGGCACCGGCACCAGCGGGTGCTCGCGGCGCAGGTGCGCCATCACTAGCGAGAGGATGTCGCGATAGCGCATCACGTTCTCGCCGCCCAGCTCGAAGAGCCGCCAGGCCGGTGGTCGCGGCCCCATCACCTTCTCCACGGCGCGGGCCACATCCTTCACATGCACCGGCTGCAGGCGTGTCTCGCCGTGGCCGAACAGCGGGATCGCCGGCAGACGGGTGAGTTTTTCTAGCGTCGACAGGAAGGCATCGCCGGGGCCAAACAGTACGCTGGGCCGCAGTAGGGTGGCCTTGGGGAAAGCACTGAGTACCGCCGCCTCGCCACGGGCGCGGGCGCTGACGTAACGAGAGGACGACTGCTCATCCACGCCGATGCCGGAGATATGCACCAGCCGGGTGATGCTGGCCTCGCGAGCGAGCCGGGCCACGCGCTCGGCGCCCTCGACATGGATCGTATCGAAGGTCAGCCGCCGTGACTCGACGTACAGGCTCACCGCATTCACCGCGCCGCTGGCACCTACCAGCGCCTGAGTGACGCTTGCCTCGTCGCGGATATCGGCGCTGACCAGGCTCAGCGGGTCTCCATCGGCCACGTTATCGGGCCAACGGGGTGTTCGGGCCGCGATGCGAACGCCGTGGCCGGCCTCCAGAAGCTCCCGCACGATGGCTCGGCCGAGAAAGCCGGTGCCGCCGAATACTGTGATCAGGCCGTCGGTCATGGTACCCCTTTCATTCGGCGCTGGGTCAGTCCATTAAGTCGAGTAGCCGCTCAACAGCCAGCAGCAGTTGGCGACGCGGCTGGGCACCTTCGAGGATACCGGCATGCTCATCGTTCAACGAAAAGCGCAGGCCGGGTACGCCCTGGATGCCCAGTGCCTGTGCGGCTTGTTGGTCAGCCAGTACCTGCTCGCGATAGCGCCTTTCGGCAAGCGCCTGCTCGAGCGAGGTGCCATCGAGCGTTAGCCCCTCGGCTACGTTGACCAGCGCCACCGGGTCCGCCAGGTCCAGGCTGTCCTCGAAGAAGCCGCGAAACAGCGCCGAGCGCAGGGTGTCGGCCATTGCAGGGTCGCTATGCTGTGCCCAGGCCATTGCCTCATGGGCAAGACGCGAGCGAGGTTGGATACGCGGCAGGCGCAGCGTCATGCCGCGCTCTTCGGCCATGGGGTATACGGCGCGGTTCCAGATGTCATGCAGGTAGTCGCCGTCCGGCTCCAGCGTCGGTGCAGGTTCCGGGCGCAGCTCGAAGGCTCGCCAGCGAATCCCGACCGCCTCGCCGAAGCGCGCCTTCAGCGCCGCCAGCTCGGGCTCTTCCAGATAGCAGAAGGGGCAGACGAAGTCGCTGAACACGTCAATGGTGATGCGCGCTGTGCTCATGGAATGCCTCATCGGAAAATATTGAACACCATAGCTCGCTAGTTTCTCCCAGCCAAATGAATGACGGCCGTCGCTCTGGGTACTTTGCTGCGGAGTGCCAGTGGCAAGGTGGCAGTGGACCCCGGGTTTTACTCGTCATATGCCGCGTTGACCGCCTTATGCGGCTGAAATAAGATCGTCATCTTTTTTCGCCGCTCGCCGCCTCGCACCCAGCCATTCGATGTGGTTGGCCTCCTAGGACAAGGACAAGCCGGGAATGACGATTGGCTTCAAGATACCGGTGTCCCATTGGTGACAAGGACAGGTTGTGACGTATTGTATTCCAGAGGTTTCTGAGCAAGCGAGCCTGGAGCTCGATGACTCTCTGCGCATCGGGCGGGGCAACAAGCGTGACTGTTATATTCATCCCGATGATGACGGCCAGTGCATCAAGGTGGCCCGTCACCTGGATCGCTGGGAAGAGTGCCAGGAACAGAGCATCGTCGAGTGGTACTACATCAACCACCTCAAGGCGCGCTGCGTGCCACTGACCCATTTGATCGATTGCTATGGCTGGGTGAATACACAGTACGGCCCGGGATTGGCCATGGAGCGCATCCAGGAAGACAGCGGTGTGTCGGCGTTGACGCTGCGTCAGGCTCTACAGCAAGGTCGCTTGAATCGCTTTCAAGTCCAGGGAATGTTGGATGAGCTAAAGACATGGGTGACGAAGTACGCCATTGTTATCGCGGACCTGAATACCGATAACCTGATGGTTCGAAACAATGAAGATGGCGCCATTTTCGTGATGGTGGATGGGTTTGGCAGTCGCAAGGCGGATTGGAAATTCACCCTTTATCAGCGTTGTCTGCCTTTTTCACGCTTGAAAACCAAGCGCCAATGGGAGCGCCAGGAAGTTACCCTATTCCAGACAGTCGATGAAATACTGGCGTGAACCTCGACTGAATCACCGCTGATATTGTCAAGTCTGCCTAGCTCAATCAGTGCGTGAATGATCCCTTCCATCTGGCGAAAGCCGCGTAGGCCCCGAGGCTTGCTTGCCTCTCTTGCCGGTACTATCTGATGACGAGTCCGGGCGTTCGCTGGCCTATAGTGGAGTCATGCGGTTTCCACTAACGTTCACAACCGCCTTGGCTGTCGTGAGACCCGGCCGAGTAACGGCGGTGATGTTGCCGCCGAGATTACGCCGCCAGTGATCGCGTCAGAGGTGAGCGTTCACCTCAGTTAAGCCTGAAACAGCCATAACATGACGTCGAACCCATCTCGTTTGTTTGCCCGGCCCTGATGGAGGGAATCGATGATGCGCCCCCCAAGTAAAGACGCCGTATCTGGCAGCACCGAAAACACCCAGGACATTGGCGATACGCTTGCGCCGTTGCTGGTGCGCCGGGTCGGCATCGATACCTACCGCGAGAATGTGGCCTATCTGCATCGGGACTGCGCGCATTATCGTGCAGAGGGCTTCCAGGCGCTGTCGAAGGTCGAGGTGCGCGCCAACGGTCATCGCATCCTGGCAAGCCTCAACGTCGTCGATGACCCTGGCATCGTCGCCTGTCACCAGCTCGGCCTCTCCGAGGATGCCTTCCAGGCGCTTGGCGAAGAGGAGGGGCGTCCGGTCAGCATCTCCCAGGCCGAGCCACCGGCCTCGATTCCGGCCTTGCATCGCAAGATCGCGGGTGAGCGCCTGTCACGCCAGGATTACCACCACATCATTCGCGACATCGCCGAGCTGCGCTATTCGAAGATCGAGTTAACCGCCTTTCTGGTAGCCTGCAGCCAGGGCGAGCTCGACCGCGAGGAAGTCTTCTATCTGAGCGATGCCATGAGCCGGGTCGGGCGGCGACTTGACTGGCGAGAGCAGCCGGTGGTCGACAAGCACTGCATCGGCGGCATTCCCGGTAACCGCACTTCGATGCTGGTGGTGCCGATCGTGGCGGCGCATGGTCTCTTGTGCCCCAAGACCTCCTCGCGTGCCATTACCTCACCCTCGGGCACCGCCGATACCATGGAAGTGCTGGCAAGGGTAGATCTGCCCTTTGACGAGCTCGGCGAAATCGTGCGTATTCATCGCGGCTGCCTGGCCTGGGGCGGTACCAGCGAGCTGTCACCGGCCGATGACGTACTGATCGCTGTCGAACGACCGCTGTACCTGGACTCCCCAGGGCAGATGGTGGCCTCGATCCTGTCCAAGAAGGTGGCGGCCGGATCGACGCACCTGCTGCTTGATATTCCGGTGGGGCCACACGCCAAGGTGCGCACCATGGCCGAGGCCCGGCGCCTGCGTAAGCTGTTCGAGTTCGTGGCCGGGCGCATGGGGCTGGTGCTGGACGTGGTGGTCACCGATGGCAGTCAGCCGATCGGGCGGGGTATCGGCCCGGTGCTCGAGGCCCGCGATGTGATGCGCGTGCTCACGCATCATCCCGAGGCGCCCAATGACCTTAGACAGAAGGCACTGCGCCTGGCGGGGCGGATGCTGGAGTTCAATCCCGATGTGCGTGGCGGCGATGGCTTCGGCATCGCCCGGGATATCCTCGATTCCGGTCGGGCGCTGGAGAAGATGCAAGCAATCATGCGTGCCCAGGGCGAGCGGCCGTTCGATCCGGAGCATCCGCCTCTGGCAGCTCATAGTTTTGAGGTAACTGCCCCGGAGAGCGGCGTGGTGACGGCTATCGATAACCTCAAGCTGGCCCGCATCGCGCGACTGGCCGGGGCCCCGCGGCCCGCCGGGGCAGGGGTCGACCTGCTTAAGCGCATCGGCGATTCGGTAGAGGCTGGCGAAACGCTTTATCGCGTCTATGCGGCCTACCAGGCCGAGCTTGCCTTCGCCCACCAGTCCTGCGAGCGGGACAACGGCTTCAGCATCGGCCGTGCGGATGAGATCACCAGGCTAAACGTGGAGTTCTGATGGATACCCAGCTGGTTTATTTCAAGGATGAAGCGACGCCGGCGTTGCGCCTGGCCGAGACGGCCGGGCTCGCTGCGAGCGTCATCCAGCGCCACGACTTTCCCGATCAGGAGCTGATGCTGACCCTGGTGGCGTCGCTGCAGGATGCCGTGCCGCGTACGCTGGTGGTGTATCGTAGCCTCGATCGGCCCAACGACAAGCTGGTGGAGCTGATGCTGGTCGCCGGTCATGCCCGTTGCCTTGGCGTGACGCGGCTGGTGCTGGTGGCGCCTTACCTCGCTTATATGCGCCAGGATATCGCCTTCCACCCCGGCGAGATCGTCAGTCAACCGTTGATCGGCGCCTTTCTCGGCGAGCTGTTCGATGCGGTGATCACCGTCGACCCCCACCTGCATCGCATCTCACGCCTCGAGGACGTGATGCCGAGAGTGCAGACGCTGACGCTCTCCGGGGCGCCACGGCTCGCAGAGCTGATCGAGGAGAAGCGCCGCAACCCCATCCTGATGGGGCCGGATGCCGAATCGGTCCAATGGGTCGAGGTGGCGGCCGCCGCCACCGGCTTCGATCATGGGGTGTGCCACAAGGTGCGCCACGGCGATACCCGGGTCGATATCGCGCTGCCGGCTATCGACCTGCGCGGTCGCGAGGTGGTGCTGATGGACGATATCGCCAGTTCAGGACACACCCTGGCCCGTGCAGCCGAGGCGGTGTTAATGGCGGGGGCCGACTCGGTGGATGTGGCGGTGACCCATGCGCTGTTTGCCGGTGACGCCCTCGAGGTGATGCGCCGAGCCGGCATCAACGAAGTGTGGAGCACCGATTGCATCGCTCATCCCAGCAACGCCGTGGCCATGGCGCCGACCCTTGGTCAGGCGCTGGAACAGATGCTGGGTGGGTCTGAAGAGGGCGCCTGACGAGGGCGCGGCGCGATAAGCGAGAAAGCCGCCCGGGGCCTAAGCATGGGGTGAGGAGAGCCCCTTACTCCCCGTTGAGGGTGGCGAGAATCCGCCGTGAGCCGCCCTGGTCGCGATGCTCACCGAGCCACACGCCCTGCCAGGTGCCCAGCGCCAGACGCCCATTGCGGATCGCGAGCGTCATCTGGGTGCCGAACAGGCTGGCGCCGATATGGCCGGGCATGTCACGCATACGGCTGAGATGGACGCCGTATGGACGCCTGTACTTCCCATGGTTACTGGAAGAAGGGCTTTCCTGGCTGTCCATGTTGACTCCTTGGCGTATGGACACCTCACTCACGATTTTGTCCATATCTCTGTCACTCACCATGCGCAGTAATGACGATGCGCCGGCTGCCGCCATGATTGCGATGCTCGCATAGATAGATACCTTGCCAGGTGCCCATATTCATTCGCCCATTAGAGATAGGAATCTGAACACTGGGACCCAGAATGCTGCTTTTTAAGTGTGCTGGAAGGTCGTCACTCCCTTCAAATACGTGTTGGTAATAAGGTTCATCTTCAGGCACTGCACGATTAAAGAAGCTTTCGAAGTCGTTTCGTACAGTCGGGTCTGCATTTTCGTTAATCGTCAATGAAGCTGAAGTATGCTTTATAAAAACACTCAGTAAGCCAGTTTTTATATTCTTTATGTCGTCGATAGCCTGTGCAACCTCATCGGTGATCAGGTGAAAGCCACGAGAACGCGGCTTCAAAGTAATTTCTTTCTGTATCCACATAACTCATCTCCTATTTTCGAAGTGGAACAACTGTCTTTAGGCTTTCAATCTCTTTCTCAAGCTGAGCAAGTCTTTCCATAAGCATCAGCTCACGATTGAGAGCTTGATGGTAGAGTTCACGGTAGTTGTTCTTTGCACTTTTCTCAGCTTTCAGTCGGTTGTCAATCGATTGATATGGGTGATTTATGTTAGTAGCCGCATCGTCAATAGCTTCGATCAGCTCAGAAAAAGAAGCACGAGACTTCTTGATAGACCCTCGCTTTCGACCAGCCTCAAGTGCAACAGTATCTTTGTTAATGGGGCTGCTCTTGGGAACCTTGACCGGCGTATTGGAACGCAGTCTACTTAACGCTTCCCAATAATCGCTCAATGCACTCATTGCTCACCTGCCTTGCTCATGACGCGCTCTTTGTATTCGAGGAGATGGCGAAGTTCCTCCTTTTCTGTGCGAAACTCCACGCTATCAGGAGCGGTGTCTTCCAGCTCGACAACAAACAATTTCTGCCTGGCTATGACACGATCAAGCTTGCTCTTTTTGATTACTGACCTAGAGCACGTTAGGCAGGAGGTCATCGAACGAAGCAGCTTCTGGTCACAGGGAGCAACCGTAGTGCAGGCACCCAATGGTGTTTGAGTATACGCGATTTCACCCTTTTTGAACTGTTTTATTAGCTCCTCCCTGCTATCCGAAAAGACCAGTTTTTTGTTACTGCTAGGTTTGTTTCGATCGATAAAGGTGCCATGAGCCCCATACAGAGGCTCACTGGAACTCAGAACGTCACTAATGTAGGCAATGGCGTCTGCTTCTGGTTTTTCCCGTTTGATAAGCTGAGCAATGTGCTCTTGGCCAGTGGCGTTATAGTTTTGGTTGCTGGATTGAGAGTAGTAGATAGTCATTTCTCTACTAACGTGCTTTAGCTGCCTTTTGAGCGAGGGGAGAGAAACTAGAGCCGATTGCGCGACATAGAATGAAAGCGAACGTCTGAACTGGTGGATCGTAAATCGCCATATGCTGTCCACTGCAAAGGCTTTCTCACTTTCCCAGGCACGAAAAGGATTTATTTTATCAAGCTCATTGAGGTCGTCTTCAGTAACTCTGAATGCATCTTGATCAAGAAGGTTGTAGATTTCATGAGATTTGCTTGAAGCATCACCCATGATTATGTTGATAGCATCATAGTCAACCCGAGTGAAAAGCGAAAGATACCCAGTTGATATGAATAATGGAGTTTCTTGATAAGGTAGCTTTATCTTTTGCGAAACGAGCCTGGCGAGCATGTCGGCTATCTCGTAAGCTCTTTCTGCTTCTTGGCTGGTGATCCAGCTAACAGCCTTTTTTTGACCCACAAATTTACTGGTTGTCCCTAAAAGCTTGTAAGTGCCATTGGATACTGTCAGCGAATTAGTTGGAAGGCTCAGTGATTCGGAGCTTCGCATTCCTGTGTAGATATGTAGAACAATGCGAGCGCCATGCTGAATTCGCGTAAGAAAAGTTGACAGAGAAGGCATGTTTTTAACTTTGTACTTGACTAGGTACTCCCAGATGCCGTGTTCTTGCGCAGCTTCCTTGAAAAAAGGTTTGAAATCTTTTTTGCCATAGCCAATCTTTGTTTGTAAAGCTGGAGAGCGTGCATAACGGTCACAGTCAAGGATTGACTCAATGAACCTTTGCAGCTGGTCTTTGATCTCATGGAGATCTTCAAAGAAATCATCCAGCTGCCGTATCAGTTCTGAGTAAATTCTGTTGGGGATCACCGGATGCTGGTTGTCTTCGCCCAAGCTGTGTAGTCTTCTCTTTACCGTCTCGAACTTGAAATTGGATAATATTTTATACTCTGATGCTGCGCTTGGTAGCGTGATTAGGTGAGATAACATGGAAGATAGACCAGCAAGAAGGCTTCTCGTTGTAATCTTGCCCACAAATTTGGTTAGTTCGTCTTCCGCCTGAAGCACTTCTTTGATAGTTAGCCCATGGTTCTCACAGTATTTGGCCAGACTTCTGACTGCTTTGAAATATGTCATCGTGGTGCTGATGCTGATACCCGATGCTCGCCCAGAATCTACCATAAATAATAAGAGGAACATCAGCCATTTGACTTCTTCTTTTGTGCTGTTGCTGAAGATTTTGAAATTGAATCTTGCATTGCCAGTGTTGCCACTCAGGCGATAGGGTCTAAAATCCCATACGTCATCTGAATAGATAGATAGTGTTTTGCCCTCAAGAGTCTTTGATACAACAAAATCAGGAAGAGGGCGTTGGCCCACTTCATTTGGAGTAAATGGGGCAGGCGCACTGGCGATGTCCTGGGCCAGTGATGAAAAGTTTGGGTAGTAGGCCTGTGCTTTCATCATATTAACTCCAGGTCATCCATAAGTTTAAGCTTCTTGGCCCAGTATTTAGACAACAACTCTTCGTCTTTTATTGAGCTTTGTATTTCTTGTGCATCAACTTTGGAGAGCTTGCCCGATGCCTCTATCTGTGAAGCTATGCTGTTGATGGCATCTACGACCGGTTGAAGCATTTCCTCGAAGTGATGGTCATTGAAAGCTAAATGCTTTGATTGCTCAAGTATGTATTTGAGGCTTAAGATTTTTCTGTAATCTATAGTGTCTGCGTGAACACGGAAGTTTTTGCAAAATAAACACCCTTCCGGTGTTTTACAGTCTGGCTGGATATGTGAGCTTGAAGAGGGGGTGGGTGAGTGAAGCTCGACACACTGCCCTGTGGCGATAGAGTTGGTAGGCTTTTCATTGGAGATTATGGTATCGTTTTTAAACTTGGTGAAAAAGTCCGTCAGCTCTTTGCTGGCTTGCTGGTCAGAGCCTTCAGAATAATGCTTTATCACCGTCTCCGGTGTGTTCTGTAATAGCGTAGCGGTGGTGCTTAAGTCAGCTTTTTCAAGTAGCCAGTTACTCTTGTGGGCTCGCCACATGCGAGTTGTTATTTTGGTTTTGAAGTCGAAGCATATTTCAAGCCTTCGATGGAAGTCCGTTGATAGGTTCATGGATAGAGGGTAGATATCTTTCCCGTTGAAGGAGAAGAAAAGATAGTTAAAGCTTTCCCTTCCGGTTCCTTTGATCAAGTGATCTCGCAACCTTAATGCTTTCTTGAAAAGGTTGAGAAACCTAGCCTCAATGTAGAATTCAACCGGTCTTGCGCCTGCCCTATACTTGATTGATCGAAACCCCTGTCGATCGATGCCGACCTGGTAGTCGTCTGACCACTCTAAGGAGGCGAACTGTCCGAGGCTCATACCCGTGCTGGAAGAAAATAGCATCATGAAAGCCTGAAAGGCCATTGATGCGGCCCTCATCCTATGGATGCTGTATCCATCATTATTGGCTTTATCGATTCTTTTTAATGCTCTATTTCTAGCAACCTTTGCATTTTGTGCTTGGGAGCGGTGCTGTGTCATTTTTCGTGCTATTTCTTCAGCGCCGAATATCGTTCCATTGATATAGTCGTAAGCTTTATAGTTTTTCCCATTCTGAGTTTTTTTCTCGATATTTGAGGGGCCCGCAAATGGCATCTGAGTAGGAAAAAACCAATAGTAGCCATGTTCAAATTCTAGTCTCTTAGGGAAGCGCTCAAAGTCAATGACAAAGTCACACAGTTGGTGGAATAATGATGTGTAGAACTTTAGTGCCGATCGTGCTTGTTTTTGCTCAGGTGTTTCAGTTATGTTAACCGCTCTAAATGAGCGACTAATTTTTCTAACACCTCTGAAAAGATCACCATAACGATCAGAGTAGATATTTCTACCAGCAGTGAAGAGCACTAGCTGAAGAGTGGCGGCGGTATTGATGTTCATCTGACTCTTTCGTACAAGGTCAATTAAATAATCTGTGAATACCCCAACTGCATCGATATAATGCTTTTGGGAGTCCAGGCCTTGCACGTAGCTATCGTCACACCAGTTAACAAAGCGTTGAAATTGACCGACTGATGTTTTGAGGCTGGCTGGTGATTTGCCTAGTCGTATATGCTGACTGAGATAGTCAAGGTAGTTTGTGATAAAAGTCCTTCGACCCGTACGGTAACTGTCCGTATCCACTAGGTTGATAACACTTTCCTCCCTTGTATTATCTCCACTTTTGCGTCTGCGGACTGAATAACACCAGGAGCCAACGTCCATCGGGAATTTGTAACCGGGAATGTAGACACGAACCAAGTGCGGGGCAATCAGGGTAAGCTTGCCTTGCGTATCGAAGGGGAGGTCCGAAAGTTTATATACTGTAGTGTTGCGCTCCATCCAGGCCATAGACTCACTCTTCCTTAATAATTCGTTCCAAGAAGGATTCAAACTCGCTTTGCAGGTGGCTAGCGACCTTGAATTTCTTCCGGTAATTCAAGTAGCCCTCAGTTGTGCTGAGTTGGCTATGACCCATTCGCTCACGCACGTACATCAATGCCTGAAAGAACTCGGGCCGCTGTTCATCGGTAGCGTGTCTTTCGCTATGTTGATCAAACAGGCTCTCCACAAGATTCATGCCGAAACTGGCGCGGAGGTCGTGGAATCGAAAGGTGAAATCATGGCCATGCTGATTCAGGTTTGGCATCAGTTGTTGATGCATGAACTGAGTCACAGCATTACCGCGTGGCGGAGAGCGATATAGAAACGCAAAAGGGTCATTTGTGGCCATGTAGTAAGGCTGACCTGCTCGGGTCAGAAAAAGGTACTGCTCATCAACCTCCGGATAGGTGTGCTGACTTTTCGCCACCCGTTGCAATCTGCGCAGTGACTGGCTGTATATCTGGAGCCTGGTGTAGAGCCAGACTGGCACAAGCAGCGTCATTTGCTTGCCATACTTGGTGTTGACCAATGTGCCATGCCCGACCTTGATTCGCTTCGATACGGTGCCGTCACGTGGTGGTGAGGCCACATGCTTCGAGCGAAGCGTGAAGACGGTTTGCAGTCGGGCGCCTGTCGTCAAGGCGAGCAGGAACGTCAGTGTCATCTCGGTATTGCCAATGCGCTTGAGTGCTTCGACTAAGGCTATCTGCTCGTCTTTCGGCAGCGGCCGCAGTTTGCCGCCGTCTTCCAGGTATTCGCTGAAATCGTTACTTTGTCGCGCTATGCGGAACGATCGGGTCAAGTCAGTGCTCTTGACCTGCTTCTGGTGCTGGAGGCCTTTCGCATCCTTGAAGCTTAGGTGCGTGTCACTCTCGACCCATAGGGGGTGGGGGAAACGAACACCATCATGCTCCAGCCAGCGATAAAAATTCTGCACTGTACTCATGCGGCGTTTGGCCGTGCTGGCTTTGATGTTTTGAAAGCCCACGAGATCATGCAGGTAAGCGCAGTAGCGATAGGTCGGGCGCGCACGAGGGCGTCCGGGGACGTTGAGGAAATCAATATCGTCATCGAGCTGCCACTGGCGAAAATGAGCGAGGTCGCCAGCGATAGACTCCAAGGTGCGATGGCTGATCGGCGAGATGTCAGCTAGCCGGCTCAAGAGGTAGCGGTTGGCCTCTTGCCAGGGGCTACCGTCCGGATCTAGCACCACTGGGTAGTGATAGCAGTTGTCCCGGAAATGGCTTGGAAGGCGCTCCGCCCAGAAGGGCCGCCCATCACGGGGGGAACACTGCCATGCCTCTGGGCAGGGTCTCTGGGAGACGGACGGCTGGTAACAGTCCAGCTTGCGCAGTACCTCAACGCGCACCTGTGTCGGTGAAGCCTTCACTACCATGTACCTTTTTATTGCATCAATGGCGATGAGACGAAAATAGCTTGACAGGAGTGAGAAGGCAAACCAGTATTCTGCATCATTGACGATGAAACGAGATCAATATGCAGCTGGGCGACCTAGCAAGTATCCAGGCGGGCTACCCGTTCCGGGGCAAGATTGCCGATGTCCCGAAAGGGGGGGCTCTAGTGGTGCAAATGCGAGACATCGCGGATGGCAGCATCGACTGGGCTTCTTGTACCCGCACTGTACTCGCCGGCAAGCGAGCGCCGAATTGGCTCAAGCCGGGCGACCTGCTTGTGGCTGCCCGAGGCAGTCACTACTACGCAATCGAGGTGGATTCTCAGGCCGAGGATTACTGCGTGGCGGCGCCGCATTTCTACGTGGTGAAAGCCCAGTTGGAGCAGATCCTCCCCCGATACCTTTGTTGGCTGATCAACCAGCGTCCTTGCCAGCGCTTCCTGGAGCAGAACGCCGAAGGTAGCCTGACCAAGAGCATCCGGCGTCGTGTACTGGAATCGCTGCCCATTACCGTTCCCCCGCTCAAGCGGCAGCATCAGTGGGTCGGGCTGATCGATACGCTGTCGCAGGAGCGCAGGCTGCTGCATGAACAACTGGCCGCTAATTCGGCGCTGCAGTCGGCACTGGCCGCCGATCTGCTGGGCCATCAGGATGAATGCAACCCATGACAGGACATGACTCAATGAACGAGAAAATCAACCAGGACAGTATCAACAAGGCCCTGTGGGCGGCCTGTGATACGTTTCGCGGCACCATCAGCGCGGACACCTACAAAGATTTCATCCTCACGATGCTGTTTCTGAAGTACATCTCGGATGTATGGCAGGACCACTACGAGAGCTACCGAGCCGACTACGGCGACGAGCCGGAGCTGATCGAAGAGCTGATGAAGAACGAGCGCTTCGTCCTGCCACGTGATGCCAGCTTCTACACGCTTTGGGAGCACCGTCACGAGCCGGGTAATGGCGAGCGGATCGACCAGGCCCTGCACGCCATCGAGGAAGCCAACGGCACTAAGCTCAAGGACGCGGGCAAAAGTGTATTCCAGGACATCTCCTTCAATACCGACAAGCTCGGGGAAGAGAAACAGAAGAACACCATTCTGCGCCACTTGCTGGAGGACTTCGCTAAGCCGGAGCTTAACCTCAAGCCCAGCCGAGTCGGCTCACTGGACGTGATCGGCAATGCCTATGAGTACCTGATCAAGAACTTCGCTGCCTATGGTGGCCAGAAGGCCGGTGAATTCTATACGCCACCGGAAGTATCAGACCTGATCGCAGAGCTTCTGAATCCGCAGCCGGGCGACACCATCAGTGACCCTGCTTGTGGCTCAGGTTCGCTGCTCATGAAGTGTGGGCGTAAGGTGGTGGCTAACTACGGCAGCCGCGAGTATGCCCTTTATGGTCAGGAGGCTATCGGCTCCACCTGGTCACTTGCCAAGATGAACATGTTTCTTCATGGCGAGGACAACCACAAGATTGAGTGGGGCGACACCATTCGCAACCCGAAGCTGCTGGACCGAAACGGCGAACTCATGCTGTTCGACATCGTCACGGCGAATCCCCCTTTCAGTCTCGATAAGTGGGGCCATGACGATGCGAGCCATGATAAGTTCGGTCGCTTTCGTCGGGGCATCCCGCCCAAGACAAAGGGAGACTACGCCTTTATCCAGCACATGATTGAGACGCTGAAGCCGTCTTCTGGCCGCATGGGCGTAGTGGTGCCTCACGGTGTGCTGTTCCGTGGCTCCAGCGAAGGCAAGATCCGCAAGCAGCTGATTGATGAAAACCTGCTTTACGCTGTTATCGGTCTGCCCGAAAAGCTTTTCTATGGCACTGGTATTCCGGCAGCCATTTTGATCTTCAAGAAGCAGAAATCTGATGATTCGGTGCTCTTCGTTGATGCAAGTCGTGAATTCAAGGCCGGTAAGAACCAAAACCTACTGACTGCAGAGAATATCCAGAAGATAGTCGCGACCTACCGTGAACGCGTCAGCGTCGATAAGTATGCCTATCTGGCCGCTCGGGATGAAATTCAGGAAAACGACTACAACCTCAACATACCCCGCTACGTTGATACCTTTGAAGAGGAAGAAGAAATCGACCTGCTGGCTGTGCGTGCCGAGCGTGAACAGCTGAAAGCCAAATTAGCTGAGTTGGAAGGTGAAATGGCCAAGTATCTGGAGGAGCTTGGCTATGGTGCCTAATGAGTGGGATGTGAAGCCTCTTTCTGACATCGCAATCGTCACATCTGGTGGAACACCCAGTAAGGCGAAGCCGGGGTATTGGGATAATGGAAAAGTGCCTTGGGTGCGTACAACTGAGGTGCAAAACTGTGTGTTGCATTATGAAGATGTTCAAGAGTATATCACCGAGGAAGGACTAAAAAAATCATCAGCTAAGTTGGTTCCATCAGGCACTGTACTGCTTGCGATGATCGGGCAAGGGAAAACTAGAGGGCAAGTTGCACTCTTGAGTTTTGAAGCAGCGGTCAACCAAAATTGTTCTGCAATTATATTTAATAGTACTCAAGATCCTAGGTTTCATTTTAACTTTCTTCTGAGCCAGTATGAGAGTATCCGAGGGATGAGTAATTCTGCTGGCCAAAGCAACTTAAGCGGGGCGCTAGTAAAGGCGATTCGTGTACCGGTACCTCCGCTCTCAGAGCAAAAGAAAATCGCCCAAATTCTTTCCGCTTGGGATAAGGCTATCTCCGCGACTGAGCAGCTACTCGCCAATAGTTATAAGAAGAAAAAATCCTTGATGCAGCAACTTCTTGCCGGAAAAAAACGCTTGCTGGATAAAAATGGGGTTAGGTTTAGTGGTGAGTGGAAGTGGCTTAAAGCGAGCGAGCTCTTTCAGACGGTTTCCAGGAGAAATAACTCTGATAGTGAAGAATTGCTTGCGGTAACCCAAAATCAAGGTGTGTTGCCACGCTCTTTGCTAGAACGCCGAGTAGTGATGCCTGATGGCTCTACCAAAGGTTACAAACTGGTTGTTCCTGGGAATTTTATCATTAGCTTGCGGTCGTTCCAGGGCGGACTGGAGTGCTCTAAATATAGGGGGTTGGTAAGCCCTGCATATACAGTGTTGGAGCCAATCAAAAAGATAGATGAAGATTTTTATAAGCAATATTACAAGTCCTACGACTTTATCGGTCATCTTGCTGTTACGGTGATTGGAATCAGGGATGGGAAGCAAGTTAGCTACGACGACTTCTCATTTTTGAAACTTCCATATCCAAGCTTAGAGGAACAGCAGAAAATTGCAGTTGTGTTATCTTTTGCTGATCAAGAAGTCAATGCCCTGCAACAGAAAATCGATGCCTTAAAGAAAGAGAAGAAAGCCCTGATGCAACAGTTGTTGACTGGTAAGCGCAGGGTGGATATTGAGGATTTCACATGCTTAAGCAAATAAATATTAATAATTTCAAAAGCTACAAAGCTCAGGTCCTGCACCTCTCTCCGCTGACGTTGATGATCGGAGCGAACGCGTCTGGTAAGAGTAATGCACTGGAAGCTTTCCGCTTTTTATGCTGGTTAAGCCAAGGGCAGAAATTATCGGTATTGAAGCATCGGGTTGATGATTCCGAGCAGATTTTACGCGGTCAAGTTAAGGACTTAGGATATCTAGGTGCGGAGAGTTTTCAACTAGGGTGCAGGACAGATGATTCTGTCTGGAATCAGTTTGATGTCGAGGTGACACTGCGAGATTCTGAGTTACATATTACTAATGAAAGCATTGTGTCTCCCAGTGAAGGATTCCCTCTTTACAGGGTTGAACAGCCCTCTTTAGGCCTGAGCACGGATGTGAGGGTGGCGTATAACAATTTTGCTAAAGGCGGAAAAAAGCCACAGGTAACTTGTACAGATCAGATTTTGATCATGAGTCAGTTGGCGAGCTCGGCTATGTTCCAGTCCGGACATAAAAAGGCTCAAGTTGAAATTCCCAAGGTTACCGGGAGGCTCCAGAAGCTGCTAGAAAACACTCTGTTTTTAGATCCGGTGCCCTCGTTGATGAGAGGTGAGAGTTACCCAGAAAAACAGTTGCGTGGTGACTGTGCTAACTTGTCTGGGGTCCTATATAGCTTATGGCAAGACAGTAATGCTCGTCCTATTATCATTGAGTTTATTAAAAGCCTTCCTGAGCAGGATGTTCAAGATATTGAGTTTTTTGAAGATCGCCGTGGTCAAGTGGCACTTGAACTTATAGAGAGCTTTGGTGGGCAGGCACGAAAGTATCCCGTTGAGCTGCTATCTGATGGAACTCTGCGTGTGTTGGCAATTGCTGCCTCCATCCTGTCTGCACCAGAAGGCTCTACTGTAGTCATTGAAGAGGTCGACAATGGTGTGCATCCCTCTAGGGCTCGCCAGCTGTTGGCTACAATGCGCGAGCAAGCTGAGAGTCGCAATGTGCACCTTCTGCTTTCTACACATAACCCGGCGCTAATGGATGCTTTGCCAGATAGATCATTAGGTGATGTGGTCTTCTGTTATCGTAATCCAGAGGTTGGTGATAGTTGTTTGGTTAGATTGTCTGACCTTGATGATTATGTCGGGCTTGTATCACAAGGCCCGCTGGGTGAGCTGGTAACTAACGGTGTGGTTGATCGTTTTATCAAGATTCCTGTGACGCCAGACGATAAAAAACAAAATGCGATGGATTGGTTGGCCAAAATGCAGGGGGACGACCAATGAGCTCTGTCTGTCTTATTGATACCTGCGTGTTCTTGAATCTTTTGAATGTCCCTGGAAAGAATGCTGATAAAGATCAAGTTGTTGAGTCTTATTCTGAGTACGCCCAGCTTGGGATGACCTTTATTTTGCCAATGGCTACTATTGTCGAAACAGGCAATCATATTGCACAAAATGGTGATGGTAACCAAAGGCGAAGTGTCGCTGGTCGGTTCTGTGAGGTTGTGGAAGGTGCTTTTTCTGGAGCTGCACCTTATCGTCCGAGTGATTTTCCTGCTGCTACCGAAGTCCTCAGATGGCTTCATGAATTTCCTAATCATGCTGGCCGTAACAAAAGTCAAGAAAAAACAGGTGAAGGGACTAGCTTTGGCGATTTAAGTATTATTAAAGAATTTGAGAAATGTGTTGAACGTTTCTCAATGTCTGAAATTTTTATCTGGTCGCTGGATAGTGATCTCCGTTGTTATCACTATGTCCCATAGTTAGCCTTAGATCGTTTTTGGAAAGTTAATGAGATGGAAATGACTCAGAACGCTCCTAAGTTTCAGGAAGAATGCAGTGCCAAGCTTCCTGCTCTCTCGTTATTGGCTCAATTAGGCTGGTCGTTCATCACACCTGCTCAGGCATTGGATGCACGTGGTCATCAGCCTGATAAGGTTGTGCTCCGAAATATCCTGCGTAAGGAGCTTGAAAAACGACGCTTTGTCTTTGGAGGTGAATCTCACTCTCTATCCAAAATCGCAGTTGACAACCTGGTTGAGGAGGTATCTGCGCCCGCTCTAAATGAAGGCCTACTGACAGCCAACGAGCAGCTCTACAATCACTTACTCTACGGTATCTCAGTAACCGAGTTCATAGATGGCCGTAAGGCCAATCCGACAGTAGCGCTAATTGACTGGGCTAACCCAGAGAATAACAGCTTCCACTTCACAGAAGAGTTCAGCGTTGCTCGCGCGGGAGGCGTCGATACGCGCCGGCCAGATATCGTCTGCTTCGTAAATGGTATCCCCCTGGCGGTGATTGAGGCCAAACGCCCCGATGGTCAGTCCCACAAGGGGCCAACTCTGCAGGAAGGCATATCTCAGTGCTTACGTAACCAGCGCTATGACGAGATTCCGCAGCTCTTCGCATACAGCCAGCTCCTGTTCTCTATCAATGGTCACGAGGGGCGCTATGGCACCTGCCATACACCAGAGAAATTCTGGACGACCTGGAGCGAGGAAGATATTCCGGAAGCCGACATGCATGCGCTCAAGAATGCGCCGCTCTCGGCGCAGCAACTTGATGCGCTCTTCAGTCATCGCCCACCAGCAGACCGCGAATGGTACGAACAGCGCCTGCGGGGCGGCGAACTGGCCGTGACCGGCCAGGACAGGCTCCTGATCAGTCTGCTTTCACCGAGGCGTCTGCTGGAGATGACGCGCTTCTTCACCCTGTTCGACAAGAAGGCCGGGAAGATCGTTGCACGATATCAGCAGGTGTTCGGTATCAAGCGGCTGATCGAGCGGATCAACACCAAGCGTCCGGATGGGGGAAGAGAAGGTGGTGTCATCTGGCATACCACAGGCTCCGGCAAGTCCTTCACCATGGTGTTTCTGAGCAAGGTACTGATCCTGCACGAATCGCTCAAGCAGTGCCGCCTGGTCATCGTCACCGACCGGATCGATCTTGAGAGCCAGCTGAGTGCCACCTTTACGTCCGGTGGCGAGCTGGCTACCAAGAAGGACAAGGCTGCGGCCATGGCCACCTCTGGCACGCGCCTGGCTGAGCAGATTGGTAAGGGAAACGAGCGTATCGTCTTCTCGCTGATTCAGAAGTTCAACTCCGCGACCAAGCTACCGGAGTGCCATAACGACAGCTCTGACATCATCGTGCTGATCGATGAGGGGCACCGCAGCCAAGGTGGCGAGAATCATATCCGCATGAAGCAGGCGTTGCCCAATGCCGCTTTTGTGGCCTTTACGGGCACCCCCCTGCTGAAGGAGGACCGAACCACTAACAAGTTCGGCCCCATCGTTCATGCCTACACCATGCAGCGTGCCGTAGAGGATAAGACAGTTTCCCCGTTGCTCTATGAAGAGCGTATTCCTGATCTGGATGTGAACGAGCGGGCCATCGATGCCTGGTTCGAGCGGATCACCGAAGGGCTGGAAGACGCTCAGAAGACCGACCTCAAACGCAAGCTGGCCAGGAAGGGGCAGATCTACAGTGCCGATGATCGTATTCGTCTGATCGCACTCGATATCGCCAACCACTTCGTCAAGCACGTGCCGGAGGGCCTTAAGGGCCAACTGGCATGCGACAGCAAGAGCTCAGCCATCAAGTACAAGAAGTACCTGGACGAGGCCGGACTGTTCGAGTCGGCGGTGGTGATGAGCCCACCGGACACCCGTGAAGGTAACACCGAGGTGGATGAAACCACCTTGCCGGAGGTGCAGCAGTGGTGGAAAGACAATGTCGGCAACCAGGAAGAACAGGTTTACACCCGCAGTGTGATAGAGCGCTTCAACAAGGATGATGACCTCAAGCTGCTGATCGTGGTCGACAAGCTGCTGACCGGGTTCGATGAGCCTAAGAATGCGGTGCTCTACATCGATAAGCCGCTTAAGTCCCATAACCTGATCCAGGCTATTGCTCGCGTGAACCGCCTGCACGACAAGAAGCGTTTTGGCTTCCTGATCGACTATCGCGGCATTCTGGCTGAGTTGGATACCACCATCGCCCAGTATCAGGACCTGGCTTCACGCACCCAGGGGGGCTTCGATATCAACGATATCGAGGGGCTCTATCACTCCATGGGTACGGAGTACAAGCGGCTGCCCCAGCTCTACACCCAGCTGTGGTCCATCTTCGAAGGGGTGACGAATAAGCAGGATATCGAGCAGTTACGCCAAGTGCTGGTCCCGCGTATGGAAACTCTAGATTCCGCCTCGCCGGGAGGAAATCCCGAGCTGGTTGATGTGCATCAGAAGGTCAGAGAGGACTTCTACGAAGCATTGACAGCCTTTGCCAGCTGCCTAAAGGTCGCTCTGCAATCATCCACTTTCTTCGAGGACTCGAGTTTCACCGACGACGATCGTCGTCATTACAAGGAGACTCTCAAGCAGTTCTCCAGCCTTCGCCAGCTGGTCCAGCAAGACGCTGGCGAGTCCGTGGATTACGACGACTACGTGGAGCAGGTCAAGAAGCTGCTGGATCGCCATGTGGTTGGTGTCGATATTCAGGAAGCGGACGGGGCCTACGAAGTTAGCCGTATGGGAGCACAGCAGGCGCCAGAAGACTGGAGCGAGGACAAGACCCGCAACGAGACGGATATCATCAAGACTCGGGTCACCAAGATGATTGAGCAGGACCTCAAGGATGACCCTTACGCCCGGGAAGCCTTCTCGGCTCTTCTGCGCCAGGCCATCGAGGAGGCTGAGAAGCTGTTCGACCACCCCTTGAAACAATATCTTCTGTTCAAGGAGTTCGAGCAGCAGGTCAGCGAGCGCCGACTAGATGAACTGCCCGATGCTTTTCAGGACAATCGGCATGCTCAGGCGGTGTATGGTGTCTTCAAGCAGGCGTTGCCTAAGGTGCTGTCCAGTGACGACCCCCAGGTTCAACAACTCTGGATCAATCTGGCATTCGAGGCCTGTGAGGTGGTCGACGACGCGGTAGCCGTCCACTCCATCAATCCGCAGAACATCGAAGCCGCAATACGCAAGCAACTGTTGCCGGTGGTCTTCAGGCAGTGCAAGTCCGTGGGCGCGGGCATGGATCAGGCTAAACAGATTGTGGAGAGCATTGTTCAGATCACCCGAGTAGGATTGGCAACATAATGAGCGTCATGATCGCTGATGCCGCTCTCTATGGTCGCGAGCTGGTGTTTCGTTATGGCGACGAATGTATCACCATCCGGCGCCTGGACCGGTCCCAAGGCATCAATCGGGTGCTGATCAAGGTCCATCCGGATACCCGGGTCGAAGCCCTGGCTCCACGGGAAGCCAGTGACGATGAGGTGCTCGATGCTGTTCGGCAGCGGGCGCGGTGGATCTATCAACAGCTACGCCAGTTTCGCGCTCAGAATGAATACGTGATCCCACGCCGCTATGTGAGTGGCGAAAGCCATTACTACCTGGGCAGGCAGCACCTTCTGAAAGTGATCGAGACGCTGACGGAGCGACAAGGTGTCAAGCTGCTACGCGGTCGGCTTGAGGTGCGCGTTCGCCATAAGCGGCCCGACAAGGTCAGACAGCTACTGGCACGCTGGTATCGGGAGCGTGCGGGTGAGGTGTTTGGGCGGCGGCTCGACGCCATGCTGGAACAGGCCCTCTGGGTCTCTGAGCGCCCACCGATGCGGGTGCAGGCCATGCAAACGCGCTGGGGAAGCTGCTCGCCTCAGGGGCGTCTGACGCTGAATCCGCACCTGGTGAAGGCGCCACGGGAATGCGTAGATTACGTCATCCTGCATGAGCTGTGTCACATCGCGGAGCATAACCATAGCGAACGTTTCTATCGCCTGATGGGGCAGGTGATGCCACAGTGGGAGGGCATCAAGGCCAGGCTAGATGACATGGCAGGCCGGCTGATCGACTGAGGGAGGCAGGTATGGCGCACGGATCAGGTGAGCCGGAGGCCGGGAAACACGGTCAGTTTCGGCGTCTCAGCGCGCAGGAGCTTCAGGATCTCCGTGATGAGATGCGTGAGGCGGGCCACTGGATGAAAGCGCAACTCATGAAGAAGCGACGAGGGCTCGTCAATCCGAAGAAGTCACGCTAGGGGTTGCGGTGCGGGGGAAGAGGTCGGCGACCTCGATGCTGAGGGCTTCGCTGATCTGGTAGATCTTGGTCAGGGTGATGTTCTTCTCACCGCGCTCGATGTGGCCCATATAACTACGGTCCACCCCGGCCAGTGCAGCCATGGCCTCTTGAGATAACCCTTTGTTTTTTCGAAGCTCTCTGACTCTCTGGCCGAATGCCACCAGCTTCTCGTCCCGCATCGATTTCGCTCCATCCAAAGGATGGAACTATCACGGCCCACTGCATACAATTCCACGGACTATGATTCCCATTTGGAGTAGCCTGGATGCAGTTGGAGATTCTCACTGATGACGAGCAGAACGCTCGGATCTGCGCGGACTACTGGCGACAGACTGAGGAAGGCGAGTTTGCGTTCAAGATACGCGAGATTGCGTCCACTCATGGGATGAAGCCCCATGTGGTCAGCAAGTACGTCGAGCAGTACGCCTTCGTATGGCGGGAAGACATCTGCTGTGGGCTTTGCAAACAGCCGTACCGCTTTGGCACGCGCAGTCAATACCAGGAGCGTCGCTGGCTTCAGAATCGGGTCTGCAAAGCATGTATGGACGCTGAGCGCCAAGCCATCGCCGACAAGAAGAGGGACTTGATCCTGAAAATGCGGCAGTCGGCGGAAAACAACATGCCAGATCTAAAAACGCTGGGCCTAACCAGCAAAATCTATCTGTTAGCTGCGATTCAGGCGCTAGGCGATGAAAACTTCAGTATCATTGAGCCGCTAGATGATTATCCTGCTTGTACCCTGTCGCCAGATTTTGTCTATGACCACAAAGTCCTTCGGCAGTTGATTGACGACCACCTACTGTTAATCTGCCTGGATACGCGTCTTGAAGCGGTCGAACTTCAGGAAGATGATCGGTTCAGTATCGATCTTGGTGAGTGTGCGTTTAACCTTGCTTTAGGCGCTGATCAGATCACGGCGCTGATCAATGAGTTTTTCGATGAGGAAACCGTACAAAGCTTCCGACAGGCGCCGGAATTCATAACGCTATGCAAGGAGGTCCAACTGAATGAATGCCTCGGTTTTTTGAAGGTTATTCTTGAGGATCATCAGCTGTACCTGTCGCCGGGGGAGAAAACTCGGCAGGTTCTAAGCCAGTGCTTAGAGAAGTTCAGTGTGGCCCAGGTCTACAACTTCATTTGGCGAGCCGCTAAGGACGCAGCCGCCTATTATATGAGAAGTTCTATCAGCAAAAGGCAGGCAGCTAACTCTGTCGTAGGAAACATCTCACGGAACATGGAGCGGGCTTTGGCCAATGGCTGGGATGTGAAGCCGTTCCATAGGAACTATAATCTTCCTCAGTCCTCGCTGAGTCGCATCGTCTTTAACATGGTGCTGGGGACTGATGATGGTGGATTTGAATGCCCATTACATGAGCTGATTAAGCAGGAGAAGCCTTTATCTGTGTAGTAGGTCGGAGAAACCTTCATCAACCAAATAGAAGAACGTTGGAAACTATGAGTGATGACAGTACAGATACGGAAAGGGATTGGGTAGATCCTGACGATGCGCCGGAGCTCGATGAGCAGTGGTTGGAGGGAGCATATCACTACCATGGCAGCCGGCTGCTGAAGCGTGGTCATGGTAGGGATCCCCTGGAGAACCAGAAAGTGGAGATACAGAAAGGGCAGGATAGTTAGAATATCAGTCTCAGCTGATATGGGGATATCAGCTGAGGCTAAGTTTGATTATATTTGCATAACTTTAAATGTTTTTTAATCTTTATGAAATATTGGTATCTATGTTGCTTCCTGTCGCAAAGCATCTCACTAGAGAAGATTTGACTTGTTGGCGTTGAAGTTAGAAAGCTATCGCTTTCGATTAATAATGTTCTGAATGGGTGGGTTTTCAATCCCCTCAGGAATAATTGGGTCGTCGTCCTCTTGGATGGCTACGACCTCTAAATCATTTTGGCCAATCCTCCACTCTTCGATAATATTCAGCTTGTTTTTGCTAATTGTTATCCTATTACTCGCACTTGGTGTTACTATTTCTCCATTTTTGATGCTTGCATAGCTAATCTTGTAGAATCCCTTTTTGTTATATGCCTTTATAAAGGTCTCTAAGTTAGAGTTGTTTGTAGGAGTCATTGTCTTCATCTTGCATGCCAGTTGTACCAGACCATTTCCGGTATGCGATACATTTTCAGAGATGCAAACTCTATAATGTGCGGGCGATCGTTTATTTATCCCCTGAATGATTGAAATCCTCAGCCGGTCTTTTTTATCGCTGTCTCCTAGTTCTAATTTTAAGTCTCTAAAAATTTTTCTGGCAGCGGCCTCGTTTTCGAATGCAAGTATAATCTCTGGAGTGCCATCTGGATAAATAGCAAACCCTGTTGCTTGCCAAACAGTCTTATTCCAGAGCCTCACCTTTATGAGACCTTGAACTTTTATAGAGCTATGTGAATGACTTTCATAGCGGGTTAGGGGCTCAGGGGGTTCTCCTTCACCCGGCTCCAGTTCCGTTAACTTTCTTTCATCTTCCGATGGTTTAGGGAACTCTTGGTCCCAAGGACAAGATCTAAGTAACGTATATTCATTAACACGCTCATCTTCAAGTAGCGACTTTACGTTTTTTACAGCATCATCGCCTAAAATATTCTGTAAAATCACAAAGCAAGAGCCGAATGATACTGAGCGCTCTAAAGCTCTATCTTTACCAAGCATTGACTCTAATGTTGACTCAATTTCTTTGGGGTGAGCTAAATTAGCAAAAGTCTCAATCAAGAAATTTTTCAACCACTCTTGAATCAAGGATTGACCTGAAATGCCTAGCTTTCTTGGTGTGAATGAAGAGCATAAGACTTCCATTTTAAGAATGCTGCCGGAATCATCAAGCTCATGCGAAATAGAGACTTCATCGTCATCATCGGCTGTTATTTCAATATCAAATCGAGACTCAAAAATGACCACTCTATCAACCATACCTGTTGAGAAGAAGGCTTCAATGGAAGAAAGGAGTGTTTCTGCAAGCTCTAATAGTGGGCTTCTGAAAGGAAAATATACTCTTATCTCACACCCCATAACTGTGCTTTTAATAAATGTGTACCTATCTTTAATAAAATGCACTTCTGGTATTGGGGCGCCTAAATCCGTATCCCTTACAAGTTTCAGAAAATCAATGTGTTCTTGATTAATTTCTACTTTGTACTCACTTTCTACTATGTCTTCGTGACCTAAGGCGTACAGGAGGGAAGAGCTGCTAAAAAATAGTTGGTTATTATCTAATAGTTCGGGAAGTCGAGTCGCAGAGCTTAACTCATCAAGTCTTGTATTTAGTATGCACTGCGATAAGTATGCATCAAATGTTTGGATTTCATTCTCGGATAAAACCTCTTCTTCAATTTGGGTGGAGACTATGCAGGCTAAATTCCACCATGTCAGTGCAAATTCAATTCGGCCTATCTGGAGATCAATTTTTGCTAGCCGCATATAGGAATGAGCTTGCGCTGAGATGAAGTCGCCGGTTTTCCAAAATTCATCTGTAACCATGGATGCAGAAAATAATAGGTTTGCTCGTGATGCCCAAAGCAAGCCCGCTTGCATATATGCAGATGATAGAATATTTAAGGCAGCATAGAGATCCTTCTTAGTCTCTTGTTTGTAAAGAGGAGCAAGTGATTTTCCTATTAATTTGATGGCTTGGTAAGGTTCATTTGACTCAAGGCGTTTCGCTCCTCGCCGTAACCAGATCAACGCTCCACTAACCTCTCCATAACGATACGTTGCATGCTCTGTAAAATAATCAAGTAGTTTTTCGTAGCTATCTATATCTCCAAAGACAAAGTCTAACTCTGTCACAATGTTGTAAATTTCTTCAAAAGAAAACCCTATTAGCTCTTCGCCATCTTTTGCAATAGATAATAAAGAGGAGAATATGTCAGATGCTTGCTCAATATTGTGCAATGATTGTAGATTTAGCAGCTCGATATATGCTTTTGACATGAGAGAGTTACTAGGCCTTTCTTCTTCCTTGGCAAGTGCGCTAAGTTCATCCTTCGCCTCTGATATGATTGACTCCACATCTGAAGGTTTTTCTATTTCAACATTGCGATAGTAGCTAGAGTAGAGCCCTATGAGGGTGACAGCATCACCCCACTTGCTTGATTGCCCAATTTCTTTTGCTAAACAAAAGCAAATTTGAAGCTGCTCTCTGAATAGATTAATGTCTTCAAACCACCAATAAGCAGCCCAGGCATACTGATAATGCGCATCAAACTTATGGTATGAATTCCCAAATCTCTCGGAGGCTGAAATGGCTCTAGTGAAGAGACCATGTGTTTCAATTGAAGCTTTCTCAATCTCTTTTGACAATACTGCTACTTCCAGAAGCCAATCCAGCTGATGAGGAAGTATATTGCTAGTGTCAATTTCATGTTTTATTTTTTCATCTAGCTCTTTAATTCTAATATTTTTAGAGTAGTCGTTAGCCCCAGTCTCTACCTCTCTGCGCCAATCTACGTCAATTGACAATGTGTCAATTGCTAATTGTTCATATCCATGCTTAAAGGTCTGATCCATTATCCATGAAACATCTAAGATTCTAACGTCAATCCCTGTTTCTTTGGTTAGCGAATCTTCTAACTCGCTTCGCTGATTGGATTTTGTATACGTACTGGTTATGAAAAATGCTTTCTTATATCCTCTCTGGGTTCCAGCAATTTTTCTGACATCCTTTCTGCACTTTTTCTTCCAGTCTTCCTGAGTGCTTACTGCAAAAGCCCATCTTTCCTCATGAGAGTTTTCATTAACTCCCACATACCAGAGAGCTTTGGATTGTTCTGAGACAGGGAATGTTTGAGAATCAACTTTTCCATCGCCACCGGCAACTGGCCCAGTTTGTTCTAGAAGGTTCGGACAGATAATTTTTTCACAGAGCTGTTTAGCGAAGTCCTCAAACGCAAGCTCCATGTTTCTTCTGTTAAGTGTAGATAGCTGATGCTCCAAAACAGCCCGATCAAGCTTCCCTACCTCCTTTACGATAGAGTCAGAAAATCGTTCAGGTCTTCTTTTTCTCAAAAAATCCCTTGGGGAGAAAGGGGGCGAGTTACTCTTCTGTTGTTCCATTCTTTACCCTTATATGAAAAGTTTGTATGAGGGTTTTCGATGGCCTTGTGTTTTTTCTTAATCGCCTGAGGTGCTTGATATTCTGTCAGTTTACTAGGGGAGGGTGTCCATATCGAGCGATATGTCTATATCTGGATTAAGCTTTCTATATAACCCGTACGTCCGGGCCTTCCAGGGTATGGCGCAGGAAGGGCAGGTCGCCGGGGGCGATATGGCGCAGGTAGGCGTCCATGTCGTGGCGCACGTCGGGGTCGGCATTCTCGTTCAGGGTCAGCGAGGCCGAGGTGTGCAGCAGTTGCAGGTGCAGCAGGCCGACACTCAGCTTGGACAGGCCGTCGAGGTCGTCCTCGATCTCGCGGGTGATCAGATGAAAGCCCCGCGAGCGCGGGGCGAGGCGAATCTCGTGCTGCTGCCACATGGTCAGGGAGTCTCCTCTGAGAAAAGTGTATCGAGCTTGTCCTGGGCTGTTTCCTGCCACTTGCCTGGCAGGTCGGCTGCCTGCTCAAGGGCCTTGCGGGCTTCCTGCGCCTGATCGAGGCCATGCAGCGTCAGCCCCAGGTTGAGCCAGGCCGCGGCAAGCGTCGGGTCATGCAGGGTGGCAAAGCGAAAGGCGTCGGCGGCACCGGCTCGGTCGCCGCTTGAGTAACGGGCATTACCGAGCCCGAACCAGCCCATGGCGAGCCCCGGCCAGCGCTGAACGAGTGCCTCCCAACTTTTCAGCAGTGCCTCGGCGCCTTGCACCCGTTCGGCGTCGCTAATGGCGTTCAGCGCCCCCTGGGCAGAAATGCCGGGCGGAATCTCGCCGGGGGGCAGGGCGACCATCGCCCAGCGATCGCTGCGCGCCCAGGTGGCATCGAAGGTGGAAAGCTGCATGTCCTCGTTGGGGGTGAAGCCGGTATGCAGCCGCATGGTGTTGGCATCCAGGTCGTAACCAATCGCCACGGCGTAATGCCATAGCGGGGCGATTGGCAGCGACAGGTTCTGCATCACCACCACCGGCTGGCCGGCGTCCAGCGTCTCGATCAGCGACTCGATGTCATTGTCGAGAACGAAGGGAGTGCGCCCCTGACGGCGTGTCGTGGCGAGCATTTCCGGTTGTACACTACCCTGGCGGTTGGGCAGGAACAGCTGCGGGATCAGGGCATCGACGCCGACTTCCACACCGCTGTCATTGAGCACCATGGCCAGGGCCGCGGGGCCACATTGGTAATCGCGTTGGCCGAAGAAGGGCACATCGTCGAGGCTTGTCTGCCGAGCAACGCCAAGCCTTTCGGGGTTTGAGATGTGGGGTGTGCCGGCACAGCCGGCCAGCACCATCAGAATGAGGGCACAAAGCAGAACGCCCGCGGCGCGGGCGTTCAACATGTGCAATAGAGATGCACGCATCATGCGATCAACGTGTAAATGGATAGACGTTGGTCAGGCCCAGAATATCGGTAACTAGCAGGATCACGAATACCGCGAACAGGGCACCTACCACGCTGGCACCGGCCGGCATCTCGTCGAGCTGGTCGGCCATCTGGGACACTTCCTGATCGGACAGCGCCGCGACACGGGCCTTCACTTCTTCCGGCTGGACGCCTTGCAGCAGCAACTGCTGCTGTACATCTTCACGGGTCAGCAGGTCGTTGATGCGCTCCCGGTCGGCAGCTACTTGCGAGGCGCTGAGCGCGTCCTGAGTGGTGACCAGGTCACTGGCTGAAGTGGCCGGAACCGATGCCACGGCCGGTAGGCTTCCCAATACCAGAAATGCGATCAATAGCGGGCTAATGACGCGAGCGATTTTATTCATCATGGAATGATCCTTCTAGCAGAAATGGCTTTTGGCTTCTTCTGATAACCCAAGACGTCCTAGTCATGGGGACGATCGTGCGACACGCGATGCATTCCCAGTATAAGAGTAGATAGCGATGATTTTCATGCCTTTTCTGTATTCGTCAGGAAAGGTCGACGCGGACGGCAAGGCATATCCACAGAGGATATAGCCATAGTGCCAGGGCGAACTTCACTTTTCCGCTGTGCTTTGCGAGACTCCTGCACACTTTTAGTGCAGGGCGTCTGATCGAGTGAAATCCTATCTCATAAAAATGCGCGGCGAACCCATTCAGCGCCCCCGGGCTTGCTGGCGTGATGCGCTGTGGTCCTGGGTCGGGGCCTTTGCGGGCATGCTGGCCATCTGTGTGGTGGCAGCACAATGGCTAAGTGATCAACTACTGATCGTGGGCTCTTTCGGTGCCACCTCGGTGCTGATCTATGCGGTTCCGGCGAGCCCTCTGGCTCAGCCCCGCAATGTTCTGATCGGCAGCATGCTCTCGGCGCTGGTGGGTGTAGCCTGCTTTCAGTTGCTGGGCGCTACCTCGGTGGCCGTGGCGCTATCGGTGTCACTGGCCATTCTGGTCATGCAACTGACCCACACGGTGCATCCCCCGGGGGCTGCCGCGGCGTTGATCGCCGTCATCGGCGGCCCGGACGTTCATGCGCTGGGTTGGTGGTATCCGCTGTTGCCGATTGGCATCGGCTGTGCCCTGATGCTCGGTGTGGCGATCCTGGTCAACAATCTGGCTCGCCACCGTCGCTATCCTGTCCACTGGCGCTGAGCGGTGACAGGGCCTCAGCGGTAGCCGGCCATCAAGTCCTGTACCAGTGGGGTATCGACATCGCGATGGGGCGGCAGCTCGAAGCGAGCTCGAGCAAGCGGGGTGGGCGTCAAGCTTTTGGTGTCTCAAGGCTGGCCGGTGCTTTGTCGTGTATTATCGCGATGGATGACGATGCAAGATGTCCACGATACTGAATCAGCAACCACAGCGGGCGTGAAGGGGCGGCGTTGTTTGCTTTAAAACGCTACCTATCGCTCTCTCGCGTTTCACTGCATGCTGCATGGTTGAAGGGATTGGCAACATCGTCGCAATGGAAGGTACCCCGGTGTCATGAATACAGAATATCCCGATAGCGATGCTCACTCGGCGGTTGCGCATTTCGACGTAACGCTTGAGGACTTCAGACAAGCCCGTGCGACTGACCCAAAAGCCTCAAGCGATGACGTGCTGGAATCAGCGAGGGTCGTCATGACAAGGCAGGGTGGGCTCGATGCGCTTTATGCGCGCGTCGCTCACGTAGAAGAGGCGGGAGTCTTTACTGGCCGCGATTGGGCACAACCTTCCATTCTGCAGCCGGTGTTGGCGGTGCGCTCCTTGCGGCAAAGCAACGCCGATATCACGGTCATCGAGGCACTAAGTGAGCTTCGCCTGCTGGCGGTGGCGTCAGGTGACTACTTTCATCCGGGGATCTCCACCGAGCAGGCCAGAAACTTCCTGACTCAGGTGATGGCACTGAATCTGGACCTTCTGTCCGGGCAGATGAGTGAGGCCGACCGTGAGCGCCCGCAATTGCTGGGTACTATCGTGCAGTCGCTCTATCAGTATCTGCTTGAGCGCTTGGGCTACGAGAGCATCCTTGCCAGCCTGGTGGCAGAGGTCAAACGTCTGTTGTCGCAACGCCCGATCCAGACCGACAGCATCAAGGAAATGATCAGCCAGATTGCCAAGTGCCTGTTCGACCCTGACATCGAAACCGCCGGCACAGAGGGGGCGGCGAGACTAGTCAGTGCACTGTTCGGACCAACCCAGGGCTGTCGTGAAGATCCTGGCGTGACGGTGTATGCCACGCGCCTCGAGGCCATGGACCGGGGCGCACTGGCCCGGGAGGCCTCCGATCTTGCGCGGGCGATGCATGACACGGGGCTGGTCTCGGCGTATCACTCCGTTTTACTGCGCCACTTGCGCGGCCAGCATGACGACCTGATCCCCAAAGCCCTGGGGCTCAGCATGACGGGGATCGATGTCCTGCAATGCTACAGCCAGCTTGTGTACCGCTTGATCGATGAAGCGATCTATCCCGACACGAGCCAGGCGATTTACGGCTTGGCCATGATGCTTGAAAGGGGCACTCTCTTTACCTCACCGGTGTCCGCCGGGCTATGGCGGCAGATCGAACTGAAGTTGTCGGATGCAACATCCAAAACCTTGAGCGAGGTCTTTGGCGATGCGCAACCGCCCCGGGTCTTTCTGCTTGCCGGTGTGCTAAGCATCCTTGGCTTGCCATTGGGTGTCGGGCAGGGCAATAACCCCACCTGTCAGTCGGTGATCGGGCTTTCCATGTGGGCCGACAATGATGCGGACTATCTGTTGCAGCTCGTTGCCTGGGCGGCGCGCGATGATGAAGTACTGACGCGGTTTGAGGGTCAGCCCATCTCGTCCAAGGGGTTGGAATCAGGCCTTGCCAAAGCGCCGCCGCTGGATGTGGATGCTGTTTCCCTTATTCTGGTGCCGCATCTTGACCGTCTCTACATGGAAATGGGCCGCCTGTGCGGTGAGCGTGACGATGACCTGCACCGCTGGATCAATCCTGAGTTTTACGGTTGGTGGGTGGGGCATGGCTTTCGTGTCGTGGTCGATATCCACACCGGTAAGCTGGATGATTACGCGGGGTTCATCCGCCAGTTCTATGCCAGTTATCACCCCTACTACAACGGCCATATGCCGGTCATTCATCCGCAACCCGCCGGTATCGCTGTCACCGACAGCGGCGGGCGCTATGTCGGGCGACACGCCATCACCATCCTGCGTGTGGCGTTGGATGCCAAGGGGGATATGCGCGTCTACTTCTTTAACCCCAACAACGACAGCGGTCAGGACTGGGGGCAGGGCATAGTGTGCGCGATAGAGGGTAATGATGAGTTGAACGGAGAGGCGTCACTGCCCATTGCCGAGTTCGCCTCGCGGCTTTACGTGTTTCATCACGACCCGCTGGAGCTGGGGGATATGGAAGCAGTGCCCGCTGAGGAAGTCGCTCGCGTCATGGAGCTGGGTCGTACCAGTTGGGCCGTCAACGTCTAGACCCTGGCTTTCGGGAAAGTGGCCAGGGCGTTGTCTTCTAGTGTGTGACGTATTGATGAAACTAGAGCGCGCTCAGCCGACCTTGTAGGACTGCGGCGATTCTGCCAGCAAGCCGCGTCCGCCGGCGAGTGTCAGTGCCAGGTCATGCAGGCCATCCCAGAGTGGCACGTTGCTGGCGCCCTTGATGGCCAGGTCGAGGCGCTGGGAGAACAGCAGCAGCTTGTGCAGGCGCTTGACCGGCAACCGGTTCAGGGCCTGCTGGTAGGCAGGGCGTCGCTTGTCGAAGATCGGTGGCTTCTGGGCCTTGCAGGCGTGCTCGAAGCTCTGACCCTGGTCGAGGTGCTGGTACAAAGAGAGCAGGGTGCGCAGCTCGCGTGCCAGCGCCCACAACACGATGGGGGCTTCGAGCCCCTCGCGCTGCAGGCTTTTGAGAATTCGCGAGGCGCGCTCGCGCTCCCCGCGCAGACAGGCATCACTCAGGGTGAAGACATCATAGCGGGCACTGTCTTCCACGCCCTGGGTGATCGCAGCCACATCGAGCCGGGCGCCAGGAGGCATTATCAGCGCGAGTTTCTGCAACTCCTGATCGGCGGCCAGCAGGTTGCCTTCGGTGCGTTCGCCGAGCAGGCGCGCCGCCTCCATGTCCATGCTGAGCCCATGGTGGCTGGCGCGATCGCGCATCCAGAAGCCCAGGCGCTGATGGTCTACTGGCCACACCGGCACGAAGAGCCCGGCCTTGTCCAGCGCCTTGAACCACTTACTCTGCTGTTGCCGACGATCGAGCTTGTCGGCCATGATCAGCAGCACGTTGTCGCTGCCCTGCATCTGCTCGGCATAGGCTTCCAGCGCCTTGCCGCCTTCCTGGCCGGGTGCCTGACCGCCCAGGCGCAGCTCGATGAGCTTCGACGAGGCAAACAGCGACAGGCTGGCAGCCGATTCGGTGAGCCGCCCCCACTGGAAGCCGTTCTCGACGTGCAGGACCTCGCGTTCCTCGATGCCGGCCTTGCGCGCGGCGGCGCGCACGGCATCGCAGGCTTCCATGTGGATCAGGGGCTCATCGCCAGCGACGATCACCACCGGCGGCAGGCCCTTGGCCAGGGCAGGGGGGAGCTTGTCGGGAAATACCTTCATACGACCCTACCCGAAACCTGTCTGTGCTTGCCCATACGGCGTTAAAAGCTCGCTCAAAATACTCATTTACTCCTTTGTAAACTCCGCTTTCGGACTCGCGACATCCATGTCGCTCTCTTCGAGCAGCTGAAGCTGCCCAAATCGGCAGTCCTGCCGATTTGTCACGAGCTTTTGCCTTAGCTACGCGCCCCGGTCTTGCCTTCGCTCGCCGAGGTTTCGAGGCAGGGCCTTGATCGTTATTGCTCGGCCAGCGGTCGCAGCCGCTCGAGGAGCTCGCGGGCGGCGGCCTCGCGCAGGCTTTCATGGGCGGCGCGACGCGCATCGTCCTGGGCCAGAAGCTCGTTGTCGTTGACGCTGATACGTTCGCGGACCTCGAGCGTCTGCTGGTCGATCAGGTAGGCCTCGTTGGACTGACGCTGCACTGAATAAGGCACCGTCAGGGTGAGCTCGACGTCGCGGCTGCCGGCGCCGGGCAGGCCCTGATTGGTTTCGCTGATGCTCGCCCGGCCCAGGTTGAGGCGCAGGGGGGCCGTGCTGTCGACCCGGGTGCCGGCCCGGGTCAGAGCATCGCGCACGATGGGCGCGAGGTCGTCGTTGGCGCCGGCAAGTGCCAGCGCTTCCAGGGTGGGGAGGTCCTCGCCGTAGCCCCGCAACTGGAAGCCACACCCGACGAGGCCGAGCCCCAGCGTGCTCACGGCGGTCGCGCCCAAGGCGACCTTGAGCCCCTGTTTCAGAAAGCGTCGGCGTTGCATGATCGTCTCCCTCGCTTGCGTGACCGGCTTATCCGGCATCGGCCATTCATCAACCGCTTATCCAGCGGCTTTTTATCCAGCAACACCTTACCCAACAACAATGTTGACCAGTTTGCCCGGTACCACGATGACCTTGCGCACTGTCTTGCCCTCGAGGTGACGCTGGACATTCTCGGAGGCCATCGCCTGCGCCTCGATGGCGGCCTTGTCGGCATCGGCGGGCACCTCAAGACGGGCGCGCAGCTTGCCATTGACCTGCACCACCAGTTCGATGGCGTCACGGGCCAGGGCGGCTTCATCGAAGGCAGGCCAGTCGGCATTGATCACGGGCTCTTCATGGCCAAGCGCTTCCCAGAGGCCGTGGCAGGCATGCGGCGTGATCGGTGCGAGCAGAAGCACGCTGGCTTCCACGGCTTCACGGGCCACCGCCAGGTCCTGCGGGCTTGGCGCATCGCTGTCGTTGTGGAAACGGCCGATCGCATTGGTCAGTTCCATCACCGCAGCGATGGCGGTATTGAAGGTCGTGCGGCGGCCGATGTCGTCACTGGCTTTCTTGATGGTCTCGTGGGTCTTGCGCCGCAGTTCGCGCTGGGGCTCGGTCAGAGCCTCGAGATCGAGGCTGCCCGGCGTGCCAGCATTGACGTGCTCGGCGACCAGGCGCCACAGGCGCTTGAGGAAGCGGTGGGCCCCCTCGACGCCGCTGTCGGACCATTCCAGGGACTGCTCGGGCGGTGCGGCGAACATCATGAACAGACGCACGGTGTCGGCACCGAAGCGGTCGATCATCGCCTGGGGGTCGACGCCGTTGTTCTTGGACTTGGACATCTTCTCGATGCCGCCCATCTCGACGGGCTCCCCGTCTTCGACCAGCACGGCGCTCACCGGCCGGCCCTTGTCATCACGCTTGACCTCGACGTCGGCCGGGTTGAACCAGTCCTTGCCGCCGTTGGCAGCGGGCCGGTAGTAGGTCTCGGCGATCACCATGCCCTGCGTCAGCAGGCGCTTGAAGGGCTCATCGGACTCGACCAGGCCAAAATCGCGCATCAGCTTGTGGAAGAAGCGCGCGTAGAGCAGGTGCAGGATGGCATGCTCGATGCCGCCGATGTAGAGATCCACCGGCAGCCAGTAATTGGCGCGCTCGTCGAGCATGGCGTCCTGGTTATCGGCGCAGCAGAAGCGCGCGTAGTACCAGCTGGACTCCATGAAGGTGTCGAAGGTATCGGTCTCGCGGGCCCAGCCATCGCCGAGATCGCTGAATTCGGGCATCTTCTTGAGCGGCGAGCCGGAGGCGTCGACGGTGACCTCGGTGGGCAGGGCGACCGGCAGCTCGTCGTCGGTGAGCGGTACGGTCTGACCTTCGGGGCCGTACTTGACCGGAATCGGCGCGCCCCAGTAACGCTGGCGGGCCACGCCCCAGTCGCGCAGGCGGTAGTTGGTCTTGACCTCGCCATGGCCTTGCTCACTGAGCTTGGCGGCGATGGCATCGAAGGCCGCCTGGAAATCGAGGCCGTCGAACTCGCCGGAGTTGATCAGCACGCCGTGCTCGTCATGGGCGGCGGCAGAAATGTCGGGCGCCTGGCCGTCTTCGGTGGCGATCACCGGCTCGATGGGCAGGCCGTACTTGGTGGCAAACTCCCAGTCGCGCTGGTCGTGGGCGGGCACGGCCATCACCGCACCGGTGCCGTACTCCATCAGCACGAAGTTGGCCACATAGACGGGGACCTGGCGACCGGTGAGGGGATGGACGGCCAGATAGCCGGTGTCCATGCCCTTTTTCTCCATCGTGGCCATTTCGGCCTCGGAGGTGCCGCCGTGGGCGCACTCCTCGTTGAAGGCGGCAAGCGCAGGGTTCGTCTCGGCGGCTGCCTTGGCCAGCGGATGGCTGGCGGCCACGGCGACATAGGTCACACCCATCAAGGTGTCGGGGCGAGTGGTGTAGACCCGCAGCGGTTCGGCAACGGTGTCTCCGCTAACGTCGAAGGCCAGCTCGACGCCCTTGGACTTGCCAATCCAGTTGCGCTGCATGGTCTTGACCTGCTCGGGCCAGTCGACATTGTCGAGGTCGGCGAGCAGTTCGTCGGCGTAGTCGGTGATCTTCAGGAACCACAGCGGGATTTCCTTACGTTCCACCGGCGCGCCGGAGCGCCAGCCGCAGCCATCGATGACCTGCTCGTTGGCGAGCACTGTCTGGTCGACCGGGTCCCAGTTGACCGTGGACATCTTCTTGTAGACCAGGCCTTTCTCGATCAGCTTGGTAAAGAACCACTGTTCCCAGCGATAGTAGTCGCTATCGCAGGTGGCGAACTCACGGTCCCAGTCATAGGCGAAACCCAGCGCCTTGAGCTGGTCGCGCATGTAGTCGATGTTCTGGTGGGTCCACTCGGCTGGCGGCACCTGGTTCTTGATGGCGGCGTTTTCGGCGGGCATGCCAAAGGCGTCCCAGCCCATGGGCTGCAGTACGTTCTTGCCCTGCATGCGCTGGAAACGCGAGACCACGTCGCCGATGGTGTAATTACGCACGTGCCCCATGTGTAGCTTGCCGCTGGGGTAGGGGAACATCGACAGGCAATAGAACTTTTCGCGATTGGCGTCTTCCACGGCCTTGAAGCACTGGTGCTTGGTCCAGAATTGCTGGGCGTCGCGTTCGATGTCGTGAGGCTTGTACTGTGCGTCCATCGGTCTGAGTGGTTACCTTGTAGCGTCGTTGGCGAAGAGCAAGGGACTTTCCCGCCCCATCATGGCGCAAAAGGCTTGATGGTACGGAAAGATAGCGTCTAAATGGGGGCCAGCATACCGCAGCGGGGCCTTAGCAGGTAGGGGCGCCGCGTTCGGTGAGAGCAACGCCCGATCAAGGGACGTCAAGGAAAGCTACAGGAGAGTCATATGAGCGATCAGGACAAGCATTCAGATCATCGCTTAAGCGAAGGCTATGAGCGTCTGCTGGCACGGCTCCAGCACGGTGCCAACGAGCTGTCGTGGGAGAACCTGCAGCAGGATCTCGACGAGGCGGTGGAATTTGAGGCGGAAGTCGAGGACTTTACCCGCGATGAATTGGCATTGCTGCGCGCCTGGGTAGAGCACGACCTGAAAGACATGCGCCGCTATCTGGCGGCAAGCGGTGAGGGCGTGGCCAGCTGGCTCGGCATTGATCTTGACGTGCTGTCGCGTCGCATTCGAGAGGCGCTTTTCTCGATCGCCGATCGCACCGTGATTGACCGGGTACGTTTCGAAGATGATCTGGAAGCCGCACGTGCCGACTACTGTGAAGGTGAGATGATCGCGCCTGGCCTCTTGAGCTGCGTGCATTGTGGCGCCGAGGTCACGCTTGGCGAGGTGGCGCGCCTTGAGCCTTGCCACCAGTGCGGGCATCGCTATTTCGCTCGCGGGCCTCAAGCGGCCAGCGAGTAGGGTGTTGATGGACGACCATGAGCGACTTCATGGTCGTCGTCCTAGCGAGGTGCGCGGTGTTTCTTGGCTCAGGGTGGCCTAGTCCTGAATAATTTGGCCCGGGATGATTTAGCTGGCAATGATTGGGTTCGCGGTGCCTTGGTTCAGGCTCGCCAGCAGGGCGAGCGTCAGGCAGACCCCCAGTGACATGACCAGGGCATAGACAAGATTGTGGCGCAGCATCACGCCGCCGCTGGTGCCATAGCGTCCCTGTAGTGACAGGTTGATTCCCGATAACGGCCCGATGGCTGCGCCTACCGCCCAGGATGTCAGTGCTACGACACCCAGCAGGGTGTGGTCGGTGCTGCCAAGGTCCAGCAGTGAGGCCAGGGTCGAAATGCCGATGATCGGATGCAAGCCAATGATTGCGCTCAAGACAATGGACAGATAGCTGAGGATGGCCTCCCTCGCACCGAAGTCATCGAATAGCACCCACTGGCTGCCGGTTGCCGCGTCGATGAAGGTCGAGAGCCCCTGAGTGAAGAGCCCGGCCGCCAGGAATAGCGAGAGCTCGCCGCGCATCGCCGGGAGCCGCTCCCGAGTATGCGCCAGCATGCGTTTCGAAGTGAAAGCGAGGCCGCGGGGCAGGTTGGCGGCAAGGGCGGTAGCCGGTAGCAGGAAGGTGATGATGCTGACGATGGATAGAGTTGGTGTCAGGCCGTAGTGGAAACTCAGCACCAGCACCGCCAGCCCTACCGGCATCAGGAGGTTGCGCGGGGCCATTGAAACGCCGGGTATGTCGGCGAGATCGAAGCGCCTTGCCAGCTCGAAACGCGTCAGCAGGCCGGACAGTGCCGCGAGCGGTACGCCGGCGGCCAATGCGACGGTAAAATCGAGTTGAGGCGCCAGGCCCATGGCGACCCCCATGGCGGCGAAAAAGGGCGACCAGAGCGCAGCGCTTGAGAGCCCACGGTTGAGTGTCAAAAGCTGTGGCAGGCGTAAACCATCGTCGCGTTTCAGCTGATCGCCGATCAGAAACACCGAGGACAGGTTGAGAATCGCGCCCAGCAGATGAACGCTCAGCCAGGTGGTGATCACCCCCCGTCCGCCATGAGTCTGGGTGCCGGGAGCCGGCGGGGCCTGGTTGATCAGGCCGACAAAGCTGACCCCGACCAGCATGGCGACCACGAAGGTATTGCCATCCAGTACGCTGTTCCAAGCAAGCTCCGTGCCATATACGCCTTGGCTGATCGCCAGAAGCCCTGCACCGATCATCGCCAGTGCCCCAACCTGCATACGGTTGCGCCGCGGGATGTCCCTCCACAGCAGACCTATTGCCAGCCAGAAAGCGACACCGACCAGCGGTGCCACTGCCGCGACACCGGCCAGACGGACAATCTGTAGTATTAGGCCGAGGGCGATGATGAGCCCTGCCAATCGTTGCCGCCCGGTGATATTGGGAGGCCGCGGGGCAGGCTCAGAGGCGGCGCGCGCGGGCTCAGAAGTCGATGAGCGATCATCGTCCGCTGCAGAGGATGACCACGGCGTGGAGTGCGGCATGGGCGCGTATCCGAGCAAAGCTGCTCATCCTAGGCAAGCCGGGCTAGCGGGGCAAGCACCGTGCTTGGCCCATGGGATGCGCTGCTTCAGGTCGTTGAGGTCGGCAGCGACCAGTGGCGCGCCTCGTCCGTGCGCGCCGCATCGAGCTTCACCATCATCGCGTGAGTGGCATTGGATAGCGTGCGGTTACGGTGGACGAGATAGCCAAGCGGACGCTCGATGGGGTCGTGATCGATCGGCAGGATATGCAGGTCCTCGTCGATCATGCTTTCCGGTAGTACGCTCCAACCGAGCCCGATCGACGCCATCATTTTCAGTGTTTCCAGGTAGTTGGTCGATAGCCCCACCTTCACGTTCAGCTCCTCGCGCGAAAAGGTGTCGAGCACGATGCCGCGGGTAAAGGTCAGGGGCCCCGGCAGTACCGCCGAATGGGCGGCCAATGCTGATATGGAGAGTCGTTCGTGGCGTGCCAGCGGGTGATCGATACCGCAGACGAAGCGCAGCCGGTCGATCCACACCGGCACCACCCTCAGTTGCGGGTCGGGCACCGGCGCCAGGGTGACCACGGCGATCTCCAGGGCTCCATCGAGCACCCCCTGATAGGCCTGTTCCGAATCCAGAAATCGCAGATCCAGTTCCGCGGCCGGGTGGTCATGGGTAAAGGCCTTGAGCAGAGGCGGGAGTCGGTGCAGGCCAATATGATGGCTGGTGGCGAGCGTTAAGCTGCCGGCCACATCGCCAGCGAGATTCGATAGCGCCCGACGACTGTCGTCAACCATCAGCAGGATCTGACGCGCTCGAGGCAGGAGAAGGGAGCCGGCTTCGGTGAGGGTGACGCGGCGACCGATACGATCGAAAAGCCGTGATCCCACCTGGTCCTCAAGGGTGGCGATGCGCTTGCTGACGGCGGGTTGTGTCAGGTGGAGCTTTTCGCCGGCAAGCGAAAAGGAGCCGCCATCGGCGACGGCCAGAAAGGCCTGCAGGCTTTGTGTGTCCATGGTCGCTCCCTTGACGTCGGCGAAGGGTAAGGAGGTGGCGAGATCGCTGGGGCTTGTATGAATAGCGTCACGCTTTGTATGCCTTGGCGTTAATCGGGAAATACTGCGTGACAAGCTATTCTAATATGGAATCTATAACATAAATAACATGAATTGCTTTTATGTGTATCACCCCCTAGTCTCGGGTAATAGCAACACTGCCTGGCCTTGAAAAGCACCAGGCGTGGCGAGATCAATCAGAGGGCAACATAAGCCCCGTGGAGGAGAGACATGGCAGGCCAGACGCTTTACGACAAGCTGTGGTCCCAGCACCTGGTCAAGGAGCGCGATGATGGCACCGCGCTCATCTATATCGACCGTCAGCTTTTACATGAGGTGACCTCGCCGCAGGCCTTCGAGGGGCTGCGTCTGGCCAATCGTCGCCCGTGGCGTCTGGATGCCAACCTCGCCACCCCCGATCACAACGTACCGACTACGGTGATTGAGCGTGCCGAGGGCAATGCCGGTATCAAGGATCCGGTGTCGTTGATTCAGGTGCAGACCCTGGATGACAACTGCGAGTCCTTTGGTATCGAGGAGTTTCGCATCAACGACGCCCGTCAAGGCATCGTGCATGTGGTGGGCCCCGAGCAGGGGGCAACACTGCCGGGCATGACGGTGGTCTGTGGTGACTCTCATACCGCGACCCATGGTGCCTTCGCGGCGCTCGCGCACGGTATCGGCACCTCCGAGGTCGAGCATGTGCTGGCCACCCAGTGCCTGCTGGCGCAGAAGATGAAGAACATGCAGGTGCGAGTCGAGGGCTCGCTCGGCACCGGCGTCACCGCCAAGGACGTGGTGCTGGCGATCATCGGCCGTATCGGTACGGCTGGCGGCACCGGCTATGCGATCGAGTTCGCCGGCAGCGCCATCCGCGAGCTGTCCATGGAAGGCCGCATGACGGTCTGCAACATGGCCATCGAGGCGGGAGCCAGGGTCGGTTTGATCGGGGTGGACGACACGACCATCGACTATCTCCGTGAGCGTCCCTTCGCGCCTCAGGGCGATCAGTGGGAGGCCGCTGTCGCCGAATGGCGCGAGTTGGTCTCCGACGCGGATGCCGCCTTCGATAAAGTGGTAGAGATTGCCGCCGAGGACATCGAGCCGCAGGTCAGCTGGGGAACCAGTCCCGAGATGGTTACCGGTATCTCCGGAGAGGTGCCTGACCCCGCCGAAGCGCCCGATGACACCACCAAGGGTAGCTATAGCCGGGCACTCGAGTACATGGGCCTCGCGGCCAAGCAGAAGATCACCGATATTCGCCTAGACAAGGTGTTCATCGGTTCCTGCACCAACTCGCGCATCGAAGACCTGCGGGCGGCCGCCAAGGTGGCCAAGGGACGCAAGGTCGCCGACTCCATCATGCTGGCAATGGTGGTGCCGGGCTCCGGGCTCGTGAAGCGTCAGGCCGAGGCCGAAGGGCTTGATAAGATATTCACCGAAGCCGGTTTCGAATGGCGTGAGCCTGGCTGCTCGATGTGTCTGGCCATGAATGCCGACAAGCTCGGCGCCGGCGAACACTGCGCCTCGACCTCGAATCGCAATTTCGAGGGTCGTCAGGGCTTTGGCGGGCGCACCCATCTGGTGGGCCCGGCGATGGCCGCCGCCGCCGCCATCGCGGGTCATTTCGTCGATGTCCGTCAGTTCGTTGCTGGCAATGATAGCCACCACGATACCCCGTCTCAGGAGGCCTGAACCATGAACAAGTTTGTCCGTCAGCAGGGCCTGGTGGCACCGCTCGATCGAGCCAATGTCGATACCGACCTGATCATTCCCAAGCAGTTTCTGAAGTCCATCAAGCGCACCGGCTTTGGCGTGAACCTGTTTGACGCCCTGCGCTATATGGATGAGGGCTATCCGGGCCAGGACGTGTCAACGCGCCCACTCAACCCCGATTTCGTGCTTAATCAGCCACGGTACGAGGGAGCCAGCGTGTTGCTGACCCGTCGCAACTTTGGCTGCGGAAGCTCACGGGAGCACGCCCCCTGGGCGCTTGAGGATTTCGGCTTTCGCGTGATCATTGCGCCGAGCTTCGCCGACATCTTCTACAACAATGCCTTCAAGAACGGCATTTTGTTGGTGACGCTTGAAGAGGGCGTGATCGAGCGGCTGTTTCAGGAAGTGGAAGCCAATGAAGGCTACCGGCTGGACGTTGATCTCGAAAACCAGCGCGTTACCACGCCGTCCGGTGAAATCCTCGAGTTTGAGGTTGATGCCTTCCGCAAGCATTGCCTGCTCAATGGCCTCGACGACATTGGCATTACGCTTCAGGACGAAGAGGCGATTCGTGAGTTCGAAGCCAAGCATCGGGCCGCTCGACCCTGGCTGTTTCGTGAGACGGCCAATGCGGCCACGTCCTGAGACGGCGCTTCATAACGCCTAGACCGGAACTCGGCCCATCAAGGGCCAGCTTTCCAGCCGCAGCGCTGGACACTGAAGAAGAGGGATGCCCGTAAGGGCAGGTGCGCAGGGAAGCGCCATCTTTCTAGCCGTCAGCCAGGGCTAAATCGGTTGGGGGTTGATTCATCATCGAACCATCGGGTCCGCGAAGCGGGCCCTTTTGCCAAGAGAGCCACAGTACATGAGCCGCAAGATTCTCGTTCTGCCGGGTGACGGCATCGGCCCGGAAATCACCGCCGAGGCGGTCAAGGTCCTCAAGGCTTGTCAGGCCGCGGGTCTGGATGTCGATATCGAAGAAGGTCTGGTGGGTGGTGCAGGCTATGATGCCCATGGCGAGCCGTTGCCGGCGGTGACCCTCGATCAGGCGCGGGGCGCCGACGCCATCCTGCTCGGCGCCGTCGGCGGGCCGAAGTGGGACAAGCTCGAGGACATCAGCAAGCGCCCGGAAAAGGGCCTGCTCGGCTTGCGCAAGGAGCTTTCACTGTTCGGTAACCTGCGCCCGGCGCTGCTCTATCCGCAGCTTGCGGAAGCCTCGAGCCTCAAGCCCGAGGTAGTGTCCGGTCTCGATATCATGATCGTGCGCGAGCTCACCGGCGGTATCTACTTCGGTCAGCCGCGCGGCATCGAAGAGCGCGACGGCCAGCGGGTCGGCTTTAATACCTATGTCTACTCGGAGAGCGAAATCGAGCGTATCGGTCGCGTGGCCTTCGAGATGGCGGCCAAGCGCGGCGGCAAGCTGTGCAGCGTCGACAAGGCCAATGTGCTCGAGGCGACCATGCTGTGGCGCGAGGTCATGGAGCGGCTGGCGCCGGAGTATCCAAACGTCGAGTTGTCACACATGTACGTCGATAACGCCGCCATGCAGTTGGTGCGTGCGCCCAAGCAGTTCGATGTGATCGTCACCGGTAACATGTTCGGCGATATCCTGTCGGATGCTGCCGCCATGCTGACGGGCTCGATTGGCATGCTGCCCTCCGCCTCGCTGAATGCCGACGGTCAGGGCATGTATGAACCCTGTCATGGCAGTGCGCCGGATATTGCCGGTCAGGGCATCGCCAATCCCCTGGCGACCATCCTCTCGGTCGCGATGATGCTGCGCTATTCCCTCAACGAAGCGGCGCTTGCCGAGCGTATCGAGGCCGCGGTGGGCAGGGTGCTTGATGACGGGTTGCGTACCGCCGATATCGCCTATCCCGGTACGCGTCAGGTCTCCACTGGTGAGATGGGTGATGCCGTGCTGGCGGCTTTTGAAGCCAGGTGATGCCCGTCTTCTTGCCGCAAGCTACTTGAAAATAGAGTGAAGCCGCTCTTGTCTGCGCGAGACAGGCGGCTTGTGTATACTAGTTGCCCCATTATTTTGAGGAGGACGTCACATGTTGACAGTCGGTTTCGTAGGTTGGCGTGGCATGGTGGGCTCCGTGCTCATGCAGCGTATGCAGGAAGACAATGAGTTCGCAGGCATTGAGCCGGTGTTCTTCACTACTTCCCAGGTCGGTCAGCCAGGGCCTAATGTCGGCGTGGATGTGCCCCCGCTCAAGGATGCGTTTGATCTTGACGCGCTCAAGGCACTGGATGTGGTCGTCACCTGCCAGGGCGGCGACTATACCGAAAAGGTCTACAAGGATCTGCGCCAGAGCGGCTGGAAAGGCTACTGGGTCGATGCGGCCAGTACCCTGCGCATGGCTGACGATGCCACCATCGTCTTGGACCCGGTCAACCGCGACGTCATCGATGCCAAGCTGGCGAAGGGAACCAAGACCTTCGTGGGCGGTAACTGCACGGTCAGCCTGATGCTGATGGGACTTGGCGGCCTTTTTGAGGCCAACATGATCGAGTGGATGACCTCGATGACCTATCAGGCGGCCTCAGGCTCCGGCGCCAAGCACATGCGCGAGCTGCTCAACCAGATGGGCAGCCTGCGTGACAGCGTGGCAAGCGAGCTTGCGGATCCGGCGAGCGCGATCCTCGATATCGATCGCAAGGTCACCGAGACCATGCGTGGCGGGAGCTTCCCCACCGACAACTTCGGGGCGCCACTGGCCGGCAGCCTGCTGCCCTGGATCGACAAGCCGATGGAAAACGGTCAAAGCAAGGAAGAGTGGAAGGGCGGCGTCGAGTCCAACAAGATCCTCGGTCTCGACAACAACCCGATTCCCATCGATGGCCTGTGCGTACGCATCGGTGCCATGCGCTCTCACAGCCAGGCCTTTACCATCAAGCTCAAGCAGGACGTGCCGATCGACGAAATCGAAGATCGCCTCGCCAAGCACAACGAGTGGGTACGCGTCATTTCCAATGACAAGGATGCCACCATCGATGGCCTGACGCCGGCTGCCGCCACCGGTACCCTGAATGTGCCCGTGGGTCGCCTGCGCAAGATGGCCATGGGGGGCGAGTACCTGTCGGCCTTTTCGGTCGGTGATCAGCTGCTTTGGGGTGCCGCCGAGCCACTCAAGCGCATGTTGAAGATTCTTCGCGAGCAATAATCGGCGACGTTGCCGTATCCAGCGCCTCCCTATCGGGAGGCGTTTTTGTTGGTGCGCCAGGCATGGCGCGCAGCGCCGGACAGGTGCTGTTCCCGAGGGTGGTGCCTCGGGATGACTCGGGGGTGAGAGTCCCCTACGGACCCTGATAGCGGGAACCGTTAGCTGAACAGCAAGGGTGTCCGTCGCGAGGCGGAATCTGGAGGAAGCTGTAGGCAAACTCCTGGCCCGACGAACAGGAACCGCATACGAGGCTGTCGCACCTG
>NZ_WWNB01000019.1 GCF_012062845.1 Halomonas salinarum
GCACCGCCTTGGCAATGGCATCGATGGCGTTGCTGAAATGCATGGACCTTCCCGTGTCAGTGTACCTGACAGGGAAAGGTCTCATGATTAGCTTATTGAAGGTAGGCTTAACTGACTGGCATTACGGCACAAGGCCGGGGCTTTTGACTGAGGGAGCCATGAAACAATGGGAGTACAGCTGGTCGATGCTGCGTGCACCGGCGACACCACTACCGCCCGCCGGACCCTATCATCTAGCGCCCAACTGCTGGCAGCAATGGCGCAATGAACGCTCTAACGCAGCACTCCCTCATCCTTGAGCAGTTTGTAGATGGCTTCGGCGCCCTCTTCAGGCGTGACATCCGAAAGGACCTGCCCACCACCACCTTCGGCCTTGGCTGCGGCGGCCTTGAAGCGATCCCGGGCCGAGGCGGCCTTGACGATCTTGAGACGCTTGGGCCGTTTACGGGCCGGCTGCATCGTCCAGCTCGACAGTGCTTCATCCTTGCAGGAATCTACCGTCAACGACTGGCATTCACCGCGGCGAGCCGGGCCAAAGGCACTTTGGCGTGCCGCGGGAGCGGCACTGTCAACGGTCACGATGGCTGGCAGACGGACCTTGAGTCGCCGGCGCTGACCGCGCGGCAGTGCCTGCAGCACCGTCGCTACACCCTGACTTACCTCCTCGATGGCGGCCAATCCCTGCACCAGGGGCCACCCCAGCCGTTCGGCCAGAAGATACGCCAGCATGCCCGACCCTTCGCCCTGCTCGGCCCGCTCACCGGCAATCACCAGCTGCGGCCCCCAGTCCTCCAGAGCCTCGCCGAGGGCCACACTGACATCGCTGCCAGCGGGCTGCTCGAGTAGCGTGAGATCCTTGAACCCCATACCCAGGTAGCCTCGCAGGGCCTGCTCGCTGTCCGCATCGAAGCGACCGGCATGCACCAGGCGTGTCTGCGCCTCGGGAAGCGAAAGTGCCAGCTCCACACCACGCGCATCGAGATCGGCACGCCGCCCCCGGCCGGTCACCGGATGGCGACCGACAGAGACCAACGCGACAACATCCAGCGCCGAGGTTGACGAAGCATGCCGTTTGGGTGTTTGCATATCAGGCGGCATTGCGGGTCTCCTTGTCAGTAGTGGCGGACGCGTCTGAGGATTCGGTCGCCCCCTCCTGTTCGCGTGCGGACTGAACCCGAGCGACCAATGCCGAGAGAACCGCGGCGGCATCGCCGATCACTGCCAGGTCGGCCCGCTTGACCATGTCACAGCCGGCATCCATGTTGATGGAAATGACCTTTTCGCAGGGCTGGATGCCCTGCAAATGCTGGATGGCGCCACTGATGCCTACTGCCATGTAGACGCGGGCGGTCACCCAGGTGCCGGTGGCCCCCACCTGACGGTCGCGGGGCATGTAACCATCGTCGACCGCCACGCGAGAGGCGCCTTCCGTCGCCCCCAATACCTTGGCGGCCTCATGGAAACCGTCCCAATCACGCACGCCGTTACCGGCGGAGAGGATGAACTCGGCTTCAGACAGCGCAACGCCGGCAGGATCGACGGGCACTTGGCCGAGATCCTCGATCCAGGGCGCATCGACGCCGCCCGGCAAGGCCGGCTCCGAGGTTTCCGGCAGGCCAGCCTCAAGCGTCAGCGGCGCCGCCGCGTGACGCGTCTCGCTGATCGGCTCGGCGCATTCGGCCAGAGCCATTACCAAGCGCGGCATTGGGCGCAGAATATCCTTGCTGCCCGCGGCACCTCGTGCGGTGCACTGCCAGCCAAGCGGCGCCTGCGGGTCCTCGGCCACTTGCCAAAGGCCAGTGACGGGGCGCTCACCCAACCGCGCCGCCATCCGACGACCCAGATCACCGCCACCGAGACCAGAATCCGGCAACAGCCAGTGACGCGGCGCAAATTCACGCTCGACGGCCTCGAGCAATACCAGACGACGCTCCGGCGCGAAGCCCTCGACCGCCTCGAGTGCGATCACTCGGTCGGCGCCGGCCTCGTCCACATCCTCCGGGGCTGCCCCGAAGGTCACTACCGCCACGGCACCCTGAGCGTCTGGGTCGGCGTCGGCAAGCTGACGGGCCAATCCCAGCAGGTCGCGATCGTGACTAGATAGGCGACCACCTCCCATGTCCGGCACCACCGTCACCAGGAAGGCCGGCTCGTCGATCTCGACGCGGGGCTTGCTGACGGCTGCCGAGGCCCGCGCGCCGCCAGCGCCTTGACCCTGCTGAACGCCACTGCGGTCGATACGCTTGAGGCCATTGGGCCCCATGAAGCCCACGGCATGCGGGTTCTTGCGGACCAGGCCCTGCGGCCCCACCCACTCGCTGGCTGCCCCCCGACCGAGTTCCGCCAGCACTTCCAGGTGCTGTGGATGCAGTCGGTTGCGGGCAATCCATTCCTTACGGGGATCTCGACGTAAAATATCACTCATCACGACACCTCCACGGCCTGAGGCCCTTGTGCCTGGGAACGGTCGTCGGAGGTCGCCGGTTTCTCTACCAGTGCATTGGCAACGAGTTCCGCGATGTCGCGCACCTCGGCGGTAGAGTCGACCACACCCTCGAGCATGGCGGTACACTGCGGGCAACCCACCGCCACCATATCGGCACCCGTTTCGCCCACGTCGCCCATGCGCATGTCGGGAATACGTTGCTTGCCAGGAACGTCGGTGATTGCAGCCCCGCCACCACCACCGCAGCAGCGCGAGCGGAAGCCGGAGCGCTCCATCTCGGCGACCTCGATACCCAGCGCCCGCAGCACATTGCGCGGTGCCTCGAACTCGCCGTTATAGCGACCGAGATAGCAGGGATCGTGGTAGGTCACCCGACCGCCCTTCCAGGGAGCGAAGGCCAGCTTGCCGGCATCATAGAGCTCGGCGATGAAGGTGGAGTGGTGACGCACCTCGTAGTCTCCACCCAGCTCGCCATACTCGTTGCCGAGCACATGGAAGCTGTGCGGGTCACAGGTCACGATACGCTTGAAACGATACTTCGACAGGGTGGCGATATTGCGCTTGGCCAGGCTCTGGAAGGTGGCCTCATCGCCCAGGCGCCGCGCCACGTCGCCGCTATCGCGCTCCTCGTCACCGAGCACGGCGAAGTCGACATCAGCGGCACGCAGCACCTTGACCAGAGAACGCAGCGTACGCTGGTTACGCATGTCATAGGCGCCATCACCCAACCACAACAGCACCTCGGCCTCACCACGGTCGGCCATCAGGGGCAGCGACAGGTCAGCGGCCCAGTGCATGCGAGCACCGGGGTCGAAGCCGCCGGGGTTATCGGTAGCGATCAGGTTGTCGAGGACCTCTGCCCCCTTGTTGGGGGTATTGCCGTGCTCGAGGGTCATGAAACGGCGCATATCGACGATGGCATCGACATGCTCGATCATCATCGGACACTCCTCGACGCAGGCACGACAGGTGGTGCACGACCAGAGTGTATCGGCGTCCACCAGGGCCTTGCCCTGGCGGGCCACGATGGGCCCCTCGGCACTGCCTTCATGCTCCCCTACCGGCTTGCCGGGATAAGGGCTGCCGGCGTAATCGGCATCACTGCCGCCGGCCATGCCGACGACCATGTCCTGGATCAGCTTCTTGGGGTTGAGCGGCTGGCCAGCAGCGAAGGCGGGGCATACCGCCTCGCAGCGACCGCACTGCACACAGGCATCGAACCCGAGCAGCTGGTTCCAGGTGAAGTCACTGGGCGTTTCAACGCCCAGCGGCGCCTCGTGGTCGTCCAGGTTCAGCGCCTTGAGGCCAGTCGAACGCCCCTCGCCTCCCTCTTTAGTGGAGAAACGATCAGGACGGCGGTGGAAGGCCAGATGAAGGGCACCGGCGAAGGCGTGCTTCATGGGCCCGCCCCAGGTCATGCCGAAGAACATCTCACCCAGGCCCCAGACCAGCACGGCGGAAAGCACCAGTGCCAGGATCCAGCTGCCGAAATCCTCGGGCAGCAGACCAACGGCGGGCAGGGTAATGGCAAAGGTGCTCAGCGAGAAGGCCATCAGGCTTTTGGGCAGACGCATCCACGGGCCCTTGGAAAGCCGCGCCGGCGGGTTGCGACGGCGGCGAGCCACGAAGCAGCTGCCAGCAAACATGGTGGCACTGGCCGCGAGCAGCACCCAGCCGAGGATGCCTTCGGCTAGGCCCAGTCCGTGCACCAGGATCATCAGCACGGCCGCCGCGACAAAACCGCCGGCGGTGGCCACGTGAGTGTTGGATATCATCTTGTCGCGGGCGACCACATGGTGGAGATCCACCAGGTAGCGCCGCGGCATGGCGGCTAGCCCCTTGAGCAGGGCAACGGGGGCGGGACGACCTTGGCGCCACAGGCGGACACGCCGCCAGGCACCGACCACCGCAAGCGCCAGTGCACCAGCGATCAGGATCGGCAGGAGGGTATCGAGCATCTCGGCTCACCTCGCAATATTGGAATTGTTGGGCGGCCCGGCCATCACTGACCGGGCCGCTGAGGGCTTCAAGTGCTACGCCAATGGGCGCTTAGAAGTCCTTGCAGAGACGCAGGGCGTCGTAGATCGCCGCATGGGTGTTTCGCGGCGCGGTGCAGTCACCGAGACGGAACAGCAGCGGCTCTTCACCTTCTTCGCTCAGGCAAGGCTGCGGCTTGATGTCGTACAGCGCCTGCAGGTCCAGCTGCCCCTTGTTACGGGACTTATCCTTGAGCGCGTAGTAAAGCGCCTCATCGGGACGTACGCCGTTCTCGACGACCACCTGGTCGACCACGCGCTCTTCCTGTGTCCCGGTATACTCGTTCTCGAGTACCGCGACCAGTGAATCGCCCTCACGGTAGACCTTGTGCAGCATCAGGTCGGAGGTCATGATCACCTCCTTCTGATAAAGGCTGCGGTAGTAGGTCGGGAAGGTGGTACCACCCACCGCCGCGCCGGGCTTGATGTCATCGGTGACGATCTCGACCTTGGCGCCCTTGTCAGCCAGATAGTCCGCCGCGGACATCCCTGCAAACTCGCACAGCGCATCATAGATCAGCACATTCTTGCCCGGCTCTACCTTGCCGTTGAGAACGTCCCAGGTGCTGACGACCAGGCTTTCATCCTGATTCTCAGAGTAGCCCCACTCGGCGTACTGTTCGAGGTAGGGGTGACCGCCGGTCGCCAGCACCACAATGTCAGGACGCAGATCGAGGATGGTCGCCTCATCGGCACGGGTGCCCATGCGCTGGTCGACCTTGAGACGGTCCAGCTCGAGCTGGAACCAGCGCGTGATACCGGCGATCTGGTCGCGCTGCGGTGCCTTGGAGGCGATGGTGATCTGCCCGCCTAGCTGATCCGAGGCCTCGAACAGCGTGACCTCATGGCCCCGTTCGGCGGCGACGCGCGCCGCTTCCATGCCACCGGGACCACCGCCGACCACCACGACCTTGCGCTTCTTGCCTTCGGTCTGCTCGATGATGTGGGGCAGGCCCAGGTATTCGCGCGACGTGGCGGCATTCTGGATGCACAGCACGTCGAGCCCTTGGTACTGACGATCGATGCAGTAGTTAGCGCCCACGCACTGCTTGATCTGGTCGACCTGGTCCATCTTGATCTTGGTGATCAGGTGCGGGTCAGCGATGTGCGCGCGGGTCATGCCCACGAGATCCACATAACCACCCTCGAGGATGCGCTGGGCCTGGTTGGGATCCTTGATGTTCTGGGCGTGGATGACCGGCGCCTTGACCACTTCCTTGACGCCCGCTGCCAGGTGCAGGAAGGGCTCCGGCGGATAGGCCATGTTGGGAATGACGTTGGCCAGGGTGTCATGGGTATCGCAGCCCGAGCCGACCACACCGAAGAAATCGACCATGCCGGTTTCATCGTAGTAGGTGGCGATCTGTTTCATGTCATCGTGGGACAGGCCGTCCGGATGGAACTCGTCGCCGCAGATACGCAGGCCGACGCAGAAGTCGTCGCCAACCTCGGCGCGTACCGCCTTGAGCACCTCCATGCCGAAACGCATGCGGTTCTCGAAGCTGCCGCCCCACTCGTCGGTCCGCTTGTTGACGCGCGGGCTCCAGAACTGGTCGATCAGGTGCTGGTGCACGGCGGACAGTTCGACGCCATCCAGACCGCCTTCCTTCGCACGGCGCGCCGCCTGAGCGAAGTCACCGATGATGCGCCAGATATCCTCTTCTTCGATGGTCTTGCAGGTCGAACGGTGGACCGGCTCACGGATGCCGGAGGGCGACAGCAGGGCCGGCCAGTCGAAGCCATCCCAGCGCGAGCGGCGACCCATGTGGGTGATCTGGATCATGATCTTGCCGCCGTGCTTGTGCACTGCGTCCGCCAGGTTCTGGAAGTGCGGAATGATCCGGTCGGTGGTCAGGTTCACCGAGCTCCACCAGCCCTGAGGACTGTCGATGGAGACCACCGAAGAACCACCGCAGATGCACAGCCCGCAGCCGCCCTTGGCCTTTTCCTCGTAGTACTTCACGTACCGGTCGGTGGTCATGCCGCCGTCGGTGGCATGCACTTCAGCGTGTGCGGTGCTGACCACGCGGTTACGGATGGTCAGGTTGCCGATCTGGATCGGCTGGAAGATCGCGTCGAATGCCATGGTTATGCTTCCTCAGCCCTGTGGGGTGTCGAGCGGACGGGTAACGAAAATCCCGACGTCGCAGCCTTCTTCGGCCGCACTCTGCGTCTGTTCGGCGACGGTACGCAACTCGCTGCCTCGCGCGGCCAGGATCTGGTCCATGGCACCGGCAAACCAACCGGTAAACATGTACTCGATCTTCCGGTTGACCTTGCCCATCTGGTAGACGAAGGCGCTGTGTTCGAGGCGTACACGGCAGGTACCGGCATCGAGGTCGATGGCCTCGGTGATGAACAGGCCCCAACCGCGCTGGGAGAGGCGTTTCATGTAGTGTTCGAAGACGTCCACACCTTCGAGGCCGTGGCACTCGGCTTCCTTCTCGCACCAGTGCCAGGCACTCTTGTAGCCGGCATGGTAGAGAATCTCGGCGTATTTCTCGGCGCCCAGCGCTTCTTCCACGGCCATGTGGTTATTGATGAAAAAGTGACGCGGCACATACAGCATGGGCAGGGCGTCAGTCGTCCAGATACCGGTTTCGGCATCCACCTCTATGGGCAGTTCAGGGGCCATCTTGGTCACGGGAGCTCACTTACGTTGTTGTTGGTCTCGAATCTATCGGATGGTGACGCCGTTCAGGCGCCCCACACGTCCTTGAGGGTGCGGACCCAGTTCTCGCCCATGATCTTGCGCACCTGGCGCTCGCTCATACCGCGACGGAGCAGCGCTTCGGTGAGGTTCGGGAACTCACCGATGGTGCGGATCCCTTCGGGATTGATGATATCGCCGAAGCGGGTCAGGCGACGCGCATAACCCTTATCATGGGTCAGCCACTCGAAGAAGTCATGGCCGTGGCCCTGGGTGAAGTCGGTGCCGATACCGATGGCATCTTCCCCGACGATGTTCATCACGTACTCGATGGCCTCGACATAGTCGTCGACGGTGGCGTCGACGCCGGCACGCAGGAAGGGTGTGAACATGGTCACACCGACGAAGCCGCCGTTGTCGGCGATGAACTTGAGTTCGGCGTCGGACTTGTTGCGCGGGTGTTCCTTGAGGCCCGACGGCAGGCAGTGAGAGTAGCAGACCGGCTTTTCAGAGGCCTCGATGACCTCACGAGAGGTGTTCTCGCCAACGTGGGAGAGGTCGCACATGATGCCCACACGGTTCATCTCGGCGACTACCTCGCGGCCAAAGCCGGACAAGCCGCCGTCACGCTCGTAGCAGCCGGTACCTACCAGGTTCTGGGTGTTGTAGCACATCTGCACGATGCCCACGCCGAGCTTCTTGAAGATCTCGATATAACCGAGTTGGTCCTCGAAGGCGTGGGCGTTCTGGAAACCGTAGATGATGCCGGTCTTGCCCTCTTCCTTGGCCCGCGCGATGTCGGCGGTGGTCCGCACCGGCAGCACCAGATCCGAGCTATCGGCTATCAGGGCATTGGTCTTGACGATGTTGTCGACGGTTGCCTGAAACCCCTCCCAGACAGAGACGGTGCAGTTGGCCGCGGTCAGACCACCCTTGCGCATGTCCTCGAACAGCTCACGGTTCCATTTGGCGATGACAAGACCATCGATGACGATGGCGTCCTGGTGCAGGTCGGAAGAGGTCATGAAGGGTACTCCAAGCAAGAAGATGACTTGCCGGCAGCATAGCCCTGGGACTGCCCCGCTCGTCGCTTGGAAGCGACCGGGAGTTTTCCAAAAACGTCAGAGCTGTCGCGATCGCGATATTAGCATCTGACTATTACAGGCGTTCGAGGTAGGCAACTCCGCCCAAATTATGCATCTGCTGGCGAATCCAGCGACTGCGCTCCTCGATATAGGGACCGGGGCGTGACGCGCTCCATCCCCGGGGATTGGGCAGGATCGCTGCCAGACGGCTGGCCTGGTTGACATCAAGACGAGCGGCGCTGACCCCGAAGTAATGCTGAGCAGCGGCCTCCAGGCCGAAGACACCTCTATCCCACTCGACGATATTCAGATAGACCTCGAGGATGCGCTCCTTGGGCCAAAGCGCCTCGAGGAGCAAGGTAAACCAGGCCTCGAGCCCCTTGCGTAGCCAGTTGCGTCCGGTCCACAGAAAGAGGTTCTTGGCGGTCTGCTGACTGATCGTACTGGCCCCGCGCAGGCCCTCGCCATTGCGGCTTGATTCGATAGCGCGGCGGATCTGTTCGAGATCAAAGCCGTGATGCTCGGGGAATCGCTGATCCTCGGCGGCGATCACGGCGATCTTGGCATGCCCGGAAAGCTCCGCCCAGGGCCGCCATTGCTGGTCGATGTCGATCGGTTCACCACCGACCCAGGACTCGAGCTTGCGCTCGACCATCACCATCGAGCCGAACACCGGCACCACCCGGAACATCAGCACCAGCAGCAGCGAGGCGGCAACGAAGCCCCCCGCCGCCCACAACACAGTGCGCAGTAACTTGCCTCGCCAATCGTTCATGCCGGCCTCGGGACGCTCATCGGGCCCGCAGTATAACAAGCCAACAAGCAAATGCCGCGCCCTCAGGGCACGGCATTGATGGGAGAAACCAGCTCGCCAGGGCCATGGCCTGGGCGTGACGACCCAATTAGCGCCACCCCTTACCTAGAGCGGCACGCTTGCATAGGTCGGCTCTCCCTGCGCCTGGGTCAGCGCCAGCACGGCACTGGAAACGGGCTCGAGTGACACCCCCTCGCTCTGCAGGGATGTAAAAGCGCCTTCGGGGCCCGCGGCAAACACCGGACGCGCCTGCCGACTGCCGATTCCCTGACGCTCGTCTCGTGGCGGCATGCCGAAATACTCTCGATAGCACTTGGAAAAGTGCGGGGTGGAAACGAAGCCGCAGGCCGAGGCCACCTCGATGATCGACATCGCGGTCTGCTTGAGCAGCTGCCGGGCCCGGGTCAACCGCAGCTTCAAGTAATAGCGGGACGGCGAGCAGTGCAGGTATTTCTGGAACAGTCGCTCGAGCTGGCGACGCGAGACGTCCACGTAGTTTGCCAGCTCATCAAGGGAGATAGGCTCTTCATGGTTGGCTTCCATCAGCGCCACGATCTCCAGAAGCTTGGGCTGCGTGGTGCCCAGCACGTGCTTGAGCGGTACCCGCTGCAGATCCTGATCGCCGCGCACCCGGTCATAGATGAACATCTCAGAGATACTGGCCGAGAGCTCACGGCCATGATCCAGGGCGATCAGGTGCAACATCATGTCAAGCGGTGCGGTGCCGCCGGAGGCTGTGACCCGGTCGCGATCGATGGAAAACAATCGCGAGCTCAGAGCGACCCGCGGATAGGATTCCTGCATGGCGGCCATGGATTCCCAATGAGTGCTGGTCTCATAGCCGTCAAGCAGCCCCGCCTTGGCGAGCGCCCAACTACCGGTGCAAACCGAGCCGAGACGACGCGATTGTCGGGCCTGTACCTGCAACCAGTAGGTGTGCTCACGCTGGACAGACCGCTGCGGCCCCACGCCACCGCAGACGATCACGGTATCCAGGTTCAGCGGCGTCTGGAAACCGGCATCCGGCGTGACGCGCAGGCCATCACTCGCGCTCACCTGACAACCGTCTTGACTAATGGTGTACCAGCGATAGAGCTCTCGTCCCGCCAACTGGTTCGCCATGCGCAGCGGCTCAATGACCGAGGACAACGACATCAGGGTGAAGTTATCGAGCAGCAGGAAGCCAAAGGTCTGCGGCGACTTGACCGCAGACGTCTTGGACTGAGAAGAGGGCAAGGCAGATGACTGGCGTGGCCCTTGGGAAGCAGTAGTCATGGTCAGGACTCCAGCACGGTATATCGGCAAGGATCACGTCGACCCTCACGTCTTTATGGTTGTTGTGTAAGCAACACGCAGTAGCGCCATCGTCTGGTCAATCACGGTGGCGTTATCGATGTCCAGATCGCGACATGTGAGCAAGAAAACCCCGCTTTCGGTGTCGCCATCAGGCAAGAGATAATCTAAATGTAATCTGTATGTCGCTTTTTGACATGCCAAATTTAGCTATCGAATGCACCGTTTCGGTGAACTGAAATAATCGGTGCACAGGCCATGGGCCTGAAAGCGAAAAGGGCCCTTCGCCCGAAGGAGAAGAGCCCTGACGCGCCCCTAGCCCGAAAGGAAGAGAAACGGGGCAAATATTATCGAGTCCACTCAGCGCTTCTTATGCAGCTGCTCGGCATGATAACGCAGGTGATCCTCGATAAAGGTGGCAATGAAGTAGTAGCTGTGGTCATAGCCGGCATGCCGGCGCAGCGTCAGCGGATGATCGCGTTTTTCACACGCCGCCTCCAGCCGTTCTGGCATCAGCTGCTCGTCAAGGAAGTTGTCGGCCTCACCCTGATCGATGAACAACGGCTGGCGCGAGGCGCCCTTGGCCACCAGCTCACAGGCGTCATATTGAGTCCAGTTACGCGTGTCTTCACCCAGATAATGAGTAAACGCTTTCTGCCCCCAAGGGCTTGCTACCGGATTCACTACCGGCGCGAATGCTGAAACCGCCGCGTACTGCCCAGGACGACGCAGCGCCAGTACCAGGGCCCCATGGCCGCCCATGGAGTGCCCGCTGATCGACTCGCGACCATTGACCGGGAAGTGCTGGCGCACGACCGAAGGTAGCTCCTCGGCCACGTAGTCATACATGCGGTAGTGCTTGGCCCAGGGCTCCTGGGTGGCATTCACATAGAAGCCGGCTCCACTGCCGAAATCGTAGCTGTCATGCTCGCCGGGCAGATCCAGCCCTCGCGGGCTGGTATCCGGACAGACGATGGCGATGCCGAGCTCGGCGGCGAGCCGCTGCGCCCCGGCCTTCTGCATGAAGTTCTCGTCGGTACAGGTCAGCCCCGACAGCCACCACATCAACGGCACCCGCTCGGTCTCGACCTGAGGCGGCAGATAGATGGAAAAGACCATCTCGCAGTCCAGTGCCCGCGCATGATGCTTGTAGCGCTTGAGCCAACCGCCGAAGCTCTTGGTGGCCGATACCAGTTCCAGGGATTCGGACATGCTCATCGGTGCGTCTCCTTCGCTCAGAAATGCAGTACGCTGCGAATGCTCTTGCCCGCATGCAGCAATTCGAAGGCTTCGTTGATCTTCTCGAACGGCATGTCTTGAGTGATGAACTCGTCGATCTTGAGCTCACCCTTCATGTAGCGATCGACATAGCCCGGCAGCTCGCTGCGACCCTTGACGCCACCGAAGGCGGAGCCTTTCCAGACGCGCCCGGTCACCAGCTGGAAGGGCCGTGTGGAGATTTCCTCGCCGGCACCGGCGACGCCGATGATGATCGACTCGCCCCACCCCTTGTGGCAGCACTCAAGCGCCGAACGCATGACATTGACATTGCCGATGCACTCGAAGGAGTAGTCGACGCCGCCATCGGTCAGCTCGACGATGACCTGCTGGATGGAATCACTGTAGTCATTCGGATTGACGAACTCGGTGGCACCGAACTCGCGTGCCAATTCGAACTTCTCCGGGTTGATGTCGATGGCGATGATGCGGCTGGCATTGGCCATTTGCGCGCCATGGATGACGGCAAGACCGATAGCACCGAGGCCGAACACGGCGATGGTGGAGCCCGGCTCGACCTTGGCCGTATTCATGACAGCGCCGATACCCGTGGTCACGCCACAGCCGAGCAGGCAAATCTTGTCCAGCGGGGCTTCCTTGGACACCTTGGCAAGCGATACCTCAGGCACCACGGTGTACTCGGAGAACGTCGAGCAGCCCATGTAGTGATGCAGGGGCTTGCCATCCAGGGAAAAGCGCGAGGTGCCATCCGGCATCAGGCCCTTGCCTTGAGTGGCGCGCACCGAGCTGCACAGGTTGGTCTTGCCGGAAAGGCAGAATTTGCACTGACCGCACTCGGCGGTATAGAGCGGGATGACGTGGTCGCCCGGCACAAGACCCGTCACGCCCTCGCCGACTTCCTCGACGACGCCTGCGCCTTCGTGACCCAGTACTGAGGGGAAAAGCCCTTCCGGATCGGCACCAGAGAGGGTATAGGCATCGGTATGGCAGACGCTGGTGGCGACCATGCGGACCAGCACTTCGCCGGCCTTGGGAGGCTCGACGTCGATTTCGGTGAGTTCCAGCGGCTTGCCGGCTTCCAGTGCAATAGCGGCACGAGATTTCATGGCGACTCCAGACAGTAGGATGTAGGAACATTGATCAGCCGGTCAGGGTAAAAACATTGCCGGCTGTAGTGAAACCAGTCTAGGCGACAGCGCCTGTCGCGATAAACTGGGTGAGACACACAAGATTGTTGCCACTCAGCAAAGATCAGGGAGCACCCTTCACCACATGCAACGCTGGGATCGAATCGAAGCCTTCGTCGAAGTGGTTCGCCTGGGCAGCTTCTCTGCAGCGGCACGGGCGCTCAAGGTCTCGACGTCACACGTCAGCCGACTGGTAGGTCAGCTCGAGAATCAGCTCGGCACCACCCTACTCTACCGTACCACGCGACAACTGCACCTGACCGACGCCGGCACCCTCTACTATGAGCATTGCCGCCATCTGTTCGATGGTTTCCAGGAGGCCGAAGCCGCCGTTCATGACTTTCACGCGCGACCCAAGGGCGTGCTCAAGCTGACATCTTCGACCACCTTCGGCGAGCGTTTCATCGCCCCGCTGGTCAACGATTTTCAGCGCCAGCATCCGCAGCTCGAGGTGGACATGCACTTCACCAATCGCCGCGTCGAGCTGATCGACGAAGGCTATGACGTGGCGATTCGCATGGGGGTGCTCAAGGACTCGACGCTGATCGCTCGGCGCCTGTGTGAGCGCCGCGAGTACGTGGTCGGCTCACGGGACTACTTCGCTCAGGTCCCCCGCCCGCATTCGCTGACCGAGCTTGCCACTCACACCTGCCTGCTCGGCTCCCGGGATCAATGGCTGTTCGAGGTCGACGGGATGCGCCGCGAGGTTCGCGTCGGCGGGCGCTGGCAGGCCAACTCCGGCCCCGCGCTGCTGGACGCCACCCTCAAGGGGCTGGGCATCGCACAGCTGCCGGACTACTACGTCGAGGCGCATCTGGCCAGTGGCGAGCTGGTCTCGGTACTCGACCACTTTCGACACCGCGACACCGCTGTCTGGGCGGTGTATCCGCGCCACCGCCACCTCTCGCCCAAGGTTCGCCAGTTCGTCGACTATCTGGTCGCCCATATTCACGAGGTGTTGCCGGCGCGGCGCTGACAGCGCCAGCTCAGCGATGCAACGACACTAACGGGCGCACAAAAAAGGGCGCCCAGCGGGCGCCCAAGGGGTTGATCAATGGCGGGCCTGGCCCGCCAGAATCAGCATTCGATGGCATTGACGGCAAGACCGCCGCGCGAGGTTTCCTTGTACTTGTCCTGCATGTCGCGGCCGGTGTCACGCATGGTGCGGATCGCCTTGTCCAGCGAGATGAAGTGCTCGCCGTCGCCACGCAGCGCCATCTGGGCAGCGTTGATGGCCTTGACCGAGGCGATGGCATTGCGCTCGATGCAGGGCACCTGCACCAACCCGCCGACCGGGTCGCAGGTCAGACCCAGGTTATGCTCAAGGCCGATCTCGGCGGCATTCTCTACCTGGCCGATGCTGCCACCCATGATTTCAGCAAGCCCGGCGGCGGCCATTGCGCAGGCCGAACCAACTTCACCCTGACAGCCGACTTCGGCGCCAGAGATCGAGGCGTTCTTCTTGCACAAGATGCCCACCGCACCGGCGGCCAGCAGGAAGTCGACCACGTCGCGCTCACAGGCGTCGGGCTGGAACTTCATGTAATAGTGAAGCACCGCCGGAATGATGCCCGCAGCACCGTTGGTGGGCGCGGTGACCATGCGCCCGCCGGCGGCGTTCTCCTCGTTGACCGCCAGGGCAAAGACGTTGACCCAGTCCATTGCCGAGAAGGTGGAGGTGATCAGGCTATGACTGCCTTCCATCGCCACCAGACGACGATGCAGCGAGGCCGCCCGCCGCTTGACGTTGAGCCCACCGGGCAACACACCTTCGTTGCTGAAGCCGGTCTCGACGCAGTCGCGCATTGCCTGCCAGATCGTCCACAGGCCGTCGCGGATCTCCCGCTCACTGCGCCACGTCTTCTCGTTCTCGAGCATCAACTCCGAGATCCGCATGTCATGCATGCGACACAGCGATAACAGCTCACCAGCACTATTAAAATCGTAAGGCAGCGACGTGGTATCGGTATCCAGAACGCCGCCCTGGGCCTGAGCCTCGTCGATCACGAAACCACCACCCACGGAATAGTAGGTATTGCGGTACAGCTCATCGTTATGGCCGTGGGCAATCAGGCGCATCGCATTGGGGTGATGCGGCAGGCATTCATCCAACAGCTGCATGTCGCGCGACCACAGGAAGGGGATCGCCAGACGGTTGTCGAGCAACAGGGTGCGAGATTCCACCAACTCCTCGATGCAAGGATTGATGGTGTTGGTATCAATGGTACTCGGCAGCTCCCCCATCAGTCCCATGATCACAGCCCGGTCGGTACCGTGACCAATGCCGGTAGCTGACAGCGAGCCATACAGGCACACTTCGATACGCGCCACCCGCTCCAGCAGATCAAGCGAGCGCAGCTCCTCGACGAAATCATGAGCGGCCTGCATCGGCCCCACCGTGTGGGAACTCGACGGACCGATACCGATTTTGAACAGGTCGAAGACGCTGATGGACATGGTTCACCTCATTAAAGGAAGCATGGCTTGGATGCCTGGGGTGCCATTGTCATCAATTTGGCTAAAGGTGGCACCCCAATCAGGCCAGATGAACCTATAGTGGTTCGGAAGGAGGCGCGATACAATCCAGAAATACTCGCCACGACTTTAGAAAAACTAAATCATGAGCCGATCCCTCAATTCGCAGACCCATGCCTGGTTGAAGGTCTTTGCGGTCAGCGCTCGCCACCTGTCCTTCACCCGCGCCGCCGAAGAGCTGCACGTTACCACCGGCGCGGTCAGCCAGCAGATCAAGCAGCTCGAGGAGCGGCTCGGCTTCAAGCTGTTCAGGCGCCTGCCACGCCGCCTTGAGCTCACCGACGAGGGCCGCCGACTGGCACTGGTCGTCGAAGATGCCTACCAGGCTGTGGGGCTCGAAGTCAGGCGACTGCGCAGCGGCGTAATGAGCGGCATCCTCAGGTTGCGCTCGGTGCCCTCCTTTCTTGCCAAGTGGCTGATGCCGCGCCTGCCGCGACTACAGGCCCGCTTCCCCGATATCGAACTGCAGGTCGTCGCCGAGGACAGCAGCATCTCGCTGCGGGAGGGCGACTTCGATCTCGCGCTGGATCTCAACGACGGCCAATACCCGGGACTTGCCATCACACCGCTGATGGACGAAGTTATCTTCCCGGTCTGCGCACCAAGCTTGCTGCGCGGCAAACCCCCGCTGCGCCGCCCGGAGGACCTGGCCTGGTACCCCCTGCTGCACGACGTCACCGCCTGGCGCGGCAGCAGCGACTATGCTGAATGGGAGCACTTTCTGCATGAGATCGATGCTCCCCACGTGGGCGTGCAGCGAGGCTATACTTTCAACCGCAACCAACTGACCATGGACGCGGCGAGTGCCGGAATGGGCGTGGCCATCGCCCGCCAGACCCTGATTACCAATGAGCTCAAGACTGGCACACTGATCGAACCGTTCTCGCAGCGCGTCGCCACCGGCAAGCGCTACGGTATCGTCCATGCGCCCGGGGCCCTGGATGACCGGCGCGTCAAGGCGGTACACGACTGGCTGGTCGAAGAGGCTCAACGGGTATCCGGCCACTAGCCGAACAGGTGGTCGCCTCAACGACAATTGCGATAATATAGCGGGTTAACTAATTGTTGCATCGCAAACACACGCCCCAAAGGATTGGCTGCTCGCATGTCTCCAGAGATCATTAGTTTTCGCTCCACCTGCCTTCGCGCATTGTGCTACATCCTGCTGACCGCCGCTATTGTGCAGGGCGTCTACCTGGAGGCCATCCACCTGCCTGACACTCGGCTGTCCGAAGTTAGCTTTACCGAATTTGCCCAGTCGACCCTGCTTTTGATTAGTGTCGTCCTGCTGGCTTACGTTCGCTTCGGACTCCGCCAATTGCCGACCATCAGCCTGCTGATGATGGCCTTCCTCGGCGCGTCACTGGTCCGCGAACAAGACGCGCTGCTCGATGCCTACGTCTTCGACGGCGCCTGGCAGGTCATCGTCACCCTGATCGTGCTGCCCAGTCTTTACGCCGTGATCCGCGCCCGACACACCTTTCTCGGCGAGTTCGAACGCTACGCCAACAGCTTCTCGTTCGGGCTTTTCGCGGCTGGCTTTCTGGTCACCTATGTCTTCTCGCGCCTCTATGGCCGCGGCGAGATGTGGATGGCAATTCTCGGCGACGCCTATGTGCGGGACTTCAAGAATGCCGCTGAGGAAACCACCGAACTGCTCGGCTATGCACTACTGCTGTTCGCGGTAATCGAACTCACGCTACTGGCACGGCGTCGCCTGGCGGCCCGCTAGGAACGTCGCCAGCACCACCACGACCGAAAGCCAGACGCAAAAACGCCCGCAAGCCATGCTTGCGGGCGTTTTTCTTACTGCCATGGCGTTAGCCGCCCTGGAGGCGGCTAACCCGAACCTTACTCGTCGAGGAAGGAACGCAGAGACTCGGAGCGTGACGGGTGGCGCAACTTGCGCAACGCCTTGGCCTCGATTTGACGAATACGCTCGCGGGTAACGTCGAACTGCTTGCCGACTTCCTCGAGGGTATGATCGGTATTCATGTCGATGCCGAAGCGCATGCGCAGCACCTTGGCCTCGCGCGCCGTCAGCCCGCCAAGCACATTGCGCGTCGCTTCGATCAATCCCTCGCCAGTGGCGAGGTCGATAGGCAGCAGCATGGTGCCATCTTCGATGAAATCCCCCAGATGTGAATCGTCATCGTCACCGATCGGCGTCTCCATGGAGATCGGTTCCTTGGCGATCTTGAGCACCTTGCGGACCTTGTCCTCGGGCATCTCAAGACGCTCACCGAGCTCTTCCGGCGTCGGCTCGCGACCCATCTCCTGCAGCATCTGCCGCGACACGCGGTTCAGCTTGTTGATGGTCTCGATCATGTGCACCGGAATACGGATGGTACGCGCCTGGTCGGCAATCGAGCGGGTAATCGCCTGGCGAATCCACCAGGTGGCATAAGTCGAGAACTTGTAGCCGCGACGGTATTCGAACTTGTCGACCGCCTTCATCAGACCGATATTGCCTTCCTGGATCAGATCCAGGAACTGCAAGCCGCGGTTGGTATACTTCTTGGCGATCGAAATCACCAGGCGCAGGTTGGCCTCGACCATCTCTTTCTTGGCCCGGCGCGCCTTGGCTTCACCGATCGACAGCCGACGATTGACCTCTTTCAGCTCAGGCACCTGGAGCTGGACCATGTCTTCTTCGAAGGCGATCTTGCGCTGAGCGCGGGCCACATCGCCGCGGAACGGCTCAAGACGATCCTTGAAGCGCGCGTTGGCCGCGAAGAATTCATCCAGCCACTCGCTGCGCGACTCATTGCCCGGGAAAGACTTGATGAACGTCTTGCGCGGCACTTTCCCTTTCTTGACGAAGATCTGCAGGATCGCTTTTTCCTGATGGCGAACCTGCTCGACGCTAATCCTTACCTGCCCCACCAAACGCTCGAAGTGCTTGGGCACCAGCTTGATCGGCGAGAACAACTCGGCGAGACGCGCCTGCTCGTCATTCACCTTCTTGGAGCCACGCCCATGCGTTTCGATCGCGGCTTGCACGATGGCGTTCTGCTCGCGAATCTGCTCGAAACGCGCCCTGGCTTCCTCAGGATCGGGGCCGCTGGTGGTCTCTTCTTCCTCGGCGTCCTCGTCGTCCTCGACGCCTTCGCCATCGGACTCGCTAACCGGCTCCTCAATAACCTCGGCTTCGGCGACACCGGGAATGCCCTCATCCGGGTCGATGAAACCAGAAAACAGGTCGGACAGGCGACCAGGCGCCTCTTCATCCTGTGTGCCGTCGTAAACTTCGAGTATCGACTCGACCGCACCGGGCAGGTACGCAAGCGCCGACATCACTTCACGCGTACCTTCTTCGATACGCTTGGCGATCTTGATCTCGCCTTCACGGGTCAGCAGTTCGACGGTCCCCATCTCGCGCATGTACATGCGCACCGGGTCAGTCGTGCGACCGACATCGCTCTCCACTGCCGCCAATGCCGCCACGGCCTCTTCGGCCGCGTGCTCATCGGTGGACTGATCCGCCATCATCAAGGTGTCTTCATCGGGTGCTTCTTCAACGACATTAATACCCATGTCGTTGATCATGCCGATGATGTCTTCCACTTGATCCGGGTCGGCGATATCCTCAGGAAGGTGGTCGTTGACCTCGGCATAGGTCAGGTAACCCTGTTCCTTGCCGCGCGCGATCAACTCCTTCAGACGCGACTGCTGCTGCGCATTTCCAGCCATAGAAACCCTATCTCGACGAAGAAGAATGAAGCACCCGAACGATCAGGCATGAAAAACCATAAAGCCGATCAGTATAGCGGTAAGATGGGCTATCCCGCCAGTATTGCGTTTGCGGTGCCGTTCAGGTGTGTTAGGTTGTTTGGTTGTGCTCGGGGTTGGAGCATCGCGATACACCCTTAGATGGTGCTGATGCGCAACATTTCAACCCCGTCCCGATATCGTATCGATGCCCGTCAGCGACCAAGCGACAAAGCTAAATCATTCAGGCGCTGTCTTTCCTCATGAGAAAGTCGCTGCCCGCCTTTCATCTTTGACATCAAAGCCGCGTACTCGCTCTGAGGGGTCTGCCGCGACTGAGCGCAGCGAAAATGCTCTACCAGGCCATCCAGTTCAGTGGCGCGCGCCGCTGGCGGCATCAGCAGCTCACGTCGCGCCAGGCCGGCCAGGCGCTCACCCTCAGGCGTGCCATGAAAGTGCGCCAACAGCACCTGAATGCTGCGATAGCGCCCCGCCCGCAATAGCTTGACCAGATCCTTGAACAGCGCACCATCGGCATCTTGCTCGGGGCACCAATCGAGGTCATCGGGCAGACGGTCCACCAGGGTTGGCTCATGAACCAACAGCTGAAGCGCGCGTGCAATCAAGCTCATGGCACCGCTTCGCGTTGCGGCCTGGGGCGCGCCGCCTTGAGCGCTTTGCTCTTCGGGCACCCGCCAGGTCTCCTGGGGCATCCCACTTTCGACGTCCTCAAGCGGCTCAGCTGGCGCCTTGGCAGTCAACAGCGCCGTAAAACGTGCCTGATCGACCCCCGTCCGCGAGGCAAGCTCGCTTAACATCAGCGACTTCAACACCCCTTCCGGCAGCTGCTCGATGGCTTTGAGCACCTGACTGGCATAGCGCTCACGATCCTCGACACTCGAAAGATCGCGCCCGCGCCCAGCCTGCTCGAACAGAAACTCTGACAGCGGGCTTGCGCAAGTCACCCGGTTCTGGAAAGCCTCAGGGCCTTCCCGGCGCACAAGACTATCCGGGTCCTCGCCCTCGGGCAGGAACAGGAATCGCGCCTGACGGCCATCGATCATCAACGGCAGGACATTGGCCAGCGCCCGACTGGCTGCCTGGCGCCCAGCCTGATCACCATCGAAGCAGAACACCACCTCGCCAACCATGCGAAATAGCCGGGTCAGATGCTCCTCGCTGGTCGAGGTGCCAAGGGTTGCCACCGCATTGCGGATGCCAAACTGCGCAAGCGCCACCACGTCCATGTACCCTTCGACGATCACCACCCGCTCGAGGTGGCGGTTCGCCTGACGCGCCTCATAAAGACCGTAGAGCTCACGCCCCTTGTGAAACACGGGGCTTTCCGACGAATTCAGGTACTTGGGCTTGGCATCCCCCAGCACCCGGCCACCGAAGGCGATGGTGCGCCCCTTGAAGTCGCGGATCGGAAAGACGACCCGATCGCGAAACCGGTCATAAGTGCGACCGCTATCCTCGCGATGTACCAGGAGGCCATACTCGATCTGCACTGCCTCCGACACGCCCTGACTGGAAAGATGACGCTTGAGCGCCTCCCAGTCATCAGGGGCATAGCCGATGGCGAACTCGTCCTGCACCTGGGGTGACAGGTCGCGACGCTCCAGATAGCGCCTGGCCTCTTGCGCCTCAGGCATCTTCAGCCGCTCGCGGAAAAAACGTGCCGCCAGCTCCAGAAGATTGACGCCTTCCTTGCGCTTCTGCTCCCGGGCCTTGGCATGCGGATCGTCAGCGCCCTCTCGAGGCACCTCGATTCCCTGCCGAGCCGCCAACTGCTCTACGGCCTCGGGAAAACGCAGGTTGTCGTACTCCATCAGGAAGCGCAGCGCATTGCCGTGCGCCCCGCAGCCGAAGCAGTGATAAAACTGCTTATCCTGGCTCACGGTGAACGAAGGCGATTTTTCCTGATGGAAGGGACATAGCCCGGCGTGATTACGGCCGTTTTTCTTGAGCGTCACCCGTTCGCCGACGACCTCGACCACATCCACACGGGCGAGCAGGTCATCGATAAAGCGTTGCGGGATCTGGCCCATGGCCATCGCGAGGCATCCTGAATAAACGGCGAACTGTGGCCGCAGCGAAACACTCCGCCGCGGCCACTAAAAAACAAACGGCCACCGTATGGCGGCCGCTTGGCATCCCTCTAGGACGGCATGGCCGCCCTTAGTACGGATTAATACAGCCGCTCGAAACGCTTCTTCTCACGCTGGAGCTTCTTGGCGTGACGCTTGACAGCGGCAGCAGCCTTGCGCTTGCGCTCGGCGGTCGGCTTCTCGTAGTGCTCGCGACGACGCACTTCGGACAGAACACCGGCTTTCTCGCAGGAACGCTTGAAGCGACGCAGCGCGACGTCGAACGGCTCGTTATCACGTACTTTGACAGAAGGCATTAAGCACTCACCTACCTTGGAATCATGAGTTCGGTTTGAACGCACGCCTCGAGTCTTTCGCATCGCTTGAAACATAACGTCCAAGCCACTTTGGAGCGGCATCGGCAATCATCAGGAAAAAGCGGACAGCGAGTGGAACCCGGGCGCACGACCCAGTCATACAGCGGACAATATTCTAGTCGTGGCCTGCCAACTTTGCAAACCTTGGCATCAAGCCGGTGCCCGACGGCATCCAAAGCACGTATAATGGGCGGCTTATTGTTAGCCAGTCATCATAGCCTTGGGGCTTTATCATGCGCGTACTAGGGATCGAGACGTCCTGTGACGAGACCGGCGTTGCCCTCTTTGACACCGAGCGGGGGCTGATTGCCGACGCCCTTTACAGCCAGATCGCCATGCATGCCGATTATGGTGGCGTAGTGCCGGAGCTCGCTTCCCGCGACCACACGCGCAAGCTGCTGCCGCTCATCGAGGAAGTGCTCGACAGTGGTGGCTTGACTCGCCGCGATCTCGACGGCATCGCCTATACCGCAGGCCCGGGCCTGGTCGGTGCTCTGATGGTGGGCGCCTCCACCGCCCATGGCCTGGCGCGCGCGCTCAGTATCCCGGTGCTTGGCGTCCACCACATGGAGGGGCACCTGCTGGCCCCGATGCTTGAAGATGCGCCGCCCGCCTTTCCTTTCGTTGCCCTGCTGGTATCGGGCGGCCACACGCAGCTGGTCGAGGTGCGTGGACTTGGCGACTATCAGTTGCTCGGTGAATCGGTGGACGATGCCGCTGGCGAAGCCTTCGACAAGGCCGCCAAGATGCTGGAACTGGCCTATCCAGGCGGCCCCAATGTGGCACGCCTGGCCGAACAGGGCGACCCGACACGCTTTCGTTTCCCGAGACCGATGACCGACCGGCCGGGTCTCGATTTCAGCTTCTCGGGGCTAAAGACCCATACCCTGACCGCCATCCGCCACCTCAAGGAGGCCGGCCAACTCGATGACCAGGCACGCGCCGACGTCGCCCGCGCCTTCGAGGAAGCCGTGGTCGACACCTTGGTGATCAAGTGCCGGCGAGCGCTGGATGTCACCGGCCTTAAGCGCCTGGTCGTCGCAGGCGGCGTCAGTGCCAACGCGAGGCTGCGTGAACGCCTGGCGGTGGAAACCGACAAGCGTGGCGCCAAGGCGTTCTATCCCCGGGGGCGCTTCTGCACCGACAATGGCGCCATGATCGCCTATGTCGGTGCACAACGGCTATTGGCAGGGGAACGCGACGACAGCGCCATGCGCGCCGTGCCACGCTGGCCGCTGGATCAGTTAGTGCCTGCCGGACACCGACACGCCCCCGCTCGACCCTAGTCGTCTTCCCGGGCGCTATCCGTCGATAGCGCCTTCTCACCGCCGCGACCCAGGCGGCGGATGTTCCACGCGTGACGCACCACGACCAGTATCGCGAAGATGATGATCACGCCTGCATAGTCGGGCGAAAGCCACAGACTGACCAGTGGTGCGAGCGTCGCGCTGGCAAGCGACGCCACCGACGCGGTCCGTACCCGCCAGGCGAGCAGGACCCAGCAAGCGGCACTGACCAACGCCACGCCGGGGGCCAGCACCAGCAATAGCCCGAAGGCACTGGCCACCGCCTTGCCGCCGCGAAAGTGGTGCCAAGGCGGGTAGCTGTGGCCCAGCAGCACTGCAAGCCCCACCAGCCCCTGGGCCCAGGGCGGCAAGCCCTGCGCCTGAGCGACCAGCAGCACCGGCATGCCCTTGGCAGCATCCAGTGCAAGGGTCGCCAGTGCCAACCGCGTGCCATAGAGGCGCAGCACATTGGAAAACCCCGGATTGCAGGACCCTGCCAGCCGAGGGTCGCGCACCCCGGCACACCGGCATACGAGCAGTGCGCCCAGGGCGCTACCACTGAGATAGCCCAGCACCAGCAGCGACCCCATGACGAGAGCCAGATAACTTGGCGGCATAAGGGTTCTCCCGAGCATCGCAGCGGCCAGCCATGATTCTGCCCGCTGACTCACGTACAATCGAGCCCGGCAATTCTTAAAGACCGACTGGTGGGGGATGCATTAATGGATTGCGTGTTGATCGAGGCGCTTGAGGTAGACACCGTGATCGGCGTCTACGACTGGGAGCGTGACATACTCCAGCGCCTGGTCCTCGACCTGGAACTGGCCACCGATATCCGCCCCGCCGCGGCCGATGACGATATCGACAAGACTCTGGACTACGCGGCTATCAGCGAGCGCATTGCCACCTTCGCTGGCGAGCATGACTTCGCGCTGGTGGAAACTTTTGCCGAACGCTTGGCCGCCACCCTGCGCGAGGAATTCGGTATCGCCTGGCTGCACCTCACGGTACGCAAGCCCGGCGCCGTGGCCAACGCCCGAGCCGTTGGTGTACGCATCACGCGAGGCGAACGCCCATGAACCAGGTTACCGTCAGCATCGGCAGCAACATCGAACGCGACAAGCATGTTCGCGTCTGCCTCGACGCCCTTCACGCCTCTTTCGGTGAGCTTGCCGTGTCCAGGGTCTTCGAGAGTGAACCGGTAGGCTTCGAGGATGGACGCAACTTCTATAACCTGGTGGCAGCCTTTTACAGCGAGGCCTCGGTCGGCGAGTTACAGGCCTGGTGCAAGCGCCTCGAATTTGCCCATGGCCGAGTGAAAGACAGCGCCAAGTTCAGTCCCCGCACCCTCGATATCGACCTGTTGACGGTGGGCGCGCTCACCGGGGAGCACGATGGCATCGAACTGCCACGTGACGAAATCACCCAACATGCCTTCGTCCTGAAGCCGCTAGCGGAACTCTTGCCCGAAGCGACGCACCCGGTCAGTGGCGAGCGCTATGACCGCCTTTGGCAGGCCTTCGATGCCGGCGACCAGCGCCTCTGGCCAGTGGATTTCTACTGGCAGCAACAGTGGATCTCCCGCGCCGATTAAGCCATACCTGAAAACTGCCTAGTGCAGTTTTCTTGTCTTTGTGGCCTATGTTTACCCAGCGTCCGACAACACCTCGGCGATCGCGGCCTGGCGGCGCCGGTCGAGTTCCTCGCCCAATGCCTTGCCCTTGAAGCCTTCCTCAAGCAGTCCTCGAGGCTCAATCGCGCGCGCGGCAAGGTAGGCATCATCCAGTACCCGGGCAAGATCAGGCGCCTCCAGCGCCAATAATGCCAGTTGCGGCGCCAGACGCTCTTCGCGCCGCCAGGCGTCGATACCACTGAACCAGGCGAGCGCCTGCTCGGCCGTGAGCGGCGCTGCCTGATGCTCAATACGCAGTGCTCGGGTACGAGCGGCTTGCCGTGCCAGGTCGGCATAGGCCTTGGGCAGTTTCAGGCGTTCGGCGAGCGCGTCTCGACTGTCCTCGTCGAGGTGCTCGACCAGCCGTGCCCAACGAAAGCGTCGCCGTGCACCGCCGTCATCATCGTCAGCGATGTCGTCCTGTGTCGCCGGCAAGTGGTGCAACCGCGCCAATGCCGAGGCGAAGGCATCGCGGTCGGTGATCAGCTCCGGCATCAACACAGCAAGCGCCCCGCACGCATCGAGGGCGGTGAAATACGCCTCGGGGCACGGTTCGCCCAGCGCCTTCTCGGTCTCGGTCCAGACCCGCTCGGCGACCAGATGCGCAAGCTCGCCACTATCGGCAAGCCATTGCATCAGGGAAAGCGTCTCCTCGGCGATGGTGAAACCGAGTCCTCGGTAGCGGGCCAGGAAACGTGCGGTGCGCAATACCCGCAACGGATCTTCGACGAAGGCTGGCGAGACATGCCGAAGCCGCTTGGCGTCGAGGTCATGAAGGCCGTGATACGGATCTGTCAGGGTGCCATCGGTGTCTTCTGCCATGGCATTGATGGTCAGATCGCGGCGCACCAGGTCATCTTCGAGACTGACCTCGGGGCTTGCATGTACCTCGAAGCCCGTATAGCCATGACCGCGCTTGCGCTCGGTGCGCGCCAGGGCGTATTCCTCATGGGTCACCGGATGCAGAAAGACCGGGAAATCGCGCCCCACCGGGGTAAAGCCGCGTCGCATCATCTCATCGACACTGGCCCCTACTACCACCCAGTCGCGATCGACGACCGGCCAACCCAGGCGCGCATCACGGACGGCACCGCCCACACAATAGACCTCGAGACCCTCAAGGAAACGGTCACCCCTCATGCCGGTGCCGAGGCAACGCGCGTGGGGTGCTTGGCCGCCCAGTCGGTGAAGCCGCCATCCAGGCTATAGACCCGTGTATACCCCTGTCCGCCGAGCCAGGCAGCGGCCTGCTGACTGGAATGGCCGTGGTAACAGACGACCACTAGCGGCGAATCCTTGGGTGTCTCGTCGAGCAGCGCACCGACGCTTGCGTTGTCCAGGTGGCGACTCGCCGGAATATGCCCGCGGGCGAAGCTCACCGGGTCTCGAATATCGACCAGCGTCAGCGGCTCGCCTTCGTCCAGCCAGGCTTTAAGAGTGGGGATGTCCAGATGCTCGAAGGGCGTCGTGCTCATGGTAGCTCCACGAAAAATAAGAGGGTGTAGCGGCAAGCGGGGAATCAGGGGCGGGAGTCGATCAGGCCCCTTTCAGACTCGGCTGACTGATGCGCTTGCCGGTCGAAAGATCCAGTGCGGTCAGGCTTCCGCCCCACACACACCCCGTGTCCAGTGCCTCGGCACGGACTCGGCTGCCGGGCGTGGCGCCCTCAAGCGCCGCCCAATGACCGAAGAGGATATGCGGATCGTCCTCGCGGGAATAGCTGAACCAGGGGGCGAAGCCCTTGGGCTCCGAGTCGAGCCCTTCCTTGGCGGCGAACTCCAGTTGGCCGTCCGGGTCGACGAAGCGCATGCGCGTGAAGGCATTGACGATGAATCGAGCTCGGTCCATGCCATCGAGATCATCCTGCCAGTGGCTCGGGTGATTCCCGTACATGCGCGAGAGAAAATCGCCGTTGTCGTCGGCGAGCCTCGCCTCGACTTCACCTGCCAATGCCGCAGCCTTGGCCACCGACCACTGAGGCAACAGACCGGCATGACACATCACGGTATCGTGCTGCTCGCCTGGCTCAAGCCCCGATGCACGCACCATCAACGGCTGCTGTTGCAGCCAGTCGAGCAGCGCCTCGCGATCCGGCGCCTCGAGAATCGTTGCCAGGGTATCGGAGCGCTTGGTGGTACCGTTACCCCGGGCCACCGCCAGCAGGTGCAAGTCATGATTACCCAGCACCACCTGCACCGAATCACCGAGTGCGACCACCTCGCGCAGGCAATCAAGCGAGCCCGGCCCACGATTGACCAGATCCCCGGCCAACCATAGCGTGTCGCGACTGGGTGCGAAGTCGAGGCGCTCGAGCAGCGCCACAAACTCCCGGTGGCACCCCTGCAGATCACCGATCGCATAAGTGGTCATGGTATCTCCTGGTGACAAAGGCTTAAACGATGTTGCCGTCACGGTCCTGTGCAGCATTGTGGGTTGGCATGGCAGTGATGTCCTACCAGAGCGCCAGACTTGCAGGCCCGCCGTGAAGGGTCAATGCACCTGATGGGGGCTCGCCAAGCGGAAGGGGGCAATGGGGACTTCGAGATGCTGCTGCGTGGCAGCATCGACACAGGTGTAATCGCCTTCCATTACGCCCACGGGGCCATCCAGCACTGCTCGGCTGGTATAGCTAAAGGTCTGGCCTGGACCGATCATCGGCTGCTTGCCCACCACGCCCTTGCCTCTCACTTCCTGCACCTTGCCGCTGCTCTGGGTTATCTTCCAGTGACGCGCCAGCAACTGCACGCTATGCGATGAACGGTTATGCACGGTGACGGTGTAGCTGAACACGTAGCGGGACTCGGCTTCGTCGGACTCATCGGCGCGGTAGGCCGGCTCGACGTCGACAAAGAGCGCCGCGATCAGCGCTTCGCGATTAGTGTCGCTCATGCAACCTCCTCTGCCAGATGATCGGCGATGCGCACAAATTCCTCGACGGAGAGCGTCTGGGGCCGCCGGGTCGGATCAATCCCCAGACGCTCCAGCGCCTCGGCGGATACACGCCCCTTGAGATTGTTGCGCAGGGTCTTGCGCCGCTGCCCGAAGGCCTCGCGGACCACATCGAACAACAGCGCCGGATCCCTTGCCGGGTGTGGCAAGGTGTCATGCGGCACCATCTGCACGATAGCCGACTCTACCTTGGGCTGCGGCACGAAGGCTTCAGGCGGGACCACAAACAGCGACTCGACCCGACAGTGGTACTGCGCCAGCACCGAAAGGCGCCCCCAGTGGGTGTCGCCGGGCGCGGCGGCGAGGCGCTCGACCACTTCCTTCTGCAGCATGAAGTGCATGTCGGCAATCGCGCCCGGCGTCTCGAGCAGGTGCACGATCAACGGCGTGGAGATGTTGTAGGGCAGGTTGCCGACCACCCGCAACGCCGGGCCATCGCCACGCAAGGCGGCAAAGTCGAAGGTCAGGGCATCCCCCTCGTGAATCACGAAACCGGGATACTGAAAGAACTGCACACGCAGGCCGGGGATCAGGTCGCGATCAAGCTCGATCACCTCGAGGGCACCGCCGGCCGCATCGATCAGCGGCTCGGTCAGCGCACCCTGGCCGGGGCCGATTTCGACCAGCCGCTCGCCTTCTCGTGGGTCGATAGACCGCACGATGCGCGAGATGACCCCCGAGTCTTGCAGGAAGTTCTGGCCGAAGCGCTTGCGGGCCCGATGCAGGGGTGGGCGTGAAGACATGCGATGGATGATCCTTTGATTCAGACAGAATGTGGGGCTTATCGAGGCCGGGCTCGGCACCGATGGACGGTGCCGGCTAGCCACGCTTGCAGATAGACAGGGCCAATTAAGACAGGGTGGCGCTTGTCGCCATCTCGGCCGCCAGATTCATGGCGACGCGCAGGCTGCCGGTATCGGCGATGCCACGACCGGCGAGATCGAGAGCCGTGCCGTGATCCACCGAGGTGCGCACCAGCGGCAGGCCCAGGGTGATATTGGCCGCACGCCCGAACCCTGCGTACTTGAGCACAGCGAGCCCCTGATCATGATACATGGCCAACACCGCATCGGCGTCATCGAGATGCCGTGGGGTGAAGAGGGTATCGGCGGGATAAGGACCGCGTACATCGAGCCCATCAGTCACCAGGCGCTCGAGCGTCGGGGTGATGATCTCGAGCTCTTCGCGCCCCAGGTGACCGTCCTCGCCAGCATGGGGGTTGAGCCCGCACACCTTGAGGCGCGGCGCGGCGACCCCGAAGTAGCGCTTCAGGTCGGCATCGATGATGTGCAACACACGACTCAGCCCTTCGGCGGTAATGGCATCGGCCACGTCGCGCAGGGGCAGATGCGTGGTCGCCAACGCCACCCGCAACGGGCAGCGCACCGGTCCGTCGAGCTGACCATGCAGCGCCTGGTCGGTGGCCAGCATCATGACCACCTCTTCGACCCCACAAGCATCGCGCAGGTATTCGGTATGGCCGGTGAAGCCGACCTGGCCGCCCTCGATGATCGCCCCCTTGTGCAAGGGTGCGGTGACCATGCCCTGAGCCTTGCCCTCACGACAGGCCGCAATAGCCAGATCCAAGGTCTCGAGCACATAGGCGCCGTTGGCGGGATCAAGCTTGCCGGCATGGCAAGGCGCTTTCAGGGCCACCGGCCATACCGGCAGTACGCCACGACGTGGCATAGACGGCGTCTCGCCAGGCTCCAGCACCCACACCGTCACGTCCAGCTCAAGCTGTGCGGCGAGCGCTTCAAGCAGCGCCGGGTCGCCCACCGCTACGCCGATGAACGCCGGGGCCATATCGGAGGCATCACCCGACATGCCCTCGGCGGCCAGCATCAATGCCAGTTCCGGGCCAATGCCGGCGGGCTCACCGGTGGTCAGCGCCAGTACCGGCGGTTTCATGATCCGCTGGCACCGCTCAAGCGGTTATCGATATAGGCACCAGCGCGAATTTCCTGCAGCCAGACCTCCATCTCATCGTTGGCCTTGCGCTGGAAGAGAGTCTGGCGCACCTGGTCGCGTTGCGTCAGGTTGCGTCCCTGGCCGCCTTCGCGGTCGGCGACCTTGACCAGGTGAAAGCCGCTGGGGCTTCTGATCGGATCGGAGACCTCGCCCTCCTCCAGTGACGGCACTGCCTGGGTGAAGATACTCGGCAGCTCGGCAGACGAACGCCAGCCCAGATCGCCCCCATTGAGCGCCTGACCACCATCGGACTCGGCGGCTGCCAGGCTGGCGAAATCGGCCCCCTCATCGAGACGGCGACGCAGGCGCTCGATCTCGCCACGGGCCTCGTCGATCTGCGCCTGGGACGGCGACTGCGGCAGCGCCACCATGATGTGCGACAGGCGGTAGCGCACGTCGCCATTGGCGCTCTGCTGCTCCAGGTAACGATCCACTTCACGCTCACTGACGGTGACTCGGCTGGCCACCCGGCGCTGCTGGAGCTGACGCATCAAGAGCTCGCGACGCACGTCCTCACGCACGGCAGCAAGCGACAACCCATCGGCCTCGAGGGTATCGGCGAACTGCTCGAGGCTCATGCCGTTGCTCTCAGCGATGCCGCGCACCGTGCGATTGAGCTCGGTATCATCGACGCTGAGATTGGCGTCGTTGGCCATTTGCAGCTGCACCTCTTCAACGATCATGCGATCCAGCACCTGCTGTTCCAGAGCCGCGTCGCTGGGTGGTGTGACGCCACGCTTTTCCAGCTGATCGCGTGCTCGGGCGACCCGGTTCTCGAGTTCGCTATGCATGATCGCGCCCTCGTTGACCACCGCCACAATGTGATCCAGCGGCTTAACCTGCTGGGCCGATGCCGGCTGTGAAGCCGCGGCCAGTGGCAGGGCCACCATCAGCGCCATGGCCAGCGGGGCGATCAATCGACTGCGCATAAATACCTCTTTGACTCGTTTCATGTGTCGATGCCTTAGCGCCGCAGCGCTCAAAAGGCGGTGGAGCGATAGCCGGGAATGGCCTGCTCGAAGTAACTGTCTGCTTCCTGGCCTACCCCGCCGAGGCCCTTGAAGACAAAGCGCAGGAAGATGCCACGATCAGAGTAGTCGTCGGCCGTCGTATTGGCCGTGTCGTTGTCCTCGACCCAGTCACGCCATACCAGCTGCAGACCATAGCAGCAGTCGTTCCACTGCACACCCGCCAGACGTTCCAGAGAGCGACTGTTGGTGTTGTCGTACAGGTAGCGACCTATGAGGTCGACTCGAGCGCTGGCGCGCAGGGCGAAGGATACGTCGAATTCCTCGCGGTTGTAGCCGAGCCGGTCTTCGGGATCGTCGGCGGAGGGATCGAATCCCTGAAGCTCCCAGCGATAGCCGAGGTTCAGCACATGACCACGGGGGTCCCGATAGGCAAGATCGATGCCGTTGCGCTCGGTCACTTCCCGCTCGGTATCATAGAGCCAGGCATAGCGTGTGCTCCAGTAATCGCTGATCTGCCAGTCGATCTTCGCCACCAGCGGCGTGCGATCGCGAGTGGCGCGATACCAGGCGGCGTTATTGGTATCACGATCCGGCAGTGTATCCGGGTCGCCATTTATGTCGATGTTGCGATCCTCGAAATAAAAGCCCTGACCGATGCCAATATCGAGTCGCTCGCGACCGCTGTCGTCTTCAAGAAAGCGTGAACTGACCCCGGCCGAGAGGCGATTCAGATCCCCGACCCGGTCTGCCCCCGAGAAGCGATACGGCGACCACAGCTGACCCCAGGAGAAAGCACGCTCGTTGGTGTCGAAATCGGGAAAGTCCTGCTGGTCTTCGGCCGGCACATAGGCGTAATTGAGACGCGGCTCCAGGGTCTGACGGTAGTCATCACCGAAGGCCGAGAGGTCGCGCTCGAACACCAGGCCACCATCCAGCGAGCTGACCGGCACGGTGCGTGAAAGCGTGGTGTCTCGCTGGGTCTCAAGGGCGCCATAGTCGAGATCATAGGCGGTCTGCAGAAGCTCGACCTTGGGCTCGAAGAACCCCCAGCTGGCATCTCCGCGCCACCCCACTGCCGGTGCCAGATGAATGCGGCTACCGGTGGCGGCTTCGTTGACCGGTACCTCTTGCTCGGCGACGTCACGCCAGAAGTAGGTCGCATTGGAGCGCCACTGTTGGTAGAAGCCGCTATTCTGATCCCAGCGCGCGTTGGCGGTCATGCTCGGCAGCCGATAGAAGGGCTTGTCGCGCTCGGCCAACGGGAAATCGAGTCGCTGAAACCCCTGCGCGCGGGCTTCTAGCTGCCACGTCTCGCCACTGTAATCGAATAGCGCCAGGCGCGGCAGATAGGCCGTATCGGATTCGCCGAAGTCACGCCCGAAATCATCGAAGTAGCGCCCATCGCTGGCGGCGCCATAGGCCAACTGGTAATCGAGCCGGGGACTCAGCCGCCCTTGATGGCGATAGTCCAGATACCAGCGATCTTCTCCGCGGAAGGTATCCGGCGGATCATTGGGATTGGATGAGTTCTTGCCCTGATCGTCGGCAAGATAGGCACCCTCAAGCGTGCCGGCATAGCCCTGATGAAAATAGCCCTCTTGCAGATAGCGGAACTCGCCACCCATCAGGAACCCGCGATCGCTGATGAACCGTGGGGTAAGGGTCGCGTCGTAATTAGGCGCCAGGTTGAAATAGTAGGGTTGGGCGTAGTCGAGGCCATCACCCGAGGCGCTGATCACCGGCCACAGAAAGCCTGACTGGCGCCGATCGTCGATCGGGAAACGCACCCATGGCCAATAGAAGACCGGTACGTCCTGCACCTCGAGGCGCGCATGGGTGGCGGTACCGAAGCCCGCCTCGCGGTCCAGCAGGATGTCGCTACTCACCAGACGCCATGCCTGGCTACCCGGATCACAGGTGGTGAAGCTGGCGTCACTGAGTCGATAGCGACCATCTTCAAGACGGGCCAAGCGCTGCGCGTCGCCGCGCAGACGCGCCTCGTGAGCCACATAGTGAGCACTATCGACCGAGGCAGCATCACTGTTCAGCGACACCTCGGCGGCATCGCCACGCACCAGCAACCCTTGATCGCGCAGGGCCATGGGCCCCGCTACCTGGGCCCGTTCGCGAGCGGGCCCCAGGCTCACTTGCGGTGCCTCGACCTGGCTGTTACCACGACGCAACAGCACTTCGCCGGCCAGGCGCACGGTGCCATCTTCGTCATAGCGGGCACGGTCCGAGGCAGAACGGATATCCTCGGCGGTGTCGCCTGCTGGCAGACGATAGGCCGGCATCACATAGCGGCCGCGGCATAGTGCATCTGACGGCGCATCATCGCCCCAGGGCTGCCAGTCGAGCTTTTCCGCTGGCAGTGGCGCCGGTGGCGCCGCCAGAACATTACCACCGGCGACGGCGGTCAGGCCGGCCAAGGCAGTCCAGTAGAGTCGTTTACCCATCTTCCTCGCTGTCCTTGACGGGGGAAATCGGTATTATACAGGCCGAATTCCGGCTGTCTGCCATCGCTCGGCCGGCGCCTCTTCTGACGACTGATGACCCGGCAACGCACGAGCACGACTTTCAGCATGCGATGCGCCCGGCAGAGCGTCAACCAGAACGCCGCGACATGCACTACCACAGGAGAGACCATGACTTCGGCAGACCCCGAGCGCCTTGGCCCCCTCACCACCTGGGCGGCCAGGCAATACGGTCTGACGCCAGACGAATTCAGGCTGGATTTGGCCGCCGGCGATGCAAGCTTTCGCCGCTACTATCGCCTGACGCTTCCCGACGGCGCCAGCCATATCTTGATGGATGCCCCGCCGGCTCAGGAAGACAGCCGCCCTTTCCTTGCCATCGCCACGGACTGGCACGCCGCCGGCCTACCCGTGCCGCGCGTCCATCATGCCGATCTTGAGGCCGGCTTCCTGGCACTCGACGATCTGGGCGATACACCGCTGCAGCAAAGCTTCACGTCACGCGAGGCCACCTTTGACGGTTTCGAGCGGGCGATCGCGCTGATCCATGAGCTGCAAACCAAGGCATCTCGTCATGCCCTGCCAATCTATGATGCGGCCCTGCTCGCTCGCGAGCTCGACCTGTTTCCTGACTGGTGCCTCGAGCGCCTGCTGGGCATCGCCCCGCCGCCGGGTTGGCCGGCGCTTGCCACAACGCTTATCGAAAGTGCACTCGAGCAGCCGCGCTTTGTCGTACACCGCGACTTCGATGCCATGAACCTGATGCTCGACGACGGCGCGCTGGTGTTGATCGACTTCCAGGATGCCGTGGCCGGCCCGCTGACCTACGACTTTGTCTCGCTGACCCGAGGGCGCTACCGGCGCTTTGACGCCGCGACTCTCCGGCAGTGGCAGGAAGCCTTCCGCGAACGCGCCATCGCCGATGGTCGTCTCGATCCGGGTATCGACACCGAACGCTTCCACTTCTGGTGCGATGCCATGGCTATCCAGCGCAGCCTCAAGGTACTGGGCATCTTCTGCCGCCTGACGCTGCGCGACGACAAGGCAGGCTACCTGGCACGCCTGCCGCACTTCCTCGCGCACCTGGACGACAGCCTGGCGCCCTGGCCGGCGTTTTCCGACTTCCGCGAGTGGCTTCATGTCACCTTTACGCCGGCGCTCGACGCTGCCCTGGCGGCACGAGATATAAACACCTCGGCCAATGAGGCAATGATGCAGGAGCCAACGGCATGAAGGCGATGATCCTGGCCGCGGGGCTTGGCAAGCGCATGCGCCCGCTGACCGACACCTGCCCCAAGCCGCTGCTGCCGGTAGCCGGCAAGCCACTCATCGTTCACCACCTGGAGCGCCTGGCTGCCGCCGGCATCACGGAGGTGGTCATCAACGTCAGCTACCGGGCCGAACAGATCATCGAAGCACTCGGCGACGGTGCGGCCTATGGGGTTAGCATTGAGTGGAGTCGCGAGGACCGTCCTCTGGAGACCGGCGGCGGCATTCAGAAGGCGTTACCGCTGCTCGGCGAGGCGCCCTTCTGGCTGGTCAACGGCGACGTCTGGTGTGCCCCGGACCTCACCGAACTGCCAACGCTTGGAGACGATCTTGCCCACCTGTGGCTGGTCGACAATCCCGACCATCACCCTGCAGGCGACTTCCACCTGGATAACGCGGGGCGCGTCCATCCAGACGGTGAACCGCGCCTGACCTTTGCCGGCCTGAGCATGATCGACCCGGCACTCGTTGCAAGCGAGGCCCCCGGGGCCTTTGCCCTGGCGCCATTACTGCGCAGCGCCATGGTCGCCGGACGCGTCTCCGGCCATCATCATCGCGGCCCCTGGGTCGATGTCGGCACGCCCGAGCGCCTTGCCAAACTGGATACCCGGCTGCGAGCCATGGCAGAGTGAGCGCCTTGCCAGTGCGCATCAGCACCTCGCACTACATTGGACCAAGCGCCTCAATGCATGCTGATGGCGTCGTACTCGTCCTCTCTTTTTTGATCTCAGACGGAGAATTTGCCTCATGAAAGCCAGCGTCAAGTGGACCGACGGTCGTCAGTTCGTCGCCGAATCAGGCAGCGGCCACAGTGTGGTGATCGATGGTCCGCCAGACCATGGCGGCCGCGATACCGGCCCCCGCCCCATGGAGATGCTGCTGATGGGACTCGGCGCCTGCACGTCCTTCGACGTGCTGCAGATTCTCGAGAAGTCTCGTGCCCCGGTCAGCGACTGCGTCGCCAGCGTCGATGCCGAGCGTGCCGACAGCGTGCCCAGTGTTTTCACCAAGATCCATGTGCATTTCACGGTGACCGGCCAGGGGCTCAAGGAGAAGCAGGTCGAGCGCGCGGTGGCGCTATCGGCGGAGAAATACTGCAGCGCCTCCATCATGCTCGCCAATGGCGGCGTCGAAGTGACACACTCTGTCACCATCGTCGAAGGCTGATTCGGATGGAAAACACCCCGGAGCAGGTGCGCCCGTGCCCCGGGGTGTGCATAATACGCGCCTTTCATGCAGCCCCGGCCCAGTCCGCCAGGCATACCACGTACTCATGCACCTGAGGGAGGCTCGGACGTGAGCGACAATCTCCGACTCCACGGCTTCAACAACCTGACCAGTTCGTTGAGCTTCAACATCTATGACATCTGCTATGCCAAGACCGAAGATCAGCGTCGGGCTTACATCGATTACATCGATGAGCTCTATAACGCTGAACGGCTGACGCAGATCCTCAAGGATGTCACCAACATCATCGGCGCCCACGTTCTCAACATCTCGCGTCAGGACTACGAACCCCACGGTGCCAGCGTGACCATCCTGATCGCCGAGCACGAACTCGAGGAACCCGCGCCGGAACAGAGAGCCCCTGGTCCGGGACCGCTGCCGGAGACCGTGGTCGGCCATCTGGACAAGAGCCACGTCACGGTTCACAGCTACCCGGAGTCGCATCCGGACAACGGCATCAGCACCTTCCGCCTGGACATCGACGTGTCGACCTGCGGCATGATCAGCCCGCTCAAGGCGCTGAACTACCTGATCCACAGTTTTGATTCCGACATCGTCACCACGGACTACCGGGTGCGTGGTTTCACCCGCGATGTCGACGGCAAGAAGCTGTTCATCGACCACGACATCACCTCGATTCAGGACTACCTGGCCGAGGACACCAAGAACGCTTACCAGATGGTCGACGTCAACGTCTATCAGGAAAACATGTTCCATACCAAGATGTTGCTGAAGGACTTCGACCTCGACAACTACCTGTTCGGCACCTCGCGCCGTGACCTGACCTTCGAGGAAGCCCGCGACATCGAAAGCCGGCTGCGCAAGGAGATGCTCGAGATCTTCTATTCGCGCAACATGGACTGACAGACGCTCCAGCGCCTCTTGGCCCCTCAATGAAAACGCCCCGCCGGGTCATCCGGCGGGGCGTTTTCGCTTAAGCTCAGGATGTCGCCTCGCTGACATGCCGTCACGACGAGGCGTCACCTCAAGGCATGACGCTCAGACCCGATAGACACTGGTGGTCATCAGCTTGGAGACCAGCCGCATACCGGCCTTGATGGGCGCAGGAAACTGAGCGCCACCGGCCTCCAGGGCCCAGCGCTCGTGGTGGGCCTCGTCTTCGCGCATCTTCTCGAGCACCGCCCTGGAGCGACGATCCCCCGACGGCAAGGCCTCCAGGTGCTCTTCCAGGTGTTCGCCAACCTGCTCTTCGGTTGCCGCCACGAATCCCAGGCTGACCTGATCGCCCACCGCGCCTGCCACCGCGCCGAGACCGAATGAGGCCCCATAGAAGAGCGGGTTGAGCAGGCTGGTGCGGCCATCGAGCTCCTCGAGACGGGCATCGCACCAGGCTAAGTGATCGATCTCCTCCTGAGCGGCCTGTTCCATCTGGCTGCGGATATCGGCCAGCTTGGCGGTCAGCCCCTGGCCCTGATAGAGCGCCTGGGCGCAAACCTCGCCGGTGTGGTTGATGCGCATCAACCCGACGGCATGGGAACGCTCGGCCTCATCGATGTCGCCGTCATCCACACCGGCGGCAGGGCTGGGCCGAGAAGGCTGGGCGGCATGCGGCACCAGGGTTCGCAGAATCGTATCGAACTGCTGAATCAGGTGGTCATTGCGAGAATATTGGCGGTTCATGTAAGCCCCCGTGAGTATCGTCACTAGTCTATCCGAGCCACGGTACGACCAAAAGTTCTGCCAATCTTGCCAGCACACGAGGCCCACCGCACAAGCGACTCGGGACCTCGGGCATTCAGCGTGACCAACATGCAGGGTCGACTGACGGAGTTGAGGCGCGCTACAGGGCAGATTACCCGGCCGGCCAGGTGAAGTCGCGGCCGCCCATCAGGTGCATGTGGACATGATAAACCGTCTGACCGCCACGCTGATTGCAGTTCATCACCACCCGGTAGCCCTCGTCGGCAAAACCCGCCTGCTTGGCAAGCGTCGCCGCGGTGTACTGCAGCCGACCGATCAGCGCCAGGTCATCTTCTGCGATATCGTTGAGGGTCGAAATATGGCGCTTGGGGATCACCAGTTGATGGGTCGGCGCCTGAGGATTGACATCGTTGAAGGCCAGCACATCATCGTCTTCATAGACGATATCGGCGGGGATTTCGCGGTTGATGATCTTGCAGAACAGGCAATCCATGGCGCCTCTCCTTTGAATGATGGTCGATGAATGCGAGTCGTCCGGCCCAGGTGGTTCGCACGACTGAATGGCTTAACGAAAACGTCGCTGGGCCAACAAGTGACGGACCAGGGGGCCCAGAATCAACTCCATGGCCAATGGCATGCGTGACCCGGGCACCACCAGGGTGTGGGGACGGCTCATGAAGGCATCCTGAATCATGGCCAGCAGGTAGGGAAAGTCCACCGTGGACGGATCGCGAAAACGGATCACCACGAAAGACTCGGCATCGGTGGGGATATCCTGAACCTCGAAAGGGTTGGAGGTATCCACCGTGGGCACCCGCTGGAAATTGATGTGCGTGCGCGAGAACTGTGGCTGTATATAGCGCACATAGTCATGCATGCGCCCAAGAATGGTGTCGATCACCGCTTCCTGAGAATAGCCGCGCAGCTTGGTATCACGATCGATCTTCTGGATCCACTCGAGGTTCATGGTGGGCGCCACGCCTACCAACAAGTCGACGTGGCGCGCAATGTCATGATCAGGCGTGACCAGGCCACCATGAAGCCCCTCGTAGAACAGTAGATCCGTGCCACTGGGTAGCGGCTGCCAATCGGTAAAGGTGCCGATCTGGTGGCCCTGCTCGATCATGCGCTTGTCTTCGGCATGGATATAGTGGCGGTAAGTGCCGGCACCCTGATCGCCATATTCCTGAAACAGCGCCTCGAGCCGATCAAGCAGGTTGGCCTCTACCGCGAAATGAGACAGCTCGTCGGTGCGCTCGGGCTCCTCGCGGAAGATTCGCGCCAATTCATCCTTGGTGTAGCGGTGAAAGGCGTCGCCATCGACGGTCGCGGCATGTACATCCTCACGAGTGAACATGCGCTCGAAGGTGCGACGCACCGTGGTGGTTCCTGCTCCGCTGGAGCCGGTCACGGCGATGATTGGATATTCCCGGGACATCAGGCGCCACTCTCAGGATGATAGGACGAAGCGGGTGAAAGCGCAGCTTGCACAGACTCGGGGACCGCGACCGATTTGCCGACATCGGCGTCAACCAACACCAGGTTGAGCCTGGCAGTCGCCACGGGGCGCTGGTCGTGCTCACGCAGTACACGGTGATAAACACAAAGCGACTTGCCTTCGACGGGGGGAATCGCCGTTTCGACGACCAGCATGTCGGGCCAGGCGGCTTCGCCCTGATACTGGATGGCAAGGTCGGCGACGACACTGGGATAGCCGCCGATATCCCATTCCCGGAGCCCCCGGGACACCAGCATCTGGGTTCTGGCCTCGTGCAGCAGCGACACCAGGGCATCGTGCCCCAGGTGGCGCCCATAATTCATATCGGTGATGCGTACCGACAGGGAGTGGCGGTGCAGGATGGCGTCTTCCGGAAACGCCAGGCGGACTCGTGACATATCAACTCCCTGTCGTGGCACTGCCGGGCGCCGAGGCTAAGGCCCAGGAGCGCGGGATAGCGTGCTTTGAACCTGGCCGTAGGCGATACGCTTAGGCGATCAGCGCCCCCTTGCGATGGCGCGGAAGGCGATATCGTTGCGATAGCTCATATCGGTCCAGTCGATGGAGGAAACGCCTTCATAGGCAAGCGCCTGAGCAATGGCCACCGTATCCCCCAAGGCGGTTACACATAGCACGCGTCCGCCACTGGTCGCGACACGACCTTGGTCGTCCAGAGCCGTACCGGCATGGAACACCCGACAGCCAGTATCCTCAGCGGCTTCGATGCCATCGATCACATCGCCCTTGCGATAGCTGCCTGGATAGCCGCCGGCCGCCAGCACCACGCCTACCGCGATGCGGGGATCCCACTCGATGGTCGCGCGATCAAGCTCGCCGCGGGTGCCCGCCAGGCATAGGGCTGCCAGATCGGATTCGAGTCGCATCATGATCGGCTGCGTTTCCGGGTCACCAAAGCGGCAATTGTATTCGATCACCTTGGGGGCGCCGGTCTTGTCGATCATCAACCCCGCGTAGAGAAAGCCGGTATAGGGATGACCCTCGGTGGCCATGCCCTTGACCGTAGGCAGAATCACCTCATCCATGATGCGCTGATAGACCGCCTCGGTGACGACCGGAGCCGGCGAATAGGCCCCCATGCCGCCGGTATTGGGACCTGTATCGCCATCGCCGGCACGCTTGTGATCCTGGCTGGTCGCCATCGGCAGCACATGTTCGCCGTCCACCATGACGATGAAACTCGCTTCCTCACCCTCAAGATACTCCTCGATCACCACCCGTGCCCCGGCATCACCGAAGGCATTGGCCTCGAGCATGTCACGGATCGCCGCTTCGGCCTCGACCTTCGTCATGGCAACGATCACCCCCTTGCCGGAGGCCAGGCCATCGGCCTTGATGACGATCGGGGCGCCCTTTTTGGCGAGATACTCAAGTGCCGGTTCAACGGCGGTAAAGGTCTGATAATCCGCACTGGGAATGTCATGGCGAGCCAGGAAGTCCTTGGTAAAGGACTTGGACCCTTCGAGCTGGGCGGCAGCCTGGGTCGGGCCGAAGATCGCGAGCCCGGCGGCCTGGAAGCGGTCGACAACGCCCGCGACCAGCGGCGCCTCGGGGCCGACGATGGTCAGTTCGATGCCGTGATCACGGGCGAAGGTTTCAAGCCCCTCAAGGTCGGTCACCGCAATATCGACATTGGAGACCTTGGGCTCGATTAGGCTGCCGGCATTGCCGGGTGCCACGTAGACCGTTTCAACGTGAGAAGACTGAGCGACCTTCCAGGCCAGGGCATGTTCGCGGCCGCCGCCGCCGATGATCAGAACCTTCATCTTCAACCTTGCTCGACTGTTGGGTGAGGATAATGCGAATTTTGCGGGGCATTATGCCAGAAAAGCCACCGCCCGTATCGAGGCTCAGTCCTTGTCGCCGCTGGTGTCGTTTTCGGATTTGCCGTCCTTGCCACTGCTCCTGGGCTCCTGATTAAAGGTCTTCTGCCAGAAGCGCATGTTTTCCTCGGCCATCTCGCGCATCATTTCCATCGGCGTATGGCGCATGGCCTCCTTCCACTGATCCTGCATGCGCTGCTGCTGCTCGAGCATCAGGTGGGTACCCTGCTCCAGGTACCGGGCCAGTGGCAGTGGCTGTGCCATGTCGTAGACACGTATGAATTGGGCCAGCAGATCGTTGGAGAACACCTCGGAGTCGCCGCCCGCTTGCTCCTGCTCGATGATGATCGACAACAGAATGGTACGCGTCAGGTCCTCTCCGGACTTAGCATCTTCGACGCGAAAGGGCACTTCCTCAATGATCAGGTTGCGCAGGTCTTCCAGGGTTACATAGCGGCTCTGCTCGGTATCATAGAGCCTGCGGTTGGCATACTTGCGAATCACGCGCACGGACGGTGCTCCTGTTCTCGACTTTGCTGGTATTGTGCACCGCGTCCGACGTTCTAGCCACCGTCGTCATCTATCTGTCATCCGCTGTGCGCCGCCGAGGCCCCATGAACCTGATTTTGCTTGATCCCGCCGACCTGACCGACGACCACCACGTCTGGGTGCGCGACCCCAGACGCTTGCGTCACCTGCGCGAGGTACATCGTGCCCGCCCAGGTGATGAGCTGACGCTTGGCCTGCGCGGCGGCGCCCTGGGTCGCGGCCGGCTGGTCACGCTGAATGACGATGGCGCCCATTTCACACTCGACGCCCTCGACCAGGCGCCACCGCCGGCACTGGATATCGAACTGGTGCTCGCCCTGCCACGCCCGCGAATGCTGGCACGCTCACTTGAGCACGTCACGGCCTTGGGCGTGAAGCGCATCACCCTGCTGCACACCCGGCGGGTGGAGAAGAGCTACTGGCAATCGCCCGAGCTCTCAGAGGAAAAGATACACCAGCACCTGGTGCTAGGGCTTGAGCAGGCACGCGATACGGTGCTGCCCGAGGTATCCCTGGAAACCCACTTCAAGCCCTTCGTCGAAGATCGCCTGCCGGCCCAGCTCAGTGGGCGCCAAGGGCTACTGGCTCATCCCGGCATGGAAGCGGCCTGCCCTCGCGGACTCAATGCACCCGCCACCCTGGTGGTGGGACCCGAGGGCGGTTTTATTCCCTATGAGGTAGAGGCGTTACTGGCAGCCGGCTGCCAAGGCATTCACCTGGGCAGCCGGATCCTGCGGGTCGAGACGGCGGTCGTCGCCCTGCTGGCACGGCTTGGTTGAGCGGCCTTATTTCTGCAGGCCCTCAAGCAGCGACACTGTCGCGAAACCATCCGGTGTCAGCCCCTGGGACGCTTGGTAGGCACGTAACCCAGCGCGGGTGTTGGGCCCCATGATGCCGTCTGGGGTACCGGTCGCGAAGCCGCGAGCATTGAGGGCGCGCTGCAGTTCGCGCACCTGTGCTCTGGAAAGCGGTGTCTCCTGTCGCGGCCAGTCAGCACGTATGCCCGGCTCTTCCGCGATACGACGCGAAAGCGTACCTACCGCCAACGCATAGCTGGTGGCATTGTTATAGCGCAGGATGGCGCGATAGTTGCGGCCGACCAGAAAGGCGGGACCCCGGGCGCCAGCTGGCGCGAGAATCGATGCATTGTTGAGTGTTGGCAGCGTTTCCGAGCCCATGGCGCGCACGCCCTGACGGGCCCATGCCTCGCTTGACCGCCGGGTCGCCAGTTCGGTCTGGGAGTAGTCGAAATCGGCCGGCAGCCGCACTTCGATGCCCCAGGGCTCGCCGGCCTGCCAGCCGGCCCGGGCCAGGTAGTTGGCAGTAGAGGCCATGACATCGGGAATGCTACCCCAGATATCGCGCCGGCCATCACCGTCGCCGTCCTTGGCATAGGCAAGATAGCTTGAAGGCAGGAACTGCGTGTGCCCCATGGCACCGGCCCAGCTGCCGATCATGCGTTCAGGCGCGATATCACCGCTCTCGATGATTTTCAGTGCCGCGATCAGTTCGTCATGGGCGAAGTCGCGACGACGACCATCGAAGGCCAGCGTTGCCAGGGAGTCCAGCGTCGAGAAGCTGCCAAAGTTGCTGCCGTAGTTGCTCTCCACCCCCCAGATCGCGACTACCACCTCGGCGGGCACACCGTAGCCGCTGGTCATGCGCTCGGCCGTGGCACGGTGCTCGGCCAGACGCTCGCGACCGTTGCTCACGCGGGTCGACGACACGGCCGTATCCAGATACTGCCAGATGGGACGCACGAACTCGGGTTGGGCACGGTCGTACTCGAGGATCTTGGGCCGGTAGCGAATATCGGCAAGGGCTCGATCAAGGGTCGACTCGGCGATCCCTCTGGCCCTCGCTTCACGCCTGAAATCAGCGAGCCAGGCGTCGAAGGATGCTGGCGACTCCGCCTGTGCATCGCGCTTATCCTGACCGGCATCAGCGGCCCTTGCCGCCCGATCGTCAGACTGAGCCTGCGCTTGCGCCGGGGCTTGGGCCTTTAGCGGTGTCTGGTCTTGAGCCAGAGCGTCAGTCGACTGACTGCTCTGGCAGCCAACCAGGCTGCTCAGCAGCAACGAGCATACGAGGATCCTGCGCATGGCGGGGCGATACTCCATCATCACGGGGTAAAGCGGGCATCATCGCGCAGATCCACCTGCACCACCAGCCTTAGCGTTTTTGTCATCGCTAGCCAAGCCACAACCTGAGAATCACCGCCAGGTGACAGGCCACCACCACCGCGGTCAGCACGTTACGCAAGCGTCGATACCAGCCAGGCAGCCCAGCGCCCCCTGCAGCACTTGCTTCATAACCGCGCACCGCCATGAAACCAAGCATCAGCAACATGGCGCCCGGCATCCCTCCCCACAAGAGGGCTGGCCAGGCAATCAGACTAGGCGCCATGCTCAACAGCACGCGGCCACGAAAGGCAGCGGGCGCTGGCGCGTCCCGCCCCATGGCAAGCCCCCAATGGATGCCGCCGAGAAAGGAAAGTATCACCGCGCTGTAATAAAGAAAGGCGGTGACCACCGGTGCCTGCCAGGTCAGCGGTGCCCACCACGCGGCAAGGGTCGCCGCCACGAATGGCAATAGGCCGGAAAGGCCAAGCATGACGGGGAGACGGCTAACATCATTACGTAAAAGAACAGGCATCAGGTCTCCTTGGAAGAATCGCTACTGGCACCTCGCAACGGTATCTGCTCATCGTCCCAGGCGGCAGGTGAAACCATCGGCGCAGAGAAGACCTGCGGGGCGGCACGCCAGGGCTGATGGCGCGCCTCTCCCTCGGCCAGGCCCACAAGCTCTGGTAGCCAGTGACTCACGTAGTCGCCGGCCGGGTCGTAGCGGCGAGCCTGCCAGAGCACATTGAAATAGTGTCCGCGGCTCGCCTCACGGCCGGCACCGGCCACATACCCCCAGTTTCCCCAGTTGCTGGCAACATCGAAGTCAATCAGACAATGCTCGAACCAGGCAGCGCCTAGCCGCCAATCCACGCCCAGGTCATGGACAAGGAAACTTGCCACATTCTGGCGTACCCGATTGGACTGCCAGCCAGTGGACGCGAGTTCGCGCATGCCGGCATCGATAAAGGGCACACCGGTCTCGCCACGACACCAGTCGTGGAACGCCGCAGGTGGCTCGGGAAGCGCCCGGGGGCCATAAAGTCCCGCTTTGGCCTGGCGCGCGGCCCAGTGGAAATATTCACGCCACATGAGTTCGAAAATGGCCCAATAACTCGACTCACAGGCGCCATGGTCGCTTTCCCATGCCCGGACGTGATCGTGGACCTGCCGCGCCGACAGGCAGCCAACGGCCAACCAGGGCGACAGCCGTGTCGAAAACTCGGCGCCCAGCAGACCATTACGAGTCTGCTTGTAGCGAGTGATGGCACCGCTGTGCCAGAGATAGTGCTCGAGCCGCGCTTGAGCGACTTCTTCTCCGCCCAGGAAGCGGAATTCACCACGAGGGTCGGCACGCCAGGCGGCCGCCTCAGTGCAGAGATCCTTGAGGGGTGGCAAGCCGCGGGGTGCCTGTTGCGGCCAAAGCGGCAGGGTGATCGGAGCAGAGCGCGCCGGAGGCACCGACCATGCCTTCTCCATACGACGGCGAAAGGCCGAAAAACTGCCCGGCAGCGCCTCAAGCGTAAAGGGCAGCGCCGCTTTTTCGAACAGGGTACCGCCTTCGCAGCGACGAAGCTCACAGTCGGCGGGCAGGCGCTCGGCCAGCCGCGTCAGGTCGTCCATCTCGTCATGACCCGGGGCATCGCGCACATGCACGCAACAGACCTTCAATGAGCTGGCAAGCTCGGCGATGGCCGCCGACGGGTCGCCGACACGCACCAGCAGATCGCCGCCCCGCTTCAGTAGCTCGCCGCGCAGGGCAATCAGACTCTGCCAGAGAAAGCTCAAGCGGGCTGGCCCTATGCGTCGCGCTGATAACCCAGAGGCCAGAGGGGAGAACCACCGCTCGTCGAGCACGTAGACGCACACCAGTGCAGCCGGCGGCGAGGCAAAGTGAAAGAGCGGATTATCGGCCAGGCGCAGGTCGTCTCTCAGCCACACAAGTTCTGGACTCATGCCGACCGCCTGGCGCGGCGCGCCTCGCGGCGACAGCGCTCGCTGCAATGCTGCACCTCATCCCAGCAGCGGGCCCACTTGCGGCGCCAGCGGAAAGGACGCTCGCACTGACGACAGGTCTTGACAGGAAGCTCGGCCTTGCATCGCATGCCACCACCTTGGCCTCACCCGACGGCGGGCCCACATAATTGGACAGGAATATTATTCAGTACATGTATTGTACATGATAATTCCCCGCCAGGAAGGCATCACGAAGAAGGCCGCCCGAAGGCGGCCATTATCAGGGCAGGATGCAATGAGATGCCGTTTCAGCCGGTTTCATCGGACTCACCGGGGACAGGAGCGGCATTGGCATCGGTCTCCCGATGACTGCTGAGCCGATGGGTGACCGAATCATAATTGGGCCTGAGCTCATCCTTGACCGTACCGCTCCACAGGCGCGTACCGACGAAGTATCCCGCCCGCCCGATCACATGAGCCGCCACCGGCGCGGTCAGCAAGAGGAAGAGTATGACCCCGAAGGCCCTGGCCACCACGGCCTCGACGGCGAAATGCAGCGCCACCGCCAGCATGATCAGCGAGGCGCCCAGGGTCGCGGCCTTGGTGGTGGCGTGCATGCGGGTCAGCAGGTCGGGCAGACGCAGTACCCCGAGGGCGGCCACCAGCATGAAAGCGGACCCGGTCAGGATCAGAATGTTCTCGAGAAGTTCAATCATCCCGCGGCCCTCCTCGCTCAAGGAAACGGGCGAAACCGATGGTGGCCATGAAAGCCATCAGCGCCATGACGATGGCCACATCCAAAAGGCTCGGAACATCGGTAGCGATGGCGATCAGGCCAATCATGCCGACCAGAATTGCCGAGAAGAGCTCCAGTGCCACCACCCGATCCGGCAGGCTAGGGCCGCGATAGAGGCGCGCGAAGGCCAGGCAAAGCGCCAGTGCCATCATGGCAAGACTCACAAGGATGATGTTCGACAAGGGACTCTCCTCACGTCGCTAGTGAAACAGGGCCAGGGCGCGGCGCTCCAGCTCGGCCAGGCTGCGCCGAAGTGCCGGCTCATCGTCCAGGAACATGGCATGGATATAGAGCACGCGCCGATCATCGGACACGTCCAGGCTCAGGGTCCCCGGTGTCAGCGAGATCAGGTTGGCGACGAAGGCGATCTCGAACTCAGTCTTGGCCTTCAGGGGCATGGCGATCACTCCCGGGGTCATGTACCAGGGCGGCGTCACGATGTCGTAGGCAACCTTGAGATTGGCCGCCACCAGCTCCTTGAGGAAAAACCCGACAAAGCGGATCAGGCGCGGCAGCCACTGAGCATAGCCAGCCAGCGCCGGCACCTGAGGCTGGATCAGCGCCAGCGCCAGATAGCCGAAGATCAGCCCTGCCAGCAGGCTGCCCCCGCTGAAGTCGCCGGTAAGCACCACCCAGGCCAGGCCGAGCAGCAGGTTCCAGGCGGCTCCGGTCATGGCATTTCCTCCCCGTTTGTGCCGAGCACGGCCTGAATATAGCGCTCGGGCGCCAACAGCTGCCCTGCAGAAGCCTCGGCCAGATTATAGAGGGGCTCGGCGTTGAGGCCGATGAACAGGGTACAGAGCGCCAGCCCCACCACCGGCGTGGCCATGAGCCACATCTCCCGCTGGTCGACCGCCTTAGGGGGGCCATCGCCCTCTTCGTCGGGTGATGCCTTCCAGAACACCTCGGCCCAGATCTTGATCATCGAGTACAGCGTGAGTAACCCCACGAGCAGCGCGATAAAGGTAACGCCATAGGCCTCGGCTTCGATACCGGCCCGGATAACGATGAACTTGGCAAAGAAACCGGACAGGGGCGGCATACCGGCAAGCGACAGCGCCGGAATCAGGAACAGCACGGCCAGCCACGGATGGCTGCGATAGAAACCCCCGAGGGCCGCGAGCTGATAGCTCCCGCTCACCCGGTGAACGATGCCGCTGATCAGGAAGAGCGTCGTCTTCACGATGATGTGATGGACGATGTAGAAGACCCCACCGATGAGGGCCAGAGGCGTGAACAAGGCCAGCCCCAGGAGCATGTACCCGATCTGGCTGACGATATGGAACGACAGGATGCGCCGGAATTCGAACTGCGCCGCCGCCCCCAGCACGCCAGACAGCATGGTCAGGCCGGCGCCCCACAGCAGGATCTCGTGGGTATAGCCCGGACTGTGGTGAAAGATCAGCGTGAAAACCCGAAACAGCGCATAGACCCCGACCTTGGTCAGCAGGGCGGCAAACAACGCCGAGACGGCCACCGGCGGGGTATGGTAGGAAGCCGGCAGCCAGAAAAACAGGGGAAAGGCAGCGGCCTTGATGCCAAAGGCCACCATGAACATCATCGCCAGGACATCGGCCATGCCGTCATCTTCGAGGGTCGCGAGCCGGCGGGCAATGTCGGCCATGTTGAGCGTCCCCACCATGCCGTAGAGCAGCCCCACCGCGACCAGGAAGATCACAGAGGACACCAGGTTAAGCGTGACGTACTTGATCGCCCCTTCCATCTGCGCCTTCTCACTACCGAGGATCAGCAACGCAAAGGACGCCACCAGCATCACTTCAAACCAGACGTAGAGGTTGAAGATATCACCGGTGAGAAAGGCACCGGCGACGCCTGCCAGCAGCAGATGCAACAGGGGAAAGTAGCCATAGGCTTCGTGACCGCGGCCGACCGTTGCCAACGAAAAGAGCGCCACCGCGAAACCGATGATGCCGGTGAGCACGACCATGATGGCGCCCAGCAGGTCGGCCACGAGGCTGATACCGAAGGGAGCCGCCCAGCCGCCCATGTGCATGACCTGGATGCCGTCGCCCTGTACGGTGGCCAGCAGCCACAGGCTGGTGGCCAGCAGGCCGGCCGTCCCGGCCACCGCGATGAATCGCTGCATGCCCCGGGAGCGCCAGAACACCAGTGACACGGCTCCCGCGAACAGCGGGATGAGAATCGGCAATGCGACCTGGGGCATCATGTGTCCGTATCCTTCATCTGATCCAGATCATCGGCGCCCACGATTTCCCAGGCACGGCGCACCAGCACCACGGCGAAGGATAGCACCCCAAAGGCGATGACAATCGCCGTAAGCACCAGCGCCTGAGGCAATGGGTCAGCCACCGCCGCCTCGGGGGCGGTCATTCCCTTCGGCACCAGGGGCGGGGCGCCCCGCACCATCCCCGCCGTAGCGAAGATCAAGAGGTTGGCGGCATTCGAGAGCAGAATCAGTCCGATCACCAGTTTGACGATCGAACGTCGCAGCATCATGTAAATAGCGGCGGCAAACAGGATGCCGATGGTGATGGCCATCAAAGGCTCCATGGGATCTCCTTAACCGTCCTAATGGGTCTGGTCGTGGTCGGCCTGGTCGTAGTCGGTCGGGTCATATTCGTCCTGATCAGTCTCGACCAGAGCGGTAATGGCGGTCAGTACCGACCCCACCACCACCAGATAGACGCCAATATCGAAGATCAGGGGCGTCGAGGCCTTGAAGTCGATGATCGGAATCGTCCACCACTGGGCGGTGAAGAAGGGGTCGCCGGCCCACCAGGCGGGAAGCGTCGACAGCACCCCTAGCAGCAAGCCCATGCCGATCAGATCACGGGGTGACACCTTGAGCATCTCACTCAGGGCACGTGGCCCCTGGGCAAACAGGTAGAGCGCGAAGGCGCCCGATGCCACCAGCCCGGCGATAAAGCCACCACCCGGCTCGTCGTGGCCCCGCAGCAGCAGGAACATCGAAAACAGCAGTTGCAGCGGCAGCAGCAGGCGTGCCGCCACATTGAGGATCAGGGTGCCCGACCTACCCATGGTCATCCTCCGTCGACGCAAGATTGCGTCGTCCGTCACGGTCAACGCCTTCGCCCGGCGCGGCATGGAAGCGCAGCATCGCAAAGACCCCGATGGCGGCCAGGGCCAGAACGAACATTTCCCCCAGCGTATCCAGCGCCCGGAAATCCACCAGAATGACGTTGACGATATTGTGGCCATGCCCCAGAGGTTGGCTGTTGGCGACCATGTAGTCCGAGATTCGCGGCAGTCGCTCGCCGGAGAGCACCGCGAGCATCAGCAGCGTGATCAGCCCTCCGGTGAGACTTGCCACTAACAGGTCCCGCAGACGCTCGGTAGGGGTGGACAGGGTGGCGAAGTGTGGCAGGCGAAACAGCACCAGCACCAGCAGGATCACCGTCAGCGTCTCCACCAGCAACTGGGTAATGGCCAGGTCTGGCGCGCTGAAGAGCACGAAGGTCAGAGCAATGGAGAAGCCCATGACACCTAGCGCGGCTACCGCCGCCAGGCGCGAGCGCATCACGCAGGCCGCCACAGCACCGGCGATCATCAGCCCAGCAGTTACCGCCTCGTGAAAGTAGATCGACAGCGTCACATCGGGGGCCAGGCCGTGCCGAAAGAAAAACGCGTGACCCACAAGGCCTAACAGCACCAGCAACGTCATCACCAGATAATTGCGGATATAGCCGTTCTGCAGGAAGCGGGTCTGCCCGTCCGCCAGGATCACCAGCCCCGCCATCAACGCATCGTAACCGGCTTCGGGCCCGCGGCGTGTCAGAGGCGCGAGGCGGGTCAGCCCAGCGCGCAGCCGATCCCAGAAGCGATAGGTCGTAAGCCCCAGCGCGAGGCTTGCTAGCGACAGCGCGAGCGGCAGGTTAAGGCCATGCCACAGCGCCAGGTGAACCTTGGCCTCAGGCGCCCCAATGCCTGCGACGACAGCGCCCACCACTGGATCAAGCAGCCCCGGCACCAGACCGAACAGCAGCGACAGTGCGGCCAGCAGCCCGGGGCCTGCCAGCATGACACGAGAGGGATCATGAGGGGGACGGGGCGTGTCTTGGCGCTTGCCGAAGAAGGGCCGCAGAACAATGATCGCCGCCACCGCCAGGGTCAGGAAAGCCGCCGTGAAGGCCAGCAGCAGAATCAGAAGGCGCCAAGAAGACGACTCAAGCACCGATGTCAGCATCAGCTCCTTGCCCACGAAGCCCAGCAGGGGCGGCAGGCCCGCCAACGACAGCCCGGCGACCCCGGCAACGATGGCAGTCGCCGGCATGAGATGGCGCAGCCCGCCCATCGCCGTGACGTCCTTGGTGCCGGTCTCGTGATCAAGAATACCGGCCACCATGAACAGCGCCCCCTTATAGAGCGAGTGCGCCAGCAAGAAGACCGCGAAGGCCACCAGGGCTTTCTCGGTGCCGATACCGAGCAACATGGTCAGGGTGCCAAGCCCCATCACCGTGGAGTAGGCCAGCAGTTTCTTCACATTGGTGTGCTGCATCGCCAGGAAGGCGCCAGTGGCCATGGTCACAGCCCCGACCAAGGAGAGAGTGATCACCCAGCTCTCCGTGCCGCCCAGGGCCGGGTGCAATCGGGCGAGCAGGTAGACCCCCGCCTTGACCATGGTCGCCGAGTGCAGATAAGCGGAGACCGGCGTAGGGGCCGCCATGGCATTAGGCAGCCAGAAGTGGAAGGGAAACTGTGCCGATTTGGTAAAGGCGCCCAGCAGCACGCAGATCAGCAGAGGGGTATAGAGGTCGTGGCCGCGCAGGAGATCGCCGCGCTGGACGAGTTCGTGCAGCGACCAGCTGTCACCGGCCAGGGCCAACAGCACGAAGCCGGCAAGCAGCGCCAAACCGCCACCGACGGTGACCAGCAGTCCCTGGAGAGCGGCTTTGCGCGCGGCGAGGTCCGTGTGGTTAAAGCCGATCAAAAGGTAAGAGGTGATGCTGGTGAGTTCCCAGAACACGAAGAGCGTGACCAGGTTGTCGGCAAGCACCAAGCCAAGCATCGACATCATGAAGGCGGTGATCACCACCAGGAAGCGAGGCAGATCACGGTGGCCGCGAAGATACTCCCCCGTGTAGACCAGCACCAAAGCGCCGATTACCGTAATGAGCATCGCGAACAGCCAGGCGAGGCCATCGATCATGAAGGTCAGGGTAATATCGAGGCCCGGCACCCAGGCCTGCTCAAGAAGCAGGACATCGCCGGACGCGATCACTGGCCACTGACCGATGAGCCAGACGGCCAGGGAGGCCGGCAGCAGGGACATGACCAAAGGCGCCCGAGAGCCAAACCAGCGATGGAGCAGCGGGGCCATGGCTGCCGCCACGAATCCTCCCAGCACGGCTGTTTGCATTTAGCCCTCCTCGCCGGTCAAGATTGCCAGTTATGCTACCCAGTCTGGTCAGCGAGGCCAGTCTATAGAGATAACATCTTAAAAGGCAAGGTGGCAGCGACCGAGCTTGCTTTGAGGTAAAGTAGCAAGCGATTAAGCCATGGGAAGGCAGGCAACTCGGCCAAGACCGGCCATTATTCCGTCTCGCCGACGTGCCTCGTGTTCTCTAACTCCAGACCCATGCAGGAAGACCAATCGATGACATTGCTGTGGATAGTCTTGCTACCCCTGCTAGGGGTACTGGTGCCCGTGCTCACCGAGCGGCGCGGACGACGCTTCTGCTCTCTGGCCACCGCACTATTGCCCGCGCTGGCCCTTTTGCTGACCTTCGGCCAGGTATCAGAGCTTGCAGCCGGCGAAACGTTGCGCTTTGCCGCCGAATGGATCCCCGCCCTGGGCCTCGACCTGGCCTTCCGGCTTGATGGTCTGTCGGTACTGTTCAACATACTGATTCTCGGGATCGGACTGCTGATCCTGCTTTACGCACACTACTACCTTTCTCCGGAAGAACCCTTTGGGCGCTTCCACGCCTATCTGATCCTGTTCATGGCGTCCATGGTCGGCATCGTGATGGCCGACAACCTGCTGCTGCTGTGGCTGTTCTGGGAAATGACCAGTCTCTCATCCTTCCTGCTGATCGGCTTCTGGTCACACCAAAGTGATGCACGCAAGGGCGCGCGCATGGCGCTGACCGTGACCGGCGCCGGCGGTCTCGCACTGCTGGCGGGGCTACTGCTGCTCGGCGACATGGTCGGCAGCTTCGACATGAACGTGGTACTCAGCAGTGCCGATGTCATCCTTGCTGATCCGCGCTACCCCATGATGCTGGGCCTGGTGCTGTTGGGTGCCTTCACCAAATCGGCGCAGTTCCCCTTCCAGTTCTGGCTACCCCACGCCATGGCAGCCCCCACACCGGTCTCCGCCTATCTGCACTCGGCGACCATGGTCAAGGCCGGCATCTTCCTGATGGCACGCCTGCATCCCGCCATCGCCGGCAGTGAGCTATGGTCAGTGGTCGTGACGCTTGTCGGGATGGCCACCATGCTGTACGGCGCCTGGTTCGCGCTCCTCAAGACCGACCTCAAGGGCATCCTGGCCTTCTCGACCGTTAGCCATTTGGGGCTGATCACCGCCCTATTGGGCATCGGTAGCCCAATGGCGATCCTCGCGGCGCTCTTTCACATCCTCAACCACGCGACCTTCAAGGGGGCGCTGTTCATGAGTGCGGGGATCATCGATCACGAGACCGGCACACGGGATATCAGCAAGCTGGGCGGTCTGCGACGGGCCATGCCGGTGACCGCCCTGCTGATGACCGTGGCGGCCGCCTCGATGGCCGGGGTGCCACTGCTCAACGGCTTCCTCTCCAAGGAGATGTTCTTCACCGAGACGGTGAATGCCAGTCTGCTCGGCGGACTCGGTTGGCTATTGCCGCTGCTGGCGACCTTCGGCGGCGTCCTCTCGGTGGCCTACTCGCTGCGCATGGTGCATGCCGTCTTCTTCAAGCCAGCCAAGGCCGCGCCGCCCAAGTTTCCCCATGAACCCCCCTGGCTCATGCGCGCACCAGTGGCATTTCTGGTGATTCTCTGTGTTGTCGTTGGGCTATTACCTGCGGTAACGGCGACCGGCTTGCTCGATATTGCCACCCAGGCGGTGCTGGGTGAGTCTTTCGACTTCCACCTGGCCATCTGGCACGGCCTCAACCTCCCGCTGGCAATGAGTGTGATCGCCCTGGCAGCCGGTATCATGCTCTACGGTATCCACCCCTCAATTCGCCGGTTCGTGCGCCAGTTCGGCATCACCGATGCACGACAAATCTTCGAGGGCAGCATCCAACGCCTGGTGGTTCGCAGCCAGGCTCTGACCACTCGGATGGAAAATGGCTCGCTGCAACGCTACATGAGCCTGCTGCTCGGTGCGGCACTGCTGCTTGCCACCCTGGGGCTGTTTGACCTGCCACATCTAGCCGGCAGCCGAGCCGAGGGTGAACTCGACGGCATGTTGATCGTCGGCGCGGCACTGCTGATCTTCGGCGCCGTCGGCACCGTGGTAACCCACCGCTATCGCCTGATTTCGCTGCTGATGCTGTCGGTGGTGGGGCTGTTGGTCTCACTGACTTTCGCGCGTTTCTCGGCGCCAGACTTAGCGCTGACCCAACTCTCGGTCGAAGTAGTGACCATGATTCTGCTGATGCTGGCGCTGTTCTTTCTCCCCCAGAAGACGCCTCGAGAATCCTCCGCTCACCGCACCATCCGTGATATCGCCCTGGCCAGCGCCCTGGGCATGGTGGTGGCGAGCCTCAACTATGCGGTACTGACCCGCGAAACCGACAGCATCTCGAGTTTCTTCCTCGCCAATAGTGTGCCCGGCGGTGGCGGCCATAACGTGGTCAATGTCATCCTGGTCGACTTCCGTGGTTTCGATACGCTGGGGGAGATCACGGTTCTGGCGATCGCCGGTTTGGCGATCTTCAAGCTGCTCAACCGGTTGCGGCTGTTCATGCCGCACAGTGACGGTGAGGGCCGAGTCTGGTCCCCGGATCGCTACCCGATGATCCTGACCAGCATCTCTCAATGGCTGTTGCCGCTGGCGTTGCTGGTATCAGTATTCATCTTCCTGCGCGGCCACAATCAGCCTGGCGGCGGCTTCATCGCAGGCCTGGTAACCGCTGTGGCACTGATTCTGATCTACATGGCCCGCGGCGTGGAATGGACACAGAGTCGGCTGGACTTTCCCTACCAGCCGGTGGCCATCGGCGGCGTCGCCGTGGCGACACTCACTGGGCTGGGTAGCTGGCTGTTCGGCCGGCCTTTCCTGACCTCCGCCTTTGGCCATTTCAAGCTGCCACTGATCGGCGAATTCGAGCTGGCCACCGCCATGCTCTTCGACCTTGGCGTCTATCTGGCAGTGGTCGGTGCGACCCTGATGATCCTTGCCAACCTTGGCAAGGTAACCACCCCTCATCGCCCCTCCAAGAATACCCAGACCGCCACCAGCAAGGAGAAAAGCTGATGGAAAGCCTGTATGCCATTACCACTGGCATCCTCACCGCCTGTGGCCTCTTCCTTACCCTGCGCGGGCGCAGCTTTCCGGTCGTGGTCGGCCTGACGCTGTTATCGTATGCGGTCAACCTCTTCCTGTTCTCGATGGGCGGGCTGACCACCAATGGAGCCGTCATCATCGATGGTCCCGGTGACTACGCTGACCCGCTGCCCCAGGCGCTGGTGCTGACCGCCATCGTGATCGGCTTCGCCATGACCGCCTTCGCGGTCATTCTGGCCATGCGTGCCCGCGGCGACATGGGCAATGACCATGTCGATGGCCGTCAGACCGATGAGCCGCGAGAGGAGCGCCGCTGATGCTGCAACATCTGATCGTACTGCCCATCGTGATCCCCCTGATCAGCGGTATCCTGCTACTGATCAGCCGTCACGGCAGCACCCGCATCAAGCGCGCCCTGGGCGTCGGCAGCACCGCCTTGCTGATGCTCGTCGCTATCGCCCTGCTCGGCAAGGCAAGCGGTGGTGAGGTCGACTACTACGCACTGGGTGGCTGGCAGCCGCCCTTCGGCATCGTCATGGTGCTGGATCGCCTGTCGGCACTGATGGTCCTGCTGACGGCCGTACTCGCATTAGGCTGCGTGGTCTTCGCCAGTGCCGGTGACGATGAGCAGGGCAGCAATTTCCACGGGCTCTTCCAGTTCCAGCTGATGGGCATCAATGGCGCCTTCCTGACCGGTGATCTGTTCAACCTCTTCGTCTTCTTCGAGGTGTTGCTACTGGCGTCTTACGCCCTGCTGATGCATGGCGGCGGCAAGGCACGTATTCAGGCAGGCCTGCATTATGTCGTGCTCAACCTGGCCGGCTCGGCATTGTTTCTGATCGCGGTTGGCGTGCTCTATGGCGCCACGGGCACCCTTAACATGACGCACATGGCCGTACGCCTCGCCGAGCTCGAAAGCGAGCGCGCCGGGCTGGTCAGCGCAGGTGCCCTGCTTCTGCTGGTCGTCTTCGGCCTCAAGGCCGCGATCCTGCCGCTCTACTTCTGGTTGCCACGGGCCTATTCCTCCGCACCGGCGCCAGTGGCCGCACTGTTCGCGATCATGACCAAGGTCGGTATCTATGCGATTCTCAGGGTCTATTATCTGATTTTCGGCGACCTGGCAGGCCCTTTGACGGCGCTTGAGCAGCCCTGGGTATGGTGGCTAGGACTAGGCACTCTGGCGGTCTCGGCGCCGGCTGTGCTGGCCGCCAGAGACTTGCGTTTGCTGGTGGCATACCTGGTACTGGTCTCGGTCGGCACCTTGCTTGCTGGCATCGGCATGCGGACGCCCGAGGCGACAGGTGCCCTGCTCTACTATTTGATCCACACCACTCTGGTCACCGGCGGCCTCTTCCTGCTCGCCGAGCTGATCGGGCTGCAGCGCGGCAAGGCCGGGAGCCGTCTGGTCAAGGGCCGTCCGCTGAGAAATGGTGGACTGCTGGCCATCTTGTTCCTGTTTGGCGCTACCGCCGTTGCAGGCCTGCCGCCACTATCCGGCGGCATCGGCAAGGCCTTGCTGATGACAGCCGCAACACCCTCCCAGCAGCCTTGGCTATGGTCACTGTTGCTGCTCGTCGGGCTTTGCTCCTTGATCGCCCTATCCCGTGCGGGTTCTACCTTGTTCTGGCGTAGCCACGAAGGCGAGCCCAGCGAACTGGCGCTGGGTAAGCGTCAGCTCTTCGGTGTCATCTGGTTGCTTGGCGCCTCGCCGCTGCTGGTCCTGTTGGCCGGCCCGGTCAGCGACTATACCCAGGCCACCGCCGAGCAGCTCAGCTCACCCACGCCGCATATCCGCTCTCTGCTGCCAGACCATGCCAACGGAGGTGATGCATGATCATGCCCCGCTCCTGGCTTCCCACGCCACTACTGTCGATCCTCTTGTTGGTCGTCTGGCTGATGTTGGTAAGTAGCGTCTCCTTTGCTCACCTGCTGCTGGGTAGCCTGCTGGCCATCGCTATCCCATTGCTCAGCCGACGCTTCTGGGACGTCCAACCCAGTGTCAAGAAACCCGGACTACTGCTGCGCTACATACTGCGACTGCTGGGCGACATCATCCGTGCGAACGTGGAAGTGTCCTGGCTGATCTTGAACCCTTGGCGGCGCATGCGCCCGACGTTCGTTGAGTATCCACTGATGCTCGAGGAGCGTTTCACCATCACCTTGCTGGCCAACACCATCACCCTGACACCGGGGACGGTATCGGCCAACCTGCGTATGGACGGCCGCACCCTGCTGATCCATGCCCTGGATGTCGCCGATGAACAGGCGCTGATCGACGAGATTCGCGAGCGCTACGAGCAGCCGCTCAAGGAGATCTACGAATGCTAGATACTGCGCTTTGGATCAGCCAGGCACTGATCCTGATGGCCCTTGCCCTGAACGTCTATCGCATGATCGTCGGCCCCTCGATGCCCGACCGCTTGCTGGCGCTGGACACCATGTACGTCAATTCCATTGCCCTGATCGTAATGATGGGGCTGTGGTTAAACACCAAGACGTACTTCGAGGCGGCGCTGCTCATTGCCATGCTCGGCTTCATCAGTACCGTGGCGGTATGCAAGTACTTGCTGCGTGGCGACATCATCGAATAAGCAAGGAGATCATCATGAACTGGTATGTGATGCTTGAAGGCGTCATCTCGTTGCTGCTGATCGCTGGCGGTGCCTTTGCCTTCATCGGCTCGCTGGGGATGGCACACCTCAGAGACTTCTACATGCGCCTGCATGGACCCACCAAGGCCACCACGCTGGGCATCGGCTGCATCCTGAGCGCCTCGATGCTCTACTTCGGTGTCACCGCGGGTCAGCCGGTCGTGCAGGAAATGCTGATCACCCTCTTCCTCTTCATCACCGCCCCCGTCTCCGCCCACCTGCTCGCCAAGACCGGTCTGCACCTGAAACTCACGCATGCCGAGAAGACCCGCGGCAAGCCGGTGGAGCTATACCGGGAGGAAGTCGGCGAGAAGCCAGTACCTCACCCAGACAAGGGCCATGGCTGAGCGCCCCGGCACAAAAAGGCACGAAAGAAAGACACGAAAGGCCCCGGACATTCGTCCGAGGCCTTTGTCATTGGAGGGTTGGTGAGCACGTGTCTTTCGCCGCCACTAGAGCCAGCCGCCGAGCTCCTGCCTGGTAATCGCCGTTAGCACATCGATATGCGCCTCATCCGCGTTTAGGCACGGCACATAGGTAAAGGTCTCGCCACCGGCGGCGAGAAAAGCCTCACGGATCTCCTGCTGCACTTCTTCAAGGGTCTCGACACAATCCGAGGCGAAGGCCGGTGAGATCACCGCAATGTGCTTCTTGCCGGCACGAGCAAGCTCTTCGACCTTATCAACGGTCGCCGGCCCCACCCATTTCTCGGGTCCGAACTTGGATTGAAAGGCCGTGACGATCTCGTCATCCGCCATATCCAGGTGCTCCTTCACCAGCCGCGTGGTCTTATGACACTGGCAGTGGTAGGGATCACCGTCGAGCAGGTAGCGCTCGGGCACCCCATGATAGGACGCCACCAACACCTCGGGCCGACCACCTTGATCGGCCTCGGCACGCTCATAAGCGGCCTGGATCGACCCTCCCAGTACCGCGATATAGTCCGGACGATCGAAGTAGGCCGGTACGGTACGTAGCGCCGGCTGCCACTTCAGCGTCATCAGCGTACGAAAGACTTCATCATTGGCCGTCGCCGTGGTCGGTGAACCGTATTGCGGGTAGAGCGGAAAGAACAGCAACCGCTCGCAGCCCTGCTCATGCAACTTGCGGATCACGCTTGAGGTGGAGGGGTTGCCGTATCGCATGCAGAAATCGACCACGACCTGATCGCCGAAGGCCGCGTCGAGACGCTCGGCGACCTTTTCGGCCTGCTCGCGAGTGATCATCAGCAGCGGGCTTTCATTGCGCTCGGTGTTCCAGATGCTTTGATAGGCCTTGCCAGAGATGAACGGGCGCCGTGTCAGGATGATGCCCTGCAAGAGCGGTTGCCACAGCCAACGGGAGTAATCGACGACGCGCTGATCGGACAGAAACTCCGACAGATAGCGACGCATCGACCAGTAGTCGGTGGCATCAGGCGTGCCCAGATTGGCCAGCACCACACCCACTTTCTTGCGCGGTACCGGCGGATGGTCGGCACTGGCATGTGCGAGGCGACCCTCACCTGGCTGGTCGAGGGAAACGGCAGAAGCGCGAGGTGTAGCGGGGGGCATCGAGAAATCCTTGTAACGTGACCGACTGATGGATCGACAGCTTATCAAAGGGATGCTATCGAGAAGAATGCAGTTATACTACCACTCATATTTGTATAACTTCAGGTCAATATATGTCGAAGCCGCTGATCCTGGTGCTGGGCGACCAGTTAAGCCCATCGCTTGCGAGCCTTAGAGACCTGCCGGAGGGGGCAGTGGTGGCGCTATGCGAGGTCATCGAGGAAGGCCGCTACGTGCCTCATCATCCGCAGAAGATCGCCATGATGTTCGCCGCCATGCGCCACTTCGCCGTTGAGCTCGAGTCATCAGGTCTAGCGGTGCATTACAGCCCTCTCGATGATGATGACAACCGTCAGCAATTGCTCGCAGAAGCCGAGCGCCTGGCCAGGCACTATGGCTGCGATGAAATCCGTGTGGCACGCCCCGGGGAATGGCGGCTCTTTGACGCCATTCAAGCCCGTACGGGAGCAGCGCAACAAGCGTCGATGACTGAAGAGAAGCAAGCTGAGGAAGCAAAGCCTGGCGAGAACACCGCCCTGCCCTGGCGGCTAGTCGAGGACGATCGCTTCTTCACGACACCGGCGGACTTCGTCGCCTGGGCCCGAGGCCGCAAGAGCTTTCGACTCGAGCACTTCTACCGCTATCTCCGCAAGCGCACCGGGCTCTTGATGGAAGACGGTCAGCCGGCCGGCGGTCAGTGGAACTTCGATCATGACAACCGCGAACCGCTGCCCAAGGATATTGGCTTTCCCGCTCCACCCAGGCATGAACACGACACGACCACCAAGGCGGTACTCGAGCTCACGGCGTCACGCTTCGGGGCGCACTTCGGCTCACTCGAGGCGTTTCACTGGCCGGTAACCCGCCCCCAGGCGCTGGCCGAACTCACGCATTTCCTCAACGCCTGCCTGCCCGACTTCGGTCGCTACCAGGACGCCCTGAGTGATCAATCACCGTTTCTCTTTCACTCCCGGCTATCGGCGGCGCTTAACCTGGGCCTTCTGTCGCCCATCGAGGTCTGCGAGGCTGCCGAGGGCGAGTATCAGGCGGGTCGCGCGCCCCTCAACTCGGTAGAAGGCTTCATCCGCCAGATCCTTGGCTGGCGGGAGTATGTCCGCGGGCTCTACTGGACCCGAATGCCCGACTACAAGCGCGGCAACACGCTGGGCGCCACCCGCGATCTGCCGGCCTTTTTCTGGAACGCCGACACCGAGATGCGCTGTCTGAAACGCGCTGTCGAGATGACCCGCGACCATGCCTATGCCCACCATATTCAGCGGCTGATGGTGACCGGCAACTTCGCCCTGCTATGCGGCGTCAAACCGGAGGCCCTGTGTGACTGGTACCTGGCGGTGTATGCCGATGCCTGCGAATGGGTCGAACTGCCCAACACCCTGGGCATGGTGCTGCATGCCGACGGTGGCCTGATGGGATCCAAGCCCTACTGCGCGTCGGGGAAATATATCGATCGCATGGGCGATCACTGCCGGCAATGCCGCTATGACCCCAAGAAGGTCACCGGGACTCATGCCTGTCCGTTTAACAGCCTCTACTGGCACTTTCTCGAGGAGCACCGCGAGGCGCTCAGGGACAATCCGCGCATGAAGCTGATCTATGGCTCGCTTGACCGCATGAAAGATGAAAAACGCGAGGCTATCCATCAACAGGCCGAGGCCTTCCTGGCGCGACTGGAGACCACCCCGGCCTATGGACAAGGGCGTCACCTGGCAGGCTATCGTCACGCCGACACGGTACCTGAACACAGTGACGCCTCGGACCCTGCCGACACACAGGATGCTTCTTGATGTCTCGACCCGCCACCTCTCCCCGCCATGCCGTATCGCCTGCCACGCTCTTTCACGACGGTCACTGCCCCTTCTGCCAGCGCGAAGTCGCCTGGCTTCACCGGCATCCGCATCGCGAGCGCGTCAGATTGGTCGATATTCAGGCGGATGATTTCGACGCCGCTGCCTGGGGGCGTTCGTTCGAGACCATGATGGGACGCCTGCATCTAGCCGATGCGAAAGGCACCTGGTTCGTGGGCATGGATGCCAGTCGGGCGCTATATGCCGTGCTTGGCTATCGCCGAATGGTCGCACTGACCATGCTGCCGGGGCTGTCGTGGTGTTTCGATTGCGGCTATGCGCTCTTCGCCCGACACCGGGTCAGGCTCGGCGACTGGTGGCAAGCAGGGCGGCATCGACACGAGAAAACCTGATGAAAAGCAGGACGAGATATGGGCAAGAGAAATGCGAGAAAGCAGCGATTAACCCGCCACCGGAAAGGATGGAGTGCCCGCTACAGGAGCTGATGGTGGCAAGTCGAGAACTTCGGCGACAGACACAAAATGCCTATTGGGGGATGGCGTCAAGAGGCATTCAGGCAATAGCGCCAGAAAAATTGAACGGAAACAAGGTGTGAAAAAAGGGCATGCGGCAGTGACCGCATAAGGGTGACGACACTTATTAGAAGACGAGTGGGATACGCGAACTCAGTGCATCATGATAATGAGCATCGCGACCGACCACTTCGTCGTGGGCCACATACTGAACCAGATAGGCGCGATGAATGCCGCACCGCTTGAGTTCGAGATAGATATCATCGAGCGCGCGGAAGAGCATCGGCTTGCCGCGCTGGCTCAGCAGATGACGTTTGCCCTCGATGTCTTCCATCTCTACCTGATAGAAGCGGCTGCCAGCGTGACCGATGACGCGAATTTCGAAGTTATCGTGTCGTTTGGCAAACGCCTTGAAGTCGTTAAGTTCCATGCTGTCCTCCCTGGGATCATGCTGATGGCCGCTTTCCATCCACCCTCCCTACATGGAGTGGCTTACATCACGGCCGGATATGACTGGGGCACAGCTTGGCTGCGCCCCATGACGGCAATATGACAAGCCGACACCCTTTTATGACCTTGACGTTTTAGCCGGGTTCCACTCAGACAGCACTGTTCGCCATCACTGATAATCGGCGGGATCGATGGCCTTGCCAAGGGAGTTACGGTCCACCCAGTTACCGGCCTTGGTTTGCTTGTAACGAAACACCACCTTGTCGCCGACCGCGACCGGAATCTCTGAGTCCTCGGTCTGGTAACTGAATGTCTCGCCATCGACCACCAGCCGATAGCGATACAGGTCGGGCATCCCCAGCCACTCCTTGAAGGGCCCTTCGCGCTCGACTTCCTGAAGCTCGCCGCGCCCCTCGAGCTTGGGGGCCCGCTTGCGGTTACCGCGTTGAAATCCGCCTGCCATAAGCTATCCTCGCTCCCCTCACTGATTCATCTGACTTGTTCATTCAACTGGTTCATAAGACTGGCCCATGAGACCAAGCCGGGCATTATACGGCGGCCCAGTAGAGTCTCAACCATGAGACCGGTGCCAAGGCCGTTGCGTCTACTCACCGAAGTGCTGGCCGTAGCTGTCCGGTGCCAGGTCCTCGAAGCGGGTGTACTTGCCGATGAAGGCCATGTGCACCGTGCCAATCGGACCGTTACGCTGCTTGCCGATAATCAACTCGGCCAATCCCTGGTTGTCCGGGTTATCCGGATTATAGACCTCGTCACGGTAGACGAAGGCGATCACGTCGGCATCCTGCTCGATGGCCCCTGACTCGCGAAGATCCGACATCACCGGCCGCTTGTTGGGGCGCTGCTCCAGGGAGCGGTTCAACTGCGAAAGCGATACGACCGGGCAGCCGAATTCCTTGGCGAGCCCCTTTAGCGAGCGCGAGATTTCTGAGATCTCGCCGGTACGGTTCTCGGAGAAACCGGGAATCTGCATCAGCTGAAGGTAATCGATCATCACCAGACCGAGATTGCCGTGTTCACGCACCACGCGTCGGATACGCGAGCGCATCTCGTTGGGTGATAGCGCCGCGGTATCATCGATGAACAGCTGCTTGTCTTTCAGCAGATTGACCGCCGAGGTAAGCCGCGGCCAATCTTCATCCTCGAGCTGGCCGGTGCGCACCCGGGTCTGGTCGATACGGCCAAGCGACGACAGCATGCGCAGCATCAGCGCCTCGGCGGGCATCTCCATGGAAAACACCATCACCGGCTTGTCGCTCGATATCACGGCATGCTCGACTAGGTTCATGGCGAAGGTGGTCTTGCCCATTGAGGGGCGTCCGGCAATGATCACCAGATCCGATGGCTGCAGCCCCGAGGTCATGTCATCGAGATCGCGAAAGCCGGTCGATAACCCGGTCATCTCGCCTTCCATGTTGAACATCTCGTCGATGCGATCCACCGCCTTGGCCAGCAGATCGCTCATGCCGATGGGACCACCGCTCTTGGGGCGATCCTCGCTGATCTGAAAGACCAGCCGTTCGGCCTCGTTGACCAACTCGTCTGATGGCCGTCCCTGAGGAGCGAAGGCACTCTCGGCGACCTGGTTGGCTGCCTGGATCAGCTTGCGAAGGGTCGCACGCTCGCGAACGATATCGGCATAGGCGCGAATATTGCTCGCCGACGGTGTATTACGGGCAAGCTCGGCCAGATAGGCAAGGCCGCCGACGGTATCCAGCTGGTCGCGGTTCTCCAGCGCCTCGGACAGCGTCACCACGTCCAGCGGATGCGCGCCCTCGGCCAGGCCCCCCATGGCATTGAAGATCAGCCGGTGCTCGTAGCGATAGAAGTCGCCGGACACCAGCTGCTCGGAGACCGCGTCCCAGGCCGAATTGTCCAGCATCAGGCCGCCCAGCACGGACTGCTCGGCCTCCAGGGAATGGGGCGGCACCTTCAGCGCGGCAGTTTGCTGATCGAGCTCGACGGGTTCGTTCATGGGGTCGGGCACCTTCGGTGATTCGGTAAGCGGCGCTCATTCTACCCCATCCCCGCGGCGCACCCCATTCCCGTCCGGTATCAGTAGCCATGAAAAACCCCGCGCGCCCTCAGGCACGCGGGGAAGGATCGAAACACCAAGCTGGCGGCGGGAGCGGTCGTCGCGACACGACCGGCCCGCCGTTCTATGCAGTATGGTTGACTTTTAAATTAGAACCAGATCTCGCTCTGCACGCCGAAGCTCCACTGGCTGCCGGTGAAGCCCTCGCTGCCGAAGGCGTCGTCGGCGGAATAGTCATTCAGCTCCTCGTCCCAGTCGCTGTAGCTGGCGAAGACACGGATCTCCGGCCGCTTCCAGAAGCCACCGACCTGGGGCTTGAAGGTCGGTGCCACGGTGAACTTGGTGTAGCTCCCCTCGGCGGCATTTCCTGATGCCCCTTGGTCAAGATCCATATACTGATAGGTGGCCTCGTACTGCATCTCGAAGTTCGCGGTCAGCTCGTTGGCCAGGCGGGTGTTGAAGGTCGCCCAGCTGTACTTGTCTCCCTCGGCGAGGCGATCCTCGCTGACCTCGGCCAGGATCGCTGGCGCGATGCGCCACTTGGGCGCCAGGTAGGTGGTGCCATAGAGGCCGACCCGGGTCGCGGTCGCGTCCTCGGTCAACGAACCGTTGCCTCCGACCACCTTGACCTCGGCGCCAAGGCCCTGGCCGTGCATGACCGCCGCCTTGAAATTGCCCTCACTGAGGCCGAAGAAGCTGTCGCCATGGTAGGCAACCATGGTGTGAGCGCCACTGTCGGCAGCAGTGGAACCGTTCTCGATGTCGCGTTCATCGTTGTCGGCAGCCGACAGGCCGCTGACCATCCATTGCCAGTTGCCGAAGAAGTTGTTGGCAGTCAGCGTCAGATTGTCGGTGTCGTCGGTGATCTCCGACTCCTCGGTGGGAAAATCACTGTAGCTACGCCCATAGAGGGAGAAGTTGGCCTTCCAGCTATCGGCGAGCTGGACATCGTAGATCCCCGCGCCGGTGCCGCCCAGGAACACGAAATCGGTGTCCATCCAGTGGATATCGAAGTTGTCGCGATCGAAGCGCTTGCCGGCCCAGATCGAGGCATCCTCGAAGGCCCCGGTAAAGCTCGGCAGCTCGCTGAACTCGACGTAGACGTTGCGCACGTTGAGGTTCGACTCATCGGCAGTCCAGTCGTTGCTGGTGGTCACGCCATCGGCGAACATCATGCGGTAATCGGCGACGGCACCATTATCGTAGCGCTGCCGGTAGTTCAGCTTCGCCTCGGCGTAGGTATCCGGCTCGTTGCCCAGACGACCGACATTGCCGCCCAAGGGGCCGGCCGGCGTCACGCCCGGCCCACCGGGAATGCTCTTGTGATCGTCACCGATCAGCAGCCCCGAGCGGGCATAGGCCCCGAAGGCGAAGCCTTCGTCGCTGTCGGCCTTCTCCTCGACCCTGGCCAGACGCGCCTCGAGCGATTCGTCACCGGAAGCGGCGGTCGATTGTTCCACGCTCGCGGCACGCGCCTCGGCCTGTTGCGCGCGCTGCTCGGCAGCAGCAACACGGGCTTCGAGGTCGGCCAAGCGCTGCTCCAGATCACTCTGCTGGGCGCTAGCAAGACCGCTCATCGTGAAACTGGCGACCGCAACGGCGGCGACGAGCGGGGTTCTCAACATGGCGGCATTCATGATGGCGAGTCCTTTTATGCTTGTTTTGACAGTGACATCAGGGGCTCGAGATCTGTATCGATTAAGATGAAAGGCGCGAACAAACGTCGGTGATGCCTTCAGATAGCCCCTGGATGATCTCTTCCACGAATGGGAAGAAACCATGCAGAAGCGAACTTAATCGTTTAAGAGCGACCCTGCAAAAGGAAATTGGCTCTATTTCGACCAATGTCTAATCAAGATCGTGGAACTTGTTTGTCGGGTAAAAACGTCTGCCGGTGGGTTCTACGCTGCCATCATGACTGCGACACCCGTCGCCAGGAGCAAGAGGCCTGACTATCGGTGGCTATCGGACAAGCGGCAGGAAAGAGGAAGTAAAAGGCAGTAACGAAGAAAGTGCAGGATCGGGTAGGGGCCGGGGTTCCCCCCGGCGCCCTCCCACACCACCGTACGTACCGTTCGGTATACGGCGGTTCATGAAGAACGGCTAAGCCCTTTTACCGTATCAAGTACCGAGATCAGGCCTTGCTGCTCAAGCCACCTCCGCGGCAGGGCCTGATTCATGTGCGAGGCACCGGCATTCCACCAAGGGCCTCGCCCATTTCCCGTTGACATCCTGGCGTG
>NZ_WWNB01000002.1 GCF_012062845.1 Halomonas salinarum
CAGGTGCGACAGCCTCGTATGCGGTTCCTGTTCGTCGGGCCAGGAGTTTGCCTACAGCTTCCTCCAGATTCCGCCTCGCGACGGACACCCTTGCTGTTCAGCTAACGGTTCCCGCTATCAGGGTCCGTAGGGGACTCTCACCCCCGAGTCATCCCGAGGCACCACCCTCGGGAACAGCACCTGTCCGGCGCTGCGCGCCATGCCTGGCGCACCAAGAAAAAGGCCGCTTCCCGAAGGAAGCGGCCTTGTCATGCCATCACGTGAACGAGATCAGTCGTGCTGCTGTTCCAGCGACCGCTCGTCATGATGTTTACCACGCTTCTCGGCCAGCCACTGCTGCACATGGGCGATCATCGCGTAGTAGGTCGGCACGAACAGACTTGCCAGCACGGCCACCGAGGCCATGCCCACCGCAACGGTGGTCCCGATATGCTGACTGCTGGTGTCGCTGGCCCCCGTGGCGGTGGCAAGCGGCAGGGTGCCGAAGATAAACGCCAGCGAGGTCATGACGATCGGACGGAAACGCAGCTCGGAGGCAATCATGGCCGCCTCGCGGATCGACTTGCCATGCTCCTTGCGCTGCAGCTCGGCGAACTCGACGATCATGATGGCATTCTTGGCCGCAAGGCCCACCACCACCAGCATGCCGATCTCGACATAGACGCTGATATCCAGCCCGCGCAGCACGATGCCGCCGATGGCGCCCAGGAAGGCGAAGGGCACGGCGGTGATCACCGCCAGCGGCAGCGACCAGCTCTCGTACTGGGCCGCCAGGATCAGCAGGATCATGACGATGCCGAACACCACCGCCAGCGTGGCCGCATTGCCGGCGCTGGTTTCCTGATAGGCGGTGCCGGTCCAGCCCATGCCCCAGCCGTCGCCGAGGGTATTCTGGACCACGTCCTGCATGGCCGCGACCGCCTGGCCGGAGCTGTAGCCCTCGGCCGGTCCGCCCTGAAACTGCGCCGCCGGGTAGACGTTGAAGCGCGTCATCACCGAGGCCGTGGACTGGCGCTCGAGGGTCACGAACTCGGAGAGCGGGATGCGATTGCCATCGCCGCCACGCACGAAGATCTGATCCAGCGCATCCGGGGTCTGACGGAACTCCGCCTCGTTCTGCATGTAGACCTGGAAGTTACGGCTTCGATACGAGAAGTAGTTAACGAAACCACTGCCCAGCGTGTTCGACAGGGTGGTGTACAGATCATCCAGTGACACGCCATAGCTCAGCGCTTTCTCGCGATCGATATCGGCTCGATAGGACGGCACATTGGCGTTGTAGGTGGTGAACACCCGGTTGAGCTCAGGACGCTGATTCGCCGCCTGCATCACCTTCATCGAGGCCTGATAGAGCTCCTGCGCGTTGGCCCCTTCGTAAGACTGCAGGTAGCCGGTGAAGCCGCCGGTGGTCGACAGGCCGATGATCGGCGGCAGGTTGAAGGCCATCGCCTTGCCCCCGTCGATGCTGGCACCGAACTGCATGATCTGGCCGATCAGCTGGGTGGCGCTCATGTCACGCTCGGCCCAGGGTTCCATGGCGATGAACATGATGCCACGGGCGCTATTGACCGCACTGGACAGCATGTCATACCCCGCCACGGCGGCCACGTAGCGTACCGCGGGCACCTGCTCGATCTTGTCGCTGAGCGTTGCCATGTAGTCCTGGGTGCGCCCGAGCGAGGCCGCTTCGGGCAGCGTGACGCTTGCCAGTACCATGCCCTGATCGGTCTCCGGCACCAGCGAGGTCGGCGTACGCTCGTAAAGCGCATAGGAGCCCACGCAGGTCGCGACCCCTAACGCCAGGGCCAGAACCCAGCGTTTGACCAGCAGGTCCACCAGCCATAGATAGCCACGGGTGATGGCGGCAAAGCCGCGATCGAAGCCGCGCAACGGCGCGGTAAGCAGCGTGACCAGCCGGGACTGCGGATGACGCGACTTGTGGCGCACGAAAATCGCGCACATCGCAGGTGTGAACGTCAGCGCCACCACCGCCGAGATCGCCACCGATACCGCGATGGTCAAGGCGAACTGCTGATAGATCTGCCCGGTGAAGCCGCCGAGGAAGGCCACCGGCACGAAGACCGCTGACATGATCAGCGAGGTCGCGATGACCGGGCCACCCACCTCCTTCATGGCCCGGCTCGTAGCCGCCAGGATCTTGATATTGGGGTCTTCCTCGAGGATCCGCTCGACGTTTTCCACTACCAGAATGGCGTCATCGACCACGATGCCGATGGCCAGCACCAGCGCAAACAGCGACAAGAGGTTGATCGAGAAACCAAACAGATAGAGTCCCGCAAAGGTACCGATGACCGAGACCGGCACCACCGACAGGGCGATGGCCGTGGTCCGCCAATTCTGCAGGAAGATCAGCACAATCGCGGCGACGATCAGGAAGGCCTCGATGAAGGTATGCTCCACGGTTTGCACCGACGCATCGATGAACAGCGTGGTGTCGTAGGGTACCTCGTAATCAAGCCCGGGCGGGAAGCGCTCCTTGAGACGCTCCATGGTGGCGACCACCTGCTTGGCCGTTTCCAGCGCATTGGCGCCCGGCTGCTGATTGATCATGATCGGCGTCATGGTGCCGCCGTTCAGTCGCGCATCGATATTGTAGGAAGAGGCTCCCAGTTCGATACGCGCCACGTCATCCAGTCGCAGCGCCGAACCGTCCGGGTTGGTGCGCAGGATGATGTCGCGGAATTGATCGGCATTCTGCATGCGCCCGGGCGCGGTAATGGTGTAGCTATAGGCCCGCGACTCGCCCTGCGGTGTCTTCGAAAGGCCACCGGCCGCCACCTCGGTATTCTGGGAGCTGACCGCATCGGCCACCTCGGCCGGTGTCATGTCGTACTCGGCCAGCTTGTCCGGGTTCAACCAGATACGCATGGCGAACTCGCCGCCCCCCAGTACCTCGGCACTGCCCACACCAGGCACCTGGCGCAGCTCGTCGAGGATATTGAGGGTCGCGTAGTTCTGCATGAAGATATTGCTGTAGTCATTCTGCGGCGAGGTCAGACCCAGCACCATCAGGATGCTGCTGGAACTCAGCTCGACCGTCACCCCTTGCGCCTGCACCGACTCAGGCAGCTGCGACAACGTCTGTTGCACGCGATTGTTGACGTTGATGGTGTTGGTATCACCGTCCGAACCGATCGCAAAGGCGATGCTCATGGACAGCGAGCCGTTGTCGGCGGTGGTCGAGTTCATGTAGAGCATGTCCTCGACGCCATTGATCGCTTCGGCAAGCGGCGCGGCCACGGTCTGCGACACCGTCTCGGCATCCGCCCCCGGATAGCTGGCCTTCACCGAGACCGTCGGCGGCACCACGCTCGGGTACTGCTCGATGGGCAGCACACGAAGCGCCATGATGCCCACCAGGGCAATGATCACCGAGAGCACGGTGGCAAACACCGGCCGTCGGATGAAGAAATCGGAAAAGGTCATGGATCAGCTCCCGCTTGCTGCATTGCCATCGAAAGGCTGAGGTTCGATCAAGGTTCCCGGCTGAACACTGCCGGGGTCGCTTGCGAGCACGCGATCCCCAGCCTCCAGGCCGTCCTTGATGATCAGCCAGTGGCCAGCGGTCTCGCCCAGCTCCACGGTGCGTGCCCGTGCCTTGTTGTCATCGTCCAGCACAAACACCTGCGGCCCCATCAGTCCCTCGGTCACCGCCATTTCTGGCACCGCCAGCACGTCGAAGCGCTTGAGGCCGGCAAGCGAGATACGCACGAACTGCCCCGGCAAGAAGCGGCCTTCGGGGTTATCGAACATCGCCCGCGCCTCGACGGTGCTGGTGCTCTCGCTAACCCGGCTACCCAGGTAATCGAGCTCGCCCTGAAGGCGCTGGGCGGCATTGCCTCCTTCGGCGGGGCGTGACAGGGTCGCCTCGATCGATGCCTCCTTGTCATTACGCTGACGGCGCAGCGCCAGGGCATCGTCCTGGGGCAGCTGGAAGCGCACCTCGAGAGGGTCCAACGGGGTGATGATGGCAAGGGCGGTCCCCGGATCCACCAGGTTGCCTACATTGACCTCGCTCAGACTGATGGCACCGCTCACCGGCGCCTCGACATCGGTGTAATCGAGATCGATATGCGCGCTATCCAGCGCCGCTTGGTTCTGCGCAACGGTAGCCCGCGCCACCTGCAAATCCGCCAGGGCCTCATCGTAATCCTGGCGGCTGACCGAGTTCTGGCTCAGCAGGCGCTCATAACGGTTGGCGTCTCGCTGGGCGCGATCCCGCTCGGCCTTGGCGCTCTGCAGGTCGGCCTCAGCACTGCGCATCGCCGCCTGATAGGTGGCAGGCTCGATGGTATAGAGACTTTCGCCCTTCTCGACCCGATCACCGGGCTCGAACCGACGCGCCTCGAGAAGGCCACTGACCCGGGCCACCACGGTGACCTCGTTTTCGCTACTGAGAAGGGAGGGATAGGACTTGTCGAGGGCGATATCACGCCGTTCGATCGCCATCACCTCACCCGGCGTCGCAGGCGCCTTCTGGTCACTGCCCGCGGCCTGCGCCTGGCCATCTGACTCGCTGTTACACCCGGCCACCAGGCCGGCAAGGGCCAGGCCCAGCAACGTCAGTCGCCAACGTCGCATGGGGGTCGCGTTATCGTGCATGTCCTTCTCCTGCTGAATGATGAAATCAATGCAAGGCCACTACCGCCGACATACCCTCTAAAAACATCCATACACGTATGGATATTAGCAGTGCGAACCCGTCCCAACGGCGAACTCAGGCCGTCAGGCTCAAGGGGATTTAGCGGTGGGTAGCTTGCGTATCAATGATCAGATCGTCGTTCACTGGCGTTTTTGAAAGCCATGATGAACAGACGCTGATAAAAACTTGCTCAAGGACCGCCGCCCGAGGTGGGCGGCGGCAATGGTTCAGGCATCCGGCTGCGGGCGCTCACCGATCTCCATCATGGCATCGTAGCCGCTGCTGCCCTCACTGACTTCGAGCATCACCGACTGGTCCTCACTGAGCTGAGCATTGAGCTCACGAAGCACGTCGACATCCAGGGTACCGGCTTGCTGATGCAGCTCGAGCTTGTCGAGCACATAGTCGTAGCGCGCTACGGCCAGGTTGGAGATGGCGTCGTAGAGGTTCTGTTCGGCCGCCAGAACGTCGACGATGTTGCGCGTGCCGACCTCGTAGCCCGACCGGGTCGCATCCAGGGCGCTGCGGTTGGAGACCACCGCCTGACGGCGCGCTTCCACGGTCGCCACATCGTTACGTACCTGCGTATAAAGCGAACGTACCTGTTGAATGGTCAAACGACGCTGCGCCTCGGCATCGTACTGGCTGGCCGCCAGGGTATAGGTGCTCTGGCGAATCTGGGCACTGGTCGAACCACCGGTATACAGCGGCAGGCTGGCGCGCACGCCGACCTGACTGGACGAATCGTGGCCTTCGACCTGATCCTGGTCGCTTTCGCCATAATTGTAATTGGCGAAGGCCTCGACCACCGGTAGGCGTCCGGCCTTGGATACCTCAACGCCTGAGCGAGAGACCTCGACACCCGCCATGGCGCTCTTGAGCAGCGGACTCTTCTCGAGGGCCATGTCGACCCATTCATCACGATCCGACGGTGTCGGTAACTCGACCGGCAGATCTTCAGAGAGGCTTTCAATGCTCTGATAGCGCTTGCCGGTCAGGCGCTCCAGCGCCTCGAAGCTGACCTCCAGATCACTCTGCGCCGTGATACGCTCGGCGCGCGCCTGATCGTAGCTTGCGCGGGCTTCTTCGACATCGGTGATGGCAATCAAGCCGACCTCGAACTGCTCGCTTGCCTGTTCCAGCTGACGCGAGATAGCGCGTTCCTGAGCCTTGCGCGCGGCGAGAATGTCGTTGGCACGCAGAATCTCGAAGTACGCGCTCGAGACATCGAACAACAGTTGCTGTTCGCTTGCCACCAGCGACAGCGCCTCCTGATCGATCTGGCTTTCGGCCTGATCCACTTGCCGGGCATTGGCTGCATCATAGAGCGCCTGGCTGGCCTCGAGCGCCAAGCTGCCACTATTGTAGGCATCATCGCCCCCCTGGTTAGCACCTGTCAGCGCCGTTTCCTGGCGGTCATAGGAGCGATTATGCGCGACCTGGCCTGTGGCATTGAGTTGGGGCAGCAAGTCTCCGCTCGCCACATCGCGGCTTTCCTGGGTGCTTTGCAGGCTGGCTCGCGCAGAGGCCAGACTGGCATCGTTTTCCAGCGCATCGTTGGCAATATTCAACAAATCAGCGCCATGCGCCTGGCTTGTCAGCGCGATGGACATCGCCAGAGGCAGCATGATGGCCCGCCGTGTCAGGCGCCTGCCGGAAGCAGAAAAGTCAGTGATGAGCGGCATGAACGTTCCTTGATCATAGGAAGATGAGAGAGACAGGTATAGCACAGGGGAAGGTGTTACTACCTACTCCCCCGCCCCCATTGCCAGACGCAACGGCGGATCACGCTGATGTCAGAGGCAACATATTATAGCTACATGCGTGTATGTATACTAGCAGGCTAACGATTATTCCTCTTTCCGATCACGATTGAGCTTGGCTATGGCATGCCCGGCATCGCTATCATGCCGACGCTACCGACCACCTTCTTGTCATGATCGCCAACAAGCGCACTTGAGTATAGCCATGGTTGTCGTGCGTCATCCTGGGTTATGCTGCCATGCAGCATACATCACGGCATGGCGACTCCATCGCCGCCATCAGCGCATGTCACGCCATCAGAGGGAGCAAGCCATGGATCGCCTGGAACTGGTCAAGGTCAGAGCACTGCAGATCGCCGTGCGCATCTGGAACCCCGAGGCTCCCCGCACCTTGGTGGCCTGGCATGGCCTGGCCCGTCATGGTGGCGATTTCGCGGCCCTGGCGCGCGAGTTAGGGCCTGAATGGCGGATCCTGGCCCCTGATACGCCAGGCCGCGGCCTGTCCAGCTGGTCACTCCACCCCGCCCATGACTATTTATATGCGCATTACCTGGAAGTCGCGGTGGCGCTTCTCGACCACTTCGAGCTCGAGCGAGTGCCCTGGGTCGGCACCTCGATGGGTGGGCTACTGGGGTTGCTGCTCGCCGCCGAACCGACGACCGCCTCACGCATCGAGCGTCTGGTGCTCAATGACGTCGGCCCGGAGCTCGATCCGGACGGCCTGGCAAGCCTCGCCTCCTATTTCAGCAGCATGCATCGCTTCGTCAACTTCGGCGATCTCGAGGCCGAACTGCGCAACCATTACACGGGCTTTGGCATCGACAGCGACGATGCCTGGCGGCAACTGGCGCTGGACAGCGCCCGCCGCCTACCCGACGGCAGCTGGACCTACCACTACGACCCACGCATCGCCGAGCAATTCATCCATGACACACCGCGTGATACCTGGGCTGACTGGCGAGCCATCCAATGCCCCTTGATGGTGATTCGCGGCGCCTCCTCGCCCTTGCTGGCCCAAGAAAGCATCGAGCGCATGCGACAGGAACAACCCAATCTCGTCAGTCTCGAGGTACCTGGCTGCGGTCATGCGCCGATGCTCGACCGTCCCAGCCAGGTCACTCCCCTGGCCGACTTCTTGAATCACACTGACACGGCTGCCGATACACCGGCGCGACCCTGGTGGCAGCGAGGATACGACTGGTTAAGGAAGGTCGCAGGCCACTAACAAAATCAACACATCCGCCACCCGGATCTAGCCCATTTCGACGCGTGCCAACGCCTGCTCTACCGCCCCCCGATAGCTACTGCCAAACATCAGCAGATGATTCAGCAGCGGATAGAGCTGGAACAGGGCTTCCCGCCGCGGCCAATCATCGGGACCATTGCCGTTCCAGTAGGCCTCGAAAAACGCATCCGAAGGGCTGCCAAACAGCGTCAGCATGGCCAGATCCACCTCCGGGTAGTGGGCATATACCGCCGGATCGATAATCGCCGGCCCACTATCGGTATGCAGCACATTGCCCGACCACAGATCGCCGTGCACCAGGCTTGCCGGCACATGGGGCAACCAGCGCTCAAGACCCTGGGCCAGAGTATCGAGCCGCGCTTTCAACCGCTGATCCAGCAGCCCTTTGTCATGGCAGGCCGCCGCCAGTGTCTTCAAGCGGCGCTCACGCTGGAAGGCGCGACCATCATCGAGCCGCGCATTGGGCTGAGGCGTCTGGCCACAGGCATTATCGCGCGGCCAGCCGTGGGACTCATGGGTTACACCGTGAAGCGTGCGCAAGCCTTCGCCCAGCGCCATATCGCTTGTGGCTCGCTTGGCCTTGCGCGTTGCCACATTCAGCGCCTCCATGACCAGCCAAGACCCTTCCTGGCCGAGCACCCTGGGCACCCGCAGTGCACTACCCGACAGGGCATCATGCAATGCGTTGAGTCCCTCGGCCTCACCGTCCAGGCGGGCCGGGTCGTCATGCTTTATCACCACCGGCCCCTGTCGAGTTTCAAGACGCGCGACGTCAGCGATATCACCACCCCCCAGAGGCGCAAGCGAGCCGTTGGGCGCTAGATCCAGGCGTTCCAGCAATGCCGCAAGTTGATCGTCCATGCTCATCTCCCGCCAGGTAATGTCGTCTTCTTTGAATAAGCAACAATGCCCCCTCACACAGCAAGCACCACCATGGCCGCTTCCAGGCGGGGGACACAGCGTGACACCACAAAAATACCGCCTCCCGAGGGAGGCGGTATAGGGGCGCGACGGGATGGCGTCGGCTAGGAGAAAGGCTATCTCGCACGCCTTTCACTGATACCGGTCACTGATACTGGCATCAGCTCAGGCATTGAGGCCTTACTCAGGCATCAGAACCGTATCGATCACATGGATGACACCGTTACTGGCCATCACATCGGCCGCGGTCACGGTCGCATCGTTGATCATCACCTTACCGTCCATGGTGGTGATGGTGAGGTCCTGTCCTTGTACGGTGGTGGCCGAACTTGCCGACATGGCATCTTCTGCCATGATCTTGCCGGGCACTACGTGATAGGTCAGTACTGCTTGTAGCTGATCCTGGTTTTCCGGCATCAACAGGGTGTCGACGGTGCCCTCCGGCAAGGCAGCAAAGGCTTCATCGGTGGGGGCAAAGACGGTGAACGGTCCCTCACCCTTGAGGGTGTCGACCAGATCAGCGGCCTTAACTGCCGCAACGAGGGTAGAGAACTGACCGGCTTCGACGGCGGTATCGACGATATCGGCCTTGGCCATGCCATGGTGATCTGCCTGTGCCGTGCTTGCGAGCATCAAACCGAGAAGACCCGCGCCCATCCATTTAGGTGCTGCGACTGTGATGGCTTTCATTGAACATACTCCGTTAGGACTTGCCTGGTAATAGGAACTGCCTGTTGAAGATGTTGCCCTCGGGCCCAAACATTAAGGCTCGAGTCACCACTCAAAGTGGCCATGAGACGCGAAGATAGGTGCGCCAGCCCTGTACAACACAGTAACTTTGTACAAATACTGGACAATAAGTTCCTTCTGCACACGTTTTTTTTGCGCTTCCTCATTCAAAAGGAATAATCCCATGTACAAGCTCGCCTTTTTCGTTCCCGCCGAGCAGGCCGACACCGTCAAGGAGGCCGTCTTCGCAAGCGGTGCCGGCCGCATCGGTGACTACGAAGCCTGCTGCTTTCAGACCGCCGGCACCGGCCAGTTCCGACCGACAAACGGCGCCGACCCCCATATCGGCCGGGTCGGCGAGCTGGAATATGTCCAGGAACTGAAGATCGAGCTGGTCTGCCATGAAACGCTGATTCACGATGCCGTGGCCGCACTCAAGAAGGCCCACCCCTATGAGGAGCCGGCCTATGAGGTCTGGAGACTAGAAGATTTTTAACGCGCTGGGGTGCCAGCCGGTGGCAAAGGAGCCTTCGCCTGGGAAGGTAGAATAGCGGCGCCGTGGATGGCGCCGCGGATAGCGCCTTTTAGTAGGGCTTATGGCAGGGGCTTAGATAGGGGCTTGTGAGAGGACTTGTGTCCTTGAATACCCCCTGAAATCACGTCTCGAAACTCATCCTGGGGGCCGGGGCCTCGGGGAGCAGGGCCGTGCAGGCGCGCACCTTCTCCATCAGTGCCTCATGAGTCGGCGCCACCAGGTTGACGTGACCCAGCTTGCGTCCGGCCCGTTCGGTCTTGCCGTAACGATGCAGGTGGCTGTCCTCGATGGCGAGTAGCTCGGCCGGGTCGCCCTCGCGGCCAATCACGTTGACCATGCAGGTCGGCGCACGGGCCGCGGTATCGCCAAGCGGCAGTCCCTGGATGGCGCGCAGATGGTTCTCGAACTGGCTGGTCGCTGCGCCATCCTGGCTCCAGTGGCCGGAATTGTGCACTCGTGGCGCCATTTCGTTGGCCATCAATCCGCCGTCGCGGGTCTGGAACAGCTCAAGCGTCAGCACCCCGACGTAATCGAGCTCATCGAGCAGCGCACGAATATAATCGTCGGCGGTCTGCTGAACGCTGTCATCAAGGTCCGGTAGCGGTGCCACCGAGTAACGCAGGATGCCGTCGACATGCTGGTTCTCGGCCATCGGGTAGAAGACCACCTCACCGTCGCGGCCACGCACGGCGATGATCGATACTTCCCGTACGAAGTCGACGAAAGTTTCGACGATCAGCCGCGAATGCTTGATCGAGGCCCAGGCATCGCTCGCTTGCTCAGGCGACTTGAGCACCGCCTGCCCCTTGCCGTCATAGCCCTCGGTGACCGATTTGGCGACCACCGGCGTGCCAAGTTCGCGCGCCGCGGCCTCGAGTTCCTCGGCGCTTTCGACCAGGCGGTAGGCCGGAGTGGGAATACTCAGGCGATCGAACAGCGCCTTTTCCTCGGCGCGGTTCTGGCAGACGCGAATGGCTTCACTGCCGGGGTACACCGGCTTCTGTGCCTCGATGGCCTGCACCAGCGATACCGGCAGATGCTCGAATTCGTAGGTGACCAGATCAACCTTGGAGAGGAAATCCTCGAGCTGGCGCTGCTGGTCCTTCGGGTCGAGGATCATCACCTCGCCGATGCCGGCGCTCGGGTTGCCCGTGGTATCCAGGAACACGAAGCGGTTGGCCAGCGGGTAACCAGCAAGGGCCAGCATGCGACCCAGTTGGCCGGCACCCAACACGCCGATGGTGGTTCCAGTCGCGTTATTCGCAGCATCACTCATGACAGCTTCTCCTACTCAGCCCGGGGATCAGGGTTATCCAGTACCTTCTGCGTCTGCTCGGCCCGGAAGGCTTCGACGGATTCACGGACCTTGGCATCCTGCAGGCCGACGATCTGTGCCGCCAACAAGCCCGCGTTGGTGGCGCCAGGCTTGCCGATGGCCAGGGTGCCAACCGCGATACCGCCGGGCATCTGGGCGATCGACAGCAGCGAGTCCAGCCCCTTGAGCGACTTCGACTCCACCGGCACGCCGAGCACCGGCAGCGGCGTCTGAGAGGCCACCATACCGGGCAGATGGGCGGCGCCGCCGGCACCCGCGATGATCACCGAGAGACCGCGCTCGGCGGCACTCTTGGCGTAGTCGAAGAGCAGATCGGGCGTCCGGTGGGCGGACACCACCTTGGTCTCGTAGGTCACGCCGAGTGTCTCGAGCATCGTCACAGCATGCTCCATCACCGGCCAGTCCGACTTGGATCCCATGATCACGCCAACGCGGGGTGGCTCGTTCGACGGCTGCATCGCCTTGCTCCTGATAGTTGGGGCTGCACAGCCTTTGGGTGGCGCACAGCGGGGCGAGGAAACGGCCCGACACAACCAAGGTCCAGCCGCCTGAAAACCGCGCAGCATACCGCCTCGCACGCGCTGGGGGAAGTCTCTTGATGACTGGGCGTCGCCCGGCGGAGACAGCAACTTGCACCCTGAGTGCGCACTTGGTTGTTAGGGTCGTCCCATCGACGTCGGCAGGATTGCCGGCCATACCGGGGCCCGCCCTCGACAACACCAGAAGGAGACGCCCAAATGACACGCTACCTGACCCTGATCGCCGCCCTGACCAGCGCCCTTACCCTGGCCGCCTGCGATGCTGGCAACGAAGAAACCGCCGCCAACAGCCAGGCAGGCTCAAGCACCAATCAAGACACCGAGCATGGCAAGGAACAGGGCTCGACCGAGAAGAGCCTAAGCCAGCAGAACGCTGACGGCAAAAATGGCGACCCGCAGGGCGAAGCCCTTGAAAACGCCACCACACTGACGTTGAGCGGCACGCTCAGCGGTCCCGATAACATCAGCCTGCCGCCCAAAGCCGACATCCACGTGCAGCTGATCGACGTCACCCTCGAGAATGGCAACGCCAAGCTGCTGTCCGAGGAAGTCTTCGACGCCGAGAAGATCGCCCTGCCCCTGCCCTTCAGCCTGACCATGCCGAGCCAAGACCTGAACGAAGACCATCGCCAGGTACTCCAGGCCGAAGTCATTGACGCCGATGATCGGGTGCTGTGGTCGACCGCCGAACCGCAGCCCCTGGCCCTGAGCGCCAACAGCGAGCCGGACCCCATGGCCCTGATGCTGGAACCGGTGGAAACCGCACCGAACGAGGAACTGGAAGCAGGCGAAGAGGCCGTCAGCCCGTCAGATCAAGAGACAACGACTGACAAGAAAGAAGACAAAGCGCCTGAAAACGCCTGAGGCGAGACAGCCATGATGCAATGAGTGCTGTATCACCCTAGCCGTTACCCATATAGCGGCTAAGAAGTCCCGCCGGGATCATCCCGGCGGGGCCTTTCTTGTCTGACAGCCTGTCTTTTTAACAGCCCTTTTTATGCGACCTGCCAAGGTCATCGCCTTACGCCAGATGACTGGCGCCATCAGCTCACCGTCGGTGAGGTCTCACGGCGACAGGCAAACCAGTTACCGGCAATGGCCAATGCCATCACCGCCGCGCCTGCCATCTCGGCGCGCAGGTCAGGATAGAAGACCCCGACGATCGCCGGCACGATGGCCAGGCGCACCGGCCACGACATGTGGGTGAACAGGTAGCCCTCCAAAGCCGCGGCGAAAGCCCCCAGTGCCAGGATGGCAATCACGCCATTCCAGATCACCACCGGCACCGGGCCGCCGGTGATGATCTCCGGGTTGTAGACCATAAACAACGGGATCAGGTAGAGCCCCTTGGCAAACTTCCAGGCCTGAAAGCCTGTCTCCATCGGTTTGCTGCCGGCAATCGCCGCCCCGGCGAATCCCGCCAGCGCAATCGGCGGTGTGACGTTGGAGTCCTGGGAATACCAGAACACCACCAGGTGGGCGATCAACAGCGGCACGCCGAACTCATTGGAAAGTGCCGGCCCAACCAGCACGATCAGCACGATATAGCTCGCCGTGACCGGCAGGCCCATCCCCAGCACCAGGCTCGCCAGCAGCACCATGAGCAGCGCCAGCAGCAGGTTGCCATCCGAGAAGGCCAGCATCATCGCCGAGAACTTGAGCCCCAGGCCGGTCAGACCGACCACACCGACGATGATCCCGGCCACCGCACAGGCCATCGACACCGCCACGGCGTTGCGCGCGCCGAGTTCCAGGCCCTGCGTCACCTTGACGATGCCCGACCACAGCGCCTCAACGATGCGCGGCCCTGTCACCGGTTTGCCTTCGGCTGGCGCCATGAACAGAAACCACACCGAGAAGCGCAGCGCCGCCACTACCAGCATGGTGATCACCGCAAAGTAGCCCACCCGCATTGGCGACATGTTCATCACCAGCAGCCACACCAGCACCCCCAGCGGCAGCAGGAAATGCCAACCCGAACGCATCACCTCGCGCATCTGTGGCAGTTCAGCGCGCGGCATGCCTTGCATCCCCTGCTTGAGGGCAATGATGTGTACGAACAGGTAGACAGTCGCAAAGTAAAGCACCGCCGGCAGCACGCTGACCTTGACCACCTCGAGGTAAGGCATCTGAGTATATTCGGCGATCAGGAAGGCGCCTGCGCCCATCAGCGGCGGCATGATCTGCCCCCCGGTGGACGCCGCTGCCTCGATGCCGCCGGCCTGGGCCGGCTTGAAGCCGAGTCGCTTCATCAGCGGGATAGTGAAGGCCCCGGTGGTCACCACGTTGGCAATGGCGCTGCCCGAGATCGAGCCCATGCCCGCCGAGGCGAGCACCGCCGCCTTGGCCGGGCCACCACGCTGGCGACCGGTGGCCGCATAGGCCAGATCGATGAAGAACTTGCCGGCGCCGGTGATCTCGAGGAAGGCGCCAAACAGCACGAAGATGAAGATGTAGGTGGCGGCCACCCCCATCGGCAGGCCGAAGATGCCCTCCTGGCCCAGGTACAGTTGGCCCACGACTCGATCCAGGCCATAGCCGCGATGCTCCATGATGCCGGGCAGGAACTGGCCAAGCCAGGGCAGTTCACCCCGCGGGCCAGCGAAGGCATAAAGCAATGCCAGAATGCCGATCACCGTCATGCCGAGCCCCACCGCCCGGCGGCTGGCCTCGAGTACCGTGACCGTCGCGATGCAGCCGATGATGATATCGGTATCATTCCAGAAGCCGGCACGGTTGAAGATGTCATCCAGATACAGCACCAGGTAACCGCCGGTGACGACCGCCCCGGCGAAGAAGGCCAGGTCGATCACGCCTCCCACGATGCCCCGGCGACGCTTCGGGCCGAAGACAGGAAACATCAGGAAGGCCAACATCATGATCAGCGCCAGGTGAATGCTTCGCTGATAGAAAAGGCCCAGCGGCTGGATGCCGGCTGAATAGAGCTGAAAAAGCGACAGGCCCACCGCCACGAAAGCGATCAGCCAAAGAAGGGGGCGCGTATGATTGGCCTGACTGCCAGGCACAACGGGGGAATTTTCCGAATCGCTCATAGAGTCCCTTCATTACGATGATATCGCCCGACTGGCCACTAGCCGACGGGCTTAAGAAAAACGATCAGGGCGCAGGCATTGGACGCAGCCCGATACTCACCCGCTGCCCCGCCGCCAGCTCACTCAAACTTACTGTCTTGCCATCATGGATCAAGCGATGGTTGACCCGCAGCGACCCGACTCTCAGCAGATAGCGATTGCCGAGCACCGGCTCGTGGATATCTTCGATCCAGTAACCGCCATGGCCGTCACTCACCTGGCGCCCGCGTCCCGGCACATGGCCGAGCCCGGCGGCAAAATCCGGCTGATGGCTGCGTTCCAGCACCATCCGTCCCTGGTCGTTGCGGTAGCAATCAAGGACCGGGAAGCCTTCAACCGAGTGGTTCCACTCGAGGCACCAGCCCTCGCCCTCTGGCACCGATAGGCTCACCAGCAGCGTATCGCGACGCCCCCTCACCTCGAGCACGCGATCCTCCGACGGGCCAGCACTGACCTTGGCGGTTGCCGTACCGTCGTGACGCTGTGATGCAGCACGGACTACCGTGCTGTCAGTCACGGCCAATATCAGTATCGACGCCAAAGCGAACCACAGCGAGGCGATTCCCGACCGGAAAACAGGATGACAGGCCATTAGAAAGCGTGAGCCACAACACAAGGGGGCGAGCCTACTGGCCCGCCCCTTTGGATCGTCATGCTTCGAAGACGTCATGTCATTACGGACGCTGGGAGTCTGCTATCTCGGCCCCCACTTCCTCGTAATAACGCAGGGCACCCGGGTGGAAAGGAATCGGCGTGGCGTCTGTGCTGAACTCTACCGTGGTATCGTTGGCCGCCGGGTGAATGTCGATCAGCTTTTCGGTCTGCTCAAACAACAGCTTGGTGACATCGTAGGCGAGTTGGTCATCCATCGAGGCGTTGACGGTCAGCACGTTGGGAATGCCGATGGTCTGCACCGGGCCTTCGATGCCCTCATAGATGCCGGCGCGCAGCTGGTAGGGCGCGAACACCTCGGACTCCTGACGGGCGTTGGCGACTTCCTCATCGGACAGCCCAATCAGGTGGATGTCACGGGTGGTGGCCAGGTTGAGGATCGAGCTGGTCGGCGGACCAACGCTCCAGAAACCGGCCGCGATATCGCCATCACGCAGCGCATCGGCGGTCTCGTTGAAGTTCAAGCGGCGCGGGTCGAAGTCATCATAGGTGATGCCGTTGGACTCGAGAACGGCGCGGGCATTGAGCTCGGTACCACTGCCTGGTGCGCCCACCGACACCACCTTGCCTTTGAGATCGGCAAGATTCTCGATCCCCGAGTCTGCCAGGGTCACGATCTGGACGGCGTTCGGGTAGAGCGAGGCGATGGCGCGCACGTCTTCTACCTGGCGGCCTTCGAAGTCACCGGTACCGGTGTAGGCCTGATAAACCGTGTCGGCCAGGGCAATGGCCAGATCCGAGTCCTCGCGGAAGATCAGCGCCATGTTTTCGACCGAGGCGCCCGTCACCTCAGCAACGGCTTCGTAGCCTTCAAGCTGGGTGTTGATCAGCTCGGCAAGGCCGCCGCCATAAGGATAATAGGTGCCGCCGGTACCACCCGTGGCAATCGAAATCTGTTGGGCCATGGCCGATGATGAGGCCGCGATCAGTGACGCAGCGAGAGCATACTTGAGAACGCGCATGGAAACTCCTTGTGACAGGGCTTGTGGCACCGCACTTGGTGTCACAGGACCAGATCCCCGATGTTGTTGGTTATCTGCAGCGACTCGGCAACCGGCTCTCGCCGGTTGCCCTACCAGTTTTATGCATATTCGCTAAAAAGCTAGCACGGGGTCGCGCGACCTCACCATGCTCATGCGACCAATGGATAGGCTACATCGCTTTTTATTCCCGTCGTTATCTGCTTCGCCACCACCTTGGCCATGGACACCGCCTGGTGATCAATCGCGCCCACCCTGAAGCCACTCGAGCGCCAACTCGTGCTGACCACGTTCATCCGTCACGAAAAGCGTGTCTTCAGAAATCATGATGGCCCAATTGATGCTGCGCGGCAGATCCTGGGCCAGAGTCTCCAGCGCCTCCTGAGGCAGGGCCGCGATGGACAGATTCTTGAGGGGTGCAACCGAGGGCAACACCTTGGTTTCCCAGACCCGCAAGCTTCCGTAGGCGAGCAACGACAACTGCTCCGTGCGCCTTGAGCACCAGATCAGGCGTTCGGCATCCGGCTGACCGACCTCGATCCAGTGCAACACGCGCCCGTCCAGGCTCTTCACCCACAGGGCTGGCTCATCAACATCGGATAGCCCCCGGCCAAAGGCCAGCGACTCGTCATACCAAAGCGCATGCGCCAGCAGACGGGCCGCCATGCGCGGCTCCGTCTCGGACGGATGACGAGCCACAGTAAAGCGCAGCGTCTGATAGACGTTACGATCAAGATCGGTGAGGTTAAGATCCACCTTGTAAGGGGTCGCGGAGAGCGCCATGCAAAACGTCCAGTCAGGGGTGTCGGGGCAGCAGTTTACTCCCCTTGCCGCCTCAGCACGATGACGCCGAATGCGGGTCTTGACCACAAGGAAAAAAGATCGCAAAAATCGTGATAATTCCTCTGGCACAAGTCGCCAAAACCTTGCATGCTGAACCCATCGAAAGCCAAGTCTACGGAGCGTCATGAGTACGGCACGATTATCGACCGGTTGGGATGCCCTCGAATCCTCGCGAATGGCACCTGATCTGGACGTCAGGGAACTGGAAAAGCGCTCGCGCTTGATGCGCATCGTTTCCCGCAAGATCGCTCTTTCCGAGCTCCCCAATCGCGAGATTGCCCAGCGCGCGGGCATTCCCTCCAAACGGCTCAGCGACCTGCTGGCCGGCAAGATCGAGCATTTCTCGGTCGATGAGCTTCTATCGCTGCGCAACTGCGTCTGCGTCGATGATGGCAGTCCCCTGCCGCCCTAGAACACGGCCCCTTTTGATATTGAATTGATAAATTGACCTGACGCCACGCGCGAATTGTTGCCTGCGCCCGAGCACCGTTGCGGTGCCAAAAAGAGCGCCCCATCGACAATGCCACGGCTCCAAGCCACGTCCGGTCAATAGACGATGAAAATCCAGCCTTGTCACGAGGCTGGATTTTTTGTTGCTGGCGAATCGCCGCCCATGAGGGTGATGCTTACGCCTCCGGTCGGCAAACGCCGGCTCGCCACCTTCACTTACCTAGCCTCAGAGACCATGCGGATGCAGCCAGCAGAGACCCCCGTCAGGCGAGATATCGTGCTCATCGGTGGCGGCCACAGCCACGTCGCGGTGCTGCGACGCTTCGCCATGCACCCCGAGCCCGGGATCCGCCTGACCCTGGTCTGCCGAGATACCCACACGCCCTACTCCGGCATGCTACCGGGCTATGTTGCCGGCCATTATGACTTCGACGAAGTGCACATCGACCTGCGCCGCCTGGCCCAGGCCGCCGGCGCTCGCTTCATACGCGACGAGGCCGTCGGCATCGCGCGCACCGAGCAGACGGTTACCTTCGCCCATCGCCCGCCGCTGCCCTATGACAAGCTGTCGATCAACATCGGTTCGACACCCCGAATTGGCGAGGTCAGCGGCGCACAGGACCATGCGGTGGCGGTCAAACCGATCCACCAGTTTCGTGAACGTTGGCGCGAACTGCTCACTCGCCTCGCCGAGCGCTCAGGCGAACATCAAGGCCCCCTGCAGCTCGCCGTCGTGGGCGGCGGCGCGGGTGGCGTCGAGTTACTGCTGGCCATGCAGTACCGGCTGCGCCATGAGCTAGAAGCACAGGGCCGCGACCCGGATATCCTCGAGTGTGCGCTTTTCACCCAGAGCGCCGAGATCCTGCCCACCCATAATCGCTGGGTGCGGGCACGTTTCAGGGCGTTACTGAAAAACCGCGGCGTCGCCGTTCACCTCAATCGACAGATCACTCGGGTCGAGGCCGGCCGGCTGATCGATGCCGAAGGCGAGGCCTTCAGCGCCGACGAGACCGTCTGGGTGACCCAGGCCGGCGGTGCCGCCTGGCTCGAGGGCACCGACCTCGCACTCGACGAGCAGGGCTTCATCCGGGTCAACGACTACCTGCAGAGCATAAGTGACCCCGATATCTTCGCCGCTGGCGATATCGCCAGCCAGGACGGCCGCCCCCGGGAGAAGGCCGGCGTCTTCGCGGTGCGCCAGGGGCGACCACTGGCCGACAACCTGCGCGCCAGCCTGATCGACAAGTCGCTGGCCGCCTACTGCCCACAGCGCCAGTGGTTGGCCCTGATCAGCAGCGGTGATCGCTACGCCGTGGCCTCCCGAGGCCCCTTCTCCTGGTCCGGGGCCTGGCTGTGGCGCTGGAAGGATCGGATCGACCGGCGCTTCATGGCGCGCTTCAACGACCTGCCGGCCATGACCGATCAGGCGACTCCCCATAGCGAGAGCCGCGTGACGCTGGACAACGCCGAACACACCCAGGCCCTCTCGGCACTGGCCATGCGCTGCGGCGGCTGCGGAGCCAAGGTCGGCGCCTCGGTGCTGTCCCGCGCGCTCGCGGGTCTCTCACCCATCGAACATGACGACGTGCTGGTGGGGCTCGCCTCACCCGATGATGCCGCCGTGGTCAGGGTGCCGCCGGGCAAGGCCATGGTGCACAGCATCGACTTCTTCCGGGCCTTCATCGACGACCCCTATGTGTTCGGTCAGGTCGCCGCCCACCATGCGCTTGGCGATATCTTCGCCATGGGCGCCGAGGCCCAGACGGCAATGGCCGTGGCCACGGTACCGCCGGGGCTTGAAGCCAAGGTCGAGGATACCCTGCGTCAGATGATGACCGGCGCCGTCGAGGTGCTCGACGCCGCGGGCTGTCAGCTGGTCGGCGGCCATACCGGTGAGGGCCAGGAGCTGGCGCTGGGGTTCTCCGTCAACGGCCTGATCGATGAGGCGCCCGAACGCGCCCTGCGCAAGGACGGCCTGCACCCGGGAGACGCCTTGATCCTGACCAAGCCGCTGGGCACCGGCACTCTCTTTGCCGCCCAGGCACAGCTTGCCGCCCGGGGCCGCTGGATCGATGCGGCGCTTGACAGCATGTGCCAGTCGAACCAGGCCGGTGCGACCTGCCTGCAGACTCACGGCGCCCGCGCCTGTACCGATGTCACAGGCTTTGGCCTGCTTGGCCACCTGATCGAGATGACCCGCCCGTCGGGCGTCGATGCCGAGCTATCGCTATCGGCCCTGCCGGTGCTAGAAGGCGCCGAGGCGACCCTCGCCGCTGGCAGCCTGAGCTCGCTGCAACCGGCCAACGCGCGGGTGCGCCGGGCCATTCGGGACCCGGTTCCCTGGCGCGAACACCCTCGCTATGGGCTGCTATTCGACCCCCAGACCGCCGGCGGCCTGCTGGCCGGCATACCGGCAGACAACGCCGAGGCCTGCGTCGCCAAACTCCGGGCAATGGGCTATCACGAGGCCGCGATCATCGGCCGGGTCATCTCACCGTCCGAGGATGCATCTGACGACCCGGCGCCGATCCGGCTGCGCGAATGACCTAAGACGCTACGAAAAGTGCCAGCGATAGGCGCGTCGCAGGGCGGTGCTCACCGCCCTGCCTGCCGCTCGCACAGGACAAGTCAGCCTTTTTTTGCGTACCATAACGCCTGATCACCCCCGCCGCGGCGGTCTCACCTTCGCTTCACAAGGATAATGTCGATGCTCAAGCGCCTGACGCTCGCCCTGACCGTGCTGCTGGCCGCCCCGGTGGCCAGTGCCGAAACCTTCGTCTTCACCGCCATCCCTGATGAGGACGAGACCCGCCTGCAGCAGCGCTTCCAGAATGTGGCCGACTATCTGGAAGAAAGGCTCGATGTCGATGTGCGCTTCGTGCCCGTGAAGTCCTATGCTGCCGCCGTGACCGCCTTTCGTAACAACCAGGTCCAGCTGGCCTGGTTCGGCGGGCTCTCCGGCGTTCAGGCCCGCGCCCGGGTGGAGGATTCCCGCGCGCTTGCCCAGGGCGTCGAAGATGCCGAGTTCATGACCTACTTCATCGCCCACCAGAGCACCGGGCTTGAGGAAGGCGAGGGCCTTACCGACGAGATGCGCGACATGACCTTCACCTTCGGCTCCAAGGGGTCCACTTCGGGTCGCCTGATGCCCGAGTACTATCTGCGTGAGACCTTCGGCCAGCCGCCGGAAGACGTCTTCTCGCGGGTCGGCTTCAGCGGCAACCACAGCCGCACCATCTCGCTGGTGGCCTCGGGTGCCTATGACCTGGGTGCGGTCAACTACACGGTATGGGAAAACGAAGTCGAGGCCGGCAACATCGATACCGACCAGGTCGAGGTGGTGTGGAAGACGCCGCACTACCCTGACTATCAGTGGACCATTCGCGGCGACGTCGATGAGCGCTTCGGCGACGGCTTCGCCGACCGCGTCCAGCAAGCCCTGCTCAATATGGAAGACCCGGAACTGCTGGAAAGCTTTCCCCGCTCCGGCTTCATCCCGGCCAGCAACGATGACTACGCAATCATTGAATCCGTCGGCCAGGAACTGGGCCTGATCGACTGATGAGCACGCTGGCCCTGATTGATGCGGTCGCCGACTACGGAGCAAACCGTGTGCTGGGGCCGCTAAGCCTCACCCTCAAGCGCGGCGAGCGGGTCGCGCTGGTCGGCAAGAGTGGCGCCGGCAAGTCGAGCCTGCTCTCGGTGATGCATCAGCACTGGCGGGGCCGAGGCGCCGCCCTGATGCCTCAGGAGCTGGGGCTGGTCGCGTCGCTGAGCGTCTTTCATAACGTCTACATGGGCGCCCTGGCGGCGCATCCCACCTGGTACAACCTAGTGACCTTGGCGAAGCCCTTCCGCCGTGACGTGGCGGCCATCCGGCCACTGCTTGAGCGGCTATCGATCGACGACAAGTGCTGGGCGAAGGCCGGCGAGCTTTCCGGTGGCCAGCGCCAGCGGGTCGCGGCGGCGCGGGCGATTCACCAGGGCGGCGAGGTGCTACTGGCCGACGAGCCGGTCTCGGCGCTGGATGGCCCCCAGTCGGAGACGCTGATGATCGAGCTGACCCGTGCCTACCCCTCCGCCGTGCTTGCCATGCACGATGTCGAGCTGGCACTGCGCTATACCGATCGCGTCATCGGCATCGCCGAAGGCGGTATCGCACTGGATGCGCCCAGCGTGCGGCTCACCGCTCAGGACCTGCTGCCGCTCTATTGAGGCATCCACCCGCAAGGCCTTCCCCCATGTGGCATTCCGCAACGGTACGTTTAAGTCTTGGCTTCGTGGCCCTGTCCATCTTCTGCCTGGGCATCGCCGACTTATCGATTACCGCTCATGAACCCTGGCATGAGCTGCTGCGACTCTTGCAGGGCCTGGTGCAGCCGGACATCAGCGCCGTCGATGATCTGGGCCTCGCGCTGCTGCGAACCCTGGCCTTCGCCTTCGTCGGCGTGGGGCTCGGCGCCGCGGTGGGCTTCGTGCTGGCACTGGTCTTCCGCTCCCGCCTGGTGCGCAGCGTCTGCGCCTTCGTGCGCGCCATCCATGAACTGTTCTGGGCACTGATCTTCCTGCAGTTCTTCGGCCTGCACCCGCTGACCGGGGTGCTGGCCATCGCCCTGCCGTATGCGGGGGTATTCGCCAAGGTTTTTGCCGAAATTCTCGAAGAGACCGACCCCCTGCCCGAACAGGTGCTGCCTGCCGGCAGTGGGCGGCTCTCGGCCCTGGCCTTCACGCGGCTGCGCGATGCCTGGCCACACCTGGTCAGCTATACCAGTTACCGTCTCGAGTGTGGGCTGCGCTCAAGCGCCGTGCTTGGCTTCGTCGGCATGCCGACGATCGGCTTCTACCTGGAATCGGCCTTTGCCCAGGGCCACTACAACACCGTGGGTGCCCTGCTGCTGCTCTTCTACGTGTTAATAGCCACCCTGCGGCTCTGGGTGCGTCCGCTGCTGGTGCCGGTGTATCTGGTGGTGGCGCCCTTCTGCCTGGGAAGCGGGCTGCCGATCGTGTGGAGCAACGTCTCGCGCTTTTTCACCGAGGACATCGTGCCCGCGCCACTGCGCCATGGGGAGGGGGTATCCGGCCTTGCCAGCTGGTTTGGCGACATCATGGCCCATGAGGCGCTGCCCGGTATCTGGCATACCCTGGTGCTGACCCAGATCGCCCTGGTACTGACCGGCATGCTGGCGCTGGCACTCTATCCGCTGGTGTCGCGCCATTTCTTTCAGCGTCGTTTTCAGCAGAACAGAACGCATCGCTCTGGTAACGCTAAGCCAGGCAACCGCTGGGCCCATCTACTGGGCCATGGGCTCCTGGTGGTCATGCGCTCGACCCCGGAGTACCTGCTGGCCTTCATCCTGCTGCAGCTGTGGGGGCCGTCGATGCTGCCGGCGGTCGTGGCGCTTGCGATTCACAACGGTGGCATCATCGCCCATCTGGTCGGCCGGCGCAGCAACGAGGTCAATCTGCGCCCGGATGCGCCTCAAGGCCTCGAACGCTATGCCTATGAGCTCACCCCACGCCTCTACGGCCCCTTCCTGGCGCTGCTGTTCTACCGCTGGGAGATCATCATGCGCGAGACCGCCATCCTCGGCATTCTCGGCATCACGACCCTGGGGTTCTATGTCGACAGCGCCATTCAGGAGATCCGCTTCGATCGCGCCATGGTGCTGATCCTGATCACCGCCCTGCTCAATATCGGCGTCGACGTCTTCGCTCGGCATCTGCGTGCCAAGCTGCGCCTGCGCCATACCGCCAACTGCGAGCCCTGAACCGTCCTCCGGCTGCCCTCGGCGGCCATCGCCGGTACCGGGTAGATGGCCGGTCCCGGTTGACGAGAGCGCCAGGCAACCGATGCGGCGACGATCTCGTCGCAGGATGCCACGTCAGACACCTCTCGCGACAGTCACTCGAAGGCGCCCTCGAACAGATAGGGCTCATCGAAGTGGCGCTCGCCGACGAAGACCGTGGCATGTCGCCCCCATTGGCGCATCGCACCCGGGCTACTGATGCCCGACGGCCACAACAGGAAGCGTTCCAGACGCTCGCTGCCTCCGACCAGGCCGTCCGGGCCAAACAGGCTGCGCCGCCCACCGCCGGGCAACGGCAGCGAGCGCTGCCCGAAGCGGGGCGCCTCGTTCACCGGATTCAGCCGATAGGACGTGACATCGGCGGCCACGCCAGACGGCGGGGCCCGCGTCGCTGCGGGTGACACGCCCTTCTTCTCGCCGCTCACGCCAAGCTTCAGCAGGTAATGGCTCACCGCCGCCAGGCGCAGCTCGATCCGTTCTCCGGCGCCCAGACGTGGCGCCGCGATCGGCGTCAGCGGCGCCTCGCGCAGGTCGCGATCCGCCGCCACCGCCACCCGCTCGAGCGGTGGCACCGGGAAGAAAAGGTGGTAGCAGCCGCAGGGGTGGATGCTGTCGTAGATCAGCGGCCTGCCATCCTCTCCCAGGGTCACCCGCCAGACCAGGCCATCGAGACGCCCAGCGAGGATATCCAGCGCCCCCACCCGAGTGCGCGCCGGAAACCAGGCCGTATAGACCAGCTGCGGCAGCACCGCGCCGTTGAAGCGGGTGTGGCTCAGGCGCACGTCGACCAGCGGACGCCCGGTATCCACGGCCGGCCGGACGCCATCGGGTGAGCGCCACCAGACAGGCGCCCCCAGCCGGTCGTCGTTGCCGCGGGTGTCGACCGTAAATACCGGCGCATGCGCGACGGCCAGGGTCCGCAGGGTCGCGGCATCGAGCTCCACCAGTCCAAGCGGGCTGCGCGGTGCCTCACGCAACGCTCGGGCAGCGGCCTCGCGCCCCGACCCAGAACGAGCCGGCACATAGCGGTGCAACCTGCCGCGCAGGGGGATGGCCGCCGACGGCCGCGTGAAGCTGGTCAGGTAATCCGCCTTCCAACCCTCATAGCCCAGGGCGAGCCCGATACGGGTCAGCGGGTAGAGTCCCAGCGCACGCTGCCAGACCCGATACTCGCTGGGCACCTCGACCCGCGCCAGCAGCGCCTGACGCGCGGCATGCGCCGATGAGCCAGGCCAGGCGTATGGGTCAGGGTCAGCAGGGGACAGTTCGTGGGCCAGCAGCCGATCGCCGCAGGCATTGGCGGCCGCCGCCGGGTCGGCGTCGCCGAGGGTCATGGCGAGGGCCTGGCGGGCTGCCATGGGCAGGTTGGCGGCCTCGATGCGGCGCGCCTGGCGATCGAGCGCCCGTTGGCGGGCGAGCCAGTCGTTGAAGGCGGCCTCGTCGAGGCGCCCATCCGCCAGTGCATCGCGAAAGCTCGCCAACAGGCGGTCGGTGCGCAGGTAGGCGAAGCCCTCGATGCGGGTACTGCCGGCATCGGCGACCCCGGCCGTCCGCACGCGATCATCGAAGGCATCGAGCAAGGCGAGACAGCGGCGGTCGGCAAGGCGTGCCGGGGAATCCTCGCCCGCCTGACGCCAGGCGGGCGAAGTGGCACAACCGGCCAGCAGCACAGTCGCCAACAGGGCAGTCGCCAGCAGCAGCGACGGCGCTACCACCCGCTCCCTCCTCCGGCGACCGTGCATCGCGGCCTAGTCGGGCAGGTCGGTGACGGCGCCCGTGGAGGCGGAGCTCACGGTCTTGGCATACTTGGCGAGCACGCCGCGGCGGTAGCGCGGTGCCGGCTGTTGCCAGGCGGCACGTCGACGTTCGAGCTCCGCTTCGTGCAGCGCCACCGTGATGGTGTCGGCCTCGGCATCGATGGTGATCTGGTCGCCATCCTCGAGCAGCGCCAGCGGACCGCCGTCGAAGGCCTCCGGCGTGATATGGCCGACCACGAAGCCGTGGCTGCCGCCGGAGAAGCGTCCATCGGTGATCAGGGCCACCGAGTCACCGAGCCCGCGCCCCATGATCGCCGAGGTCGGGGTCAGCATCTCGCGCATGCCGGGGCCGCCACGCGGGCCTTCGTAGCGAATCACCACCACGTCGCCGGCCACCACGGTGCCATCGTTGATGCGGGCCTGAGCCTCTTCCTCGGAACCAAACACCCGCGCGGTGCCGGTGAAGCGCACGCCCTCCTTGCCAGTGATCTTGGCCACCGCCCCTTCTGGTGCCAGGTTGCCATGCAGGATACGCAGATGGCTCTCTGCCTTCAGCGGCGCATCGAGCGGGGCAATGATGCGCTGGTCGTCAGGATACGGCGCCACACCGGCGAGATTCTCGGCAAGCGTCTGGCCGGTCACGGTCAGGCAATCGCCGTGCAGCAGGCCTCCCTCGAGCAGCATCTTCATCAGCGGCTGGATGCCACCGATCTCGACCAGCTCACTCATCATGTAGTGGCCGCTGGGGCGCAGGTCGGCAAGCACCGGGACTTTCTTGCCGAGCCGGGTGAAGTCATCGAGTCCCAATTCGACGCCGATGCTGTTCGCCATCGCGATCAGGTGAAGCACCGCGTTGGTGGAGCCGCCCAGTGCAATCACGATCGTGATGGCGTTCTCGAAGGCCTCACGGGTCATGATGTGCGAGGGACGAATATCGTGCTCGAGCAGCTCGAGCACCGCAGCGCCGGCAGCGGCGCAATCGTCACGCTTGGCCTGGGAGATGGCGTTCTGTGCCGAGCTGCCTGGCAGGCTCATGCCCAGTGCCTCGATGGCCGAGGCCATGGTGTTGGCGGTGTACATGCCACCGCAGGCGCCGGGGCCAGGAATCGCCGTCTCCTCGATGCGCTTGACGTCGATCAGGTCAAGATCCCCCTTGGCGTGGGCGCCCACTGCCTCGAACACCGAGACGATATCGGTATGTTTCTCGCCGGGCAGGATGGTACCGCCATAGACGAACACGCCGGGACGATCGAGCCGCGCAAGCCCGATCAAACAGCCGGGCATGTTCTTGTCACAACCACCGATGGCCACCAGGCCATCGAAGCCCTCACAGCCAGCCACGGTCTCGATGGAATCGGCGATGACTTCCCGCGACACCAACGAGTACTTCATGCCCTCGGTGCCGTTGGCGATGCCATCGGAAATGGTGATGGTGTTGAAGATAACGCCCTTGCCACCGGCGTCGTCGGCCCCGGCTTTGGCCTCATCGGCGAGGCCGTCGATATGGCTGTTGCAAGGCGTGACCTGGCTCCAGGTCGAGGCGATGCCCACCTGCGGCTTGGTGAAATCTTCATCGGTAAAGCCCACCGCACGCAGCATGGCGCGGCTGGCGGACTTCCCGAGGCCATCGACTACCGGGGCGGAATAGCGCCGGCGTGGATCCTTGGGCGTATCGGACATGGTGCCTCCTATCAGTGGATTGATCGTCAAGACCCGAATAGTGGCCGCCATGTTATAGCCTTGCAAACACTTGATGGCCTGCTAGCCGGCACGGGTGGCAAATGACGGACGCAGCGATGCGATGACAATGCTCAGCACCGTCGAGGCGATCAGGGCACCGAGGAAGGGGGCAAGGGTCGGCACGCCCCCGGGAAAGCTTGCCGCCATAAGCCCTGCCATGAGGCTGCCCTGAGCCACCCAGCCGGGAATGACCGCGCCGAGAAGTCCCGCAAGACCACCCGCCACCGCAGCCGCCGTGGTCATGCGCGACCACAGGCCGAGCAGCACCGGCACCACCGCCGAGGCGCATAGTAGATCGGCGATCAGAAACAGCCGCAGCACCGAGAGATTCTGCAGCGCCAGCACCACCACCGGCACCATCAGCGCCACCGTCAGCCAGCGGGCCATCGGCAGGCCAAGCCCCGTGCGGCCACTGACACGGCCATCGCCCACCGACAGCGAGGCGATGCCGTTCTGCAGCGTATCGACGCTTGAGGCCACCAGGGTCACCGCCAACACCAGGCCCAGCAGCTTGAGGCCGGCCGGTGCATCGATCAGCAGCGCGAAGAACGGCATCGGGGGCTCACCAAGCGCGACGCCCGACATGGCAGCGAGAATGCCAAGCCCCCCGACCACCGCGACCACGGCAACGGTCACCAACCCACCAAGCAGCGCACCACGGCCAAGCGCCTGACCGCTCTTCGCCGCCCAGACCCGCTGCCAGTAGCCCTGATGGAAAAGGTTCGCCGCGGTCACCGCGATCACAAGCGTCAGCGCCACGGACAGCGCACTGCCGGTGGGGATGCTTGGCAGTGTGGCGCCTTCCGGCAAATCCGGCAGCCGCGACAGGCCCAGCCAGCCAACAATCACCAGCAAGGCGATCAAGAGCAACGCCTGCCAGCGGTCAGTGGCAAGACTCGCCCGCAGCCCGCCAAGCGCCGTGTAGAGAAGGGTCGAGACAGCCACGCCGATGACCACCAGCGCCGGTGGCACATCAGACAGCAGCGCCGTGATGCCGCCGATGGCCGTCAGCTCCGCCGCCAGGAAACAGGCCATGTAGAGCACCGAGATCAGCGACACATAGCGACGCACGCCGGCCCCGTAGCGGCGCTCGGCGAACTCGCCGATGCTGCGCCCCTCGGGCAGATAGCGACGAATCGCCGGCCCGCAGGCGGCGAGCACCACGAAAGGCAACGCCGCGCCGATGGCATACCCGGCAAGCGCAATCGGCCCCACGAAGGCACCCACCTCGGGTGGCGCAAAGAGAATCCATGCCCCCATGCCGGAGGCCAGAAAGGATAGCCCCAGCGTCGAGGCGGTCTGGGAGTTGCGGGCAGTGACGTAGTCATCAACCACATCGCCGGCAAGCGCCCCATGGGTACGCCGGGCGCGCAGGCCAAGCCAGGTAAACAGCAAAAGCGCCGCGACCAGCGCGGCAAACGTCAGGTAGGGCATGTCGCACTTCCTCCGCCGGTATCAACCGGATCAGGTTCCAGGGTCAGCACGCAGTGCACTCTCAGTCCGACTCGCCTCTGCCTACAGCGACAGTGCGGCCGGGGACTCCCCTGGCGACAGTGAATGAATTGTGTATGGCAGTACGATTATCGCGCGTCAGGGCGGTGTCGTCACCCCATGCAGCTCGCCGCCCCCCTGGCCAACGCCTTCGCCACCGCAAACTCCCGAAGACGCCCAAGGCAACGTGCCACTCATCCTGCACGTCAACCAGGTAGAGCCTGGATGGCTGACGACGATATCGGTCTCGAAATGGCCCGACTTCTTACCTCAGCCCCACGAGGATTGCCCCACGAGGCCGGCTCGGTCATTATTTTTCCGTGGGCCTTTCCCGGCCGGGGGTGTCAGGCCCGTTCCTGACGGGCCTCGCGTCCTTCCCACAGCCCCGAGGCGCGCAAGGATCACCAAGTGGTGCCCGACGAGCCCTTCGTCAAGCCCCGCCCCGACACAGCATGCATGGACTCCCGATATGCCCGATCGAGCTGGTCCCGAGTTTTCAGCGTGGCACCCCGGCCTGGAGGCCGACCTGCCCAGCCGTTACCAGGCCCTGGAGACGATTCATCACAGCGCCAATGTCGACTCCCGCCTCGCCGATCTCCCTGAGCTGAGAGCCCTCACCGGGCTCGCGGAGGAGGAACTGGTCGCCTTCAAGGCGGAACGCCTGGTGCTGCACGAAGTGATCGTGCAGGTGACGGCCGATATCGTGGTCCTGGAAGGGGAAGAAGAAGAACTCCTGGGGCAGCACTTCCGCGACATCGCTCGCAAGATCCTGTCCGACTACCTGGCCCCCCATCTGCCGACGCTTTGCCAGGCACATGCTCGGCTGTATGACGATATCCACGGCCGGGTCGGCGACATCCTCGCCGCGGCCTTCGCGCCCGAACCGACGGCGGTCGAGCCCGAGCCTGGCTCCTGGCTATCCCGCTTGTTAGGCAAACGCCCTACCCCGCGACAGCAGGCGGACCACCGCTCCATCGAGGAACGGCACCATGACGTGATCCGGGGCATCAAGGAAACGGGGCTCGCCGCCCGAGGCGACCTGGAGCGGACCATCTACAAGAGCACCTACCGTGTCCTGAGCGCGATCGCCAGCAACCAGGGCCATATCGGCGTGGACCGGGCGCTGTTGGCGAGGTTGATCACCCAGCAGGTGTGCAACGACTTCGGCAGCCGCCACCTCGGCGAGCAGATCGCCCCCCATGTCGCGCGCGCCATCGACATCGAGGGCTACAGCCGGCTCCCCTGTGCCAGCGAGCCGATCCTGATCAGCCTCAAGGGGGCCTCGGCGGCCGGCAAGAGCTCCCTGCGCCCGCTGCTGAAGAACACCCTGCGCGACCTGGGTATCCAGCCAGATCACTACGGTACCGTCTCCCCCGACATCTGGCGCCGCCTCCTGCTCGACTATGACGCCCTGGGCGAGGCCTACAAGTATGCCGGCCGCCTGTCCGGCAAGGAGGTCAAGCTCATCGATGCCAAGCTGGACCGCTACATCCGCGACAAGGCCCAGCGGGACCGCTCCATCCCCAACCTGCTGATCGACCGGTTCCGTTTCGACAGCTTCTCCCTGGACAGGGTATCGCGGCTGCTGGATGCCACCTATGCGAAGTATGTCACCACCATGTACTTCTATTTCATCGTCACGCCCCCGGAGGCGACGGTGGAGCGGGGCTGGGAGCGCGGCCTGACGCGGGGACGCTACAAGGCGGTGGAGGACTTCCTGGGGCACTGCGTGGAGGCCTATGACGGCATGCCCAGGCTGCTGTTCAAGTGGCTGGACAGCCGACACCCCCGGCTCGAGTACTTCTTCCTCGACAACAGCGTCCCCAAGCACACCCCGCCGACGACCATCGCCTATGGCAATCGCGAGGTCCTGCACATCCTGGCGCCCCTGGGCCTGGTCAACATCGACCGCTACAAGCGGATCAACACCCGGGCGACCTGCCCGGCGGAGGTCTATCCCGACGCTGACAGCCTGGCGGTCAGCAGGAACTGTGCCTTCCTCAGGCAGTTCCTGGCCAAGGTACCGGAGGTCCGCTTCGTCGACGCGGCGACCGACCGGGTGTACCTGAAAACCGCGGCAGGCCGCTTCTCGGTCGTCGACCCCACCCTCCTGCAGGCTAAGCGGGAGCACCCGGAACTCGCGGAGCTGTTCGCTACCCTCGGGGTGCCCGAGCGCTAGCAGGCCGGGCAAATCGGCCCCGCCTGTGTCGAGACGGGACCGTCTTCGTCGTCGCGCGCCAGGAATCAATGCAGCGAGATGGTGCTGTTGATGCCGCCGGAGACGTTCTCCGGCTCGAACCAGCGCGCGGTCACGGTCTTGGTCTGGGTCCAGAAGGCGATCGCCTGCTTGCCGTTGGGGCCCAGGTCACCGAGCTTGGAGCCCCGCGAACCGGTGAAGCTGAAGTAAGCCACCGGCACCGGGATCGGCACGTTGATGCCCACCTGGCCGACATCGATGTCGCTCTCGAAGCGACGCGCCACCCAGCCGGAATTGGTGAAGATCGAAGTGCCGTTGCCGTTGGGGTTGGCGTTGATGAACTCGATCGCCTCGTCCAGGGTCTCGACGCCGACCACGCAGAGCACCGGCCCGAAGATCTCCTCGCGGTAGATGGTCATCTCGGCGGTGACGTCGCTGAACACGGTGGGCCCGACGAAGTTGCCGTGGGGATAGCCTTCCACCTCGCAACGGCGACCGTCGACCAGCAGGCTGGCGCCCTCCTGCTCGCCGGCGTCGATCAGGCGGATGACGCGCTCCTTGGCGGCGGGCGATACCAGCGGGCCCAGGTCGGCGTCGCGCTGGGTGCCGGGGCCGACCTTCATGTGGCGGGCGCCGTCGACGATGTCGTTAAGCCAGGCCCGCGCCTCGCCCACCAGCACCACCACCGAGTTGGCCATGCAGCGCTGGCCCGCGGCCCCGAAGGCCGAGCCCAGCAGGTTGTTGATGGCCTGGCTGCGGTTGGCGTCCGGCATCACCACGCAGTGGTTCTTGGCGCCCATCATCGCCTGCACCCGCTTGCCGGCCTCGGAACCCCGGCGATAGAGGTGCGTGCCGACGTGGGTCGAGCCGATGAAGGACAGCGCCTTGATGTCAGGGTGGTCGGCGATCTGGTTGGCCACGTCCGGGCCGCCGTGCACCACGTTGAGTACCCCGGCGGGCACGCCGGCCTCGTGGGCCAGCTCGACCAGGCGCATGGTCGAGGACGGGTCCTGCTCGGAGGGCTTCAAGACGAAGGTGTTACCGGTGGCGATGGCCAGCGGGAACATGAAGCAGGGCAGCATGACCGGGAAGTTGAAGGCGGTGATGCCGGCGCCCACGCCCAGCGGCTGATTGAGGGTATAGACGTCCACCTCGCTGGCGGCATTCTCGGCGAGCTCGCCGAGCTGCAGGCTGGGGATCGAGCAGGCGTGCTCGACCACTTCCAGGCCGCGGCCGACCTCGCCTTCGGCATCCGGCAGGGTCTTGCCGTGTTCCTCGCTGATCAGCGCGGCGAGCTCCTCGGTGTGCTCGCGAATCAGTGCCTGGAAGGCGAGCATGATACGCATGCGCTTGGCCAGCGGTACCTTGCGCCAGGTCGTGAAGGCCGCCTTGGCGCTGGCCACGGCGCGCTCGACTTCCTCGCGGGTGCAGAACGGCACCCGCGCGACCACGTCCTGGGTCGCCGGATTGAGCACATCGCGCCATTCCTGACTGTTGGAGGTCACCGGCTGACCGTCGATATAAAGGGACATCTCACGCACTGACATGATGGCGGCTCCTGGGCAGGCCTCCGAGCATGGCGCTACTGCGCCACGCAAGGACCCGCCCCTTGTGATTGTGGGTAAACGAGTGGGAGCGAATGTTTCCCGCCGTGGCGAGCCGGGCGTCGACTTTCTGTGCATAGCGACACGGCCGAGCGGCGCAAAACGGCTAGTTTGAGTGTAGATGGGCGAGCCGGGCAGCGGCCTGACGATGCTCGAGTCCTGAGCGATACCGGCATCGCCAGCGGCTCCGCCCTCGATGAAAAATCGCTATCAGCTTCTTGAGTAAAGAAAAATTGAAGCCCTGAAGCCCGGCACTATGCTGATTAGGAAAGCAACGGCAACGCAAAGTAGTCCTCTGTACAGCTGATCGATCCGCACCACCTCCAAGGCGCTGGAACGCAAAGAGGCGACATCCAAGGACCAGTGGGGCGGCCGCTGATAACGAAACGACGGGAGATATCGCAATGGGCAACGGACAACACGGCAACAACGCAGGCAAATGTCCGGTGATGCACGGTGGTCAGACCGCCAGCGGCCATTCCAACACCGACTGGTGGCCGGAATCCCTGAACCTGGACATCCTGCATCAACACGATCGCAAGACCGACCCGATGGGCGAGGACTTCGACTATCGCGACGAAGTGAGGAAGCTCGACTTCGATGCGCTCAAGAAGGACATGCACGCCCTGATGACCGACGGCCAGGACTGGTGGCCGGCCGACTGGGGCCACTACGGCGGCCTGATGATCCGCATGGCCTGGCACGCGGCGGGCACCTATCGCTTGGCTGATGGCCGTGGCGGCGGTGGCACCGGCAACCAGCGCTTTGCGCCCATCAATTCCTGGCCGGACAACGGCAACCTCGACAAGGCACGGCGCCTGCTGTGGCCGCTCAAGAAGAAGTACGGCAACAAGATCAGCTGGGCCGATTTGTTCATCCTGGCCGGTAACGTCGCCTATGAATCCATGGGCTTCAAGACCTTCGGCTTCTCCTTCGGTCGTGAGGACATCTGGCACCCGGAGAAGGACACCTATTGGGGGGCCGAAAAGGAATGGCTGGCGCCTTCCGACGAGCGCTACGGCAACGTCGACAAGCCCGATACCATGGAAAACCCGCTGGCCGCGGTGCAGATGGGCCTGATCTACGTGAACCCGGAGGGCGTGAACGGCCAACCCGACCCGCTCAAGAGCGCCGAGCAGGTTCGCGAGACCTTTGCGCGCATGGCGATGGACGATGAGGAAACCGCTGCCCTGACCGCCGGCGGCCACACGGTCGGCAAGACCCACGGCAATGGCGACGCCGAGGCGCTCGGGCCGGAGCCGGAGGCCGCCGATGTCGACGCACAGGGCTTCGGCTGGCTCAACCCCAACCTGCAGGGCAAGGCTTCCAACGCCATCACCTCAGGTCTGGAAGGGGCCTGGACCACCCACCCGACCCAGTTCGACATGGGCTACTTCGACATGCTGTTCGGCCATGAGTGGGAACTCAAGAAGAGTCCCGCTGGCGCCAACCAGTGGGAACCCGTCGACATCAAGGAAGAGGACAAGCCGGTCGACCCCACTGATCCGTCTATTCGGCACAACCCGATGATGACCGATGCGGACATGGCGATGAAGATGGACCCGACCTACCGGGCCATCTGCGAGAAGTTCATGAAGGATCCGGAATACTTCAAGGATGCCTTCGCCCGTGCCTGGTTCAAGCTGACCCACCGCGACATGGGGCCGAAGGCCCGCTACATCGGCCCGGAAGTGCCGGCCGAGGACCTGATCTGGCAGGACCCGGTCCCGCAGGGCGAGACCAACTACATCGAAGAAGTGGTCAAGACGAAAATCGCGGAGGCGGGCCTGAGCCTCAACGAGCTTGTCTGCACCGCCTGGGACAGCGCGCGCACCTTCCGCGGCTCCGATATGCGCGGCGGCGCCAACGGTGCCCGGATCCGCCTGGCACCACAGAAGGACTGGGAAGGCAACGAACCCGATCGCCTGGCCAAGGTGCTCAAGGTCTACGAGACGATCTCCGCCGACACTGGCGCCAGCATCGCGGACGTCATCGTGCTGGGGGGTAATCTGGGCATCGAGCAGGCCGCCAAGGCCGCGGGCCACGAGATTCACGTGCCGTTCCAGAAAGGCCGTGGCGACGCCGACGAGGCGATGACGGATGCCGATTCCTTCGAGCCGCTGGAACCGCTGGCGGATGGTTTCCGCAACTGGCAGAAGAAGGAGTATGTGGTCAAGCCCGAGGAGATGCTGCTCGACCGCGCCCAACTGTTGGGCCTGACCGCGCCGGAAATGACCGTTCTGCTCGGCGGCATGCGGGTGTTGGGCACCAACCATGGCGGCACCTCACACGGCGTGCTTACCGACCGCGTGGGCCAGCTGACCAACGACTTCTTCGTCAACCTGACCGACATGCGAAACCGCTGGGAGCCCCAGGGAGAGAACGCCTACGGGATCGTGGATCGTAAGAGCGGCAACACCAAGTTCACCGCGACCCGGATCGATCTGGTGTTCGGCTCCAACTCGATTCTACGCTCCTATGCCGAGGTCTATGCCCAGGACGATAACGAGGCGAAGTTCGTCAAGGATTTCGTGGCAGCCTGGACCAAGGTGATGAACGCCGACCGCTTCGATCTGGCCTGATCCAGCACTCTCCCGCCGCCCCGGCGGCGGTCCTTGCCCCATTCACTAAACGAACTGCGCCGGCCCTTGGGCCGGCGCAGTTGGTTAGCTCTCATGTGCAGTTCCTCTGATTGTTACCTTATCCAATGACCCTATCTAGTTAGCCTGGGCAGTTGTCCTGTTAACCCTTATGGCGCAGGGAAAGCACGCCAATCACTCGCCTCTCCCAACAGACGGCACCCGTGAGGGCAGCGACGCGCGGCCAACGGGACTACGCCATAGGCTTGCAAGCGAGACCGCAAGGATCGACATCAATACCAGCGCCAGCGACGGCACCAGCACGGCCCAGGGCGCCCGCTCGAGATAAGGCATGCTCTCCGCCAGCAGCAGCCCCCACTCCGGCGCCGGCGGACGCGGACCAAGCCCCAGAAAGCCGAGCGCTGCCAGCGCCAACGCCGTGCCGGGAAGGCGCAGCATGGCGTGGCGAAACACCGGCCCGATGACCGGAGGAAGCACGTAGCGCCAAAGCAGGCGCCAACGCCCCACGCCGAGCATCGGCGTGATGCGGATGTGCGCCTGCCCCATCGTCTCGGTCACCAGAGCAGATGTGTGTGCAGCCAGCGGCGCCCAGCTCACGGCCGTGACGGCGATCACCGCGCCGGCGGCACTGGGCCCCATGAGCCCGGCGACGACCAGCCCAGCGATGACGGGCGGCGTGGCATTGGTGATCTCGATAGGACCGGCCGCCAGCCGCGGCATCAGGCCGATCAGTATCCCCAGCACGAAGCTGACCAGCACCGTGACCAGCGCCATCCCCATGGTAGAAAGCGCACCATGACTCACGCGCGCCAGGATATCCCGCCCGACGCCATCGGCGCCCAGAGGGAGTGCCAGGCTGGGTGGCTGCAGGCGCAGGTAGGCCGAGCTCATCGGGTCGCGCCCAAGCCCGGCAACGATGATCAAGAGCAGCAGCAGCCCCGCCATCGCCGGCACGACCCAGCGACCGCGGCCGCCACGATTCACGCAGGCGGCGACCGGCACCGCCCCCGCCCGCATCGCTCCACCCAGCAGCAAGGAACGGCCAAGGTTGGCGAGGCCGCCCAACACGATGGCGATGGCAAGCAGAATCAGGATGCCCGTCTGCAGCGCCGGCAGATCCTGGGCGGAGGCCGCCCCGAGCGTGGCCCGGCCGAGCCCGGGGATAGAGAAGACCTGCTCGACGGCGATCGCACCACCGGTCAGCCCCACCATCACCAGCCCTACCTGCGGCATCAGGCTCGGCAGGGTGCGTTGCAACACCGCCAGCACGATGCGGCGCCGCGAGAAACCCGCCATGTGCCAGGTCGCGACCCAACGTTCGGCGAAGGCCGACGTCATCGCGTCGCTGAATAGCCGACCCAGTAGGCCGCCGGCTGGCAGCCCCAGCGATAGCGCAGGCAGGATCACATGCTGCCACTCACCCCAGCCGTAGGGCGGCAGCCAACGCAGCCAAGCGGCGAACACTACCAGCAGCAGCGCGGCGAGCAGGAACTCCGGGAGCGCCGTGATCGCGGCCCCGACCGCCCCCGAGGTCGGCGCCGGGCGTCCCGCAAGGCCACGGCACAGCGCCGGCAGGCAGATCAGCAGGGTGGTAAAAAGCGCGACGCCAAGCGCCGCCGCCATCAGCGTCAGCGACACCTGACTCGCCTGCAGCATGCCCGGCAACACTGGCGTGCCGGAGATCCAGGAGGTACCGGCATCGCCGTGCATCAGCCTGGTGAGCCAATGCTGCAACTTCTCTAGCGGCCCCATGTTGAGGCCCAGCTGCGTGCGAATGGCCTCAAGTGCTTCCTGGGTCGGGTTCTGGTCGCCGGCCCGCGCGCGCAGGATGCTGAGCGCCGGGTCGCGTCCCGAGAGCCAGGGCAGCAGGCCGACCAGCACGACGACGACAACGAGCGTGACCAGTCGCGACAACGCCGGCAACAGCGCCCCCCACTCGATGACGCGCCATCGCGACGGCCGAGATTCTGCCGCGGGCATATCCACGAGGTTACTCGCCGCCATCATCGATGAACCGGGTGTGCTCGTCGATCAGCTCGCGCTCGCGCGGGTCGCGAATGGCGCCGGCGACACGCACGGATTCCCCCTGGATGACCCGCTCGTGGAGCATCGGTACGGCGGCATCGGTACTCAGGATCGCAGCCTCGGCGTCGATGATCGCCTGGCGGCGCTCCGGCCCCGGCGCCAGCTCAGCAGCCTTCTCGAGCGCCGCCTCGACCTCGGGGTCACAGAGCTGGGCGATGTTGAAGGAGCCCTCGCAGGCGAAATCGCTGACCATGTAGGCCACCGGATCGCCGGAATCGAGCATGGTCGCCCTGGACAGGATGAAGGCATCGAACTCGCCGGCCAGCATGTCGGCCTCGATATGCGCGTACTGGCGCACTTCCTGCTGAACATCGAAGCCCGCGGCCTCGAGCTGCTGCTCCACCAGCACCGCGACCTCGGGCAGCTCGGCCCGGTCGGTGAAGGTACCGAGCGTGATGCTGGCGCCATCGGGAGCCGCCGGCGTGGGCCGACCGTCCACCGGCGAGCGCAGCCCGTCGGCCCACCGCAGCGCCGGCCCCAGCAGGCCGTTGGCAACATCGGCACGGCCCTCGTAGACGGTGCGCACGATGGCTTCGCGATCAACCGCCTCGCGCGCCGCTGCCCGCAATGCGGGGTCCGCGAGGGGCCCGGACTCGGTATTCAGGTAGAGGGTGTTGGTGCGTGGCATCGGCACCTCGTGGATCCGTTCGGGGTCGATCAGCGCGACCTGAGAGACCGGCACGGCCTCGACCACATCGGCCTCGCCGGTGCGCAGCGCCGCCCCCCGTGCCGTGCCATCCGGCACGTAGTCGGCGTCGATGCCGGCAAGCTCGGCCCGCTCACCCCAGTAGTCCTCATACCGGTCGAGATGGGCGCTCTGGGTGCCGTTGATCGTCTCGAGCACGAAGGGACCGGTGCCGGCCTCGATCGGGTTGACGGTACCGTTGTCGCGGTAGGCCCTCGCCGACATGATAGCAAGCTGCGGGCTGGACAGCCGGTTGGGCACCAACGGGTCGGCCTCGGCGGTACGCACGATCACCGCGTCATCGCCATCGGCCTCGATCTCCATCGACACGCCATCCAGGATTCGCGGCTTGGGCGCCGCCTGAGTCGCGGCGGTCAGCGAGGCGACCACGCGCTCGGCGGTCAACGGGCTACCGTCGTGGAAAGTGACCCCGTCGCGGATCGCGAAGCGCCAGGTACGCGGATCGAGCTGCTCCCATTCGGTTGCCAGGAAGGGCTGCGGACTGCCGTCGTCATCGAGGCGGATCAGCGTCTCGGCGGTGCTCCAGCGCGACAGCTTGAAGGCGTCGTCGGTCAGCGGGTTCAGTCCGGAGCGCGGCGGCTGCAGCATCGCGACCTTCAGGCGCCGATCGCCGACCTCGGCGGTCTTGGCGGAAGCGCTCTCGCTGGAAGAACGCTCGGCGGATGCCGGTTCTTCCTGCTGGCAGCCGGCCAGCAGGACCAGAGAAAGAAGCGTGAGCGGAAGCGGCAAGGCATGGCGAAGGGTCAAGGGACTAACTCCTGGGAACGAAAGGCCGGCGTAGCGGCGTGAGGGGAAGATAAGGTGAAATCCTGGCCCGACAAGGCCGACGCCGCCTGGATCAGCGCCGCCGTGCGCGCATGCGCGGGCGAGCGAAAGAGTGCCTCGGTGGGGCGATCCTCGATGATCGCGCCATCATCCAGCACGATGGTGCGCTGACACAGCCGGCAGACCACCGAGAGGTCATGCGAGATCACCAGCAGGCCAATGCCGGCATCATGATGGAGCGATTTCAGTAGCTGGGTGATCCTTGCCTGAACCGGTAGATCGAGGCCGCTGAGCGGCTCATCGGCCAGTAGCAGCCGCGGACGCACGGCGACCGCCCGGGCGATGGCCACGCGCTGGGCCTGTCCACCGGAGAGCTCGGCGGGACGGCGCGTCAGGTAACGCTCGTCCAGGCCAACCTGCTCAAGCGTCTCCCTCACCCGTGTCTCGTGGACACAGTCGATTGCCAGCCGCGCCAGCGGCTCGCGAATTAGCTCGCGAACGCTCATATTCGGGTCCAGCGAGGCGGCCGGATCCTGAGGGATGTACTGCACGGCGCGCCGATACCAGCGCAGCGCGCGCACCGAGCCGGGCACGATGCGCCGCCCCTGGCAGACGATCTCGCCACTGTCGGCCCGTTCAAGACCAAGCATCAGGCTCAGCAGCGTCGTCTTGCCGGCACCGGACACACCGGCCAGGCCAATGAGCTCCCCCGGACGGATGCCAAAATCGATGTGCTTGAGTGTGTGGTGTCGCTCCCGTCCCTGCCAGAGCCGCCACGGCCCGGGCCTGGACTTGTTCAGACCGGCGACCCTGAGCAGTGAACCATCGTCGTTGAGAGTGTCGTCATTGAATATGTCGTCCCACATGGGCTACCTCGTCATCTCATGCCGTGGCGCCGCCATGGCCGTGGAGGCAACCGCATCCTGCTGGATCGCTGAAACCAACTCCCGGGAAAACGCGTGCTGCGGGTCGGCCATGAGCTGGGCCAGGGGGCCGCTCTCCATGAGCCTGCCGTCATCGATGATCAGCGCCCGCTCGCAAAGCTGTGCTGCGGCATTCATGTCATGGGAGATGAACAGCAGCGCTGGCGTCTCCGCCGTTCCCGTGCTCTCACGTAGCAGCGACAACACCTCGGCCTGGGTCAGGACGTCGAGGGCCGTGGTCGGTTCGTCGGCGACGATCAGCGCCGGTTTGCAAGCCAGTGCCAGCGCCAGGCAGACGCGCTGGCGCTGGCCACCGGAAAGCGCCGCCGAGGACCGCCGGGCAACCTCCTCCGGGGCGGCGATCATCATCCGCCCCAGGAGCTTGACGACCGCGCGCTGCGCCTCCCGGCGAGAGAGCCCATGAAAGCGCATGAATGGCTCTCTCAGCTGCGCGCCGACACTGACCAGCGGATTCAGCGCGGCATGCGTGTTCTGGAAGACCATACCGGCCCGAGCCGCCGCTGGACGCCGTGTCGCACGCACGCCACCGACCTCCAGGCCATTGATATGTATGCGGCCACTCAGGGTGGCACCGGGCGGCGGGATGCCGAGGATTGCCCCGGCGGTAAGAGACTTGCCCGAACCGGACGGGCCAATCAGGCAGACGCGCTCGCCCTTCGTCACCTGGAAAGACAGGTCATCGACCGCGAACCGTCCGCCAAGACGCATGCGCAGGTTTTCCACCCTCAGGACGGGGTCACTCGCTTTTGATGTCATGTGAGGTGCCTGCCTTGGCGGTGTCGAAAAAAGAGAGGTTATATCATAACAAAAACGGTAAAGGCAATGTCGCACTTGGCCTGCCCGCCGCGGCCATCAGGCCCCAGAGGCACAGCGCACGACGCCATCGGCCAGCCGGCGCAGCAACTGTGGATAGAGCTCAGCATCGAGTGGCAAGTCGACGCCCAGCGGATCGATGACAAGCGATGTTTCGCCCCCTGTGCCCTCGAACACGCTCTCCACCAGCGCCGGACTGAACTGCGGCTCACGGAAGACGCACTTAACGCCGAATTCGGCAACGCGGTCCTGGATGGCGCGGATGCGTGCCGGGCTCGGATCCGAGGCATCACCCAGAGAGATCGCCCCCACCGCCGGCACATCGAAGCGGTTCTCGAAATACTGGTAGGCATCGTGGAACACGATGAAACGCGCATCGCGAGCGTCGGCAAGGCGCTCATTGAGCTCATCGATCAGGGTCTCCAGCTCGGCCTGTCCCTGCGATGCGTTGCGACGATAGGCATCCGCATTAGCGGGGTCGAGGTCACCAAGCGACTTGGCGATGGCCTCGAGCCAGGCCTGGGCATTCACCGGGTCGAGCCAGCCGTGTGGGTCCACTCCCTCGTGGTCGTGGGCATGGGCCTCGAACGTCGCTCCATGGCGATACGCGAGTTGACGTGTGCCGGCGGTCTCCATCAGCGCCACTTGCAGCGCCTCGTCGGCAAGCGACTCACGAGCCCCGGCCAGCCAGGGCGTCAGCGCATCGCTGACCCAGAACACGGCATCGGCATGCGCTAGCGCCTCGGCCTCCGAGGGGCGCATGGCGTAACCATGCGGCGAGGCACCCGGCTGAATCACCAGATCGGGCGAGCCAAGCTCTCCCATCACTCGGTCGACCAGAGAGTGGACCGGCGGAATATCCACAGCCACCGCAGGCACCTCGGCGGCAGCGAGCGCGGGCACCAGCAGCCAAGGCAGGCAAAGCGAGCGTAGCAACGTGTTCATCATCATCGATCTCTTCAGGAGGGGGAGTCAGCGGACTGCGATTGTGACACTATTAGTTATGATATAACATATCTTTTAGCATCAAGCCCACACCGGAGAACCACCATGCCGCTGCTGTCAATCGATGACCTGCACGTCGCCCTCGGGGGACGGTCCGTCCTCAACGGCATCGACCTGCACCTCGACCGCGGCGAGATCGTCACCCTGGTCGGACCCAACGGCTCCGGCAAGTCGACCCTGCTGCGCACCATCATCGGCGCCGTACGACCGGTACGGGGCCGGCTCGTGCGCCAGACCAGCCTCACCATCGGCTATGTCCCCCAGCGGCTGGCTATCGATGCCACCCTGCCGATGACGGTCACCCGTTTCCTGAACCTGCCGCGTCGCCACCCATCACCGGCGATACGCCAGGCCCTTGAGCAGGCCGGCATTCCCGGACTGGGTCGGCAACAGGTAGCAGGCCTCTCGGGCGGCCAGTTCCAGCGCGTCCTGCTCGCCCGGGCGCTACTGGACAAGCCCGACCTGCTGCTGCTCGACGAGGCGACTCAGGGCCTCGACCACCGCGGCACGGCCGACTTCTATCGCCAGATCGCAAGCGTGCGTCGCGAGTTGGGCTGTGCGGTGCTGATGGTTAGCCACGAGCTGCATGTGGTAATGCGCGCCGCAGATCGCGTGATCTGCCTGAACCGCCACATCTGCTGCCAGGGCACGCCCGAGCGGGTCGCCAGCTCGCCGGCCTATCAGGCGCTGTTTGGCCCTGATACCGATGATGCCCTGGCGCTCTACCATCATGACCACGACCGCCATGCCCCTCCTGCCGGCATGGCCGCACCGCCGGCCGTCGACACACGCCACCTGGAGGCCAGCCCCTGATGTTCGATGACTTCATGGTTCGCGCCGCCCTGGCCGGGCTCGGCGTAGCATTCGCCGCCGCCCCCCTGGGCTGCTTTGTCGTGTGGCGGCGAATGGCTTACTTCGGCGATGCCACCGCCCATGCCGCCATCCTCGGCGTGGCGCTGTCGCTACTGCTCTCAACCTCCCTCTTCGTCGGGGTGCTGGTGGTGTCACTGCTGATGGCCACGCTTGTCTCACTGCTCAGCGGCCGGGGCTATGCCATGGACACGCTGCTTGGGGTCATGGCGCACTCGGCGCTCGCCTTCGGCCTGGTGGCGGTATCCTTCTCATCCGGGGTGCGCATCGACCTGACGGCCTACCTGTTCGGCGACATCCTGGCCGTGGGCAAGGACGACTTGGCACTCATTGGGACCGGCGCGCTGCTGGTTACAAGCCTGGTAGGATGGCGCTGGTCGGCACTGCTCACCGCCACCCTGGACGCCGACCTCGCCCGGGCGAGCGGCATCGACCCCAGACGCGAGCAGTGGGTGCTGACGCTTTCTCTGGCAATCGTCGTGGCCGTGGCACTGAAGGTGGTGGGGGCGCTGCTGATCACCGCTCTACTGATCATCCCTGCCGCTGCCGCGCGGCCCTTTTGTCGCACACCGGAAGCCATGGCGCTGCTGACCGCCTTGATCGGGGCCGGCTCAACCACCGGTGGCCTGCAGGCCGCCTACTGGCTCGATACCCCCACGGGGCCCACCATCGTCAGCCTGGCCGCCATCCTGTTTGCCCTGTCCAGCCTGGCCGGACTGTTCAAGCGTCGGATAGTAGGCGCCACATCGTCCGCTGAGGTGCGTCCTTGAACACGTCGTTGTAGAAGCAGTGGGTCCTGCCCGAGCGGCAGGCATGACCGTGCGGCAGTGCCGAGTCACCAGGAAGGTCTCCTCCGCAGCATCTGTTGCGAATGGCCAAGATTAAAGCCTCATCGAAGCCACGGTCTTGGTCATCGTCATGGGCACCACCATGGCCATGCTGACGGGGACTGAGGTCTTGCCCTTGGGCCGTGATACTCAGCAACAGAATATCAGCCAGCGGTGTGAGAAGGCGTGATGGGGAGCGCGACAACGTATCTCCCGGTCGGACGAAGTGGGCTTTGCTTCAAACACAATAAAAGATACGTTATAACATAACATAAAACCCCATAACTTCGGAGGCCATGTCATGATGACGACCACACAACGCCGTGACTCACCCGACGTCCCCGTGACACCCCGCCATGCCGAGGGCGAGGATATCAGCATCCTGCCCCGTATCTTCGAGGATGACATCAGCATCGCCATCCTGCGCCGGCAGCTCCCCAAGGAGGTGCAGGCCGGCGTCAACACCCAGCTCCAGGCGAACAGCGCGCTCTCCCTCTCCTGGCTGGGTCCACCTGGCGATGCCCTGCGCAACGAGCTTGCGCAACGACTGCATGACCCTGATGCCTGCGGTGCCCTCATCGAGGATATCGTGACACTGGCCGAGGCCATGGCCTGCCTGTTCGACACCGAGGCCGTGGGACTGCGCCTGCGCCGCCTGGCATCCGCCATGTGTCCACGCTTTCACTGCGACCATCTGCCGGTGCGACTGGTCACGACCTATCATGGCCCCGGTTGCGAATGGCTCCCCGAATGGGCCGTGAACCGTCAGGGTCTGGGGGCACCGCGGCCGGACAAACCCGAGATCGTCGCCGCCCCATCCGCCATTCGACGGCTCGGGACCGGTGACCTGGCGCTTCTCAAGGGCAGCGGGTGGATCGGCAACGAGGAAAACGGCCTGGTACACCGGAGCCCCGACTTGCCGGCAAGCCATGAGCGACTGTTGCTGACGATAGATCCCGCCTGATCATGGCGGCTGCCGCCCTGGATTAACGTCAAGGCCCATGTGGACGCCTCCTGGCGGGTGGCGAGCCCCTCAGGGTCTCCCAGCCCGAAACGCCACACCGCGACGTCCGGCACACCTTTATATCCACAACAACTTGCTTATCCGGCACAACAAAGAACGGCCGCCATGCATCACATGGCGGCCGTTTCGGTAGCGCAGGTACTCTTTTTAGCCCCTCTTCAGCCCCTTTTCAGCTCTCTTTTCAGTCTGGTTGCCTCAGGTGCCGCAGAAGGTACGCAACACTTGTTCATTGGACTGCGGCGGCTGGCGATAGTCGACCTCACCGTCAGGGTCTTCGAAGGGGCTCGTCACGGCCGCCAGCAGCGATTCGAAGGGACCGTAGTCATTTTGCTCATCGGCCGCCTTCAAGGCATGCGCGACCTGATGGTTACGGGGAATCACCGCAGGATTGGTGGCGCGCAGACGCGCAACAATGGTCTCGGTATCGGCATCCTCACGGGCCACACGCTCGCGCCAATGCCCCAGCCAGGCGGTGATGGCATCGGGGGTATCGAAGAGCTCGATCAAGCGCGACTCGCCTTCTCCGCTCTCGAGCACATCCGCCAGGCGACGGAACGTCAGGGTGTAATCGGCATGGCCTTCCTGCATGGCATCCAGCAACTGTTGAGCCAGAAGCTCGTCGTTGGCCTCGACGCCCTGAAGGCCCAGCTTGGCGCGCTTGACCGCGCCGAAGCTGGCCTCGAAATGCTCGGGGAAGGTCTCGATGGCATCGGTCGCCAACTTGATGGCGTGTTCGCGATCGTCGTCGAGCAACGACAAAAGCGTCTCGGCGAAACGTGCCAGGTTCCACTGGGCGCTATGCGGCTGGTTGGAGAAGGCATAGCGGCCACGCTGGTCGATGGAGCTGAACACGGTGTCCGGGTCGAAGGTGTCCATGAAGGCGCAGGGGCCATAGTCCAGCGTCTCGCCGGAGATCGCGGTGTTATCGGTATTCATGACCCCATGAATGAAGCCCACCCCCATCCAGCGCGCTACAAGCTCAGCCTGACGGGCGATCACGGCCTCGAGTAGCGAAAGGTAGCGCTCGCTACTGCTGAGCGACTCGAGGTGCGGATAGTGACGCTCGATGGCCATGTCGGCCAGGATCTGGATCGCCTCCACGTCGCGGCGCACGGCGAAGTACTGGAAGGTACCCACTCTAAGATGGCTTGACGCCACCCGTGTCAGCACCGCGCCAGGCTCGGCGAGGCTTCGCACGATGCGCTCACCGGTGGTCACCGCTGCCAGCGCGCGGGTCGTCGGAATACCCAGTGCATGCATGGCTTCGCTGACCAGGTACTCGCGCAGTACGGGCCCCAAGGGGGCACGACCATCGCCGCCTCGTGAGAAAGGCGTGCGCCCGGCGCCCTTGAGCTGCAGTTCACGAAGCTGCCCCTCGCGGTCAACGACCTCACCCAGCAGCAGCGCCCGGCCATCGCCGAGCCGCGGCACGAAATTACCGAACTGATGACCGGCATAGGCCATCGCCAGCGGTGCACTACCTTCAGGCGGCGCATTGCCTGAGAGCGCATCGGCGGCTTGCCCGGCGTCGAAGGCAGACGCATCGAAGCCGAGCTCCTCGGCGAGCGTATGGTTGAAGGCCACCAACTGCGGTTTGGTCACCGGGGTCGGGGCGCATTCAGCACTCATGCGCGCCGGCAGGTGCGCATAGCGAAGGGAAAAACTCGGGAACATGACGCCTCCTCAAAAACGGGCTCGCCTACCCTACAGGGACACGCCAGCGCGGCCAAGATTCCCTTCGGTCAGGTCTCAATATCAATCCAGCACGGCGCGCTTACCAAATAAACCACACCCTCTTCGACATCTTCGCCCAATGCCAGCGACTGAACTACAGCCCGCCGACCAGGGGAAGCCCGCGAGGCTACCTCGCCAAGTGGTCCCGTGTGTTATACGACCGGCAAGGGTCAGGGGCAAGAAAGTCGGGGTCTCCCCGGCAAGAGGCGTCACTTTCCGCTATGGTCTCGGTAGTGCTGTTTCCTGTGCCTATCGCTGCGCCCTTCAGCGCCGCGCCGGCACAACCGCTCCAGGAGCCACCGCCATGTCCTCTGCCCCCGCTGCCTCTCACATCGATCGGCGCGATGATGATCCCGCCGAGCGGGACGGCGACTCATCCGCTGCCCCGCTCGCCGACGACCTCGCCGTCGCTATCGACTACTACCGCCCGCCGGAGAGCGAGGCCCTGGGCCTGATTCGGCTGCGCGCCAATAACGAAGGCCTCACCGAGATCGTCTTCGTCACCAAGGAGGAGGCAACCGAGCCGACGCGCCCCAACGCCTTGACCGATCAAGCCCGTGCCCAACTAGAGGAATACTTCGACGGCCTGCGTCAGACCTTCAGTCTACCACTTTCCCCCCAGGGAACAGATTTCCAGCAACGGGTCTGGCAGGCGCTTGCCACCATTCCCTTCGGCGAGACCCGCTGCTATGCCGAAATCGCCGAACAGCTCAACCGCCGTGGCGGCCAGCGCGCGGTGGGCCGCGCCAACGGCCAGAACCCGCTGGCCATTGTCGTGCCCTGCCACCGGGTGATCGGCAGCGACGGCCGCCTGACCGGCTATGCCGGCGGCATCGGTCGCAAGCAGTGGCTGCTCGCCCACGAGGCCGGCGAAATCCCCTTCGACCTGGGGTGAGGGTCCACCCACCGACATGAAATGAGCCGCAGCTGATTTATGCCGTGAGAGATTTACGGCTCCGGCCTTCAGGCTGTCGCAACTGCCGCCCCAATAGGCACCTGTCGACGAGAAGGTCAGGCATCGCCTCGCGAGATAAAGGCTATACAGGCAAATGCAGGATGGCGCCGCGCAGGGCCGAGGCGTCGGCCCACAGCTTGCCAAGCGTCAGTGGCAGCGAGAAGCGGCGCCGACCGGCGCCACCGGGATTGAACAGCAGCCGGCCGTCGCGCCACTCGTTGCGCGCCTTGTGGGAATGGCCGTGGAGCACGGCATCGCATGGCGCCTCGGCATCGAAATCAGCGATGTCGTGCACCAAATGCAAACGCCAGCCGTTGATTGTGAGATCAAGATGCCAGGGCAGCCGCTCGGCCCAGTCTGCGGTGTCGACGTTGCCGCGCACGGCGAGCACTGGCGCCAGCTCGCCCAGCCGCGCGAGGATCTCTGCGTCACGGTCGCGGCTGCCTACGTCGCCGAGATGCAGGATCAACCCGCAGCCCTCGAGCATCGCCAGTGCCTCGTCGCGCAGCGTGCCGTGAGTGTCGGCGATCACCCCGACCGGAGCGTCGATAGGGGCGTCGAAATCAACATGATCGTTATTCATGCATCCGCTTCCCGACAGCCTCTTCAAGTGCGCGTCAGCGCCGCGTGCCAATCAGCGTAGGGCGTATTCTCCACCTTGTACTGGGTATAGTCCGGCGCTCCGTCTTGCCACCACACCGGCCCGCGTTCGCCCAATGCCCGCTTGGCCTCGTCGATCTGATCGCGAGCCTCGCGTTCGCCCTGCGGGTCTTGCGAATGCTTCGCCTGGGCCACCCCACGCCGGGCTTGCATAAGGCGCTGCACCCAGTGCTGACGTTCCGCCTCGGGAAGCTCGGGGTTCGTGCACCTCCAAAGGCGGCTGCGCACCACGATATAGCGGCCATCCGGCGTGGTCAGCGGTGTCGATGAGCTCATGAGGGGACGCCCGGTTGATGAGATAGCGATGCCATGCGCGCTCAGGGCTTCGTCCAGCCTGCTTCACCCTCACGCTCCAGCGGCCGATCGTCCAACCCCAGCAGCGGCGCCAGAGCCGCCCAGGCATCGTCCACGGCCTCGGGCCCGAACAGATAGGCGTTGACGATCATGCCATCCAGCGTCACCTGCACGAGGTGCGCCAGCCCTGGTACGGCATCGGCATCGCTCTCGTCGATAATCCCCTTAACCAGCGCTGCCACTTCAGACTTGTGGCACCGCGACAGCGTCAGCAGTGCCTCGGGCTCGCGGGCATACTCCTCGGTCGCCTTGATGAACATGCAGCCATGGAAGTGCTCAGAGGCGAACCAGCTGGCATGCCAATCGAAGACCGCGCGTAGGCGCGCTTTATACGTCGGCCCTGCACTCACGGCCGCCTTCAGAGAGGCCATAAAGCGCTCATGGCGCTCTGCCAGCACCGCCTCCACCAGCGCCTCCTTGCCTGGGAAGTAGTGATAGAGCGTCATTTTCGAGACACCCGCCTCGTCGCGTATCCGGTCAACGCCGACGGCGTGATAACCGTACTCGCTGAACAGCCGTGTCGCCGTCGCCAGGATGTCGTCGCGCTTGGCCATGGCCATACCTCCTCTTGATCAGATGGCTTGCCTCAATGCCTACATAATAATACTGTACAGACCTGTCTGTACACATAAGCGAGACGATCCATGCTCCACAAGATCAAAGGCGGCGGCACCCTGCCGGCACGCCCCGACAACCTGCAAATCTTCACCGGCCTGATCGGTGGCATCAGCGGCATCGGTTTTGTTGCTTGGCTGACCCGAATCACCGAGGTACCGCTGCTGATGGCGCCCTTCGGCGCCACCTGCGTGCTGCTGTTCGCCGCCCCAAACGTACCACTAGCCCAGCCACGCAACGTGATAGGCGGCCACTTTGTCGCCGCATTGGTTGGGCTGGTGGTCATGCAGTTGATGGGTACCGGCATCCTGGCCATGGCGGTCGGCGTTGGGCTCGCCATCGCCCTGATGCAGGCGCTGCGCGTGGTGCATCCGCCAGCGGGCGCCAATCCGCTGGTGGTGATGATGTCCGGCGCGGTGGGCTACGACTTCCTGTTGATGCCGGTGCTGGCGGGCTCGGTGAGCCTGGTGCTAGTAGCGCTGTTGATCAACAACCTGGGTAGCGAGCGCCGCTGGCCAACGTACTGGCTGTAACGCCTTCATACCCCCGACGATTTGCGGCACCATTGACCCTCGTCTCATCGTCGCGAAGGAATCGCCATGCCCCTCCGTCTCTCCCAGGGAACCGAGCTTAGCCCCGGCTTCATGGTGATCCACGGCAATCGCCTGGAAACGCTACGCGACCTGGCAGTGGAATGGCTGCGGACCCATCCACTGGGGCCGCTGGAAGACGAAGTGATTCTGGTGCAGAGCAACGGCATCAGCCAGTGGCTGAAACTGGCGCTGGCCGCCGATCCGCCCGCCGGCGCCGGCATCGCCGCGGCGATGGACGTCACCCTGCCGGCGCGCTATCTGTGGCAAGCCTATCGTGCAGTGCTGGGAAACGAGGCCGTGCCGCCGGCCTCGCCCCTGGATAAGCCGCGCCTTATCTGGCGGCTGATGCGCCTGCTCCCAGAGCTTACGGACGACGAGACCTTCGCCCCCCTCGCCCGCTTCCTGGCCGACGACGATGACCTGCGCAAGCGCCACCAGCTCGCCGAGCGCCTGGCCGACCTGTTCGACCAGTACCAGGTCTACCGTGCTGACTGGCTTGCCGCCTGGGCCGAGGGCCGCGACGAGCTGATCGATGCCAGCGGCCAGGCCAGGCCGCTGGCCGAGGACCAGTGCTGGCAGCCGGCGCTATGGCGGCGGCTGCGCGACGACATCGGAGAAGGTGGACTCACCACCAGCCGTGCCTGGGTGCATACCCGCTTCCTCGAAGCCTGCCGCGAACTGACGCCCGACGCCCTGAACAAAGAGACGCGACCAGCTGGCTTGCCGCGCCGGGTAGTGGTATTCGGCATTTCCTCACTGCCCCGCCAGACGCTGGAGGCACTGGCCGCGGTGTCGAAGGTCACCCAGGTGCTGCTCTGCGTGCACAACCCCTGCCGCCACTACTGGGCAGATATCATCGAGCACAAGGATCTGTTGCGGGCCGCCCGTCGGCGCCAGCGCCATCGCCCCGGGATGCCGCTCGAACTCGATGACACCCAGCTGCACCTGCACGCCCAGCCGCTGCTGGCCGCCTGGGGCAAGCAGGGCCGCGACTATCTTCGCCTGCTCGACGAATTCGACGACCAGGACGCCTACCGGGCGCTGTTCGATGCCGAGTCGCTACGCATCGACCTGTTCGACTCGCCCGCCGAAGGCGAAGCCCCGGGGCTGCTGCAGCAACTGCAGGATGACATCCTCGAGCTTCGCCCGCCCCAGGAGACCCGCGACACCTGGCCAGCGGTGAACCCGGTCCAGGATCGCAGCCTGCGCTTCCACGTCGCTCACAGCGCCCTGCGCGAAGTCGAGATCCTTCATGATCAGCTACTGGCCGCCTTCGACGCCGACCCCACGCTGCGCCCGCGAGACGTGCTGGTGATGGTGCCGGACATCGACACTTACGCCGCCGCCGTGCAGGCGGTATTCGGCCGGCTGCCCCAGGACGACCCGCGCCACATCCCCTTCACGCTCTCCGACCAGACCAGCCGCCACCGCCAGCCGCTGCTGGTGGCGCTGGAGGCGCTGCTGCACCTGCCGGAATCGCGGCTCACGGTCAGCGACCTGCTCGACCTGCTGGAAGTCCCCGCCCTGCGCGGGCGCTTCGGACTGACCGCCGACGACCTGCCGGTGCTGCGCCGCTGGATCGAGGGCGCCGGCATCCGCTGGGGGCTCGACGCCGAGCAGCGCGCCCGGCTCGACCTCCCCGGTGGGCTCACCGCCAACACCTGGGCCTTTGGCCTGCGCCGGCTGCTATTGGGTTATGCCGTCGGCGACACATCAGACGGCCCCTGGCACGATATCGAGCCGTTTGGTGACATCGGCGGCCTGGAAGCCGCGCTTGCCGGCCCGCTGATGGACCTGCTCGACACCCTCGAGACCCAGTGGCGCGCGCTCAGCGAGCCCGCCGACGTGACCACCTGGTGCCGCCGCCTGCGCGATCTGCTGAGCGATTGCTTCACCGCCGAGGACGAGGCCGACCTCGCCACCCTCAACCGCCTGGGCGAACTGCTGGAAGACTGGCAGGAAACCACCGAGGATGCCGGCCTCACCGAGGCACTGCCGCTCTCGGTGGTGCGCGAACACTGGCTTGGGCAGCTCGACGAAGCCAACCTCTCCCAGCGCTTCCTGGCCGGCGCGGTGAACGTCGCCACCCTGATGCCGATGCGGGCCATCCCGTTCCGCCACGTCTGCCTGCTGGGCATGAACGACGGCGAGTACCCGCGAGTGCAGCGCCCGCTGGACATCGACCTGATGGGCAGCGACTACCGCCCCGGCGACCGCTCGCGCCGCGAGGACGACCGCTACCTGTTCCTCGAGGCGCTGCTCTCGGCCCGCGACAGCCTGATGATCAGTTGGGTCGGCCGCAGCATCCACGACAACGAGCCACGCCCGCCCTCGGTGCTGCTCGGCCAGCTGCGCGACCACCTCGCCGCCGGTTGGAAGCTGACCCGTAGCGAAGAGCCAAACCATGAACACGGAGACGATGCCGGCCAGGCGCTGGTCGAGGCCCTGACCACCGAGCATCCACTACAGCCGTTTAGTCGCCACTATTTCTCGGGGGAGCGAGGCCTGTACACCTATGCCCATGAATGGCGGGCAATCCACACCGGCCAGCCTGCATCGGACACGGCGGTGGACGGCGAGCTGCCGCCGATGGAGATCGACACAGCACTGCCACTGGCGCGTCTCAGTGGCTTTCTCAAGGACCCAGTCAAGGCCTTCTTCACCACCCGGCTCGGCGTCTACCTCGAGCGCGAGGCGCTGGAAAGCCCCGACCACGAGCCCTTCGCCCTGGACGGTCTGGACCACTGGCAGCTCCAGCAGGCGCTGATCGAGTCCGGGCGCCGCGCCGTGGACGCAGCCGAGCCGCCAACGCCCGCCATCCACGACACCCTGGAGCGCCTGGAGCGCGAGGGCCGCCTGGCCATGGGCGGTTTCGCCGAGCTGATGCGCGAGCAACTCGTCGAGCCGCTGGACAAGGTGCTTGGCGACTACGCCGACCAACTCGAAGCCTGGCCCCACGCCTGGGAGACGCCGGCGGCAGTGTCGTTGGAGCTTGCCACCGATACCGGCCCCCTGCACATTGAGGACTGGCTGGACGGCCTGCGCGAGAACGACGACGGCGAACGCTGCCGGCTGGTGCTGATGACCAGCAGCCTGATCAACAAGGGCAAATACAACTGGAAGCACTGGCTCGCCCCCTGGGTCGCGCACCTGGCCGGCCAGCTCGCCCTCGGCCCCATGACCACGGTGCTGCTCTCCCGCGCCGGCGGCGGCACTCTGGCGCCGCTGGACGCCAGCACCGCCCGCAAGCATCTGGAGGCCATCGCCTGCGCATGGCGCGCCGGCATGACCACACCGCTGCCGCTGGCCCGCGACACCGCCTTCGCCTGGCACGAGAAGGGCGGCGACGAGAATGCCCTGGCCCGCGTCTTCGGTGATGAAGAGAAGGCAGAAGAAGCCGACCTCAAGGCCTGGAAGGCGGCCGTTCAGGTATTCGAGGGCAACGACTACACGCCCGGTGAGCGCGACCGCGATCCGTATCTAGCCCGCCAGTGGCGCGACCTCGAAAGTCTCGTGCGCCATCAGGCCGCCGGGCGGCACTTCACCGAGCTGACGAATGCGCTCTACGCCCCGCTACACGATGCCGTGAAGGCCAAGGGCGGCGGCGATAAAAAGAACGCAAAGAACGACAGCAAGGGCCAGGGAGGCAAGGCATGACGATGACGGAAGACACGAAAGTCGCCGAGACGCCACGCCTCGACCCGGTTGCCCTGCCGCTGACCGGCAGCCGGCTGATCGAGGCCAGCGCCGGCACCGGCAAGACCTTTACCATCGCCCTGCTCTACCTGCGCCTGGTGCTTGGGCCCCGGGGCTCAAACGAAGAACATGAAGACGACGCGGCCAGCTTTCCCCGGCCGCTGACGCCACCGGAGATCCTGGTGGTCACCTTCACCAACGCCGCCACCCAGGAGCTGCGCGACCGCATCCGCGCCCGGCTGGTGGAGGCCGCCGAAGCGTTTCAACAAGCGGCCAACCCAGAAGACGAAGCGCCGAAGGCAGACCATGACGGAGGTCCGATGCCAGGGATGGCACCGGTAGCGCCCAGGGACGGGTTTACAGCGCCTCCGCGCTGGTCTGCCGGCGAATCAGCTTCGTCGAACGAAGGACTGACAGGCGACCTCTTCGACGAACCGGCTGTGGATAACTCAGCGTCCGAAGACGAAGTGTCGGACGGCGTTCCGTCGGGCGCTGAGAAGCCGAGCAGTGACCCGCTACTCACCCTGCGCGACAGCTACCCCCGCGAGAGCTGGCCGACCTGCGCCCGCCGGCTGCGACTGGCCGCCGAGTGGATGGACGAAGCCGCGGTCTCCACCATCCACGCCTGGTGCCACCGCATGCTGCGCGAGCACGCCTTCGACAGCGGCAGCCTGTTCGCCCTGGAGATGTCGCTGGACCAGTCGGAGATGGACCTGGAGATCGCCCGGGACTACTGGCGCAGCTTCTATTACGACCTCGACCCCGAGGCGCTGCAGATCATCGCCCGCTACTGGACCACGCCGGACACCCTCAACGACACCGCCGGCCGGCTGCGCACCCACGCCGCCGCCCTGCCCCCTGCACCGCCGCCCTTCGAGGCGCTGGCCAACTACCGTGAGCAGCGCGCCGCGGCGCTGGCCGAGCTCAAGGCGCCGTGGATCGACTGGGTCCAGGAGCTTGCCCAGCTTTTCGACGAAGGCCAAAAGACAAAGGCCTTTGCCGGCAACCGAATGCGTAAGGACCATCGCAGCAATTGGCTTCAGAAGATCCTTGAGTGGGCTACCAGCGACCTTATCTGGCCGGACCTCGACAGAAAAGCAGCCGTCTGGCACCGGCTGACACCAGAAGGCATCGAAGAGATATGGAAGGGGGCCCCACCAGCCCACCCTGCTTTTGAGGCCTTCGCAGCACTGCCCACTCAACTGGAATCACTCCCCGACCCCTTCGCTGACCTGCTTGCCCACGCCGTGCACTGGATGGCCGCGCGACGCGAGACCGTGCAGCGCCGCCGCGCCGAGCTCGGCCCCGACGACCTGCTGCACCGGCTAGACGCCGCCTTCGCGGGCGAGGCCGGCAAGACCCTTGCCGCGCGCATCCGCGAGCAGTTCCCGGTGGCGCTGGTCGACGAGTTCCAGGACACCGACCCGGTGCAGTACCGGCTGTTCGATCGCGTCTACCGGCTAGCCGAGAATCGCGGCGCCGCTGATGACAGTGAAAAGAGTGGCAGCGCGGCTTCGGGCGCTGAAGAGAGCGCGGCTACGGGCGCTGAAGAGAGCGCGGCTACGGGCGCTGAAAAGAGTGCGGCTTCGGGCGCTGAAGAGAGCGCGGCTGCGGGCGCTGAAAAAAGCGCGGTGCTGTTGATCGGCGACCCCAAGCAGGCGATCTACGCCTTCCGCGGCGCCGATATTCACACCTACCTTCAAGCTAGGCGTGACACCGCCGGCCGCCACGTCACCCTCGGCACCAACTTCCGCTCCGCCACGCCAATGGTCGAGGCGGTCAACCGGGTGTTCGAACACGCCGAACAGAGCGAAGCCGGCGCCTTCCTCTTCCGCCGCGGCGATGACAATCCGGTGCCTTTTGCACCAGTGGACGCGAACGGTCGCAAGGATGCCCTAGTTCGCCTCGGCGCGCCCCAACCCGCGCTGACGCTCTGGCACCTGGACGCTGAAGACGCCCTGTCAAAATCAGCCTATCTCCACGAGCTGGCCGGGCGCTGCGCCACCGAGATGGCCAGCCTCCTGCGCGAGGGCCAGGCCGGCCAGACGGGCTTTATCCAGACGAATACCCAGCAAGACGGAGCGCTTAAGCCGCTGGCGCCGTCGGACCTGGCCGTGCTGGTCAACAATGCCGGCGAGGCCCGCGCCATCCGGGCCGCCCTGCTGGCCCGGGGCATCCGCAGCGTCTACCTCTCCGACAAGGAAGGCGTGTTCGAGACCGAGGCCGCCGCCGAACTGGAGGTGTGGCTGGCCGCCTGTGCCGCACCGGACGACGAGCGCAGCCTGCGCGCCGCACTGGCCACACCCAGCCTCGGGCTGTCGCTTTCCGAACTCGATGCCCTGAACGGCGGCCCGCAGCAGGACGAGCTGGCCTGGGAGTCGCGGGTGATGCAGTTCCGCGACTACCACCGCCAGTGGCAGCGCCGAGGCGTGCTGCCCATGCTGCACCGGCTGCTGGCGGACTTCGCCGTTCCCGGCCGGCTACTGGCAGTGCCCGAGGGTGAACGACGGCTCACTGACCTGCTGCACCTCGGCGAATTACTCCAGGAGGCCAGCACCGAGATCGACGGCGAGCACGCCCTGCTGCGCTTCTTGGCCGAGTCTCGCGCTCATCCGCAGGCGCAGTCCGACACCCACCGCCTGCGCCTGGAGAGCGACGCCGACCTGGTGCAGGTGGTGACCATCCACAAGTCCAAGGGCCTGGAGTATCCGCTGGTATTCCTGCCCTTTATCGCCGCCTTCCGCCCAGTAAAGGCCGGCGACCTGCCGCTGCGTTGGCACGACGATGACGGTCACCTGCGCCTGACGCTCTCCGCCGACGAGGCCATCCTCGCCCGCGCCGACCATGAGCGCCTGGGCGAGGATCTGCGCAAGCTCTACGTCGCCCTGACCCGCGCCCGCCACGCCACCTGGCTCGGTCTGGCACCGCTGGAAGCCATGGAACGCAGCGCCGTCGGCCATCTGATTGCCGGCGGCGAGGCGCTCTCGCCGGATAACCTGCGCCCGGCGCTAGAAGCGCTGGCCGACGAGAACCCTGGCGATGGCGCCCAAAAAGTCACGGTGCAGGATGCCCCCAAGGCCGATGCCATGCCGGTGGAGCTCGCCAGCGACGAAACGCCGCTGGGTGAGGCCCGCGTGCCCACCCGGGCGATCCGCGAACACTGGTGGATCGCCAGCTACTCGGCGCTGCGTACCGGCGCCACCCCGGATGAGGACAACGCAGAAGCCAGCGACGAGGCCGAGCCATCGCCCGAGCCCACCACCGCCGATGAGGCCACGGCCATGGAGGTGATCCACGAGCCCTTCGATGCCAACGCCGCCACGGTAAGCGAGGGCTCGCTTCACCGCTTCCCCCGCGGGCCCTCGGCGGGCACCTTCCTGCACGGCCTGCTGGAATGGGCTGGCGAGGAAGGCTTCGCCAAGGTCGCCGAGGATGCCGAGCTGCGCGCCGACACCCTGGCCCGGCGCGCCAACCGTCGCGGCTGGGAAGGCCAGATCGCCGCCCTCGAGCAGTGGCTGCCGGAGCTCTTGACCACCCCGCTGCCAGTGCCGGATTCGGGCGATGAAGCGACCGCACCGCTGCGCCTGGATGCTCTGAACAGCGCCACCGACTACCGCGTCGAGCTGGAATTCTGGTTCGCCGCCCACAAGGTGAATACGCGCAAGCTGGACGCCCTCGTAAGCGCTCACACACTCGGAGGGCGCCCACGGCCGGCACTGGAGCCAGATACGCTGAACGGCATGCTCAAGGGCTTTATCGACCTGGTGGTGGAACACGAAGGGCGCTTCTACGTGCTCGACTGGAAGTCCAACCACCTGGGCGCGGACGACGCCGCCTACACCGAGGCGGCGATGGCCGATGCCGTGCTCGAGAAGCGCTACGACGTGCAGTACTGCCTCTACCTGCTGGCCCTGCACCGGCTACTCAAGGCCCGGCTGCCGGACTACGATATCGAACGCCACCTGGGCGGAGCGCTTTACGTCTTCCTGCGCGGCACCCGCGCGCCCTCCCGTGGCGTGCATGCCGAACGCCCGCCAAGCGAGCTGATCCTCGCGCTCGATGCCCTATTCAGTGCCGAGGAGGCCGCCGCATGATGCCGACATCTTCCAACACCTCCCCGGTCAATACCGATGCCCCGGAGACCGCGCTGATTCGAGCGCCCGAAAACGCGCTAGCCGATCACGCGGTGCTGTTCGCCCTGCTCGACCGCTGGGTGGAGCGCGGCTGGCTGCGCTCGCTGGACCGCGCCTTCGCCGCCTTCCTGCATCGCGAGGCGAGCCGTGAAAGCGGGAAGGATAAGGAAAGCGGAGTAAGTGAGGCCTCACCTCTGCTGCTGTTGGCGGCGGCACTGGCCAGCCATCAGCTCGGCCGCGGCCATGTGTGTCTCGACCTGGCGCAAACGCTGGCCACTCCGGACCTGGCGCTCTCGCTGCCGCCGGAGGGCGACAGCCTGGAAGACCCACCGCCGCTGCCCAGCCGGGTAATGGCTACGCTAGATCTCGACGCCTGGCGCGCGGCGCTTTCTCAGCCCGAGCTAGTGGCCGAAGGCCCCGGCAGCACCCCGCTGGTGCTCGCCGGCACCAAAGCACGCCCACGTCTCTACCTGCGCCGCTACTGGCAGCACGAGCAGGATATTCACAGCCGGATCGTCGCAAGGCTCGGTGAAACGGATAGCGACGACGCCCCGGACGCGGCCCGGCTGCGCCCGATTCTCGACGCGCTGTTTCCCGAGCCGACACAGCCCGCGCCCCTCGATTGGCAGAAGGCGGCCTGCGCCCTGGCCGGCCGCTCGCGCTTCGCGGTCATCACCGGCGGCCCCGGCACCGGCAAGACCACCACCGTGGTGCGCCTGCTTGCCCTGCTCCAGGCAATGGCGCTCGGTGAAGGCCAGGGGGAAGGCGAGAGTGGAGGAGAACAGGCCCTGCGTATTCGCCTGGCCGCACCCACCGGCAAGGCCGCCGCCCGGCTCAACGAATCCATCGCCGGCCAGGTAGCCAGGCTCGACCTCAACGGCTTGGCCGACGACCCCGAGCGGCTGCGCGAGGTAATTCCCAAGGAGGTTTCCACCCTGCACCGGCTGCTCGGCTCGCGCCCCGACACCCGCCGCTTCCGCCACGACCGCCACAACCCGCTGCCGCTGGACGTGCTGGTGGTGGACGAGGCCTCGATGGTGGACGTGGGCATGATGGCCGCGATGCTCGAGGCGCTGCCGCCGCGGGCGCGGCTGGTGCTGCTGGGCGATAAGGATCAGCTCGCCTCGGTGGAGGCCGGCTCCGTGCTGGGTGACCTGTGCGCCCGGGCCGAGGGCGGCCACTACACCCCGGCCACCGCCGAGTGGCTGGCCAAGGCCACCGGCCAACCGCTGCCAAGCGATACCTTGGACGCCGACGGCCAGCCGCTGGATCAGGCCATCGCTATGCTGCGCGTCAGCCACCGCTTCACCGCCGACAGCGGCATCGGCCAACTGGCCGCGGCGATCAACCTGGAAGCCGAGCCCACCGCCAAGCGCCGCGCTATCGGTGATGCCCTCAACCACGGTTTCGACGATCTATCGCACCTAAAGCTACCCAGCGACGACGAGCGCGGCCTGGCCCGCCTAGCGGTGACCGGCTGCCCCGAGCGTTTTCCCCATGCCGGCCAGGGCCGACTAAGCGGCGACGAAACTCTGCCGCCGCCGGTGGGCTATCGCCACTTTCTCAGCGTGATGGCCGGGCGCCGACCGACCGACGATGCGGAACAGGAACAGTTTGATGACTGGGCCCGCGCCGTGCTGGCAGCCCACGGCGACTTCCAACTGCTTTGCGCACTGCGCCGAGGCCCCTGGGGCGTGGAAGGCCTTAACGAGCGGGTACGCCAGGCGCTGGAAAGAGAGAAGTTGATCGACAGCCAGGACGGCCGCCAGCGCTGGTACCCCGGCCGCCCGGTGCTCGTGACGAAAAACGACTACGGCCTGGGGCTGATGAACGGCGATATCGGCATCACCCTGGATATGCCGCGCCCGGGCTCTGTGGCCGGCAACGACCGCCGCCTGCTGCGGGTGGCATTCCCCGCCGGCGACGGCACCGACCGCATCAAGTGGGTGCTGCCCAGCCGCCTGCAAGCGGTGGAGACGGTGTTCGCGATGACGGTGCACAAATCACAGGGCTCGGAGTTCACCCACGCCGCCCTGGTGCTGCCCGACGCGCCGAACCCCATCCTCACCCGGGAGCTGGTTTACACCGGCATCACCCGCGCCCGCCACTGGCTGACGCTGGTAGAAACCGGCCGCGGCCAACTGATGGACGCGGCGCAGCGGCGAGTGATGCGGGTGAGTGGGATGGAGCAATAGGACCAAAATCCAAACCCTCACACCAGTTCATCGTAAAAAATAGCTGTTTATCAATAAAAACTTATTTTGTAATATGCGTCCCTAAAGCAAGCACTAACAAAACAACATAAGCACATAAACCTCAAGCATTAAACAGGAAACTAAAATGCAAACAACCTACTCAAAAATACTTTCTTCAGAAAGATTCAGGAACTCAAGGGTAGACAATAGGAGTCTTGACATAGAAGCTGAAAGCGACAGGGGAAGACTCCTTTTCTGCCCTGCATTTAGAAGACTTCAACAAAAAGCTCAAGTATTTTCAATGGAGCCAAATGCAGCTGTCAGAAGCAGGCTCACACACTCATTCGAAGTATCGCAAATGGGCCGATATATTGCTGACCAGGTTTCCGAAAGTCTTAGAGAAAATAAAATAATAACTGCAGATCAAAGCAGTGCATTTGTAACATTCATAGAAACAGCTTGTTTGATGCATGATATTGGAAATCCGCCTTTTGGTCACTTTGGAGAATCTGCCATTTCGGAGTGGTTTAGGAAAAACGGAGCTGATTCCCTAATCAAATCCTGTAGCAACAGGGATCACAATAGCGGATTGGGAAAAAAAGACCCACGAATTATAAAAGCGACATCCGATTTTTTGCAATTTGATGGAAACCCCCAAGGTTTGCGCGTCGCATCAAAACTTCAAAGAAATTCAGATGAATTCGGCCTAAACTTAACAAAGACCACACTAGCTTCATACATAAAGTATGTAAGGTGCTGCACACAAAAACCTGAGGACATTGATTCTCCTTTCACAAAAAAAGGTGGCTATTTCTCAACAGAGGAAGATTTAGTTAAATCTATTTGGGAAGATTTCGAATTCGAAAAGCCGCAGAGATTCCCACTTGCATATATAATGGAAGCAGCTGATGACATTGCTTATTGCATCAGTGATCTTGAAGACTCAATAGAAAAAGGATTAGTCGAGAAAAAACCTTCCCTGGAAAAAATATATCTCGATTGGAAAGAACGCCTCGCCCAAGAAGGACATATCAAAGAAGAACAAACAGAAAACAAGATTCACGAGATCTTCCAAAATGCAATTCGTGGTTGTAGAGAAGATAAAACTGAATTCACTTACATTGACTTCAGAACAAGTCTTAACAGGGTGTTAGCTACATATAGTGCAAATCAATACATGGAGAATCATGACAAAGTAATCAAGGGGAGTTTTCCATCTCTTATCCCCAGCGACTCACCTTCAGGAAAGGTCCTAGAAGCACTAAAGTACTTCTGCCGCTCTAACGTTTACTGCCATGAGTCTGTACAGAAAATTGAGCTTGCCGGATATACAGCAATCTATGGGTTAATGGATCACTTTCGCTGCCTGCTGGACTGCGACTACAACCGCTTCTACTGCGCCCTAGATTACTCAAAAAACAAAGATGGGAATAACAACCCCATAATAATAGAGAAGAAACTATTATCACTTTTCCCAAAGAACTACATAAGAACCTACAAAGAAGATAGGTCAAAGCTTGACCAGAAAGACGATGAATTTAAATTCAAAGAATGGAATCTTCGCGCTCATTTGGTAACGGACTTTATATCAGGAATGACTGACAATTTTTCAACAGAAACATATCAGACCTTGTCGGGGATGAGACTTTGACAAAGCCCATAAACTCAAACCACCCTTACTGGCATGCAAAAAAAACAGTTGAGGAATCAGCGGAAAACATCTTAGAGCTTTATCTAAGTTATTACCACTACATTCCACAGTCAATCACCGACGGCAGGAAAGTTCTGACAATATCAAAGGAAGATTTTCTCACTGAAGAAAAAATCGAGAAAATAATATCCGAGACACCTTTAGATATGGAGCTTGCCTTCCACTCAAAGATTAAACTGGAAAATGGTGAATATAAACATATCCCCATGATAGACATGTCAACAGGATCTTCCGTGCAACTTAAAAAACTGCAACCATATATAGGAGAAGAATTGTACAAAAGTATAGCATGGTATAAAAGTGGAAGATCTTACCATGGTTATGGCAGCTTCCTAATTGATCATAAAGAGTGGATTTCTCTAATGGGAAAGCTTCTTCTCACAAACAAACCCGGTCTTCCTCCAACTGTAGATCTTCGCTGGGTCGGGCATCGTCTGATAGCTGGATACTCAGCACTTAGATGGACAAAAAAAACAAAACAATACCTTCAAGAACCAGCTGAAGCAAAAATGATTATTGAATAACGAGTTAAAGGTCAAGCTTAGGGTTGCACACGGCCTCCCTAAGCTTTTCAAACTTTCATCAATTCCATAATCCCACTCAACCTCATTTATGTGTTCGCAGATCGCTTGATTTTATATTCCTCAGCATGTCGGCGATCACGTGGATTGTTTCGTCAAGAAAACTGCGACTTTTCAAACTACTCATCATCTGGCGGCATCCAAGGATCCACATTTCCAATATCTTCGAAATCGAACTCCCACCCCACAGCCAGCTGTTGCCTCGCTGTACGAGCAAAGCCCGCAGCGCTCATGCTTGCAGAGTAGTTTTCACAATTAATCCAGTCTGACTCTCCCATAACCATGATACAGAATTTCACATATTCAGCGGGGACCGATAGTGCATCGAACATCTCTGAGTCAAAGAAATTTCTGCCACGACCATGGTAGAGCATCCAAAATTTTTCAACAGCAATTTCTCTTTCGCCCTCTGAGTCGGCAGCATCAATCTCTTGAAGCACATCAAACACTTCTACCACCGTTTCGATTTGCTTATCATAGAAAGCTCTTTTAGAATCTCGCTCTTGAATTCCATGATACTGGTACCACGCAAAACAAGCTGAAATCAAAATGGCTGCCAGACTAAAAACTTTGAAGCGCACACCAAAGCGGCGGTATTTTTCCTCATCCAAAACACCAACTCCTGAAATTTTTTAACGACCGAATTTTCGGCCAATTGGAGGAAAGCGTGAGACTAACCCGAAAATAGAAAAAACCGGGAACACTCCCAAATCTTCAAACCAATTGCCTAGCCCATCATAAAATACTCATTAATACTTATTGGCTTAAACGCGACGGTTCGCTCAGGCCAATACAAATACGGACTATGCTTACCGCCCAGCACTCCATCGCTCAGCAAGGCTATCCACTACTCGCGTTTCACTCCACTTGCTCTGTTGCTTTATCCGTATCGATCGCTTGCATATCATCGAGCAGCAATTCATAGCTCCAGGCCACATCAGCAATATCGGACGGCGAGTAATAGATGATATCGCCCTTAAAAGGGTAGTGGCTGACGGTAGTGGAAACCGAGAGCTTCGACATATCCACATCCTTTTTTGGGATGTAGTGACGACTGGGATAACCGCGCTCGCGCATTTCAATGCCGTTACGGAAATCAGCAACTAAGGAGTCGCCAGCAAGGGGCCGCACCGGCCGGGAATGCGGATTAAAGCGGTTTGATCGGCCATGGCATTCCCTTGCGTATCGGCTGATCCATCAGCCTAGAACGAGGGAATCAGAATGTCACCGTTTGGCGACAATTTCACTTAGGCTTTTGATCAACGTCAGTATCATGAAACTAGTCCGCGCAACATCAACGAGGCATCAGATACGTGGCACTAACGCCACTTGCCCACCATGAGGGTGGCGATATTGGGCTGAGGGAAACTATCAGGATGAGTAAGGAGCAGCGGAGCGGCGCCGCTGACGCGATGCGTCACGGCGTATCCACGAGTTCCATATGCAGCAATGGGTAGGGTTTATCCAGGCCGTCGAGCGGTGAGCGATCCCTGACGGCAAACCCCTTGTGCTGGTAAAAGCCCAGCGCCTGTGGGTTCTGTTCGTTCACGTCTACCTTGGTGGCGCCTTGAGCCGTTACCGCGTCATCCAGCAGCAAGGAGCCGATGCCCTCCCCGCGCGCCTGCGGTGCTATGAACAGCATCTCGATATTGCCGTCGTGCACGCCACAGAAGCCCAGAATTTCACCGTTCCCGTTTTTTACGCAAGTTAAATCGACCGCGCCGAAGTACTGCTCGTAAATAAGCGGCTTCAGCTCCAGGAGGTCCTGTTCGCGCAAGAAATCATGGGTTGCCCTGACCGATGCCTCCCAGACATCCAGCAGCTCACGATAGTCTGGTTTCCCTACGCTCTCGACGTTCATCAAACACACTCTTCTTGCGTCATGTACCGCTACCGCGCCCATAAAAGTCGCCATGCCGCCTGCTGGTGTCAAATGATGAAGGCGCTTGTCGAAGGTCTCGAAGCCGATCCGCTCGGCGCTGACGCCAAAGTGAGGGCCTTCACCGACTTCGCGGCGGCACCACTCCGTCGAGTCGATATACTCTGGTAATCACAGACACCGCCTTTTTGGGTGCCTCTTCGTTCCGGCGTCGAGGAGCACGCTCAGGGTGTCGACGGCAGGCGGAGGCTATAGGATGGAGAACGAATCCTCGGCATCGCGTTCAAGGAGGCACCATGCCTGCCACCCGCACGACCTCGCCCACCCTGGAGCGGTTCCACATAGCGTGGGATCTGCTCATCATCATGCTGGTAGTCGCCAACCTGGCCCTGCTGCTGTTCGATAGCCTCTTCCTGCTGCCACCGCTGAACGCGGCCTTCGAGGCGGTGGCGCCTGGTCTTTACGGCGCTTACGACCAGCACATCCATGCCAACTTCATAGCCATCGACCTGGCGTTCGTGGCTGTCTTTCTGTTCGATGTGCTGCTGGGCTGGACGGTGGCCATCGCCGAGCGGCACTACCACCGCTGGTTCTTCTACCCGTTCGTGCACTGGTACGACGTGCTGGGCTGTATTCCGCTGGGCGGCTTTAGGTTGCTGCGTATCCTGCGCGTCATCTCGCTTTTGCACCGGCTGCAGCGGATGGGCCTTATTGATGTGCGCCGCTGGCGTCTCTATGCCGTGTTCGCCAAGTACTACGACATCCTCATGGAGGAGCTCACCGACCGCATCGCCATCCGCATGCTCGACAACGTGCAGGGCGAGCTGCGCGATAGCGATAAGCTTTCCAGCTCGTTGATGGAACGGGTGATACAGCCCCGCAAGCAGGCGCTGGTTCGCGAAATCAGCCAGCGGCTGGAGACCATGGCGGGTGACGCCTATACCCACAACCGCGACGACACGCTGCGCTACGTGCGCGGGCTGGTCGGCCGTACCCTCTCGGAGAGCCCGGAGCTTCAACGGTTGGGGCGCCTGCCGCTGGGCGGCCAGCTGGCCCGGGGGCTCGAGGGCTCGCTCTCTGACCTCGCCTGCCACCTGGTCGATGAAGCGCTGACGGGGCTGAAGTCGGCGGAGTTCTCCGCTCTGGTGGAGCACCTGGCCGATAGCGGCTTCGATGCCTGGCTACGCACCGATCCCAAAACCGAGCAGATCACCGAGCAGGTGCTGATCGACATGCTGGAGCTGCTCAAGGAGCAGATCGCGGTCAAGGGCTGGCAGCACAAGTACGATTGAGCAGCCAACGTCGACTACCCTTGGGCGCTGGCCATGAGGCCGCGCAGGCGCTGTTGGCCCTTGGTTAAGAACCGGTCAGAAGCCGACCAGGAGCCGGTCGGCGACCCGCTGACGTTTGGAGCACTATGCAGTCTCTGCCAGACTGAGGGGCACATTCATTCCGTGCTGGGATGAGCGTGGCCTGCCGTTGGCGCCCTTTTCACCAGGCCGCTATCGCCACGCACTCATCCTTCTTGCATGGGAATAATCGACAGGAGGTTAGCCGTGACGACTAGCCCATCGACTATCTTGCCCCTCGATCCAGAACGCGTTGCCACGATTGAAAGGTTTGGCGGCACGATCACGCCGCTTGACCCGATAGGTGCCGAAGTGAGGGGCATCGACTTGTCCTCGCGAGACACACCGCCAGCAGACGTTGTCGAGGCACTTGAGCATGAAATGGCCAACCGCGGCTTCCTGGTGTTCAAGAACGAAATGCCATTGGAGGCTGAGGATTTTCTGCGCGCCAGCTGCTGGTGGGGCGGCAAGGAATTGCACAGCACCCACGGCGTACACCCGGCCACACCCAAGGGCAATCAGCATATCTTCCGCCTGTCGAACGATCCCCGCCACGGCATCCCCGGCGTGGGCCCGCAATGGCACAATGATGGCAGCTTTATCCCGGATACCTTTTCGCACTCGGGTTACCACATCATTCGCCCGGCGGAGAAAGGCGGCGGCACCTATTTCGCCCATCAGGGTGCCGCTTATGATGCGCTGCCGGAAGATCGTAAAGCATTCTGGGGTCGTCTTTCCTCGGTCAATTCCGCGTCAGGCGTCCTGCATCCGGTGGTGCATGAGCACCCGATCTCACAGAAAAAGTGCATTTGGCTGCACCTGGGCATGACGGGCGCTGTCATTGAGAAGCTACCCAATCAGGATGGCTTTCGGCTGTTGAATGCCGAGGAAATGACGCAGCTTTGCCATGAGTACAACGACATACTCAATGCCGGTTTGGAAAATGGCTACGCCATCGAATTCGAGTATCAGGAAAACGACTGCGTCTTTATCGACAATCTGGCGGTCGCGCATCGCGCCGCCCCTGGCGCCCACTTGCCCGCCGATGAACAAGGGTTGCGGATCATGCATCGCAGTACCGTTCGCGGCGTTCAAGCGCTTGCTCCTGGCTTTGATTTGCCGGCGCACCTGAATATTGATCAGGCAAGCCCATTTGGCGAAGGTGTCTGGAAAGGCGGCGGTATCGGCTTCAGGTGGGAAGATGGCATTCCCATGCAGAACTGATAGCGAACGAATGGCAAACCTGTGAGAAAACCGCGTTAGGCTATTTCTGAGACAGGCTATTTCTGGAACAGGTCATGCCTGAAAGAGGTCATGCCTGAAACCGGCATGAATACCTGGAACAAGGTCATGGCGGGCACTTCATCTATCTGAAGCCCGCCATTCTAGATGGTGCTCGTGGCGTCTATTAAGGATGCCTCGTCTCGTTGACTGGCCTGCTTGACGCGGTTTCGCCCGGCAAGCTTGGCCTCGTAAAGCGCTTTGTCTCCCCGGCGGACAAAGTCTCTCTCCGTCTCTTCATAATCGAACTTCGCCACGCCAAAGCTTGCCGTTATGTGACCGACCGTCTCGAAATGCTGGTTACCCAACGCTTGGCGCAGACGCTCTGCGAGGTTCAAGGCCTTTTCAAGTGAGGTTTCCGGCGCCAGAATCGCAAATTCCTCGCCGCCCCAGCGGCTGACTATGTCACTCTTGCGGACCTGATCGAAAAGGGTCTTCGCGACGCCGCGCAGCACGTCGTCGCCTACCGCGTGGCCATGGGTATCGTTAATGGGCTTGAAGTGATCCAGGTCTAGATAGATCAGTGCCAGCGGTCGGTGATAGCGGCGAGCGGTCGCGCAAGTCATTTTCAGCCGGTCTTCGAAGCCCTGACGATTGAGTGCCTGGGTCAAGTAGTCCAGTTCGGCCCGCTTTTGATCGCTTATATCACGCATTAGCGAGTAAAAGCCCTGAACACTACCCTGGGCGTTGTATTCAGGGGTGAAGTCAACTTCTACCGGCGTGATAGTGCCATCGGGATTAGGCAGCAACTGCTCGAAGGCGACGCGTTCGCCTGCCAGCGCCGACTGCATATAGGGCCGGGTTTGTTCAAACACTTCTTCGCCCATCAACTCTGCTACCGGCTTGCCCACAATCTGTTCGGCCACGCGGTGATACCAGCGAGTGTAGGCGGCGTTGATCTCGCGGTAGTGCAGCTGCGAATCAATGAACGCGATCAGAATCGGCAACGCATCCACCAGCTGGTTTCGTCGCTCTCGCTCCCCCATGTAGAGTTGGGCATCGGCAAGCGAAGACGCGAGCACATGGCTCGCCATATTAAGCAGTTGCAGATCACTGTCGGTAAAGGCGTGAGGGCGTGCGGAGTAGACCTTGAGCACGCCAAAGCAGAGTCCCTGATGGGTCAGCGGCACCAGCAGGCCAGAACGGAAGCCGACCCGGTCGGCGGCAGCCCGAGCCACCCGCGCATCTTCGTGGCTATCGCGACAGTGGATCGACTCGCGCTTGAGATAACAGGTACCTGAAAGACTGCTGGCGATGGGCAGCCGCATCCCTATTGTCTCCACACCCCGGCCGCTGACGGAGGTGTAGACCATGTCGCTTTGCTCGGCTTCTTCTATCGCAGCGCCATCGGCGCCGGTCACCGCCCGTGCCTTCTCGACCACCTGATCGCGAATGGTCTGCAAGTCTAGCCCGGCGGTACTCACGAGCCTCTGGATGTCAGAAAGGGTTTGCAGCTGCTGGCGCTGATGCTCCAGATTGCGCATGGCAGAAACATCACGCTGGCTGGCGATGAAATAGCGCGGCCGGTCTCCAGCAGGAAAGGGGCGAACCGTCCATTCCATACGAAACGGACTGCCATCCTTGCGATAGTTCACCGTTTCACCAGAGAACACCTCCCCCGCCAGCAACTGCTGTCTCAGGGTCTGCATCAGCTCGACATCGGTTTCCGGGCCCTGAAGCAGCCGAGGCGTCTTTCCTACCACTTCATCCGCGCTATAGCCTGTCATCTCGCAAAAGGCAGGGTTCGCGTAGACGATGGTGGGCCCGGGACGATCAAGCTGATTATCGGTGATCAGAATCGCTTCGCGCACGGCGTCTAGCGTCGCTTTCAGCAATCCATCATCGTATATGGCGGAAGTCATTGCTTTCTCTTGTGCCTTTTACGAGCCTGTATTCAGGAGGGTGTGACGGCAAAAGCCAAACCCTCAATGAGCTCAACCTGATAAAAAGGTGCCAAGCTGGCGAATTCAATGCTTCCGTGCATTTTCGCCATCATTGTAGTCGAGCCAAATGTGTTCAAGCATTGGTATAAGCCTGCTTTGGGTGGCTTATTCATGCTTTTAAGACTGACGAATGTAGGTAGTTATCTCTGAATGTAGGTAGTTATCTCTGAGGGCAAGAGCAGGTTCAGGTCAGCGAAAGCCACCATCACTCCAGCTGCTCCGTGACCTTTTTTCCATCGAACGCCAGGTGCCCCGCAATCGCTTTCATCTCTTCATTCGGTTGTCCGTAACTCCATGCCACATCGGCGATAGTGTCGAGTGAGTAATACACGGTGTCGCCCTTGAAGGGGCAATGGGTGACGGTTGAAGACACCGATAGCATCGACATAGCCACATCTTCCTTGGGGATGTAGTAGCGATCGGGGTAGCCGCGCTCGCGCAGTTCGATGGCGTTTTCGGTATCAGCGATCAGGGTGTTACCGGAATGGATGCGCACCCGGCCGGAATGCGGGTGCAAGGTGATGCGGGGCGACGCTGAAGCGGCAGACATGTCACGGCTCCTCTTCTGGCTTGTTAAACCTCTAGCGTAACAGGCACACACCAGAGCCATCTGGGCTGTGACAGGCTTTCAACAACGTCATTTGTTCAGGATAGGCGCCTGAGATCGCTCGAATGGTCGATATCCAGGTGAATCCCCGGATCATCGACGGCAAGCTCAATAGCGTGTTCCCGATTGGCACGAATCACGCTTCGCGCCCCTTCATCCTTGCGATTCTCCCCTTGCTCTTCGCGCTCCTCTTCAAAGCCCTCTTGACCATTCCCTTCACCACCCTTTTCACCACCCAAGGCGGCAAGTTCAGGCCAAAAGGCGCGACCGAACAGCACGGGGTGACCGGGCCTGCCGGCCTGCACCGGTCGCACGATGCATTGGCTTGTTATCCGGCGCTGTAAGGCCTCTAACGTTTCGGGGCGCAAGGCAGGCATGTCGCCAAGCAGAATAGCCGCGGCCTGCACGTCGATGAGGTCATCATCGGCTTGCAGGGCATGGAAGGCATCGCTGATGCTCGCGGCGAGCCCTGCGCTGGCATGGGCGGCGCGAATGACCGGGGTATCGGATGAAAGCCCGAGTGCGAGGGGGTCGTCGTCTTCACGCAGCACCACGCGCAGCGCGGGAAAGGCCGTCGCCACCAAGGCCACGGTGGCGGCAAGCAGGCGACGACCATCCGGCAGGGTTGCCAGGCGCTTGTCGTCGACACCGAAGCGCCGAGAGGCACCGGCGGCCATGATCAAGGCGATACTTGTCGACGCAGGGTTTGTCACGTTGTGTCGGGCATTGTGGTCGGCGCTTTTGTCAGCCAGACCGTCATTGGGGTGCGCAGAAGGCGTGGAAGGCATAGCGCTTGGGGTTCGCTCCATAAAGCTGGGGGCAAAAGGGCTGATAACGTCGGGGCTGATAACGCAGGGGCCGATAACATAGGGGCTTAGCCATTGGGACGAATGACATAGGGGCTGATGACATAGGGGCTGAGGACATAGAAGCTGGCGTAAAGAATAGCGCCGGGCGTAGGTTGTCCGCCAGGCTCGGGGCTACCTGCCTCTATCCCGTTTTTATGAGGCCCTGCCAAGGCAAGCGCAATGGGACACCGGCACAACGTGGGCAAGAGTACCTCCCAGCACGTATGCTGAGGACCACTGATACAGAGGCAACTCGATAGAAACCAAGCGCCCGCTTAACCGCCAGTGAATAGCGGGTCACTGATCAACAAGGAGTTGAGATGGCATCACCCATATTCAAGCCGCACTCGCGCGGCGGTGCATGGCCGGTTGTAATCGCCTGGCTGGGGGTTGTGTTGCTGGTCGTGGCGGGCGTGCTGATGGCAGGGTCGGGCACGGCCTATCGATGGGATTGGGTAGCGCTTGGGACGTCGTTCTCGATGCTGCGTCAGGGTGCGCACATTGCGGTGGCTGCTGGTGCGGTTGGGCTGGTGGCGGTCATCGTCGCGGCGTTCTGCCGCCGCCCGCGCCCATTGCTGACAGGGCTTATCACCAGTACAGCCGTGGTGGCGATGCTCGCCCTGCCCGCTCATATGATGCAGCGCGCACAGACGGTGCCACCGATCCATGACATCACCACCGATCTTGAGAATCCGCCCACCTTCGAGGCGCTAGCAGAGGCACGCGACGCTGCCCCCAATGCAGTGGCCTACCCGCAGGGCTTCGCCGACCAGCAGCAAGCCGCGTACGGCAGGCTGAGCGCGATCCATCTGTCGCTTTCCATGGAGGATGCCATGGCGGCGGTAGAGGCTACGGTAGAGGCTCAGGGCTGGGAGATTGCCGCCGTCAGTGATTCGAAGCTCGAGGCCACGGCGACCACTCGCTGGTTCGGCTTCAAGGACGATGTGGTGATTCGCCTGACAGAGAAAGGCGACGGTGTTCGCGTCGATATGCGCTCGGCCTCACGGATCGGCCAGAGTGACCTGGGGACCAATGCTGCACGCATTCAGGATTTCCTGATGGCCCTGCATGAACGCGCGGCGCAATAGGATGGCTGTCTTGCAACCCACCCGGCGGGGTATGCCATCCTGAGATATAGATGCCTTGTCGCCAGACGATAGGCTATCTTCAAGCTTCCACTTGTCAGAAGACGGAAAGGAGACCCACATGAGCGACAGGAATGCCTACGAACAGAAGCTGCGTGCCAAGCTGGATGAGCTGCAGGCCGAGGTCGATAAGATGAAGGCGCGTGCCCAAAGCGCTGAAGCCGATGCACGTATCGAGCATGAGAAAGAGGTCGATCAGCTCGAGGCCAAACGCGATGAGATGCGTAAGAAGCTCGACGAGCTGCGCAACTCAAGCGACGATGCCTGGGATGATGTGAAAGCGGGCGCGGAACGTGCCTGGGCCTCGCTCAGTGAATCCCTTGAGAAGGCGCGCAGCCGCTTCAAGTAATCCACCTTTTGGCCTATCCATCCGCGAGTGGCGCCCATCAGCGGCGCCCTCGATTTTCATCACCACCCTCGATTTTTATCGCCACGCCGAAGTTGATAGACCCTGCGCTTAACTGAGTCATCGTGAGCCCATCATCGAGAAGATGGTCACCGGCCTGGGGCCGGGAAAAGGCCGGTGACCGATACCTCAGCTATTGCCCTTATTGCTTGGCTTGTTTGCGTCCGTGTCGTCAGATGCTTGGGATTCTCCGGCGCCCTTGGCGTTTTCAGAACGCTTGGTTTCTTCAGAGTCCTTGGCGGCTTCAGCGTCTTTGGCTTCCTCAGAATCCTTGGCTTCTTCAGAGTCCTTGCCTGATTGAGAGCCCTTGGCTTCTTCGGACGCTTCGCCGGCTTCAGCGGCGGCGGCCTCAGCCGCATCAGTTTCAGCTTCGGCGGCTTCAGCGGCGGCAGCTTCTGCTTCTTCGGCTTCCTCAATGATGTCCGCTTCGGGATGAAGGGGCTCGCCCTCATCATCCTGCAGCTGGTAATCGTATGCGGCCTGGAGACCGGTATCTTCCTCACCTTCCTCCTCTTCCGCCTGGGCAATGTAGCCTGGGTAAAATGGCGAGAGGATCGCTACCAGGATGCCGAGAGCAGAGAACATGGAGAACGCATTGGCATAGCCGTAAGCGTCCACCAACATACCGACGACGGGCGAGCCGGTCGCCTGTCCAAGCGACACGGCCATGAAGGGCAGCACTGGCCCCGTTGACAGCCGGCCCGGCAACAGGCGAATGCCGGTCATCAGATAGAGTCCCGTCAAACTCATGTACGCCAAGCCAAAGACCAGCGCCGAAAATGCCGCCAACACCGATTGGCCTGGGCTGGCGGCGATCAGTGCGAGGCTCGCTGCCAGCATCATCAGCATCAGGGCATGCGTAATGGGGGGATTGTTGCGATCAGCCAGGTCGGCCACCACGGCGCCGCCCAGGCCGGCAATACCCACCGCAAGCCATAGCCAACCGGTAGCGTTGGCGGGCAGGCCACCCAGGGTAACAATAAGGTCAGGCGCGAATATCCAGTAAGCGGCCGAGACGAAGCCCATCACGAAGGCAAACAGCGAGAGCCTGATGAGGCGTGACCATGGCAATTCGCTGATCGGCGCGGGTGGCGCGGCGTTTGCCGGCATGATCCGTGATACCGAGGGCAGGAGAAACCAGGAGGCGATCAAAGCGATACCCGCCAACACGGCGAAGGAAATATAGGCAAGGCGCCAGGCGCCGGCCATGAATAGCACCGTCGGCACGGCAACGACCACGCCAATACTGGTGCCCGCGTTCATGACCGAGCTGACGCGCCCGTGTAACGAGCGCCTCACCAGCGCCTGCATGGCAGCCGTCAGTGCCGGCATCATCAAGCCAGTACAGACCCCGCAGGCGAATACCCCCGCACCGAGTGTCACCGCGCTGGATGCCTGACTGATCAGCGTCAGACCGCCGACGCCGAAGGCACCGGACAACACCGCCGCGTTGCGGGCACCGAGATGGTCCGCGGCAAACGGCGCGACCAGTGTAGCCAACAGAAAACTGATGAGAGGGAGAGAACCGATGATACCGATCACATAGGGCGTGAGTTCCAGCTCATCGCGTATGGGAGGCACGAACAGACCAAAGGCGAAACGGGCGAGCCCGTAACTGATCGCGATCAGTATGGCACCAAAGAGCGCAAACCCTGTGCTCGAAAGTGGCTTCATTCGGCCTCCTTATGGCAGGCATCGACGATTCCGGCTCATTGCGCTTCCAGGTGTTGTACCTGAAGCGCGGTATCCGCCCGCTGATGCTCGATATCGTTATTGGCTTTGGTCACCATGCAACATCACATGGTGGAATCATGGAACAACTTCAGCACCTTATGGCAGCAGGTCAAGGCGGGAGCGTCAAAACTGGCACGCACCTCGTCTCGTCGAAGTAAAACATTACGAGATGGTGATAACTGTCCCATGCCCGACCATGTCAGCTTCATGTCCGGCCTGACCCTGGCATCAGGCAACGTAAGACATGAACAAGCGTAAAGACTGCCATAACGATGAGAACAGCCCTTTCATCCTAGCCAAAGATTCCTCCTAAGGCCTGGCGAGGCGCATGAACGGTGCGGAAGGCACGGCAAACGTCGAGCGTGAGGCGTGCTAGCCTTTCCCCACTTTCAACGGGAACGCGGATATTGGCATGGAAGAGATCGGACTAAGATGGCTACTCGGCCAGGGGGTTAGCCTGGTGGCGCTGGCGCTGTGCCTGGTGGGATTCGCCAGCAAGCGTGATGACAAGCTGTTCGTTCTGCTGCTCTTCGCCAACGTCGCCTTCGCCGCCCAGTTCGCGCTATTTGAAAGCTGGGTAGCGGCCGGGATCTCGGCGCTGATCGTATTGCGCATCGCCCTGGTGCGCCGCTTCCCGCGTCACCGCAGGCTGATGATCATGATGCTGCTCGCCACCCTGGCGGTGGCGGCGCTGACCTGGAGCGGCCCGCGGGATATCCCGGCGCTGACCGCGGGGCTGCTGGGCACCTGGGGCATGTTCATGCTAAGCGGAATCGCCATGCGCGCCGCCCTGGCACTGGCCGCGCTGTGCTGGGTCATCAGTAATCTGCTGGCCGGCTCGATTGGCGGCACCCTCGCCGAAAGCATGATATTCGTGACCAACGTGGTCACCATCTTCCGCCTGCGGCGGGATGCCCGCCTGCGCTACATCCACGGCTGAAACCGAAGACGCGGCCAGTGCGTGTAGCGAGGCCGAAGCTCTGCCTCACTGCCCCTTCAAGCCACCTTGGGCCAGACCATCGTGCCTGCGCAGCTTGGTCACGAAGAGCGGCGTGAGACAGCCTATCCTCGCCCTGCCAGGGTCGATCATCCTTGCAAGCGGTGACCGACCCGCCTACACCTTGAAGATGACCATGCCGGAAGCAGGGGAAGGAGTTCCACAAGGGCCCAAGGGAATGCTGCGCTTCCTGGGACTGGTGGCGTTGGGCGCATTGATCGGTAGCCTGGCGGCGCTGGCCGCGGTGAGCTTCGTGGCGGCAGTCCTGTGGCTTAACGACGTGCTACTGGTGTCACCCCGGGGGCGCATGATGTTCGCCCACCCCGGGGCGCTGGTGATCGCGACGGTGCTGGTGCCGACCCTTGGCGGGCTGGTAGTGGGTCAGCTGCACCGCGCGCTGCCCGGGCGTCGCCCTCACACCCCCGCCGATGTCATCGCCGCCGTGCAGACGCGTCGCGGGCGGCTGCCGATACGGGAAGGGGCGCTCTCGGCGCTGAGTGGCCTGGTTTCTCTGGGCGCTGGCGCCTCGGTGGGGCAGTACGGCCCCCTGGTGCACCTGGGGGCAAGCCTGGGGTCCTTGGGGGCACGGCTGCTCCGGCTGGGCCGCTCCGACGACAACATCACCATCGCCTGTGGCGTGGCGGCGGCCATCGCCACGGCCTTCAACGCGCCCCTGGCCGGCATCGTCTTCGCCCATGAGGTGGTTCTGCGCCACTACGCGCTGCGCGCCTTCGCCCCGGTGGCGGCCGCCGCCATCGTTGGGCACGTCATCGCCACCAATGTGCTCTCCCGCGGCGCCCTCTTCCATGTCGCCGATACCGTGCTGCCCCGCCCCTGGGAATTCGCCGTCTTCGTGCTTATCGGCGGCCTGGGCGCCCTGGTGGCCGGCGCCTACATGCGTTCGATCCTCGGCGTCGGCCGGCTGGCCGAACGCCTGCCCCTGCCTCCCTCACTGCGCCCGGCGCTGGCTGGCGCCCTGCTCGGCGTAACCGCCCTGTGGGTACCGGACATTCTCGGCATGGGTCAGGAAACTCTGCGCTTCGCCACCATTGCAGGTGCCTTCGGCGGCCTGGAACTGCTGGTGGTGCTGGTCCTCAAGCTGGCCGCCACGGCGCTGTGCCTGGGCATGGGCTTTGGCGGCGGGATATTCAGCCCGGCACTGGTGATCGGCACGCTGTTCGGGGCCCTGTGCGGCACTCTGGTTGGCGGCCTCGGCGGCGCCCAGGACACCTTCGTCTTCTATGCCGTCTGCGGCATGGTGGCGGTGACCGCGCCGGTCATCGGCGCTCCCCTGACCAGCCTGCTGATCGTCTTCGAGCTCACCGGTAACTACGCGCTGACCACCGCGGCACTTGCCAGCGTGATCCTCGCCAGCCCCATCGCCGCCCAGCTATTCGGTCGCTCGCTGTTCGACATCCAGCTGGCGAAGCGGGGCCTGGACCTCTCCGCCGGTCGCAGCCGCGCCCTGCTGCAGGATGCCCGGCTCCACGACCTGCTGAGCCACATCTGCGTGACCCTGCCGCCGGAGCAGTGCGTCAGCGAGGCGGTAACCCGGCTGAGCCGCTCCGGCCACGGCGAGGCCCACCTGGTCGACGCCAAGGGTTGCTACCGGAGCAGCGTGACCCTGGCCGACCTTGAGGCCATGCGCGAGGACGGCGACGGCGGGCGGCCGGTGAAGGACTGCCCCAGCACCCCGCGCCCTGTGCTGGGGCCCCAGACCTCGGTCTGGGAGGCGATGCGCCATCTTCAGGAGGTCACTGGCGAGGCCATCGCCGTCGTAGACGAGGCCGCAGACGGTGCCTTCCTGGGAGTGGTCTACGAGACCAGCATCGCCCGGGCCTTCCTGCAGCAAAGCGATGCACTTCGTCGGGAAGAATATGGTGCGGGCTGAACGCAGGCGTGGCGCAACCGGCCTGGTGTCGGCCATGCTCCTGGGCCTAGTCCTGGCAATGGGCATGCCGCTGTGCTGGCCCCTGCCAGCCGTTGCTGCGCCAGCCACCCTGACGGTGCTGAGCTGGGGTGGTGCCTACGAACGTGCGCAGCAGCACGCCCTGTTCGCGCCTTTCACCGAGACCACCGGCATCCCCGTGAACGTCGCCCGCTATAATGGCGGCCTTGCGGCCCTACGGCGTGCCGTGGCCGAAGAGAACGTACCCTGGGATCTGATCGACATGACCCGCAGCGAGGCCATGGCCGCCTGCGCGGAGGGCCTGCTCGAACCGCTGTCGCCCTCGCTGGTGGCCCCGGCCCCCGATGGCACCCCGCCCGATGAGGATTTCCTCCCCGGCGCCTTCAGCCGCTGCGCGATCACCCACTCGGTGTTCGCCACCGTGGTGGCCTATCGCCGCGACGCCTTCCCGGGACGCCGCCCCACCTCCATCGCCGATCTTTTCGACCAGCGCCGTTTTCCCGGGCCTCGCGCCCTGCAAGACACCCCGGCAGCGAACCTGGAGTGGGCCCTGCTCGCCTACGGCGTCCCTCGGGAAGAGCTCTACCGGCTGCTCAGTACCCGGCGCGGCCTGAACCTCGCCTTGAAGCGCCTGAACGGTCTTGAGGATCTGCGCTGGTGGCAGGCCGGCGACACGCCGTCGCGGTTGCTGGCCGAGGGGGAGGTGGTGATGGCCTCGGGTTACAACGGACGCTTCTTCGACGCCATGGTCAACCGCGGCCTGCCCATCGAGATCCTCTGGGACGGTCAGGTGCAGGAGCACGAGACCTGGGTCATCCCCCGCCACGCGCCTAATCCCGAAGCGGCCCGTCGCTTCGTGCGCTTCGCCACCACCACCGAGCGCCAGGCGGAGCTGGCCCGGTACATTCCCTACGGCCCGTCCCGGCAGTCGGCGGCACGCCAGGTCTCCACCCACCATGGCACCGGCCTCGACATGCGCTTGCACATTCCCACCCACCCCCTGAATGCCAAGCGCGCGATAACCCGCGACGATGACTGGTATGCCCAGACCCGAGAGCGGGTCGGCGAGTACTTCCGCGCGGCCCTGTTCGACACACCCGACGAGGCTTCCGGCGCCGTCGCCGAGCCCCCTGCGGACGGCGAGACGCCCGACCCGGATTCCTGAAAGACCACGCAAACGCGGGCCCGTGGCGAATCGGCTGAGGTTGATTCGCGAGGATTGCTGACTCAATGCTTGAGAGCGTTGTGGAGAGCGCTGTTGAGCCCCTATCTCACTTCATCTTGAAACCGCGCTCGATCAGGAAGTCACGCATGTGCGGGCGCAGCTTGGTGTCGAAGAGCGGGGTGAGATTCAAGGACCAGTTGGTGTCCTTGGTGCCGCCGCTGCGCTCACTGTAGTAACGCTGCATGGTGTCGTCGAAGGCGGCTACCTGCTCGCGATCGTCGTCGTAATAGTCTTCCTTGAGAATCGCCTCCACCGATAGCCGCGGCTTGATGCCCGGGGTCTGAGCCGGGTAGCCGATGCACATGCCAAACACCGGATAGACATGCTCGGGCAACCGCAGCAGATCGCTGACAGTTTGAGGATCGTTGCGGATACCGCCGATGTAGCAGATCCCCAGACCCTCGGATTCGGCGGCCACCGCCACGTTCTGTGCCATCAAGGCGGTGTCGACGCTTGCCACCAGAAGCTGCTCGGTCATGCCACGCACGACGTTGGCACCGGTTCGTTCGGAGGCATCGGTTGGGCGTTTCATGTCGGCGCAAAACACCAGGAAATCCGAGGCATTCGCCACATAGCTCTGGCCGCCGGCCAGTTCGGCAATCGCCTCACGGTTGGCCGGATTAGTGACATGAATGACGCTATACGCCTGAACATGGCTGGACGTGGCGGCACTCTGGCCGGCACTGATCAGCTCCCGCAGCAGCTCATGGGGAATCTTCTGCTCGGTGAACTTGCGGATCGATCGGTGGGATTTCAGCAGCTCGATGGTGGGATTCATGCAACCTCGCGAAATGCAGTAAGGGAAGGGGGCAAGATACATAGCATGCTTACAGTTTTCCACTCTAAATCATCGCCCCATCAGGATCGCCGCTGGCGTGACAGTCTTTCACCATGTACCTGAACGTTATGAGGCCGTCGGCAACTCACAAGGTGAAGCGACAGCGTGGCTTCTATAGTGATTCATGATATCCCGCCATTCACAGGAGTGATCACGATGAGTGCCGACAAGACCCCGAACGGCCCGGACCTGACTGCTGGTGTCCCGATGAGCGAGCTGGCCGAGGGCGAGATGCTCACAGGCCATGTCGGCGAGGACGCGGTACTTCTCGCTCGCAGCGGGGGCGATTTCTTCGCCGTGGGTGCCCACTGCACCCACTATGGTGCGCCGCTCGGCGATGGCCTGATTGTCGATGACACCGTGCGCTGCCCCTGGCACCACGCCTGCTTCAGCCTGCGCAGCGGCGAAGCGCTGGCCGCTCCGGCCCTGGACGATGTGGCCTGCTGGAAGACCGAGATCGTCGACGACCGGGTGATAGTGCACGAGCGTGCCAAGCCAGCCCCCGCACGCCACCCGACCCAATCGCCGTCCTCGGTGGTGATTCTGGGGGGTGGTGCTGCCGGCGAGGCGGCCGCGGAAATGCTGCGCCGAGAGGGCTACACGGGGCCAGTGACGATCTTGAGCGAGGACAAGGCCCTACCCTGTGATCGGCCGAATCTTTCAAAGGACTACCTGGCCGGCACGGCGAAGGCCGAATGGATTCCCCTGCGCGACGATGACTTCTATCAGCAACACGATATTACCTTGCGACTCGCCACCGAGGTGGCGGCGATCGAACCCGAAGCCTCGCGGCTGCAGTTCGCCAATGGCGAGACCCTGGACTACGGAGCGCTGCTACTGGCCACCGGTGCCGAGCCGGTCCGCCTGTCGGTGCCGGGTACCGAATTGCCCCATGTCCACACCCTGCGCAGCCAGGCCGACAGCGAGTCGCTGATTGCCGCCGTCGAGGGCGGAGCGCGCCGCGCCGTGGTGATCGGCGCCAGCTTCATCGGTCTGGAAGCGGCGGCGTCGCTGCGCGAACGCGGGCTCGAGGTGCGGGTCGTCGCGCCTGAAGCACAGCCGCTTCAGCACATCCTTGGCGAGACGCTGAGCCACTTCATCCGTGATCTGCACGAGTCAAAGGGGGTGAAGTTTCATCTGGAAGACCAGGTGGCAGGCATTACCGAGGAGGCGGTCGAGCTCGAAAGCGGCCAACACCTCGATGCCGACCTGGTGGTGGTCGGCATCGGTGTGCGCCCGCGTGTCGCCCTGGCCGAGGCAGCAGGCCTCGCGGTGAATGATGGCGTATGGGTCAGCGACACCCTGGAGACCAGCATGCCGGGGATCTTCGCCGCCGGCGACATCGCCCGCTGGCCAGACCCGCTGAGTGGCGAGCGCGTACGCATCGAGCACTGGACAGTGGCTCAGCGCCAGGGGCAGCGCGCCGCTCGCAACATCCTCGGCGCCGGCGATGCTCAAGCGGCAGTGCCCTTCTTCTGGAGCCAGCACTACGATATCGGCATCAATGTCGTGGGCCATGCCACGCACTGGGATCGCATCGAGACCGACGGCGATCCTGCGGCGCATGACTTCACCGCGCGCTTCATCGCCGGTGACCACTGCCTGGCGGTGGCAACCATCTTCCGCGACTGGGAAAGCCTCGAGGCCGAGGCCGAGATGGAAGCGCGAACTCGCGGCTGGCAGCACCCGTTAGGCGATGCATAACGCCCTGGGCCAGCACTGGCGAACATTCGCCCGCTGACGTAAGCTCGCCGGCCATCATCAATGCCGCGAGGAGAATGCCATGAACCCCGACGACCTGGAACGCCTGGTGACCCTGAAGATGCCCTTCGGCAAGCACCAGGGCACCCTGATCGCGGACCTGCCCGGCGGCTATCTCAACTGGTTCGCTCGGGAAGGCTTTCCCAACGGCGAGATTGGCAGGCTCTTGCAGCTAATGCAGGAGATCGACCACAACGGCCTGAGCGAGCTGCTCGACCCACTGCGCCGCCGCGGCTGAAGCGTCCGCCTCAGGGCGAGTCCGGGGGCATCACCACCCACTCGGGCTCCTCGAACTCGCCGATCACGCGCACCTCGCAGCCGGGCGCGGCGCTCTTGATGATGGCGTCGATCTCCGGCGTGTGATCGGATTCCATGGCGTCGCGACTGGCCTTGCTGTCCCAGCGGGCGATGGCGATCAGGGTATCGGGGTCGCCGATCTTGCGGTGCAATTCGGTGCCCCGGGCGCCAGGCGCCTGCTGGATCAGTTCACTGGCCCGTACCCAGGCATCGGCATACTCCTCGGCGGTGTGGCCTTCCTTGATGCGCACCTCGAACAGATACTTCATGTTGGCCTCCTCTCGATCAGCGTTCTTTTAAAGCGGTGGCATCGCTATCCCTGCAAATTGATACAGGCAGGCCAAGTCCCGGGCACTCCCGGGACTTGGCGTTTCACATGCTGACGGTATGCCGCTTACGATGCTTCCCCACCTGGTCGCATACGGCGACTATTCAAAGCTATCGCAGACGGCAGTCTGAGTTGAAGGGTCATGACTTTCCACATGCGTCGTTGCCATGTCATCGGCTTCGATGGGGATATGCCACTGGTGGTCATGCTGCATGCCATCGCAGGTGCCTTCCATACCGCCGCCGAAGTTGGAATCGATCCAGTAGTCGACCGCGTAGCTGCCTCCGGCCTCAAGTGCACCCGGGAAGGTAAACGAGAAAGCGGGGTCGCCAGCGGCGGAAACCGTACCCGACTCGACGGCCAATACCTCACCGGACGCGGTATCGACAAGCGCGGCCTGGATGCTCTGGCCGCCATGGGGGCCACCGAAGCTGGCATCGCCCTGGAAAGTGAGGTCGTGTCCCTCGGCTGCAAGCGCCGTGGTGGTAAGCAATGCAGTAGAAAGAACTGCAGTGGCAAGTCCTGAAGTCGAAAACAATGCTGTGGCGAGCAATGGGCGCGGCGAGCGTTGGTTGATAAAAGTCCTGTCCATGATGCATACCTCCTGAGATATGACGAGAGGCCCAGGCGGGCCTTGATAAAGCATAGTGGCTCGCACGCCCCGTTGCCCAACCAAGGCAGAGAGGGAGTCAGCTATAGTGACGAAACCTATTCCTCGCCAGGAGTGACGCTTCATGAATCAGCCAACGCCCATCGCCGTTATCGTCGGCAGCCTGCGCACGGCATCATTCAACCGCCAGGCTGCACAGGCACTGATCGATCTTTCACCCGCATCGCTAGATATGTCGATCATCGAGATCGGCAACCTTCCCCTCTACAACCAGGACTTCGATGAGGATTCACCGGCGTCCTACCAGTTGTTTCGCGCCCAGCTGCGGGCGGCCGAAGGCTATGTATTCGTGACGCCAGAGCACAACCGCTCTATCCCCGCTGCCTTGAAGAACGCGCTGGATATCGGCTCCCGCCCGGCAAAGGAGAATGTCTTTGCCGGCAAGCCTGGCGCCGTTATCAGCGCGTCCCCTTCGATGATGGGCGGCTTTGGGGCCAGTCATCACCTTCGCCAGGTGCTGGTCAATCTGGATATCGCCTGCATGCCGAAGCCTGAGGTCTATCTCAGCCGGGTGCAGGAACTCTTCGATGAGCACGGCCAGCCTACCGAGCGTTGTCGCGACTATCTTCAAGGCTTTCTGGACGGCTATGAGTCCTGGCTGCAGCGAACCTCCTAGCAAGCAATGCCGACCCGCATAAGAGTCGTCCGCGATTGCTCGTGACGTAAGAGGCTCGCGTCTGCCAGCGCGATAACACCGGGGCAGTCACCTATGCTTTAGCCAAACAACGTGCTAGAGGATTATTCATACCTCCATGTGGGCAAAGCCATTCTTGATCACCTTACAAGGGGTGACATTTTGAGCATTTCTGACCATATTAGCGTGCGATAGGTCGCGTCATCGCTCTCTCATTGCAAGGAAATGCATCCATGTTGCCCGCTTCACGTTGTGCCACCCTCGTCGCCTTACCCCTGTTGTGCCTGGCGGGCTCTGCCCAGGCCCTGAACTGGCAGGCCTCGCCGCTCTACGAGACGATTGAGTTGAAGTCCGGCTTCGAGCCCGACCCTCATCAGATTACTCTCAGCGCAGGTGGCAGCGCGGCGGCTTCTGAAGCGGGGCCTAACTGCAGCGGCTTTGTAAACGGCGAGCAGCCCGATCTGGATATCAACTTTGACGCCAGCCAGTATCCATTGACCCTCTATGTCGAGTCGGCGGCGGACACCACCCTGGTGGTCTATGACCCTAACGGCAACTGGCACTGCAACGACGACTATTCAACTGCAAGCGGCATGAATCCAGCGCTTCAGTGGCGCTCGCCGCCCTCCGGCAACTACAACGTCTGGGTAGGCTCCTATACGTCGGGCGAAATGCCTCAGGCGGTCGTCAAGATCTCCGAGCGCGACCCGGAATGGACGGATGTGGCAAGTGGTGGCGCTGCGAACAGTGCTCCGGTTCAAAACAGCGAGGGTATCGAATGGGGCGACAACACCAGCCAGTGGGCTAATGACGGCGAATGCGACGATCCGCGCTTCACGGGCGAAGGCGCACACTCTCTCAACGTCGATGAAGACCGCTATCACGATGCCGTCGATTGCCGGCACCTCTATGAGCAGGGCCGCATCACGCTTGCATCTAACGGTGACACGGTCAGCAGCTCAAGCGACATTCAGTGGGGCGATAACACCAGCCAGTGGTCCAACGACGGTGAGTGCGATGATCCACGCTTTGCTGGACCCGGTGTGCATGACCTCAACGTCGACGAGGACCGCTATCACGATGCCGTCGACTGCCAACGCCTCTATGAGCAGGGTCAGATCTACCTCAAGTGATCATGGCCGGCCACGATATATGGCCGGACACCCTGCTGAAGTGTCTTGCGCCAGGTCATCCGACCTGGCGCTTTTGTGTGCACCCCGCGCTGGTGTATGGCGACTGTCTGGTTACATCCAGCCTTTGCGGCGGAACAGCCAGATCAGACTGGTAGCAACCAAGCCCATGACGCCCAGCAGGGCAAAGTAGCCGTAGCGATAGCCAAGTTCCGGTATGTAGGCGAAGTTCATGCCGTAGAGACCCGCCAGGAAGCCAAGCGGCACGAAGATGGCGGTGATCACGGTGAGCACGCGCATGGTGATGTTGAGCTGGTGGGACGAGATCGAGATATAGCCATCCACCAGGTCGCCACAGATGTCGTAGTACATCTGGGTCAGGCTGTGCAGTCGCTCGAAACGCTCGTGGACATCGTTGACGGCGTGCAACGTATCCGCATCCTCCCGAGGCAGATGATCGTAGTCGTAGGCCATCAGTTCCTGGGTAATCGCCTGGTGATAGTTGAACACCCGGCGCATCTTCACCAGCCGCGACTTGTAGCTGATGATCCGCTTCATCAGGCTGTCGTTTCCGGCCTCGATCAAACCATCCTCGAGATCGCTGAGCTGTGTCTCGAACTCCAACAGGCTCTCCAGATAGAACCCCGCCGAGAGGTGCATGATCTTCATTGCCAACTGGCCGGGAGATTTTGCAAGCAGCTTGCTTCCGTCCTGCCCCTGCATGCGATCGATGCTCATGGCGAGACTCGGGTGCAGGCTGATCAGGTAGCGCTCGCCGATGAAGAAGGCGACCTGCTGAGGGGCATAATTGAGCTCTGCATCAAACGATGAGATACCCCGATAGAGGATCAGGGTATGGGTCTCGAAATCTTCGATCTTGGGAGGATGACGCTCGCGCTGGGCGTCAATGATCGCCAAGGGGTGGCAGTCGAAGGCCTCGAGCAGGGCTCGCTGGTCTTCCAACGATTCGCCCTGCATGTCGATCCAGATGCGGCTGTCCGTTTGCTCGCGCCAGTGGGAAATGAACTCTTCGCCACCGGTGTGCGAATGGCCATCGGCATTGAGCAACAGGGTGCGAATCATGAGGCGCTATCCTTCCTGGACGAATAAAGGCCATCACCATAAGCCAGTGCTCTGGGCTTTGCACTGGCTGATGGTGGGTACGCCGATCAGTGCTTGCGCACTTTCCATATACGCCAGGAGAGCCCGCCGATAATCAGGATACCCAGCGGCGCGACGATGGCGGCGGCCTGACGTGGCTCCATGCCCAGGCCAACGGCATCGAGTCCTTCGAGAGAAAGCTTGAAGAGACTGAGGATGTAGTAGCTGATCACGATGATCGACAGGCCTTCGACCGCCTTCTGGATCTTGAGCTGAGAGCTGGTGCGCTCATTGAGGCTCTTGAGCATCACCGCGTTCTGCTCCTCGATCTCGACCTGGGCACGCGTCCGCAGCAGGTCGCTCAGGTGCGCCACGCTTTGCTCGAGACTCGACTGGCGGCGATCGATGGCCGCGCAATAGCGCACCGTGGGCTGGAAGCGGCGCAGGATGAAGAGCCCGAATCGCTGGCTGTCGCCGGCGCGGGTCTCGCGTAGCTCCTCGATGCGGGTGAAGACGATCTTCGAGTAGGCATCGGTGGCGCTGAAACGCACCCTGGCGCCGGCGCTCGAGTTCACCATACGCGCCGATAGTGCTGTGATGTCCCGTAGCAAGGGCCGGGAGTCGGTCTCCTCGGCAGCGGCATTGCGATCCGAGAGTGCTGCCAGCTCCTGCTCGAACTGACGCATCTCGCCGCTGAGCTCCTTGGCCAGCGGCAGTGCCAGCGAGGCCATCATGCGATAGGTTTCGATTTCAAGCAGACGGCGAGTCATCCGCCCCAGCCGGTAGTCGCTGAGATGGTGATTGACGATCAGCAGATGATTGACGCCATCCTCGGTCAGGCGGAAGTCGCTCCAGACCGTGGCATCCCCGCCGCCGATGATCGAACCGGCCGGATTCCTGAAGCCAAAGCCCGTCAGATCGCCATCAACATTCACCTCATCCTCGACCCGCAGCAAGGTCGCGTTGATGACCTGCTCACGGTGCGCCTCGATGATCTCGGCAAACAGCGGCGGTGGCGCCGGCCAGGTCTCGGTGTCCGGCTGCACGGGTACCAGCAGCGTCAGGGTGAAGAACTCGGTGTGCCGCTCCCACTTCAGCACCATGTCCTCCAGGGTGAGGACCCCCTGGGCCACCTCCAGGTCACTCGTCTCACCGAGGTCACGGGCAAGACGAGCGATCAGGCGGTCACAGGCGCCATCGGCGTCCAGAAAGGCATAGTGATGCAAGTGAGCAGGCGCGGCGAAATACAGCGAGGGGCGGGCATGAAGTTCGTTGTGCAGGGTCGCGCGTTGGGGATGCATGGCCGGACCTGATAGGGGGAAAAAGCTTGAGGCTACCCGTTGGCGGGGCAGCGTCAAGCCTCTGGAACGTGCCTGCCCCCTTTATGTCGCTTAGTGAGCTGAGAACGTCTCTTGGGTGACAGACAAAGAAGGCGCCCACTAGGGGCGCCTCCGGACCAGACAGGGCTTGTCGACATCACACCAAACTAGAGTGCGGTCTCATAAGCGGCCTTGAGGCGATAGAACTCGCAGACGATCTCATCCATGGCGGCGGTGTCATAGTCGCGTAGGCCACTGACCACCAGCTTCTTGGACCCCCGTCCGATATTCTGGCCACAAGCGGTAAGACCGAACTCCAGCATCGCCTCACCACGTTTACCGAGCACCTCGAAGGTCGAGTCATCAAGCTTGAGGCCGGGATCCTCGACATCGAGACGGTCCAACGAAAAGCCCATACTGTCGTAGATCACCAGCGGGCGCTGGGGGTTAAACATGACGCCGTGGGCCTGCATCAGTGGCTTGAGATAATGCGGGAAGTTCTTGCCGGAAAAGGCGACATACCGACGCGTGAAGGGGGCGATCACCTCTTCATCATGTGTCACTTCACCGCGACGTTCGACGTCCAGATAGACCTTGCCCTGATCATCGGTGACCCGAATGACGCCATCATCATGCTCCTGAAAATCCAGTGCGACCTCTGCCCCGACCATGCTGCGAAAATGAAAGGTCATGCACTGAGACAAGCCAAACTTCGACAACACCAAGGCAAAGAGCAGATCGCCCGGTACGCAGAAGCGCCGCGCATCGGGATTGTGGATAGGGTTGTAATCGCCGGCGACCTGCTTGGCGAAGCGACTGGCCTGCTCCGCGCTGATGCTAATACGGCCGTCTTGGACCTGATGAAAATTGTCGAGAAACATGCGTCGTCTTATTGCACCTCAAGGAAATATTAGGCGTCGCCCTGCCAAGGACAAGCGCAGTCACGACAGTCCGAGGATAGCGGACATGCTACGCACCTGACGCCATTGGCTGTCGTTTTGTCGGCGGACAACATTGTTTCCCTTTGCCCCCATGTCTCGCAAAAGCCGATATGCTCTGCTGCGAGGTTTAACTTTGCGGGCACAACGTAACATGTTGTCAAAAATTCGCCTATCGCTACGAGAAACTATCCATACCGACGGCGAAGCCATGTCAATTTTGCCAATATCCACTCTGGTGCCAAACGGGCTGCCCTCGTCGCGTCTCGAGATGGACGCTTCTCTGCACCACGAGATTGACAGAAGCATTTACCCAGCAGTGCCTCATCCAGATGCATGACGCGTATCATGACAACAACACATCCCTGCGATACGCCGAAGGTCGCAAATTGGCGCAACAGGCCGGCATGATAGCATCACAGAAAATCATCCTTTTATAACCCAAGCTGATATAACAACTCATGCATAATCGATTGCTTTACCCCTCGTACCGCTCTCTCCTGGGGCTGGCACTTGTCCTGACCTTTCTAACCTTCAGTCCCTCGGCGTGGGCCATGACCGGCGAACTTGACCTGACGGGTTCGGCCGTCGGGATACTCACTGTCGCCATCTTTGTTCTCGCCTATGTGCTTGTGATGCTTGAAGAAAAGCTGCACATGCGCAAATCGAAGCCGGTTCTGGTAGCCGCCGGCTTGATCTGGGGTCTGATCGGTTGGGTCTATGTCAGCAACGGCATGCCCGATGCCGCCGAGCATGCGTTTCGCGCCACACTGCTCGAATTCTCCGAACTGATGCTATTCCTGCTGGTCGCCATGACCTACATCAATGCCATGGACGAGCGGCGAGTCTTCGACGCACTGCGTGGCTGGATGCTGGAACGTGGCTTCAGCTACCGCAGCCTGTTCTGGCTGACCGGCGGCCTGGCCTTCGTGATTTCGCCCGTTGCCGACAACCTGACCACCGCCCTGCTGATGTGCGCGGTAGTCACCAAGGTCGCGGAGGGCGATCATCGCTTCATTAACCTGTGCTGCGTGAATATCGTCGTCGCCGCCAACGCCGGAGGCGCCTTCAGCCCATTCGGCGACATCACCACTCTGATGGTCTGGCAGGCTGGCCTGGTGGAATTCTACGAGTTCTTCGAGCTGCTGGGCCCCTCTCTGGTCAACTTCCTGGTACCCGCGGTGGTGATGAGCTTTTTCGTCAAGAAGCACCGTCCCAAGGCCCAGGGCGAGCATATCGAGATGAAGCGCGGCGCCAGGCGCATTGTATGCCTGTTCCTGCTCACCGTGGCCACCGCCGTAGCCTGCCACACCCTTCTGCACCTACCGCCGGTGCTGGGCATGATGACGGGGCTCGGCTACCTGCAGTTCTTCGGCTACTACCTGCGCCGCAGCCTGTCACGCTCGCTGGAGCGCAAGCGCAATCATTACCTGCAACGCGGCGACCGCCAGGCACTGGAACGGCTGGGCAGTGTCGTGCCGTTCGACGTCTTCAACCGCATCGCCCGTGCAGAGTGGGATACCCTGCTGTTCTTCTACGGCGTGGTGATGTGCGTCGGTGGTCTGGGCTTCATGGGCTATTTAGGGATGCTTTCCGAGGTGCTCTACACCCAGTGGGATGCCACCTGGGCCAATGTGGCGCTGGGCCTGATCTCCGCGGTAGTGGATAACATTCCGGTGATGTTTGCGGTACTGACCATGGAGCCGGAAATGTCTCACGGCCACTGGCTGCTGATCACGCTGACAGCGGGGGTCGGCGGCAGCCTGCTCTCAGTCGGCTCCGCGGCCGGCGTCGCCCTGATGGGGCAAGCCCGTGGCTCCTACACCTTCATGGGGCATCTCAAGTGGTCACCCGTCATCTTTCTGGGCTATGTGGCCAGCATCCTGATGCACTTGTGGCTCAATGCCGGCAGCTTTGCTGTTCAATAAACCCCAAGCACGACGACTACACGCCGGTAGCCTTGTCTACCGGCGATCTCCTCCACCATCCCACTGTTGTATCGCTCCACGCCCATACCGTTTCTCTAAACAAGCAAACAAAAAAATAGGCGATCCACGTCATGGCTAATCCATCAGCCGTGCTTTAGTATTCGAAAAAAGATAAATAGCTGAAAACAATAATGTTTCATATTGTAACCATTGAGCAGCCGTTCAAGTTAATCCGGAGAACAGGTGGGGGGCAGGTTTATCAATCGGATGATGACCAGTGCTCGCTTCACTGATAGCTCTTCTAAGGCAAGCCTTGGTCATGTTGATGGTTGCATGATGCACACAGTCACCATGGCCGACACACAGGGAAGTGTCTGTCCGGGCTCATATGACCGACCGGGTATGTCATGTCGCGAATGAATGTTGGGCTCCTGTTTACCTCACCGCCTTGGCTGCTTGCAGCCTTAGCCATGGTACTGGCGCCTATATGCCTGGCTGAAGATGGAAAACCTGAGATCGTCATGGTCGCGCATCAGGGCGTCAGTACGACCTCGCTGAACCGGGATACCGCTCGCGCCATGTTCGCCATGCGGCAGCGCACCTGGCCAGATGGTCAGGCCCTTAGAGTCTTGGTGCTACCCAACAACCATCCGGCACATGAGCGCTTCGTCAAGCAACATCTGTCGGTCTACCCGCACCAACTCCAGCTGTCATGGGACCGAGTCGTCTTCTCGGGAACCGGCCAGGCCCCTATCAACGTAGGGTCGCAATCAGAAATGCACGAACGCATCGCCAACACCCCGGGAAGTCTCGGGTATCTAGACAGGGAGCATCTGGATGATCGTGTCCAAGTCATATCCATGGAGTAAAGCAGGGACACGACTCCTTGGTCTTATCGGCCTTTTGAGTCTTGTCGGTACGGCAACACCGGCCGTCGCTCAGAATATGGGCGATACGCTGCAGGTACATGGCTTTCTCAGCCAGGCACTGGTGATTACCGATGACAACAATTTCTTCGGCCCCAGCAGCGAAAGCGGTGGCAGCACCAAGTTCACCGAAGTCGGCGTGAACTTCTCCGTGCGCCCCCACGAGGACGTCCTGGTCGCCGCACAGGTGCTCAGCCGGCGCGCGGGTGGTGATGGAAATAGTGCTCAGCCGAAACTCGACCACGGGGTTATAGACTATCAGCCCTTATCCAACCAGAAGCGAAGTATTGGAATACAAGTAGGCCGTTTCAAGAACCCGTTTGGTTTCTATAATCAGACACGTGATGTTGCCTTCACACGTCCAAGCATCCTCCTTCCCCAGTCAATTTATTTTGATAGGACCCGCTCACTTGGATTGGCAGCAGACGGCTTCAGCCTTTATACGGAAGAACGACTTCCTTATGGGACGGTAAGGGCTCAGGCAGGAGCAGCAATCCCACAAACAGACGAAGACTTAGAAAGGCAAACAGTTCCAAATGCTACTGCAGTTGATGGCAACCCCTCCTTTATCGGTCAGATTTTATACGAACACTCTGGAGGGCAGTTCGTTGGCGCAGTCAGTGCAGCTGACGTCGCTGCAGACATATCGACAAACACCGCAGAAGGAAAACTATCCTTCAAAGCCTTAATCTTCTCTCTCCAGATAAACAAAGAAAAATGGAGTTTGACCAGTGAATATGCAATACGCGATTTAGAAACAAGCGACTTCTCCAACGCCCTGTTCAACCAGAGCGCAGTTGGAGAAAGCTGGTATATACAATATTCACGAAGATTCTTAGAGAATTGGCAAGGATTCATCCGATACGATAGCCTTGTAACTAACCGAGACGATCCTTCTGGGCGTCAATACGAGCTTTCTAACGCCGGCCCAGCACACTCCCAGTTTGCGAGAGATTGGACAATGGGACTGAGATGGCGCGTTCATCCACAGGTGCTGCTATCTGCAGAATATCATTACGTCAATGGCACTGGCTGGCTGCCAGCTCAAGACAACCCCGACCCAGATGATACCCAGCGCTACTGGAATATGTTCCTGACACAGTTATCAATACGCTTCTAATGCCCGATTCGTGGTGATTCGGCATATACATTCGGGATAATATCGATTCTCTATGCACACCCAGCAGCAAACAAAGCCCAAGCTTGGATTGACATGGCGTGTCATCGCCATGAGCAGTCTGCTGCTGCTAGGGTTGACCACCGTCTTCACCATGGTAGGGCGGGACAACCTGCTGCGACAATTTGATGAATCTCGAAATATCCAGCTGCAGCGTCAAGCCAGGGAGATTCGTCAGGCCCTCAGTCAATCCACAGATAGCTTGCGACAGCTCGCGGCGCTGAACGCATCCTTCACCCCCGAGCTCGGTAAGGCCTTAAAGCAAGCCGACCAAGCGGTCATCACTGACGCTTTCCGGCACAAATGGCCAACCATGCAACTGGAAGCGGGCATCGACGAGTTCCAGGTGCTGGATAACACCGGCCGACCGCTTGCCCAATGGGGTACCAGCCAGCCAGGCCATCAACTTCCCATCACGGCATGGGGCAACCAGGTGGTTGCCTCAGACACTCCCTTGACGACCTTGCGCTGCCTCGCTAGTTGCCGACAGTATGCCTTGGTGCCAGTGCTGGTAGATGGGCAGAGCGTTGGTGCCGTCCTGATATCACGCTCGCTGGCTGATGTGACCCGGCAGGCAAGAAAGGTCTCGGGAAGCGATATCGCTCTTCTGATTACCGGTCAATATACACGACAGAAACAAGACGGAACGCGACGCGTCAGTGCCTGGAATGGCAGGTTGGCTACCCTCACCAATCAGGAAGAGACCTTGCCGCTCATTCACCAGGCGGCATACAAGAGCACACTGGAAAACCTGCAAGAGACCCCAGTCAGACTCAAGCATGATGACAAACATATCGAAATCAGCACCGTCACTTTAAACGACGATAGCGATCAAGGCGCAAACGGTCATTTCTTATTAATGTCCGATATAACCTCACAAATCGATGCCATCAATCGGGATACGGGCATCATCCTGGCAACTGGGCTGTTCGGCTGGCTGGCCGCCGAGGTTATGCTGCTGGCCATCCTCTGGAAACCCATGGCGAGGGTCCGCCGGCTCGCTGGCGTGTTGCCGGCATTGGCAGAAGGCGGCTTTGCCAAGACCAGACAGGTGATTCCGAAGCCGAAACGTCGGTTATCGGACGAGATAGACCTTCTGGATGCTACCGCATTGGATCTCGCCAGCCAGCTGGAGACGCTGCAATCAGAGGTTTCCTCACGCGATGAGTTACTGAATGCCCGTGTAGAAGAACTCGCAAGAGAACGCGATTTCATTGAAAGCCTTCTCGATACGGCCCATGTGCTAATCCTGACGCAGGATGATCAAGGCAGGATCAGTCTGGTCAATCAGTATTGTCAGGAGACCTTGGATAAGCCCTACGAGGTGATCCTCGGGCAACGCTTTGAAGCCCTCTTCCATGAAACTGACAGCATCAGTCCCGATGGCAGTAACCGTCAGCCAGAGGAACGCCTACTATGCGGCAGAAATGATGAGGAGCGCACCATTGTCTGGTATCACGCTCGCCTCGCTGATAGCGGCGATAGGGCCATGCACACGATTTCGGTGGGTATCGATATCACGGATCGCAAGGCCGCTGAGTCACGCCTGACTTGGCTAGCCAACCGAGACTCATTGACCAGCCTGTACAATCGCCGTGCCTTCCAGGAGCGGGTCGAAGACGCCCTAGCTAGTGACAGCGCTGGCGCAGTGCTTTTCATGGACCTCGACCAATTCAAGGATGTCAACGAGCTCAGTGGCCATCCTGCCGGCGATAGTCTTCTATTACTCGTGGCTCAAAGCATCCAAGATACAATTAACGATCGAGGGATTGTCGCGCGACTGGGCGGTGATGAGTTTGCAGTTTTGTTGGAACATGCCGATGAATACGAGGCCATAGACATTGCACAGGCCCTGGAAAAGAACCTCGACAATACTAGCCTGCTGTTACCGGATGGTAGGCGTCATCGTGCCAGCGTAAGCACCGGCATCGCCTGCTATCCGCTTCATGGCCATACACCGGATGAACTGATGGCGAATGCCGATGTCGCCATGTACAAGGCAAAGGAAAGTAGTCTGAGAAGTTGGCATATCCTTTCTACCCTTGATGAGGAAAGAAATGAACTGCATCAGCGAGTCTACTGGATAGAGCGTATTCGACACGCATTGCAAAACGATGAGTTCGTATTGATGGCACAGCCTATTGCCGACTTGTCAGATGGTAGCATTAAGCATTACGAAATATTGCTTCGACTTATTGGGGATAATGGAGAACTTATCACCCCTGGAGTCTTCATCCCAATTGCCGAGCGAAGTGGCCAAATAGTGCAAATGGACCGCTGGGTTTTGCACCATAGCTTGAACACATTAAGAAACTTGCAAGAAGATGGCATAACCCTATCTGTCAACCTATCTGGACATTCACTTCATGATTTAGGGCTGAACGATTTCCTTGCAAGCGAATTGGAACGAAGCGGCGCAAACCCTAGCAACCTGATTCTGGAAGTAACAGAAACAGCAGCCATAACAGATTTCTCTACCGCCAGAGGAGTACTTCAGGGAATGCGTGACCTTGGGTGCAAAACAGCACTCGATGACTTCGGCGTTGGCTTTAGCAGCTTCCATTACCTGGGACAACTCCCAGTCGATTTCATAAAAATAGATGGCTCCTTTATAAAAGGTCTCGAAAAAAGCAAAGACAACCAGCTTATTGTCAAAGCCATCACTGACATTGCCCAAGGTTTCGGCAAGCTCATAATAGCCGAGTTTGTAGACAGTCAAGAAACCATAAAAATATTAGACAAGAATGGGGTAAGGTTTGGACAAGGCTATTATCTAGGTAAGCCTGAACGAATTTCGACAATACCAACAAATGCCACAACCGGGTAAAAGGAAAAAGGTTTGGACATATACGAAGAATTTAACAACAATTTCTCCGTAAGAATCGCCTTTACTGAGCTAGAGAAAAGGAGAGCTTATGCCCTAAGGCACAGAGTTTTTAGAGAAGAACTAAAATATGAACTCGGCATAGACAAAGAAAGTTACTTAGAGTTCGACAACCACGACTCCAACTCAGTGCTATGCATAATCATTCATAATGATACCGGAATTACTGCCGGCTGCTTACGCCTAGTAAAGATATGCGAAAATGGCGACAAAAAAAACCAGATGCTACCCATTGAGAAAATCTGCGCAGACAACTTAAGCATAGTATCACTCCACCCCAAAAACCATAGTAGAAATTCGGTTTGTGAAATATCTAGACTCGCTGTACCCAAAGAATTCAGGAAAGCTAAATATATAGAAGAGTCAGACTCCAGCTACGGGAAAAAAGCCTTAAGAGTTCATCAGCAACACGGACATCTACTCCAAATCATAGGGATCAGCCTTTTTTTATCAGCTACTGCTATTGTAGGAATTTCAGGAAGACGTCATGTTTATGCAATGATGGAGAGAAGGTTTGCAAGATTACTAGGGATGTCAGGAATTAGCTTCCAGCTTGCGGGTACAGCAGTACACTACCATGGCGAACGCTCACCATTCTACATAGATCAGCACGAAGCAGAAAGGAGCATGAAACCTCAGCTAAAAAGACTCTACACTAGCATCAAGGAAGACTTGGCGAATCAATACTACTTACAAGAAAAGATAGACATTGAATCGCCATATGATGCTACGACATATTAATAAAAATTATCACCTTTCAATCATCAATTGTGGCCCCGCATACAGCATTTCAGGCCAATCCAGCAGCATGATAGCCAACACGTTTCGGTGCTCCCCCCGAGCCAAGTCGGTACCCCCATGCTCACCAGGGATCATCCTGGCCACTGGGTCATAGGCGCGCGTCAATGCCTGCCTGGTACGGGCGACAGCCGAATGGTCGGTTAACCCCGCTAGCAGAAAGCTGATACCGACTTCGGTATAAATATCCGCTTTTGTCTCGGCCATAATGCGCTCTAGATGGGTATCGAAATACTCAAGCACCCAGGCGAATTCCACAGGATCTACCGAATACTGGTAGTAATCACTAGCAGCAATCACGAAGTGCGTCATGCCATAGATCTTGTTACGAAACGAGGCTTGAGATAGCGCTGTATCACGCTCTGCTGGATAGTGGTTACGAAAGGCCATCGCAGTTTCATGGCGTAAATCTGTCACACCCAATCCGTAGAGATCATAGGTCAGGTTGGCCACTTGGGCGGCATAGACGTCTATCACCTCGGGTGACGTCAGGAAATCGCGAAGTGGCTGACCAGCTAGATACTCCTTCGCCCTGTCGATTCCCGGCAGCAAATGATCATTCAAGAGACCATGAAAGCGCGCCTGGTTCAGTCGGAAGGCCAAGTATTTAGCAAAGATCATCTCGTCCCACTCACCCAGCATCTGCTTGCGTCTGCGCTGCTTCGCCGTGCGCTCGGGATAACGATCAAGCATCCCAGCGGCGCGTCGAGCGCTATAATCCGGCTGAGCTAATCCATGCAGATCTTCCTGCAGTGAGCCTATTAGACGCGCACCATAGTCCTGCAGGGGCGGCAGGTATAAGTCATCACCGGTGATACGATAAAGCCGCTGGGCGTAATGGCGCTGCTTGGTAACGGGGAGTGTATCGAAAGCAGTTTCATAATGGGTCCGTATCTCGGCGACCATGTCCTGTTGAGATAGCGGAGAGAACGCACACCCGGTCACCAGAACGTAGAGTAGACACAATAGAACAAAGCGTGCCCAGAGCCCTTTTGCAGGACACGTTGCCTGTCCGATGCTGTTTAGTTGCATGCCGCTCCCCTACCCGATAATGGTGGTTCAGAGTATAGACGCGCGGCGAACGCTGTCTCAGCGTCGGTGCCGCGATTTACCTGGACTGATCAACTTGACTCGGACCTTGGGCCGCTGTCGCACAGTTTCAGCGGCACGACTCACCTCTGGGGCTGGTTTGGGGTCGGCGTCACGTGCCCCTGTATCGGGGAGTTTTGGTGGACCCGTCACTACCCAGGCGAAGGTTGGCAGGCTCAATTGCCAGTAGATGGCGGCCAAGCGCAGAGCAAGCGTCAGGCCCAGTGCCAACCCAATCGCCAGGACGGCATTCAGCTGGAGTTCAAGAAGCAACACATAGGCCGTGCCGCCAATAATCGATGCCGTGGCATAGATTTCCTGACGCAGCACCATAGGCACGCGCCGGGCCAGCACATCGCGCAACATGCCACCGGCCACCCCGGTCATCAGCCCCATCACCACCGCCACCACGCCGGCACTGCCCAGCATCAGCGCTTTGTGGGCGCCAATCACGGTAAACAGCGCCAGCCCGCAGGCATCCGTCACCGGCAGGAAGGTCCGTGTCAGCCGATGAATGTAATGGAAGCCGAGGATCGATAGCCCCACGGTTGCCAGGATGACCCACAGATAAGTGGGATCGGTAATCCAGAACACCGGGCGCACACCAAGCACCAGATCTCTTATCGTCCCGCCACCGATACTGGCCACTGCCGCCAACACCAGCATGCCGAAGGGATCCATGCGCGTTCGGCAGGCAAGAATCACTCCCGACAGTGCAAAGACGATCACTCCTGCCATATCCAGCCAATAGACCAACGCCTCCACGTCATCGCTCCTCGCTCATGTTTAAGGCAAAGGATACGCGATTTGTGGCGGCGCAGCGTCTGCGCCGAGAGCGGCGTCGACCCGGCTTAGGCCTATGACGAGCCTCGGCCAGGAAGGCTACCATCTACCGGCTTTGGCAGATCCAGCGAGATTAATATAGTGAGCCGCGGTACGACGCTCGCCGGACAGGTCGAGCAGTACTCGGCCGTTCTGGCTGTATTCGTCCCGGGTATCGATCTCTTCGGCGAAGAATATCGCCCCCCTGGAAGCCTCCTGGCTGTTATAGGCATTGATGTTGAGTTCGGCATCGCCGGCGAAGGACAGCTAGCCGTTCTCGCCCTCATAGGTCATGCCCGCCATGGCGGGAGTCGCCAGGCTCAGGGCGATGGCGGCGGCCAGCGGAGCCGGGGAAAAGATCGATGATTGCATGAGTTATCCTTGTTGATGGGGATGGCATGAAACCGCGGGGCGGGCTCGAGGATGAAGCCGCGACGATGTCGCGACTAGGCGTCCAGACGGCGATAGCGGCAGTCCGTGACGCGGCAGGCACCGGCCTCGACGTGCAGCACCACCGGCCGGTGGGCAGGATCGGCGAAGCTGAGGTGAGTCAACGACAGGCGGCCGCCGTCGATCAGCAGTTCGAGGGAGCCGTGATCGATCAGCCACTCCAGTTCGACCGCACTGCCGGTTGGTAGATCGTGGGTGAGGCGATGCGGATAGTGGCGATCGAAGCCCGGGTCGCCATTGTGGCCATCGCGCCGGTGCTCGAGATGCAGGCGGGCTCCGTCGTGGCTCAGCCGCAGCGACATATGCCGGCCCTGCTGCAGGTCCAGTTCGATGACCGAACCCTCCCGCAGATCGAGGGCGAGGCTCCCATGGGCCGCGGCACTGCCCGCTTCGACCAGCCGGTGTTCCCCGGGGCCAAGCTCGACTGGGACGGCCGCGGCCGGCGCTGACCGGCATTCGCTCGACGCCAGCAGCTCGGCGGCGAAGGCCTGTCGCAGCCGCACCCCCTCCGGCGTGGCGACCAGCGCGAGTTCGCGGGGGAAGCTCATGGCGCCACGCCAGCCGGCCTCGGGGACCTGTTTGGCATAGAGCCAGTTGTTCAGCCAGGCGATGGCCAGGCGTCGGCCGTCCTCGGTGGGCACATCCGACCAGCTCTGTGCGGCGTAGAAGTCGCGTCCCTCGTCCATCAACAGCACGGTCTCGTCCGGATGATCGTTGTGGAAACGCTCGCCGTCGAAATGGCCGACGAAGTACTGAGTGAAGGAGCCGAAGGTGTCCTGTTCGCCGGCCCCCACACCTACCACCACCACCCAGCGGGTCGCCAGCTCGCCCTGCGTCGCGCCCTCGGATGAGCGCTCGACAGGAATTTCAAAGAGGTCCGGACACTCCCAGGGACCGTCGGTATGGCGCCCCTGCCCTTCGCCGAACTCGCTGGCCAGGCGCCAGTCCAGCAGGTTCTCGGAGAGATAGAAGCGAATCGTCTGGCCACAGGCCAGGGCCATCACCCAGCGCCGCGAAGGCGCGTGCCACACCACCTTGGGATCGCGGAAGTCCTTGAAGCCCGGCGCGGCGATGATCGGGTTACCGGCATACTTCTGCCAGCTGCGCCCGCGGTCGCGGCTGTAGGCCAGGCACTGCTCCTGGACATAGTCTTCGGGGTCGTCGGCCGCCTCGCGATGCACGGTATAGAAGGCCAGCAGGCCCGCCTCGCCCTCGAACAGGCCGCTGGTGTCGTGCCAATCGACGATGGCACTGCCCGAGAAGCATGTGCCCTGCTCGTCAGGCGCCAGCGCCAGCGGCAGGTGCTCCCAGTGGCAGAGGTCGCGGCTGACGGCATGGCCCCAGTGCATGGGTCCGTGGACCCGATCATGGGGATAGTACTGATAGAAGATATGGTACTCGTCATCGAAATGGACGAGGCCATTGGGATCGTTCATCCAGCCCTGGGGTGGAGTGAAGTGCCACTCCGGCCGCCGCACGCTCAGCGGGGTCTCGACGAGGGTCGTCATGGGTCAGTCCTTGTCATTGGGGCATCGCCGATACGATGCGGTAGGGTGTCCTCACTCGCCAGCAAAGACAACGTTGTCATAATTCCGCTGGTGATGAGCAGAAACTGGCGTGATCTCATGGGTGACTCCTTGTTGTTGTGATGTGCCACTTCTAAAGGGCTGAAGTCAGGAGAAGGTCAGCCGATCGTATCAACCGCCCGCTCCCCGACGCCCCGGTGCGACTCGCGCTCCATCAAGGCGAACGGAAGACGCGTGATGCCTTGTTCCCCGGTGTCGCCCAGCAGGCGGCGCATGGCGCGCCGTCCCATCTCCAGGTGGGGTAAGGCCATGGTGGTCAACCCGGGGGTCAGAAAAGTGGAAATCGGGCGCTGGTCATCGAAGCTGGCGACGGCGACATCATGGCCGACACACCATCCCCGACTTGCCAGCGCCAGATAGGTCTGCATGGCGATGCTGTCCTGACCACAGAGGATGGCCGTCGGAGGCTCGGGCCAACGCAGCACGCCATCGATGATGGTTTCGACCCTGGAATGCTCCTCCCCGCCCAAAGGGCCCTCGACACCATCCGGGGTCCAAGTCGTGTCGAGAGCCACGCCGGCCTCGCGCATGGCCTGGCGAAAGCCGGACAGACGCAACGGTGCCGCCACCAGTCGGCGGTTGGGGCCAATATAGACGATGCGCCGATGGCCCTGAGCGAGCAGCAAGCGGGTGATCTCTTGCGCCGCCTGTGACTCATCGGGAAGGAAGGTCGGCAAGGAAGCTTGCGTCGAGAAGCCGTTGGCCAGCACCGAGGGCACCGAGTGCATCTCCTCGGGGATGTCGACCTCACGATGGTAGTCGCTGGCATACAGCAGGCCCTCCACGCGCCGTTCCAGCAGCATGTCCAAGGCCCGCTGGGGGTAACGCGATTCGTCGTCGAGGTTGACGGTCATCAACACCTTGCCATGCTGGTCGGCGACCTGCTGGGCACCGCGCAGGATGTCACCGGCGTGGGGCTGGGTGGTGACGCGATCGGAAATGAAGCCGATCACGCCCGAGCGCTGGCTGCGCATGATCCGGGCGGCGCTGTTGGGCCGGTAGCCCAAGGCTTCGATAGCCGCCTGGACGCGGGCACGAGTCTCATCACGGACGGCGGGATCATCGTTGATCACCCGCGAGACCGTCTTGAAAGAGGTCTTCGCCTCCCAGGCCACATCCTTGATCGACACCATTTTTATATCTCGCGACAACGTTGACAGGAACTTTATAAACAGGTGACAACCTTGTCAAACGGAATAGTGCTGCTCTTTGGTCACAGGGCGGCAGGGACAGCGGGCATGCGAAGTGCCCAGCCGCATTAAGAACTAACGTAACTGCAGTGTTTTCTTAATGCAGCATTGTCGAGCGCAGGCAGTTTTCAGGCAGAGGCTATCAGTGCCTCCTACCAATGCCGCGCGCTGGCACCGAAAAGGCCGACCTCGCCCCGCTCGACGCTCAGGGTCATCGCCTCCGGCGATGTGGGGAAGGCAAGCTCGGTGAGCACCCATCGCCCCTCATCGATGAATAGCTCCGCCGAGCAGCTATCACGCAGCAGCTGGCAGGCGACACGCGGTCCCGACGGCAAATGATGGTGAGTCTGATGGGAAAAGTGCTCGGCTAGTGCCGCTTCCGCCCCAGCATAAAGATCGTCCGGCACACTGCGATCGACCGTCACATCTAGCCCGGTCTCAACGCGCTCAAGGCGAAAGATCAGGCTGTCGTCACCGAAGGGTCGCAACGACACCGCGGCGCCTGTCGCGAGCTGAAGCTGAAACTCGGTAAGCGCGGCCTGCGCTTCACCGAGTTCCAGGACGCTGCCAGGCGCCGGCCGACGCGGCACCACCAGGGCATCGAGGGCACCGGCGCTGCGGCGGACCTGCTCCGGGATCGCCTGACGCAGCACATAACCCTCGCCGCCTTCATCAGGATGCAGGCTCAACGCCCGGGGAATCGTCATCGCGCCACGCCAGTCACCTGTCGGGGTCTCGTGCGCGTACAACCAGTTGCTCATCCAGCCGATTACCAGTCGCTCGCCGGGGTGATCCGAGCAGCTCTGGGCGGCGTAGCAGTCGGCCCCCAGATCAAACCAGGTAACGGTCTCCGGTGGCTGATGCGGCGTAAAGTGGACCCCGTCAAAGTCGCCGATGAAAACCTGCGTGCCAGAACCGCCGGCTGGGCCGCAGCGCTGCACGCTAACCATCAACACCCATCGGTCGACATCGCCCTCCTGCTCGCCCCTGCTGCCTTCGATGGGCAAAGGGAAAAGATCGGGGCACTCCCAGGCCCGCTCGTCGTGAGCACCGTGCTCGGCGCCGAACACCGACACCTTCTCCCACTCAACCCCGCCCTGGGTACGATAGATGCCGAGCTGTTGGCCTTCGGTGAGGATCATCACCCAGTGCTCGCTTTCGGCATGCCAGAACACCTTGGGATCGCGAAAATCCTGAAGCCCCGGGTTGTCGAGAATCGCCGTATCGCATGTCTGCCAGCTGCGGCCGCCATCACGGCTGGCCGCCATCGCCTGGCACTGATGATCGAGCTCGGGAGACTCACCCGGCACATGGCGGGTGAAAAAGGCCACCAGCGGCGTGACCATGTCAGCACGCAGGGTGCCGCATACGGCCTTGCGCGGCACCGTCGTGATCTCGCATTCCGCGACAAAGGTATGCTGCCAATCGACCACTGCACTGCCCGAGAAGCACATGCCATGTGCGTCGGGTGCAAGCGCCACCGGCCGATGGGTCCAGTGCACCAGGTCGCGGCTGCTGGCATGCCCCCAGTGCATTGGCCCCCAGACGGTGTCATCCGGGTAGCACTGATAGAAGAGGTGGTACTGCCCGGCGTGATGCACCAACCCGTTGGGGTCGTTCATCCAGCCCTTGGGCGGCGTGAAGTGCAAGAGCGGGCGGAATGCCGGCGTCGGATCAATAGCATCGCTCATGTCAGGCTCGCGGCAGGTGGCATCGAAACGAAAAGAACGACCCTACCACCTGGGTCACAGAGTCAATAGGCCCCAACACGATTCGGTAAAGGCGATTCGTTCATGGGCCACTATCAGAGGCGAACGGGCAAGAAATAGTAAGGCCCCGCGCCAATGCGCAGGGCCTTACATGCCGCAGTACGGGAAGGTCAGCATTATGGCCGGAATGAGTGCTTAACCGGCAACCACCTCAGCCGATGCTGCCACCGCCCTGGCGGGTGATCACCACCACCGAGGGGCGCGGCGGCATGCCATCCTTGAAGTCCGGCCAGCGACTCGCCGGGTCCTCGAAGGAGGAGCGGCGCTCTTCGCGACCCGGGAAGGCCTGGGTGCCGTCGGAGGCCGGGTGCTGCACGGCGACGAACAGCGCACTGTCGTCCGGGCTGAAGCAGGGACCGCACATCTCGGCGCCCAGCGGCACGCGGAAGAACATCTTGCCGGTGCCGCGGCGCTCGCCTTGCGTCTCCAGAGCCCAGACACCATCGGCGGTGCCGGACTTGGCCCAGTTGCTGCCCTGGTCGGTGGTCACCCACAACCGGCCACGATGATCGACGGCACAGTTATCCGGGGCGGCAAACCAGCCATTCTCGCTGGTGGCTGGGTTCCACATAGCACCCACCTCGGCCTTGTCCGGATCACCACACTTGACCAGGATTTCCCAGCCGTCACGGGTGGTAGCATGGTCGCCGTTCTCGGTGGCGATCTCGATGATATGGCCAAAGGTGTTGTCGGGGCGCGGATTGGCGGCATCGACCTGATCCGGCTCACGCTTGTTGTTGTTGGTCAGCATCACATAGACGCGGCCAGTCTCGGGGTTGGCCTCGACGTCTTCCGGGCGGTCCATCGGCGTGGCGCCCAGGGCATCACCGGCGAGGCGCGTCTTGATCAGCACCTCGGCCTGGCTGGCAAAGCCATTATCGGCAGTCAGCGGCCCTTCACCGTGGATCAGCGGCAGCCATTCGACCTGGCCGTCGGCCGAGAAGCGTGCGACATACAGCGTGCCATGATCCAGGAGATCGCGATTGGCCGCCGGGTTGGCGGTATCGACGGCATCGCGGGTCACGAACTTGTAGAGATAATCGAAGCGCTGGTCATCGCCCATGTAGACCACCAGGCGGCCGTCGCTCGAGATCACGCTCGCCGCACCTTCGTGCTTGAAGCGGCCCATCGCCGTACGCTTGACCGGGGTCGAGGTCGGGTCCAGCGGATCGACCTCGACCACCCAGCCGAAGCGGTTGGACTCATTGGGCTCCTTGGCGATATCAAAGCGATCGTCATAGCGGCCCCAGGCATAACCCATGGCCGGGATACCGTAGCGCTCGAGCAGCGCAACGTTCGGGTGACCGCTAGTGTCGCCCATGAAGTAGTAATGAATATTTTCTTCGCAGGTCAGCACCGTGCCCCAGGGTGTATTGCCGCCGGCGCAATTGTTGAGGGTGCCGATCACCGAGCGGCCGGACGGGTCGGCATTGGTCTGCATCAGCGCATCGCCAGCCGCCGGGCCGCTGATTGCCATCTCGGTGGAGCGCGGCGTGAGGCGACGGTTGTACTGGCTGTCCGTGAGATACTGCCACTTGCCGTTTTGACGCTTGATCTCGACCACCGAGAGGCCGTGTGCGGCCTGCTCGATCTCGGCAAGCTCCCGGGTCAGACCGGTGAAATCATGCTCATCCAGCGGGCCCGGCAGGCCGGGGAACATCAGTTCCTCGTTGGTGTACTCGTGGTTGACCACCAGCAGACCGTGGTCCGGGTTGCCATTGAGCGGCACGAAGCCGATATAGTCATTGTTGTAGCCGAACTGACGCTCCTGAGCATCGGCGCTTTGACGTTGCGGGTCGAACGCCGGGGCATCGGTGAAAAGCGGGTCGCCCCAGCGGATCAGCACGTCGGCGTCATAGCCCTCGGCGACGTGGTGGGTGGTATCGACACCGTGGGCGATCTCGTCAAAAGCGAAGCGGCCGGCACTACCAGCCCCATTGGCGATGGCCGCGGTCAGCGGGTTCATGGACCCAATCGCGGCGACCCCCAGGCCACCATAGCTCATGCCCTTGAGAAAGCCGCGGCGTGAATAGCGCCTGGCGATGATGTCGCCGAGCGGCTCGCTGATCACCGGGTTGCTGGGCGTGTCTTCGGCATCTTCGAAATGGGCGCGGCGATTAAACACCATGGGGGTCATCCTCTATCAGCCAGTGGTATATCGTGTCGGGCTGATAGCATGCCGCTTCCCCCATGACAGCGGCGTGATGACTTGATGTCAGTCTGAAGTCAGTCCCATCTCAGGGCCGCCGAGACGCCTCCCATGCAAGCGTTGGACGTGAAGGTGCTTCTGCATCCTGTTCACGGTAACCCCCTTCGCCTTGCTCTTCTGTACCCGGCTTTTCTATCCCCGGTTCTTTGCCGTCCTGATCATTGCCATCCTGATGCTTGCCGTCCGGCCCGACCTCCGGTGTCGATTCGGTCGCCTCAGCGTCATTTCCATCGCCGCTAGCCGGTTCGTTATTATCCGCCTCGCCGCCGGGATCAAGCTCCAGCCGGGCTCGCTCGACCAGGTCCCGCGGCAATTCCTTCTTTACCGCCACGCCGAGTTCGCGAAACTCGTGGGTCTGCTTGATCAGGTTGCCCTTGCCGGCGCTTAACTGGTTGATCGCCTTGTCATAGCTCAGGCGAGCGCCGTCGAGTTTCTTGCCGACGTCTTCCATGCTGGCGAGGAAGACACGCAGCTTGTCGTAGAACTTCTCGGCCCGGCTGGCCAGTTCCGCCGAGTGACGGCTCTGGTCCTCGAAGCGCCACAGCTGACGCACGATGTTGAGGCTGGTCAAAAGAGTGGTCGGCGTGGCCACCAGCACATTGTTCTCGATGGCGCGCTGATAGAGGCTCTCGTCGTGCTTGAGCGCCTCGACGTAGGCGGACTCGACGGGAATGAACATCACCACCACTTCCGGCGAATTGAGCCCCGGCAGGTCGTAATAGTGGCGATCGGACAGCTCGGTGATGCGATCCCCGACCGCCTTGCAGTGCTCAGAAAGGGCCTGATACCGCTCGGCGTCGCTGTCGCCGTTGACGTAGCGGGTATAGGCGGCAAGCGAGGTCTTGGCGTCGATCACCAGATGCTTTTGCTGGGGCAGATAGACGATGGCATCCGGGCGACGGCGGCCGTCTTCGGTCGTGAAGCTGACCTCACGGTCATAGTCCTTGCCACGACGCAGGCCGGCGCCATCCAGCACATTCTCGAGCATCAGCTCGCCCCAGTTGCCCTGGATCTTCTTCTGACCCTGCAGGGCGTTGGTCAGCTTATCGGCCTGGTCGGTGATCGCCTGATTCAAGGATTGCAGGTGCTTGAGCTCGGTACGCAGTTGCACGCGCTGCTCGCTCTCCTGCTGGTGGATCGACTCGACCTTCTCGCGAAAGCCCTTCATTTCGTTCTGGATCGGCTGCAAGAGGCCTGTCAGGCGCTGCTGGGACATGTCCGAGAAGGCCTTGCCCTTGCGCTCGAGAATCTCGTTGGCGAGGTTCTCGAATTCCTGTTTCAACTGATCGCGACTTTCCTTGACCAGCGAGAGCTGCTCATCGAAGTGCTGCTGCTTCTGGGAGAGCGTGCTGGTCAGTTCGCCGTGGGTGGTCTGCAGCGCCGAGAGCTCCTCGGCCAGCGCCTCGCGGGCCGCTTTCTCGCGTTCCCACCAGGCCTGATAGTTGACCAGCGCCGCCTGCTTCTCGTCGCGCTGGGTGCTCGCCGAGCGCAGGCTCTCGCGCAGGTCCGCGACCCGCTCCTGGCTTTCTTCCAGGGCCTGCTCGAGTTTGGCGCGCTGCGACTCCACTCGTTCGAGGCGTGCCTCACGCTCTGCCAGGCGCTCGTGAAAACCGTCCGAAAGCGCCGACTGGTGTTCGCGCAGCCGGGCCAGCGACTCGGTCAGCGTGGCCTTCTCTTCACCCAGCGTCTGCGACCGCTGGCGAGACGCGGTCAGCTCGTCGCCAAGCCGTGCCCTCTCCTCTTCACGGGCCGCCAAGGCATCGCGCAGGCTTGAAAGCTCGGTCTCGAGCCGCACCCGGGCAAGCTCGGCCTGGGAGAGCGCCTCGCGCTTCTCGGCCAGTGCCGCCTCGCGTTCGGCAATGACGGCCTCCTTGGCCGTCAGGGTATCCGTCTGACGAGCCAGTTCCTCGCGCAGTGAATCTAGCTGCGTTTCTGCCTCGGCGTGCGCCTGCTTGAGCGCCGCCCGGCTTCGGCGTTTGGCAAGCACTGATGTCACCAGGACTCCCAGTGCGAAGGCCACCAGGGCCGCCAACGCGGCCATCAGTCTCGGATCAAGGGTCATGCCTATGTCCTTTGTCGGGGTCGCTCTTGATGACCATCATTAAATCTGATCCCCACCATGGCGAATTCCTATCATGTTGCCCGTAGTTGTCGGGCCATCTCGTTAAACAATTGACATTTAATGAAGCAAAAACTTACATTCTTGTCGCCATAATCACTACACACTAAAAACGCAAGGGACCGCATGAAACTCAATAAGACCATTATCGCCGCCATCGGCGCACTTTCTCTCTCCGGCTGCGCTTCCATTGTCGGTGAAACTGATCAGGGCGTGACTATTAACAGCACACCCTCTAAGGCTGATGTCGTCATCACCGACGAATCCAGCAAACAGGTCTTTGCTGGAACCACGCCAACCACAGTGCAGCTCTCGAAGGCCGACGGCACCTACTTCGGTGGCAAAACCTACACCGTCGAGATCTCGAAGGACGGCTACGATAACCGTACCCTGATGATCGACTCGTCTCCAAACGGCTGGTATATCGGCGGAAACTTGGTATTCGGCGGTTTAATCGGCTGGCTGATTGTCGATCCGCTGACCGGCGCCATGTACAACCTCTCGCCGGATAACATCGATGCCAGCCTCGGAGAGAAAGTCGCTACCTCCGATAATGGCGACAAGGAAATCAACCTAGTGCTGCTGCAAGACGTTCCGGCCCACATGCGTGACAAGATGGAGCCGATCGGCCAGATCTGATCGCTTCTTGCTCGCGTAAGCAATCGATATGCTCGCAAGAAAGGCCCTGATGGGGCCTTTCTTCGTTTGTGGTAAGCCAATCCAATCGCGTTAGCGTTGAGCACCTTACTGCACGGTTTCCTGCTCGCCGAAGCGGTCGGCGAAGAGCGCGGAACTCAGATAGCGCTCGGCACTGTCCGGCAGTACCACGACGATATTCTTGCCGCGATGCTCGGGCAGTTGGCCGACGCGAACCGCCGCCACCACGGCCGCGCCGCAGGAGATGCCACAGAGGATGCCCTCCTCCAGCATCAACCGGTGGGCCATGGCCATGGCGTCCTCGTTGCTGACCTGCTCGACCCGGTCGATCAGGGCGAGATCAAGGTTCTTGGGCACGAAACCGGCACCGATGCCCTGAATCTTGTGCGGGGCGGGCGCCAGCGTCTCGCCGGCCAGCGCCTGGGTGATGATCGGCGAGGCAGTAGGCTCGACGGCGACGCTGTGGATCGCCTTGCCCCGGGTCTGCTTCAGGTAGCGCGAGACGCCGGTCAGGGTGCCGCCGGTGCCCACGCCGGCAACGAAGATATCCACCGCGCCGTCGGTATCGTTCCAGATCTCGGGGCCGGTGGTGGTCTCGTGGATACGCGGGTTGGCGGGGTTATCGAACTGCTGGGGCATGAAGTAGCGACCGGGCTCGGCGGCGGCGATCTCCTCGGCCTTGGCAATGGCGCCCGGCATGCCCTTGGCGGGCTCGGTCAGCACCAGCTCGGCGCCCAGTGCCTTGAGTACCTGACGCCGCTCGAGGCTCATGGAGGCCGGCATGGTCAGCATCACCTTGTAGCCACGGGCGGCGGCGACGAAGGCCAGGGCGATGCCGGTATTGCCGCTGGTCGGCTCGATGATGGTCATGCCCGATGTGAGCACGCCGCGCTCCTCGGCGTCCCAGATCATCGCCGCGCCGATCCGGCACTTCACCGAATAGGCCGGGTTGCGGCCCTCGATCTTGGCCCAGATGGTCGCGCCTTCGCCGACCCGGTTGAGGCGTACCAGTGGGGTGTTGCCGATCGCGAGCGAGTTGTCATCGTGGATATTGGCCATGAGTCCTTCCTTGTTTGATGTCTGTATGAAATAGGGAATAAGCCGATCATTGCGTCGGCTTTAGCGCGCGGGCCTCGACAAAGGTCCGGTAATCCTGGGCCACACAGTCGGCATAGGTCAGAGCCAGCGTGGACACCACGTCGACAAACTTCTCCTGTCGACCATCGAGACACTCACAGACATTGCGGGCAAAGCATGCAGGGTCCGCCTGATTCAGGGCCCGAGCGCCGCGCAGATGCTCGCGAGCGAGAATTCGTCCCCACTGCTTGACCAACTGGCGGTAGGGTTTGCCTCCATCGAGCTTGTGGGTGGGAAAGTCCTCCTTGAACGGCGACCGCTCACGCACCGAAAACACCGTATCGCCCAGATGCAGCCAGCCAAGATACAGATCAGGGTGCTCGGCAATGGCACTGAAGGCGGCGGCGTGCCGAGTGCCTTCATGGGGGAAGGTCGCTTTCCAGGCACGTTTTTCGGCGGCATTCATCTTGCGCCAGCCTTCCGGTGGCGTCTGTTGCTTCACATCGAGAATCACGTCGTCGTGCTCATGGTCGCGCCCGCCCTCGATCAGTACGTAATAACGATCGAGCCCCAGTGAACCGGTGCCGGCATCGAGACGCCGTGCCATGTCCTTGACCTGGAAGTGATCTTCCTCGGCCTCGGCGCGACGTCCGCCGAGGGTATCCCGGTACTCATCCTCGATGGCCTTGCGCAGCTGGCTACCCAGGTGGGCGGGCAAGCGAGCCAGCTTCTCGGGCCGCTCCTCGAAGGCGAAGCGCCGCCCCGACTCATCCAGGGTGGTCCACTTGTCGAGCATCTTCGCACGGCTTTCCTTGCGCGCCACCTTCTCGAGGAAAGGCGCCAGCGGTCCCTTGGCGGTCTCCAGGGTCACCGCCATGGGCGTTTCGCCGCGCACGTGTCCGGCCAGCTCATCGTGATAGCTCTCGAGCAGTTTCTTCAGGGCCTTGCGGGTCCCCTTGCGCGACAGGCCAACGTTCTCGCGGGCGTCGAGCACCAGGCTGATGGCCAGGCGCCAGAGATCGTACTGGTAGTCGCCGATCAGGGCATCGTCGAAGTCATCCATGCCGTAACGCACGGCATCGTCATGATGGCCGTAGGCACCGAAGTTGTACGCATGTGCATCCCCCTGCAGCCAGGTCTGGGTCTCGGGCAAACCGCCGAACAGCGCGAATCGCCAGTCATGCCACACATCATCCCAGTAGAGATGGTTGGTGCCCCGGAAGAAGCGATACGGCGACTCTGCCAGCTTGCCGAACTTGGCCTTTCTGTCGGCATCGGAAAGGCGTGCATTGGCGGCATCGATGGCATCCAGCACCTGCTGGGGGCGATTATGGCGCGTCAGGGGTTGCGACATGTGACGTGACTCCTCGAAAGGGGGCAATGTATCGGGCCGGTACCCCATAGTAGAGGCCGATACCCAAGGATGATATGACAAGCGAGGATGAGGATGTCACCGCTGCGGTGCGGGGGTATGATCACTGTTCTGGATTCTGTTCTCACATATTCGCATAAGGTCCACGCCGCCATGCAGCTCTCCTTGCCACACCCCATGACGCTGCTCGCCTGCTTGAGCCTCGCATTGCTGCTCACCGGCTGCACCATCAACACCTACCCGGATGGTCACCGCGAGACGGTGCTCGGCGCGCCCGGTGACGAGACACCCACGCCCTATTCACCCGGGGTGATTCTCGATGAGAACGGTGAGCCCCGCGCGATCAGCGATGCGCCGCGCTGACAGCCTGACAAAGCACATTACTCAACACAGCGAGCTAGACGGCACTCATCGCCAGCGCCCGACTCTAGGCAGCATGAGACGCTGGACCGACCGGCCGGCCACCCGAGGAATAGCCATGGAATGGACACCCGCGATGCTCTGGCTCGCCGCCGCACTGGTACTGGGCCTTGCCGAGTTGACCTCCGGCGCCCTACTACTGCTGGCGCTGGCCTTCGCCGCCGCCCTGACCGCCGCCACCACCGCCGCCCTCGGGCTGCCCTTCAGCGGGCAGCTGCTGGTCATGGGTGTGCTGGCCGGGATATTGGTGCCGCTCACCATCAAGGTGATCCGCCCGCGTTTCTCGCCCCAGGGCGTGGCCTACGGCACCACCGGCACCGGGGTGGAACGCGGTCATCGCTACGTGACCATCGAGCGTGACTTCGACGGCGCCAGCGGCCTCAAGATCAATGGCGACTTCTATCGCCTGCGCGTCGATAGCACCACCACCACCCGCCTGCCGGCGGGGACCAACGTCATCTTCAAGGAATTCGATGGCACCACCGCCATCGTCGAGTTGGCATCCGCCACCCCCTCATCACAGGAGCCGTAAAAATGGACTTTCCGTTGAGCCCGGGGCTGATTCTCAGCCTGATCGTCGTCGTCATGGGTATTCTGATCATCGCCAAGGGGCTGGTGATCGTGCGCCAGTCAGAGGTCATGGTGATCGAGCGGCTGGGCTCGTTCAGTCGGGTGCTGGAGAGCGGCATCAACATCATCATTCCCTTCATCGAGCAGCCCCGCGCCATCACCATGATCCGCTACAAGAAGATGGGTGAAGAGTATCTGCCACTGACCAGCGACGAGGTGCGCATCGACCGCCGCGAAACGGTGATGGATTTCCCCGGCCAGCCGGTGGTGACCACCGACAACGTCACCGTGACCATCAACGGCGCCCTCTACTACCAGATCATCGACCCCAAGCGAGCCGTCTACGAGGTCGAGAACATGAGCCAGGCGGTCGAGGTGCTGGCCAAGACCACCCTGCGTTCGGTGGTCGGCAAGATGGAACTCGACAAGCTGTTCGAGTCCCGCGCCGAGGTCAACAACGAGATCCAGGCCTCGATGGAGGAGCCGGCCTCGAAGTGGGGCGTGAAGATCTCCCGGGTCGAGGTACAGGACATCGCCATGCCCGAGGAGGTCGAGTCCGCGATGCGCCTGCAAATGGCCGCCGAGCGCAAGCGTCGCGCCACCGTGACCGAGGCCGAAGGCGAGAAGTCCGCGGCCATCGCCATGGCTCAGGGCCAGCGGGAATCGGCGATCCTCAACGCCCAGGGCGACAAGGAATCGGCCATCCTGCGTGCCCAGGGTGAGCAGGAGTCGATCAAGCTGGTACTCAACGCCATCGGCGAGAGCGAAGAGAACAAGCGCACCGTGGTCGGCTACCTGCTGGGCCAGAGCTATATCAAGGTACTTCCGACCATGGCCAAGGACGGCGAGCGGGTCTTCGTGCCCTACGAGTCCTCGGCACTGCTCGGCTCGATGGGCATGTTCCGCGAGATGGCCGGCAGCCCGGAAGATGCCGTGAGCCAACACCTCAAGACCAATGCCGGCCAGACCGGCCTGCGCGGCGGCATGCTGGGCGGTGCCGGCTCGGGCACGGGGAGCTGAAGCAGACACCAGGCCGGCTCATGACGGTGGCGCCCTCGCTGTGATCGACGCGGGGCTCGTGAGCCGGCCAGCCCCGCGCCCCAGACCTTCGTCGTAGTCCCCCCCGGTCCTCCGGGCCTGTCGGGCATAATACCGGGCCAGCCACGCTCGCCTTGGAAGTCCCGATGCCGCTGATCCAGGAAAAACTCGCGCCGCCCCCCCTACCCCTGTCACTGGTGGCCCGCCCGCGCCTCAATGACCATTTCGTTCTCGACAAGCGCGTGCGGGTGCTGCTGGTCAAGGCACCGCCGGGCTACGGCAAGAGCACCCTGGTCGCCGAGCGGCTTCCAGCCCTCGAGCAGCGGGCCGCCTGGCTTCGCCTGGATCGCCGCGACGACCAGCCGGCGCGCTTCGCCGCCTACTTCGCCGCGGCCCTCGACCGGCTGTGCCAAGAGCATCTGGCGGTCTCACTGCCGGCAACGGATGACGACCTGCCCTTCGACGACCGCATCGACGACTGGCTGGCCAGCCTGCCCGCCGAGGCCGCCCCCTGCCGGCTGGTGCTCGACGACTTCGAACACATCCGCCACCCGGCCATCCTCGAGGGGCTCGCCCACTGGCTGCGCCATCAACCGCGCTGGCTGACCCTGACGCTGGTGTCGCACACCCGACCGCCCCTGGGACTCCCCGGCCTGCGGCTGCGCGGCGAGCTGGAGGAAATCGGCGTGGAACAGCTGGCCCTCGACCTGGAGGAGGCCCAGACCCTGTGCGCCGAGCAGCTCAGCTTCCCGCCGACCCGGGTCAGCCTGGAGCGTGCCCTGCGCCTGACCGAGGGCTGGCCCATGGCCCTGACCTGGCTGATCGAGCGCACCACCACCCGAGCCGGCTTCGATGCGCTGCTCGAGCGGCTATCCGGGGCGCATCCCGATTTCGTGGCCTGGTTCGACGACCTGCTGAACGCCAGCCTCGACGCCCCGGACCAGCAACTGTTGCTGCAACTCGGCGTGCTGGAGCGATTCTCGCCGGCGCTGGTGGCACGCCTGCTGGAGGGCGAGCGGGTCACCCAGCGCCTTGAGGCCCTGGAGCAGGCCGGACTGTTCCTGCATCGCCCCGACCCCCACGACCAGTGGTACCGCTTCCATGCCCTGTTCGCCCAGTACCTGCGTCACCGCCGCCACGAATTGAGCCTCGACACCCAGCGTCGGCTCCACGGCCGTGCCAGCCAGGCCTGGCTGGCGCTGGGCGACCCGGCCCTGGCACTGGCCCAGGCGATCGAGGCCGACGACCACGACGCCCTGGCGACCTTGATCGAGGATCAGGGCCCCTACCTGCTGGCCCACGGCCACTTCGTGCTGCTGGCACGGGCCCTGGCAACGCTCGGTGAGCCGCGTGTCGGCACCTCGCCGCGCCTCACGCTGATCCACGGCTGGGCGTCCCACGCCCAGTCCCAGTTCGACCGTACCGCCCAGGCCATCGGCTGGATCGAGGCCCAGCTCGACGAACCCGCCTGGCAGGAACTCGCCGCCGAGCTCGCCACCCTGCGCGCCCAGCTGGCGATCAACCAGGGCGATGCCGAGCGAGCCGCCCCGCTGGCCGAACAGGCCCTCACTCTGCCGGTGCGTTACCTGGCCGCCACCCCGGTCTCGGCCGGCGCCATTCTCTGTGAGTCACGCTTCGTCCAGGGCCACCTCGAGGAGTCGCTGACCCGCATCCAGGCGGTGGAACAGCACGCCAGGCACATCGGCGATGCCCAGCTGATGCTGTGGGCGCTGTGCCACCATTCGGAGACCCTGGTAGCCCAGGGGCGGCTACAGGCGGCCTTCGACATCCAGGAGCGCGCCTTCGCGCATATCGAGCACTGCGGCCTGGATCGCCTGCCGGTGGCCGAGTTCCTGTATCGCATCCGCAGCCAGCTGCTGTGGGAATGGCACCGCCTGGACGAGGCCGAGCAGGCGGCGCTGGCAGGCATCGCCGTGCTCGACGATCAGGGCGAGCACTGGACCCTGCAGTGTCACGTCGGCCTGGCCAAGGTCGCCCTGGCCCGCGGCGACCAGGCCCAGTGCGCCGACCATATCCGCCGGCTGCGCAAGATACTGGCCGAGGGCGACTATCATATCGACTGGCGCGCCAATGCCCATGCCACCCTGCTGGCCTGGTGGCAGGCCAACGACGACTGCGATGCGGTGGCCCGCTGGCTGCAGGAGGCGCCGCCGGTCGACACCGACACCGCCAGCAACCACTTCGCCCAGGCCAACGTACGCAATCACGCCCGCGCGCTGATGCTGCTCGACCGGGCCGACGAGGCCCGAGGGCTGCTGGAGACCCTGGAGACACAGACCCAGCGCTTCGGGCTGGTCACCGATGCCAATCGCAACCGGTTGTGCCTGGCGGCGCTGGAATGGCAGTGCGGCCAGGAGGCAGCGGCGCTGACACATATGACGAGTGCTCTCGAGCTGGCCTCGCGCACCTCCCTCACCGGTAGCTTCCTGCGCCTGGGCAAGCCGCTGGTCGAGATGCTCGCGGCCCTGCTCGAGCAGGGTGGGCTCGACGCGATGTCCCGCGCGCGGGCCGAGCGCTTGATCCATCTGGTCGGTCGCCAGCGCGACTTCGGCCAAGCGATACGCCTGATGCTCGACGATGCCGTGATCGCCGACATCGTCACCCGCCCCGATGTGCCGGAGTTGATCCGCACCTCACCCTTGACCCGTCGCGAGTGGCAGATCCTGAGCCTGATCCACGCCGGCTTGTCCAACGAGCAGATCGCCGAGCAGCTCTCGGTGGCCCCCACCACCGTCAAGACGCATATCCGCAGCCTCTACCAGAAGCAGAACATTCGCCGCCGCGAGGAGGCCATCGCCCTGGCCGGCGATCTGCTGGCCCGCATCCAGGGGGAGTAGCCACCGGCTTACTCATCCCCTCCTCCCCCCGCCTACGCCTGCCTTGTCCCCGACGGGAGGATTTCTCCCGTCGGCACTCCCGGCATCATGGCGCGACACCCGTCCCATGCGGTTGATACCCCGCGGACCGGCGCGAGACCTCGCGCCCGACGACTAAGGACAAGGCCCATGACCACAGAGACTTCGCGATATCTCGGCAAACAGGACGCCGACTGGTGGCGTGGCGCGGTGATCTATCAGATCTACCCGCGCAGTTTCCTGGACACCAACGGCGATGGCATCGGCGACCTGCAGGGCGTGATCGACAAGCTCGACTACATCGCCTCGCTGAATGTCGATGCCATCTGGCTGTCGCCCTTCTTCACCTCGCCGATGAAGGACTTCGGCTACGACATCAGCGACTACCGCGACGTCGACCCGATGTTCGGCACCCTCGCCGACTTCGACCGCCTGGTGGAGGCCGCCCATACCCGAGGACTCAAGGTCACCATCGACCAGGTACTCTCCCACAGCTCCGATCAACATCCCTGGTTCCAGGAGAGCCGGGCGAGCCGCGACAACCCCAAGGCCGACTGGTACGTGTGGGCCGATCCCCGGCCCGACGGCGCCCCGCCCACCAACTGGCAGGCAATCTTCGGCGGCTCCGCCTGGCAGTGGGACACCCGCCGCTGCCAGTACTACCTGCACAACTTCCTGGTCGAGCAGCCGGACCTCAACTTCCAGACCCCCGAGCTGGTCGAGACCGTCCTCGGCGAGGTGCGCTTCTGGCTCGAGCGCGGCGTCGACGGCTTCCGCCTGGATGCGGTCAACTTCTGCACCCACGGCGAGCTCAAGGACAATCCGCCCCGCGAGGATATCGCCGAGGGCTTCATCGGCGTGCGCCCCGACAACCCCTATGGCTATCAACTGCATATCCATGACAAGACTCAGCCGGGGAACCTGACCATCCTCGAGCGGCTGCGCGCCCTGTTCGACGAGTACCCCGGCACCACCAGCGTCGGCGAGGTCGGCGACGACGACTCCCTGGGCGTGATGGCCGAATACACCCAGGGCGGCAAGCGGCTGCACATGGCCTACTCCTTCGACCTGCTCGGCGAACGCCATGACCCCGAGCACCTGCGCGGCATCCTCACCGAGATGGAGTCACGCATCGAGGATGGCTGGCCGTGCTGGGCGCTGGGCAACCACGACGTGACCCGCCTGGCCACCCGCTGGGACGCCGAGGACAATGCCGCGGCACTGCGGCTTTATATGGCCTTCCTGCTCACCCAGCGCGGCAGTGTCTGCCTCTATCAGGGCGAGGAGCTGGGCCTGACCGAGGCCGAGCTTTCCTTCGAGCAGCTGGTCGACCCCGCCGGCATCACCTTCTGGCCGGCCTACAAGGGCCGCGACGGCTGCCGCACCCCGATGCCGTGGAAGGCCGATGCGCCCCAGGGCGGCTTCTCCCGGGCCACGCCCTGGCTGCCGGTGCCCGATGACCACCTGGGCCTGGCCGTGGACCAGCAGGACGGCGATCCGGACTCGCTGCTCAACGCCTATCGCGCCTTCCTGGCCTTCCGCCGCACCCAGCCGGCGCTGGTCAAGGGCGAGATCCGCTACCACCCGCTGCGTGACGAGGTGCTGTGCCTCGAGCGCACTCATCAGGGCAGCCGCCTGCTGGTGGCGCTGAACTTCGCCGACGAACCCCACGAGCTACCGGCGCCACGCGCCGCGCGCGCCCTCGAAGAGGCCCCGTCGATGGTCAACGGCGCCTGGCAGGACGGCACTCTCACTCTCCCGGCGTATGGCATCGCCATCGCCCGCTGCCCGCAACCCGACGAGGAGGATGCGCAATGGGACGTCTGACACTCGAAAGCATCGGCAAGGACTACGACGGCGTCGAGATCTCGCGCGACATCGACCTGGCCATCAACGACGGCGAGTTCGTGGTCTTCGTCGGCCCCTCGGGCTGCGGCAAGTCGACCCTGTTGCGCATGATCGCCGGGCTCGAGGACATCAGCAGTGGCGAGATGTGCCTGGACGGCAAGCGGATCAACGAGATCCCGCCCCAGGAGCGCGACATCGGCATGGTCTTCCAGTCCTACGCGCTCTACCCGCACATGACGGTGGCCGAGAACATGGGCTTCGGCCTCAAGCTCGCACGCACCGACAAGGCCGAGATCCAGCGCCGCGTCCAGCATGCCGCCGGGATCCTCCAGCTGACCCCGCTGCTCGAGCGCAAGCCCAAGGATCTCTCCGGCGGCCAGCGCCAGCGGGTGGCGATCGGCCGCACCCTGGTCAAGGAGCCGGCGGTGTTCCTGTTCGACGAGCCGTTGTCCAACCTCGATGCTTCGCTGCGGGTCGAGATGCGCGTGCAGATCGCCGAGCTGCACAAGCGCCTCGGCGCCACCATGGTCTACGTGACCCACGACCAGGTCGAGGCCATGACGCTGGCCGACCGCATCGTGCTGCTGTCGAGCGGGAGCATCGCCCAGGTCGGCGAACCGCTGTCGCTCTATCACTTCCCGAAGTCCCTCGAGGTAGCCGAGTTCATCGGCTCGCCGCGCATCAATACCCTGCCGGTGACGGTGGTCGACCCCGGCCCGCGGCGCACCACCGTGCGCCTGCCCGCCGGTGAGACCCTGACCGTGGCGGTAGACGGCCACGGCCTCAAGGAAGGCAACACGGCCACCCTGGGAATTCGCGCCGAGGACTTCGTCGCCCCCGACCAGGGCGAGGCACGGCTGACGGCGCGGCTGATGGTGGCCGAGAAGCTCGGTTACGAGACGCTCGCCCACCTGCAAGTCGATGGCGTCGAGGGCACCATCACCCAGCGCCTGGACGGCCTGGCCCACCTCGAGGAACATCAGGTCATCAATCTGGGCCTGTCCAGCGAGCATTGCCACCTGTTCGCCGCCGATGGCCGGGCCTGCCCGCGCCAGGTGGAGATCCCCGGCATCGCCCACTGAACGAGAGGCTCCCCTGCCGACAACGCCCCGGTGCGCCTTGCGCCCGGGGCGTTGTCGTTGAGGCGTTATCGTTGCCATGGCCCTTCATCGGGTTTCATGGCTCCCCTGCGGGGTAGCGGCCGATGCCGGCGCTGCCCACGACCACACATAAAAAACCCCGGCGAAGGCCGGGGAAGCATGGGTCCCTATCGGGACGAGGAAATCGGGTGGGGGCTCAGCCTTTCACGCCCCCCGAGGTCAGCCCGCCGACGATCCAGCGCTGGCAGAACAGGAAGACCAGGGTGATGGGCAATCCCGAGAGCACCGCCGCCGCGGCGAAGTCGCCCCAGCGCTGGTTGTGCTCGGCAAGATACTGCTGGGCGCCAACCGCCAGGGTCAGCTTGTCCTCGTCGAGCAGCAGCACCGAGGCCATCGGGTACTCCATGATCGACATGATGAAGGCGAGGATGAACACCACCACCAGGATCGGCACCGACAGCGGCAGCAGGATATGGCGGAAGGCCTGCCAGGTGCTAGCACCGTCGACCATGGCGGCCTCTTCCAGCGAGCCGTCGATGGACTCGAAGTAGCCCTTGATGGTCCAGATGTGCAGCGCCACCGCCCCCAGCGAGGCGAGGATCAACGAACCGTGGGTGTTGATGCCCAGCCAGGGCACCAGCTGTCCCAGGCGATCGAACAGGGCGTAGAGCGCCACCAGCGACAGCACCGCCGGGAACATCTGGAAGATCAGCATGCCCTTGAGAATCGGCGCCTTGCCGGAAAAGCGCATGCGCGCGAAGGCATAGGCACTGGTGGTGGAGAGCGCCAGGATCATCAGCGAGGACACCACCGCCACCTTGATTGAATTCCACAGCCACAGCATCACCGGGAACGGCGGCTGGACAACGGTGCCGTCGGGGCGCTCCCAGGGGATGCCGAAGGCCAGCGCCCAGTGTTCGAGCGAGAAGCGCTCGGGGATCAGGCTGCCGGTGGCGAAGTTGCCCTCACGGAAGGAGATCGAGATCACCAGCAGCAGCGGAAAGACCACCAGGGTGACGAAGCCCAGCAGGGCCAGATGGGCCCCGAGCTTGCGGGTGCGGATGGAACGGGGTTGAACCATGGCCATGAGACGACTCCTGTTAGACCTTGACCTTGGACAGGCGCAGATTGAGCACCGACAGACCGACCACCAGCAGGAAGATCATGGTGGCGATAGCCGCCGCCAGGCCGAAGTTCTGGCCGGCATCCTGGAAGGCGATGCGGTAGGTGTAGCTGACCAGCAGGTCAGTGGTACCCGCCGGCGTGCTGGCGCCGAGGATGTCCGGGCTCCCTTCGGTGAGCAGGGCGATCAGCACGAAGTTGTTGAAGTTGAAGGCGAAAGCGGCGATCAGCAGCGGCGTCAGCGGCTTGAGGATCAGCGGCAGGGTGATCCTGAACAGGTTGGTCAGCGGTCCGCCACCGTCCACCGCCGAGGCCTCATAAAGATCGCGGGGGATCGACTGGATCAGCCCCATGCACAGCAGCAGCATGTAGGGATACCCGAGCCAGGTATTGACGATCAGCAGCATGCTGCGGGCCAGCGCCGGATCGGTGAACCAGTTGGGGCTGATGCCGAACAGGTTCTCGAGGATCAGGTTTATCTCGCCGTAGTTCTGGTTGAACATGCCCTTGAAGATCAGGATCGAGATGAAGGCCGGCACCGCATAGGGCAGAATCAGCAGGGTGCGGTAGATGGCCTTGCCCTTGAGCTGCTCCCACTGCAGCAGCGACGCCAGCAAGAAGCCCACCGCCAGGGTGAACACCACCGTCAGCCCGGCGAAGACGAAGGTCCAGACGAAGATCTGCAGGAAGGGCCCGCGAATGTCCGGGTCGGTGAAGATCTTGGTGTAATTGTCCAGGCCCACCGACACCGGCCAGCCGGGGGTGAGGCGCTCGCCATCCTCGGTAACGAAGAAGCCGGTCTCCTGGTTCGGCGTCAGGATGGTGCCGTCGCGAAGGTCGGTCAGGCTGCCGTCGGGGTTCGCTTCGAAGCGAGGCAGTATCGGCGCGAAGCTGCGCAGGCCCGCCATCTTGAGCTCGGTGCCGTCCGGCGTCACCAGGGTCAGGCCCTGCAGGCGGTCGCGCAGAGCGATCACCTCACGGATGCCCAGCGCCTCGCCCGGCGGGGCCGCCTGGGCCGGTTCGACCGCCAGCGGTTGCCCAGCCTCGGCCTGCGCCAGCGGGCGGGACACCAGTTGCCGCGTGCCTTCCAGGTCGCCGGCCCCCTTGGCGTCCAGATAGAGGCGCGTGCGATCGCCCTCGCGATACAGCTGGAAGTCGAAGGCCTGGCCCTCGGCCTGGTAGGTCTGATCGAGGAACTGGGCACGCACCCGTTCCTCGCTGAGCAGGTTGCTCGAACTGTAGTTGCTGAAGCTGATGCCGATGGTATAGACCAGCGGGAAGATCACGAACACGCCCATGCCGGCCAGCGCCGGGAAGATATAGCGATGACTCATCAGCTCACGCTTGCCGAAGACGATCGCGAGGCTGGCCCCCAGCACCAGGAACAGCAGCGAGAACATCCACTGGCCGCGCAGGTGGAAAGCCACCACCAGCCACAGGGTGGCCAGCACCAGCAGTACCGTCAGTGCACGCAGCGCCCAGCGGGTGTAGCGTTCGGCGGGATGGCGGGAGCGATGGCGCGGCAACCCGCGCGAGGCATTGGTTATAAACATGGGATCACCTGCGGTCTGCCCCGGCCTGGCAAGGCCGGCCGGGGGCATGGACACGGGAAGGAAGGCTGGAAGACCAGCGTTACTCGATGGCGTTACGGATGCGCTCGGCGGCGGCATCCAGCGCCGGCTCGGGAGCCTGTCGGCCGCTGCCGATGTTCTCTATCGCCGGTCCCATGGCCGACCAGAAGGCGCCCATCTCGGGGATGTTGGGCATCGGCTCGCCGAGCTCGGCATTGGCCAGGGTCGCGGCGATCCGCGGATCGCTCTCCAGGTCCTGCTGGTAGGCCTTGTGGGCCACGGCGCCCAGGGAGCCATCGCCATTGAAGGTGCGCAGGCCCTGCTCCTCGAGCAGATAGCTCTCGAGGAACTCGGTGGCCAGGAAGTCGTTGGGTGAGGCCGAATTGATCATCGCCGCCATCACCCCGAACAGCGGCTTGGCGCGCTCGTCGCCGACCCGGGGCAGCAGCGCCACGCCGAAGTCGATGCCGCTCTTCTCCAGGTTGCTCCAGGCCCAGGGACCGTTGATCATGGCGGCCACCTCGCCCTTGTTGAACCGCGTGTCGGTGACACTGTAATCGGTACCCTCGGGCAGCACGCCGGTCTCGATCAACTCACGCAGCAGGCGTGCACCTTCCACGGCCCCGGCGTTGTTGACGCCGATATCGCCGACCTCATAGCCGGTCTCGGTGCGCTGGAAGGGGTAGCCGCCATTGGCCGCCAGCAAAGGCCAGCTGAAGTAGGGTTCGCCGTAGTTGAAGAGGATCGCCTTCTTGCCCTCCTCCTGGAGCTCGGCATCGAGCTCTTTTAGCTCGGCGAAGCTCTCCGGCGGCGTCTCCACCAGGGCCTTGTTGTAGATCAGGCCCAGCGACTCCACCGAGATGGGGTAGCCGTAGGTCTCGCCGTTCCACTCGACGGCGTCCCAGGTGAAGTCGAAGTAGCGCTCGCGGTAGCTGTCGGAGGGCGCGACCGAATCGAGCAACCCGCTCTTGGCCCACTCACCCATGCGATCATGGGCGAAGATTACGATGTCCGGCCCCTGGCCGCTGCCGGCGGCCTGCTGGAAGCGGTTGGTCATGTCGTCGGGGTGGACGATATCGACGGCGATGCCGGTATCGGTGGTGAACCGCTCGGCCACCTCGCGGATGCCCTGGGGGCCCTTGTTGTCGCCGATCCAGACGGTCAGGGTATCGTCCTCGAAGGCCATCGCCGGCAGCGCGGCACCGGCCCCCAGGGTGGCAACCAACAGCGGCGTCAGGAAAGCATGGCGTCGTGTCATGTCGAGCCTCTTTGTTGTTGTACAGCGTCATGTCGGGAAGCGCGGTCCCCTCATCCGGGGCCGGCCGTCTAATTTGATCAGGGTCGCCATTCGGCCGCCCGCATGCCTCCTCCTCGCGGGGGGAGGAGGCGGCGTAAGGTCAGGGCGTAGGGAGGGGGAAAGCCAGTCATCCTGCAGGAGGAGGCCTGGCTCGATGCGCGCCGCTAGCATGGGTCGGGCCATGCCTTCCCTCCACGACAACCACAACGGGATGCCCATGAAAGCACAGCCATTGGCCACTTCGATCACCCTGGCCCTATGGCACGCCCAAGCTGATGTCGAGCTACACCTTCGACAATGGCAATCAGGGCCCGCCCGCGCTGGCCGAGGAGACCTGGTGCACCCGAAGCGCGCCAACTGCATCTCGCGCAGCCGACGCAGGCTGCGCCGGAAGATGCCGTGAATGCCGGCCAGACCGGCCTGCGTGGCGGCATGCTGGGCGGTGCCGGCAACGAAGGCTAACCCTCAGTCAGAGGCGCGCCCCTCCTCCAGGGGCGCGCCTTCGATGACGCACTGACCCACCACCCGAAGCGCTCTGCCTGCGACAAGACACCCCATGTCGCCGGTGGAGCATGCAGAAGTGCTGCTATATAGTACGCTTCGTTACCCATCGGTCACGTCTGGCCGCTTTTACGCCTTTTCGTTGTCCCGCTCAGGATGCCCCTCTTGCCAAGGCCAACTCCTCCTTGCATGGCCAGCGCCGCGTGTCGCGATACCGGGCGACTGATGCGCCCTGGCCGCCGCCTTGCCTGGCTGGCACTCGCCGCCATGCTGTTGGTGTTGGTAGGCCCGCTGATCAGCCAGTCGCAGCGCCTGCTGATGCAAGAGTCCAGCGGCGTGCCCGTGGCTCAGCCCCAGGCTCAGGCAACCAGCGACATTGATAGGCCTGAGCATGCTGATCATGGCGAGAAGACGCACCACTCCAATGCCCTGGTCGCCTGTGGCTATTGCGAGTTGTTCGCCCACACGCCCGGGCTTGTGCCAACACCGGCCTTACTGACGACACCGCCCGCACCCGCTCATCCAAGGCCGGTGGCAACACGCCCACAGCCTTGCCCCGCGCCCTCTTATCCGCGATTTGCACCCCGCGCACCGCCCCAGACTCTGGTGTCGTGATCCTTTCCTGCCGGACGGTGGCCATGGTGGTCGCCCCGGTAGGCCTGCGCCCGGCGGCCATCCGCCAGGACGACGCTTATCCCATCAGAGATCTCCCATGAACGAACACCCGACGACCGAAACGGCGGCGTTGCCACGCACCACCAGCACCCTCAAGTCGCTGATCATCCGTCTGCATGGCTACATCGGCCTAATAATCGGCCCCTTTATCCTGTTTGCCGCCCTGACCGGCACGCTCTATGCGCTGACCCCGGCGCTGGAGCAGGCGATCTATCAGGAGGCGCTGACCACCGACTCTGCCGAGCGCGGCACCGCCCCGGCGTCACTTGCCCAACAGATCACCGCGGCCAGGACCTATCTGGATGCCGATCTCGCGGTCAGTGCCGTGCGCCCGGCTCCCGCCACCGGTGCCACCACCCGAGTGATGTTCGCCGACCCAAGCCTCGACCCCGGCGAGCATCGCGCCGTCTTCATCGACCGTGAGAGCCTCGCGGTGCGCGGCGACCTGACGGTCTACGGCACCAGCGGCGTGCTGCCACTGCGCCGCTTCATCGACCAGCTGCATCGCAACCTGATGCAGGGCGATATCGGCCGGCTCTACAGTGAGCTGGCCGCCTCCTGGCTGTGGCTCGCCGCACTGGGCGGCCTGGCCATCTGGGCCTTCTCGGCGACCCCCAGGGTCGCTGCCGGCAAGAAGACCCGCACCGCCCGGCGCCTGCGCACCCGCCGTCGTCACAGCCTGCTGGGCCTCACGTTACTGGTGGGGCTGCTCGCGCTATCGGCCACCGGCATGACCTGGTCGAAATGGGCCGGTGCCAATTTCTTTACCCTGCTCAAGGCCGGCGGCTGGGGCACACCCCGTGTCTCGCTCGAACTGGGCGAATCAGTGGCCGCCGATCCCCACGCGGAGCATCAAGCATCGCACAGCCAGCAGGCCCCCCTTGAAACAGACGATATCGACCGCGTGTTGGCCGTGGCCCGGCAAGCGGGCCTGGATGCCGGCAAGATCGAACTCAGGGTGCCCGGACCTCAACAGGCCTGGCAGGTACGCGAGATCGATCGCGGCTGGCCTTCACAGGTTGACGAGGTGGCCATCCATCCGCAGACCCTCGAGGTGCTCGAGCGGGTACGTTTCGAGGACTATCCGCTGCCTGCCAAGCTGACGCGCTGGGGCATCGATGCCCACATGGGCGTGCTATTCGGCTTGCCCAACCAACTGCTGCTGGCGGGTCTTGGGCTCGGCATCATCGTCATGGTCAGCTGGGGCTACATGATGTGGTGGCGTCGCCGACAGCCAGGCAACGGCCAGGCGCTGTGGCCATTACTGCGCCGTCTGCCGCCTAGCGCGCTGATAACGCTTGGCATTATTAGTCTGGCGCTGGGCATCGCCATGCCGGTGATGGGAGTGAGCCTGCTCGTGCTGCTGGCCATCGACGGGCTGCGCCGCGACAAGCGCATGCCGGCCAGCGAAGCGGCGAGCGGTTCTCGCTAGGCGAGTACGGGTCGCGATTCAGCAGGCGGCAGCCGCCTGGCTGCCGAAGCGGCTAAGCTGCATTTCCTGAAGGCGGCTCAAGCTGCGCCGGAAGGGAAAGGCCAGGTGCCCCTTGGAATACAGCGCGTCGAGGGGCACCCGGGCAGCAAGGTAGAGGGGAATGCCGCGGTCGTAACATTCATCGACCAGAGCGATGAAGCGGCGCACCCCGTCATCCTGAGGAGACAAGGCGGGCAGCGCCCGGTCGCCGGCGACCACCCGTTCCACCCCATCCTCGGTGCCGCGGGCAATGCGGGCGGCCTCGGGTTCACCGCCAAGGCTTGGCACCTCGTCCAGCAGGATGGCCTGAAAGCGGTCACACAGGCCGATGAAGTCCAGCGCCGACAGCGGTTGTTCGCATAGCGTGGCATAGCGACACCAGAGCACGTCCTCTCCCCGCCGCTCGATATCGAGCGCACGGTGCCCCAGGGTGATGGGCGCCACCGTGGTAGCCTGCCCCGCCGTCAGTGCCTCGAAAACCGCCGCCAAGGGACTTGGTGTAGCCGGCTCGACGACCCAATAACGCTCATGTGCCTCGCCCGGATGCTGGCGATGGTCCTGACCACCATCGAGGTGAAGCACCTCGAGATGCGCCTTCAGGGCGGCGATCGCCGGCAGAAAACGCTCGCGATTGAAGCCGTCGGCGTAAAGCTCGTCCGGCGCCTGATTGGAGGTGGTGACCAGCATCACGCCCTCGTCGAACAGCGCCATCAGCACGCCCCTGAGCAGCATGGCATCGGCGATGTCGTTGACGTAAAGCTCATCCAGGCACAGCACCCGCACCTCACTCGCGAGCTCGGCCGCGAGCTGGCCCAAAGGATCAGCGGTACCCATCAGCTGGAACTGGCGGCGGTGCACCCAGCGCATGAAATGATGAAAATGCTGACGGCGTACCGGCACCTCGAGACAGGCCACGAAGCGATCCATCAGCCAGGTCTTGCCGCGTCCTACCGGCCCCCACAGATAGAGGCCGCCGGCCGAGGCGCTGTCGTCTTCTTGGTGCCCTGCCCCACCTTGTTGAGCATCTGTCTCCCTAAGCGCCGCGGCGCAGGCCTGCAGCGCCTGTGCGGCCCGGCGCTGGGCGTCATCTTCGACGAAGCCCTGCTCTAGGGCATGTTCATAGGCGCCAAGGGGTGACAGGGGTGAAAACGACGTCATGGACGAGCCCGGGTGGCTGAGTGAACGATCATGGGGCGTTACTGTGCCAGTCCCGGGGCATGTTAAAAAGTGGCACGACAGAAAGTGCCAGCCCCGGGTCCTGTTAAAAAGTGGCACGGTAAAAGGCTCGAGCCTTGGGGCACTAAAAACGCCCTCGCCGACCGGGTTGGTCAACGAGGGCGCATCGGGCAGAAGCATCAGTGCGCTGGTCTATCTATCAGCCCAGCTGGAAGGGATACACCGAACCGATCTCGAGGAGGCTCGTCAGCTCATCCAGGGCGGTGAGGGTCTCGACGGCCAGCTGCGGGTCGGCCAGATCCTCCACGGCCAGGCGGTCGCGGTAGTGGCGTTCGACCCAGGTGATGAGATCGCCGTAGAGGCCGTCGTTGAGCAGCACTCGGCCGGTCACGGCGGCGCGCTCGGCCTCGGACAACGCCACCCGCAGGCGCAGACAGGCGGGGCCGCCGCCGTTGCGCATGCTCTGCTTGACGTCCTTGACCAGCACCTCGTTGATCGGGTTCGCGCCGGCGATCAGCAGGTCCTGAATGGTGCGCCACACGGCCTCGTTCTCCTGGCATTCACCGGGCACCACCAGGGTCATCGAGCCATCCGGGTTCGAAAGCAGCTGCGAGTTGAAGAGATACGACCCCACAGCGTCCTCGAGGCTGACCGCCTCTTCTGGCACCCGCACCGGGATCAAGGGCGTGGCCATCTTGGCGCGCAGCTCGTCCAGGGTGCCCTCTTCATTGCGGAAGGCCTTGGCGTGGTAAAGCAGCACCGGGCCGTTGCCCACCGCGATCACGTCGTTGTGGAAGACGCCGGCGTCGATGGCGCCGGGGTGCTGCTGGGCGAACACCGTCTGTGCGTCCGTCAGGCCATGCTGGCGGGCGACCGCCTGGCTGGCCTCCAATGTCTGGCGAGCCGGGTAACGCTTGGGCTCGACACCATCGCCGCCGAACGCCTGGCGGCCGTAGACGAACAGGTGCACGCCGGGCTCACCGTAGGCGCCGCACAGGCGGGTGTGGTTGGCCGCGCCCTCATCGGAGAAGGCCGGTGTCGCCGGCAGCACCGGATGATGGGCGAAGTGGCCCTCGTGCTTGAACATCGCCGACAGCACCCGCCCGGTGGTCTGCGGCTCCAGATAGCGGTGGAAGCTCGACTGCAGGTTGGCCGGCGTGAAGTGCACCCGGCCGTCCGGGGCATCGACGCTCGGCGTCACGGTACCGGCATTGGCGGTCCACATGCTGGAGGCCGAACACACCGCACGCAGCAGCTGCGGCGCTTCTTTGGCGGCACGAGCAAGCACCTCACCATCGCTACCGCTGAAGCCCAGTTCACGCAGGGCGCCAATATCCGGGCGCTGCTGGGGGGGCAACACGCCCTGAGCGTAGCCAGCATCCTTGAGCGACTTCATCTTGCCAAGGCCCTGCAGAGCCCCTTCCCGGGGATTGGAGACCAGGCCGCCGTGGCTCATCGAGGCCACGTTGCCGTGAGCCAGCCCCGAGTAGTTGTGGGTCGGCCCGACCAGGCCATCGAAGTTCACTTCTCGCACGTCGATCGCGTTCACCGTATCTCTCACAGACTCGCTCACAAGTGCACCCCCGCCGGCAGGGTCTCGGGAAACACCAGGCTCTCGGCTTCCATGGAGGCGACCGGATAGGCGCAGTAGTCCGCTGCATAGTAGGCACTGGGGCGATGGTTACCGCTGTCGCCTACCCCGCCGAAGGGGGCATCGCCGGAGGCGCCGGTGGTCTGGCGGTTCCAGTTGACGATGCCGGCGCGGATGCGCAGCAGGAAGTCATCCCAGTCATCCCGCTCGCCGCCGATCAGGCCGGCGGAGAGGCCATAGCGGGTGTCGTTGGCCAGTGCGATCGCCTCGTCCCAGTCGCCGTAGCGATACACCTTGAGCAGCGGGCCGAAGTGTTCCTCGTCGGGCACGTCGATGCCGGTGACGTCGATCAGCGAAGGCGACAGCAGGCTGGTGTTCTCTTCCAGGCGCTGCATGCGCGCAAGCACCTGGCCACCCATGCCTTCCAGCTCGTCCTGGGCCTTGAGCAGGCCATCGGCGGCCTCGACACTGACCAAGCCGCCGTAGAAGGGCGTGTCCTCGCTGAACTGACCGGCCACTCGCAGCTTGGCCATGGCCGTGATTAACGATTCGATCAGGCGATCGCCGACCGGGCCCTCCGGCACGATCAGGCGGCGCGCGCAGGTGCAGCGCTGACCGCCGGAAAGAAACGCCGACTGCAGGATGGCCAGCACCGCGGCACGCTCATCGGGCACGTCCTTGACCACCAGCGGGTTGTTGCCGCCGAGCTCCAGGGCCAGGATCTTGTCGAGCTGATCCGCGAACTGGCGCTGCAGGATGCCGCCGACCTTGGCGCTGCCGGTGAACAGCAAACCATCGATGCCGGGATGCGCGGAGAGCGCCTGGCCAACCGGGGCGGCGCCCTGCACCAGGTTGATCACGCCGTCCGGCAGGCCGGCCTCGCGCCAGCACTGCAGCGTCAGATCAGCAGTCAGAGGGGTCTGCTCGCTGGGCTTGAAGACCACGCAGTTGCCGGCCAGCAGCGCCGGCACCATGTGCCCGTTGGGCAGGTGACCGGGGAAGTTGTAGGGGCCGAATACCGCCAGCACGCCGTGGGGGCGATGGCGCAGCACCGCGGTGGTGCCGTTGACGTCCTTGCTGCGTTCACCGGTGCGCTCGTGATAGGCGGAAACCGACAGCGCGACCTTACCGATCATGGCGCCGACCTCGGTTCTGGCCTCCCAGAGCGGCTTGCCGGTTTCCTGGGCGATGGCGGTGGCCAGCACCTCACGGCGGTTGTCGAGCACGTCACGAAAGCGCTCGATCAGCGCCTGGCGCTCGGCGAAGGGCATGCGGGCCCAGGCCGGGAAGGCGGCGCGGGCGGCATCGACCGCGGCGCCGACCTGCTCGGCGCTGGCGCTGGCGGCCTGCCAGAGGGTGTCGTTGGATACCGGGTCGATCTTGACGAAGCCCTCGGCCTCACCGGGAAGCCAGGTACCGCCGATCAGGAGTTGCTGCTTGGCGTGCATGAAATCTCTCCCTCGGCGCGGCGGGGGCGCCGCGCTCGCGAAGTGGGTGACGAACCGGGCGCGCGGCACTGCCGTGGCGCCCGGTCGAGAAGGGTTATCCGCCGTCGGCGGTTCAGGTGCCGAGCACCCGCACGGTGTCGCCGGCGACGACGCCCAGGCGATGAGCCTCGGCCTCGCTCAGGGTGATGATCTCGCCCTCGGGACCACGGCCCACCCAGCAGGCGCAGAAGCCGACCATGGCGGTGGTCGAGACCATCCATTGCGGGCGTTCGCCTTGTGGCATCTCACCCGCGGCCTCGGCGGTGATTCCGCTGCTCACCTCCACCTGACAGAGCGTCGACAGGCGCACCGCGCGCACGTCATCGATATAGGCTTCTACAGTGGGGCCGGCATCGAAGATGTCGATATAGCCTTCCCAGCGCAGCCCTTCCTTCTTGAGCATCTCGAGCGCCGGACGGGTGTGCTCGTGCACTTCGCCGATGCAGGCCTGGGCCTCTTCGGAGAGGAAGGTGGTGTAGATCGGGAACTTGGGCATCAGCTCGCCGATGAAGCTCTTCTGGCCCAGGCCCGTCAGGCGGTCGGCCTGGTTGAAATTGAGCGGGAAGAAATGACTGCCCAGGTTCTCCCAGAAGGGGCTCACGCCTTCCTCGTTGAAGACGCCGCGCATCTCGGCCAGCACCTTGTCCGGAAACCGGTCGCGGAACTGCGCCATGAACAGCCAGCGCGCCTTGGACAACAGGGCGCCGTTGCGTTCGTGGCGTCGATCCGCACCGCGATACTCCTGGCGCAGGAACAGCGAGGCCACCTCGGCATCACCGGTGTGGTCCGAACTCAGGAACAGGGTGTCGATGGTGCGATGCAGGTCGAGCTGCACCGAGGAATGCGCCAGGGTGCCGAGCCGGTAGTGATAGAAGGGCACCTCACGCCCTACCTGGGCCTCGATGGCGCAGCAACCGGCCAGCTCGCCGTTCTCTTCGTCTTCCAGCACGAAGAAATACAGGCGGTCATCGACCGGGGTGCGTTCCTCGAAGGCGCGCGCCGCCGACTCGATCTTGCTGGCCAGGAAGTCGCGGTTATCGGGCAGCGAGGTAAAACCTACGCCAGTCTGTCGGGAGAGGGCCTGCAGGCCGTCCAGGTCGCCACGGGCAATCGGACGAATGCGCATCACAGTTCTCCTTCGTCGAGGGCATCAATGGCGTCAGGCAGCGACAGCGGCGCGGCCAGCACGGCGCGGCCCTCCTCGACGCCGAGGATCTCGGCGTGCTCGGGCGAGAGCATCAACTGACCGGTAGGCGACAGCGCATAGCGAGCCACCACGCAGCGGAAATCACCGAGCTTCTGGTTGGCGATCATCGCCGGCTCCGCATCGGGCAGCGAGCTCGCCGGGCGAATGCGCACCGGATGCCAGCTGGCGCGGCGGAAGGTTTCCAGGCGGTCACGCTCGCCCTTGATCACCGGCCCCGCATCGAAGATGTCGACATGACGGCTGCGCACGAAGCCCTCGGCCAGCATCTCCTCGAGTGCCGCTTCGTGATCCGGATGCTCGCGGCCGATGGCGGCCCGCGCCGGGGGCGTGAGCAGCGGCAGATAGAGCGGGAACTGCGGCATCACCTCGGCAATGAAACTCTTCGAGCGCACCCCGGCGATATGGTTGATCTCCTGATAGCCGCGCTGGAAGAAGTGCTGACCGACGCTTGCCCAGAACGGCGACTCGCCCGACTCATCGAGAAAGCCAGGGAAGGCCACCGCCAACAGATCGGCGAAGCGCTCCGGATACTGGGCGATGAACATCAGCCGCGCCCGGCGCAAGAGGCTCTCGGCGCTGGTGCCCTTGTAGCGCGGGTCCAGCGACAGCGCGCACAAAAGCGACGCCTCGGAGACCTCATGAGACAGCGACAGGGTCTGTACCTCGCGGCGCACATTGAGCTGCTGCGAGGCGTGAATCAGGGTCTCCTGACGGTAGGTGTAGTAGGCATCCACCGCCCCGGCCTGGGCGCGAATGGTGGCGGTGCCCACCACCTCACCACGCTCCCGGTCCTCGAGCACGAAGGTGTAGTGCTCGTCCTCGGGAAAGTCGACCACACGACCGAAGGAACGCTGGGAGCGAGTGATCCGCTCCTCGAGACGGTCACGGTGGGCCGGCAGATTGGTCAGGCGCGGCGTGGCGGTGCCGGCCAGGCGCTCGAGCGCCGGCAGGTCCGACGATCTCGCAGGGCGAACGACCAGCATGGGCTGTCCTCCATCTGAACCATGAGTGGGCGATGAACCGAGGGCGGAGGCCGTCATGGACACGCTCATGCCTGGGCGACGAACTTGGCAATGGCCCGCTCGAGGCGCGCCATGCCCTCGCGGATGTCGTCCTCGGGAATCACCAGCGACGGCGCCAGGCGCAACACATTAGGCCCGGCGATCAGCGCCATCAGGCCCTCCTCGATGGCCAGCGGCAGGATTTCCTTGGCGCGCCCCTCATAGGCCGGCGCCATCTGGGCCCCTATCAGCATGCCCATGCCACGCACTTCCTCGAACACGCCGTACTTCTGATTGATCTCCTCAAGCCGTTCACAAAACAGCGCATGACGACGCTTGACGCCCTCGAGCACCTCGGGGGTATCGATGAACTCGACGGCGGCCAGTGCCACGGCGGAGGCCAGGGCGTTGCCGCCGTAGGTGGACCCATGAGTACCGATACCCAGCGCCGGGGCGATGGCATCGGTGGTCAGCATGGCGCCGACCGGGAAACCGCCGCCCAGCGACTTGGCGCTGGTCAGGATGTCCGGGGTCACGCCGTATTCCATATAGGCAAACAAGGAACCGCTGCGGCCGATGCCGGTCTGTACCTCGTCGAAGATCAGCAGCGCCTGGTGCTCGTCACACAGCGCCCGCAGGCCCTCGAGGAATGCCTGGGTGGCCGGCACGATACCGCCCTCGCCCTGCATCGGCTCGACCATCACCGCGCAGGTGTCGTCGCCCATCAGTTCACGCACCGCCTCGAGGTCATTGAACTCGGCGTGCAGGATGCCGCCCGGTACCGGTCCGAAGCCCTGGGAATACTTGGGCTGACCACCGACGCTGACGGTGAAGAAGGTACGGCCATGGAACGACTGGCGGAAGGAGATGATCTTGTCCTTGTGCTCGCCATGCTCGTTGTAGGCCCAGCGACGCGCCAGCTTGAGCGCTGCCTCGTTGGCCTCGCCACCGGAGGAGCACAGGAACACCTTGTCGGCGAAGGTACGCTCGGTGAGTGTCCTGGCAAGCTTCAGGGCCGGTTCATTGGTGTAGATGTTGGACAGGTGCCACAGCTTGTCGGCCTGATCCTTGAGGGCATTGACCAGCACCGGGTGGCAGTGGCCTAGGGCGTTGACGGCGATGCCGCCGGCGAGGTCGATGTACTCGCGACCGTCCTGGTCCCACAGCCGGCTCCCCTCGCCGCGTACCGGAATCACCTGCTGAGGCGAGTAGTTCGGCGTCATGTAGTGGTCAAAATCGCTACGGCTCGGGGTATAGGTCATGATCTGTTCCATCCTTTTGGATCTAGGTATTGAAAGAGTATACGGGGGCCTCGTCACGCAAGGCTTTCAGCGATGGGACGGTGAATTATGAAAAGCGGCGGGCGACTGTCGGGCAAGTGAACCCCCTTGCCGATGCCAGAAAAAGCCCACCCGCGGGCTCGGGGTTCAGGCGCTGCCTGGCAACCTGCCCTGCAGACGCCCCTTGAAGAATACGGTGAATGCCCCATTCTTATTAGCACGCTAAAAATTCCTTTTCGATTCCGTCAGGGATGCTTGATCCACCCGTCAGGGCCTCAACAAGGAGTCTGCCACATGCATATCGATCTATCCGGCAAGCACGCCGTCATCACCGGTTCCACCGCCGGCATCGGCTACGCCATCGCGCAGGGTCTCGTCGACGCCGGCGCCGAGGTGGTGATCACCGGGCGCACTCAGGCCCGGGTCGATGACGCCATCTCGAGCCTTCAAGAAGCGCATCCCAGGGCCAGTATATCGGGAGTCGCCGCGGATCTCGGCACCGCGGAAGGCTGCCAGGCACTGATCGCCGCCAAGCCCGACACCGATATCCTGATCAACAACGTCGGCATCTTCGGACCACAGGACTTCTTCGAGACCGACGATGACACCTGGCAGCAGTTCTTCGACGTCAACGTGATGAGCGCGGTGCGCCTGTCGCGTCATTATGCCAAGGGCATGCGCGATCGCGACTGGGGTCGCATCCAGTTCCTGTCCAGCGAATCGGCGCTTAACATTCCAAGCGAGATGGTCCACTACGGCATGACCAAGAGCGCCGTGCAGTCGATTTCCCGAGGGCTTGCCAAGGTGCTCGCCGGCACCAACGTCACCGTCAACGCCATTCTGCCAGGGCCGACCCGCTCCGAAGGCGTGCTCGAGATGATCAAGCAGGCCGCCGATGAGGCAGGTATCTCGCAGCAGGAAATGGAAGCCCGCTTCGTTCAGGAGAACCGCCCTTCCTCGATCATCCAGCGCCTGGCAACCCCTGAAGAGGTCGCCAACATGAGCGTCTATGCGGCCTCGCCCCAGGCCAGCGCCACCACCGGCGCGGCGCTGAAGGTAGAAGGCGGCATCGTCGACAGCATGGCCTGATCGCCACTCGCCATCAGGCGTTGATGATGCGATATCGGTCCCGCTGCCATGCCGGCGGCCTTCAAGGCAAGACACCAAGTCTTGCCAAGTGCGAGCAACAGCGCGCAGACCTCTTCTCAGGCTTGCGTGTCTGGCGCATGATGCCAGGCAGGGATCGAGAAAAATGCTCAAAGGAGGCAGGCGCCATGTTCAACACCACCGGCTGGAACCGCTGGCGCTATAGCCTCTATGCCCCGGTCTATGACCTGGTGGCCGACCGCGCCTTCCGTCGCGCAAGGCGCCAGGCACTCGACGCAGTGGGATGGCAAGCCGGTCAGCGGGTGCTGATTGTCGGCGCGGGTACCGGGCTCGATCTCCCCTGGTTGCCTCGCAGTATCGAATTGCATGGTACCGATCTCGCCCCGGCCATGGTGCGGCGCTTCCAGACACGCTCGGATCGACTGGGCTTTGATGCCAGCGCCCGGGTCATGGATGGCGAGCATCTCGACTACCCGGATGGCCACTTCGATGTGGTAATCATGCACCTGATTCTCGCGGTGATGCCGCACCCCGAACAGGGCCTGAGCGAGGCCCACCGGGTACTCGCCGATGAAGGTCAGCTATGTGTGCTGGACAAGTTTCAGCCCGATAACCGCCCGGCGGGTCTTGGGCGGCGGACCCTGAACCTGGTGACCAGCGCCATCGCCACCGATATCACCCGTCAGGCCAGGCCACTGCTGCAAGACGCAGGCTTTACCATCGAGAATGACGAACCGGCGATGATGGGTGAGCTGTTTCGCGCCCTGCTGGCAAGAAAGTCAGGAACGACCGCGCGGTGAGTGGCGTGCGGGGCGGCCGCCGCCCTTGCTGGCGGGTTTACCACCTTGCTTGCCAGCTTGCTTACCAGACCCCGCCTTGCCCTGACCGCCCTTGCCGGCGGGCTTGCCCTTGGCCTGGGCACCGTGGCTGGGCTTGCCTTGTCCGCTCCGTTCCTGACTGGACTTAGCTTGGCTGGATTTAGCCTGACCGGGCTTGGCTTGACCGGGCTTGCCGGCATCCGAGGACGATGTCTGCTTGATCGCGCGTCTGGGCTTGGTGCTCTGCCCATCGCCTGCCGTGCCTGTGCCCTGCTTGATCGCCCGCTTGGGCTTTCCCTGAGTTGAACCGGACTTTCCCTGACCGGACTTGCTCTGACCTGATTTGCCCTGCCCCGGCTTACCCGTACCTGGCTTACGCGGTTCTGACCCGGCGGTGCGCTTGGCGCCGGGCTTGCCCGCGCCTGACGCCCCAGCTCCTGATTTGCCGGTCCCTTTAGTGCCGGGGCGTGCCTTGCGCTTGGGCAAGGAGGCGTCTTCGGTCTTGCGCGAATCCCCCAGCATGGCGTCAAGCGTCGCCATCTCATCGGCGCCCAGCTCGCGCCACTGGCCGGATGACAAGCCGGCCAGATGAATGTTCATCAGCCGCACGCGCTTGAGGTAGGTGACCTCATAGCCCAGATACTCGGTCATGCGACGTATCTGGCGATTGAGCCCCTGGGTCAACACGATGGTGAAGCTGTTGGGCCCGGTCTGGCGGACCGGGCAGGGCTGGGTCATGGTGCCGAGAATCGGAATACCCGCGCCCATGCGCTCGATGAAGGCCTGATTGATCGGGCGATCGACCCGCACCTGATATTCCTTTTCGTGGGCGTTGCCAGCACGCAGGATCTTGTTGACGATATCGCCGTCATTGGTCAGCAGGATCAGGCCCTGGGAGGGCTTGTCGAGCCGCCCGATGGGGAAGATGCGCTCGGGATAATTGACCGCATCGACGATGTTGGTCGGGTCAGCAGGGTCGGTGGTGCAGGTCACCCCGACCGGCTTGTTGTAGAGCAGGTAGACCGGCCGGGGCTTGGGGCGCAGCGGCTTGCCGCGCACCGTCACCCGGTCGGCATCGGTCACCCGCATGCCCATCTCGGCACGACGGCCATTGACCTTCACCGCCCCCTCCTCGATCAGCCGGTCGGCCTCGCGACGCGACACGATGCCGGTCTCGCTGATGAACTTGTTGAGGCGGGTATCGCTTTGGTCGAGTGCCATGAGAAAACCGTGGGTAGCCGGGGCATGACGCGACTGTCGAGGCGCATCTCGCGCCATCGCCGCTTCCTGCACGAATGAATGTCGGCCAATGGTAGCGCCCTGGGCCGCCCGCGCCCAGTGGCCGCGGGCTAGTGCGCGCAATCATCGTTGCTATAATCGTAGCCGCCAGCGCCCCCGTCCTGTTCGTGATAGCCACCACCGCAGGTAAACACCCCGCTCGCCAGCAGGCTCCTCGACCGACCAGGCTCATATCATGCACCTTTCCCCTCGCTTGCCTACCATCAAGCAGCTGCAGTGCTTCGTGGCCGTGGCCCAGGAGCTCAATTTCCGCCGCGCCGCCCAGCGCCTGAACATGTCTCAACCACCGCTGTCGAGACAGATCCATGCCCTGGAAACGCTGCTGCGCACGCGCCTGATCGATCGTGACACTCACCGGGTCGCCCTGACCGGCGCCGGCCAGGCCTTTCTGGTCGAGGCCGAGTGCCTGCTGAACCAGCTGGAGGCCGCCGTGGCCACCCGCCTCGCCCACCAGGAAGATGCCGAGCGGGATATTCGCATCGGCCTCACCAGCGTGCTCGACTTCAGCCAGTTCCCCGCCCTGCACGAGACACTGACCCAGGCGAGAAGCCACCATCAGGCGCGGCTGGAGCATAACTACACGAAACACCTGATCGAGCGCCTGGCCGCTTCGCAGATTGATCTGGCCATCGTCGGAGAATTCGAACGGCTGCCGGCAGGGCTAGGCATCACTCATATCGCCACCGACCCGCTGGTGGTCGCGCTGCCGGCCCAGCATCCAGCCGCGATGCACGAGGTCATCGACCTGGCAGACATTGCCGATACCTCTCTCTACTGGTTCCCACGTCCCGATAACCCGGCCTTCTTCGATCGCTGCGAGGCGGTGTTCAGCGCCGCTGACTACCACCCACCGCGCCTGACCGAGCCGGCGGACCACATCACGCTGTTGGCAAGGATCGCCAACGGCGAGGGGCTTGCCCTGCTGCCCGCCTCGATGCTCGCCGCCAGCCGCGTCGGCGTGGTGTATCGCGAACTGGCACCCACCCTGCAGCGCCGCCTGGCCATCGATATTCATCTGGTCTGGCGCGTCGATGAACAACGCCAGCAGGCGCGGCAGCTGATAGAGGCCTTGTCATGCCGGGTCGAGCATGGCCGCTATCGTGTCACCTGAGCCACGCCTGACACCCGGGTCAGGGCCGACGGCTAGGCGTTGACCCCCTTCATGCCCTCGGGGCTGTAGCGCTCGCCCTGAATCCGCTCGGGCCGCATCACGGCCTCCAGTTCATCGACCTCTTGCCGGGTCAGGCCGAGCGACAGGGCGCCGAGGTTTTCCCGGAGATAGCGCGAGCGGCGCGTGCCGGGAATGGGCACCAGACGCGCGTACTTGCCGAGCAGCCAGGCCAGCGCGACCTGGCCCGGGGTCGCCGAATGGCGCCGGGCAATGGCCTCGACGCTGCTCAAGAGCGCCCGGTTGTGAGCCATGCAGTCATCCTGAAAGCGCGGGTTGTGGCGGCGGAAGTCATCCTCGGCCAGGTCCTGCTTGGACGCGATGCGCCCGGTCAGGAACCCCCGGCCCAGCGGCGAATAGGCCACCAGGCCGATGTCGAGCGCCTCGACCGTGGGCAGGATGTCGGCCTCGATGTCGCGCGTCCACAGCGAGTATTCGGTCTGCAGGGCCGTCACCGGGTGGACCTCATGGGCCTGCTTGAGGGTAGCGGCCGAAACCTCGCATAGCCCCACATGTGCCACCTTGCCCTCGGCCACGAGCTGCTGCATGACGCCCATGGTCTCGGTGATATCCGCGGCCGGATCGACACGATGCAGGTAATACAGATCCAGGCGTTCGACGCCGAGGCGCTTGAGGGAAGCCTCGCAGCAGGCGCGGATGTACTCGGGGCGGTTGTTGATGCCGCGGGCATAGCTGGCATCGGCCGGCCGGTCGATGCCACATTTGGTAGCCACCTTGAGATCCGCCAGGCCGGCACTGGCGCGGGGTGACGCCAGCAATTCACCGATCAAGCGCTCATTGTGGCCGCGACCGTACATGTCGGCGGTATCGATCAAGGTAACGCCGGACTCGACGACCTCGTGCAGGATGGCCAGGGCATTGGCCTCATCGGTGGCACCATAGAACTCGCTGAGCCCCATGGCACCATAGCCCATGCTGGAAACGCGCAGGCCCTGGCCGAGTTCACGCAGGGGCAGCGGGGAAGGAGAAACGTTGGGCGTTGTCATGCATTACCTCGTCCTGATGGAGTGTCGAGGCACAGCATGGCGCGAACGCGCCGGAGCGGGAATTGCCGAATTGGCAATACCTTTAAAGCATCACCATTGCCCCATCACCGCCACGCATCCGCCACACGCGGCTGGCGTGCCTGGCCGAGGGACCGATGTTCGCCGATGCTCCCGTCATTGCGGCTCAGCTCAGCCGCTCTTCCCTTGGCGTCATGCCGAAATGGTTGCGGTAGGCGGTGGAGAAGTGAGCACCGGAGGAAAAACCGGTCTGCAGGGCGATGTCGCCCACTGCGCGATCACTCTCACGCAACAGCTTGCGTGCCTCCTGCAGGCGCAGATCCAGGTAATAGCGACTCGGCACCGTCTGCAGGTACTTCTTGTACAGCCGCTCGAGCTGTCGCCGTGAGATGCCCAGGTGTTCGGCCAGCTCGTGGGTGGTCAGGGGCTCCTCGATATTGGCTTCCATCAGCGACACGGCATCGATCAGGCTCTGCGGGGCATGGCCTAGCCGTGAGCGCAACGGCACATGCTGGGGCTCATCGGCCATGCGGATGCGCTCACAGACGAAATGCTCGGACACCTTCTCGGCCAGGCGCTGGCCGTGGTGCATGCCGATCAGAGTCATCACCATGTCCATGGCCGAGGTCCCGCCCCCACAGGTCAGCCGATCACGGTCGATCTCGAAGAGCTGCGGGGAAAGGTTGATACGCGGATGATCCTGCCCCACGGCCTCGACCCGCTGCCAGGGCAGGGTCGCCCGGTAGCCATCGAGCACGCCGGCCAAGGCCAGTACCTCGGCACCGCCAGCGATGCCCCCCAGCACCACGCCACGACCCGCGAGGCGTTTGAGCCAGTCGACCAGGCTCGACGGCAGTGCAGCCGCCAGGGGGCTGGGGGCACAGACCAGCAGCAGATCAAGGTCCCGGTCGTCATCGCCTGCACCCAGCGAGGGCGACAGCGACATCTCGGCGGCACTGGTCACTGCCCGGCCATCGAGGCTGAAGGCAACCGGCGCATAGAGTCGCCGGCCGGCCATCTGGCTGGCTACCGCCAGCGGCTCCAGCGCACAGGCCTGCGCCAGCAGCGAAAAGCCGGGCAATAGCAGCACCCCCACCTGGCGTGGCGGCGTGTGAGCCAAAGACTCGAGAAGTAGATCAGGCATCGAGAGTCGCCATCATTCAGCTAGCGCGGGAAACACATCATAGGGCATCGACGCTGTGCCGACAGCTTCGCGGAGCGAGGATGAAACTCGCGGTGCCAGCATGAAAAACGCCCGACCTGAGACGGGCGTCCGGAAGACAACGACCGCCAGAAGGCGGTCGTCAGAACAGATAGGTTACGACAAGTGGCGCCCTCGCCACTCAGCCTTTCAACAGCACGAAGGCCACGCCCGCCACCAACACCAGCCCCACCACGACGGGCAGCAACCAGTGAAGGCCTTGGTCGGACTCCCGAGCCTCAGGCTGACTGGCATCAGGTTCCGGGTCGTTGAAATCCTCTGGCTGGCTGACCTCCTTGAAATGCTGAAGCTCTTCCTCGGAATCCTTACTGGTTCGTGTGTCCATCACGCACCTCCGCGATTGCTGAGTCATTGACAGCAGAGACCATCAAGTAGGGCGCCGACAGCCTCTTACAGGTTTACGACATCAAAATCGGCGACAGTATCCACATCGGCGTCATAATCGACATCGTCACGCTCGAAGCCGAACAGCTTGAGGAACTCATGCTTGTAACCAGCATAGTCGGTAATGTCGAAGAGATTCTCGGTGGTCACCTTGGGCCACAGGTCCTGGCAGGCTTGCTGGACATCGTCACGCAGTTCCCAGTCGTCCAGACGCAGGCGTCCGGCGTCATCGGTTGCCACCTGGCCACCTGAATAGAGCGCTTCACCGAAGAGACGATTGAGCTGATCGATAGTCCCCTCGTGCAGGCCCTGTTCCTTCATCACCTTATAGACCATGGCGATGTAGAGCGGCATGACCGGGATGGCGGCGCTGGCCTGAGTCACCACGGACTTGAGCACGGCTACGTTGGCGCTACCGTCGGTCGCCTTGAGCTTGGCGTCGATGGCGTGGGCGGCTCGATCCAGGTCTTCCTTGGCCTTGCCCAGCGCCCCGTGCCAGTAGATCGGCCAGGTGATCTCGGTGCCAATGTAGCTGAAGGCCACGCTCTTGGCGCCCGGCGCCAGCACACCCGCCTCGTCGAGGGCATTCATCCACAGTTCCCAGTCTTCACCGCCCATCACGGTGATGGTGTCCTGGATCTCCTGCTCGTTGGCCGGTTCGACCTCGGCCTCGATGATGGCGTCCTTGTTGGTATCGATGGCGGTGGCGCGGTAGGTCTCGCCGATCGGCTTGAGCACCGAGCGCTTCATCTCTCCGCTGTCCGGCAGCTTGCGCACCGGCGAGGCCAGCGAATAGACCACCAGGTCGACCTGCCCCATGTCCTGCTTGATCAGTTCGATGGCCTTCTCACGGGCCTCATGGGAGAAGGCGTCGCCGTTGATCGACTTGCTGTAAAGCCCTTCCTGCTTGGCGAACCTGTCAAAAGCCGCCGAGTTGTACCAGCCAGCGGTGCCGGGCTTCTTCTCGGTGCCGGGCTTCTCGAAGAACACGCCCAGGGTATCGGCACCGTAGCCGAAGGCCGACGTGATGCGAGCCGCCAGGCCATAGCCGCTGGAGGCTCCGATCACCAACACCTTCTTGGGTCCGCTCGCCTTGTCCAGACCACGCGCCTTGGTGGCTTCGATCTGCTCGAGGACGTTCTGCTGGCAGCCGACGGGGTGGGTGGTGGTGCAGATGAAACCGCGAACCTTGGGTTTGATGATCACAGGCAACCTCGACAGTCGGTAAAAAAGAAGTTTCAAAATGACAGTGGCGACATTCTAGCGACTCGACGCGCGAGTGTCCGCCCCTTGAGTCGGCCGCGCCCATCACCGAAGATGCCTACCTCAACCTAGAGGATAGCCATGGACACGCAAACCCTGGTCGACATGCGCGCCGAGCTATGGCTCGCCCTGGCCCCGCTGTGGCTCGAACGCGAACCTCGCGAGAGCGACTACACCCGCATGGTCGAGGAAATCGAGCGCCATGATCTGACGCTCCAGGAGCTGGAGTGGATATTTCGCCTGGAGCTGGCACCGGTGCTGGCACGCCACCAACTGTCGGTGGCCGGCGAATGGCGCCGCTTCAACGACCGCCAGCTAGTGGCCCAACTGGTCGCTCACTATCAGCGGCTAAGCGGCTGGCGCAGGAAGATGTGGATGCTGTTCTCGGGGCTGACCACCATGATGACCCGCCACCGCTGGAATGAGCTGATGATGCGCGTGATGGTGGAACGCGGCGAAGCCCCGAAGCAGTCCTGACCGACGCCACCCCATGCAAGCCCTGGCACTGGATGCCGTGGGCAAGGGCTTCAGAAAGCGTGCGTTTCAGGCGGAAAAGGGCTCATCCAGCGCTGCTTCCAGGGCCTCGCGAATCTCACGCTCTCCTTCCCGCGGCCCGAAACGGCGCAGTACCTGGCCCTCGCGGCCAACCAGGAACTTGGTGAAATTCCACTTGATGGCCGTGGTGCCAAGCACGCCCGGGGCCTGACGGCGCAGCTCAACGAACAGCGGGTGGGTACCCGGACCGTTGACCCGGACCTTCTGGAGCAGCGGAAAGGTCACCCCAAACTCCTGCTCACCGAACTTGCAGAAGGCGGGGGCCGATTCCGGCGATTGACGAGCAAACTGGTTGCAGGGGAAGCCCAGCACCATGAACCCCCGCTCGCGATAGCGGCGATAGAGGTTCTCGAGTTCCTTGAGCTGTGGGGTGAAACCGCAGCGGCTGGCGACGTTGACGACCAGCAGCACCTGTCCACGCAAGGCGAGCAGGTTGAAGGGTTCGCCCGCGGCAGTTTGACAGTCGATGTCGTGGATATGCATGGCGAGCACCAGTCCGGCTTTAGTCTCCAAGATGCCATGTCTGTCGCCAACGCGCCAGCCTGCCGGCGCTTCCTGAGCGGCATCGCCGGATGCTGAGAAACAGGCGCCGCCACTCGTGTCGGCGCACCTCAAAGCGTGTCCGCCAGCGGTCGCGCTCGTCTCCATCGAGGGGGGCATAGTAGAGCTGCTCGATGGCCTCGGCTAACGCCTCGCACGCCGCGGCGAAATCCCGCCGGCCCTGCAGGTCCTCAGCGCCCACGCCCGTCGCGCCTATATCACCGCTCAGCGACTGCATCGCCAGGCGGCGAAGGTGCGCTGCCGGGGATTCAGCGGGGCGCGCCGGGTGTCCATGGCGCTCGAGCCAGGCCGCATCGGCAAGCAGTATCTGGTGCAGCGTCGCCGGTCCACGCAAGCGTCTGATAGCCGTTCGCAGGCCAATGCCAAGCAACGCGACTATCGCAAGCCCCGCCAATGCCACTGCCAGCCCCCAGCCCGCGATGACCAGAGCACCAGCAGCGCCCGCCGAGATCATGGCCAGGACACCTTCCTTCAGATCAGAAACAGCGTTGATGAACGCCTCCAGCGCCTGCTTTAGCTGCGCCATCAGCGCCTCACGATGGCCGCGCTCATAGCCCACGACCTGGCGCTGCCAGCGGTATTCGAGCCTTTCCCAGGCAAGCCTTGCACTGTTCAACCAGGCGACGTCGCGAAAACGCAGTGCCGACAGGCGGGCATCGGCCAGGAAGGCCTCACTGCCGTCACTCAGGGCCGCCGGGCCCTGTTCGATGCGCTCAGGCGCGATCACCGCCGTAGGGTCAAGCCGCCGCCAGCTGCCCTCGCGCCAGACCTCGACCCAGGCATGGGCGTCGTAATCGCGCACCGTCAGGTGCCCGTCCGGGTGACGCTCACCGCCTTGAAAGCCTGCCACCACTCGCGCGGGAATCCCCACGGCCCGCGCCAGCATGGCGGTGGCCGAGGCATAGTGGGCGCAGTAGCCAGCCCGGCTATCGAACAGGAAGGCATCGACGCGATGCTCGCCAGTGAGCCGCGGCGGTTCGAGGGTATAGCGATACGGCGCCTGCGCGAAGCGCGCCATCACGGCGGCCAGATAGGCCTGAGGGTCCCCTTCGGCGTCGCGCCACAGCGCCTTGGCAAGCGCCAGGGTACGCGGGTTGCGCCCCTGGGGCAGCAGCGTATGCCAGGCGCGGCCGGCCGGGTCGGCGAAGCTCGGTGCCTCGCCACTGCTCTTGAGCGTCACTAGACCGCGTGAGGATAGCGATGTGAGGCCTTCGACGGTGCCATCGCCGAGAAAACGCTGTCGCTCGGGACTTGCCAGTGGCGTACCCAGCGAAGGTCGCCAGGGCCGGCTGTCCGGCTCAAGCAACAGCTCGGTCCGGTAAGGCGCCGGGCGCCCCTCGGACGCGTCAGCGGTGGCTTTCTGCGAGACCAGGTCTGACATCATGGAGGCCGACACAAAGGGATTGCGCCGCGCCGAGCGGGCGAAGTCACGTACCGGGCGCTCGAGGGTCGCCGCAAGCGACTCAGGCGTCTCCCGCGACCAGCGCTCGCCATCGAAGTGGCTCAGGGTATAGACCCGCCAGTAGCGTTTGGCAGGCGGCGGCACCGCCCCCTCGAAGCTCGCCCGAAAGGCGCGGTCATCGCTTCTCGAAAGCCTGGCAAAGTCGCCCGGTGCCATGCTGTCGGACAACCCCGTCGAGGCCCGTTCGAGCGTCGGCAGGCTCCACAGCGGTTCGAACCGCGGCATGGCGATAAAGACCGCCACCATCAGCGGCGCCGAAAGCCCCATCAGCCAGGCCGTCTCACGCCAGGCGATGCGGTTGGCAGATGAGTGCGGGCCGCCGGTCAGGGCCACCAGCGACTGCACCAGCCAACTCGCCACCAGCACCGCGCCAAGCGCCGTCACGATGCCCTGGTCGTGCAGAAAACTGGCCGTCAGCGCCACGAAGCCGATACCGATCACCACCCGCGCATCGCGCCGGGTGCGGGTCTCCAGAAGCTTCAACAGGTAGATACCGATCAATAACCCGAGCAGCGCCTCGAGACGTCCGAAGCTGCCGTACTCGGCCCACAGGGCGACGAGCAGTGCCGCCACCGCGACCAGACGCAACGCCACGCCACGCCGGCTCTGGGCGCCCGTTCGATCAGCTGGCGATGACGCCGCCAGGCCACCAGAGCAGCCACCGCCATCAGCCAAAGCGGCATGACCGCCAGATGCATGCCAAGCACCAGGCACTGGCCGATGAACAGCTGGCGCAGCATGGCGGCTGACAGCGTTTCACCATCGGCCAGCAGCACGGGAGTGCCAACAGCCTTCACGGTGTCCCCTCCCCGGCAGCATTGCCTGGCACATCTCCTGGCACATCGCCGTCGGGTGCCCGCGGCGCGAGGCCTTCGCGAAAGACATCCTCGCCAAAGCCACGCTTCTGAGAGATACCCTCTCGAGAAATATCTTCGCTGGAGGCGCTTTCAGAAGGAAAGTACGCCAGAGCACTCAAGGCTCGGCGCCGCTGAGCAAAGCCACTGGCGGGCGAAAGTGTGAGACCGGGCAGGCGCAGGCCGAAGGGCTCGCCGCGGCGATGATAGGCGAGCACCTGAGCACAGAGCCACGACAGGCGCGCTTCCCTATCGCCACTGATCGCGGCGTAATCAAGCCAGGTCGGCGGCGCCGGTGGTTCGGTGAAGTGTTTCGTCGCAAGCACCCCGGTGCGGCTCCACTGCTTCCAGGCGAGCCGGGATGGCGAATCACCGGGCACGTAGCGTTTGAGCCCGGCGAAGTCCTGCGCCTCACGCGGCGCTCGTGGCCTTGCCACCTCTGGCGCTGTCTGACCCGCAACCGGTGATGGCGTGACGGTCTCGGCGCCGGACAAGGGCTCAGGATAGACCAGCAGCGTCTCGGGGCTCTCGATCCAGGCAAGCGCCCGCACCAGCCCCAGCGGCCAGTCGCTTTCCAGACGCAAACGCGGCAGCGGCTGCGCGCCCCGTATCGTGACCGGCCAGCCAATCGTCAGACTGGCCTCGCCATCGACGACATCGACCGTCTCACGCGACCCCGCATGCTGGGGCTTGGCCCGTCGACCCGCCCTGCGGCCCAGCCGCCGGCCCAGGCACACGACCAGCGCCTGGCGGTCCCGGGAGGCAGCGAGCCGCACCCGAAGCTGGGCCTCGCTGCCAACAAAGGCCTCCCCTTCGGGCGTGATGGTCAGGCGCACGCCAAGCAGGTTGCGCCAGCCACGAAAGAGCGCCACCAGGGCGATGGCGAACAGCCAGAAAGACAGGCCATAGGCGAGGTTGTTCTGGTAGTTGGCACCGAACAGAAACAGGATCAGCACCAGGCCCGCCCAGGCCAGGCCGAAACCGGTGGGCACCACAAAGAGCCGATGCTGGGAGAGCGGTGCGTCGGCCGGAATGGACCGACGCTTCCAGCTCCAGTGACGCAGCCATGCCCATCCCCGCGCCAGCGGCCCGGCCCCCGAGGCGTCTCTATATCTCATGACACTTTTCATCGACATCTATCATCGACTAGCCAAGCACCGGCACAGAGGTAAGCAACTGCCTCGCCAGCCGCTCATCGGCTTCACGGTTGCCGCTGCTCAGCCGATGAGCGACCACCGGCACCCACACCGCTTGAATGTCCTCGGGCAAGACATGATCACGCCCTTCGAGCAGCGCCCAGCCTCGGGCCGCCTGAAGCAGCGCCAGCACGCCGCGGGTCGAGAGCCCCCAGGGCAGGTCGCGGTGACTGCGGCTGGCCGCCGCCAGCGCCTGTACGTAGTCGAGCAGCGGTTCGGCGACATGCAGGCGCGCGAGCCGCGCCTGCATGTCGCGCAAGGTGGTCGCATCGAGCAATACCGGCAACTCATCGAGGCGCGAGCGCCCCGCTTCGCCGCGCAGAATTTCGCGCTCGGCCTGACGGTCGGGATAGCCAAGCGAGAGTCGCATCAGGAAACGGTCGAGCTGAGACTCAGGCAGCGGGAAGGTACCCGCCTGATCCTGGGGATTCTGGGTGGCGATCACGAAGAAAGGATCGGGTAGCGCGCGGGTCTCGCCTTCAACGGTCACCTGCCCTTCTTCCATCGCCTCGAGCAGCGCGCTCTGCGTCTTGGGCGTGGCCCGGTTGACCTCATCGGCCAGCACCAGACCATGAAACACCGGCCCAGGGTGAAAATGAAAACGCCCTTGCCCCGGATCGAAGACCGAGACCCCGAGCACATCGGCGGGCAGCAGGTCGCTGGTGAACTGCAAGCGCTGCATGTCGAGTCCAGTGACCCGCGCCAGCGCCTGAGCCAGGGTGGTCTTGCCAAGCCCCGGCAGATCCTCGATCAAGAGATGACCTCGACACAGCAGACAGCACAGCGCCAGCCGCACCTCCTGCGGTTTGCCGCGCACCACCATCGACAGCACCGCAACGAGCTCATCGACGCTCGCCTGGTGCGCCGAAAGCGAGTTCATGCCGCCTCCTCGAGCCAGCCACCGGCATACAGCATGCCCAGCGCGCTGTGGGTATCGGGTGTCGCGGTCTCAAGCGCCAGCGCCTCCTTGAGCGGCATCCAGCGCACCGAGGCGACTTCTTCAGGCTGCAGACAAAGCGGCCCGTCGTAATCGACCAGGTAGATGCTGCCATAGATGTGGTGACCGTCCTTGGCATAACGGAAATCGCCACAGGAACGCAGCGGCTGACCACGAATACCCAGCTCCTCGGCAAGCTCGCGACGCGCCGCCTGATGCACGGCCTCACCGGCCCCCACCACGCCGCCGGCGGCCAGGTCATCATCCCCGGGGAAGACTTCCTTGGTCAGCGTGCGACGCTGTACGCAGATGTCTCCCGTGGCGTTTCGCACCACGATATAGGTCGCCCGGTGCCAGAAATGGAAGCGGCGCATCATCGCCCGGGGCGCGCTGCCGCAAGGTCGGTTGCGGGCATCGACCAGCTGGATATGTTCATCGGCGACCACCGGGGGCGGCAACGTGGAATCATTGGCAGTCATCGGGCTCTCCCTGTCGGATCAGTCTTTTAGCCTAACCAGTCACACGAGACAGGGCCAGCCTTGAGGCGTTTGACCGATCAGTGAGCGCTGACCATGCTCAGAAGATGCTCGCCTCGAAACGCGCTCGCTGCCTTCGAGGCACCGCCGGGAGACTCGCCATGGCCGATTTCGCACCCCGTGAACATCTTGCCACTCATGACATCGTCAACCAGCCACCGGTGCCCAGCGACGAAGACTGGCTTACCGACGACCTTCCGCTGCGTGAGGCCCTATCGCACCAGGCGCCCGCCTGGGTGCCACGTCGCCTCGCCGCCCTCGGTCGAGCGGTGGGCAGCCAACGACTTCAGGCACTGGGTGAGGCCGCCAATCAGCATCCGCCACGCTTGCGGCTATTTGATCGCCACGGACGGCGCCTGGACGAGGTCGAGTATCACCCCGCCTATCACGCGCTGATGCATGAAGCCTTCGATCACGGTTGGCATGCAGTGGCCTGGCAGGAAGAAGGCCGCGGCGGCCATCAGGCTCATGTGGCCGCGCTCTACCTGCTGACCCAGGCCGAACCCGGCATCTGCTGTCCGCTAACCATGACCCATGCCGCCATGCCAGTGCTGCGCCAGAAAAAGCGGGTGATGGCCCATTGGGGGTCGCGGCTGCTGACCTGGGGCTATGACCCGCGTGCCCATCCAAGCGATGACAAGACGGCGGTGACGCTGGGCATGGCGATGACCGAGAAACAGGGCGGCAGCGACGTGCGGGCCAATACCACCTACGCCGAAGTGGCCGACAGTGACCGCAACGGCGCCTGGCTGAGCGGCCACAAGTGGTTCTGTAGTGCGCCGATGTCGGATGCCTTCCTGACCCTGGCGCAAACGTCTGACGGCCTTGACTGCTTTCTGGTGCCACGTTTCCAGCCCGACGGCCGTCGCAACCCGATCGAGATTCAGCGCTTGAAGGACAAGTGCGGCAACCGCGCCAACGCCTCAGCCGAAATCGAGTACCGCCATGCCTGGGCACAGCCCATCGGTGAGCCGGGCCGTGGTATCGCCACCATCCTCGAGATGGTCCAGCAGACCCGTCTCGATGCTGCCGTGGCGCCAGTGGGCATGATGCGCCAGGCCCTGCGCGAGGCATGGCGATACAGCTGCCATCGCCACGCCTTCGGCCGACCGCTCGCCGAGCAGCCACTAATGCGCATGGTGATCGCCGATCTGGCGCTTGAGGTCGAGGCCGGGGTAGGCCTTGGCCTGCGAGCGGCCAGCGCCTTCGATGGCGCCGCCAGTGGCCACGACCACGAACGCGCCCTGGCACGCCTCCTGCCGACACTGGCCAAGTACTGGCACAACAAACGCGGCCCCGGTTTCATGGCCGAGGCCATGGAGTGCCTGGGCGGCATCGGCTATGTGGAGGAAACACCGCTTGCCAGGCTATATCGCGAAGCACCGGTAAATTCGATCTGGGAAGGGTCCGGCAACGTCATCTGCCTGGATGTCCTACGGGTGATGGCGCGTCATCCGGAAAGCATCGAGGCACTGATGAGCGAGCTCAAGGCAGCACACAGTCAGCAGGCCGACTTCGACCGCGCGCTGGCCGAGCTCGAGCAGGCATTGACGGCAGGCGACGAGACGATGACCCTGCGCGCCCGTTGGCTGACACAGCGCATGGCCCAGACCCTGCAAGCGGCGCTTCTTCTGCGCCATGCCCCCACGGCGATAGCCGAGACGTTCTGCCGTTCGCGACTTGGCCATGACCCGAGCCCGGCCTATGGGGTGCTGCCGGCGGACGCGCCGCTTGCCGCTATTCTTGAACGCATCACGTCTTGAAACCGCTTGAAAGCGGTCGTGTGGTCATCAAACGGGGGGACGCGGGTGTTAAAAATGATGCCGGGATCAAGGCGTGTGACTGAGGGACTGGGCGATCCTTGACTGCCATAATCGGTCATCATGTGCATGATCCGCATTCGAGCAGGGTGACGGGCAGCTTCCCAGGCGTGTGAGCAATGAAAGCAGGTCCTCTACCGGCATCGGCCTTGCCAGCGCGAAGCCCTGAGCATGGGTACAGCCAAAACGCACCAACGTCTCAAGGCACTCCAGCGTCTCGACCCCCTCGGCCACTACCCGGATACCCAGGCGCTGACCGAGTAGTGCCACCGCCTCGACAATAGCCGCATCCTCAGGGTTTTCGTTGAGATGGCGAACAAAACCTCGGTCGATCTTCACTTCGCTGATCGGTAACAACTGCAGGCGAGCCAGAGACGAGAAGCCAATACCGAAATCATCGACCGACAGCTCCATACCCAGCAGATGCAGCCTTGCCGCCACCTCACTGCTCAATAGCTCATCCTGCATGGCATCATTTTCGGTGATTTCCACCACCAGCGAGAGCCAATATCCCAGCGACTGCTGCAGCTCGTTCATCAACGGCACCAGGTCGTCGTTCAGCAGTTCGGTGGGCGAGATATTGATCGACACCGAGAGCCGGTGACCCGCGACCACCCAGCGCTGGGCATCGTACGCCACCCGGGCGACGATATGCCGGGTCATCTGCCGCGTCTGTTCCGGCGTCATCAGCTTGAGGAAGCGACCCGGACAGATCAGGCCAAACTCGGGATGCTGCCAGCGCACCAGCACCTCGACCCCGCTCAGCGTCTGAGAGCTCAAATCAAACTGGGGCTGGTAGTGAACCACGAGTTCCTGCTCGCTCAGCGCGCGGGCAATCTCTTCTCGTCCCCACTCTTGCCCGCCTTTTCCGGACACCTCGCCCTGTGACGGCATCAAAAGCCCGTCGAGACTCGCGCTCAGGTCATGCAGGGAATAGGGCTTGCTCAGCGAATCCAGCATCGTCAGGCCGAGGGTCTGGCCGACCCGTTCGGCGATGCGCATGACCTTGGGGGCCACGCCACTCAGCAACATCACCGCGCCGTTATATTCGAGCTCGGCCAGGTAGCGCAGGGTATCGATGCCCTCGACGCCGTCGATTTCCAGATCGAGGATCACCAGACGCGGCCGCAGATGGGCAAGACATGGCCGCAGGTCAGAGGCCAGGTGGTGAGTCGAGATACCCAAGGTGCGTAATTGCAGTGACAGAGCAGCCAAGATATCAGGGTCATTGTCGACGACAACAGCCAGCGGAGCAGTATCCAGAGGCATGAGCACTCTCACTATGAAAGTTTTAACTAAGTTCGCATGCAACCATTACATAACTTATACATCGAGCCCAGCCATCACCCTGTTAAAGACCGGACTACCCGACCACAACCCGCAATGCCAGGCCGAGAAGAATCACCCCGGTGAGGCGATTGATCCAGTGGGAGCGAGCCTGCAACCAGGGCAACACCGACGAATGCGAAAACGCCACCGCCACCAGTACATACCACCCGCCATCGATCACCATGGCGGTGGCAACGATCAAGGCCTTGGCAGCCACGCCCATGTCCGGACTGACGAACTGGCTGAGCAGGGCAACGAAGAACAGGATCAGCTTGGGATTGCCAAGCGCCACCAGCATTCCATCGCGAGCCGCCTGCACGCGGGTCGTGGCAACGCCACTGGCCTGCAGTGCTGATGCCCGACCGGCCCGCAATGCCTTGATACCTAACCAGGCGAGATACGCAGCACCACCCCAGGTGATCACCTGAAAGAGCATCGGGTGGCGGGCGATCAACGCGCCCAGCCCCCAGACCGTCAACAGCGCATAGAGCCCCACCCCCAGGGCATGCGCAAGCGCCGCCACCACACCCGGCAAGCGCCCCCCACCCAAGGTATGGCGAAGCACCAGCGCCAGGCTGGGCCCCGGCGACATGGCGCCCATGGCGCATACCGCCGCCAGCGACAACCACAGGGTCATCGGCATGCTCTGCTCCTTTATCGTATAGCTGACCCGCCCGGCGCGGCCGGAAGCCGTGCGCCTCCCTGGCTGGCCATGGCAAGAACGAACGTCGCTCCGGCCCATCAGGGTGCCGGAGCGCAATGCAAGGCAGCTATCTTAGTCCCCGACCCCATCTTCGCCAAGCCGAGCCGCGATTTAGCCAGGCCAAGGTTCTATGCAATGCCCCACGCCCTGCGTGAGGCTCATCTGCTTACCTGTCCCTTATCTGCCCTCATGTAGCCTGCCCTGAGGAAGCACCAAACACGAAGGCCGATTGCACGCTGCCCATCACCTCGTCTTCGAAGGCCTTTACCCCTGGCGCCTCACCACCGGCAGCGGCCGCCACGAACAACGGCAGCAGGTGTTCCTCCTCGGGGTGTGATTCGCGTCCACCGGGGGCCGTCGCCCAGTCCCGCAGTCGCGATGCACGCGCCTCACCGGGCAACGCCACGGTCTCGCTCAACCAGGCATCGAAGGCCCGGGAGTCCGGGTCGACCGGGCCGTCGCCACGCTTGAAACGGGCCATGTTGTGATAGCTCATGCCGCTACCGATGATCAGCACACCCTGCTCGCGCAGCGGGGCCAGGACGCGTCCCAGGGCCAGGTGCTCGTCCGGGTCGAGCCCTTTTTTCAGCGAGAGCTGCACCACCGGCACATCGGCCTTCGGAAAGACCAGCTTGAGCGGAATGAAGACGCCGTGATCGAGCCCGCGATGATGCTCCTCGGCGCTTGCAATCCCCGCCTCGGCCAGTTGCTCACGTACCTCGGCGGCAAGCGCCGGGTCGCCCTGGGCCGGCCAGCTCAGGTGATAGGTGTGGTCGGGAAAGCCGTAGTAGTCGTAATACAGTGACGGCGCCGATTGGGCATTGACGGTGAAGGTATCAGCCTGCCAGTGCGCCGAGATCACCAGAATCGCCCGCGGCTCCACCTTCAGGGACTCGGTAAGGCCGCCAAGCCAGGCGGCCATTGGCTCCCAGAGCCCCGCTGGCTGCCAGTCCATGAAGAAGCAGGGGCCGGCGCCATGAGGAAGAAATACCGTGGGCAGTGGGTGGGAAGAAGTCGTCATGGTCGAGCCTTTGTTACGCAAATGAGAGAGACGCCGGGAAGGGGAACCGCCCCGGTACCGGCTCATCGAGGCCAGCACCGAGGAGGTGGGTAGCACCGCTCAGTGTCGCCCCGTCAGATCTTCAGGCCGAGCTTCGCATCCAGCGAGAAGCGATCGCCGCCGCGCAGCAGGATGGCCAGGGCGACCAGCCCCCACATCAGCGGATATTCGACGCCGCCGTTGGACCAGAAGAAGCCATTGGGAATATGCACGGTCAGTGCCACGCCCATCAGCACCATGACCCCAAGCGCCGCGGGACGCGTCAAGAGCCCCAGCACCAGCGCCAGGCCACCGAAGAACTCGACCAGACCCGCCAGCAGGGCAAAGAGTACACCAGGGGTCATGCCAAGGCTCTCGGCGAAGAACTGCCCCGTCGCCTCCAGGCCATAGCCGCCGAACCAGCCAAAGAGCTTCTGGGCACCATGCGGCATCAGCAAAAGGCCTGCGGTCACGCGAATCAACGGATAGGCAAGCACCGAGAGGCGCTGGAAGATGGCCGGGCCAGGGGTGGCGGTAGCAGCGGCATCGGTGGCAATAGCGGTATTCCGGATCATGAGAGAGTCCTCGCATCAACGTTGGGCCGCACTATCTGTGCGACCATGATTGGGCCAACAAGGGCACTTGTCCCTGTTGATGGAAGACAGCATATTGAGGTTTCCAATTTTCTGACAGAGAGTGAAATGGCAACTCATGGTTGATGATTCAGAAACCTCAGGCAGTTTCACTCTGGGCGGTGCACTAGACGATATCCGCGCCTTCTGCGCCGTGGTGGAATTCGGCTCCATCTCCGCGGCGGCGCGGGAGCTTCGGGAAACCAAGGGTGGGGTCAGCCGGCGTATCTCGCGGCTGGAAAGCCGGCTCGGGGCAGCGTTACTGGCCCGCACGCCTCGCGCGGTCAGCGCTACAGAGGAAGGACTGCTCTTTCATACCAAGGCCCGGGAGGCCCTGGGTCTGCTGGAAGATGCCACCGAAGGGGCCCGCGCCTCTCGCTCTGAACCCCAGGGCAATCTGCGCGTCACCGCGCCGGTCGATATGGGCATCGACCTGCTGCCGGCGCTGGTGGTCAGGTTTCGCGCCCTGCATCCGCAGATCCGCATCGAACTGCTGATCACCGATACAGCGCTTGATCTCGCCGCCAACCGCATCGACCTGGCCCTGCGCGCCAGCGCCGACGACCTGCCTGACATGAACTATCGCGCCTCTTCCATCGCCGACTTCCGCATGCGCCTGTATGCATCGCCAAGCTATCTGGAGGCACACGGGGTGCCGGCGGTGCCAAGCGATCTTACCCATCACAGCCTGGCGAGCTGTCGGGAAATGGAAGGCCCTGCCCCCCTGGTGCTCACCGACCCTCGCGGCAAGCGCAGCGAGATCAGCGCCCGCCCCGACCTGCGGGCCTCCGACTACTCAAGTCTCGCTCGGCTGCTGGCCGCCGGTGGCGGCATCGGTGTGCTGCCGAGCCTGATCGCCCGCCCCTTCCTCGATGACCAGCGCCTGGTGCCCGTGCTGGCCGACTACGCCCTCAGCGAAGGCAGGCTCTATGCCATCACCCTCTCCGGCCTCGAGGCCCCGGCGCGCGTGCGGGTCTTCCGCGACTTCCTGCGCGAGGCGTTGGCTCACTGAGCCATGCTCCTCAGCGCTCCGGCCAGAGTGACGATGCAGCGTCTATTCTTGAAAGAGTGCTTGGGAACAGTGCTTGGAAATAGCGCTTGGCCTCTTGCCAGCGCCATCAAGGCCGACGCCATCAGGGTCGACGCCAGGGAGGGACGAAATGAAGAAAGAGACGCCCGAGGAACGGGAATACAGGCGCCTGAGAGATGAGATCAATGGCGTGACGCTTGCCCGGCTGCTGTTCGTCTTCTTCGCCATCCGGCACGCCGTCACGGGCGATTGGATCGAGGCCGTTATCCTGCTGGTCCTGGCCTACCTGCTGCGCATCTTCTTGCCCGTGACGCGCTAGGTCGGGCTTGGCACCGCGCTCGCCGCGCCGAGTTCTCGCAGGCCACCACGACGAAGCCGGTGGATCTCTCGATCCGCCGGCTTCGTGATAGGGCTATGGGATAGGGCTTCGCAGGGAGCTTCACGGGCGATCCGGCCTCGTGGCGAGGGCGAGCCGCGTGATCCGCTGGCGCGTCACATCTAGAAGGCTTCCCACTCCGCCTCGGCCGGCTCCACCGACCGGTTACGGGCCGGTGCCGACGGGGATGCCGATGCAGGCGCGCTGCCGCGGGACTGCGACGGCAGCGACAGCGCTTCCGGGCGGGAAGACGCCGCCACGCTCCCCTCGCCCAGCACGAAGGCACCGAGCAGCCGCTGAAGCTGTTCGGCCTGGTCGCGCATCTGGCTGGCGGTGGTGGTCGACTGCTGCACCATGGCGGCGTTCTGCTGGGTCATGGTGTCCATCTCGGTCACGGCCGTGTTGACCTGGCCGATGCCGGTGCTCTGCTCCTTGGCACCGGCGGAGATCTCGCCGATCACGTCGGTCACCTTGGCCACGCTCGCGGCGATCTCCTGCATGGTGGCGCCGGCATTGCGCACCAGCTCGCGGCCCGATTCGGTGTGGGCAGCGGAGGCGTCGATCAGCCCGCGGATCTCCTTGGAGGCCTCACTCGAGCGGCTCGCCAGCGTGCGCACCTCTTCGGCCACGACGGCGAAGCCGCGGCCGTGCTCGCCGGCGCGGGCCGCCTCCACCGAGGCATTGAGGGCCAGGATGTTGGTCTGGAAGGCGATCGAATCGATCATGCTGACAATGTCGCTGACCTTGCTGGACGAGTCGTGGATGTCGGCCATGGTGCGCTCGACCTCATGCATCGCCGACTCGCCGCGCCGCGCCACCTCGGCGGTGCCGAGCACCAGCTGGTTGGCCTGCTGGGCCGACTGGGCGCTGTGATCCACGGTGGAGGTGATCTCCTCCATCGACGCCGAAGTCTGCTGCAGGTTGGCCGCCGCCTGCTCGGTCCGGGTCGCCAGTTCCTGGCTGCCCTGCTCCATCTCGGTCGCCGCGTCGTGCACGTGGCTGGTGCTGGCACGCACCTCACGCAGGGTGTCCTGCATGCGCGAAACGAAGGCATTGAAGCCCTCGGCCAGCTGGCCGACCTCGTCATTCGTCGCGACCTCGAGCCGCTGGGTCAGGTCGCCCTGGCCGCTGGCGATGCCGCCCATCGCCTGGGCAGCGGAGCGGATCGGCCGGATGGTGCGCTTGACCAGCCAGCTCGCCAGCACCGCAACGGCGATGAAGAGGGCCAGCGCGATCAGCAGCGACTTGATGATCGAGCCATGAAGGCTATCCTCGGCGAGGGCCTGGGCATCGGCCATGGCCGTGTCGACATCCACCGCATAGACGCCAGCGCCCAGCATCCAGCCCCACTTCTCCAGCGGGAGCGTATAGGAGTACTTGTTTTCTTCCTGCTGAGTGGTGGGATGCGGCCAGGAGTATTCATAGAAGCCGCCGCCGGCCTTGGCGACATCGATCAACGAACTGATGATGTAATCCCCGTTCGACCCCTGCAGGTCGATCAGATTCTTGCCTTCGAGATCGCGATTGGCATGGGCCACGGTGGTGCCATCGTAGCGAAACACGAAGACGTAGTTCTCACCGTCGAAACGGATCGAGCGCAGCAGCTCGGCCACGCGAGCCTTGGCCTCCTCATCGTTGGGGCCGGCCTTGTCATAGATGGGCGCGATGGCGCTCCTGGCCGCCAGCACCACGTCCTTCACGGCCTCCTTACGGCCCTCAAGGAGTTCTTTACGCTGTTCCGCCATATGCTCGTGTGAGGACTGAATGTTGTGGTAGATGTTCATGCTCACCAGCGTGATGGTGATCAACAGCATGGGGACCAGTACCAGCGTCATCACCTTGGTCTGCAGGTTCCATCGGCTCAGCCTATTGTTTTGTGTCGTCATAGATGCCCTTTCCCGAATACGTGCGTCTAGCGAATGAATGATGGTCGGCAGTCGACTATCTCTATCGGCATGAACACGCACCCACTTGATGCACCTGAGACCAAAGGAGGAAAAGCAGAGCATGAGGAAGGAAATGAGACCCGACAGGCAGCGCGGCGATGCATTATGGACGAACGCAATGGCTAGCTGTCGCTTGGCGATATGGCAGCGACGAAGCTGCAAGCACGAAGCCTGAGAACTAGGGACGCGCTGGATGGATTAATACGGGGGTGCTGAGGGCATCAAGACTCGGGGAGGGAAATGAGGCTTGATGTAATGGTGCCGGTGGTCGGACTCGAACCGACACACCCGTGAGGGCGGCGGATTTTGAATCCGCTGCGTCTACCAATTCCGCCACACCGGCAGCGGGGAGGAATTATACGCAAGAACGGCCCCGGGTCAATCATGAAAGTCACGCAAGCGACTGACTTCACTGGTGGGAACGGGTATCCTGTGCGCCTTGTCCGAATGGTCCAGTGCCATTCCAGCACCGCTTTAGCTAGCCCGAGTCGATATCTCCCATGCAGCGCGCCGATTTCCATTACGAGCTTCCCGACGAGCTTATCGCCCGTTATCCCTCCGAGCGTCGCAGTGACTGCCGCCTGTTGTGCGTCGATGGCGCCTCGGGGGCGCTTGAGCACCGCCGTTTTCCTGACCTGCTCGACGCGCTTGAGCCGGGTGATCTGTTGGTGTTCAACGATACGCGGGTGATTCCGGCCCGCCTGCACGGCCAGAAGGCCAGCGGCGGGCGCGTGGAGATGCTGCTCGAACGCCCATTGGATGCCCACCGCGGCCTGGCGCACATTCGCGCCAGCAAGTCGCCTAAGCCGGGCACCGAGCTGATCTTCGAGGGTGACGTTCGGGCGGTGGTGGAAGGCCGTCAGGATGCACTGTTCGAGCTGCGCTTCCTTGGCGAGACGCCCTTGATCGCGCTGCTCGAGGCCCACGGCCACATGCCGCTGCCGCCCTACATCACCCGCGAGGACGAACTCACCGACCGCGAGCGCTACCAGACGGTATATGCGCGTCGCGACGGCGCGGTGGCCGCACCCACCGCAGGCCTGCACTTCGACGAGCCGATGATGGCGGCCCTCGAGGAAAAAGGCATCGAGAGTGCCTTCGTCACGCTGCACGTGGGCGCTGGCACCTTCCAGCCGGTGCGCGCCGACGACATCCGCGACCACCACATGCACAGCGAGTGGATCGAGGTCGACGAGGTCGCCTGTGCCAAGGTTCGAGAGGCCAAGGCCCGCGGCAATCGGGTGGTGGCGGTGGGCACCACCGGCGTACGCTGCCTGGAATCGGCCTGCATGAAGAGCGAGGACGGCGAGATCGCGCCCTATCGCGGCGAGACCGACATCTTCATCTATCCGGGCTATGAATGGCGCTGCGTCGATGCGCTGGTGACCAACTTCCACCTGCCGGAATCGACGCTGCTGATGCTGGTCGCCTCCTTCGCGGGCTTCGAGGCGGTGATCAAGGCGTATGAGGCCGCGGTCGAAGAGCGCTATGCCTTCTTCAGCTATGGCGATGCCATGTTCCTGACCCGCAAGAGCGCGGGCTAGCGACCGACACCATTCGCCAATGGCCGGCGCCGTTCGCCAGGGCGTGCCCCAGGCTGCCATGTTGTGAAACACCTAGGCATTGAAAGCCAAGCGTTCGAGCCCTCCCCTGTACTGGCAGCCATGGGCTCTGGCATCCCGAGGCTCTGGCGTACTTATTGTTGGCGGGCGCAGCTTGCCACCCCGTCCCTATTAGATAGAACGTTTTCATGCGAGAGAGCTTCCATGCGTAACGAATGCTTCATGACCTTCGAGCGCCTGGCCACCGATGGCCGGGCGCGCCGTGGCCGCCTGAGTTTCCCCCGCGGCACGGTGGAAACCCCGGCGTTCATGCCGGTGGGCACCTACGGCACCGTCAAGGGCATGACGCCCCAGTCGGTCGAGGAGATCGGCGCCGAGATCATTCTTGGCAATACCTTTCACCTGTGGCTGCGCCCGGGCACCGAGGTCATCGAGGGCCACGGCGACCTGCATGACTTCGCCCACTGGAACAAGCCGATCCTCACCGATTCCGGCGGCTTTCAGGTCTTCTCGCTGGGCAAGACCCGCAAGATCACCGAAGAAGGCGTGCACTTCCGCTCGCCGGTCGATGGCTCCAAGGTGTTCATGGGGCCTGAAGAATCCATGGCGGTGCAGCGCTCGTTGGGCTCTGATGTAGTGATGATCTTCGATGAGTGCACGCCCTACCCGGCCACTCATGACGAAGCCAAGCGCTCGATGGAAATGTCGCTGCGCTGGGCCCAGCGCTCACGCGATGCCCATGGTGATTCGCCGTCGGCGCTGTTCGGCATCATCCAGGGCGGCATGTATCCGGACCTGCGCGAGGCCTCGCTGAAGGGCCTCGACGAGATCGGCTTTGATGGTTACGCGATTGGCGGGCTATCGGTTGGCGAGCCCAAGGATGAAATGATCAAGGTGCTCGACTACCTGCCGGAGTGGATGCCGGACGACAAGCCGCGCTACCTGATGGGCGTGGGCAAGCCGGAAGATCTGGTTGAAGGCGTGCGTCGTGGCGTCGATATGTTCGACTGCGTGATGCCGACCCGTAACGGTCGCAACGGTCATCTGTTCACCTTCGAGGGCACGGTCAAGATCCGTAACGCACGGCACCGTCACGACACCTCGCCGCTGGAAGCCGACTGCGACTGCTACACCTGCCAGCACTTTTCGCGTGGCTACCTGCATCACCTGGATCGCTGCGGCGAGATGCTCGGTGCGATGCTCAACACCATCCACAATCTGCGCCACTACCAGCGCCTGATGGCTGGTTTGCGCGGTGCCATCGAAGCGGGTACATTGGCAAACTTTGTAGAAGCATACTATGGTCGTCGCGGGTTATCGGTTCCACCGCTGGAACAAAGCCCCGTATGACGGGGTGGCAGGCCCGTTCGCACCGAATCTGACGGCGGGATGATGGTGACATCATCCCGTTATTTAGGACCCTAGAAACCCTCTCAGGAGAACCAACCTCATGCTGGACTTTTTCATCTCCCAGGCACACGCCGAAGGCGGCGCAGCCGCAGGCGGCGGTATCGCCCAAATCGTGATGCTGGGCGGCTTCGTGCTGATTTTCTACTTCCTGCTGTGGCGCCCTCAGGCCAAGCGCGCGAAGCAGCACAAGCAGCTGATCAGCGGCCTGTCCACGGGTGACGAAGTGGTCATCGGCGGCGGCATGCTGGGCCGGATTACCAAAGTGGCCGACGAATTCATCACTATGGAAATCGCCGAAGGCACCGAGATCAACGTGCAGAAGAACGCCGTTGCCTCTGTCCTGCCCAAGGGCACCATCAAGTCCATCTGATTTCGCACCCCGGCACCGCCGGCGGGCAGGCCCGCGCCCGCCCGTCGGCGGTGTGCTGGTGGCGACCCCCCTATTTCGCTCTCGCGATGTCGCCATGTTAGCTACAAGGCAGGGCCTGCATGCTTAACCGTTACCCCCTATGGAAGTATCTGCTGATACTTCTTGTCCTCGCCGTCGGCCTGGTCTATTCGCTACCCAATCTCTTCCCCGCGGACCCCGCGGTGCAGATCAGTCCCGCCAGCGGCGGTGAAAACCTTAGCGAATCCCAGTTGGATCGAGTCCAGTCGGCACTTGCCGATGCCGATATTCCTCTCAAGTCTACCGAGCGCGACCCCAACAGCGTCCTGCTGCGTCTTGATAGTGCCACTGACCAGATGCGCGCCCGTGGCGTGGTCGATGGCCTGCTCGACGACGACCATGTGGTTGCCGTCAACCTCGCCGATTCGACGCCTGGCTGGCTCAAGAGCCTGGCCGCCTCGCCGATGACCCTGGGCCTCGATTTGCGCGGCGGCGTGCATTTCCTACTCGAGGTCGACATGGACGCCGCGGTGACCCAGCGTCTCGAGGTCAACGCCAGTGCCATACGCGAAACCCTGCGCGGTGAACGCATCCGCTACCGCAACACGGAGATCGACGGTCGCCAGCTGAGCATGGACTTCATGAACGCTGAAGATCGTGATGAAGCCAGCAACCTGATTCGCCGCGACTTCCCGGATTTCGACTACGAAGATGTCGAGGCGGAACGGGGTGCGGCCCTGAGCATGACGCTCACCGATCAGGCGGTTCAGGAGATTCAGGACTACGCGATCAACCAGAACCTGACCACCCTGCGCAATCGCGTCAACGAGCTGGGCGTGGCCGAGCCGCTGGTGCAGCGTCAGGGCCCCAACCGCATCGTGGTCGAGCTGCCCGGCGTGCAGGACACTGCCGCTGCCAAGCGCGTGGTAGGTGCCACCGCCAACCTCGAGTTCCGCCTCGAGGCACGTCCGGATACGCCAGAGCAGGAAACCGAAACCCTCGAGTTCCGCTCCAGCCAACGGACCGCGACGCTGATGCGCGATGTCATCATCACCGGTGACAGCGTTTCAAGCGCCAATCGCAGCTTCGATGAGAATGGCCGCCCTCAGGTCAACATCGACCTGGACGGCACCGGCGGCACCCTGATGAACCGGGCCACCCGCTCCAACATCGGCCGCAACATGGCGGTGGTGTTCATCGAGCACAAGACCCGCGACCGTACGGTGATGGAAGACGGCAAGCCGGTGGTGAAGCGTGACCCCTACACCGAGCGCGGCATCATCAGCCTGGCGACCATCCAGAGCGCCCTGGGCAACAGCTTCCGCATCACCGGGCTTGACTCGCCCACCGAAGCCGCCGAGCTGTCGCTGCTGCTGCGTTCGGGCTCGCTTGCCGCGCCGATCTACTTCGTGCAGGAGCGCACCATCGGTCCAAGCCTTGGTCAGGACAACATTGACCGCGGCATCCTCTCGGTGCAGATCGGCCTGCTACTGGTGGTCGCCTTCATGCTGCTGCGCTACAAGGCCTTCGGGGTGATCGCCAACGTTGCACTCGGCATCAACCTGGTGCTGGTGATCGCGGCCATGTCGATGCTCGGCGCCACGCTGACGCTGCCCGGCATCGCCGGTATCGTGCTGACACTCGGCATGGCAGTCGATGCCAACGTGTTGATATTCGAGCGCATACGCGAGGAATTGCGAACCGGACTCTCGGTGCAGCAAGCGATCCATGCAGGTTATGAACGCGCCTTCACCTCGATCGTCGACGCCAACCTGACCACCCTGCTGGTCGCACTGATCCTGTTCTCGATCGGCACCGGCCCGGTCAAAGGCTTCGCCGTAACCCTGTCGCTGGGCATCCTGACCTCGATGTTCACCGCCCTGATGGTGACCCGCGCCATGGTCAACGTGACCGTCGGCGGCAAGCCACTCAAGAAACTCTGGATATGAGGAGCCTCGCGATGCGACAGTTCGACTTTATGGGCAAGCGCCGCCTGGCCTTCATTACCTCGGCGATATTGCTGCTAATCGCCCTCGGCTCGCTGGCAATCCAGCAGCTGAGCCTGGGGCTCGACTTCACCGGCGGCACCCTGGTCGAGATCAACTACGCCACGGCGCCAGCGCTTGACACCATACGCCAGACACTCGAGGCCGCCGGCTTCCAGGACATCTCGGTACAGACCTTCGGCACAGCCGACGAGATCCTGATCCGCCTGCAACAGGCCTTCGATCCCGATGTCGGCCAGCAGGTCACCGACCTGCTGCGCGCCAGCGGCGATGAGGTCTCGCTGGTGCGAGCCGAGTTCGTCGGCGCCCAGGTCGGCGAGCAGCTGCGCGATCAGAGCGGGCTTGGCATGCTGGTGGCGCTGGGCATGGTGATGCTCTACGTGGCCATCCGTTTCCAGTACAAGTTCGCCGTCGGCGCGCTGCTGGCGCTGGTACACGACGTCATCCTGGTGCTGGGAGCGTTCTCGCTGTTCCAGCTCGACTTCGACCTGACCGTGCTGGCCGCGGTACTGGCCGTGATCGGCTACTCGCTGAACGATACCATCATCGTCTATGACCGGATTCGCGAGAACATCCGTACCTCGCGCATCGATGACATGCCGGCCATCTTCAACGAAGCCATCAACCAGACCCTGAGCCGGACACTGGCAACATCAGGTACCACGATTCTGGTGCTGCTGGCGCTGCTGATCCTGGGCGGCGACATGATCCACAACTTCGCCGTGGCACTGCTGATCGGCATCGGTGTCGGTACCTTCTCATCGATCTATGTGGCCTCGGCGCTGCTGCTGCCGCTCAAGCTTGCGCGCACCGATCTGATCCCGGCACAGAAGGAAAACGAGGAGGAAGAGGAACTGCCCTGAGGGGTGCCCTCCTCCGCTTTCCCGTCGCTTTCCTGACGGACGCCCGCGCCCCCGCTCATCGAGTGGGGGCGTTTTTTTGCCGGGCATAAAAAAACCCCACACGCCTGGGCGTGTGGGGTTTCGTCTATCGCGGTCTCTATCGTGGTAGAGGCTTCGCGAGAAAGGCCTCAGACCATGTGCGGCTTGAGCTGCTGCATCATCGCCTTGTAGAGGCGCGGGCCGGCGGCCATTAGCTGGCCTTCGATCTCGACGCTGGGACTACCATCAGGCGTGCCCATCAGTGCACCGGCTTCCTTGAGAAGCAAGGAACCAACCAGCTTGTCCTGCTCCTCGAGGCCGAGCACGAAGGCGGCATCGCAGCGGCCGCTCGCCAGTTCGGCCATATCGAGCAGGCCGCTGCCGGTGGCAATCTGGAGCTCGATCTGCGGGCCAAGCTGCTGCACCAGGGTCAGATAGGTGGGCAGGTTGCGCGGACGCAGCCACAGCTCCGGCATGCTCAGCGCCAGACGCGAACCGCCGACGGCGGTGGTCTTCGGCACGCGGATGCGCTTGCCGTTGCGCTGGGCGCCGCGACCACGGCTGGCAAGGATCTCGATATCGGCGAACGGGCAGATCACGATGGCATGCTCGGGGCGACCCTTGACCATGCATACCAGCGACATGGCAAAGGCGCTGCTGGCAACGCTCAGATTGGAGTAGCCGTGGAAGGGTTCGATCTTCCAGTGATGGTCGGCGCCTTCGCCCTGGCCTTCGCGGTAAGGAATGTAGCGACCGGAGATGCCGTGCTCGGGGTAGCCACGCGAAATCTGATTGGCAACCAGCGTCTCGACGTTACGGCCGGCATCTTCGAGCAGACGGTCGAGGTTATGTTCGTCGTGAGAGTTTTCGATGCGCTCACGGATACGCACGAATTGTTCAGCGGCACTGCGCATGGCGCGCAGACCGAATTGGACCATAGGATGCATGATCGGGCCTTCGAGGAGTCGGGTACTGTTAAAGAACGGTGACGCAAATCGGGGCGTATCCTAGCAGATCCGCTGCTGCCTCGCTATCGACCGCTTGGCTCAGGGGCCGCAAGCGACCGGTCGCACATGCTAGACTATGCCGCCCATCGACACTGAAGACAGGCCCTGGCCCCATGCTCGAGCGCATTCGCATCGTCCTCATCGGCACCAGCCATCCCGGCAATATCGGCGCTACCGCCCGCGCCATGCACAACATGGGCCTCGCCGACCTGGCGCTGGTCGCGCCGCGCAGTGAGTCGCGCTCGGCGGATGCCATCTCCAGGGCCTCGGGGGCCGACGGGATCCTGCATCATGCGCCGGTATACGATGATCTGGAGACCGCCGTTGCCGACTGCCGGCTGGTGGTCGGCGCCAGCGCCCGCTCGCGCACCCTGCCCTGGCCGATGCTCACTCCGCGCGCGTTGGGCGAACGGCTGCCGGCAGAGCTTGCCGCCCCCGAGGCCCGGGTGGCACTGGTGTTTGGCCGCGAGGACACCGGCCTGACCAACGCTGAGCTACAGCGCTGCCATGCGCACGTGCATATCCCCACCAACCCGGATTACAGCTCGCTGAACCTGGCCGCCGCCGTGCAGGTGCTGACCTACGAGTGCCGCCTGGCCTGGCTTGCGTCTACTGAAGCCTCGCACGCCATCACGGACGCTGAGACTGTTGCCGATAAAGGCTCTGCGAGTGACGCTGAGAGCGGCGCTGATGCCGACGCCGACAATAAAGACGTCGCCGGGGCACAGCCGGTGGTGCCGAGCGCCGAGCATGAGACGGTCTTTGGTATCGCCTGGGATCACCCGCCGGCAAGCCACGCGGACCTGGAGCGTTATTTCGAGCACCTCGAGCGCACGCTGATCACCCTCAAGTTCCACGACCCGGAAAAGCCGCGCCAGCTGATGGCACGGCTGCGTCGCCTTTACATGCGCGCCCGCCCGGACCAGATGGAGATCAATATCCTGCGCGGGATTCTCAGCGCCACCGAGAAGCAGGTAGCAAAACGCGACCCCGGGGAGTCATGAGAGTGTCTTGCAGCCATTATTCCATGCCCCAATAATCAGGGCCTGCTCGGCTCCGCTGCGCGCCGACTTTTTTCCATAAGGATTTGCCGCATGTTTCGTCGTCTGCGAGAAGATATCAACAGCGTGTTTGCCCGAGACCCGGCGGCACGTAACTTCCTTGAAGTGCTGACCAACTACCCGGGCCTGCATGCCCTGCTGGCACACCGGATGAGCCACTGGCTGTGGCAGAAGAACTGCAAGTGGCTGGCACGCAGCCTGTCGCAGCTGTTTCGCGTGCTGACCGGCATCGAGATTCACCCCGGCGCCACCATCGGCCGGCGCTTCTTCATCGACCACGGCATGGGCGTGGTGATCGGCGAGACGGCCCAGGTCGGCGACGACGTGACCCTCTATCAGGGCGTGACCCTGGGCGGCACCAGCTGGCACAAGGGCAAGCGTCACCCGACCCTTGAAGACGGCGTGATCGTCGGCGCCGGCGCCAAGATACTTGGCCCCTTCACGGTGGGCGCGGGTGCCAAGATCGGCTCCAACGCGGTGATCACCAAGGAGGTGCCGGCCGGTGCCACCGTGGTCGGCATTCCCGGCAAGATCGTCAAGCGCGAGGAACCCGACAGCGAAGACCTCCCCAATGTCGATCCGGCCCGCCGCGAAGCCATGCGCGAGAAGTTCGGCTTCGACGCCTACGGCGTCAGCCAGGACATGCCCGACCCGGTGGCACGTTCGATGCAGGCGATGCTCGATCACATGCATGCCGTCGACGGCCGCATCGAGCAAATGTGCGAGACCCTTCGCCAGCTCGACAACAGCTACCGTGCCGGCCAGCTGCCTGAACTGCGCGACGAAGATTTCGCCGGCGTACTCGCCGATGTCGATAGCTGCTGCCCGTCGCTCGACGACGATAGCAGTCACAATGGCCGGTCAGGCGATAAGAGTGGCGACAAGAGTGGCGACAAACCCGGCAAAGGCGCGGGCAAAAATACCCACCAAGGGGATGGCGCCAAAGAGGAAGCCCCCCGCAAGGAGGGTAGCGGCAGTTCCTGAACACGAGGCGGCTTCCGCGTTCTGCTGGATGCCTAATTGTTGACCGCGATACTCGGGTTTCTCATAATGACGGTTTAGCGACCACCCTTTGACCTGCCGCGGGCGGGTCTGTCCTCGACCCAATGCGTGCGACACTTCTATGCGCTTGACCACGAAAGGACGCTACGCCGTCACTGCGATGCTTGATCTGGCGATGAATGGCGCCGCTGCGCCCACGAGCCTTGCCGACATTTCCAAGCGCCAGGAGATATCGCTTTCCTATCTGGAGCAGCTGTTCTCGCGGCTGCGCCGTGCCGGCCTGGTCAAGAGTGTGCGTGGCCCCGGCGGTGGCTATCTATTATCGGGCGACCCCGTGGATATCTCGGTGGCTCGGGTCATCGATGCGGTCAATGAGTCAGTGGATGCCACTCGCTGTCAGGGACTATCCGACTGCCAGCAGGGCGATACCTGCCTGACGCATCACCTGTGGTGCGACCTTTCCAAGGAAATATACGGCTTTCTCGACGGCATTAGCCTCGGCGAGCTGGTCAAGCGCCACGAGGTCAAGGATATCGCAAAGCGCCAGCGTCTGCGTGCCGACGAGGACACTATCGCCGTGTCGTCGCCGACGGCGCCCTAACCCCGTATCCTCACTGTTATCGGATTACCATGAGCGCTCCCGTCTATCTCGATTATGCTGCCACCACCCCCGTCGATCCCCGGATCGCGGAGATCATGGCGCGTCACCTGACCATGGATGGCACCTTCGCCAACCCGGCGTCGCGCAGCCATATCGCCGGCTGGCTAGCCGAGCAGGCGGTCGAGGGGGCGCGTCGTCAGGTCGCCGACTTGATCGGCGCGGACCCGCGGGAGATCGTCTGGACCAGTGGTGCCACCGAGGCCGACAACCTGGCGCTGATCGGTTTCATGCGGGCCAATCGTGCCCGGGGGCGTCATATGGTGACCTCGATCATCGAGCACAAGGCGGTGGTCGATACCGCCAAGGCGCTCGAGGCGGAAGGCGTCGAGGTGACCTGGCTAACGCCGGGTGCCGATGGCCGAATTACCCCCGATCAGCTGACCGATGCCATGCGCGAGGACACCGCACTGGTGTCGCTGATGGCGGTCAACAATGAGCTGGGCACCATCAATGATCTGGCCGCGCTGTCCGAGGTCGTGCATGCCCATGGGGCGAGCTTCCATGTCGATGGCGCCCAGGCTCCCGGTAAACTGCCGATTGACGTCACCGCCATGGGTATCGACCTGCTGTCGCTGTCGGCCCACAAGGCCTATGGCCCGAAAGGCATCGGCGCGCTCTATGTGAAGCGCGATGCAAACCTGCGCATCGAGGCGCTGATCCACGGTGGCGGTCACGAGCGCGGCATGCGCTCGGGCACCCTGCCGACCCACCAGATCGTCGGCATGGGGGAAGCCTTTGCCCAGGCAGCAAGCGAAGGTGAGGCCGACCGCGCCCATGCAAGCGCCCTGCAGCAACGCTTCCTCGATGGTCTTGAAGGCCTCGAGGGCATGCACTGCAACACCGACACCCGGGTATCGGTACCGCACATCATCAACCTGGCCTTCAGTGGCCTGGACGGCGAGTCGCTGCTGATGGCGCTGCGAGGCCTGGCGATATCCACAGGCTCCGCCTGCAACTCTGCAAGCGTCGAACCGTCTTATGTATTGAAAGGCATCGGCGTTCCCAGGCCTCAAGCCCTGGCCTCGCTGCGTTTCAGCGTCGGCCGCTTCACCACCGAGGCGGATATCGACACGGCCATCGCCGAACTGCGGCATGCAGTGCCGGCGCTGAGACGCTAACGTTATCAAGGAAAGCTCGCTTTCCGTCTGCCCTGCGTACCCTTTGCACTCCCACGCACCCGACACCTTCAAGGAGGCTCGCACCATGGCCCATCTTTCGATCACTCCCGCCGCCGCCAGCCAAATCCGTCAGGTGCTCGACGAGCGCGGCCACGGCCTCGGCCTGCGCGTTTCGGTCAAGCCGAGCGGCTGCTCCGGTTACAGCTATGTGCTGGACTTTGCCGATGAACAAGCCGCCGAAGACGTCAGCTTCAAGGAGCATGGCGTGGCGGTCTATGTCGCGCCCGAAGCCCTGGAAATGCTCGACGGCAGCGAAGTCGACTATGTCTCGGAAGGCCTCAACCGTTTCTTCCGTTTCAACAATCCCAACGTCAAGGATGAGTGCGGCTGCGGCGAAAGCTTCACGGTCTGAGACGCGTCTTAGCCCGAAGCCGACCATGAGCCGTTCCTGAGCCGTCCATGGAAAATGTGGGTGGCCACGACAGCGACTCCCTGACGCCCTTGCGGCCAGCGCGTCCCCCGGCGTGATGGCCGGCAAGGGCGAGTTGGTCAAAGATTGTCCCTCGCGGACTTCCGGCGTTATAATCCGCGCCTCATCGGCCGCCGAGCGCGGTGGATCCACGATTTTCGACGCGCCGCCCGTGGCATGCACGTTCCAGTGTCGCCGCGGGCGGCGCGCCGTCCTATGAAGTTCCTGACGCTTCCAACACCTTACGGAGACCTGCCCCATGGCTACCGAACGCACGCTGTCCATCATCAAGCCCGATGCCGTTGCCAAGAACGTGATCGGCGAGATCTACACTCGCTTCGAAAACGCAGGCCTCAAGATCGTCGCTGCCAAGATGATCCATCTCTCTCAGGAGAAGGCCGAAGGTTTCTACGCCGAACACAAGGAACGCCCCTTCTTCGGCGCCCTGACCGGCTTCATGACCTCCGGTCCGGTCATGGTTCAGGTGCTCGAAGGCGAGAACGCCATCGCCATCAACCGTGACCTGATGGGTCCGACCAACCCGAAAGAAGCCGAAGCCGGCACCATCCGCGGCGATTTCGCCGAGTCCATCGATGCCAACGCGGCTCATGGCTCTGACTCTGCCGAGTCCGCTGAGCGCGAAGTGGCCTACTTCTTCGGCGCCGACGAGATCTGCCCGCGCGGCTGATAGCGTCTCCACGCGGGGGGCTTGGCCTCCCGCGTACCGCCCACCGACCCCGCGATGCCCACCATGACTGCCACGACTGTCACGACCGATACCCCGACCCGCACCAATCTGCTCGGCATGTCCCGAGAGCAGATGGAATCCTTCTTCCTGTCCATCGGTGAGAAGAAGTTCCGCGCCGCCCAGCTGATGAAGTGGATTCATCAGGAAGGCTGTGACGACTTCTCCGCCATGACCAACCTCTCCAAGGCCCTGCGAGAACGCCTGGCAGAGGTGGCCGAAATCCGTGGCCCCGGTGTGGTCTATGAAGGCACCTCCAGCGACGGCACCCGCAAGTGGGTACTCGAGGTCGAGGACGGCAGCTACGTGGAAACCGTGCTGATCCCGGCCGAGAACGGCAAGCGCCGCACCCTGTGCGTGTCCTCGCAGGTCGGCTGTTCGCTTGACTGCAGTTTCTGCTCGACCGGCAAGCAGGGCTTCCAGCGCAACCTCACCCCCGCTGAGATCATCGGCCAGGTGTGGGTGGCTCAGCGCAGCGTGGGGCCGCGTCGCGACACCGCCAATCGTCCGGTCACCAACGTGGTGATGATGGGCATGGGCGAGCCGCTGATGAACTACGATGCCGTCCTGCCGGCGATGAAGCTGATGCTCGACGACAACGGCTACGGCCTGTCCAAGCGTCGCGTCACCTTGTCGACCTCAGGCGTGGTGCCGAAGATCGACCAGCTTGGCGACGACATCGACGTGAGCCTGGCCATTTCGCTGCACGCCGCCACCGACGACCTGCGCAGTGAACTGGTACCGCTCAACCGCAAGTACAACATTCGTTCGCTGATCGATGCCTGCAAACGTTACCTCGCCAAGTGCGATGACACGCGCATCATCACCATCGAGTACACCCTGATCAAGGACGTCAATGACCAGCAGGAGCATGCCGAACAGCTTGCCGCTCTGCTCGACGAATTGCCGTGCAAGATCAACCTGATTCCGTTCAACCCGTTCCCGCATTCGGGCTACGAGAAGCCGTCACGCAACCAGACGATGCGCTTCCAGCAGTGGCTCTACGAACTGGGCTATACCGCCCCGGTGCGCAGCACCCGCGGCGATGACATCGATGCCGCTTGCGGCCAGCTGGTGGGTCGAGTCAAAGACCGCACCAAGCGCCATGAACGCTACATCCAGTCGATCCAGATCGACGCCGACTGACGCCTGGGGTGCGCTTGACTTCAATCAGGCAGAACGCTTTGATGGACAAGCCTTATCGGCCACGCTGGCACCTCATGTGCTGTGGCCGACCGTCACCCGGATCGCTTCCATCATGCCGCAAGAGATGCTCATGAACCCTCATCACCGTCGTCCGGCAAGAACCGGACGGGGTGCCCTGATTACCACGCTACTCTGCGTGGTGTGGCTGGGTGGTTGTGCAACTCCAGCGGCGCAGCAACCTGATCAGGACGGCTCCGCCGAGGCGTATACGCGCCTCGGGACGGCCTATCTCGAGCGCAATAACCTGCCGCGCGCCACACGTGCCCTGAGCCGAGCGCTGGATGTCGCACCCAATGATCCCGAGGCGCTGCAGGCCATGGCGATGATTTTCCAGCGCCAGGGCGAGACATCCATGGCCAATGACTACTTTCGGCGCGCGCTGGACGCTGACCCCGGCTTGACCCGGGCACGCAACAATTTCGCTGCCTTCCTGTATGCTCAGGGGCAGACTCGCGAAGCCTGCGATCAGCTGGCTCTGGCCAGCGAAGACACACAATATGCCAATCGCGCCCAGCTATTTGCCAATCTGGGCCAGTGCCAGCGCGACCTTGGGAACATGGCAGAGGCGCGTGAGGCCTTGAAACGCGCCAAGGCCATCAACCCGCGTCGCCCCAGAAGCTATCTGCTGCTGGCACAGCTTGAATACGCGCAGGGACACCAAACCCGTGCGTGGGACAACATTCAGGCGCACATGCGCCTGACAGGCATTACGCAGGAGAACCTGACGCTGGCGCGCGACATCGCTCTCGCCAGAGGCGATACCGAGCAGGCCGATTTCTACGCCCGCCAGCTCACGTCATCGGCTTCTCCGGACGGGTCCCTTGGCACACCCTGACAACCGATTCTCGATCAAGGATGCTCAGTCATGAGCGACATGCACGATAACGACAGCATCGATACGGCCCGCCCGTCATCTCCCGGTGACATCCTGCGCGGCGAGCGTGAAAATCAGGGACTTTCCTTGGACGAGGTCGCCTCGTCCCTGAACCTGCGCCCGGCCGTGGTCACGGGTCTTGAAAAGGACGACTACGAGCAGGTGCCGGTGGAAGCCTACCGTCGCGGTTACCTGCGCGCCTATGCCCGCCTGCTGGGCATCGACGAAACAGGCGTGCTGGACGCCTACCGGGCTGCCAACGGCGGCGTGACCGAGACCGAGCGTCGCGTGACACCGGTCAGGACGGCCAAGCCACCCTCGCGACTGGGTGCCTGGCTGTTCAAGCTGGTCACCCTGTTGGTGATCCTGGGTCTTATCGGCCTGACGCTGCTGTGGTGGCAGAGCCGCGACGGCAGTGGCCTGCCCGGCATTGGCGACAACGAGCCGGTGGCCGTGGACACCCTGGACGGCACCGCCGTGACCGATGGGTCGACCTCGCAAAACCCGACCGACAGCGACACAAGCGCCGAATCCGGAGACATGCCGCCGTTGCCCGACGAGGACAGCGACATGGGGCTGACGGATAGCCAGAACGACGCTCAGAACGCGAGCCAGGATACCGGCACAAGCGCCTCGGATGCCGGTCAGTCAGCCAGCGATGCCACATCCAACGAGGCGGGCAGCGATGTCGCTCAGGCGGATAGCGCCGCTTCCAGCGACACGCAGAGCACCGACGGTGCCGACACGGCCTCGACCGAGAGCGACGCCGGCCCCGCCGTACTGGAACTGACCTTCAACGAGCAGTCCTGGACCGAAATCTTCGATGCCAACGACGAGCGCATCTTCGTTGGCCTGCAGTCAGCCGGCAGCACCGCCCGTGCCGAAGGCGTACCGCCCTTCCGCCTGACCGTCGGCAACGCCAGCGGCGTCGAAATGCGCTACCGGGGCGAGACCGTCGATCTGACGGAGTATGCCGGCAGCAACAATGTCGCCCGCTTCAGCCTAGGAGAATGATCCCGCATGCACGCGCAGTCTCCCATCGTTAGACGCCGCTCACGCCAGATTCATGTCGGTAACGTACCCGTGGGCGGCGATGCACCGATCTCGGTGCAGAGCATGACCAACACCGACACCCTGGACGTGGCCGCGACCGTCGGCCAGATTCGCCAACTCGAAGCCGCCGGCGCCGACATCGTGCGTGTCAGCGTACCGGACATGGACGCCGCCGAGGCGTTCGGGCGCATCAAGCGCGAGGTGAACGTCCCGCTGGTCGCCGACATCCACTTCGACTATAAGATCGCGCTGCGCGTCGCCGAACTCGGCGTCGACTGCCTGCGCATCAACCCCGGCAATATCGGTCGCGAAGACCGCGTACAGGCCGTGGTCAGCGCCGCACGCGATAACGGCATTCCGATCCGCATCGGCGTCAACGCAGGTTCGCTGGAAAAGGACCTGCAGAAGAAATACGGCGAACCCACGCCTGCGGCGCTGGTCGAATCGGCGATGCGCCACATCGATCATCTTGATCGCCTCGATTTCCCCGACTTCAAGGTCAGCGTCAAGGCATCGGATGTGTTCATGGCCGTGGCCGCCTACCGCGATCTGGCCAGCCGCATCGAGCAGCCGCTGCACCTGGGCATCACCGAGGCCGGCGGTCTGCGCTCGGGCACGGTCAAGTCATCGATCGGTCTGGGCATGCTGTTGATGGATGGCATCGGTGACACCATTCGCGTGTCGCTTGCCGCCGACCCCGTCGAAGAGATCAAGGTCGGCTTCGACATGCTCAAGAGCCTCAAGCTGCGCTCAAAGGGCATCAACTTCATCGCCTGCCCCAGCTGTTCACGGCAGAATTTCGACGTCATCGGCACCATGAACGCGCTCGAAGAGCGGCTTGAGGACGTCATGACACCGCTGGATGTCTCCGTGATCGGTTGCGTCGTCAACGGCCCGGGTGAAGCCAAGGAAACCGATGTCGGCCTGACCGGTGGCTCTCCGGCCAACCTCGTTTATCTCGACGGCAAGCCGGCCAGCAAGTTGCGTAACGATCATCTGATTGACGACCTTGAAGCGCTGATCCGTGAGCGGGTTCGCCTCAAGGAGCAGACCGAACAGGACGTCATCGCCCGGGACGCCTGATCCCGACGCCCCCTCAAGGAGCAAGCATTGAGCACGCCCGAAACAAGCAAGAAAAAAATCCAGGCCATCCGTGGCATGAACGACCTGTTGCCGAACCAGTCGCCCCTCTGGCAGTACTTCGAGGGCCAGGTTCGGGCGCTGATGGGCCGCTACGGCTATGACGAGATTCGCACGCCGGTGCTCGAACAGACCGCCCTGTTCAAACGCTCGATCGGCGAGGTCACCGACATCGTCGAGAAAGAGATGTACACCTTCGAGGATCGCAACGGCGACAGCCTGACCCTGCGCCCTGAAGGCACGGCGAGCTGCGTGCGCGCGGCCATGGAACAGGGCCTTTTGCACAACCAGACACAGCGTCTGTGGTACCAGGGCCCGATGTTTCGCCACGAGCGTCCCCAGAAGGGCCGCTATCGGCAGTTCCACCAGGTCGGCATCGAGACCTATGGCCTCGAAGGCCCGGACATCGACGCCGAAGTCATCCTGCTTTCCGCCCGCCTCTGGCAGCAGCTGGGCCTCGACAAGCACGTGACCCTGGAGCTGAACTCGCTGGGCTCCCTGGATGCCCGCGCCGCCTATCGCGACCTGCTGGTGGCCTACTTCAAGCAGCACATGGATGTCCTCGACGAGGACTCCCTGCGCCGTCTCGAAAGCAACCCGATGCGCATCCTGGATTCCAAGAATCCGGCGATGGTTGATGTCATCGAGGGCGCGCCCCAGCTGTTGGACCACCTCGACGAGGCGTCCCGCACTCACTTCGAGGAGCTGACCGCGATTCTCGATGCCGCCGGCATCGGTTACGTGATCAACCCGCGCCTGGTGCGTGGTCTCGATTACTATTCGCGCACCGTCTTCGAGTGGACCACCACCGCCCTTGGCAGCCAGGGTACCGTCTGTGCCGGCGGCCGCTACGATGGCCTGGTCGAGCAGTTGGGAGGCAAGCCGACCCCGGCGGTCGGTTTCGCGATGGGCGTCGAGCGGCTGATCCTCTTGCTCGAGACCCTTGAGCTGGTGCCCGACGAGGCTCGCCCGCCGCTGGATGTCTACATACTTGGCATGGATGCCGCGGCGACCCGCAGCGCCCTGCTGCTCGGCGAACGCCTGCGCGGCGAGCTGCCCGAGCTGCGCGCCCAGGTGCATTGTGGCGGCGGCAGTTTCAAGAGCCAGATCAAGAAGGCAGACAAGAGCGGCGCTCGTCTCGCGCTGTTGATCGGTGAAGACGAGCTCGCCGAGAATGCCGTCACCGTCAAGTTCATGCGCGAGGACCGCGAGCAGCAGCGCCTGTCCCGCGAGACCCTCGCCGAGATGCTGCCGGCGCTGGTCGACCGGCCGCTTGGCCAAGCCTAAACATCCATGATGCCCACCCCCGCACCACCGATCGGTGCGGGGGTCACTGACGCAAGGAGACCGCCCGTGGCGGAGCTGAACACCGATGAAGAACAGCTAGAGGCCATCAAGCGCTGGTGGAAGGAAAACGGCACCTCGCTGATCGCCGGCGTGGTCATCGCCGCCGCCGGGATCTTCGGCTGGAAGGCCTGGGAGGGCTATCAGGCCAATCAGGCCGAAGCGGCCTCCATGCGCTACCAGCAGCTGCTGTCGCTTGCCAGCCAGCCAACGCTTGAAGATGCTGCCCTGGCCCAGGCCCGCGAACAGGTGACCGCGCTCAATGAGGAGCACGATGGTACCCTCTACGCTGATCTGGCGACGCTGATCGAAGCGCGTCTGGCGGTGGCCGACGGCGACCTGGCCGGTGCCCGTGATGCCTTGTCCTCGCTGATCGACGCAACCGAACGCGGCTACCTCAAGGATCTGGCGCGGCTACGTCTGGCACGCCTGCAGCTGGCCGGTGACGAGGCCGATACCGCACTCTCGACCCTGGACGCCATCGACAGTGAAGCACTCAACGCCCAGCGCCTGGCGCTGCGTGGCGATGCCCAGCTGGCCCTTGGTCAGAAGGACGAGGCCCGCGATGCCTATCGCGAGGCCCTGGCCACCGCTGAAGCCAGCGGCCAACCGCTGTTCGGCACTCAGCTCAAGCTCGACAACCTCGGCGCAGAGGAAGCTACGCTATGAAATCGACGCTGTTGATCGCCCTGGCATCCCTTGGCCTGCTGGCCGGCTGTGCCGGTCAGGTTGAACCCGAAACACCGCCCAAGGAACTCAAGAGCTTCAGCGAGAGTGTAACGCTGGACGGCGCCTGGTCGGTGCAGGTCGGCGACGGTCTCGGTGAGGCACGCTACCCGATCAGCCCCTCTCAGGATGGTGACACTCTGTTCGCTGCCGATGCCGAAGGCGAACTGATGGCCATCAATGCCGAGAACGGCGAGCGGCGCTGGACGGTCGAGCTGGACAACCCCATTTCCAGTGGCCTGACCGCGGTTGCCGAGCGGCTCTATCTGGGCACGCGCAACGGTGAGGTGCTGGCCATCGATCAGGCCGACGGCGAGGTGCTGTGGCGCTCACGCGTGCCCAGCGAAGTGCTGGCCGCGCCCCAGCCCAACCAGCAACTGGTGGTCGTGCAGAGTGTCGACGGCAGCATCACCGCACTGGAGCGCGAAAGCGGCGCCGAGCAGTGGGTCTACTCCACCAGCGACCCGGCCCTGACCCTGCGTGGCACCGGGACGCCGAGGGTCATCGAACAGGTGACCTTCGCTGGCTTTGCCAACGGCCGTATCGCGACGCTGGATAACCGTAGCGGTCAGCCGCTGTGGGAAAAGCGCATCGCCGTGCCCAAGGGCAGAAGCGAAGTGGATCGTCTGATCGATCTCGACGGCGAGCCGCTGCTGACCCGTGACGGTCGTCTCTACCTGACCAGTTACCACGGCCGCCTGGTGGCCATGGAAGCGCAGAGCGGCGAGCCCCTGTGGGAGCGCGATATCTCGAGCTACCTGTCACCGCTGATGGTCGGCGAAACCCTTTACGTCATCGACGACGCCAGCCACGTGCTGGCACTGGACGCCCTGTCCGGCCAACTTAAATGGCGCAGCAACACCCTCGAGGGTCGCCAGCTGACCTCCCCGGCCTTTGCCGATGGCAAGCTGGTGGTCGGCGACTTCGAAGGTTATGTGCACCTGCTCGATGCCACCAACGGCCAACTGGCCGGTCGTGAGCACATCGATAGCTCGGGGATCAGCCTGCGCCCCCTTACTGACGGCCGCCGCATTCATGCGCTGGCCAACGACGGGCGCCTAGAGGCGCTGGAGATCCGCGAACTACCATGAATCCTGTCATTGCCCTGGTCGGCCGACCCAATGTCGGCAAGTCCACGCTCTTCAACCGCCTGACCCGTTCGCGGGATGCCCTGGTGGCCGACTTCCCGGGCCTCACCCGTGACCGTAAGTACGGCAACGGCGCGCTGGGCGACAAGACCTACACGGTGATCGATACCGGCGGCATCAGCGGTGACGAGCACGGCATCGACGCCGCCATGGCCGAGCAATCGCTGGTAGCCATCGACGAGGCCGACATCGTGCTGTTCATGGTCGATGGCCGCGCCGGTCTGAATGTCGCCGACGAGGCCATTGCCAACCACCTGCGCGTCAACCAGAAGAAGACCTGGCTGGTGGTCAACAAGACCGATGGCCTCGACGAAGACACCGCCTCCGGCGACTTCTGGGGCCTGGGCATCGGCGATCCGCGCCCGGTCGCCGCGGCCCACGGACGCAACGTCACTTCACTGATCGAGGAAGTGCTCGCCCCCTTCCCCGAGCGCGAGGCCAACGCCGCACCGCCGGATCTGAGCAACGGTGTGCGCATCGGTGTGATCGGCCGGCCCAACGTCGGCAAGTCGACCCTGGTCAACCGCCTGCTGGGCGAAGACCGCGTGGTGGTCTTCGACGAGGCAGGCACCACCCGCGATGCCATCGAGATCCCCTTCGAGCGGCGCGGCAAGCCCTATGTGCTGGTCGACACCGCCGGCGTGCGCCGTCGCAAGAACGTTAAGGAAATCGCCGAGAAGTTCTCGATCGTCAAGACCCTGGATGCCATCAAGGAATGTCATGTCGCGGTCATGGTGCTCGACGCGCGTTCTGGGCTGGTTGATCAGGACCTGCACCTGCTCGACTATGTGCTGAGCTCCGGGCGTGCCCTGGTGCTGGCGGTCAACAAGTGGGATGGCCTGGAGTCCGAGGCCAAGGACAAGATGCGCGCCGCCATCAAGCGTCGTCTGGGCTTCGCCGACTACGCCGAGATGCACTTCATCTCGGCGCTGCACGGCACGGCAGTGGGTGATCTCTACCCCTCCATCGATCGTGCCTTCGCCTCCGCCAACAGCCACTGGTCGACCAATCGTCTGACCAACATCCTGCAGGATGCGGTCACCGAGCATCAGCCGCCGATGGTGCATGGCCGTCGCATCAAGCTGCGCATGGCCCACCAGGGCGGCAGCAATCCGCCGATCATCGTCGTGCACGGCAACCAGACCGAGGCGCTGCCGGAAGCCTACAAGCGCTTCCTGACCAACACCTTCCGCAAGGTGCTCAAGGTGCGCGGCACGCCGATCCGCTTCGAGTTCCGCTCCGGCAAGAACCCGTATGACAACATGGCCGGTGCCGGCGACAAGGAGAAGGCCAAGAAGCGCGAGCTCGACCGGACCAAGGAAGCCCGCAAGAACCGTCGCTAGGCCCTCCTCCCGCCGTCTAGCCTGACGCAACAGCGCCCCCGCCGGATCTGGTCCGACGGGGGCGCTGTGTTGGTGAACCCCTTTCCCTCGACTATGCTGAATGTCCGCCTTGAGTGGATACCGGAGGTAACCCTCATGTTACGTCTTTCCCTGTCTCGCCCCTCGTCGGCGCGGCGGCGGCCCTGGCGACACCTGCTGGCCGGCGGCCTGCTGATGCTGCTGAGCGCCTGCTTTGCCCTGCCCCAGACCGGGCTCTTCGCCATGCGCCTGGCGGTCACGTCGCTCGGCATCGAGAAGGTCAGCATCGGGCCCTACGAGATCGATGCCGGCCTCGATACCAGCGACATCGGCTCCCTGGTGGCCTCGAGCCTCGGCATGGGCAGCCTGCCACTCAAGGCCACCATGGCACTGGGCCTGGGGCTTCCCGCCGGGCTGCCCGCGGTAGAGATGGCGGGCTTCAACTGGACCCTCGACATGCCCGGGTTGGACGCCATCAGCGGCCGCTACGATCAGGACGTGACCCTGCGCTCCGGAGACGAGGCCGACCTGCGACTGCCGCTGGCGTTTGATCTGCTCGAGGCCGACAGGAGCCAGCTCGACCCGCTGGTCGCCCTCGCCCAGCAGATGGCCAGCACCGGCAACCTGCCCGCCGGCAGCGAATTCGCGATCACGCCGGGGAGTCTCAGCGGGCTCGGCATGACCTTGCCCGGCGGCCTTTTGATGCCGAAGCTCAAGCTGGACGTCGGGGAAAGCGGCACCCTGATTCCAGAGGGCCGCTCGGGCTAGCGCTGCTCACGATCAGCGCGACAGCGAGCGTCACCCCGCCAGCCAGGCCGTCCGATCAGGTCTCTGCTTCCAGCCGCTGGCGGCCCACCCACTGACAGGCAAACTGCCAGGCAATGCGTCCGCTGCGCCCGCCGCGCAGCGTGGCAAAGCGCAGCGCCTCGCCGCGGGCGTCTGGCGACCAGTCCTCGTCGCCACCGAGATGGGAAACCCAGTGCTGGCAAGTTTCCAGATAGGCGTCCTGGCTGAAGGGATGAAACGCCAGCCAGAGGCCGAAGCGGTCGGAGAGCGATATCTTCTCCTCGACCGCATCACCGTGATGCAACTCATCGTCCACCACTCGCGTTTCCTGGTTGTCGCTCATCGATTCTGGCAGCAGGTGACGGCGATTGGAGGTGGCGTAGAGCAGGACGTTCTCGGGCGGGCCGGTGATGGCACCGTCGAGCACGCTCTTCAAGGCCTTGTAGGCATCGTCATTGCCCTCGAAGGACAGGTCATCGCAATAGACCACGAAACGCTGCGGCTCGTTACGCAGCATGGCCACCAGGTTCGGCAGCCCCGCCAGGTCGTGGCGATCCACCTGCACCAGACGCAGGCCTTCTGGCGCCAGGCCATTGAGCAGCGCTCTGACAAGCGATGACTTGCCACTGCCCCGTGCCCCCCACAGAAGGGCATGGTTGGCGGGATAGCCGCGCAGGAAGGCACGGGTATTGTCGATCAGGGCGCGCTTCTGACGTTCGATGCCCAGCAGGTCATCGAGGCCGAGCGCATCCCTGGGCGGCACCGGCATCAGTTGCCCGCCAAGGGCATTTCGTTGCCACAGCGCGGCGGTATCATGTCGCCAGTCGATCTCGATCGACGCGGGTGGCAACCAGGGCTCTACCCGTTCTATCAGCTCCAGCAGGCGCCGGGACAGGGCATCATCCATGCATCATCTCCTTCGTCTCAGGTCTCGCGGTTTTACCGCGCCAGCGATCGGGGTATCTTGTGGCAAACTGTGACATGTCGTCCAGCGACCCTTTTCGCTGCCGGCCCAAGGAGAATCCCAAAATGCGTTGGATCAATGGAATAGCCGTAGGGGCGCTGACCATCGCCCTGGCAGCCTGTTCGAATTCCCCCACCGGTCGCCAGCAGCTGACACTGGTGTCCGACCAGCAGCTCAACCAGATGGGTGAGCAGACCTTCGAGCAGTATCAACAGGAACTACCCACCGTGGGCGGTGCCACCCTGAACTACGTGCAGTGCGTGTCGCGTGCGATCGTCGCTGAACTGCCGTCAACGGACCTGGCCCCCCAGTGGCAGGTCAAGGTCTTCGACGACGACTCGGCCAACGCCTTCGCCCTGCCCGGTGGCTACATCGGCGTGAACACCGGCCTCTTGGATATCGCCAATACCCAGGATCAGCTGGCGGCGGTAATCGGCCACGAGATCGCCCACGTGCTGGCCCGCCATGCCAACGAGCGGGTATCCACCCAGCAGGCGACTCAGCTGGGGCTGTCGGTGATCCAAGCTGCCGCCGGTCTCGAGGGTGCTCAGGGCGAGGCGCTGATGGGGGCACTGGGTGCAGGAGCGCAGTTTGGCATCATGCTGCCCTTCTCGCGTAGTCACGAAAGCGAGGCCGATACGCTGGGGGTTCGGCTGATGGCCGATGCGGGCTTCGATCCGCGTGCCAGCGTCACCCTGTGGGAGAAGATGAGCCAGGCAGGCGGCAGTCAGCCACCGGCCTGGATGTCCACACACCCCACCAACAGCCAGCGTATCAGCGGCCTTCAGGCCAGCATGAGTGAGGTCGTACCCCGCTATGAACAGGCACGCCGTGCCGGCAAGACACCCAACTGCGGGCGGTCCTAAATGAGCCGGAGACTCCTTACACGTGTGGGGCTCGCGCTGCTGATTCTGCCCATCCTGGTGCTGCTGACGATCTACTTCGTCGAGCTTGGCAAGGTACGTGAATGCCTGTTCGATAATGGCCACTGGGACTACATCGCCGGGGTCTGCCGCGATACGCCTCAGCCCTTCGTACCCTGGCTCGAGCGTGCGCCCTGGCTGGTCAACGGCGGTCTCCTGTTGTCAGTGCTGGGGCTTGGCATGACCATGGTGGGGCTGTACGTCAAGAAACGCTGAGAAAGCCTCGTTTTCGTCTTCGAAGAAGCGACACACTAAAGCGAACGACAAGAAGCCCGCCGGTCTCAGGACCGGCGGGCTTCTCTGTATGGGGGCAACCCGCTAACGCCTTGCGGGCCTAGGCGTTGGCTTCAAGCGCCTGGCGCAACATCTCGCGCACCGGCGCCGTATCGGGACGGCGGTTGCGCCACTGATAGAAGGACTCGGCCGCCTGCTCGACGAGCATACCCAGGCCATCGACCGGGCGGGCGCCGCGCTCGGCCGCCCAAGCCAGGAAGACCGTCGGCGCGGCGCCATACATCATGTCGTAGGCGGTCGCCCCCGGTGCGAACACATCTTCGGGCAAGGGTGGCAGATCACCGCCAAGGCTCGCGCTGGTGCCGTTGATCACCACATCGAAATGGGCCGGCACGGCATCGAAGCCGCTGCCATGCAGTCGTGTCTGACCATCCGTCAGGGCAGCGAAGTCCTTGGCAAGGCCACTCGCCTTCTCGGCGGTACGATTGGCAATCAGCACCTCGGCAGGGCCCTCGGCCAGCAACGGCTCGATTACGCCACGCACCGCGCCGCCAGCACCCAATACCAGCACCCGCGCCCCGGCAAGCGTGACGCCATGATGCTTCAGGTCGCGTACCAGGCCGATACCATCGGTGGTGTCGCCAAAGGTGCGGCCATCCTTGCCAAGCACCAGGGTATTCACCGCCCCGGCGCGCCGGGCGCGGGGACTCAGCACCTCACAGAGGCGGTAGGCGTCTTCCTTGAAGGGCACGGTGACGTTGGCGCCGCGACCACCGGCGGCCACGAAGTCACGCCAGGCACCGGCGAAGTCATCCTTCGGCGCCTCGATGGCGGTGTACTCCATGGCCTCACCGCTCTGGGCGGCGAAGGCCGTATGGATCTGCGGTGACTTGGAATGCCCGATCGGATGGCCAAATACACAGTAGCGATCGCTCATGCCTCGACCTCCTCGGCTTCACTGAGCCAATCCCGCGGCCTCAGGTAATCCTGATACAGCACCTCTTCCGGGCTGTCCGGGTCCGGTGTCCAGCCGTAGTGCCAGTGGGCCGCCGGGGGCATCGACATCAGGATCGACTCGGTGCGTCCGCCGCTCTGCAGGCCGAACAGGGTGCCGCGGTCCCAGACCAGATTGAACTCCACATAACGCCCGCGGCGATACAGCTGGAAGTTGCGTTCCCGCTCGCCGTAGGCCTCGTCGCGGCGGCGCTGGACGATTGGCAGATAGGCGTCTAGGAAGCTGTCGCCCACCGCTTGCAGGAAGGCAAAGCAGTCATCGAAGCTCCACTCATTGAGATCATCGAAGAAAAGCCCGCCAACGCCACGGGTCTCGTCGCGATGCTTGAGATAGAAGTAGTCGTCGCACCACGCCTTGTAGCGTGAATAGACCTCTTCGCCAAAGGGCGCGCAGGCATCGCTGGCGACCCGATGCCAGTGCACCACGTCCTCGAACACCGGATAGAAGGGGGTCAGGTCATAGCCGCCGCCGAACCACCATACCGGCGCTTCACCCTCTTTCTCGGCGATAAAGAAACGCACATTGCCGTGGCTGGTCGGCACATGCGGGTTGGTCGGGTGCACCACCCAGGACACACCGACCGCATGGAAGCTGCGCCCGGCGAGTTCGGGGCGCGCGGCACTTGCAGAAGGGGGCAATTCTTCGCCATAGACATGCGAGAAGTTGACGCCGCCCTTCTCGAAAACGGCGCCGTTTTCGATCACCCGCGAGCGGCCACCGCCGCCGGTGGGGCGCTCCCAGGAATCTTCATGGAATTCGGCGCCGCCGTCTTCGGCGGAAAGCCCCGTACACAGACGGTCCTGCAGGTCGAGCAGGTAGGTCTTGACGGCATCGAGATTGGCGTGTGCCACACGGCCTCCAGTCACAGCATTAAATGGGAAGGTAGATTACCGCGGCGACGCAACGGGCATCGCCGCCGCGGCCTTCAGTCTCTCAGTACCTGACCGCTGACCAGGTCGCGAATGGTACTCGGTCTGGGGTGATCGCCAAGCGGCCCCTCGAGCACCGCCGCGAGGCCATCGCCGAAGGTCTCGCGCACGGCCGCGGCCGTCATCGCTGGCGGCTCGCCGGCCCGATTGGCCGAGGTCGAGATGATGGGGCCGCCATACGCGGCACAAAGCCTTGCCACCAGCGGATGATCGCTGACCCTCAGCGCTACGCTCCGGTGCGCCCCGCGCAGCAGGGCATTCGAACGGCCATTGTCCGGCACCAGCCAGGTATTGGGTCCCGGCCAGCTCGCCACCAGCGGCGCGTGAAGCGCCGGGGGCAGCCCCTCGAGCCAGGGCGCGAGCTGGCCGATCTCGCCGGCGATCAGAATCAGCCCCTTGGCCGGATCCCGTTCCTTGAGGCGCAGCAATGCCGTTAGCGCCTGGTCATTGTCGGGGTCGCAACCCAGGCCCCAGACCGCTTCGGTCGGATAGGCAATCACGCCACCCGCCACCAGGGCGTCCACGGCGGTATCCAAAGCGGGTATGTGTGCGGCGTCGAGTGCGGAAATATCGGTCATCAGCGGTCCTCGTGCATCGGGGGCAACTGGCGCAAAGTCTATCATGTGCGCCCTGCCCTGAGGGTGCCCGAGGAGACGCTCAGCGTGCCTGGGTGCGTGTCTGGGTTAGGCGAATCCAACCGCCCACCGCCTGGGTGGCAAGGCCCTCGATCTCGAACTCCAGCAGTCGTCGCTGACAGCTGCCGACATCAAGCCCCGTGAGTTCGATCAACACATCCAGCGGCGTGGGCCGGTCGCTGAGCAGCGCAAGCAGTGGGTCCTCGGGGTCTGCCTCGCTCGCCGCTGAAACAGAGGGCCCGCTGCCTGATACGCTATCGGATAGTAAAGCCGTGCTAGGCGAGCCGGCGGCGGCTGTTACGGGCTGGGGCGGTAATTCGTCGAGGATGTCGTCGATTCCGGTCACCAGGGTCGCGCCCTGGCGAATCAACCCCAGACAACCGCGGGCCTGGGGGTTATGGACCGACCCTGGCAGCGCGAAGACCTCACGGTTCTGTTCCATGGCGAGCCTAGCACTGACCAGAGACCCGCTCTTCTCGGCGGCCTCGACCACCAGCACCCCAAGCGAGAGCCCGGTGACGATGCGGTTGCGCCTGGGAAAGAAAGCGGCTCGCGCCTGGGTGCCCGGCGGGTGTTCGGAAAGCAAAAGTCCACTGTCACCCATGAGCCGGCGGTGCAGCGTCTCATGACGCGGCGGATAGACCACATCGACGCCGCACCCCAGCACCGCGACGCTGCGCCCGCCGGCGTCCAGAGCCGCTCGCTGGGCCGCACCGTCGATGCCTAACGCCAGGCCGCTGATGATGCCATAGCCTGCCTCGGCGAGGCGGCGGCCAAACTCGGCGGCGCTCTCCAGACCATCTCGCGTGGGGCGTCGAGAGCCCACGATGGCAAGCGCCGGCGGCCTCAGGGCAGCAAGATCGCCACTGGCCCACAGCACCGGCGGCGGATCGGGCAGTTGATCGAGCAGGGTCGGCCAATGCGGGTGGTCGGGATGCAATAGGGTGTGGTGGGGAGCGGCGGCCAGCCAGCTGTCGAGTGCCTCCACGGAGGAAGACAGCGGGCTGCGGCCGGGGTGATCGAGCCACAGCCTCAGCGCCGTGGCCGCCGGGCGCGGCAACAGTGCCAGCCAGCCCTCGGGCCAGCTCTCGATACATTCCGGCGCGCGTTCGCGCAGGGCCTGGATGCGCCGGGGACCGAGCCCCGGCAGTAGCGAAAGCACCAGCCAGTCCTTGGCCGTCATCGCGCCGTCCTCTTTTCCGTCTTTCCATCAGTGAGTCGTTCTATCCATCAGAACGTAAGCGATTGCGGTTCGATCAAGCGCGTACTCGACGCCTCGTCATTTCAATGAATACAGGTCAATGGCATCGGGGGTATGCACCCGATCTCCGATTTCAAGCGTTTGGGTGGCCCGCATGACCAGGCCATAGCTGACCCGGTCGTAACTGCGAAAGACCATTACCTGGCCCGCATCGATGCCCGGCAAGCGCACCATCTCCTCGCTCCGGGGGTCGCTGACCAGCTCCCCCTGCTGCTCGACGGCAAGCACGCTTCCCGGCGAGACGCCATCACGGGTGCCGACATCCATCGCTACCACGTGAAGCCGGCCGATAAAGCGTACACCGCCAGGCACGGAGAGGATGCGACCCTCGACCGCATGCTCGGGTGGGCGAGGCTGAAATTCGCCCACAAGCTCGAGGCGCTCTAGCGGCATGACCAGGTCGCCGTCGCGCACCTCCTGTCGAGAAGCGGTCACCGCAAACCGGTTAAGCTCACCGTCTCCGCCGGTCAGGCGGCCTTCCGCGATGCTGATCAATTCTCTGCCCAGAATGGCGCCCTGGGTATCGCGATAGACCTCACCGGGCCGATAAATGCCGTAGCGGGTATCCCCGGTCAGGTCCCCACGCACATAGACGGTATCGCCTGCACCGCTGATCAGTCGCTTGTCGCCACTTGCCACCACATAGGGCTGCTCGGACAGGTTGACCGAGGCATCGACGATACGATGACGGGTCAGGAAATGCTCGACCACATCGAGGGGTAACGGCGCAATGGCCTGACGACGCGGGACACGCCTCATTTCGGGCGATAGCTTGACCACGTTCTGGCCGCGCTCGATGCCCAGGCAGGGCTTGCCATTACAGTCTCGAATCACGATGACATCACCGGGATAGATCAGGTGCGGGTTATCGATCTGCGGGTTGATCCTCCATACCTGTGGCCACTGCCAGGGGTGATTCAGGAAGCGGCCGGAAATGTCCCAGAGGGTATCGCCGCGGACCACGGTGTAACGCTTGGGGGCGTCATCACGCAGCATCTGTTGCTGAGCATGCGCCATGCCCGCGGCAAACAGGCTGACGATCAGCACTGCCAGAACCCCGCCCCTTCCGGTGCTTGCGTGTGGCTTCTCTCGCGGGTCATTTTCATGACCCGGTCCCATGCCAATGGCACGGCAAAGCCCGATCAGGATGCGCCTGGACCGCTCCCATCTTCCTGTCATTTCCTGCTCCTTCATCCTCGGCATGCGGCCGGGCATCACCTTCGTCATTGGCGCCACTCGTCTACCCGAGGCCAGTGTATCCTTGGCGCGCTGCCGCGGCCACGCTCGCCGGGCGTGTCAGGCCCTATCTGAGTGGCGGCATCACGGAACCCCGGAAGGGGATGACGGGTCTCTAGTGACAGCCTCCATAGCAACTTCTATAAGGGCTGGGACGTGGACAAAGCATAGTCACGCCCTATCGCGACCATAATATGGATAGCGGTTCCGTTAGCAGAGCCTGCCCACTACAATACGGGTAATATCCCAGAATTTTACATACGGTGATTTCAACGTCATGGCCAAGTTACCCATCCTCGAGTTCCCGGACGAGCGCCTGCGCACTCAGGCGGTGGCGGTCGACACCGTCGATGATCAGGTTCGTCAGCTAATCGACGACATGCTGGAAACCATGTACGACGCCCAGGGCATCGGCCTGGCAGCCAGTCAGGTCGACGTGCACCGTCGCGTCATCGTGATGGATGTCAGCGAGAACCGTAACGACCCGCTGGTGATGATCAACCCCGAATACACGCCGCTCAGCGACGAGCGAGAGGCGATGCAGGAAGGGTGTCTGTCGATCCCCGAATACTACGCTGAAGTGCCGCGTGCCTTGACTGTCAAGCTCAAGGCACTGGATCGCGATGGCAATGCCTACGAGCTTGAGGCCGACGGGCTGCTGGCGCATTGCATTCAGCACGAATACGACCACCTGGAAGGACGCCTCTTCGTCGACTACCTGTCGCCGCTCAAGCGCGACCGAGTCATGAAGAAGATGCAGAAACGCCACCGCCAGATGCAGCCCGCCTGAGCGCCACCCCTTCGGGGACCCAGGCCAGCTTCTGGCCTCCCGAAGGCCGGCCCTGCCTCGTGGCGGGGCCGGCCTTCGTCGTTGTCGGCGACGTTACGCTATGATGTCGCCCATCCTGATCGTTTTACTCAGCAAGGCCTTTCATGACCCGACCCCTGCGCGTGATCTTCGCCGGCACCCCGGACTTCGCGGCGGCAAGCCTCGATGCACTGCTCTCAAGCGACCACCAGGTGGTGGCCGTCTATACCCAGCCCGACCGCCCCGCCGGGCGTGGCCGCAAGCTCACCCCGAGCCCCGTCAAGGCGCGGGCACTGGAGCACGGCCTGCCGGTCCATCAGCCTGCCTCGCTCAAGCATGCCGATGCAAAGGCCGAGCTTGCCGCCATTGATGCCGACATCATGGTGGTGGTGGCCTACGGGCTGCTGCTGCCCCAGGCGGTGCTCGATATCCCGCCGATGGGCTGTCTCAACGTGCATGCCTCGCTGCTGCCACGCTGGCGCGGCGCGGCGCCGATCCAGCGCGCCCTCGAGGCCGGCGATGCCGAGAGCGGCGTGACCATCATGCAGATGGATGCCGGGCTCGATACCGGCGCCATGCTGCTCGAACGGCGTACACCGCTGGATGCCACGACCACCGGCGGCGAACTGCACGACCGCCTGGCCGCGCTCGGCGGCGAAGCGATCGTCGCGGCCCTGGACGGGCTCGCAGGCCCTGGCCTGAGCGCCACGCCGCAGCCCGACGCGGGTGTCACCTACGCGGCCAAGCTCTCCAAGGCCGAGGGTGAGCTCGACTTCACCGCTCCGGCCGCAAGCCTGGCCGCCAAGGTACGTGCCTTCAACCCTTGGCCGGTCGCCTGGACACGACTCGCCGGCGAGCCGCTAAGGCTTTGGCTGGCCGAACCCGGCGCGAGCGATCCTCAGGACCCCGACGCCCGCCCCGGCACCCTGCTGCCGGCCGCTGGCGACGCCCTGCGCGTGGCCTGTGGTTCAGACGGCGACGAGGTGCTGCGCATCACCCGCGCTCAACTCCCCGGCGGCAAACCTCTGGCCGCCCGTGACCTACTCAACGCCCGGGGTGAGCGCTTCGCAACGGGCACTCACCTTGGCGATACCACTTCCTCGCAGGAGGCCTCCTCATGAATCAGGCCAAGAACAACCGTCGCCAGGGAACCAACAAGCGTTCCCAACGAAATCCCAAGCAGGCGCCCGCCGAGGGACAGAATGGTCTAAGCCTGCGGGCCGAAGCCGCGCGTGCACTGGTACCGATTCTCAATGCCCGCGGATCGCTTGCAAGCCTCGATGACAGCCGCGTGGCGCCCCGCGACCGGGCGCTTTTGCGCGAGATCTGCTACGGCGTCTGCCGCACGCTACCGCGCCTCGAGGCGCTGGCCAGCGTCTTGCTCAAGAGCTCCTTCAAGGCGCGCGACACCGACATCCAGGCGCTTCTGCTGGTGGGTATCTATCAGCTTCTGTATCTGCGCATTCCGGCCCACGCCGCGGTGGGTGAGACGGCCGGCGCCGCCCGCCTGCTCGACAAGGGCTGGGCGACTCGGGTGCTCAACGGCTGCCTGCGTCGTCTGCAGCGCGAGGCAAGCGAGATGCAGGCCAAGGTCGACCGCGACCCCGCCGTTGCCCTGCTGCATCCGGTGTGGTGGCTCAAGGCGCTGCGTCAGGCCTGGCCCAACGACTGGCGCGAGATCGCCATCGCCAACAACCAGGCAGGACCGATGACACTGCGCGTCAACCGTCGTCGGACCAGCCAGGAAGCCTACCTGGAACGCCTGCGCGAGAACGGTATCGAAGCGCGCCCCTGCGAGCATGCCCCGGATGGCCTGACCCTCGAGACCCCCTGTGACGTCAGCGCCCTGCCAGGCTTTGCCGAGGGTAATGTCAGCGTACAGGACGAGGCCGCTCAGCTCGCCATCGAACTACTGGGCCCGGCCCTGGCACCGCGCCCCGGCGCCCAGGTGCTGGATGCCTGCTCCGCGCCTGGTGGCAAGACTGCGCACCTGCTCGAAGCCTTCGATGTCTCGCTGCAAGCCCTGGACAGCGACGCCGAGCGCCTGCAGCGCGTCGAGGGCACCCTTGAGCGCCTCGGCCTGAGCGCGCAACTCAGTGCCGCCGATGCCGGCGAACAGGACTGGTGGGACGGCACACCCTTCGATGCCATCCTGCTCGATGCCCCCTGCTCCGGCAGCGGGGTGATCCGCCGTCACCCGGACATCAAGCGGCTGCGCCGCCCCGATGATATCGGGCAGCTCGCAGCACTGCAGGCGAGGCTGCTCGACAATCTATGGCAGACCCTGGCCTCCGGCGGCACCCTGGTCTATGCCACCTGTTCGGTGTTGCCCGAGGAGAATAGCGAGCAGATCACCGCTTTCCTCGAGCGCACACCGGACGCCGAGATCGACACACCGCAAGGACTGGCCTGGGGCGTCGAGTCCGGCGCCGGGCGTCAGCTGTTGCCCCGTGAGCACGGTCACGACGGTTTCTTCTATGCACGACTCAAGCGCAAGTAAGGCCGGGCCCGTGACAGGCCACCGCCAGGCGTCGGGCAAGGGGACGGCTTGCGATCAGGCCACGCTTGATGCCTATACTGGCGGCAGAGTCCCGGTGGAGGCCGGGGCTTCACCCATGACAAAGGAGTGATACATGTCCCACGTCTACAAGCATGTCGAACTGACCGGCTCATCCACCGAAAGCATCGAAGATGCAGTGAATCAGGCCATCGAACGCGCCAGCAGTAGCCTGCACGGCATGCGCTGGTTCGAGGTCGTCGAAACCCGCGGCCATATCGAAGACGGCCGTGTGGCCCACTGGCAAGTCACCGTCAAGGTCGGCTTCACGCTCGAGTAAGCCTGACGGGATCTCGAGAAACCCTTGAGCCAGATCAATCGTCGGGGACACTTTCCGCGCTTGCTTCTCTCGGCACGGCCACAGGTCGTGCCTAGATGGCGTACCTGCCGTACCCTGTCGCCTACTGGTCGAGTGGTTTATGCTAGCCACCGCCTGCCGACGCCCCTCTCAGGCCGTCGGCCAATCAGCCTGCGGACGCATTCATGAAGATCATCATTCTAGGTGCTGGCCAGGTCGGTGGAACCCTGGCCGAACACCTGGCCCATGAAGAAAACGACATCACCGTGGTGGATACCGATGGCGAGCGCCTGCGCGAGCTGCATAGCCGCCTGGATATTCGCACGGTGTCGGGTTCAGCCTCCTATCCGATCGTGCTGCGTCAGGCAGGCTGCGAAGACGCGGATATGCTGATTGCGGTCACCAACTCCGACGAAGTCAACATGATTGCCTGTCAGGTGGCGCACACGCTGTTTCGTACGCCGACCAAGATCGCCCGCGTGCGCGCCACCGCCTACCTGACCCGCAAGGGCCTATTCGCCCACGATGCCGTGCCCATCGATGTCCTGATCAGCCCCGAGCAGGTCGTCACCGACCACATCCGCCGGCTGATCGATTATCCCGGTGCGCTGCAGGTGCTGGAATTCGCCAGCGGCATGGTGCAGCTCGTCGCGGTGAAGGCCTTCTACGGCGGGCCACTGGTCGGACAGGAACTCGGCTTTTTGCGCCGCCACATGCCCAACGTGGATACGCGGGTGGCGGCTATCTATCGTCGCAACCGACCGATCATCCCCCGCGGCGACACCGTGATCGAAGCCGATGACGAGGTCTTCTTCATCGCCGCGCGTCGCGACATTCGTGCCGTCATGAGCGAGCTGCGCCGACTGGACCGTGACTTCCGTCGCGTCGTCATCGCCGGCGGCGGCCATATCGGCGAGCGCCTGGCCGAGACCCTCGAGCACAGCCATCAGGTCAAGATCATCGAGCATAGCCTTGAGCGCTGCACGACGCTCTCCGATCGCCTCGATCGCACCGTGGTGCTGCATGGCAGTGCCACCAGCAAGCGGCTGCTGCTCGAGGAGAACATCGAGGACTGCGATATCTTCTGCGCACTGACCAACGACGACGAGGTCAACATCATGTCGTCGATGCTGGCCAAGCGGCTGGGTGCCAAGAAGGTGCTGACCCTGATCAACAACGCCGCCTACGTCGATCTGGTGCAGGGCGGCGAGATCGACATCGCCATCTCGCCCCAGCAGGCCACCATCGGCGGCCTGCTGACCCACGTGCGGCGTGGCGATATCGTCAATGTCCACTCGCTGCGCCGCGGTGCTGCCGAGGCCATCGAGGCCATCGCCCATGGCGACGCGCACTCCTCCAAGGTGGTGGGCCGAACCATCGACCATATTGATCTGCCCAACGGCACGACCATTGGCGCCATCGTGCGCGGCAAGGAGGTGCTGATCGCCCACGATGACGTAGTGGTGGAATCCGGCGATCATGTCATCCTGTTCGTCATCGACAAGCGCCGCATCCGTGATGTGGAGCGTTTGTTCCAGGTCGGTCTGACCTTCTTCTAATGGGCCAAGGCCGCATGCATGCCATCCCCCTTACGTTTTCGATGACAAGGACGGTCACGCCATGAGCCTGCGCATGATTCTGCGCATTCTGGGTCTGCTACTGATGCTGTTCAGCCTGACCCTGCTACCCCCGGTCCTGATCTCGCTGATCTTCAACGACGGCGTGTGGAGCAGTTTCTTGATCGCCATGGCGATCACCGTGTCCACCGGTGCGCTGCTCTACTGGCCCAATCGTAATGCCCGCAAGGAGTTGCGTACCCGCGACGGCTTCTTGATCGCGGCGCTCTTCTGGACCGTGCTGGGGCTGTTCGGCTCGCTGCCGCTGATGCTGTTTGGCGACGACTCGCTGAGCCTCACCGATGCGGTATTCGAGTCCTTCTCGGGGCTGACCACCACCGGCGCCACCGTGATTACCGGCATCGACTTCCTGCCCGAATCCATCCTCTACTACCGCCAGCAGCTGCAGTGGCTGGGCGGCATGGGGATCGTGGTACTGGCGGTCGCCATCCTGCCCACCCTGGGCGTAGGCGGCATGGCGCTGTACCGCACCGAAATTCCCGGGCCGCTGAAGGATTCCAAGCTGACGCCGCGTATCACCGAAACTGCCAAGGCGCTGTGGTACATCTACGCCACGCTGACGGTAGCCTGTATGCTGGCCTACATGGCCGCCGGCATGGACTGGTTCGATGCGCTGGGGCACAGTTTTTCCACCGTGGCGATTGGCGGCTTTTCCACCTACGACGCCAGCATCGGCTATTTCGATAGCGCCGCCATCGAAATAATCTGCGTGGGCTTCATGCTGATTTCGGCGTTCAGTTTCAGCCTGCATTTCATCGCCTGGCGCGAAAAGCGTCTGACGCACTACTTCCAGGATCCCGAAGGACGCTTTCTGATGCTGTTCCTGCTCGGGCTGTCCGTTGTCACGGTGCTATCACTATGGCTCACCGATACCTACGATACCCTGCGCGGGCTACGCCACGGTGTGTTCCAGGTGGTCTCGGTGGCGACCACCGCCGGGTTTGGCGTCGCGGACTTTTCCATGTGGCCCGGCGCCCTGCCCTTTCTACTTTTCATGGCCGCGTTCGTGGGGGGCTGTTCGGGCTCGACCGGCGGGGGCATGAAGGTGATCCGCATCATCCTGATCGTCAAGCAGGGCATGCGCGAGATCATGCGCCTGATTCATCCCAACGCGGTCATCGCGGTCAAGGTGGGCAAGGTCAGCGTCCCGGACGGCATCGCCCAGGCGGTCTGGGGTTTCTTCTCGGTGTATGTGCTGCTGTTCTTCTTGATGCTGGTCGGGGTGATGGCCACGGGCGTCGACCAGGTCACCGCCTGGTCGACGGTCGGCTCGGCCTTGAACAACCTGGGCCCGGCGCTCGGCGAAGCCAGCAGCCACTACGGCAATGTGCCGGAAGTGGCCAAATGGATCCTGGTACTGGCGATGCTGCTGGGTCGCCTGGAAATCTTCACCGTACTGGTACTGTTCACGCCGGCTTTCTGGCGCCGCTAAGCCCTGGCGAGCCCTTTAGAAAAGCGCCCTTCCAGAAAGCCCGCCGACCCCGCTTGCAGCGCCATTATGCCAAGCGGGTTTGGCCTGGCCGCGGGCATCGTGGATAATCTTTTTCTCTTAACCGTCTAGCGAGCGTCCATGACAGAACCCCAGGACATCACCATTCCCGAGCCGCAGGTAACAGGCCAGGGGCCGCGCCGGGTGATCGTGCGCGGCGATACCCGCTATACCCTGCTCGGCACCGCCCACGTCTCCGCCGAAAGCGCCACCGAGGTTCGAGAGCTTATCCGCTCCGGCGAGTTCGACGCCGTCGCCATTGAGCTGTGCGCCTCGCGCCACCAGAGCCTGATCGAACCCGATGCCCTGGCCAATCAGGATCTTTTCCAGATTTTCCGCCAGGGCAAGGCCGGCATGGTCGCCGCCAGCCTTGCCCTGGGCGCCTTCCAGCAGCGGGTTGCCGAACAGTCAGGCATCGAGCCCGGCGCCGAGATGCGCGCGGCCCTTGAGGAAACCCAGGGTGCCAAGCTGCCGCTGCTGCTGATCGACCGCGAAGTCGGCGTGACGCTCAAGCGCATCTACGCCAATGTGCCCTGGTGGCAGCGTTTGGGGCTGTTCTCAGGGCTGCTGGGCAGCGTGGTATCACGCCAGGAAGTCTCTTCCGCCGATATAGAGCGCCTCAAGGAAGGCGACGTGCTGGAATCCACGTTCAACGAGTTCGCCGAGCAATCCGAGCGTCTCTACACGCCCCTGATTCGCGAGCGCGACCGCTATATGGCGCTGAGCCTCGAGGAGCAGGCGCCCAAGCATTACCGCAACGTGCTGGTCATTATCGGCGCCGGGCATCTCAGAGGCATGGCCGAACACCTGGAAGGCGATCTACCCGCCGCCCCCCGGGCCGAGCGCGAGTCTCTCGAGCATACGCCCCCACGCTCGAAGGTCTGGAAGCTACTGCCCTGGGCGATCACCGTGCTGGTGCTCGCCGGCTTCGCACTGGGCTTCTCGAAGGATACCGGGCTTGGCTGGCAGCTGGTCGGCGAGTGGTTCTTGATCAACGGCATCCTCTCCGGCCTGGGGGCCGCCATCGCGCTGGGCCACCCGGTCACGGTGATCGCCACCTTCTTTGCCGCACCGCTGACCTCGCTCAACCCCACCATCGGCGCCGGTTTCGTGGCCGCCGGGGTCGAGCTGGCCATGCGCAAGCCCAAGGTGCGCGACTTCTCGACCCTGCGTCACGACGTCGCCACGCCCAAGGGCTGGTGGAAGAACCGCGTCTCCCGCACCCTGCTGGTGTTCCTGCTGGCCACACTCGGCTCGGCCGCCGGCACCTGGATCGCCGGGCTACGCATCGCCGGTCAGCTGATCGGCTGACTCTCACCTGACTCAATCTATTGCGTAAGGATGGCAACGCCTTCCTGCCTGCCACAGCGGCCAGCCTTGAGCTGGCCGCTATCGTTCTACCCAGGCCCTATGGCACAGTAACAAACAGTTTCTTTTTCAGATCATCGGCCCTTCATGAGCGGATGAAGGCAAGGCACTGGCACGCCTAGAAAAATGTTACATGCCGTAAGCTTGCGTCTCGCATCCACCTCCTTATGGACCAGAGCATCAAGGCTCATCGTCGATGATGGTGCTCAAGAGAACGCCTCACATAGCCGATATACAAAAAAACACTGTCATGGACACTGCCGGCTCTACGTCAGGTGATGACAACCATCAAAGCAGCTTTCCGCAGGGCGGCCGTCGTGCCCCCGATAACGGGACCGTTGCGCCCTGCCTAAAGGCCAGACGCGATGCCGACGCGACATCAGCTTTACACGCCCCAGCATCTTTACTCTCTGCCGCGCTGGCGCTTCATGCAATGGCTGCTCTGCGACAGCAGCCTTCCTGAAAGCATTCAGCGGCGTTTGCAGTCGGGCCCCAGTATCCAGTCATCGATCATGTGGTCGGGCATGCTCTCCTCCCTGGCGATGACCCTGATCGGCCTCTACCGGCATCCAGAGCCGCTGTTCTGGCTGTGGTTTTTAGCGACGTTACTATGCGCGACGTCTCGCGTTCTTCTGCACTATTCTGCCAAGAAGCAATGGCGGCTAAAGACAGATAAAACGCCCACCGACCAGATCTATCTGGTCAACCTATTATGGAGCACCACCACCGGTCTTGGCACCGCCCTGTGTCTGCTCAGCGGCGATACGGTCCTGCAGGTATTGGCTATCCCTTCCATGGTCGGATTGGCCACGGCCTCAGCGAGTTTCAGCCATGGCACCCCACGCTATGCCGTACTCCAGATCCTGCTGCTGGATATGCCACTGAAACTTGCGGTTCCCTTCCAGCCGGAGCCCTGGTTCTGGGTTTTCGTGGTGCAGGGGCCGTTCTTCTGGCTTGCCATCCACAAGATGGTTCACTCCCTTCATGAGACCTCGAAGCAGGCCCTGCTCGGCGAATATCACAACCGTCGGCTGGCACACCAGGACCCCATGACCGGATTACTCAATCGAGGCGGCTGGTTCCAGGAGGTATTGACGATACGCGACGGTGGCCGCAGGCCATTCCCCGCAAGCCTGATCTACTCGGACCTTGATGGCTTCAAGGCCATCAACGATACCTACGGCCACGCGGTGGGCGATGAGCTACTTCGACAGATTGCCGATCTGATGAAAGAGACCCTGCGCCATCACGACATTGTGGCACGCTGGGGCGGCGATGAATTCGTGATCCTGCTGCCCGGCATCGACCCCGAATCGAGCCGCGGTATCGCACAGCGACTGATCGATGCTGTCGCCGATATCAGCCAGCACTATGCAGGGTTGGGGCTCAGCGTCGGTGTGGTGCATTGCGAGGATTGGCGCGGCATCGACCGGGCACGGCTCGAGAGCCTGCTTTCTCGTGCAGACCAGGCCTTGTATCAGGCCAAGTATCACGGCAAGGGCCGCTTCCAGGAAATCGACGAGCCGGCATAGACGCCAACCGGCACCATCTAGGCGCTCTAGGCCTTGTCCTAAAAGTCGACGAGCGAAGGATAGACAAGGCAAAAATCGGCGAAAAAGCGGAGTTTACAGGTAGTAAATGAGTATTTTGAGCTGATTTTTAACGCCGTATAGCCGAGCGCAGACACTTTTAGACATGGCCTAGCCGCGCCGCGCCAGCAAACGCTCCATGGCCGGCGTCGGCGCTTGCAGACGACTGTGTCGACGGCTGGCGCCGTAGCTGTCGTTGAACGCATCGAAGTAATCATCGAGCACGTCTCCTGCCTCAACGTCGCCGGCCTGGCGCAGTAACTCCGCGGCCACTTCAGCGGTGCAGAGATGCGCGCTTGAGGCAGGCTTGCGCAGCCGGTAGCGCGTCTCGCGCTCGGTGGAAAGTGGCAGCACCGGCAAGCGATCAAGGTATTGGCTGCGACGAAAAATCCGCCGTGCCTGGCGCCAGGTGCCATCGAGGATGATGAACACCGGCATCCTGGCCCCCGTCCCCGTCGCGGGGTCCTTGGCATCATGCACCGCTTCAATGCCGACCACGCGATCAGCGTAGTCTGGCTGGTCATCGGGAAATATCACGAAGGGCGCGAAGCGCTCGTCGGCCAGCAGCGCGAGCAGCCGCTCGTCCGGTTCGGTACGATACCAGGTGAAGACCTCGGTGCTCGGCAGCACGTCGGCGATCAGTCGCCCGGTGTTGGTCGGCTTGAAGTGCTCGAGCGGGTGAGTGATCAACCAGCAACGCGCCAGGCTCTCGACCTCGACCCGATACGGACACAGGCAGTTCAGCGCCGGCAACCGACAGGTTTCACAGCGCGTGATGGTGCTGCCCCGGGCCTTGAATGGCTTGCTCGGCGGGCGAGACGCATCAGCAGAAGGCTCGTGAGACGCCTCGGACGCGTCACTACCGCTGGCCGAGGAGCCTGTGGAGGGGCTGGTGGAGGAGCCGGCAGAATCGCCCGCCGGCTCGTTGGTGTCATTCATGAATAATCGGACTCGGGATCGTCGCTTGGTAGGCCGCGCATTCTAGCATGCGCGGCCCGAGCCCGACCCGCGACCGCGGGAAGACACCCTATCCTTCTGCTAAGCGCACTGGCTGGCGCTTCCTGCCCGACGGGGCGACGCTTCCAGTAACCCGCCAGCAGCGAACCGGACACGTTGTGCCATACCGAGAACAGCGCGCCCGGCAGTGCCGCGCTTGCGGAGAAGAACTGGCTGGCCAGCGCCACGGCGAGGCCGGAGTTCTGCATTCCCACCTCGATGGCCACGGTACGCGCGGTGCGCTCCCCGAAGCCCATCACCCGCGCGAGCCAGTAGCCGCCGGCAAGGCCGATGCCGTTGTGCAGCACAACTGCCAGCGCCACCAGCGGCCCAAGTGTCAGCAGGCGGTCGGCGTTGAGCCCCACCACGATGGCGATGATCAATACGATGGCCGCCATGGCGAGCGTCGCCAACATCGGCTCGACGCGACGCACACGCTGACCCAGCAGGTGGTGCACCACCACGCCCAGGGCGATCGGCGCGATGACCAGTTGCGCAATGCTCAAAAACATCCCGGCCACCGGCACGGCGATGCTCTCACCGACCAGCAACCAGGTCAGCAGCGGCGTGGCGGCCACCGACACCAGAGTGGAAGCAAGCGTCATCGACACCGACAGCGCCACATGGCCACCGGCCAGCCAGGCCATGACGTTGGAGGCCGTACCGCCGGCCGTGGCACCGACCAGCACCATGCCGACGGTCAAGGCCGGATCGAGACCCAGCAGGGTCGAGACGGCCAGCGCCGCCAGCGGCATCAGCGTGAACTGCAACACGATACCCACGGCCACCGGCTTGGGGGCGCGTACCACGCCGAGAAAATCCTGGCGCGACAGGGTCAGGCCCATGGCAAACATGATCAGCGCCAGCAGCGGCTTGATCTGGCCTGAGAGCCCGGTGAACCAGCTCGGTTGCCAGGCGGCGCAGAGTGCGAAGAGGATCGCCCAGACGGGGAAGAGGCGATTGAGGCGTTCGAAGACGTGCATGAAGTGTCCTTGGCGTTGTGTCTTGGAAGATGGCCAGGCCGCTGCCTGACCCTAGGCCTTTAAGACGGCTCTGTTGTCCGCCCAGCGTGCTTCACATCGGGGCGGCCGCCTATCATGCCGTATGCGCCCTAACGAATGAAGGCGCGCCCCGGTATTCGGGGCGCGCCTTCGTCATGGGCCGAACGGACGGCCATCTATATCGAACGTGCAAGAGCGCGATGATGAGTTATCTGGCCGCCTTCAACCTGCTTATTCTGCCAGATGGCCTATCCGCGGTTGTTACTCCCCAGACGCCGCTTGTGGATCGTAGCTGTAATTCACCGGCAACCATTCATAGGCATCACCTTCGGCACGCAGATGACCGATACCGGGGAAGGACAAGTGTGCCCCCGCGACCCAGTCGCCCTCCTCGGCGATGGAGGCGAACAGCGCCTTGCGCTGCTCACGGGCCTCGTCCGGGGCGCTATCGAAATCGATGGTGACATCGGGATGAGGGAACTGCACCGCAGCGGCATGCATGATGTCGCCCCATAGCACCAGAGTCTCGCCGTCGCTCTCTACACGATAGATGCTGTGCCCCGGCGTGTGGCCGTGGGTTTGCTCGGCATGGATGCCCGGCGAGAGTTCGCTGTCATCATCAAAGGCTTCGAAGGCATCGGCCTCGATGTAGGGGTTCATGGAGGCCATCGCACCCTGGAAGAAGCCCTTCTGGCCTTCCGGTGCGGCCTCGAGCTGGTCAGCGTCGAGCCAATAGTCGATGTCGTCCTGATCGGCGTGCAGGGTGGCGTTGGGGAACATCCGCGACTCGCCATCCATCAGCCCGCCCACATGGTCAGGGTGCAGATGCGTCAGGTAGATATCGTCGACCTGCTCGGGCCGATAGCCGGCAGCCTCCAAGCTCGCACCCAGCTTGCCAAGCGTCGGCCCGAAGAGGGTGCCCGCGCCAGTGTCGACCAGCACCAGCCGATCGCCGGTATTGATCAGGAAGGCGTTGACCGAGGTCTCGACGGGTACATCCAGGTAAGCGTCCTCGAAGAGCGCCTTGGCCTCATCGGCCGGCATGTGCAGCAGTTCATGCATGGGCAACTCGACGGTGCCATCAGACAGCGCCGTGACTTCGAAGTCACCGAGCATCATGCGGTAATAGCCGGGATTGGGCCCCTCTGCCGGTTCGGTGGCGGCAGCCGCCGAGGCACTGATAGCAAGGCCCAGCGCCGTCGCGGTGGCCAGCGGCCAGGTCGCACGCGTCATCAAGGCGGTCATGGCAATCTCCTGTTGATCGTATTGGCGTTCCAGTGTGTCAGTCATTGACGAGTAACTTGGACACAAAGCTAGTGGACAAATAAATTTTGTACAAGCTAACGCTTAAAGAGCCCGCGAGAAGACGTTCTTCAACAAGACAGTGAGAGCACCCATGAGCCTGCCGGATCTGCACTCAGCCAATACACCGCCATGACGCGATCAGAGTGATAGCAGGTCATTGGGCAGTTCAAGCCTGCCGGTGGCTCGCCAATACTTAACCAGCCGCGGCACGCCCTGCCCCGCCGACAAGGCCATGCGCCCGACACCCGGTGGCGCCAGGTCGTTAGCCTCGGGGTCGACCAACACCGCCTGCGCCTCCAGGGGTGCCTGTTCGAGCAGCAGCGCCGCCGGCATCACCGCAAGCGAGGTGCCCACCACCAGCAACATGTCCGCTTCGGCGACGATATCGCAGGCATCGCCATAGCGCGGCACCGACTCGCCGAACCAGACCACGTCCGGGCGTAGCTGGCTGCCCTTGTCGCAGACATCACCCAAGCGAATGCCGCCACTGCTCAGCGGATAACGCAACGCGTCATCTACCGAAGAGCGCGCCATCAGTATCTCGCCATGCAGATGCAGCACATCCCGCGAGCCGGCCCGCTCGTGCAGGTCATCGATGTTCTGGGTGATGATACTGACCCGGATACCCGCGCGCTCAAGCTCGGCCAGCGCCCGGTGGGCGGCGTTGGGCGCGGCGCGACGCACCTGCTCCCGGCGCTCGTCATAGAAGCGCAGCACCCGCTCGGGGTCGCGGGCGAAGCCCTCGGGTGTTGCCACCGCCTCGATGGAATGCTCCTCCCATAGGCCATCGCTTGCCCGAAAGGTACGGATGCCGCTCTCCGCGCTGATACCTGCTCCGGTCAGCACCACCAGGTGCGGCGCACCTTGTTCTTCCATTCACTACCTCTCGTCACTGGGTCGCCGGTTCCTCACTTTTGAGCAACCCGCGACCTACTTTGCATCATTTGCCCGTAGCTGACGCTATCACTACGAGCCCAGCGCAGCCAGAGAGCCAGCCCATAGGTGAGTGGTGCTATCACTTGAGTGAAATGCGCGGTTTGCTCAACGCCTGATTGAGGCCAGACGGGATAGAGTCGAGGAAGTGAACACGGCCAGACCACGGCCTCCGAGGAAAAGCCGGGGTCGCTGGAAAGACCGTTCGGCCAGAAGCAGACGTTGTGCCAGAGCGGATATAACGCCGCCAGCATGCGCGACTTTGTAGTGGAGGCGAAGCCGCAACGAAAAAGGCGTCGCCGTGCCTGGCTTGGTTATACGTTTCAATAACTTGGCTCAATGTGTGCCGGCCCACTCCACTCGAAACTAGCCAATACTCGATTCGCCAGGCTGACGAGAATCCCCAGTACTTCGGGGCTAATTTCGACTCTCTGGTAACTCCCGTCATCAATGGTGTAGCAAAGACTATTGCCCTCCAAGTTACTCAACCCTAAAAACCCTTCGACTTCCATTTTCTTACCCTTTTTCTTATCCCGGGGTGGCCCGTAACCGCGGGAACGATCTTCTATGTGAAGCGCTGAGTTTCTGATTTTTCGTACCGATGGCAATAGACGATCAAATTCATGTGAGCACTTTTCAATTTCTCCGGGAATCTCATCGTACTCCTGGAGAACCTCTAAATATTTACCAAACGAATCAACAGCGTATACAAATGTGTGAGCATGAATAAACGGAATTTTATGTAGGTAAGAACGTGGCAACATACCGAGTTCGGCCTTTTTATCCCTCACTCGTTTTTCCGACAAAAGCCGATACTCATCGAAATTTTGATAGTAATCGTCGCCAGCCTCTTTCCTAATTGCATCCTCGGCCTGTCGCCTTATCTCAGCATCTCTTTCCCACTCATTACGGGGATCAGGTCTTTGACTTTGACTCTCTTCAAACATCGAAAGAGCGATAGCTGCTTCAGTCAGAATTCCTTCAAGTGCACGCAGCGCGCCTTCTATCTCGAACCGAACCTCATCACTCTCAAGCTGAAGCCATGTCCCGGGGTAAGTCAGCTGATACAGATACATGGCACTCCTTACGTATAACGCCAAAGCTCAGCCGCCGCTTTAGCGGTCGGCTGGAGCGCCTTGTTGGGCGATCTTCATCGTATACCCCGTAGGACGCTAACTAGCTCAGGGGCAAGATCACGCACGAAAGCCACTTGGCTTTCAGTTACATCCTCTCCGTGGATGGCAGCAGAGCAAGCCGAATAAACTTCCTTGATAGCACCAGCTAGCTGAGGTGTCAGCTCTTCGGAACGAACCAGCATCCTTGCCATTGCTATTACAGACGTATATCGATCCTTGGGATCAGAGATTCTGCTTTTGTAAATCCGGCGCAACTCTTTCTCCAAGCTATACCTTACTTGGAATAGGTACTCCGCATCGTTTGGCACATCCAGATTGGCGTTTTTATCCATAGGTCGACCAAACTGATTTTCCCCTAGCGCCTCTGAAATCACCTCTCGTATTTGCTCACGGAGCTCGGGGATTTCCTGGTCTGATGGAGGGGGTGGATGGCCGTTGTAGAACTGCGCGCTGACATTATTTCTTACTTCGACAACGTTCTTGAGCTCACGAATTTCTCCCTTTAGCTCCTCTCTTACTGCTTCCACCTCTCTCCTTAGCTTTACGCCAAAAAGGTTAATTTCTGAGACCAGTGGAAGCACCCAAAGAGCTACAAATACAAGAAAAACGACCACGTCCGCAAACGTTGCGTTCCCACCCTCCAATTCCGGAAACCGGGCAGACAGGAATAGAAGCATGCCCGCTAGGGCGAGCCCCCACCAAATAATGAGAAACCAATTCGGTAGCTTCATTCTTTTATCTTAGAACTCATTGCATAAGTTGAGATCATTCGAGGCGCCCAACGCCGATAATAAGCGGCGGCCCGACAGGGGCGTCCGGTGGACGGCCGCAGGCCGGGAACGAACTTGATTGACTGGTTAAATGTCGTCACGCCATTCTCTATGCTTGCGTACCCTATCGTACTCAAGCCATGGTGCATCATGTGAAACCCAAATATGAGCCTCTGGCCTCAATTCAGGCTCATCGTCCAGAGTGGCCACCCGAACAATCACATGCGGCTGCGCCGGCCTCTCTGCTACCAAATGAGAACCACAGCGTTTGCAAAAATGGCGCAATTTTCCAGGCGAGGATTCGAACGTAGAAATGCAGCTCGCGCCCTTGAGCCAACGGAAATTTTCGCGCTTCACGCCAGCAGTAGAGGCAAACGGGGCCGCATGGGCTTTACGACAAGTCTGACAATGACAGTGCACAATTGGCATATCCACAGAGTCTATTTCGTAGCTTATCTCGCCACACAAACAGCTTCCCTTCAGCCCCATAGGGCGATCTCCTTCTACACATTTAACTGTTCAGCATTTCTTCGCCGTGCGGAGCATGGCGTATAAATGCCTGTTGGACTAAGCCGCCCATCAAGCTGCTACAAAGCTTCTATAGGGTATTGTATTGGCCGGTGTGCGACCTGAGACGTCAGGTCGCGTACATAAGGAGCGGTTGTGACGCGTTCGGGCAGTGATGTTGGCCATGATCCCAGGTCCCTCCGGGTCTAATATGCCCCAACGTAGCGCGCCTGCTGGGCAAAATCCATCATCGGAACGAGCGCCGCCGCGACCCGCGAGCGGGCCGGATCGCCGAGTCCGGTGTGTGGATAGGGCGTTATCTCATCCTCGATAGCGTTGCTCCTTGTGGTTGGGGGAGCAGCTACGTTTGAGTCGCTGGGGCGTGAGGGTCCCGATCATTCGCAGTGTCGGTTGCCCGCAGTGTCGGCAAATGTAGGTCGGCTCTGAGTCGCCGACGGCAGGTTCGGCATCCGGTGTCACCTCGACAACCGATAGAGCTTGGCGGATCTGTGCTAGGCGTCGTCGCCGGCAGCGATTGGCCAGAAAACCGTAGTGACGGACCCGCATCAGCCCCTTGGGCAGGACGTGGAGCAGGAAGCGGCGCACGAACTCCTCGCCATCGAGGATGAGCTGTTTACGCCGGTCACGGTCGCGGTAGTCCTTGTAGCAAAGGGTCACCTGGCGGTCGTCCACGGCGAGGATGCGGGCATTGCTGATGGCGATCCGGCGCGTGTAGCGCGCCAGGTAGCGCACCACCGTGTCGGTGTGTTCGAGACAGTCCTTGCTGTAGACCACCCACTCGGTGGCCATCAGCGCGTTGAGCTGGTCATCGACGTCACCGGGCCGGGTGACCCGGTGGAGTTCACCGGCAGTAGCGGCCTGGCGCAGTCCACTGACCAGGTGTCCACGAAAGTGGCGCGACAGGGCCCGGACCGGGAACAGGTAGTGGCTGCGCGCCTCGCGCCAGATGCCATCGTCGCCCAGCGCACCGCCGGGGACCAGGCAGTGCAGATGCACATGCTGACTCAGGTTCTGGCCCCAGGTATGGAGCACCGCACTCATGCCCATCTCGCCACCGAGACGCTTGGGGTCGCGACCGAAGGTACGTAGTGTCTGCCAGGCGCTCTGGAACAGCAGTCGGTAGATCACCCCGGGGTGAAGCTGGACCCAGCCGTTGAGGCTGTGCGGCAGAGTGAACACGACGTGGTAGTAGCGCACCGGCAGGATGTTCGCCTGCTGACGCTCGGCCCACTGCGCCATGGCACGGCCCTGGCACTGCGGGCAGTGGCGGTCGCGACAGCCGAAATAGTGTGGCTGGGTGTGGCCGCAGTCCGAGCACTGCAAGGCCGTCCCGCCCATCGCCTCGGTGCGGCAGGCGAGTAGGTGGTGGCACACGCGTTGGCGCTGGCGATCCAGGCCGGCCGGGTTGAGAAAGCGGGTCAGGGCCTGTTGGAGGGTGGCGGTCTCAGTCATGGCCCACCTCCAGGCCGGCCACCAGGTCGATGTGGCCCTGACTCGCCCCTTGCTGGCCCGGCAGCCAGTGCAGGTAGCGCATCGTCGACTGGATGCTGCGGTGGCCCAGCAGCCGCTGGAGCTGATGGACGGGCATACCCTGCTCCAGAACATGCGTGGCATAGGCATGGCGCAGGCTGTGGATGCCACCGATCCGTTCGACCCCAGCCTGGCGTTTGGCTTGGGTAAAGGCCTTCTGCGGTGCGCTCGGATGCAGCGCGCGATCCGGAAACAGGGCGCTAGGGAATAGCCATGTCGCCGGCCGATAGGCGCGCCAGTAGTCGCGCAAGCGATCAAGCAGGGTCGCCGATAGCAGGACCATGCGATCCTTCGCGCCCTTGCCCTGGGCGACACGCAGCTGACCACGTTGACTATCGATATCGCTGACCCGCAGGTGACAGACCTCGCTGACGCGTAGTCCGCAGCCGTAGCACAGGTCGAGCATCATGCGATGCTTGGGATTGTGGCAGGCGGCCAGGATCCGCCGAACGTCGTCGCGGGTCAGCAGCTCCGGAATCCGTTGCGGTGTCTTCGGCACCACGGGGGATACCTCAACCGACGGCCAGTGCAGCACCTGGAGGTACAGGAACCGCACGCCGTGTAGATAGACGCGGCAGCTGGCGACGGACAAACCACGCTCCTGGACCAGGTGATTGAAGAAGCGTTGCAGATCGTCGGTGCTCAAGGTGTCTGGCGAACGGTGGAAATAGCGCGCCAGGTCCGTGATCACTGTCAGGTAGGTAGTGTGGGTACGTTGCGCGAAGCCATGCTGACGCATGGCCTCGATCATCATCTGTCGCAAGGCGGTCATCGTCGTCACTCCTGTTCGTTGACCCACGTAGGTCAAGGAACAGTGTGGTTCGATGAGGCGAAAGATAGGATTCGACGACAGCTACCGCGAAGCGGTTTAGTTCAACACCAATAAACGCGCATGCTGCCTTTGCTGGCACGTCCCCTTCGGGTCGATAGTCGCGGTCTCGGGGCGAATCAGCAGGTTCATCCGCAGATCGTGGTGTGGAAGGTACTGCCGTAGCGGGTAGCCGCACTCGACGGCGGAGGTGGTGCCGGCGATCAGGGTGTCGCCGACCCTCACCCGCACCCGACGGTCGTACGGGCGCAGGGTGATGCGAGGCGCGGAGGAAGCCGTTGCCATATGGAGTATCCCTGCGTATGGGCGATGTCATTATGCTGTTGTTAGTTTTCTAGTCTTCAGACTAGCACCGAGGAATGATTTTCTCCTGCGCTGGATCAACGCTTGGGCATGATTCCGTCATCGCGACTCGGCCGCTCCTCGGCGTCGGCCATGAAGCGCTGCCTGTTGCGCTAGGGGAGCCGTCGAACATCTGGGCCGACACCCCGCGCAGGAGCCGCCCGGCGGATGACATCCCCGCGCCGAGCGGCGACAATAGGCGCCCTTTTTCGGCCGCAGTCGTTTCATGTCTACACCGCTTCCCATTCTGTATCAGGACGATGCCCTGGTCGTTATCGCCAAGCCTTCGGGGCTTTTGGTGCATCGCACGGCGCTCGCCCGCGGCGAGACGCGCTTCGCGTTGCAGCTGCTGCGCGACCAGCTGGGTCGCCACGTTTACCCGGTGCACCGCCTGGACCGGCCGACCTCCGGGGTGCTGGTGTTCGCGCTGTCGTCCGAGATCGCGCGTACCCTCGGCGAGGCCTTCGCCGAGCAGCGGGTCAGCAAGCGTTATCTGGCGGTGGTGCGCGGCCTTGGCCCTGAGGCCGAGTGCCTCGACTATGCGCTGCGCGAGGAAGATGGCCGCCGGCCCAAGGCCGAGATGCCGGCAATGGAGGCGGCGACCGAGGTACAGCGCCTGGATAGCGTCGAGCTGCCGGTACGGGTCGATCGCTACCCCAGCGCGCGCTATTCGCTGATGGAGGCGCGGCCGCTGACCGGGCGTCGCCACCAGATCCGTCGTCACCTGTCGCGGCGCGGCTACCCGATCATCGGCGATGCCCGACACGGCAAGGGCAACCACAACCGCTTCTTCAGCGAGAACCTGGACACACACCGGCTATTGTTGGCGGCGGTAGAAATGAACCTTGCGCACCCGGTGACTGGTGATCGCCTGACCGTGAGCGCTGGCCTTGAAGACGACATGACACAGCTCTTCGAGCGCTTCGGCTGGGGCGCCCATTTACCGCAACATGGCCACCGCTTCGAAAAGGCCGATAGCCAATCGTCAACGACTCACGCAGCGATACCGACACCATGACCGACACTGATCCCACTTCCTTGGATGGCGACTACGACTTCCGCTTCGGCGGCATCCGGCGCCTCTATGGCCAGCGCGCCGCCGCGCACTTTCGCCATGCCCATGTGGTGGTGGTTGGCGTTGGCGGTGTGGGTAGCTGGACGGTGGAAGCCCTGGCCCGGGCCGGCATCGGCAAGCTGACGCTGATCGATCTCGACGATGTCTGTGTCTCCAACATCAACCGTCAGCTGCATGCGCTGGATGGCACCATCGGCCGGCCCAAGGTGGAGGTGCTGGCCGAGCGCTGCCGGGCGATCTCACCGGAGATCGAGGTGATCGCCGACACGGCCTTCGTGACCCCGACCAACCTGGCGCAGCGCATTCCCGCCGATGCCGATCATGTGGTCGATGCCATCGACAGCGTGATCGCCAAGGCGGCGCTGATCGCCTGGTGCAAGCGGCGCAAGATTGGCCTGACGGTCACCGGTGCCGCCGGCGGCCAACTGGACCCGACCCGCATCCGCACCGCCGACTTGAGCCGCACCGAGCATGACCCGTTGCTTGCCAAGGTGCGCGCCCGGCTGCGCCGCGATTACGGCTTCTCGCGTAATCCCAAGCGCCGCTTCAGCGTCGAGTGCGTGTATTCCGACGAGCAGCTGGTCTATCCCGGCGCCGACGGTGAGGTCTGTCATACCAAGCCAAGCGACGGCGAGAGTACCCGCCTGGATTGCGCCAGTGGCTTTGGCGCTGCCACCTTCGTTACCGGCGCCTTTGGCTTTGCCGCCGCGGCCCGGGTAATGGCGCGGCTCGCTCGCCAGGCCACCCGTAACCATGACACGGCCACCGCCCTGTCCTCAGAGGAGTCTCGTGATGATCGCTCATGAACCACCGCGCCCGGTGCCGGGTATCTATGTCCACTACAAGGGCGCTCGCTATGAGGTAATGGGCGTGGCCCAGCACAGCGAGACCGAGGAGGCGCTGGTGGTCTACCGGGCGCTCTACGGCGACTACGGCCTGTGGGTCAGGCCGCTTACGATGTTCTGCGAGAGCATCGAGGTGCAGGGCGAGCCGGTGCCCCGTTTCGCCCTGGAGAAGGCGTTCGACTGAGCCGGCGCTGAACCTCGCACCCGAGGTGCTCCCCGAACCTATCCCCAAAGTTCTCCCCTAAGCTCTCCCCTAAAACACGAAAGGCGCCCCGCGGGGCGCCTTTCGTCGTCAGAGGGTGGTTCAACCCGCCTTGTGCATCTGCTTTTGCAGGTAGTTCTGGATGCCCACCGCGTCGATCAGACTCAGCTCGGTCTCGAGGTGATCGATGTGCTCTTCCTCGTCGTCGAGGATCTTCTGGAACAGATCGCGGCTGGTGTAGTCGCGAACCTGCTCACAGTGAGCGATGGCGTCCTTGAGGTCGGTGTGCGCCTTGTGCTCGAGCTTGAGATCGCACTCGAGCATTTCGCGGGTGTTTTCACCGATCATCAACTTGCCGTAATCCTGCAGGTTGGGCAGCCCCTCGAGGAAGAGAATGCGCTCGATCAGGGTATCGGCGTGCTTCATCTCCTCGATGGATTCGTCGTACTCCCACTTGCCCAGCACCGCCAGACCCCAGTCCTGATACATCTTGGCATGCAGGTAGTACTGGTTGATGGCTACCAGCTCGTTACCGAGCACAGTATTGAGATACTGGATGACCTTGGCATCACCTTTCATTACAACTCTCCCGAAGCGGGGTTTGCCGGTGGCGGCAAACACTCAAACACTGGGACAGTACAGGCTGCCCCACAAAGTTGTGAGTATCGCCCAGAAAAGGCAGAAAGTCGAATCAGGACAATGTGTTAAAGGGGAATGGCTGCCAACTGAGAAGGTCATGCGATAGCGAGCGATTGCGCCTCGCAGTGAGCGTGAGCCAGGTGAGAAAAGAGTGCAGGATCAGGAAGTTCCCCCAACCTCCTGACCGCCCTCAGACAGCATAAGCCAGATCTGCCGAGAGCATTTCTTCGGCGATAGCATCGTGGGTGATGGCCTTGGCCATGCAGGCACACTTGCCACATTGGGTTGCACATTCGGTGTGCTCACGGACTTCGCGCCAGCTACGGGCACCGTCACTGACGGCATTGCGAATCATCCGATCGGATACGCCCTTGCAAAGACATACGTACATCACATCACCTCGCTATCGGCTATGTGATGAATGTAAATGATTCGCATAGAGCATTGCAACAAAATACTGTCGCCAATCGTAACGATCGATGCGCTTTTTGTTAGTCCTTTCGTATTAGCCCCTCGCCACCCCGCTGCGGGCCCCTTTCACCGCTGCTCGTCACGACTTCTCATCACCGCCGCTCGCCAAACCTCAACGAGCTTGAGCGAGCACCGATCTGACGGTATGGGCCTGCCGCTAGGCTTTCTTCTTTTCCGCCTTGGGCACGACAACCACCCGCGAGCGCGAGGCGATGTCCGACCAGCCGCGACGTTCGCCGTCGATCAGAATCCACCAATAGCCGAGGCCCAGCAGCGCATAAGATATGCCCGCTGCAATGAAGCGCATCAGGCACTGAGGCAGGGTCAGGGATAGCCCCTCCGGCGTCTCGACGCGCAGCCGCCAGGCCTGCATCCCCAGTGTCATGCCGCCACGCATCCAGAAGAAGGCGAAGAAGGCGAAGGTGGCGACGAACAGTAGGCTATGGAAAAGCGGCGAGGTATTGGCCTCGCCGTCGTTGAGCGCCACCGCGAGGAAGCCGAGCAGCATCCAGATGGCCATCAGGATCAGGGCATCATAGATCATCGCACCGAGGCGACGGCCAAGGCCGGCCGGCCAGGTCTGATCAAGGTGGGAAAAACGCTTCTGCATGAGTACTCCTCAGCACGCCTCACAGCCCCTCAGCACGCCTAACAGAGGAGAGCGGGCCGTGATGTAAAAAAGAACCTGCATTGAAGGGCCGCCACGCGCTCGGCTAGCCGCTGCGACGCAACAGGTAGAGCCCCAGTACCGTGCATAACAGCGTCGGCCCCAGCACCGCCCACACCGGCGAGAAGCCAAACACCGTCGATGCCGGCGCCAGCAGGTCCTGTAGGTACTTGAAGGAGAGACCGGTGATCACCCCGTAGAAGACACGCGTACCCGCGGCCACCGTGCGCAAGGGGCCGAACACGAAAGACGCCGCAATCAGCACCAGCGAGCCAAGCGTCAGCGGCAACAGCATCTTCTGCCAGAAATACAAAAGCGGCTGGGTCGCCTGCTGCCCCTGACTCTCGAGATAGTTGGCGTAAGCCCAGAGCTCGCTGGGCGCCTGGCTGTCGACGTCGCGCAGCAGGCGATTGAGTTGCTCGGGTGTCAGGTCAGTCTGCCATTGCAGCCGATCATGATGCTCGACCTCGGTACGATCCTCGAAGAAGCGGGTGAGATCCACGTCCATGAGCACCCAATGATCCTCTTCCCAGACCGCCTGGGAGGCGTACATCGCCACCACGAGCTCGCGATCATCGAAGCGGTAGCGCGTCAGGTCGAGCACCGTGTCATCGGCGCGGATGGCGCCAAAGCGATAAACGCTTTCGCCCTCCCGCTGCCAGCCGCCCCGTTCGGTAACAAGGGTCCCCTCGCCCTGCATCTGCTCGAGGCGCCAGGCATTGGCAAACTGCTCGGTACGCGGGCTCACGAACTCGGCAATCAAAAGAAGAATCGCCACGATCAGGATCACCGGCTTCATCACACCCCATAAGATGCGAACCAGTGAGCGGCCAGCCGCGCGCATCACGGTCAACTCATTGCTTGTCGCCATGCTGCCAAGACCGATCAGGGAACCGATCAGCACCCCCACCGGGGCATACTGGTAGAAGCGATAGGGCAGTCGCATGATCAGGTAAAGCAGCACGTCGAAGGCACCGTAGTTACCTTCGACATCGCCCAGATCATTGATATAGGTGATGACAAGGTCGAGACCCAGCAGCACCACCTGCACCACGACAATGGCCGCCAGCACATTGCGCGCGATATAGCGGTCGAGACGATCGAGCACCATTATTTCACCCCCGCCAGCCGCGAGCGACGCAGCAACCACAAGCCAATAATCAGAAACGTCAGGTGGATGGGCCACATGCCGACGTTAACCGGCAAGCTGCCCTGGGCGATGGCATCCTTGGCGGTGAGCAACAGGCTTAGATAAGCAATGTGCAAAAAGATCGCCGGCAAGAGCTTACCGAAGCGCCCCTGGCGTGGGTTGACCTTTGACAATGGCTGAGCGATCAGCGTCAACACCAGCACCATCAGTGGCATCGATACGCGCCACTGCAATTGCGCCATGGCCGGGGGCGTGCCGCTCGCCAGCAGCTCGCGCGTGCTTGAGAGCTCAGGGTCTTCAGCGGCACGCGAGGTACTGTCTGTCGAGAGGCGCACCGCATAGGTCTCGAAGGCCAATCGCTCGGCGATCGGGTTCCCGGGGTCGACGCTATAGCGCAGGCCATCGCTTAACACCAGAAAGCGACTGCCGGTCTCCTCGTCGCGAGTCTGATAGCCCTCGGCGGCACGCGTCACCACATTGCCAGGCGTACCGTCGCTGCGGCGCTGACGCTCGCTGATGAACACCTCCTGCATCCGCGTCTGATCGTCGTTGAAGGACTCGGTGTAGGCGGTACGGCCATTGCCGAAATCCTGGAAACGCCCCGGCGCCAGGGCGCCGAAGTCGAGTCGACTCTTCTGTTCCTCGATCAGCGTCTCGTTGTGCTCGGCGCCGGCAGGGGTCAGCCACAGGCTGCACACGCCAACCATTACCGCGACCAGCGCGGCCGGCAGCAGGCTGATCTTCAGCAACCGGTTGGGGCTCATGCCACAGGCCACCAGCACGGTGATCTCGCTGTTCAGGTAGAGCTGACCGTAGGCCAGCAGGATGCCGAGGAAGAAAGACAGCGGCAGAATCAGCTCAAGGAAGCCCGGCAGATGAAAGAGCATCAGGGTGCCGAGGATGCTGACGGGGATCTCGCCGTCGGCAGCGTTGGTAAAATAGCGGATGAAACGACTGCCCATGATCACCAACAGCAGCACGCCGGCCACGGCGGCCATGGTCTGCAGGATCTCGCGGGTCAGATAACGAAAAATGATCAAGACGGTCTCCCGTGTCTCCCGGCAGGCCGCATCGACTGGCGACACATGCCTGTGCTGGCGCCGGCTTCCCGCGCGGCGTGCCTGGGTGCCGTAGGCGCTGCGCCCAATGCAATGCGCCACGGCATTGCGTACACTGGGGTATCGCCCACGGCACACCCGGCCGTGCCGGCATTATCCAGAATCCCCCTTCGCTTGTCTTGTGGAGACGCCATGGAATTCCCTGTTCAGACGGCCAACCCGGCCAAGACCGAAACGGCCTGCTTCGTCCTTCCGGTATTCAAGGACGGTGACCTGCTCTCGGCCGCCGCCAAGCTCAACGATGCCAGCGAGCGCCTGATCGGCCAGCTGATTGAGCGCGGCGACTTCACCGCCGACCTCGGTCGCGTGCAGATGGTGCCCTTCGCACCCGGCCTCAATGCCGACCGCCTGCTGCTGGTCGGCATGGGTGAGCGTGACAAGTGCAATGAAAGCGGCTTCCGCAAGGCGCTGGACGCCACCTTCGCCGCCCTCGCCGAGCTGCCGATCAGTGAAGCAAGCGTCGCCCTGACCGACGTGCCGGTCCCGGACCGCGATACCGCCTGGAAGGCGCGCATGATCAGCGAAGCTGCCGTCCGCAGCATCTATCGCTTCACCGAGTTCAAGTCATCCCCCGCCCCGGCGCCGCGGATCGAGCAGGTAACCCTGCAGCTCAGCGAGAGCAGCGACGCGGACAAGGCCAAGGAAGGTGTGCGTATCGGCGCCGCCGTCGGCGAAGGCATGAACTACACCCGTACCCTTGGCAACCTGCCGGGCAACATCTGCACGCCACGCTATCTGGCCGACCAGGCCGAGAAGCTGGCGACAGAGTCCAAGGGCGCGCTCAGCACCGAGATTCTCGACGAGGAAGCCCTGGAGGCCCTCGGCGCCCATTCGCTGCTCTCTGTCGGTCGCGGTAGCGAAGAGCCTTCGCGCCTGATCGTCATGAAGTATCAGGGCGCAGATGACCCGGACGAAGCGCCCCATGTGCTGATCGGCAAGGGCATCACCTTCGATAGCGGCGGCATCTCGCTGAAGCCCGGCGCCGGCATGGACGAGATGAAGTATGACATGGGCGGTGCCGCCAGCGTGTTCGGCACCGTCAAGTCGACGCTTGCCATCAAGCCCAAGATCAACCTGGTGGCGATCGTCGCCTCCGCCGAGAACATGCCCGATGGCCGCGCCACCAAGCCCGGTGACATCATCAAGACGCTCAAGGGGCTGACGGTCGAGGTGCTCAACACCGACGCCGAGGGCCGTCTGGTGCTATGCGACGCCCTGACCTACGCCGAGCGCTTCGAGCCGGCAAGCGTCATCGATATCGCCACCCTGACCGGTGCCGTCATCATCGGGCTTGGCCACCATGCCACCGGCCTTCTGTCCAACGACGATGACCTGGCGCTTGATGTGCTGGACGCCGGCCAAACCTCCTGGGACCGCGCCTGGCATCTGCCGCTGTGGGACGAGTATCAGGAGCAGCTCGATTCCAACTTCGCCGACCTGGCCAACATCGGCGGTCGTCCGGCGGGCACCATCACCGCTGGCTGCTTCCTGTCACGCTTCGCGGACAAGTTCCCCTGGGCGCACCTGGACATCGCCGGTACCGCCTGGGAGTCCGGCAAGAACAAAGGGGCCAGTGGCCGCCCGGTCGGTCTGTTGACCCAGTATCTGCTCGATCGCGAAGTCGAGCTGGCTGAGGTCGTCACCGACAACGACTGAGGCTTCGCATCGCCCTGGCGGCGTGCTAGCGTTTAGACATTGCGGGCCGGGATTTCCCGGCCCGCTGTGTTTGTCATGAAACCCCGTTTCTCGATCACGATCAGGCCCCGCGTGCCTGCTGCTATGGAGACCCTCCCGTGACCCCTTCAGGCTTCGACGTTCGGCCCAATGCTAACCCCACGGCCTCTCAGATCCGCGACGACATTCTAGAGAGCCCCGGGTTCGGTCAGCATTTCTCCGACCACATGGCCCACGTGCGCTGGACCGAAGACGCCGGCTGGCACGGCAACGAAGTACGCCCCTACGGCCCGCTGACCCTCGACCCGGCCGCCGCCGTGCTGCACTACGCCCAGGAAATCTTCGAGGGCATCAAGGCCTACCGCCATGCCGACGGCTCGGTATGGACCTTCCGTCCGGAGAAGAACGCCGAACGCTTCCGTCGCAGCGCACGGCGTCTGGCGCTGCCTGAGCTCGACGACGAGACCTTTATCGGCTCGCTGAAGGCCCTGTTGTCAGTGGACAGCGACTGGGTGCCGACACCGGCCCATGAAGGTGAGGAATCGAGTCTCTACCTGCGCCCCTTCATGATCGCAAGCGAAAGCTTCCTCGGCGTGCGCCCGTCCAAGGAAGTCGATTACTACGTGATCGCCTCCCCGGCGGCGGCCTACTTCAAGGGCGGCGTGGCGCCGGTGTCGATCTGGCTGTCCTCGAACTACAAGCGCGCCGCCCCCGGCGGCACCGGCTTCGCCAAGTGCGGCGGCAACTACGCCGCATCACTGGCCGCCCAGAAGGAAGCCGCCAGCCATGACTGCAGCCAGGTCGCCTTCCTCGACGCTGTCGAGAACAAGTGGGTCGAAGAGCTCGGCGGCATGAACCTGTTCTTCGTCTACAAGGACGGGCGCATCGTCACCCCGCGGCTCACCGACACCATCCTCGAGGGCGTAACGCGCAGCTCCATCCTCGAGATGGCCGCCGACGAGGGCCTGACCCCGGAAGAGCGTGCCATCAGCATCGACGAGTGGCGCGAGGGCGCGGCCTCCGGCGAGATCACCGAGGTCTTCGCCTGTGGTACGGCGGCGGTGATCACCCCGGTGGGCGAACTGGTGACCGAGGACGACACCATTCGTCTGGCCGGTGACACCGGCAACCCGATCGCCAAGCGCCTGCGCAGCCAGCTGCTCGACCTGCAGTACGGTCGTCGCGAGGATAAGCGCGGCTGGATGACCCGCCTGGCTTGAGCCTCAGCCACCACCCTCCCGAGGCTCAGGTGTCGATTGGGGGTGGTGGTCTGTCCGGCGGCAGGGCTCCGGTGAGAGCTCCGTGAGGGCGCTGTGAACCCGTCCCTGGGCGCTACTTTTGCCATCCATGGCAAAAGACCCTCACATCGCCCTCCCCTGAGCCCGCCTCGCCGCCCAGGCTGCTCCTTTGCCTCCCAAGACTCCGAGATAAAACGCCGACGAGCGAAGGCCAGACAAGGCAAAAATCGGCGAAAGAACGGAGTTTACTGGTTGTTAAATGAGTATCTTGAGCCGATTTTTAACGCCGTATGGCCAAGCGCAGTCCGTTTTAGACGGAGTCTCATGACCCAGATCGATTTCTACATTCTCCCCGACACCACCCTCGATGCCCGGCTGGGCTTCGCCTGCCGGCTCGCCGAGACCATCCATCGCAAGGGCTTCCGGCTGCATCTGCACGCCGAAAACGAGGCCATGGCCCAAGACATCGACGACCGGCTATGGACCTTCAAGCCCGAGAGCTACCTTCCCCATGCGCTGGTCGGCAGCGATATGGCCGCCACGGTGCCGGTGACCATCGGCTGGCAGGGGCCGCCGGACCCGGCCCGGGAGATGGCCCCCGACATGGCCATGCTCAACCTGCATCCGGAGATTCCCGAGTGGTTCTCGCGCTTCTCCCGGGTCGCCGAGATCATCAACCAGCACCAGGACGTGCTGACCGCCAAGCGCGAGTGCTGGCGGGTCTACAAGCAGCGCGGCTATCCGGTCACCCCTCATCACCTGCCAGCCCAGGGCAACTGACGGCATCCAGCGTCACGTTGCCGTCCGTTATCCCGCCAACGTGCCACGGCCCTGGCGAGGCCGGTCGACGGTCATGACGCGAGCGCCCCGGCAGGCTATAATCGTGCCCATTTTTCGCGTCTTCCTCGCCGATCTCGACCTAGCGCGGTCAGGCGTCGCGCCTCATTTCAGGCAGCACTTCTTTCAGGCAGAGTTTGCAATGGACAAGACCTACCAACCCGAACAGATCGAAACCCGCTGGTATGAGCGCTGGGAAGCCGACAACCGCTTCGCGCCTTCCGGTGAGGGGCAGCCCTTCTCGATCATGATTCCGCCGCCCAACGTGACCGGCAGCCTGCACATGGGTCATGCCTTCCAGGACACCATCATGGACACCCTGACGCGCTGGAAGCGGATGCAGGGCAACAACACCCTGTGGCAGGTAGGCACCGACCACGCCGGCATCGCGACGCAGATGCTGGTCGAGCGCAAGCTCGCCGCCGAGACAGGCCAGACGCGCCATGATCTGGGCCGCGAGGACTTCACTAACAAGATCTGGGAGTGGAAGCAGGAATCCGGCGGCCACATCACCCGCCAGCTGCGCCGCATGGGCGCCAGCGTCGACTGGAGCCGTGAGCGCTTCACCATGGATGACGGCTTCTACAAGGCGGTACAGGAAGTCTTCGTGCGCCTCTATGAAGAGGACCTGGTGTATCGCGGCAAGCGTCTCGTCAACTGGGACCCGACCCTGCACACCGCGATCTCCGATCTCGAAGTCGAGAACCGCGAGCAGCAGGGCCAGTTCTGGCACTTCCGCTATCCGCTGGCCGATGGCGTGACCACCGATGACGGCCAAGATCATCTGATCGTCGCTACCACCCGTCCCGAGACCCTGCTCGGCGATACCGGTGTCGCGGTCAACCCTCATGACCCGCGCTTCGCCTCGCTGATCGGCAAGTTCATCGATCTGCCGCTGGTGGGCCGGCGCATCCCTATCGTTGCCGACGAACACGCCGACATGGACAAGGGTTCGGGCTGCGTGAAGATCACGCCGGCGCATGACTTCAACGACTATGAAGTCGGCAAGCGCCAGGGCCATCTGCTGATCAACGTGATGACCCAGGACGCCAAGATCCGTGAACAGGCCGAGATCTTCGACCTGCTGGGCCGTCCGCAGCCGGATGAGGATGCCAGCCTGCCGGCCGCCTATGCGGGGCTCGACCGCTTCGCCGCCCGCGAGGCGCTGGTCGCCGACATGGAGGCCGCGGGTCTGCTCGAAAAAGTCGAGGCCGTCACCAACACCCTGCCCTACGGCGACCGCTCGGGCGATGTCATCGAACCCCTGCTGACCGATCAGTGGTTCGTGGCCGTCGAGGAGCTGGCCAAGCCGGCCATCGCCGCGGTCGAGAACGGCGACATCGAGTTCGTGCCCAAGAACTACGAGAACATGTACTTCGCCTGGATGCGCGACCTGCAGGATTGGTGCATCTCCCGCCAGCTGTGGTGGGGCCATCGCATCCCGGCCTGGTATGACGCCGATGGCCGCGTCTACGTCGGCCGCACCGAGGCTGAGGTGCGCGACAAGCACGACCTCGGTGGCGATGTGGCGCTTACCCAGGACGAAGACGTGCTGGACACCTGGTTCAGCTCGGGGCTCTGGACCTTCGGCACCCTCGGCTGGCCCGAACAGACCCCGGAGCTTGCCACCTTCCACCCGTCGAGCGTGCTGGTCACCGGCTTCGACATCATCTTCTTCTGGGTCGCCCGGATGATCATGATGACGCTGAAATTCACCGACGAGGTGCCCTTCAAGAAGGTCTACGTCCACGGCCTGGTGCGCGATGGCCAGGGCCAGAAGATGTCCAAGTCCAAGGGCAACGTGCTCGACCCCATCGACCTGATCGACGGCATCAGCCTCGATGATCTGGTCGAGAAGCGTACCGGCAACATGATGCAGCCGCAGAAGGCCAAGGCGATCGCCAAGGCCACCCGCGCCGAATTCAGCGAGGGCATCGAGCCCCATGGCACCGATGCGCTGCGCTTCACCTTCCTGTCTCAGGCCACCACCGGGCGCGACATCAAGTTCGACATGGGCCGCCTGGACGGTTACCGCAACTTCTGCAACAAGCTGTGGAACGCCTCGCGCTACGTGCTGATGAACGCCGAGGGCCAGGACACGGGGCTCGACCCTCAGGCAGAGATCGAGCTATCGCTTGCTGATCGCTTCATCATCTCGCGCCTGCAACAGACCGAGGCTCAGGTTACCAAGGCGCTTGAGGAATTCCGTTTCGACCATGCTTCCCAGGCGCTCTACGATTTCGTCTGGAACGAGTACTGCGACTGGTACCTGGAGCTTTCCAAGCCGGTACTGTGGGACGAAACCGCCAGCGACGCCGCCAAGCGTGGCACCCGCCGCACCCTGGTGCGCGTGCTGGAAGCCATCCTGCGCCTGGCGCACCCGATGATGCCTTTCATCTCCGAGGAGATCTGGCAGAGGGTCGCCCCGCTTGCCGGCATCGACACCGCGGCCTCGCCCTCGATCATGACCCAGCCCTGGCCCGTGGCCGAGGACGCCAAGATCGACGAGCAGGCGACTCGCGACATCGAGTGGCTGAAAGGCGTGATCATCGCCGTGCGCAACGTCCGCGCCGAGATGAATATTCCACCCGGCAAGACCCTCGACGTGCTGCTGACCAAGGGCAATGCCGGCGACCGCGAGCGTCTGGAGGCCAATCGGCGGTTCCTTGCGAAGCTCGCCAAGCTCGAGAGCGTCAGCTGGCTCGACGACCCGGCCGACGCACCGCTGTGTGCCACCCAGCTGGTCGGCGAGATGGAAGTGCTGGTGCCGATGGCCGGCCTGATCGACAAGGAGGTGGAACTCGCGCGCCTGGCCAAGGAGATCGAGAAGCAGGACAAGCTGATCACCGGCACCGAGAAGAAGCTCGGCAACGAGAGCTTCACCGCCAAGGCCCCCGAGGCCGTGGTGCAGAAGGAGCGCGACAAGCTGGCTGACTTCAAGGCGGCCCGCGCCCTGCTCGCCGAGCAGCGCGACAAGATTGCCGCGCTTTAAGCACTTGATGCCACCCGGGGCCGTGGCTGAACACGCGGCTCCGGTACCGGTCGGAAAGCCTATGGTCAGGGTCAGGGACTGGGGTTTAAGTATCGGCCCCGCTGCTCGCCAGAATCCTGGCCGCAGCTGATGCTCCCATCAACGACAACGCCGCCCCAGGGGGCGGCGTTGTCGTATCCGATCCCCTGACGGGTGATCGTATGGCGCTGACTTTGTCAGACTGACGCTATCAATTGGCGCGCCTGAAGCCACCCAGCACTCTGCTGTCGCGTCCGAAAAGCACCAGCCGGTCATGATCGATCAGGTAGCGGTAGGCGCCGCTCAGCATGGCATCGACCCGTTGTGCATCATCGCCATGGGGACATGCCATGCGCGTCGAGGCGAGGTTCTCGACGATGAAGCGATTGCCGCTCTCAAGGTGCAGCTCACCGGTGATACGGTTACACCCGTTGCTGCCTACCAGGCGCAGTTCGCCGCCCTGGCGCACTGCCTCGAAATAGGGCGTATTCGCGTGATCCCAGCGCTCGTTCGTGCCCAGCAGCAACAGGTTCCAACGCGGCCCAATCACCGGCGACGCTTCTGTGGCTGTCGCACTATCCTGATCGTAGTCCGGCGCGGGAGCGCTACTGCAGCCCGCCAGCAGGCCCGTTAGTACGGCGCCTATCAACCATCCCTTGCGCATATTGGCTCCTTCTGGTCCGTCACTTGCTCATTCATTGGGTTGGAAAACCGTCGCGGTCGCTTCACAGGGACTCTTGTATACTGGCCATAGCTGCCTCGCAAGACGCCGTGCGAACAAATCGAAAAGCACGAATCGAACACTCAAGGGATGATCGACAGACAAGGAGAGACTCCATGCTTAACGCCCTCCACAACGACGCCGTCGGCAAACTGATCCTGCGTATCGCCGTTGGCGGTCTGATATTGCTTCACGGCTTCGCCAAGCTGACCCACCCGGAAACCATGAGCTGGATCAGCGGCCTGCTTGATGGCTACGGCTTGCCGCGGTTTCTGGCCTATGGCGTGCTGATCGGCGAGATCGTCGCCCCGGTGATGGCCATCGTCGGCTGGCAGACCCGGCTGGCGGGTCTGCTGATGGCCGGCAACATGTTGGTGGCCTTCGTGCTGGTGCATACCGGCGAGTTGTTCACATTGAGCGACAGCGGTGGTTGGGCACTGGAGCTACAGGGTATGTTTCTTGCCGGCAGCCTGGCGCTGATCTTCCTCGGCAGTGGTCGCCTGGCGATGCGTCCGGACTGATTCGTCTGGACCGACTCGCACGGCCTGGTTCGCAAAGACCAGGCCGTGCGGGACAGGTCATGAACACCCCCTGTCTTACCAGCTGCCGGTGTTTTCCATCGACGCCCACGGCTCCTTGGCCGGCAGCGCATCGCCCGCCTGCAAGAGCTCGACGGAGATGCCGTCAGGGCTCTTCACGAAGGCCATGTGACCATCGCGGGGTGGCCGGTTGATGGTCACCCCATTGGCTTGTAAATGCTCGCAGAGGGCATAGATATCATCGACACGGTAAGCCAGATGACCGAAGTTGCGCCCACCGGTGTACTCCTCGGGGTCCCAGTTATGGGTCAACTCGATCATCGGCGCGCGATCCTCGCGAGCCCGGGTCTCATCGTCTGGTGCGGCGAGAAATACCAGCGTGAAACGCCCCTTTTCGCTGTCCTTGCGGCTGATCTCGGTGAGCCCCAGCAGATCGCAGTAGAAATGCAACGAGGCATCAAGGTCACTGACCCGAACCATGGTGTGAAGATATTGCATCGACCTTTCTCCTGGTAACGAAATGCACAAGACAATGTACGACGATCAAAAGGATCGACGAAACGCGTATCATCGATGCCTGTCCCCTAACACTCAGGCCTTTATCCTGAACCGATGAGGGCAAGCGACAAGACGTTGAGACAGCCGCGCGCTAAACGGCATTAGCTAAACGACGCTGATCTGAACGACGCTGACCTGAACGACGCTTAGTTGAACAACCTGAGTTGAACGACCCAGAGCTGAAAGACCACAGGAGCCCTCTTGGCTGATTACTGCGACCTGGCGCCCGGGCATCCGTTCCATGGGCCCTACCACGACCACGATTACGGCTTTCCGGTCGAGGATGACGCGACTTTGTTCGAGCGACTGGTGCTTGAAATCAACCAGGCGGGGTTGTCATGGCTGACCGTGCTCAAGAAGCGCGAGGCCTTTTTCGAGGCCTTCAGAGGCTTCGATATCGACCGGGTCGCGGCCTTCGATGATGATGACAGGGCGCGACTGCTAAGCGATGCCAGCATCATACGCAACCGCCTGAAGGTCGACGCGGCGATCCACAATGCTCAGGTGGTCCAGCAGCTTCAGCAGGAATACGGCAGCTTTCGTGCCTGGCTCGACGCCCATCACCCTCGCCCCCACGGCGACTGGGTGAAACTCTTCAAGCGTACATTCCGCTTCACCGGCCCCGAGATCGTCAACGAGTTTCTGATGAGTACCGGCTACCTGTCCGGCGCCCACCGCGACGACTGCCCGGTGCAGGCCCAGGTGCTGGCGGCTGCTCCGCCCTGGGCGCGCTGAACGCCTTCTGCCCCGCGGCCTTGCCTCAACATGCTACACACAGCTTATCCACAGCCACGTGGCTTACCCAACCGCTCGCCGCGAGCGCTTAACGAGGTGTCATAAATGGACTCAGTCACCCAGATGCTGCTCGGCAGCGCGGTCGGCGGAACCGTGCTCGGGCGACAACTCGGCCGCAAGGCGGTCATCGGCGGCGCCCTGCTCGGCACCTTGCCCGACCTTGATGTGATGATCGACTTCGGCGATGCCGTGGCCGACTACACCTACCATCGCGGCTTCAGCCATTCACTGTTCGTGCTGGCAGGCCTTGCCGGGCTACTCTCAGTGCTTACTGCAAGGCTTACGCGCTGGCGTGCCGGGGGTGTTACCTCGATCACACTCGGCCACTGGTGGCTCTTTTTCACCCTCTGCCTGCTGACACACCCCTTGCTGGACGCTTTCACTACCTACGGCACCCAGCTCTGGTGGCCACTGACCACGCCGCCGGTCAGCTGGGCCTCGATTTTCATCATCGACCCGCTCTACACCCTGCCTCTGCTGGTAGCAGCGCTGGTGAGCCTGGTCGGCGGCCGGGTGTTGACGCCAAGCAGAATAGGGCTGGCCCTGTCTTGCGCCTACCTGGCCTTCGGCCTGGTCGCCAAAACGATCATCGATGACCGGCTGGCCCCGGTGCTTGCCGAACGTGGCCTTGAGGACGCCCCGCGTCTGGTTCAGCCCACGCCCTTCAATACCCTGCTGTGGCGAGCCACTGTCATCGATGGCGAGGTCTACCATGAGACGCTGGTCAGCCTTCTTGACGATACCGCACCCCGACTCGAGACCTTCCGGCGCGGGACAGAGCTCGAAGAGGCGGCCCTGGCAACCGTCGACGGGGCGCGACTGAGCTGGTTCGCTGGCCCCTTCCTTCGCTATGACCGCCGGGAACTGAGCGGTGATACCACGCTGATCGCGACCGACCTGCGCCTCGGTTTTCCCGGCTTTCATCCCTTTACCTTCACGCTTGCCAAGCGCGAAGGAAGCGACTGGCAGCCGGTAGCAAGCCGGCAACTCGAAGAAGCGTCTCGCGATACCCGACAGGCACTCGACCATTTGGCCCGCCGGGCCCTGAATCAGGCGCCGCTTTGCCTCGGCGACTATGTGGCCAAGTCCCTGGCTATCGAGACCCGCAGCTGCTGATGCTGAAGTAGCGCGCTTCCGGGCTCTCATCATGCAGCGTGACGAGACTGGAGCCGCGCGTTCGTTACCCCGGGATATAAAACACCATGTCACATAACGCATGAAAAAAGCTCGGCCCCGACAATCGTCGGGGCCGAGCTCATTTCAACCATTGCGTACAGACTCAACGGGACACGTTCTGTCGAGGTGTCAGCCAAATACTAGAAACGCTCGATGTAGCTGTCGATGGCCTGGTGCGCTTCCTTCATGGTAGCGGCGGCATGCTTTTCGCCCATGGCCAGACCTTCGGCGAAGATCATTTCCACGTCGCTGATGCCCATCAGGCCAAGCATCGACTTGAGGTGCGGCGTCTGGGAATCCATCTCGGTGCCCACGTACTGGCCGCCACGGGTGGTCATCACTAGGGCACGCTTGCCCTCGACCAGGCCTTGCGGGCCGTTTTCGGTGTAGCGGAAGGTCTGGCCGGAACGCAGGATGCGATCGAACCAGGCCTTGAGCTGAGAGGGAATGCCCAGGTTGTAGAGCGGGACCGCCAGCACCAGAACGTCATGCTCAAGCAGCTCTTCAATCAGTTCATCGGAGCGCTTGAGCAGTTCGGCCTGCTTGGCACTGCGCTCGGCGCTATCCGTGCCCCAGCTGGATAGCTCATCGATATCCAGGTGCGGCAGTTCGTTAGCTACCAGATCGCGCTCGGTCACCGTGACATCATCTCGCCCCTCGAGGCTCTGCATGAAATGGCCGGCCAGCGCACGGGACTGGCTGTTATCGCCGAGAATGGAAGAGGTGACGACAAGTACCTTGGTGGATGAGGCGGTCATGAGCATCTCCTTGAAAGCAGGGGTGTTAATCGGTAAGGCCCATTTTAGATGCACGCCATGACATGAAAAGCGCAAAAATACGCGTCTTCCATGCGATAAAATAGAATGAATCCTCACCCACCCTGGCTAGCGTCTGTGCGCGTTGCTTCAGGGGGCAATGCCCTGCCCACAGCCGTGATAGGTCTCTCCATCAACCTCGAGCGTCACCCGCACCGGAAAGGGCTTGCCACTCATGCTGTCAAAGCAGGCCCGCGCGTCGAGCTCCAGCTTGAAGGGCGTATCGGCGCGACCGCTGGCAAGCGTCACACGCCCCCGCTCGTTGTCCAGCGAGGTGACACGATAAGGCGCCTCGATTTCACGCTCGCCGTAGTCGAGCAGCAGCGCCAGGCGCGGGGCATCGTGGGCCAGCCGTACCGTCCAGCCGGGCTCATTGCCACGACCGTGGAACATCACGCCGGGTCGCTGAGCACGGGTCAATGCCGCACGCGTCTGGTCGCGCTCACACTCGAGGCGGCCGCGGTCGCTTTCCACCATGGCCGTTTCCCCCTTCTCCCAGAAGCTCAGGTCCCCCTTCACATAGCGACTGCCGGAGGCAACCACCGCTGGCGTCAGCCGATAGGCATCATAGGCCGACCACAGCCGTAACTCCCCCTGCGGAAAGGCCGTAACCAGATCCTGGGCCGGCATGCAGCGCCAGGCTTCGAAGCGCTCGGCATCGCCCGCGAAGAAGGCCGATGGCATCAGCGGCGCCTTGGTCGCATCGCTTGCCTTGGTCGCATCGTCCTTTTCCGTGTCCGGGGACGTGCTGACATCGCTGACGGTGGGCGGTGTCTGGTCAAGCGAAGGGGTGCCGGCACAGCCGGCAAGCAGCGCGCTCAGGCCAAGCGCTATCGCCGGCAGAGAGCGGGATACCCCGCGGGGTGTGAAAGCAGATACGGCGGCGCCAAAAGGTGCAGAGCGAGACAGCAAGGGCATACAACCTCCTTGTCGGTTGAAAAGTCCTGATCGAATAATGCCTGATCGGCTCAAGCATAACAGGGGCCGGCTCCCTTGGCGCCGCCCCCTGCATGGCGATGGCGTGCAGTCACCGCTCAGCCATCGTGGCGGCGCAACAGCACCTGGGCGTAGACGGACAGGACGGCCTCGAGTGCCGCCTGGTCGATAGCGTGATTCCAGTAGGCGTCGGTGGCTTTCTTCAGTTCGCGGTCGGGCCGATCCGTGGGTAGCCGAGAAGATAGGCCAGCGCCATGGTTATTCCTGTGCGCAATTAAGAGATACACTTAACAATGCATTCGCCATAAGCGATGAAGGCGGTCTCGCTGGCCACCACGGGTGAACCAAACTAAATTATCTAATCTACAACATGAAAAGCGCTCACACCTCATGCTGGAACTCCGTCACCTTCGTACCCTGATAGCCCTGCGTGATGCCGGCTCGCTGGTGGAAGCCGCCGAGCGCGTTCACCTGACCCAGTCCGCGCTATCCCATCAGCTCAAGGATCTCGAGGAACGCCTGGGCAACCCGCTGTTCCTGCGCAAGACCCGCCCCGTGGAGTTCACCCGCGCTGGCCAGCGACTGCTGGCGCTGGCCGAGCAGATTCTGCCCGAGGTGCGCATGGCCGAGCGGGACCTGGCGCGACTCGCCGGCGATGAGCGTGGCCGACTGCACATGGCCATCGAGTGTCATAGCTGCTTCCAGTGGCTGATGCCGACCATCGACTATTTCCGCGATCACTGGCCCGAGGTCGAAGTCGATATCCCCAGTGGCCACAACTTCGACCCGCTGCCGGCATTGGCCCGGGAACAGCTCGATCTGGTCATCACCGCGGACCCGCAGCCACTATCCGGCGTGCACTATGAGCCGCTGTTTCGTTATGAGGGGCTGCTGGCGGTGGCCAAGCAACATCGCCTGGCCGGCAGGGCCTGGATAAAACCGGAAGAGCTCGTCGACGAGACCCTGATTACCTATCCGGTGGAACATTCGCGTCTGGATGTCTTTACCCAGTTCCTCGACCCCGCCGGCCTGCGGCCGCGCGAAGTACGCACCGCCGAGCTGACCATCATGATGATGCAACTCGTGGCCAGTGGACGCGGCGTCTGTGCGCTGCCCAGCTGGGCACTGACGGAATACCTGGAACGCGACTATGTGCGCGGCGTGGCGCTGGGCGAGCAGGGCATGTGGAGCACGCTGTTCGCGGCAATCCGTGAGGACAGCCGCGATGCACCCTGGATGGAAGATTTTCTGCGCACCGCGCGCGAGACCTCGTTCGCGGTGCTTGAGGGCATCAAGCCGGCGTGACATCGGCCTGTTTGAGCGGCAGCAGCAGACTGAAGCGTGCGCCGCCGAGACGTGGGCTATCGTCGACCATCACGCTACCGCCGTGCCAGAGCATGACCTTGTGGACAATCGACAAGCCCAGGCCATAGCCGCCGGAGCGCCGGGTGCGGCTGTCGTCGAGCCGCGCGAAGGGCTTGAAGATTTCTTCTCGCTCGCCGACCGGCACACCAGGACCGTCATCCTCGATATCCAGCCGGGCCACCTGACCGTCGTCGCCAAGACTCACCCGGACCTCACCATTGGCGTGCCGGCAGGCATTGGCGACCAGGTTCTGCAGTGCCCGCTGTAAATAGCGAGGATCGGCCACGACCTCGACAGGCGGCCCCGGCATCACGCGCAGTACCAGTTTGGCATGCAGCGGTGCGAGGGCCTCGACCACATTGTCGGCCAGCGCCCGGCAATCGATCAGCTCGGCCTCCTGCAGCACGCCCTGGGCGTGGTCATTGCCGAGCTTGGCGTAGGTCAGGATCTCGTCGATCAGACCGTCGAGTTCCTCGATGTCACCGTCGATACCGGAGAGCTGACGCCGTACCGGCGCGCTGTCGGTCATGTCCTCGACCATCTGCACGGCAAAGCGAATACGTGCCACCGGGGTGCGCAATTCATGCGATACCGCACGAATCATTTCCTGCTGAGCGCGCAGCAGTGACTGCACCTGGGACGCCATGCCGTTGAAGGCCATGCCGACCCGCCCCAGAAAGTCCCCGCTCTCGACCTTGACCCGCGTGTTCAGGTGACCGCAGGCGATGCGTGTGGCGGCCTGCTCGAGGCGTGCCATACGTGACTCCACGCCTCTCACGATCAGGTAGATGATGCCCGCCAGCACACCGAGCATGGCGACCAGCAACGACAGGGATAACGACATCGACATCGGTTCGAACGCCGCCAACGGTCCCACCTCGACCCACTGAGTACTTCCGTCGGCGTTAGGTAGGCGCAGATAGAGTGTCATTGCCCAGCGCTGAGGTAGCAGGCGAATGACGACCTCGGTATCACGCAGCCGGGCAATCTGGGCAGGCGGGAGATCGTCGGGGGGCGTATCGGAAAGCCGTGCCTCAATCACAGGACTATTGAGACGTTCCAGGCGCTCCTGGCGAGCCTCGCCCTCGACCTCGGACAGCCACTCCCCGAGTTGGCGTGCAAGCCCCATCAGCTGCTGTTCGGAGAGACTCTCGAGTTCGGCGCGCAGCATCCAGGGTTCGCCCGGCAGCTGACGGTATAACTGCCAGCCCTGGCCATTGAGCTCCTCGACCAGCGTGCGACCGCTCTCGAGGCTGGTGCGCTGAAAGAAATTGAGCGGGTAGTTGCGACGATCGTGAAGACTGAGCGTCATCGACAGCTGCTCGCTCTTGCGGGCCAGCCAGACATCGCGTTGCGACAGCGGCATGGCCGCCAGCTGAAGCGAAAGCAGCGTCATCGGCGCCTCCGCCAGCTGCTCGCTGTAGTGATCGTGGCGAACCTTGTCGACCAGGGCGAACGTCGACAGGGCCAGCGCGAAGGTCAGCACCAGTGCCAGCGCCAGCCATACGTAGACCCTCAGGAAGGCACTGTCGGCCAGCGGCCTCGGCAACAGGCGGGAGAGCACCGTCAGCTATCCTTGACGAACAGGTAACCCTTGCTGCGAACCGTCTTGATACGGTGCGGCTGATTCGGGTCGTCACCGACCTTGGGCCGAATACGCGATACGCGCACATCAATGGAGCGATCCTGGCCGTCGTACTTGATGCCGCGCAACTGAGAGAAGATCTCCTCCCGCGTCAGCACCCGCCCGGCATTGCTTGCCAGCAGCCACAACAGATCAAACTCGGCACTGGTTAGATCAATGCGTTCGCCGTCGAGCCAGGCCTCGCGAGTGGCGCTATCGATCTCCAGGTTATTGAAGGTCAGACGCCCTTCCCCGGTCGGCACACTGACATCGGTGCGGCGCATCAACGCACGCATGCGGGCCAGCAGCACCCGCGGCTGTACGGGCTTGGGCACATAGTCATCGGCACCCATCTCGAGCCCCAGCACCTGATCCATGTCATCGGTACGGGCGGTCAGCATCAGGATCGGACCGTCGTAATCTGGCCGAGCGCGCCGACATATCGACAGACCATCCTCACCGGGCAGCATCAGATCGAGTATCACCAGATCTGGCTGCAACTCGACGATCTTGTCGACCCCTTTAGCCCCATCGGCTTCTACCGTCACGGTGAAGCCGTTGGCCTCAAGATAGTCTCGCGTGAGCTCCGCGAGCCGCTCGTCGTCCTCGATGATCAGGACATGATCGTGGTCATTGCTTAGCACGCTCTCGCTCGCTCCTCATTGACGTCCGGTGACGGTCATTGTCATTCGATAATGTATATCAGGCCCATGGTACCGCAGCCAATGCCATTTTTGGCTGTCTATGAGCCTGATTGGATAATGAATAATATCTAATGTTAACGCCAGCAACCGCTCTGGGATGCGGACTTCAACGCAGCACGTTTTCTCTCCCAATTCAGGCACAAGATACCCACAGGTTATCCACTTGATGAAAGCTCTCGAGCACACTATCTTGTGCTGCATATTGGAAACGACACAAGATGGTGTGCACCTAGCAATTCAGAGCACCACTGTCAAACTACGCTGTCCAATCAGTGTGGCCCCCGGTTTTGCCCAGTGTTGAGCGTTGTTCAGGCCACCTTGTTCAACCTCCTGGGTTCCTCTCATCCATCACTTACCGCTAGGAAGACACGGCGCCATGGATACAACGCTCTCCCCCGGCAACTCGTCCGTCAACGTGACCGCCCCTCAGCAACTGCGGGTGATCAAGCGCAACGGCGATGTCGCCCCCTTCGATGCCAGCAAGATCGCTGTCGCCATGTCCAAGGCGTTTATCGCTGTGGAAGGCGACAACGCCGAGGCCTCTTCGCGCATCCGCGATTTCGTGACCCAGGCCTCAGATGCCATTTGCGACGCCTTCCTGCGTCGCATGCCCGACGGCGGCACCCTGCACATCGAAGACATCCAGGACCAGGTCGAACTGGCGCTGATGCGTGCCGGTGAGCAGAAGGTCGCCCGCGCCTATGTCCTGTACCGCGAAGAGCATGCCCGGGCCCGTGCCGCTGCCGGCGGCGATATAGAGAAACCCCATCCGAGCCTCAACGTGACCCTGCCTGATGGCAGTGTACGTCCGCTGGATCTTGGCCGCATCGAAACCCTGGTCTATGAAGCCTGCTCGGATCTCCCCAATACCGAGCCGCAGAAGATCGTCGATGATTCGGTGCGTAACCTCTATGACGGTGTAAGCAGCGACGGCGTCTCCCAGGCGTTGACCATGACCGCCCGCACGCTGGTCGAGAAGGACCCGAGCTACACCTACGTCACCGCTCGCCTACTGCAGGACAGCATCCGCCGCGAAGCACTTTCCTTCCTGGGTGTGGCCGAGGAAGCCACCTATGGCGACATGGCCGAGCTCTATGCGCCGGCCTTCAAGGCCTATATCGCGCGCGGCATCGAATTTGAGCAGCTCGACGAAGCGCTGGCTGATTTCGACCTGGATCGCCTCGGTGCGGCACTCGACCATACCCGCGACAACGCCTTCACCTATCTGGGCCTGCAGACCCTCTACGACCGCTACTTCATCCACCGTGACGAGGTACGTTACGAGCTGCCCCAGGTGATGTTCATGCGCGTCGCCATGGGCCTTGCGCTCAACGAAGACGACCGCGAAGCGCGGGCCATCGAGTTCTACGAGCTGCTCTCAAGCTTCGACTACATGGCTTCCACGCCAACCCTGTTCAACTCCGGCACTCAGCGCAGTCAGCTTTCCAGCTGCTACCTGACCACCGTGCCCGACAACCTGGACGGCATCTACGGCGCGATCCGCGATAACGCCATGCTCTCCAAGTGGGCCGGCGGTCTCGGCAATGATTGGACGCCAGTTCGCGCACTGGGTTCCTACATCAAGGGCACCAACGGCAAATCTCAGGGCGTCGTGCCCTTCCTCAAGGTGGTCAATGACACCGCCGTTGCCGTCAATCAGGGTGGCAAGCGCAAGGGCGCGGTCTGTGCCTACCTCGAGTCCTGGCACCTGGACGTCGAGGAATTCCTCGAACTGCGCAAGAATACCGGTGACGATCGTCGCCGCACCCACGACATGAACACCGCCAACTGGGTGCCGGACCTGTTCATGAAGCGCGTCTTCGACGATCAGGAATGGACGCTGTTCTCACCGGCCACCTGCCCGGACCTGCACGACCTATACGGCGCCGCCTTCGAGAAGCGCTATCAGGAATACGAAGAGATGACCCGCAACGGTCAGCTCAAGCTCTTCAAGCGGGTCAAGGCCAAGGACCTGTGGCGCAAGATGCTGTCGATGCTGTTCGAAACAGGCCATCCGTGGATCACCTTCAAGGATCCGTGCAACCTGAGAAGCCCGCAGCAGCATGCCGGCGTCGTGCACAGCTCCAACCTGTGCACCGAGATCACCCTGAACACCAGCGTCGACGAGATCGCGGTGTGCAACCTGGGCTCGGTCAACCTCGCGCAGCATATGACCGACGGCAAGCTCGATGACGAGAAACTGAAGAAGACCGTGCGCACCGCCGTGCGGATGCTCGATAACGTCATCGACATCAACTACTACGCAGTGCCGCAGGCCAAGAACTCGAACTTCAAGCACCGTCCGGTGGGGCTTGGCATCATGGGCTTCCAGGATGCGCTGTACGCCCATGGCATCGCCTACGCGTCCCAGGACGCCGTCGAGTTCGCCGACCACTCCATGGAGCTGGTCAGTTATCACGCCATCGAGGCCTCTTCTGACCTCGCCGCCGAGCGTGGCCAGTACCAGAGCTATGAAGGCTCGCTGTGGAGCCAGGGCGTGCTGCCGATCGACTCCATCGAGAAGCTCAAGCAGGAGCGCGGCGAGAAGTACATCGAGGTCGACACCTCCATGACCCAAGACTGGGACCGCATCCGCCAGAAGCTGGCTGACCAGGGCATGCGCAACTCCAACGTCATGGCCATCGCCCCGACCGCGACCATCTCCAACATCTGTGGCGTGTCGCAGTCGATCGAGCCGACGTACCAGAACCTGTTCGTGAAATCGAACCTGTCCGGCGAGTTCACGGTGGTCAACTCCTACATGGTCAATGACCTCAAGGAACGCGACCTGTGGGACGAGGTGATGATCAACGACCTCAAGTACTACGATGGCAGCGTACAGCCGATCGACCGTGTGCCGGCCGATCTCAAGGCCCGCTACGCCACCGCCTTCGAGGTCGAGCCCAAGTGGCTGGTGGAAGCCGCTTCGCGTCGCCAGAAGTGGATCGATCAGGCGCAGTCGCTGAACCTCTACATCCAGGGCGTATCCGGCAAGAAACTCGATGTGACCTATCGCATGGCCTGGTTCCGCGGTCTCAAGACCACCTACTACCTGCGTGCGCTGGGTGCCACCTCGGTCGAGAAGTCCACCGTCGATCGCGGCAACCTCAACGCCGTCGGCAACGGTAGCGAGCCGTCGCCACAGCCCGAGGCGGCGCCGGCGCCGTCCGCTCCTCAACCGGAAGCACGCGGCGTCGACGACTTCCTGAGCGGCAAGAGCGGCAGCGGTTCGCGTGCCCCGACCGCCGGCGAGATCGATGAACTGGGCTGCGAGGCCTGCCAGTAACGGCGCGCCCCGCGACGCCAAGTGTCATTAACATTCAAGACCGGAAGGCCTACATAGCCGCCTTCCGGCCCCACGACACATAGAGGAAGACGAGATGCTGAACTGGGACGAATTTCACGAAGACGATACCGCGGTCGCCGAGCAGCCGAGCGAAGCCACGGCCGCGCCGGCGCCGGCTCCTACGCCCAGCGCTGAAGCGCCCACCCCGGAAGCCGTGGCGGAGAGCGCAGGCGCCTACCAGATCGCCGAGCAGGAACGCCAGGCGCGCGCCAAGCAGTCCCTCGAGGAGCTCGACGTGGCCGCCGGCCTCGAGGAACTCGAGATGGGCGCCAAGCGCATCGAGGTCGACCAGAAGCGCATGATCAACGCCCGCGCCGACCTCAACCAGCTGGTGCCCTTCAAGTACGAGTGGGCGTGGCAGAAGTACCTGGATGGCAGCGCCAACCACTGGATGCCTCAGGAAGTGAACATGAACGCCGACATCGCGCTGTGGAAGAGCTCAGACGGCCTCACCGCCGACGAGCGTCGCATCGTCGAGCGCAGCCTGGGCTACTTCTCCACCGCCGATTCGCTGGTCGCCAATAACCTGGTGCTGGCAGTCTATCGCCTGATCACCAACCCCGAGTGCCGCCAGTACCTGCTGCGTCAGGCCTTCGAGGAAGCGATCCACACCCACGCCTATCAGTACTGCGTGGAGTCACTGGGCATGGATGAAGGCGAAGTCTTCAACATGTACCGCGAGGTGCCCTCCGTCGCCGCCAAGTCTGCCTGGAGCCTCAAGCACACCCAGTCGCTGTCGCGCCCGGACTTCAACACCGGCACCCCGGAGACCGACCAGGAACTGCTGCGCAACCTGATCGCCTTCTACTGCGTGACCGAAGGCATCTTCTTCTACTGCGGCTTCAGCCAGATCCTGTCCATGGGCCGTCGCAACAAGATGACCGGTGTCGCCGAGCAGTTCCAGTACATCCTGCGCGACGAGTCGATGCACCTGAACTTCGGCGTCGACATGATCAACCAGATCAAGATCGAGAACCCGAACCTGTGGACGCCGGAGTTCCAGGACGAGGTCACCCAGATGATCCTCGAGGGTACCGAGCTCGAGATCGCCTACGCGCGTGACACCATGCCCCGCGGCGTACTGGGCATGAACGCAGCGATCATGGAGGAGTACCTCCATTTCATCTGCAACCGTCGCCTCGCACAGATCGGCTTGAAGGAGCAGTTCCCGGGTGCCAAGAACCCCTTCCCGTGGATGAGCGAGATCATCGACCTGCGCAAGGAGAAGAACTTCTTCGAGACCCGCGTGACCGAGTATCAGGTCGGCGGCGCGCTGAGCTGGGACTGAGTTCGCCACACGCATGGCGTAACGTCTGTTGCACGAAACACCCGCCAGCCGGCGGGTGTTTTTTGTCGGCCATATCCGCTGATCAATAGATGCCACCAGCGTCATGCTGTCAATCGCCATGGCCATGACGGCCGAGTCTCCCCCATCGACACCTGAATGACCCCGAGCGTCCCCACCTTGTCGGCAAGGGTTGCTTGACCCTTGTGTGGCACAAAGGTTCTAGGATGAAGGCATCAGGCTGAAGACAACCGGATTCGGCCTCCCTCTAGCGACTACGAGGAGATTGATGCCTATGAGTACCAGCCCTTCAACCTCGCCTTCACAACACGAGACGGCACGCGTGTACCGCATGAAAACGGACAAGCATCTCTGTCCGTTCGGCCTGAAGACCGTGGACCTTCTCAAGCGCAAGGGCTACCGGGTCGACGATCACACGCTCGAATCGCGCGAGGCCATCGAGGACTTCAAGCAGGAAGCCGATGTCGACACCACCCCGCAGGTCTATATCGGTGAAAAGCGCGTGGGTGGCTATGAGGAAGTGCGCGAGTATCTGGGCTTGAGTGTGCCCGGCGAGAAGGAAACCACCTATCAGCCGGTCATTGCCATCTTCGCGACATCACTGCTGATCGGGCTGGCAGTGAGCTGGACGGCGAGCGACACCCTCATTTCAGTGCGCATGCTGGAGTATGCGATTGCCACTGCCATGACCCTGCTGGGGCTTCAGAAGCTGCAGGACATCGAAAGCTTCAGCACCATGTTCCTGAACTATGACCTGCTCGCCCAGCGCCATGTGCCCTATGGCTACCTCTACCCGTTCGCCGAGACCCTGGCGGGTATCCTGATGCTGGCAGGCGCCTTGATCTGGCTCGCCGCCCCCTTGGCGCTGTTTATCGGCACGGTGGGCGCCATCTCGGTGTTCAAGGCCGTCTATATCGACAAGCGCGAGCTGAAGTGTGCCTGTGTGGGAGGCAACAGCAACGTGCCGCTGGGCTTCGTCTCATTGACCGAAAACCTGATCATGCTGGCCATGGGGCTCTGGATGCCGTTGAAGCTGTTGATCCTCTAATGACCGGCCACCCCCTCATGGCCATGGGAAAGGCGTCCCCCTCCGGCCCGCCTCGGTGGAGCGCTGAGGCACCGCCCCGGGCGCCTGGCGGGCGAGCACCACGCCCACTAGCCGTGCCGCCCGTCGACGGGCGGGGGCCGCTGCCGCCAGGCGAGCATCAGGACCAGCCCTGCCAGCATCCCCGCCAGGTGGGCGAAGTGAGCCACGCCCTGGCGGGTGCCGGAGATGCCGAACCACAGCTCGACCAGCCCGATGACGATCACGAAGTACTTGGCCTTCATCGGAATCGGCGGGATCAGCAGCAGGATGTACTGGTTCGGATAGCGCATGCCGAAGGCCAGCAGCAGCGCGTAAACGCCGCCCGAGGCCCCCACCGTGGGAGCGAAGTCCCCCGCCGACACCACCACCAGCTGCACCGCCCCCGCCGCCAGCACGCAGAGGACGTAATAGGCGGCGAAACGCCGACTGCCCCAGTCACGCTCCAGGGGACTGCCGAACATCCACAACACGAACATGTTGATGGCCAGGTGGAAGAAGCTGCCGTGGAGGAAGGCATAGCTGAGCAGCTGCCAGAGGTGAAACTCGCCCGGCGGCATGTCGAGGAGCAATGGGAGGGTCGCTGGGGCGTCCCCCAGTGGCCAGAGCGCGAAGTGCTGGAACATGGGCCGCGGCAGGATCAGCTCGACCAGGAAGATCAGGCCATTCACCAGCAACAGCAGGCCGACCACGGATATTCCCTGAGGTCGACCTACCTCGCGATGCTCGCTATCACGCACCATCCTATCCTCCCGCCCACCAGTCGGCTCCTCTCAGGGTGGACACTGGGCCTCCCTTCGCGCAACCGCTCTTCGCAGCGACGCGCGACGGACCGCTGCCACCGCCCACCAGAAGGCAGCAGGGCCGAGACTCGCGCCGCTTCATGGCGGCCCCGCCTCGATGGCGTGGCCCTGGGCCTGCTGGCCACCCGCGCCAATTTCGGCTTCATGGTGCTGCTGGGCATCTACAGCCTGGCCGGCATCATCATCAACAACGCCATCGTGCTGATCGACCGTATCGACATCGAGCGGGCCGATCCCGCGCTGTCCGGGCGCGACGCCGTGATCAAGGCCTCGGCCCGGCGCCTGCGGCCGATCCTGATGTCGGCGATCACCACCATCCTCGGCTTCCTGCCGCTGATCCTCGGCCGCGACCCGCTGCTGCGCCGCCTCGGCATGGCGGCCTTCGACGAGGCGACCCTGGTCGAGATCGAGGCGGTGGTCGAGGCCCACCTGCGGCGCTATGCCGCCCCGGAGGAGTGAGGAGCTCACCATGCGTCAGCCCATCGTCGGCTATCACCGCGACGAGGAAGGCCACTGGGTGGCCGAACTGGCCTGCGGGCACCAGCAGCACGTGCGCCACCAGCCACCCTGGGTCGAGCGCCCCTGGGTGACCACCGCGGAAGGCCGGCGCTCGCGCCTGGGCCTTCCGCTCGAGTGCGTGAAGTGCGAGCGGGGCGAGCCCCGGGACCTGCCCTGACGCCCGCCCCGATCCGCTAGACTGAGGGACAGGCCGCCACCGGAGCCACTCGCCATGTCCCGATCCCTCGCCCGCCATCGAGCCAGGCACGACCCGCACCGGGGCGGCCGCGACGACGGGCCGATCTTCGTCATCCAGCAGCACGACGCCTCTACCCTCCACTACGACTTCCGCCTCGAGGTCGAGGGCGTGCTCAAGTCCTGGGCGGTCCCCAAGGGCCCCTCCACCGATCCGCGGGACAAGCGCCTGGCCATCCCCACCGCGGACCATCCCCTGGCCTATGCCGACTTCGAGGGCGTGATCCCCGCGGGCCAGTACGGCGCCGGCAGCGTGCTGATCTGGGATCGCGGCCACTACCGCAACCTCCAGGAGAGCGAGGACGCGCCCTCGATCGCCGAGCAGCTCGCCGACGGCCACGCCACCATCTGGCTGGAGGGGCATAAGCTGCGCGGCGGCTATGCCTTGATCCACACCCGGCTGGAGAAGGGCAAGGACTGGCTGCTGGTGAAGATCGACGACGCGGCCGCGGACGCCCGGCGCAACCCCGTCTCCACCGAGCCCGCCTCGGTCGTCAGTGGGCGCACCCTGGCACAGGTCGCCGCCGAGGAGGAGGACTGAGCCGGTCTCAGGTCGGCGGCAGATGGCCGCTCTTGACGTAGAGCAGCGCCCCCAGCGCCTCGCTAAAAGGCGCATGCCGGCTACCCGCCGGCAGACGCAGCCAGCTGCCGGCCGGATAGGCACCGTCCGCGTCGTGCAGGCAGCCCTCCAGCACCAGGTATTCCGCGCCCCCGGGCAGACCTCGCTCGCCGCCCCGGGTATGCGACGCCCAACGCTCGAGGCGAACCCGCTCGTCCGCGAAGGCGTGCAGCGGCATCACCTCGACGCCCTCGACCCGCCCCGGCCGCCAGGGAGCCGTACGCGTGTCCAGGGCAAGCTGCACGTCATCCTCGGGATCGAACTGATGCAGCTTGACGAAGATCGTCGCCCCCTCGGCGCCAACCCGCGGCGCATGGCGGCTGCCGATCGGGTTGCGCAGATAGTAGCCGGCGGGATAACGACCATGTTCATCGCCGAACTCGCCTGAAAGCACCAGAATCTCCTCGCCACCACCATGCTCGTGCACGGGAAAGGTGCTGTCGGGGGCATAGCGCACCAGTGAGGTGGCTCGGGCCACCTCATCGCCGACACGATCGAGCATCATTCGCTCCACGCCTGACACCGGGGATTCGATCCAGTGGTAGTCATCGGGCCTGACGACCGCCCGTCGAGAAAAATCGGCATTGAGTCGCATCGCAGCACCTTGGGGGTTGAGGAATAGGTATCAGACCGGATTGTCACCCGGCTCACCGCCCCCGTCATCTCGTGATTGAACCGCCGGCATCCGCCGCTGCGCCATCGGGCCCGATTCTTGCAATAAATATTGATGCCCACCTGCGTTAAGCTAGTCGCCGGGCATCATTTCGCCGAATCGACCCAGAAAAGGACCCTGCCTTGGCCATCGACCTGCTCTACAACGTCCTGATCTTCCTCGCCGCGGCGGTGCTCATCGTACCACTTTTCAAGCGCCTGGGGCTCGGCGAGGTACTCGGCTACCTGGCCGCCGGGGTGGTGATCGGCCCCTCGGCGCTGGCCCTGGTGCCGGACGCCGATGCGGTGCTGCAGTTCTCCCAGGTAGGCATCGTCTTCCTGCTGTTCGTGATCGGGCTCGAGCTAAAGCCCTCCCGACTCCAGCTGATGCACCGGGCGATCTTTCGCTTCGGCGGCCTGCAGGTCGCCGTCACGACGCTTGCGCTCTCGGCGGCGGCCTGGGGGCTGGGCCTGCCCCCGGTGGCGGCCCTGGTGGTGGGATTCAGCCTGGGGCTATGCTCCACCCCGCTGGTGCTACAGCTGCTCGGTGAGCGTCACGAGCTGCAGACTCGCCACGGTCGCAATGCCTTTTCGCTGCTGCTGTTTCAGGATCTGGCGGCGATCCCGGTGCTGGCGGCGATCCCGATCCTTGGCGCCGGCTCGCTACTGGCCGCGGGCATCACACCGCTACTCACCGAAATGGCCATCGCCATCGGCGCCTTCGCCGTGCTGATCATCGGCGGACGGCTGCTGCTGCGCCCGCTGTTTCGCTTCGCCGCCGGCACCGAGAGCCGCGAAGTCTTCTCGGGCACCGTGCTGCTGGTGGTGATCGGCGCGGCGCTGCTGATGGCGCTGGCCGGCCTGTCGATGGCACTGGGCGCCTTCATCGCCGGCGTGCTGCTGGCCGACTCCGAATACCGCCACAACATCGAGGCCGATATCGAGCCCTTCCGCGGCCTGCTGCTGGGGCTCTTCTTCATGGCGGTGGGCATGACCGCCCAGATCGGCCTGCTCACCGAGATGCCGTGGATCATTCTTGGCCTGACCGCCGCCCTGCTGCTGGCCAAGGGCCTCTCCGTGCTGGCGGCATCGAAGCTCTATGGCACCAGCTGGAAGGAAGCCACCACGCTTGCCATGCTGCTCTCCCAGGGCGGCGAGTTCGGCTTCGTGCTGCTCACGGCGGCCGGCAGCGCCGCGCTGCTGGATAGCGAGCTGGTCAACCTGCTGGTGCTGGTGGTGTCGCTGTCGATGGCGGCCACGCCGCTACTGTATCTCGTCCACGTGCGCGGCATTCGTCCGCTGTTCAAGGGCAAGCGCAAGAAGCCCAGCTTCGATGAGCCGGTGGACGAGTCGCCCCAGATCATCATCGCCGGCTTCGGCCGCTTCGGGCAGATCATGGGTCGCGCCCTGCAGGGCCTGAAGATTCCCTATACGGTGCTCGACATCAACGCCGACCAGGTCGAGTTCGTGCGTCGCTACGGTAACAAGGTCTACTATGGCGATGCCTCGCGCATCGACCTGCTCGAGGCCGCCGGCGCCGACAAGGCAAGGGTGATGGTCATCGCCGTGGGCGACACCGAGCCCTCGATGCGCATCGTCGCCCAGGTGCAGCGCCAGTTCCCGCACCTGCACCTCTATGCCCGGGCACGCAATCGCTACCATGCTCACCTGCTGATGCGCGCAGGCGTCGAGCACCTGGTGCGCGAACTGCTACCATCGAGCCTGGAGCTGACCCGTGAGGTACTGATCGATTTGGGCGTGACGCGTGATCAGGCCCAGCACACCATCGACACCTTCCGCCCCCACGACGAGCAGGCCCTGCGTCGCCAGCTCGAAGTGTTCGGCAACGAGAAGAAACAGATCCAGACCGTGCAGGAGGCGGCGCGCGAGCTCGAAGCCCTCTACGAGGCCGACGAAGAGATCGTCACCTCGCTGACGCCCCCCTCACGCCCACCACAAGGATGACTCCCTGGCTGGTGCAAGCCTACTGAGCCTGATCGATGACATCGCCACCCTGCTCGACGACGTCTCGTTGATGACCAAGGTGGCGGCCAGGAAGACCGCCGGCGTGCTCGGCGATGACCTGGCGCTGAACGCCTTGCGTGGCCGCCTCGCCTAGCCATGCCGGAAAGCGCCTGCCTCAGGGCAGGCGCCACCAGCCCGGCAGCAGGGCCCTGACCTCGGGCCTGGCGAAGCGATCATCCATCAGCACCACCACGCCGCGATCCTCAGGGGTGCGAATCACCCGGCCGGCGGCCTGCACCACCTTGTTGATGCCCGGGTACTGGTAGGCGTAGTCGAAACCGCGACCGAAGCGCGCCTCGAGCCGTTCACGCAGGGTCTCCTGCCGGGGGCCTACCGGCGGCAGACCCAGGGTGGCGATAAAGGCGCCGATCAGGCGCTCGCCGGGCAGGTCGATGCCCTCGGCGAAGGCCCCGCCCAGTACTGCGAAACCGATGCCCCCCCCACCCGGTACGAAACGCGCGAGAAAGGCCTCCCGGGCCGACTCATCCATGCCCCGCGCCTGGCACCAGACGGGAATCTCGCCATGGGCGTCGCCAAAGCGTACGGCGACCGCTTCCAGATAGGCGAAGCTGCTGAAGAAGGCCAGATAGTTGCCCGGCCTGCGCTGGAACTGCTCGGCAAGGGTCGCGACGATCGGCTCGATGGAGGCCTCTCGATGGGCGTAGCGGGTCGAGATGTCGCGGCGAATGCGCACCTCGAGCTGCTCGCCAGCGAAGGGGGAAGCCACTTCGAGGCTGGCGGTATTGTCGGGCAGGCCCAGCAGGTCGCGGAAATAGCCTCCCGGCGAGAGGGTCGCCGAGAACAGCACCGCGCTGTGGCTGGCCGCGAAGCGCGGTGCCAGGAAGGACGCCGGGATCAGGTTGCGCAGCGCCAGCCGAGCGCGCCCGCGACCGCTGCGGGTCAGCTCAAAGAGCGAATGATCATCGAAGGCCTCGGCAAGGCGGATGAAGGCCAGCGCCTCGAAGAGAAACTCCTGCAGGGCCGGGTCTACCTCGCCGGGATGCTCGGCCAGGTAATCGGTAATCGCCGTCGCTGTCTGGGCGAGCGCCCTGAGCATCGCTGTGGGCGGCGCGGACAGCACCTGATAGTCGGGGTCTCGGTCCATGCCGCCGCCCTTCTGCCTGGCTTCAGCCTTCTTTGCACCTTTGCTCTCGCTCTGGCCCTCCTCTGTGTCGTCCTCCCGGCCCAGGGTCGCCCACTGGCGTCCGAGCCGCGCCAAGGGGCGAGCCAGGGCCGGCGGTGCCTGACGGCGCAACGCGGCAAGACGGCGCTGATCGAGTTCGGCGCTATACATGCCCCGCGCCCGATCGATCAGATTGTGGGCCTCGTCGACCAGCACCCCGACCCGCCAGTCATGGACCTGGGTCAGCGCATACAGCAGGGCGTGAACATCGAAATAGTGATTGACGTCGCCGACCACCACATCGCACCAGCGGGCCAGCTCCTGCCCCAGGTAGTAGGGGCAGACCTGATGCTCCAGCGCCACCTCGCGCAGCGCTGCCCGATCGAGCCGCCCGCGCGCGACGCCGGCCTCACGCGCCGCGGGCAGGCGATCGTAGAAGCCCCGGGCCAGCGGACAGGCATCGCCATGACAGGCCGCCTCCGGATATTCACAGGCCTTGTCGCGAGCGATCAGCTCAAGCACCCGTACGCCTTGCCGTGGCTCAAGAGAGGCATCCAGTTGCTCCAGCGCCTCCAGTGCCAGGCGCCGTCCCGGGGTCTTCATGGTCAGGAAGAACACTCGGTCCAGCCCCTGACGAGGCATGGCGGTGAGCATCGGAAACAGGGTCCCCAGCGTCTTGCCGATGCCGGTGGGTGCCTGGAGCAGCAGCGCGCGCGAGGTGCTCGCCGCCTTGTAGACCGCCTCGGCCAGCGGCCGCTGGCCGGTTCGAAAATCGGCGAAGGGAAAGGAGAACTTACGAAGGGCAGCGTCGCGGCGCGCACGATGCTCGCTTTCCTGCTTGGCCCAGGCCATGTAGCGCCTGCAGTGATCGTGGAACACCGCCTCCAGCTCCGAGGCCGTGCGGGTCTCGCTGAGCCGGGTCTCGCGGCCGCTGCCGAGTTCCAGGTAGACGAGCGCCAGGCTCAGGCGCTCGAGCCCCCGGGCCCGGCACAACAGGGCGCCATAGACATAGAGCTGCGCCCAGTGCAGGGCCCGCTGGTTATCGGCCATGCGCGAAAGATCACCACGATGGGTCTTGACCTCCTCTAGACAGCCTTGTGTCGCGTCGACGCCGTCGGCACGGCCGCTGACCACGAGGGTCTGGCCCGTCTCGTCGACGTGCTGGCCTTCGAGGGCCACCTCGGACTCGAAGGTCGCGTCCGCGGCCCGGCGGCGCTCGGCGATCAGCGCATGGCCGGCGATGCCTTCGCTGGCGGTGGGCGACGGCGTGAAGCGATGATCGAGATCGCCACGCCGGGCGGTGAAATCGCAAAGCGCCCGCACCGCGACCTTGAGGCTCACGGTGTCGGTGCTCTCAGGCAGGCATCAGGCGGTTCTTCCAAGCTGTCTTGCCAGCGCACCTCGCAGACCGCCGCGGGAATGCCCTGCTCGGCGAAGAAGGCAAGCCAGCGGCGCTGGTTGTCCTGCAGCCGATCACCCGGGCCCTTGACCTCGATCAGCCGATAACCGGCGCCACCGTCTGCCTCCGGCCAGAACTGAATCAGATCGGGAAGCCCGGCACGGTTGGCTCGCGGGTCCTCAAGCAGGCGCTCGAAGCACGCCCGCAGATGTGTTGCCGGGATACAGGTAAGCGCGCGTTCGAGCAGTACCTCGTCGAGAATGCCCCAGTGCACGAAGGGCGAGGTCAGGCCCTGCTTGTCCTTAAGGTGCCCGCGCAGGGTGGCAAGGTAGCGGCCATCATCGAGCTCAGCGAGGCAGGCCTCGAAAAGAGCCCGGCGACGGCTGACGAAATCCTCGCGGTAGAGATCCGCCGGCCCGCTATGGAAGGGGTGGAAGAAGGCGCCGGGCAGCGGGGCGAAGATCGCCGGCCAGCACAGCAGGCCGAAGAGCCCGGTGATCAGGGTGTTTTCCACATAGTGCAGCGGAGCCGACTCATGGCCGAGATGATCCTGCACGGCAATCTCCACCCGGCCGGGCGCGGCCGGCAGGGTCAGGGTGAAGTGCTCGGGCGCGGGGGCCCGGTTCGTCGACACCGGCTGACCCAGGCGGCGGCCCAGCCGAGTCACGAGGCGCGCCATCGCCTGCGCCTCGGCGGCATCACGGGGGGCCACCAGGGCCTGAGTGGCAGCATCGAGCGTCGCTTCGATCTCGGCCTCATTTTCCGCGCGACGCTCTGCCAGTCGCAGCGCCCGCACCCGTGCCTCGGGGTGGCTGGAGTGGGGATAGAGCTCGGCGGCAAGTGCGACATCCCCTTGACGCTCGGCCTCGCGGGCGAGTCGGAAGATCAGCCGCCCGCGGCGCGTCTGCAGCCAGGCATTGGAGGGGCGGTCGGGCAGGCTCTCGAGCAGCCGGGGCCACAGCGCGGCCGGCGGCTCACCGGCGTCGAGTCGCTCGCGCAGGCCTTCCAGGGCCAGGTAGGTATCCACCTCGTGACGCGCCTGGAAGGCACGGGAATCGTCGCTGAAGGCGACCCGCTCGAAGCGCTGATGGCCAAGCTCGGCGAGCACGAATTCCGAGAAATCCTGGCGCAGATTGCCAAAGAACATCAGTCGCAGCCGCTCGCAGAGTGGCATGCAGGTGAGTTCCACCACGGCATCACTCTCGGGCGCGCCCCAGCCAATGAAGGAATGAGCATCGACTCGCTGCGGGCTCAGGGCCTCGAATAGTCGCGTCTTGCTGGCGCCTGCCGGCAAACCGGCGGCGCGGATGTCATCCGCCAGCCACAGGCGAAGCTCGGCGAGGGTGGCAAGGCCGAACAGCGCGTCAAGCTCCAGCAGCGGGGCGTCATCAACGACCCCTGCGGCGACCAGCGGCGCCAACGCCAGACAGGGGTCGCCGATCTCGGCATAGCGAAGCTTGGCGAGACGAAAGCGCTGGCCCTTGCGCATCACCATGCGCGTGAGCAGTGCCAGCGAGGCGTCAGGCAATTCTCCGAGACACGCCAGGGTGGCGCGCTCCTCGCCTGTCAGCAAGTCGGGATAGCGCGCGACGACCCAGTCGAGCACGAAGCGAAAGTTGGTCAGGTAGTAGCGGGGATCATCCAGGGAGGCGGTGACCGGCGCCGACGGCGAGGCACTGTTCATTCGTCCATGCTAGCAAGGAAGCCATGATCCCGACCAGCACGCCCGGCCCCGGATGAGACGACCTCAACTCGCTTCCCGCGGTCGCGCCGCGGCCAGTTCGCGGGCTTCCCACTGCAGGGCGGCGCGCCGCCCCCGGGGCTGATCGACGGCCAGGCAGATCAGGATGGCGATCACGAACAGCGCGGCACAGAGCAGGATCGAGGCCTTGAGGCCCACCACCGACTGCAACAGCCCCAGGCCGATGATGCCGATCACCCCGGCAAGCTTGTTGGCCAGGCCCCAGAAGCCGAAGAATTCCGCCGCCTTGTGCGATGGCGAGAAGAGCCCCACCAGGGCGCGGCTCGCCGACTGACTGGAGCCCAGGCTGAGCCCCGCCAGGCAGCCCACCACCAGGAACAGCTGCTGAGGCTCCCAACCGAGGCCCAGAGTGGCGTTGAGCCAGGCGGTCAGTTCCGGCGTGGCCCAGATGGCGAGAATCGCCAGCACCCACAGGCAGAGAGTCAGCAGGTAGGTGGGCTTGGCGCCGAGCCGGTCCTGAATGGCGCCGAAGCCCAGGGCACCTGCCGCCGCGGTGATCTGCACGATGATGAACATCAGGTTGCGGGTCGTGGTGTCCCAGCCGATCACCTGAGCGCCGTAAATGAAGGCGAAGGCGATGATGATATAGACGCCCGCCATCGAGAACACCAGCGAAACCAGGAAGATGCCCAGGTCACGAAAACGCTTGAGCTCATGAAAGGTGGTGCCGACCCGCGCCCAGGCGATGGCGGTGTAGCCGCGGCCCGGCGGCAACCGCTGGGGCGTGCCGCGCTCCTTGAGCCACAGGAAGGTAGGGATGGCCGTGATCAGGAAGAAGCCCGCCGCGAAGGGACCGACCCAGCGGATACGCTCGAAGTTCTCGGCGGTCGCCTCGCCCAGCACCATCAACGTAAAGCCCGCAGCGAACAGGCCGCCCACATAGCCTAAAGCCCAGCCGAAGCCGGAGATCTTGCCCAGTGCCTCGGGCGGGCCGAGATCCGGCAGGAAAGCGGCAATAAACGACTCACCCATCGAGTAGGCGTAGTTGGATAAAACGATCAGCACGACCCCGAGCCATACATAGCCCGGCGCCACGAAGTAGAGCATTGCAGTGGAGGCCACCGTGGCCAGATAGCTTGCGAACAGGAAGCGCTTCTTGGCCGCCGAGAAATCCATGGCCGCCCCGCAGATCGGCCCGGTGGCCACCACCATCAGGTAGCTCAGTGCCAGGGCGGCACTCCACAAGAGGTTGGCGAAACGGTAGTCATCGCCACGGTCGCCAACGATCACCGTGGTGAACAGCTCGCCGAACACCACGGTAATGATCAACAGGGTAAAGGCCTGGTTGGCGAAGTCGAACATCGCCCAGCCAAGGATTTCCTTGCGCGAGGCGCGTGTTGTCTCCGGCAACGCCCCCACGGCCGCCGCGGCTAGGGTCATGCGCCCTCCGTGCCGGCCGGGCATTCCTTGTCGACCTCGACCCGGTTGCGACCGCCGCGCTTGGCCGCATATAGCGCCCGGTCGGCGCGCCGCATGCCGTCCTCGTAATGCCGATCGTCGGGCGCCATGGCGGCAATACCGAAACTGGCCGTCATGCGTAGCGACATATCATCGTAGGGCACTTCAAGAAACTCCAGAGCATATCGAATCCGCTCGGCCAGGGCATAGGCGCCCTCTTCGCCGGTATCGGTGAGCAACAAGGCAAACTCTTCGCCGCCGATGCGTGCGGGAATATCCAGACTACGACACCAGGCGCTCAGCACTTCGGAAGTATATTGGATAACGCGGTCACCCGCAGCATGACCGTGGCTGTCGTTGACGCGCTTGAAATGATCGATGTCGATCAGGATCACCGCCGCCGACTGACCATAGCGCTGATAGCGTTCGAAGGCTTGCTCGAGATGCTGCAGGAAATGGCGACGGTTCCAAAGGCCCGTGAGAGAATCCGTGGTTGCCAGCCGCTGCAGAGCGGCCTCGGCATCCTTGCGATGACCAATTTCCTGATGAATGCCGGCCATCATCTGTGGCCGACCATCCTGGGTCCAGCGAAATACCTTGCCATGTCCCAGTACCCAGACCCATTGCCCATCCCGGTGGCGCATGCGGAATTCGAATTCGTAAAACTCCTCCTTGTGGTGAAAGTGTGCGTTCAAACGCTCAAGGGCTCTGGCCAGGTCATCGGGATGAACAAGCTGCTCCCAGGTCGTAAAACTGATCGGCTCGAGCTCGGCGAGAGAGTAGCCGATGATCTCCGCCCATCGCGCATTGATGATCAGCTCGCCGGTCTGAACGTTCCACTCCCAGGCCCCGGCATGTGTGCTTTCAAGAATATTGGCAAGCCGCAGGCGTTCTTCTTCGAGGGCCTGCTCGAGTTCATGGCGTTCGGTGATATCGCTGATGTAGCCATGATAGAGCATGCTGCCATCCGCCTGTTGCGTTGGCGTCGCGCTGCCTTCATGCCAGCGCATTTCGCCATCAGGTCGGCAGTAACGATACTGGCAGTGCCAGGGATACTGGCCATTCGTCGCCTGCCCGATGCTGTCCATGATGTAAGGCAGATCATCGGGATGGGCGCAGGCGAAGACCGGCGACGCATCCTTCATGGCAACGGCCGGCGAAACGCCGAAGAATTCCTCGAACCGATCGCTGACGTAGGGGAAATACGAGCTGCCATCGGCGCGAATGCAGTACTGAAAAATCACCCCGGGAACATGGCGTGCCAACTGAGCGAGCAAGGAGCTCTTTGCCTGCGGTGGCTCAAACGCAGGCGACGCGATACACAAGCGACGACCATCGACGACGGGGGTCAGGCGCCAGCCAAGTGGCGCTGTCTTGTTAGCACGCAAACGCGCAGGCCACTCACCAGACACATGGCTGGCCAACGCCTCACGGCAAAGGGGAGCATCATCCGGGTGAAGCAAGTCCAGAAACGACGCCCCCACCAAGTCATCCCCGACACTATCGAGTGCCGCCGTGAAGGCGGGATTAGCCTCGAGCACTTTTCCCTCGACACACAGCACGCATATCAGGTCATCCGACTGGGCTAGCAGCGCGGCATAATCGATCTGGCTCATGTCCACCCGACCTTGAACATTTTGTCTCATCCTTGAGCGTAAGCATTACGCCCTGAAGTGCATGACTGAAATGCTGCGACTAGGTGTTGTGACAAAAGACTATAAAATCAAGGCGATGGAATCTGGGCTATGGCACAGGCGCTATCCCTGCGAGCGGTCACTTATTTCTTGCGAGCTATCCCTTTGCCCCATGGCCGAGGCCCTACCGCCCTCATGCACCAGGAGTGCGTTCCAGCGCTGTCGAAACACCTTGCCTCCAGCAGTTGTTACATAAAGATACAATATGGCATCGCCATGCTGCGTCCGCCACGCGAAAGTGCACGTTGATGACACAAATCACCCCTTCAAGCATTACCCCTTTGATGCGACTCACAGCAATGCCTCGAGACTCCTGTTAAGGGCATGACACGTCGATCCCCACACAATGCCATCACCAGCATTAGACCAAGTCTCGCGGTATCGTCTTATCCCAACTCTTGGCGAAGACCCGGGTATCGCCTTCGTAAGCATCCAGCGTCGCCCGCAGGCGGAAGTTGTCGGCATCACTGGTGAGCAGGGTGCGTGTCAGGGTGCGCACCTGCCAGTCTCCCCGTCGAAAGCTGCGCTCCCATTCGGTCCAGCCGCTTACGCTGTCATAGCTTCCATAAGCGTAACGATAACGTTCGATGACCGTTGCCGAGATCTCCATATCGATATCATCCAGGCGGTAGGTGCCTTCATCGTTGATCACTTCAAGCGTCGTGGTGTCATCGGCAAGATCGCGAATCACCCGCCAGTGCTCCTGAGTCGGCTGGATCAGCGTCTTGGCAACCGGTGGCGCCGCTTCCGGCTCGGCGAAGGCGGGCAGCGCCGCTTCTTCTTCAGGACGCGGGGCCCGCATGGGCAGGATCAGCCGACTCGCCATGGGATAGACGGTTATTCGCGCCGGCTGGGGCGCCGGCCAGGCAAGTGGCCAGTAGCTGGTCGACAGGGATACACGAATGGCATGGCCGACCGGAAACTGCTGGGCGATATGCTTGAGCATCACCCGCACCCGGTAGCGGCGCCCGGGCTCCAGTGGCTCGGGATTTTCGTTGCTGTCACGATGGGTGAGGTTAAGCAGCCCGTAGGAAACGCGAGTGGCCTTGTCATCGGCGGCCACGTCGATCAGTCGCAACGCAAGCATCGCCACCGGCTGGTCGGCGGAGACCTCCAGTTCGACCACCGGCTGACCGCATATCTCAAGCGGGCTCTCGAGACGCGAGGTCTGAAAGATCAGTGAACCGCCGTCCTCGTCGCGCTGATCATGAGGCAGGTCGGGCGGCGCATTGTAGGAGCACCACTTGCCGGCATAGAGCCCCACCGAGAGCGGCGAACGTATCGTCAGCGGTGTCTCGTCGGGGTCATGTTTCTGCGCGTGCAGTTCCTGCTCGGGCAGCAAGTCATGACCGGCGGTGAGCCGGAAGGAGCTCTCGACGATGTTGAGCGATGGCCAGCACGGCTCGGCGATCCAACGACCGGGCCGCTGCTCGTAACGCGCCGAGGGTGGCGTGGACTCCTGCATCCAGACCCGCAGCATGGGCTCGTCCATGATCCCGGTTTCCTTTCCCTTGAGCCATTTATCCCACCATCTCAGGCTATCCTGGAGAAACCCGATGGCAGGTCCCGGTACGCCCAGGTGGGGGTATTTATGGGCCCAGGGGCCGACCAGCCCCTTGCGGGGTACCGAGAGCCCAGCCAGCAGCCGGAAGACTGCATTGCAGTAGCCGTCGGCCCAGCCGCTGATGGCATAGACCGGACACTGGATGGCAGCGAAGTCTTCGCAGACCGAGGCATGGCGCCAGTAGTCATCGCGGCGCTGATGCTCGAGCCAGGTGGCGAGCCACAATCCACTGCCGTCGAGGCGTTGATGCCACATCTCGCGCCAGCGTTCGCCGACCAGAGCGGGGTCCGGCGGACAAGTATTGCCGTCGAACATGGTCGAAGCCCAGGACAGGTTGTCGCCGAGCAGGCAGCCGCCCATGTGGTGAACATCGTCGGCGAAGCGATCATCGGTGGAGCACAGGGTGATCACTGCCTTGAGCTGTGGAGGACGCAGGGCGGCAATCTGCAGACCGTTGAAGCCGCCCCAGGAGATGCCCACCATGCCGACATCGCCCGTGCACCAGGGCTGACGCTCAAGCCAGGCGAGGATCTCGAGGCCATCGTCCAGTTCCTGCTGCAGGTATTCATCGGTCAGCACGCCATCGGACTCGCCGGAGCCGCGGATATCGACGCGGACCCCCGCATAGCCATGTCCCGCCCAGTAGTAGTACGTCTGTATATCGCGCTCCGCGGTGAGGTCGCGCTTGCGATAGGGCAGGTACTCGAATATCGCCGGGACCGGGTCAGTGTCTGAATCCACCGGCCGCCAGATGCGGGCGGCAAGGCAGGTACCATCGGCAAGACGAATCCAGGTTTCCTCTTCAAAGACCTCTCGCGAATACTGGGTCACGATACGCATGAACGCCCCTCCCTTTGCTCTCGCTGTGATCTTGCCGCGACGTTATTCGCGATGTCTTAGCGGATTCGCCCTCAATGGGCGTCACCGAGAAACGTATGACGATAAAGGCTCACGGGTTGTGACGACTCAACCGACGATGTCCTCGAAGACAAAGTTCAGGCGTGAGGCCAGGCTCTCGTAATGTGCCAGCAGCTCGTCAGCGTCCTGGGCTCCCATCCAGATACAGGCCAGCGCAAAGCTGCAGGTGTCCTGCTCTGGCAGACTCGACAACACCTGCCCTGGCGCGACCTGTAGGGCGATCAGGGTTCCGGGGAACTCAGCCTTGAGTGCGGCAAGCTCCTCATCGCTTGGCACCTGGACCACCCGGGCATCGACGAAGAACACCCGGTAGAAGAACATGGCCGCGACCGGGAACTCGCCCTGGCGGTATGGCATCGCCGGGCGCCTCCCCAGCCCCAGATCGAGACTCACCTGCTGATTACTGATGCCATCGACCTTCTCGAAGACATCGCAGTGGGACTGGGAAATGCGCGTGTTGATTTCCAACAGCCACACTCGGTTCTGCACCTCGTCCCAGAAATATTCAATATTGAAGGCGGCATTGTCATAGCCGATGTGGGTCATCACCCGCTCAGTCAAATCCTTCATCTGCGCCTGAACAGCCGCGGGTAGCTGCGAGGGGTAGCGGTAATGGAAGAAGCTCAGCACCTGGGGATAGCGCAGCGAATCGACGATGCCATAGCTTTCCACCTCACCATCGAAGACATAGCCTTCTACCGTGCACTGCCAGCCGCCGATGATCTCCTCGGCCATGCAGAAGTGGCCCTCCACCGCAGCGATCTCAGGTGGCAGCAGGGCGTAGTCGAGCACCGTGTTGAAAGGCGTCGCGATCAGGCCGATATCTTCGCGCAGCCTCACGATGGCGTGGGCGAAGTCCTCGGGGCTATCGATGCGAAAACCAAGCCGCGATCCCGACGACTTGATGGGCTTGAGAAAGAAGGGAAAGTAGAGCCCTGCCGCGCGGATGGTGTCCAGCGCATGATCATCAAAGGGATCAATCGCCGTGAAGGCAGGAATGGCGTCGGGAATGACCTGGCGCTGCACCAGCCGGCTCCAGAACTTGTGCTCGCACTTGAGCAGGCTCTCGAGACTGGTGGTGCGCGTACCAAATTGCCGACACAGGATCGGCAGCATCGTCGACACGGGAAAATCCATGTAGCCGATAATGGCGTCGATGGGACCGTCGAAGGCCGTAAGTTCGGCGCTGGCCCGGGCCAGCATGTCGGCGATATCAAAGACTTCGGTGTCGTAGAGGGCCTCGGGTGGGATGATGCCGTGGAACTCGCAGTTCTCGGCGCCCGGTAATTGCTCGAGCCTGGCGCGATTGAAGTCGTTGAGCCCCACCACGAAGATCTGTTTGGAGGTGTGCATGACGTGCGTCTCGCTTGGGTGAAAAGCCCAGGACAACCTGGGCGCCGCGCCGCAGTGGCACCGACCATGACCCAACCTGTCCGTCACTCAGCAGCATAGCTCACCCGACGACAGTCAGCGGTTTTCCCTCCAGGCACCCTGCTTGCACCCCTCCACATTTCTACCTTCGCCAGGGACTAATGCCTACTCGATCGTGCGAAAAGAGCCTCGGCGAGCCCAGCCGCCGCTCTCGACAATGGCCATAACGCCCACTCTCACTGACATGCGCACTAACGGCGGCGCTCATCGTCTCCTGCCGATCTGTGCGCATGGGGCACATCATGTGTCTTGGTGCCGTCTGAATCGACGTCGGCGAACAGGTCGGGCTCGCTGCGCTCCAGACGCTCAATGGCGGCCTCGCCGTCCCGAGCGAGCCCATCGAGCCGTTCGATCTGCGCCGAAAGCTCGGGCAGCGCCTCATGACGATAGCGCGAGAGGTCATCGAGTGCCGCCATCACATCGCCAAAGGCCTGCTCCAGGGAATGCATGTCCAGGGTGGCCGAAGCGGCCCGCTTCTGGACATCGACGCCCTGCTGGCGAAGCGCACGCGCGGTGCCGGCAATGGTCTCGGAGGTCGTGGCATTGAGTGATTCAATGCGGTCAAGCACCAGCCGCTGATTGGCGAGCGCCATGGCCACCGTGGCCGCCACGCTGAGCGCCGAGACGGTGACATTGATCGCCCGGTCGACGCCGCGCATCAGCTCGCGGTTGTTGCGGATGATCACCTCCAGCGCCAGCACGCCCTGCTGGCTGACCGCCAGCTGCTGCTGCAGATCGAGGATGCGCTGGCGCAATGGGAACAGCAGTTCTTCTTCGATGAAGCGTCGCTGATCATCATCGCTGGCCTCCGGCAGGGCATCCTGAAGCCGCCGATCAATCAGCCGTCCAAGCGTCACCTGGCGCGCCAACTGATGATGAATCTGTCGCAGGCTGGCCTGATCATCGCCAAGGGTCAGGTTGTCGCGCTGCAAGCGGTCGCGCCCCGACTCGAGATCACCAATGATCGAATCGATGGCCTGCTGGGCGGTCTCGAACTTTTGAAAATAGCGCTGCAGGCGATTGCCTACCCCAGGCAACACCCCGAGCAGGCGATCAAAGCGTCCGGGGCTCAGCTTATGATGGCTGGGATCGAGACGCCCCATGCGATCCCTGAGGTCGGTCAGTGCCCGAGCGACCGGACCGCCGTCATCGCCTTTCTCCGCGAGTTCACGCAGGGGTGCATTGAGCATGCTGCTGTAGTGAGCGGCCTGACGCTGCAGCGACAGGCCCATCTCGTCAACGGCCCGGCGCTGACGGGTCGCTGCTCCCTTGTCGACGAGAATTTCTTCCACGAAATCCGCTGCCAGAGAAGCCAGTTCCGGGTCGGCATCTTCATCGGGGTCTGCGCCAGGATCATCACTCAGCGCGCCGCCGCGTTCGTCACCGCGCTCTTTATTACGCTCTTTATTACGCTCTTCATCGCGTCCGTCACCACCTGCCTTATCACGAGCATCGCCACGCGCTTGTTCCGACGCTCGGCCGGCCTCTATATTCACGTCACTCTGGGATCTGCCGGTGCGGGGTTGACGAAGCTCTGCCTCGATCACCTCGACCGGGGGCAGGGACAGACGCGAGGAATCCCCCCTGTTTTCATCGCTCATCGTTATTCTCCTCGGGTCATGGTGACGTCCCCGGGCCATACCTGAAACGCCTCAGCATTCACCGACTGTTCAGACGAAGCCTAGCCCAGTTCATGGCAGAGACCCACTGCGCAAATCGCGTCCATTTGACCAGACAATGATCATCGGCCTTGGATGCTAAGCATCCGGTATGATTCACCAAGCTTGTTGCACAAGGATGTGTGGATCAAGGCATTGGCTACTTGGCCTCAATGGTTACGGTCATAGCGTTCAGCACCCTCGACGAAGCGTTTGAGTTCGGCACAGGCCTGGTCGGCAGCAAGGTTTGCCTGGGGTTTATCGGTGCGCAAACGGGCCACTGCCACGGCTGCATCATCGAGCGCGGTCAGCGCTGCCTCATTGCGTGCCGCCAACTGGCGCAGCTGGTGTTCGGTATCCTCGACCAAGGCCAAGCGTCGCTTGAGGGCAATGCGCTCTTCGATAGTCAACTGATCGGCGTCGCGCGTCAGCCGTCGTTTGACGTAGGCCGCATCGACACCGGCGATGCCGCTGGCTTGATGGGCCATCGCGGTTAGATTATCGATGGCGCCCAGGCATACCTGAGTGACCAGACCACGGGCACGCTCATAGGCAAGCTCGCCCACGTCAAAGCGACTGCCCAACACGCCAGTCACGTGGCAATAACGGCTATAGAGACGATCGGCCTGGGGCGCATGATCTTGACGATCGACCTCGAGCAGCGCCTGCTTGGCCCGACATAGCGACAGCACCAGCTCATCGGCATCGGCGGGCGGGTGCTCAGGATCGAGTGTCTGAACGCCGGCCTCCTGGCGCTCGCTCGCCTGGCGGCGGGCCGTCTCGGCATTACGCTTTTGTGCATCCAGATTTTTGCGGCGACGGGCCCACCAGCCACGCCAGCGCCGCTCTAGCGGCACCTCGACGGCAATCGCTACGAGACCCGCCAGCCAGCCGCCAAGGCTCGGTGAGAAACCGCCCCATAACGAGGTCAGCCAGAGAAGTACCGCAAGACTCGGTGTCGCGAAAGCGTAGCGCACCACCACCGCCCAGCGTCGCGGTGGCATGACAGGATCGCCAAGCCCGGGACGGATCACCCCCACCACCAGCCACACCGTGCTGGTGAGAAAGAGTCCATAGGAAAATCCCTGCAAGAAACCCAGCATTGGCCACACGACCCCGCGTTACAGAAAAGACGATATGGGTATATGAGAGACGAGTGTAGAGGAAGGTGCCAACGAGCATAAGCCCCGTGGGGCAGGCGCGACTCGCCCCTGCCCATTGCCTCAGGGCAGCTCGCCACCGCGGGCAGATACGTAGAGCCGATACCAGTCTTCCCTGGAAAGCGTGATTGTCATTGCCTCGCCACTGGCCGCAATTCGCGCCGGATCGGTGCTGCCAATCACCGGCTGGATGTTGGCCGGGTGGCGACGCAACCAGGCCAGCACGATGGCCTCGCGGCTGACCCTATAGTGCTCGGCAAGCTCGCTTACCAGCGCTGCCGTTGCCTGCACCGAGGCCGGCTGATCATCAAGCGCGCGCCCCGTGAAACGCCCCTGACTCAGACATCCCCAGGCCTGCAGCTGCATGCCATGGCGACGACAGTATTCCAGGGTGCCGGGAGTGAAATTACTGGTCGCGCCCTCGGGCTGGTTGGCCAGCACGCCCTCCTCCAGGAAATCGAGCCGATGCAGGCCGAGTTCGAGCTGGTTGGCAACGAGCGGTGCCTCAAGCGACGCCTGCAGAAACTCGAGCTGGTGGCGCTGCATGTTCGATACACCGAAGTGGCGTACCTTGCCCTCGGCTTTCAGCGCCGTGAACACCTCGGCGATCTCCTCGGGTACCATCAGCGGATCGGGACGATGCAGCTGCAGCACATCCAGCGTCTCGACCCCGAGGCGATCAAGACTGCCCTCCACCGAGGCGCGAATCCACTCCGCGGAGAAGTCGAAGCGCTTGGGGGCCTTGGCGTCCTCGAAGCGGATGCCGCACTTGCTCTGCAGAAAGACCGCATCGCGCAGCGACGGGCGCTCCTTGAGCGCCCGGCCGAAGGCGCTCTCGGCCTTGCCCAGGGCGTAGATGTCGGCATGATCGAAGAAGTTGATCCCCGCCTCCAACGCGGCATCTATTGCGCAGTGCGCCTGCTTGACGTGACGAGCCTCGACGGGACGTGAATCCCAGTCGCCGCCCAGCCCCATGCAACCATAGGCCAGTGCGCTGACACCGGGAAGAAAGCGGTCCAGAGGGAGTTGTGACATGGCCACCTCTTGATTGAAAAGAGCCTGCATTATCGATATCACGGCCGGCAAGGTACATCGGCTCGAGTGAAAGATTTTCCCCTGACGGCCAGGGTCCCCCGCCCGGGCATGCCGACACAGACAGAGGCCGGGCACCCGCCAGAAGCCCTCTCACTCAACCGGCCAGGGCGTCCTGCTCGTCCTTTAACCGTGCCACCTCCTCGCCGACGCGGCGCAGGGCTGCCTCGATGGTCGGGGTCATGGCCCCGGCATAGTTGAGGCGCAGGCACTCGCGGTACTTGCCTGAGGCCGAGAACAGCGCCCCGGGGGCGATGCGAAGCCTGGCCGGCGTGAGGCGCTCGTTGAGGCGCAGGGAATCGATGCCCACCGGCAACTCCAGCCACAGCACAAAGCCCCCCTGGGGATAGCTGATCCCGGTATCGACCGGAAAGTAGCGCCTCACCCAATCGATCATCTGATCCCGCTGGCGGCGATACTGCGCGACCACCGCGCGCACATGCCGCTCGTGGTGGCCCTTGGCAATGAAGTCGGCAATGGCCAGTTGCGGCAGGGTTGCCGAAGCGCCGGTGGAGACATACTTCATGTGCTGGACGCGGTCGCGGTAGCGTCCCGGGGCGATCCAGCCCACCCGCAGCCCCGGCATCAGGGTCTTCGAGAAGCCACTGCACAACAGCACCCGGCCGTCGTCGTCGAAGGCCTTGAGGGTACGGGGGCGCGGTGTCTCGAAGGCCAGCTCGCCGTAGATGTCGTCCTCGATGATCGCCACGTCGAAGCGCTGCGCCAGCGCCAGCAGGGCGCGCTTGCGCGGCTCCGGCATGGTATGACCGAGCGGGTTATTGCAGGTCGGGGTGATCTGGATGGCGCGGATCGGCCACTGCTCCAGGGCCAGTTCCAGGGCCTCGAGACTGATACCGGTGCGAGGGTCGGTGGGAATCTCCAGCGCCTTGAGGCCATTGGCCTGCAGGATTTGCATGGTGCCGTAGAAACTCGGCGAGTCCACCGCTACCACGTCTCCCGGCGCGGTCAGGGTGCGAATGGCGATCGACAGCGCCTCCTGACAACCGGTGGTGACCAGCACATCGTCGGGATGCAGCAGGCTGCCCGCTGCCGCCATCAGCCGCACGATCTGCTGACGCAGGGCGGGGCTGCCGGCCAAGGCATCGTAGTTCAGGTCCTGACCATTGGCGTGCCGATAGCGCTCGGCTAACAGGCGATGCAGCGGCTTCAAGGTCTTGGAGGCGAGATCGGGAATGCCGCTCCCCAGCAGCAGTATCTGATCCTCCAGCGAGTGGCGTTCGACCAGCTCCAGGACCTGTTCCCAGCGTGAGACATCCAGCGGCCGCTGAGCCGGGCGGGTCACCGCCGGCAGACTAGCGGACGCTTGCGAGGAGCGTACGAAGAACCCCGACTTGGGCCTTGCCTCGACGAGCCCGGCATCCTCGAGCCGGGCATAGGCCGTTTGCGCCGTGGAGATGCTGACCGCGAATTCGCGACACAGCGCCCGGATCGATGGCAAGCGATCGCCCCCGCGATAGATGCCGCCATCGATGCGTCGATGCAGCTCGTCGGCCAGTTGCGCATAGCGCGTCATGACACTTGTCTCCACATCACTGGAAAAGCCATACAGATGGCAACACCCTAGGCCATACAGAGGGGGTGATCGCCCTTCTGTCTGGTTAATTTTTAACTTCTCTATATCTGTATGGCAATTCGTGCCGGCCATAAGCTGATGATGGTTCCATCAAACGACTAGGTTGGAGGCTTGCCATGCGACTCGCTCACCGCTCCAGACTCCTGGCACTGTTCCCGCGGTCATCGCTGACTCGGCTCGCCGAGCGCTATGAGCGGCTACGCCATCGGCTTCACTACCTCAGGCAACGCCAGGCCTCGCGTCGTGAGTTGCTCGCGCTGGACGATCACCAGCTCAGGGATATTGGCAAGTCCCGCCGTCAGGCCGAACAGGAAGGTCGCAAGCGCTTCTGGCAGGATCTAAGGAGGCTGACGGAGTGACAGAATGGCGGCAGAGGCCACCGACGGAAGGTCCATTCAGGGTGAGATCAGGGCGCTCAACAATGCCAAGCCGGCCATGATCAGGGCGGTCAGCACGCTGATATCCACCAGCCGATTGAGGCGTGACTCGGTCAACCAGCCATTGAGACGCGTCAGCCAATGGCGCGGCAATACGGGAGGTGTCTCGCGGCGGGTGGCACCGCGACGAGCAGTATGGTGGCGCTGCTTTTGGGTGGGCATCGACGCACCCCCGCGGCTGGCGATATCGTTTCTTCATCATAGGCCGCGCGTTGTCGCTGGTATACTGGTTACCCGATATCGAGTCCACGAGATGCCATGCTGCGCTCCCTGACCTCCGCCCGCCGCTGGCTTGTGCGCCTGAGCGCCTCCCGCCACGCCCTGTGGCTTTTGGGCCTGGCATCAGTGCTGGAAACGCTGCTGGTGCCGATTCCCATCGAGCTGATCCTGATTCCCTGGATGCTCGCCGAACCTGAGCGCCGCTGGCGTCTCGCCGGCGTGGCGCTGGCCGGCAACCTGCTCGCCGCCCTGATCGGTTACTCGCTGGGCAGCCTGGCCATGGCCCAATGGGGCGATATCCTGATTCCCACCTTCGGCGGTGAGGCGGCCTTCCAGGCCTTTCAGGCGCGTTTCATGGACAACGGCTTCCAGGCCATTCTGGCCGTCGGCGTAATCCCCATCCCCTTCCAGACCGCCATGCTGGTGGCCGGCGCCAGCGACTACCCGGTCGCCCTCTTCATGCTGGCCGCCCTGCTGGGTCGCGGGTTGCGCTACTTTGGTCTGGCGCTGCTGGTGGCCCTGATCGGCGATACCACGCTGCGCCTGTGGCAGCGCCACGCCCGTCCGCTGGGGGCCGGCCTGACGGCCGTGGCGGGCATTTGGTTGGCCTGGGAGTTCTTCGGCTAGCGCATGGCCCCCTTGTTATTACCCGGCAATGCCCTCACCCTATAATCATGAGGATGCTAACAATCCTCCCTTCTTCGGATTCCAGCCGGGAGCCCCATGTCACGACTCGCCCACTCACGTCTCTCGAACACGGCCCTTTCAGTGCTCGACCTGGCGCCGATTCGCCAAGGCGGCAGCGCCAGTGACACCTTCAAGGACACCGTCGCCCTGGCCCAGCAGGCCGAGCGTCTCGGTTTCAGCCGCTACTGGCTGGCCGAGCATCACAACATCGATGGCATCGCCAGCGCCGCCACCTCGGTGCTAATCGGCCATGTGGCCGGCCAGACCTCGACAATTCGCGTCGGCAGCGGTGGCATCATGCTGCCCAACCATCCGCCGCTGGTGGTCGCCGAGCAGTTCGGCACCCTGGCTACCCTCTATCCGGATCGCATCGATCTGGGCCTTGGCCGCGCACCGGGCTCTGACGGCGCTACCATGGCCGCCATGCGCCGCAACCCCCAGGCCGGGGTCAACGACTTCCCGGAACGGCTCGAGGAACTGCGCGGCTATCTCGATGAGGCCAGGCCCGGCCAACGGGTCAAGGCGATTCCCGGCCAGGGCAGCCATGTGCCCACCTGGCTGCTCGGCTCAAGCGACTACAGTGCCCGCCTGGCCGCCCGGCTCGGCCTGCCGTTCGCCTTCGCCGCCCAGTTCGCACCCGCCCAGCTGCTCGAAGCACTCAGGGTCTATCGCGATAACTTCCAGCCCTCGGCGGTACTGGATGCTCCCTATGCGATGGTCGGCCTGCCGGTGATTGCCGCTGAGAGTGATCTTCACGCCCAGTATCTGGCGACCACCGCCCAGCAGAAGTTTCTCAACCTGATTCGCGGTCGGCCGACCCGCTCACTGCCGCCGGTCGAGGCGCTGGACTGGAACGCCCGCGAGCGGGCACAGGTCGAGCAGTTTCTGGGGGCAGCCGTCATCGGTGGACCCGAGACGGTCAGACAAGGGCTCGAGGACGTGCTCGAGCATACCGGCGCCGATGAGCTGATGCTGCATACCGATGTCTTCGCTCAACAAGACCGGCTGAAAAGCTATGAGATCGTCGCCGGCCTCTGGCACAACTGATAGCTACTACTAATAGCCCACTGACTAGTGAACTGGGCGTGGCTATCGCCACCCTGTGGCGCCTGCCTGAGCGGGCGGCACAGCGCAGCGGTCAGCCGGCAATGCACAGGGTGTCACCTTCGCGGCCGCCTCAATGGCCACAGCCTTCGCTGGCGTGACGCCAGCCCCGGGGCGTGCCACGATTGACGGAAACCACCCGCCTCGTCATGGCGGTAAAAATCACGGAACCTGCCCCTTCGAGTGACATCAAAGGGTGACACTTCCTTCCCCTCGGGAGCAGTTCATGAACGAGCAAGATCGCCAACGCAATGCCGCCTGGCAGGCGGCCCATCAATGGAAGGAACGGGCTCGACAGGCGCGGCCGCATCAGGGCATGAGCGGACCACGGCTGGTACTGACCTGGCTGATGTTTGGCGTGCTGATGATCATCGGCACCATCCTTGGTCTCTTCTTCCTGCTGATCGGCTGGGCCATGCTGCCCTTCCTGCGTCACCGGATGAAAAAACGCATGGAGCAGATGCGCGCCCAGCAGGCCGAGGATATTGGTGGTGGCATGCATTCAGGCGAGACTCACTACCGGGAATCTCGCTATCGCTCCGACGGTCGTCTAGAGGAGCACGAGGTGCTCGAAGGTGAATTCAAAGAGAAGAAATGATGGCTAGCCTAGCGTGAACCACTGAAGGGAAGGCGCCTGCACCCTACCCCATGCCCAGGCACGCCTTGATGTCTTCGGTGCTCGGCACGAACTCTTCGCGCACCATCAGGATCAGCGCGCTGGCGGTGAAGCGGTGATCATGCGCGGGATGACAGACGATGTCGCCGTCATCGCCCACGTAAGCCATCAGGGTACCCATGCCGGCGGCCATCAGGCGGCAGGTCACGTCAGACCATACCGCATCCTCAAGCGACACCTTGTAGCGCATGGCGTGGTCATCATGGTGGGTAAAGAGGTTCTCGAGAATCTTCTCGGCCCCCGGCGCCACCAGCGAGCGCACCAGCATCTCCGGGTAGGCACGGATCGGTCTTAGCGTCGTGCTGGCCCCGGCCAGCGCCAGGCGACGCCGGCTATCCTCATGCACGCACTCGGCGACGGTATAGGGCAATGCTTCGCCGCACAGATCCCGCAACTGAATCAGCACGTCGAGCGTGATGCTGTCGGAGACCCGGCTGTACTCGTCGCTTGCCAGCACGATGATGGCCCGGGCGCTTTCCGGGGTCGTGGCGGCAAGCGCCTGGGGGTCGGAGGGTTCGCCGTGGTGGTGGACCACGCCCTGCTCGCGCAGGCTGTCGGGCAGCCCGTCAGGAAAGGCCTCGGTAAGTATCTGCACCGGGGTGTCGTTAAGCTCATGCGTGGCCCGCAGCTGATGCACCAGCCGGTCGAAATAGACCGCTGGATTATTGGCGGGACTGTTGATGATCAGCACATGGTCATTCATCTGCCACCTCCAGCGGCCCTTGATCATGGATTCTTTCCGCTTGAGACGATAATCGATGTAATCGCTTGCCAGCTGCGCGAGCAGAGTGATGCCGGCGACATATAAAAGCACCACAGTGGCGGCGCGCCCAAGCGGTGTGACCGCCGACACATCGCCATAGCCGACGGTGGTCATGGTGGTCAGTGTCAGCCACAGTGCATCGCCAAAGCCCAGCGCCTCGAAGGCGACCATGGCCAGGGTATGCAACCCGGTGAGAGCCATCAGCCACAGGAAGGCACGCTGCAGCCGGGCACGCATATCGATGTTGAGCTGCTGCGTGAGCTGTCGACATGTCGAGCGCCGGCGCAGCATCTGAATCAGTCGCATCGCGATCCCCCTCGCTTGGCGAGAGCTCCCTGTCGTTAAGCGTGGCCATGCATGATCGTTGAGCGTCACGCCATCGGGCGAGGCGATGTCGAGCCATGCAGTCTTTAATAACAGCCGAACATCAGCTGAATGACAGCGCATGCTACGACAGGCGACCTGGTGATGCGAATGAGTGCATTACCAACGCTATCCAGTAAGCAGCAAAAGCCATGCTGGCAGCAACGCGGTGAGGCTATAAGAAAACAAGCGGAGCGTGCGAGAAGAGCTGGGTAGAGCTGGGAGAGATGAGACGAGCTGGAACGCTTGGAGGGAAGTGACCGTTATCTGACGGACAATACGACCGGGGGAAGAGCCGGGTAAGAAATGCAGGAGTGGTGCCGGGGCGGATGAGCGCCCCTGCCACCGATCACTCAGATGTGGCGTAACGATAGCCTTCGCGAGCAATGAAGCCCTGATAGGAACTCTCGGTCATGCTTGAGAGCACACGGTAGGCCAACCGACCCATACGCTTGGTCAGTGAGGACGAGGCAGTGGCAGATACGGATGTTGAGGTAGTCATGAGGGATAGAACCTGTATGGCGTATTGGAATGGCCTCATGATACCTGGGTCATAGACTTTAGTCTAATCGGCCTTAGCATGGACCACCCCGCCCCACCCTATCTGGACCTTCATCAGCTCCTGATCAGTGCCGCGAGCGCCGCCCGATAGCCCTGGCTACCAAGACCGGCGATCACCCCATCGGCTCGCAGCGAGACATAGGAGTGGTGCCGAAACGCCTCGCGCTTGTGCACATTCGACAAATGCACCTCGATCACCCGGCCCTCGAAGGCGTTGAGCGCGTCGAGAATCGCCACCGACGTATGGGTATAGGCCGCCGGGTTGATGATGATCGCCGTGGTGCCATCGAGCCGCGCGGCCTGGATGGCATCGATCAGCGCCCCCTCGTGATTGCTCTGGTGACAGGCAATTTCCCAGTCGTTCAGCGCGGCCTGCTCATAGAGGCCGTTGTTGATGTCCTCGAGGGTCTCATGACCGTAGATCTCCGGCTGGCGGGTGCCGAGCAGGTTAAGATTGGGGCCATGCAGCACGAGTACCTTGCCGTGACTCACTTGGGTGTCTCCTGATTCGATATAGCGGGGGATGAAGACGGCGCGTCTTCTCCCAGCAGGCGCTGCCAGAGCCGGCTGACAAGCTCGCGCTGGTCACCAACCTCGGCATCGACGGCCTGTTTGGTGAGTGCCGCCCGGTGGAAGGCATGGCGGTAGGCCAGATAGGCCTCGCGCAGCGCACTGGCATCCTCGGCGGGTAGCAGTTCGTGCTCTTCAAGCGTCTCGAGAATGCGCATGTTGTCGCTATAGACCAGCAGCGCAGCGCACTCATGCCCCATGGCCAGCACCGCGTACTGGCAAAGGAACTCGATGTCGACCATGCCGCCGGCATCCTGCTTGAGGTCGAAGGCACCGGCCTGTTGGGCCATCGCCGAGCTCCCCAGATGAGCGCGCATCTTGTGGCGCATCTTGATCACTTCTTCGCGCAACGCCGGCAGGTCGCGGGGCTGGCCGAGCACGTCACGGCGCACCTCATCGAAACGCTGCGCAAGCTCGGCATCGCCGGCCACGGCCCTTGCCCGCACCAGCGCCTGGTGCTCCCAGGTCCAGGCTTCGCGGCGCTGATAGTCGGCGAAGGCATCGAGCGTGGTCACTAGCTGACCGGCATTGCCCGACGGGCGCAAACGCATGTCGACCTCATAGAGGGCGCCAGCAGGCGTCACTGCCGTCAGCAGGTGGATGATGCGCTGGCCGAGCCGTGTGAAAAACACCGGGTTGTCGAGCGGCCGTTCGCCGTCGGTGCTGCCCTGGGAGGCGGCATCATGGATGAATACCAGATCCAGGTCAGAACTGTAGCCAAGCTCGATGCCGCCGAGCTTGCCATAGCCAACGATGATGAAATCGGTCTCACCATGACTGCCATCACGACGCTTGGGGTAGCCATGCTTGCGAGTCAGGTGCTTCCAGGCCATCGACAGCACCTGCTCGAGCACCACCTCGGCGATGAAGGTCAGATAATCGCTGACCTTCATCAGCGCCCGGGTGCCCACGATGTCGGAGGCCGCCACGTGCAGCACCTGGGCATGCTTGAAGACCCGCAGCGCCTCTAGCTGAGCTTCCTCGTCGTCTTCAGGGATTCGCCCCAGAGCCTGGCGCAGCTCGTCGGCCAGGCGTGACTTGTCGGCAGGGGTGTAAAGCGTCGAGGGCGTCAGCAGCTCATCGAGCAGGACGGGGTGTCGGGCGATCTGTTCGGCGATCCAGGGGCTCGCGCCGCACAGGCGCATCAGATGACCGAGTGCATCGGGATTTTCACGCAGCAAGGCCAGATAGGCGGTGCGTCGCAGCACCGATTCGATCAAGGGCAACACCCGCTCGAGCACGGTATCCGGCGTCTGGCTTTCAAGCACCGCTTCGAGCAGCATCGGCATCAGCGCATCCAGGCGCTCAAAGCCAATGCGTTGCATGCTCTGCACCGCCCGGGACTGACGCAGGGCAGCGATACGCTTATGACCGCGGTCCGGCTCCTCGAAGCCGGCGGTTTCCAAAAGCGACCTCGCCTCCTCTTCGGAGAGCTCGCCGCGCCATAGGGCGCGCAGCTCGGCGTAAGCCTTGCTGTCGTCGTCTTCAGCGCTCTCGTCATCATCTTCGGGGTCGGCGATCACCGCATCGAAGTGGCCACGCACCCGGGCGCGCAGCTCAGAAAGCCTGGCCATCAGCGCCGGCCAGTCTTCCATGTTGAGCGCCAGGGCGATCCGCTCGCGCTGGCCATCATCATGGGGCAGCGCCTGGGTCTGACGGTCATCGAGCGCCTGGATGGCATGCTCCAGATCACGCAGAAAGACGTAATCCGGGGTCAGCTCGTCGACTACCGCCTGAGGCAGCAGGCCTAGCGCCGGCAGTCGCTCGAGTGCTGTCTTGAGCGAAGTCACCTGCAGCTCGGTGTCACGGCCACCGCGAATCAGCTGGAAGGCCTGGACGACGAACTCGACCTCTCGTATACCGCCCCGACCGAGCTTGATGTTGTCGTCCATGCCCCGTCGCTTGACCTCGCGATTGATCATCGACTTCATCTCGCGCAGCGATTCAATGGCGCCGAAGTCGAGATACTTGCGATAGACGAAGGGGCTGAGGCTTGCCAGCAGTTCACGGCCGGCATCGATATCGCCGGCGACGGGCCTGGCCTTGAGCATCGCGTAGCGTTCCCACTCGCGACCCTGATCCTGATAGTAGCTTGCCAGCATGGCGAAGCTGCCGACCAGCGGCCCGCCGTCACCCAGCGGGCGCAGGCGCATGTCGACGCGAAACGCGAAGCCGTCGGCGGTCATCGCGTCCAGCGCAGCGATCAGCTTCTGACCAAGCTTGGTAAAGTATTCCTGGTGTTCGAATTCGCGCTTGCCGCCCTGGGTCACCCCCTTCTCCGGGAAGGCGAAGATCAGGTCGATATCGGACGACAGGTTGAGCTCGCCGGCGCCGAGCTTGCCCATCCCCAGCACGACCAGGCGCTGGGGGCTGCCATCGGCGCGCGGTGCCGGCAGGCCCCAACGGGCCTCGAGGTGCGCCTCGAGCCACCCGAGGGCACCTTCCAGACAGACCTCGGCGAGGCGCGAGACGGCACCGGCGGTTTCCCACATGTCGGTGCCAGAGGGGCGGGTCAGGTCTCGCCAGACGATGCCCAGCATGCGCTCGCGACGAAAGCGGCGAATCGCCGACTGCATGGCGGCTTCGTCATTGGCATCGCCAAGGGCCTCATCCAGCCATTGGGCGAGGAGCGTCGACGACGGTGGGTTATCCAGCTCTCCATTGGCATCCAGGCTCGTCAGCCAACCGGGATAATGCACCAGGGTATCGGCCGCGAAAGTGGAGACCGAAAGTACCTTGGCCAGTTGCTCGCGGCGCGGTTCACTCAGCGCCAGCCACGTCTCGCTGAGTGGGTCGCTTTCCTGTTGGCGGGCGCGCGCATCGGCGCGCTCCAGCGCTTCATTCAGGCGTCGAGATGTTTCGCCAAGCGCGGCGTGCAAGCTGTGCGGGATATCGATCAGCGGCAGGAAGCCGTCGGGCAGCGCCATGAGCGTCTCCTTGTCATTTTCTCAAGCATAGCGAAGCCGCCCCCCCGCTGTCTGCGACAGGTTTATTCCTTCGCCCAGCGAGCGGTTACGCGCTCGTTGCAGGTGCTAGCCGAAGAAGCGCTGCCAGATCAACAGCCCCCAGGTCAGCCCAGCGATGATCAACGCCATCATCACCGCCGCCGAGCCAATGTCCTTGGCTCGGCCAGACAACTCATGGCGCTCCAGACCGATGCGGTCGACCACGCTTTCGATGGCCGAATTGACAAGCTCGACAATCAGCACCAGCAAACAGCTACCGATCAGCAGGATCCATTCGACGGGGGTTTGCCCCAGCCACAGCGCCAGCGGCACCAGCACCAGACACAGCCCCAATTCCTGGCGAAAGGCCGTCTCGTTGCGAAAAGCGGCGCGCAGCCCCTTGATGGAATAGCGAGCAGAGTGGTTCAAGTGGCGCCAGCCGGTATGCCCAGGCTTCATGGAGTCTGTCCTGCTGATCGGTGGTCAAAGGCGGCCATCGTCCTTGAAGGATCCAGGCCAAGGATCGCCGAGTCTAGCAGACGCATATGAAGGTTCGTCGTGCATCTTGTGATGACGTGACGGGTGCAAAGGGGCATTACACAGGGCGCCTTGCCTCAGTGGTTGAGAATCATCGTCTCAAGATCATCGGCCAGCGGTTCGAGCACTTGGCGCCAGGCCAGGTAAGGCGTGCTGGCGGTACCATTGACCAGTACCGAGAACACGCCCCAACGCCCGTTCTGGGTGCGGAAATAACCACCGGTCGCCCGCACCAAAAAGGGCTGATTGAGGGTGCCGGTCTTGAGCATCACGTGCTCCTGAAAGGTGTCACTGCCGCGTCGCAGGAAACGCATGGTGCCATTGGCGGGCGACTGCAGGCCGGCAATGAAGCTCGGGAACAGCGCCGAACGCTGGTACATGTGCTCGAGCAGTGCCGTGACGCCTCGCGCCGTGGTGCGATTGCCGGTGGTCAGGCCACTACCGCTTTCAAGCGTCAGGGGGCCGTGGCCGGGAATCGTCCGGGCAAAGGCCTCAAGCGTGTCGCCGGCCTGGGGCAGGGTCGCGCGTGGCGTGCCGACCAGGTCAAGCGCCAGCACATCGGCCATGAAATTGTTGGAGTAGTTGAGGGTACGCTGGAGAAGCTCCTGCAACGGCTTACCCTGGACCGCGGCAAGCTCGGTGCTTGCAGGAGAGGGCTGAGTGCGGACCACCCGGGCGCCACCGGTCACGGCGATGCCCGCCTGCTCGAGCAGCGAGGCCAGGGTGCTTGCGGTCTGCTCGGCAGGATCAGAGCTGGCACGATAGACATAGCGCGGCCCGTCTCCCATGGCGATGGTGCCCTTGAGTACCATGCGATCGCCCTGACCGTCGGTGAAGCGCTCGGCATCGAGTCGGGTACGGCCATCGGCACGCGCCGTCTGTACCTGGTTATCGAGACGCGTCAGCAGCACGCCGCTCGAACAGCTGGCCACCCGCGCAGGCTTGCCCAATGAAGGACCGGGCCGCACCGCCAGACACCAGCTGCCGTAATCGACGCCTGCCACCGACAGGAGCGCACTATAGGCATTGGTGCCACGATGGCGGGCCTCGCAGCGGTCAGTGGTGATGCACTGCACAGGCCCATAGCGCCACTGATTGATCTTGAGCTCACCGTCGATGCGGGTCACCCCCTGCTGGCGAAGCTGCTGCACCAACCGCCAGAGATCCTCAGACACCAGCGCCGGATCACCATCGCCCATAAAGATCAGATCACCGCTTACCACACCGTCGGCGGTCAACTGTCCCGTCGTCACCAGCCGGGTAGTAAAGCGATGCTGTGGCCCCCAGCGATCGAGTGCCGCCGCGGCCATATAGAGCTTGCTGACCGATGCCGGCGACAGCTCGCGGTCGGGAGCAATCTCGCCAAGCACTTCGCCACTGTCCAGCATTCGCGCCTCGGCACCGATCAGAAAGCCCTGCTCCTCAAGGGCAGACAGGCGCTCGAAGCCCGCCGCCGATGCCATCGGCGATATCCAGACACAGCACAACAGCACAGCCAGCAACGAACGCAGCAACAGACGAGACATGGGGAAGTCCGGTAGCAGAAGAGGCGACGACACGCCTCAGGAGGAGACAGAAGTGGGACTCGATCAGCCCAAAAACCACACCCAGGCAAGGGATTAGGCTTAGCCTTAATGAGAAGCCACGCTGGAAAATACCTGAATCACCACCACGCCGCCAACGATCATGCCAAGCCCAAGGATCGCCGGCATATCCGGACGCTCCCCATAGACCACGATACCGATCAGGGTCACCAGTACGATGCCAAGGCCTGCCCAGAAGGCATAGGCAATCCCCACCGGCAAGGTACGCAGCACAAGAGACAGCAGGTAGAAGGCGAGCCCGTAACAGACCACCACCAACACACTCGGCCACAGCCGGGAAAACTCATCGGATGCCTTGAGAGCGCTGGTCGCCACCACTTCGGCGATGATCGCCAACGCCAGGAACACATAGGTCATGAGTTACCTCCCTGCGCCAGTCGACGGCGCATCACACGGTCAAATAATGTATTGAAGATCAGGCCATAGACCAGGAAGAAGAGGACAAAGCCGATATCGAGCCACAGGGCCTCAAGCAGGCCGATATCGAGCCACCAGGCCACCCAGGGCAGACTCAGCACGACAAGGCCCGTCTCGAAACCCAGCGCCTGGGCGAGGCGCTGAACAAAGCTGCGCCGCCGGCTTGGCACCCAATGATCGAAGAGCCGATTCCAGATCAGGTTCCAGCCCATGGCCAGGGTGGCAAGGGCAACCCCCAAGACACCCAACTTGCCCATGCCATGACCGCTGAGCAGGTTGGCAAGCGGCGTGACCATGAGCAGACCGCCGGCCTCGAAAAGGGCGCTGTGCATAAGCCGTTCCTTTATCGAGCGCATGTATTCCTCTCCATGGGCTTTTCCCACCTTCCAGACAACGAAACGGTCCACGGGCAGGCCATTGACCTGATAGTGGCGGCTATTCTAGCCGCTAGAGAGATAGCATCCAGTTAGGTTCCATCTGATATTCTGATAGGTCAGAAAATCGCTCGGCCTTTGACGAGCCTCACAGGAGACATCAATGCGCTGGACCCTGGACCAGCTGGAATGCCTGATCGCCGCCGCCGAGCAGGGCTCGTTTTCCGCCGCAGCGCGACGGCTGGGGCGTGCCCAATCAGCGATCAGCACCGCCATCGGTCACCTGGAAGACGATCTGGGCTGCTCGCTCTTCGACCGCCAGGGCCGGCTGCCGCAGCTGACGCCGGCCGGAGACGCGCTGCTCCACGAGGCACGCGCGGTGCTGCATCAATGCCAGCGGCTGGATGCCCGGGCACGAGCCATCGCCGAGGGCGAGGAGGCACGACTGGTCATGGCCATCGACGAGGCGCTGGTCGAAATGCCGCCGGTCGATGCCACCCTGGAAGCCCTGGCGCATCGCTACCCGGCGCTGCAGCTGACACTGCTCTATGGCGCCCAGGGGGACATTGCGGGCTGGGTCGAGGATCGCACCGCCGATATCGGTATCCTGCTAAGCCAGCAGGCCCGCGGACCGCTATTAGAAGGACAGCGCATCGCCCACCTGGAGCAGCTGGTCGTCGTCTCCCGGGATCATCCGCTGGCCAGCCTGCCCGATGCGAACCTTACCGATCTGGCGAGCCATCGCCAGCTGGTGATCGCCTCACGCACCGGAAGCGCAATGGGAGATGTCACCAGTGCCCGTTTCTGGCGGCTGAACAGTTTCTACTCGATGGCTGAACTGGCCACGCGAGGCCTGGGATGGGCACTGGTGCCGCAGCATATCGCCAACTACCCGCCTTTTCGCGATCACCTGAGCATACTGAGCGGTGACGCCCTCGGCGTAGCGCCGCGCATTGAGGTAGAGATGATCGCCCGCCGCGATAGCGCTCAAGGCCCGGTGGCCCACTGGCTACGCCGATCGCTTGGCAAGGGCTTCCACGGCCGCGGAGAGCGCTGAGGCCACCGAGGCGTCAGGGCACGGGCAACAGGTCAGGCGCCGATGGTAAGTCGACCGCCAGCCGCCACAGTGACTGACCACTGCCGTGGTACTTGCGCTCGAAGGGCGTCAAAAAGTCGTCATTCGGCCAATGGGCCTCGACCTGCACCGGTTTGCCGATGGCCTGCTCGGTGGCCAGCGCAAACTCCTCGACATAGAGTCGCCAGTTGGAGCGCAGCTCAAGCCGCCCGCCGAGAGCCAGAATGGCCGGAAACACCGGATGGCCATGCCAGCGCATCTTGAGGAGAGACGCCTTGGGGTAAGGATTCGGATAAAGCAGATAATGACGCGCCGGCTGCCAGCCCGACGCCAACGCCAGACGCCAGAAGTCCACCAGATCGGCGCGCACCAGCAGGGCATTGCCCGGCAGTTCGCCATGCTCACGGGACAGGCGATCAGCGCTGCGGTCGATGCCTATGACGGCATGATCAGGGAACTGATTGGCCAGATGACGTGTCGAGAGTCCAACGCCGCAGCCCGCATCAAGAATCAGCGGTTGACCTCTCGCCAACCGCCATGCCTCAGCCTCTGCAAAGGCACGGCGGGTGTGGTCGGCGACCGGCTTCTTCAGTGGGTGCTCAAGGGAGCGAGCGACGCGACGGGCAAGATCCTGATGGGGTCCAGACTGATTGGTAACGATAGCTCGGGAGTTGTCGTGCATGGGCATCCGGCAGCCGGGTAAGGAAAAGAAGGCCCATTCTATCAGGGCCGGCCGACCGGGCGCAGATTCAAACACATGTTCGTTGCCAGAATATGAAAACCAGCACCTGCAGGGCGAGGGCCGCATGACGGGGTAGCAGCCACGGTGATATTATGAGCGTTAAATGAAGGAAACATCAGCGCCCAGGCGCCACCAGCACAATGAGGTAAGCGGCTTGTCACAGTTACCGGTGATCGTCGGCATGGGGGGAGTGAATGCTGCCGGCAGAACCTCGGGCCATCAGGCGTTTCGGCGCACGGTCCTCTCGGCCCTCGACGCAGACACCCAGGCCAGCACCCTGATCGGTCTGGCAGCAATGATGCGTCTGGTAGATACCGACGGCAGTGCTGCCTGGAAAGACGCCAGCGGCCAACCGCTTCTGGCCGATGAGATTGTCGCCCGCTACCAGCAACAGATCCTCGATCACACCCTGATTCGTCGTATCGAAGACCCGGATTTCGGGGCCGATGGCATCCCGGCCAACCGCCAGGCCCAGTTGACCATCGACGCGCCGCTCACCTTCCAGATACGTCGACGTCAACTGCCCGATCAACTGCCCGATACCTGGCAGGTGCGCGATCTTGATCGTCGCCACGTCGAAGTGACCGTACCGCCTGGCCAATTCGACGTCATGCTCCCTGAGCGCCGCAGCGCCCAGGTACGCGCCGCCGGCCAGCTGCCCAGCGGGTTCGAGCCGAACAGCCTGTATCGCAGCGTCCACCATCCTCGCGGCCTGTCGATGGCGGTCTTCGGTGCCTCAGACTGTCTTGGCCAGAGTGGCCTCGATTGGGAAACCCTGCGCGACCGGCTCGACCCGGATGCGATCGCCGTCTATGCCGGTAATTCCATCGGCCAGCTAGACGATGCCGGCTGGGGTGGCCTGCTGAAGAGCTATGTCTCGGGCAATCGCGCCACCTCCAAGCAGATGCCGCTCGGCTATGGCCAGATGCCGGCCGACTTCCTCAACGCCTATGTGCTCGGCAGCGTCGGCGCCACCGGCGCCATTCAGGGCGCCTGCGCGACCTTCCTTTACAATCTGCGCCAGGGTGTCGAGGAAATCGCCAGTGGCCGCCGCCGGGTCGTCATGGTCGGTACCTCCGATGCGCCGATCACGCCCGAGGTCATCGAGGGGTTCCGCACCATGGGAGCGCTTGCTGACGATGACAGTCTCAAGGCACTGGATGCGCTGACCCTGCTCACCGATGCCGACTACCAGCGCGCCTGCCGGCCCTTCGCCCGCAACTGCGGCTTCACCATCGCGGAAGCCAGCCAGTTCGTGCTGCTGATGGATGACAGCCTGGCCATGGAAACCGGCGCTCAGGTACTGGGCAGTGTGCCGGGCGTCTTCGTCAACGCCGATGGCTGGAAACGCTCGATTTCGGCACCCGGCATCGGCAACTACATCACCCTTGGCAAGGCCGTCAGCCTGGCGAGAAATATCCTCGGTGAGGACGCCCTGCGCAACCGCACCTTCCTGCATGCGCATGGCACCAGCACCCCGAAGAATCGCATTACCGAGTCGCATGTCTTTGACCAGGTGGCTGCCGCCAACGGCATCACCTCCTGGCCGGTGGTCGCGGTCAAGGCCTACGTCGGCCACTCGCAGGGCAGCGCCGCCGGTGATCAGATGGCAAGTGCTCTTGGCAGTTTCGCCCACGGCTGGCTACCCGGCATTCCGACACTTGATGCCGTGGCCGATGATGTTCACGCTGAGCGGCTGAAATTCTTCGCCGAACCGCAGGCCTTTGACGCCGATGCCGCCTTCATCAATGCCAAGGGCTTCGGCGGCAACAACGCGACAGGCCTGGTGCTGTCACCAAAGGCCACCGAGCGGCTGCTGGTCCAGCGCCACGGCCAAGCCGCGGTCGATGCCTGGAAAGACCGCCGCACTGCCATCCTCGAGAGCTCACAGCGCTACGAGGCAGACGCTGAGCGGGGGAAATTCCAGGCGCTCTATCGCTTCGGGCAAGGCGTGCTGGAAGGCCCCGAACTCTCGGTGGAAGCCGATCACATCGGCATCCCCGGCTATGCTCAGCCGGTCTCGCTTTCCGTCGACAACCCCTTCGGTTCTCTCGACGGCAACGCCCATTCGGACGACAAGTAGGCGCGTTATGAACATCGTGGTCTATCCCGGCACCTTTGACCCCATCACCAACGGTCACTTCGACCTGATCGAACGCGGTGCCAGGATGTTCGACAAGGTGATCATTGCCATCGCCGCAAGCCCAGGTAAGCAACCGGCGCTGGATCTGGATACCCGGGTGGCGCTGGCACAGGAAGTGGTATCAAAGCTGCCCAATGTCGAGGTCACGGGCTTCTCCGGGCTTCTGACCGAGTTCCTGGCCGATCAACAGGCGCGTATCATCCTGCGCGGGCTGCGCGCCGTCTCGGACTTCGAGTACGAGCTGCAGCTTGCCAACATGAACCGCGCCATGTCGCCGGATGTAGAGAGCGTCTTCCTGACCCCGGCGCTCGAGAACTCCTATATTTCCTCGACCATGGTCCGCGAGGTCGCCAAGCTCGGTGGAGATATCTCCAAGCTGGTTCATCCAAGGGTCGTCGACGCCTTGAATGCTCGTTATAATGTCTGAGTATTTTACTCGGATATTAGCCGGCCCGTGCTCCTGATCGAGCAGCCCCTTTCCTGGAGTAACCCTATGTCCCTGATGATCACCGACGAGTGCATCAATTGCGACGTCTGCGAACCCGAATGCCCCAACGGCGCTATCTCGCCGGGGGAAGAAATCTACGTCATCGACCCCGCCCTGTGCACCGAATGCGTCGGCCACTTCGATGAGCCACAGTGTCAGCAGGTCTGCCCGGTCGACTGCATCCCCCTGGACCCGGAGCGCGAGGAAACCCGCGACCAACTGATGGACAAGTATCACGCCATCACTGCCGCCTGATTTTCTCCGAGCGGATGCCTCAAGGCTCGCCGATGCGCCTGCAACAACCCCATTCGCCCCGCCTTGCGGGGCGTTTGTGTATCGATCTGGGTAAAATGCGCCGCGGCGGTGCCTGAGGCGACAGCCCAAGCAGCGTCGAGGATGGCTAACCGTGTCGATACCCGCGAAAGGCATCGTACTGGCTCGCCATCCCCTTCCTGAACATGGCGCCTCTCCTCGTCCCTGGACCACCAACTGAAAAAAAACCTCTCATGCTGTGGCACTACGCTCGCACCTCGCCTATGTTATTTTTCGTAACCCATGGTTACAAAAAACAGCTGAAGGGTACCCAGATGGATGGGCTACCCCAGTCATACACGCGATGGAGAGCCCGATGAACCGTCTTGCCACAACCGCTGTGATTTCCACCCTGGCGCTGCTCGTCAGCACCCCCGCCCTGGCCCAGGGCTACCAGTACGATCCGCACGCCGGCCTCTACCTCGGCGCCGGCGTTGGTAATGCCGTGTTGGATAATGATTCCCTGGACCTTCTAGATAGTCTTGGTGCGAATACCGACGATAGCGATACGGCTTATAAACTATTTGCGGGATACGACTTCAATGCCAACTTTGCGCTAGAAGCCAGCTTCGTAGACTTTGGGGAATTCGAAGCTAACGCTGGAACTGAGTCGCTTAAGGCTAGCGCCGACGGCTTCGGCATTGGGCTAGTAGGCAGACTGCCCATCCAGAGCGGTTTCAGCATTCATGCCAAGGTAGGCATGTTCGCTTGGGATGGAGATATCGACTATTCAGAGTCGACAACTAGCTCTGACTTCTCGCTTGGAGAAGATGGTACCGACCCTTTCTACGGTGTAGGCGCCGAATATGTCATCGACCGGGTGATGATCCGAGGTGAGTACGAGCGCTACGACCTCAGCGATAGTGGTGAAGACTTCACCATCGATCTGGCCTCGGTCAGTCTGGGCTACCTCTTCTAAGAAAAACGTGCGTCGAAGCATTCACAGCCCCGCTTGGCGGGGCTGTTTTGTTTCGGGCTGTATCAGCAGAAAGCTTGCGGTATCCTGCCGGCCCATGGGTTCAATCGAGGAAACGGCTTGCCCCCTTCACGCTCTAAAGCGCCGCGCATCTGGCCGCTGGCTTGGCCGATCATTCTCTCCAATATCACCGTGCCACTGCTGGGGCTCGTTGATACCGCAGTCGTCGGCCACCTGCCGGACTCCCGCTATCTGGCGGCAGTAACCCTCGGGGCAACGCTTTTTGGCTTTCTCTACTGGGGCTTTGGCTTCCTGCGCATGGGCACTACCGGCCTGACGTCCCAGGCGGTCGGCCGCGAAAGCGACACCGATGTGCGCACCCTGCTCGGTCAGTCATTGGTGATGGCGGGGCTGATCGGCGCGGGGCTGATCCTGTTCTCTACGCCGCTGGTCGAACTGGGTCTCAGACTGCTCGATGGCAGCGCACAGGCCACCGAGCTGGCCAGAGAGTATGCCGGTATCCGCATTCTGTCCGCCCCGGCGGTACTGGCCAATTATGCGATCCTCGGCTGGTTTCTCGGTCAGCAGAATTCTCGGGTGACCCTGATCCTGATGGTACTGACCAACAGCGTGAATATCGTCCTGGACCTGTGGTTCGTGGTCGGCCTTGGCATGACCAGCGATGGCGTGGCCTGGGCCACGGTGATCGCCGACTACACGGCGCTTGTCATGGGCCTGTGGCTGGTGCGCCGTCAACTCGTGACCCTGGGCGGCTACCTCGACCGAGCGCGGCTATTCGCTCTCAAGGCCTATCAGGCGCTATTCGCGGTCAACGCTCAACTCTTCCTGCGCACCCTGGGGCTTCTGTTCGCCATGGCCTTCTTCACCGCCCAGGGCGCCAGCCAGGGTGATACGGTGTTGGCCGCCAATGCGGTGCTCTTGCAGTTCATCATGCTGATCTCTTATGGCCTGGACGGCTTCGCCCATGCGGCCGAGGCGCTGACCGGGCGTGCGGTGGGGCGGGCGCGCTGGGATGAGTTCGCCGCCTCGGTTCGCAGCGCGGGGCGTTTTTCGCTGGCGATCGCCGCCGCGTCCATGCTGGCCTTCGCGCTGGGCGGCGAGGCGCTGATCGCCCTGCTCACTGATCTGCCCGAGGTACGCGACACGGCTGCCAGCTACCTGCCCTGGATGGTGCTGATGCCGCTGCTCGCGGTCTGGAGCTACCTGTTGGACGGTGTCTTCATTGGCGCCACCGCCACCCGTGAGATGCGCAACAGTATCTTCGCCGGGCTCGCTGTCTACCTGCCGGTGTGGTGGTTGGCCCAACCGCTCGGCAACCACGGGCTATGGCTCGCCTTCAGCAGTTTCATGCTGGTGCGCTCGGCAACATTAGGCGCCTATTACCTGCATTATCGGCGCCATGTCTGGGTCAGCGGGAGAGACCAAGGTGGATAGCCACATCATCGTCCAATCCGATACCTTGGTGCGGCTTACCTTCTTTTTTTACTCACAAGAAGACCATGATCATGCTCAAGTTTATCTCGCGGCCAGCGGTCAAGCTGGTCGAGCGTTACCTGCCGGATCCGTATATCTTCGTGCTGCTGCTAACGCTGGTTGCTGCTGTAGCGGCCATCGCGGTAGAGCGCCAGACGCCGCTTGAGGTACTGCGTTTCTGGGGCGATGGCTTCTGGAACCTTCTGACCTTCTCGATGCAGATGCTGCTGGTACTGATTACCGGCTTCATGCTCGCCAACACGCCGCCGGTCAAACGCGCCCTGTCTGGGCTCGCCGGCAAGGCTAGGAACGCCGGCGGCGCCATCGTCCTGGTCACCCTGGTATCGCTTGTGGCCAGCTGGATCAACTGGGGCTTTGGCCTGGTGGTAGGGGCGCTGTTCGCCAAGGAACTGGCTCGCCAGGTGCGCGTCGATTACCGACTGCTGGTCGCCAGTGCCTATTCGGGCTTTCTGATCTGGCATGCGGGGCTCGCCGGTTCGATCCCGCTGACCATCGCGACGGAAGGCCACTTCACCGTCGAGCAGATCGGCGTGGTTTCCACTTCCGAAACCATCTTCTCCTGGTTCAACCTGACGATCGTCGCTGTACTGCTGGTCAGTGTGCCGCTGGTCAACCGTCTGATGCTGCCAAGCGAGGATGAAAGCGTCTATGTCGACCCCGCGCTGCTGGAGGAAGATCAGGAGCCCCGGGTGCGTATCACCCGCCCGGCCGAGCACCTGGAAAACAGCCGCGCCCTGGCCTGGCTGGTCGGCATTCCCGGCTTGCTGTTCCTGCTCGATCACTTCGTGCTGCGCGGCGGTGGGCTCAACCTCAACGTCATCAACTTCCTGTTCCTGTTCCTGGCCATTGTGCTGCACCGCACGCCGCGGCGGCTGTTGGCGAGCCTGCAGGAAGCCATCAAGGGCGGTGCCGGCATTGTCATCCAGTTCCCCTTCTATGCCGGCATCATGGCGATCATGGTGCAGTCGGGGCTGGCTCAGAGCCTGTCGGAGGCCTTTGTCTCCTTTGCCAGCGCCGAAACACTGCCCTTCTGGTCATTCATCAGCGCCGGCGTGGTCAATCTCTTTGTGCCTTCCGGCGGCGGTCAGTGGGCGGTACAGGCACCGGTGATGCTGCCGGCGGCAGCGGCACTGGGTGCCGACGTGCCGCGCATTGCCATGGCGGTTGCCTGGGGCGATGCGTGGACCAACCTGCTGCAGCCCTTCTGGGCACTGCCGGTGCTTGCCATCGCGGGGCTCAAGGCCAAGGACATCATGGGCTATTGCCTGGTCCAGTTGCTCATTAGCGGTGCCATCATCGCGCTGGGTCTGACGTATCTATAGGCACGCGCCAGCTCAATAGGTACCGCCTATGCCCTCATGGCCATCGCCATGGGGGCTAACTACCTCGCTAGCTACCTCTGTCCAGGGGCAACACGCTATGATGAGGGGTAACGATAATTCTGCCCTTCCATCCCCTGGAGCCCTCAGTGAGTCAAGACGACCTGCCCCGCCAGCACGAGCTTTCGATGACCGTGCTGATGACCCCCGATATGGCCAACTTCAGCGGCAAGGTGCATGGCGGCGCTATCCTCAAGAAGCTCGACGAGGTCGCCTACGCCTGTGCCAGCCGTTATTCCGGTCACTATGTCGTGACCCTGTCGGTCGATCAGGTGAAATTTTCCCAGCCGATCCATGTCGGCGAGCTGGTCACCTTCCTGGCGTCGGTCAACCACGTTGGCCGCTCGTCGATGGAAGTCGGCATCAAGGTGGTGGCCGAGTCGATTCAGGAGCGCCTGATCCGTCATACCAACAGCTGCTACCTGACCATGGTCGCCGTCGATGGCGATGGCGATGGCAAGCCCGCCGAGGTACCGCCGCTGCCGCTGGAAACGCCGCTTCAGCGACTGCGCTTCGACCAGGCCGCGCTGCGCAAGAAGCTACGCAAGCAAGCCGAGGAAGAAGCCCGCCAGACGCAGGAAAGCCATCACGCCGAGCGCAAGGACGCCCTGAAAGCCTCTCGCCAGTCATCCAGGTGATCACGTTGCGTTGTGTTGACTACAACGCAACGGGGGCAGGCCCATGGCCTGCCCCCGTTTATATGTCGCTAACCATGATGCTTTTCTAACCCATCGCCTTGGCTATCCGTTATCGATGCGCGATCTAGCTATCGGCCGCGTCCTCGATCGCCTGGCCACCCTGCTGAATATCTTCACCGGCACCGCGCATGGTGTTACAGCCGGCCAGCAGAGACACACAGAAAAGGGTCAGCAGTGTCAGTGCAATCAATCGTGTCATGGTGGTGTCCTCGTGGGTTGGCATCGTCAAATCCGCAAACGTCCACTCATACATTAGCACTCTTTTCGGCGGACCCCCCAAGGTCAAGGTTAGCCCATCACCAGGCGCACGATGATCGCCGCAATCATCGCAAGCGTCAGCCAGCGTACCCAGAGGGCGCCACGCGGCCCCATGTTGACCCTTACCGCCAACCAGGCACCGCTCATGCTGCCCACCGCCAGCAGCAAACCATAGCTCCAGCGCACTTGGTCGTGATACACGAACATCGCCAGCGCCGGCAGGGTGTAGATCAGAATGATGAAGACCTTGAAGACGTTGACCTGGGCCAGGTCGATCTTCAATAGCCGGTAGAGAACGACAATGAACAACACCCCCACGCCGACCTGGATAAAGCCACCGTATACACCGATCGCGAACATCGCCAGATAGACGACAGGCGTCAGGCGCTCGCGGGTCAGGGAGCGGGTCTCGAGTGCCGGCTGAGGCAACAGCATCATCAGGGCACTGGCCGCCATCACCGTGACCAGTACCGCCTCGAAGAACGCATCACTGACCACAAGCGCCAGCCACACGCCAAACATTGAGCCCGCCACCGCCGGGACCGCCAGCCGTAAGCTGAGCCCCACCTGACTCGCTCCGGCACGCCTGAAATTGCCTACCGCCGAGATGCTCTGGAAGACAATCGACACGCGGTTGGTCGCGTTGGCCGCCTGGGGCGGCAAGCCCAGAAACATCAACAGGGGAAGCGTCAGCATCGACCCGCCCGCCGAGAGCACATTGATAAAGCCCGCAAGACCGCCAAACGCTATCAGGGCCAAGGCATCGAGAAAGCCTGGGTATACCGTCATGTCACGCTCCGTTGTGACGTTAAGAAATGCTGGGCCACCAGGCCAACCAGGCAGCCGATATGAGAAAGCATATGAGAGAGCTGATGGCGGATGATGACACGGATCGCTACCGGAGCGTATCGCGCCAGGCAGCGACCACGGCGCTGAGACAACAAGCCAACGCCTGTTCACGGCCGCAATAGTCATCCTTGCATAAGCAAAAAGAAACCTCCCGCGAGCCCTTGGCTACACGGGAGGTTTCAGAAGGAAAAACGAAAGGTGAAGGGGTCAGGGCGACTGCCGAGAGCGCCCCGCCCAGGTTGCTATTCGGCCGTTGCCAGCAGGCTGGCATTACCGCCTGCCGCCGTGGTGTCGATGCACAGATGACGCTCCACCACGTAACGCTCCGGCGAGATGGTCTGGGTTTCGAGCGAGACGATGGCACCATCACGCTCAGCCAGTGCAAGTCGCAGCTCGCGCGTCCAGTCGCTGGCACCGGTCGCGGCCACCGCAGCAATGCCGTTGAGCTCAGTGAGCGCCTTCGCCTCGATGCAGCCTTCCAACGCAGTGACTGGCACCCCAGCCGCTTTCAGCGGTTGAATGGCCTGTTCTGCACCGGCCGCGACAATCACCGCTGGACAGCCCACGCCCAGTGCCTGAACGGCTTGAGCGACAGCGATGTCGAGGGTCGGCCCAAGGCACAGCACCGGGCCCTTGGGATACATTGCCAGCCGGTTGCTCTCGCCCGTCGGCCCCGGCAGGGTCTGCGGGGTCATGTCCAGCGCCGCCGTCTCGGCAAGCGCCTTGCGAATCACCCCGCTCTTGCCGGATAGCGCCTTGCGCAGGACTTCGACCCGGTTGGTTCGCATCGACCAATTGCGCGCATCCAGACCATCGATGGCCGACTGCAGCTTTTTAAGGGACAGAGCCTCACCTTTAGGCGCGTCGTGGCTCTCCACGGAAGCGGTGCGCCGGAAACGCGCGACATACTGCGGACCGCCAGCCTTGGGACCGGTACCCGAGAGGCCCTCGCCCCCGAAGGGCTGGGAGCCAACGATGGCACCGATCTGGTTGCGGTTGACGTAGACGTTGCCGACATGGATGCGCTCGACAATCTGCTGGACGCGATCGTCGATCCGGGTATGCAGACCGAAGGTCAACCCGTATCCCCGATCGTTGATCGAATCGACCACCTTGTCGATATCCCGCGCCTTGAACGTGGCCACATGCAGGATCGGACCGAAGATCTCACGCTCGAGATCCTCGATGCCGCCGACTTCGACCACGGCCGGGCTGACGTAGGTGCCATCATTGGGGACAGGCAACTTCTTCAGCACCTTGCCGGCCTTTTCCTGGGCATCCAGATAATCGCCAATCTCGGCCTTGGCATCGGCGTCGATCACCGGCGACACATCGGTATCGATATTCCACGGATCGCCGACGACCAGCGCATCCATGGCGCCATCCAGCATCGTCAGCAGGCGCTCTCGCGCTTCTTCCTGCACATAGAGCATGCGCAGCGCCGAGCAGCGCTGGCCAGCCGACTGGAAGGATGAAATCAGGATGTCGCGCACCGCCTGTTCGGTCAGGGCCGTCGAATCCACGATCATGGCATTCAGACCACCGGTCTCCGCGATCAGCACCGCATCCGGCCCCGCGTTCTGCACCAGGGCCTTGTGGATGATCTGGGCCACTTCGGTCGAACCGGTAAAGCAGACACCGGCGAGCCGCGAATCGCTGGTCAGCGGCCCACCAACCGTCGGGCCATCACCCGGCAACAGCTGCAACGCGGCTTCCGGCAAGCCAGCCTCACGCATCAACTCGACGGCACGGGCAGCGATCAGGGGCGTCTGCTCGGCGGGCTTGGCGAGTACCGCGTTGCCTGCCGACAGTGCCGCCGCGATCTGGCCGGTAAAGATGGCGAGTGGGAAGTTCCAGGGGCTGATGCAAACAAAGATACCCCGTGCACTGCCAGGCTCTTCTATCTCCAGCCGCTCGCACTCGTTTGCGTAGTAGCGAAGGAAGTCGACGGCCTCGCGCACCTCGGCGATACCATCAAAGATCATCTTGCCGGCTTCACGCGTGGTGATGACGGTCAGCTCGGCGAAATTTTCTTCGTAGAGATCAGCGGTGCGACGCAGCACCTTGGCGCGCTCAGCCGCCGGCCGCGCCGACCAGTCGCGGAAGCCTTCCTCGGCGGCATCAAGTGCCGTTGCCACCTCATCAGCGGTCGCTTCATACACCTTGCCAACCACGCGCGAGGCGTCGGCAGGAGATACCGCATCGCGGGCTTCTCCCTTTGGCGCCGGGTTGCCAGCCAGCATCGGCGCGGCGGTCCAGGTCGCGTCAGCGAACGCCTTGCGACCAGACACCAGCGGCATGATGGAGGCCGGTTCGTTGATACGGAAACCACGCGAGTTCTTGCGCTCGGGCGAGAAGAGCTCACCTGGCTGGCGAATCGACGGACTAGCGATGGACTCACCCAGGCTCTCCATCTCGGCCAGGGGGTCCCTCGATACCTCGCTGGCGGGAATCGATTCATCCACGACCTGGTTGACGAAGGAGGAGTTCGCCCCATTCTCCAGCAGACGGCGGACCAGATAGGCCAGCAGGTCTCGGTGCGCACCCACCGGGGCATAGATGCGGCAATGTGTGCCCTCGGACTCCTTGACGATATGGTGCAGCGACTCGCCCATGCCGTGCAGACGCTGGAACTCGTAGGAGTCCTTGTCATCACCGGCCATGGCGACGATGGCGGCACAGGTATGCGCGTTGTGCGTGGCAAACTGCGGATAGATGCGATCACGACGATCGAGCAACAGCTGCGCACAGGCCATGTAGCTGACATCGGTATTCACCTTGCGGGTGAAGACCGGGAAGGTATCGACGCCCAGTTCCTGAGCCAGCTTGATCTCGGTATCCCAATAGGCGCCCTTGACTAGTCGCACCATGATCTTGCGATCGTAGCGCTCAGCCATCTCATAGAGGGCCTCAATCATCGGCGCGGCACGGCGCCCGTAGGCCTGCACCACGACCCCGAAGCCGTCCCATCCATCGAGGCTGGGATCGGACATCAGCGCTTCAATCACGTCGAGCGACAGGTCCAGCCGGTCCTGCTCCTCGGCATCAATATTGAAGCCGATATTGGCCTTCGCCGCCTGCTTGACCAGCTTCTTGGCACGCGGTACGAGCTCGGCCATCACCGTTTCACGGTGGGTATATTCATAACGCGGATGCAGCGCCGAGAGCTTCACCGAGATGCCGGGGCTACCGCGCACATCGCCCTTGGCCTGCTTAGCAATACCCGCGATGGCATTGGCATACGCATCGTAATAGCGCACCGCATCTTCATCGGTACGCGCCGCTTCACCCAGCATATCGTAGGAGTAGGTATAGCCCTGCTTCTCGAGTTCACGGGCATTCTTCATGCCCTCCTCGATGGTCTGGCCAAGCACGAACTGGCGACCAAGGATCTTCATAGACCGACCCACGGCGTTACGCACCACCGGCTCGCCCATCCGACGCACCAGGCTGCGCAGCGCCCTTACCGGGCCTTTGGGATCGTTGTCCAGCACCTTGCCGGTCAGCATCAGCGCCCAGGTCGAAGCATTGACCATTGATGAAGAAGATTTGCCCAGGTGAGCGCCCCAGTCGGACGGCTCGATCTTGTCGTAAATCAGATCGTCGATGGTTTCCGCGTCGGGCACGCGCAGCAGCGCCTCGGCCAGACACATCAGGCCCACGCCCTCTTCGGTCGAGAGTCCGTATTCGGCGAGAAACGACTCCATCATCGAGGGTGACGTTTCCTTACGGACCCGGTCCACATATTTGGCGCCGACGTCGGCAACCTGGCGACGCTCTTCTTCCGACAGCTTGATTCGCTCGACCAGCCCCTTCAGCACCGCCGCTTCATCGGCCGCATAGTGGGCACGGATACGTGTGCGCAACTCGCTCACGGCTCCATCCTGGGGCGTCGTCACTTCATTCATCATTGATCTCCCACAACAACCCAGCGCAAAAGAAATGCACCAGATTAATTATTATCATTCTTCAAAAGGCCATTTAATAGCGTAGCCCCCCCAAGCGGGTTGCACACATCCCCCCCCTGTGAGGAGCGATGTCTAATGACTAGGTTACGGCCTAATCTAGGCAAAATGCCAATTAACCTAATCCACGCAACATCGCGAGAAGCGGGTCACCCGATAGGCCAATAGATCCATGGCGGGCTTTTCTCCGCCCACCTTCGCGGCCAATAGCTCCGCGGTGATGGCCGCCTGGGTGACCCCCAGGTGCTGGTGGCCAAAGGCAAAGTGCAGCGACGTAATGCCTCGAAGTGAGCCGAGCACATGCCTGCGCCTTCCTGAGCCCATCGCTGATACGATATCGCCCTATCCCCCTTCGATGACGAGAAAGCCATGAGCGACTTTGCCCTGCACCCCCGCCTGGATGCCGACACCCTTCATGTCACCGACCTGCCCTTGTGTCAGGTGCGACTGATGAACGACGCCCGCTATTCCTGGCTGGTACTGATACCCAGGCGAGCCGACATCCGCGAGGTCTATGAACTCTCGGCGGATGATCAGGCGCAACTCTGGAAAGAGGCCACGATATTGGGGAAGGCGATGATGGCGGCCAAGGCTGGCGACAAGCTCAACCTGGCCACGCTTGGCAACATGGTGCCTCAGCTGCATCTGCACGTGATCGTGCGTCACGAAACCGATGAGGCCTGGCCGGGACCGGTGTGGGGACAAGGCCGCGCTGTTGTCTATGACACCGCGCAGGAAACGGCGATGCGGGCTTGTATTACGCGCTGCCTAGAGACAAGCGGCCTCAACTGAATGCACTCAAGCGTTATCCCCTGAACCGGGGTTATCCGCCAAAGGGCGAGGAGGCATCACGGGCGGGACGGTCGAGCAACAGTGCGCCACCGGGATCGGTGCCGCCGGTGATCATCAGTGACACGCCAAGCGCACTGATCACCAAACCGCCGACAAGCGATGCCCAGGCGAGACGAGGACTCAACCTGTGCTGCGATTGACGAGACAGGCGCCGCTCGGCCCAGCCACGCGCCATCACGCTTGCCACCGCCAGGCCGGACACCGCCAGCGCCGTGCCGGCGGCCATCACCATGACGGCCGCCACCCCGACCCAGAACTGCCCGAGCAGAGAAGCCGCCCCCAGCAGCAACACACCACCGCTGCAGGGGCGAATGCCGATTGCCACGACCGTGGCAAGGGCCGTGCGCCAATCACCCACCCGCTCAGGGGACAGGTGATGCTCATGACCACAGCCGCAGCCATCATCATGGTGAACGTGAGGGTCGGCCGAAGAGTGGGTCGACTCATGGCCCACTCTGGTGCGCCACAGTCGCCGTATCGCGTTCAGGCAGAGCCACAAGCCAAGCACCGTCACCATCAGAAAACTCAACTGCTCGACCCAGGCCACCGAGCCCATTGCCTGGCGGGTCAGCCAGCCAAGCCCATGCACCAGCACCGCGACCAGCAGGATGGCGACCACTCCCTGAAGTAACGAGGCCGCCGCGGAAAGCGATAGCGCCCGCCCCCAGGCACCGCCCTGAGACAACAAGTAGGTACTGAGCACGGCCTTGCCGTGGCCAGGCCCGGCCGCGTGAAAGACCCCGTAACCAAAGCTCACACCCAGCAGCGCCGCCCAGGTAGCCGGCGACGGCGCCCCGGACAGCGCGGTGATGGCAAGTGTCAGCTGGCGATGCAGGTCCCGCTGCCAGCTGACGATTTCAAGCGATAGCGTCTGCACGCCGCCCTGCCCCACCCAGACGCCCAGGACGACAAGCAGCATCAGCACGCTGATCCCCATGAGGGCCGAACGCGTCGGGGCACGCAAGCTCATGCCTCGCATGCGACCTCCCCGGTTTCGGCAAAGAAGCGTCCCAGGCCAGGCTCCGCGGTCTCGTCAGCATCCAGCTGCGCGGCCATCGCCACCTTGGCCGGGTCAGGGTCGGCCGCGATGATCCGCGCATTACACGCCTCGCCCACACCCCGCAACGTCAGGGCATCGTCCCGCGGCATCTCATCCTCGGCTTCGTGCACCACCTCGATGTAGTAACTCGGGTCGAAGACCTGATAACGCAACGGCGCATCACCCAGCGCCAGCGGTTTCTCCAACGGCAGCAGGAAACTGAAGACCAGCCGGTCACCCTGCCGCCTGATGCTGTAGTCCTCGACGTCCCCCACCGCAACAGGGCGACCGCCGTGGTCAATCTCGGTGAAATACTCACGGGTGGCCAGATTATCGCGAATTTCCAGGCCCAAAAGATCCAGACGCTCTTCCATGCTGTCGGTGCTTTCCTCGGCGGCCAACTCTTCCATCACCACCAGGCTGTAAAAGGGATCCATTCGCCAGCGCTGCTGTAGCGCCGTGACGCGGCCTCGGTCGTCGAATTGAACCGTCATGCCAAGATCGATCCAGCCATGAGGATGGGCATGCGCGACGCCAGCCGAGCCGAACAGCAGCGCCATCAGCACAAGGCCGAGAAGGGATATTCTATTCACTTGGGGTCTCCGCAACGTGGAAAAGCAAGGATCAAGGAGCAAGCGGCGCCAGGCAACCCTCAGATTGCCCGGCAAGCCCTGGGGGAAGCGTCACAACATGCCGCCGTATCGACTGCGGGAAACGTCATCACAGGAGCGAGCCTTTCGGCCCCGACTGAAGGCGGACAATATGGCGCCAATGGTGTCGGCCTGCCATCGTTCATTGATTTGCCGATAGTCTCGCCTGCAACTCGGCGAGCAGCGTATCGAGGCTTTCGGCCGCCAGCGGCTGACGAGCGCGGTAGCCACTAAGCGAGAGACGGGTTTTGCCCTCTGACGCGGATAGGGCATAAAGGCGCAGACGATAGCCTGGCCAGGTGGCAAGTACGGCATCCAGCCGACCGAGGTCCAGGTCGGCGTGGTGAATCACGAAGCCCCGATCGAGCAATACCTGAAGTCCTTCAGACAGCACCTGCCGGGGCTCGACGGCCACCATCACTTCACGGGGCTGCGGCTTTTCAGGCGCCCCTGCACAACCCGCGAGCCCCGCTATCAAAAGAAGGGCAAGGGGCCTCCGCCATCTGCGCCCTCGAGACCCTCCGCCCACCAACCGCTGCCAGAACATCATGCTGTCGGCTCCTGCTGTGGAAGGCCTGGCTCGATGCCCGACTCAAGCTCTGTTTCAAGGTCTGTCTCAAGGTCTGGCTGACGGATGATGGCGTCGCGCAGCTCACGACAGAATTCATCACTTGTGGCCACCTGACTACTGCGCAAGCGACCATCTGCCTCGACGACCTGTATATCCCGTGTCGCTCTGACCTGGGTGTCATGGGCGACCACGGAAACACGCTCGACCTGGGTGGGGTCGACACTGAAGCTACGGTTGAGATTAATCGACATGCCGGCGCTGTGGTGGCCTCTTCCCAACCCGAAGAAACCTGACAACCCGAATGGCCATGGCTCATACCAGGGGGTCCCATAGCCGGCCAATAGGCGGCTTTGCTGCGCCGTCACCAGCCCGAGCTGAGCCTCTGTCTCGACGATCACGAAGTCATCCGCCTCGAGAGCCGCAATCACGCGACGCAGATACCCTAATGACCCCGCATCGTCAGCCTCCCACTGGCAGGCTGACGCGGGCGACATCGGCGGTTGTGGCAGGTGCGCCGGCCCACTCGCACAGCCGGCAAGAAGCAGCCCTCCTGCCACCCCCATCACGCCTACCCATCTGAACCACTTCCGGTGTCGCTGCATACGCCGCGCCTTGTTGTCTTCCTGAGTCCAAGCTTATATCTATCGTGTTTCTACCATCACAGTGTATGCCGTCAGCATGCCCGTTGGGAAAGCACCTGTAAGGAGAGTACCTGCAAGGAGAGTACCTGCAAGGAGAGTGCCGAGCGTTATCTTCAACGCCAGCAGGGTGGTCTTTTGCGCAAGCGTCGAGGATGATCAAGACATCGTTCCGCCACTGCGAGAGCCTCTATGAAGATCCTGATCGCCCCCGACAGCTACAAGGATGCCCTGCCCGCCCGCGCCGCTGCGGAGGCCATGGCGCGTGGCATTCTTGAGGCCGTGCCCACTGCCGAGACCCACTGCTGCCCGATGGGCGACGGTGGCGAAGGGACGCTGGATGCCCTGCTGGCCGCGACCGGCGCCAAGCGCTACCAAGCCCGGGTGCAGGATGCCCTGGGACGGCCACGGGAGGCATCCTGGGGCTATCAGGCCGACACCCGAACCGCTTTTATCGAACTGGCAGAAGCCAGTGGTCTCCAGCACCTGGAGCGCCACGAGCGCAGTGCCCTTCACAGCACGACTTTCGGCGTCGGCGAACTGATACTCGCCGCCCTCGATGCCGGTGCCGAGCGACTGCTGCTGACCATCGGCGGCAGCGCCACCAACGACGCCGGTGCTGGCATGCTGGTGGCCCTCGGCGCGCGTCTGCTCGATACCCAGGACAAGCCCCTGCCGCCAGGGGGAGCGGCCCTCGCCGAACTCTCCATCCTCGACCTCACTGGCCTGGACCCACGCCTGGACGAGCTTGTCGTCGAGACTGCCGTCGACGTCGACAACCCGCTGCTTGGCCCCCATGGCGCCAGCGCCGTGTTCGGCCCCCAGAAGGGCGCCAGCGACAGCGATGTCCGTATACTGGATCAGGCGATTAGCCACTTCGCCGACCTCGCCGCTCTCAAGCTCGGCGAGGATCACCGAGAACTCGCTGGTGCAGGCGCGGCCGGCGGCATGGGGTTCGCGGCCCGCGCCTTTCTTGGTGCACAACTGCGCCCCGGCATCACCCTGGTGATGGAGCAGGTGGGCTTCGACGCCCTGCTCGAGAATGCCGACCTGGTGATTACCGGCGAGGGACAGCTCGACGGTCAAAGCCTCGCCGGCAAGACCCCGGTGGGCATTGCCCGCGCCGCCCGCGCCAAGGGCGTACCCGTAGTGGCCCTGGTCGGGCGGCTGGGCGACGGCTGGCAGGCCGCTCATGACGAAGGCATCAGCGCGGCCTTTGCCCTGGCCGATGGCCCGATGACACTCGATGAAGCCCTCGCCCGCACACCAGCGTTGCTAGCCGATCGTGCCGGCAGCCTGGTACGCCTGCTGAAAGCCAGTGCCCACGCGCTTTCAGGCAATGGCAGGCGTGACAGCACATAAGCCAAACCTTGAAAAAGATCGCCGTCGACGGCATGTCATAGGGCAGCACTATGAGGATGATGGCGAAACTTCGTTATCGCCCGGCTTCACCACACCTTACAGTAGACGCGAATAAACTCATTTGAGATCAAGGAGGTATCTAGATGACTGATACCAACGCCATTGGATTGCACGAGAGCAGCGCCAGCCAGCTAGCCGACCGCCTCAACGCCCTGCTGGCCAACTACCAGATCTTCTACATGAACGTGCGTGGCTATCACTGGAACGTGAAGGGCAACCACTTCTTCGAGCTGCACACCAAGTTCGAGGAGTACTACACGGACCTGCTGCTCAAGGTCGATGAAGTCGCCGAGCGCATCCTTACCCTGGGCCACACGCCGGTACATGCCTACAGCGACTACGTGAAGATGTCGGATATCGCCGAGGACAAAGACGTGAAAGACGGTCAGTCCTGCGTTCGCGGCATCCTGCAGGGCTATCAGTCGCTGATCGGCCTGCAGCGCGAGATTCTATCGCTCGCCTCAGATGCTGATGATGAAGGTACCGCGGCTCAAGTGGGTGACTACATCCGCGAGCAGGAAAAAACCGTCTGGATGCTTAACGCCTACCTCGGCTGATAGGACTCCAACCTAGATGACTCCAACCCTGGGGCGTGGAACCACCCAAGTGGTCGACACGACCCAAAGGGTCGAGATCGACCGAGCGTAAAAGCGCCGCCCCTTCGGGCGGCGCTTTTTTATGATGAATGTCCGCGTGGGCCGGCAACCGCCCGCAGAACCGTCCCCGGGAGCGGAGCGGATAAGGGTCATTCTTGCGTTCCTACGGCGCAAAAAGCCTGCGCCAGCGATCAAGCGTCGAACGCAGGCGCGCTTCCACCTGGCGTCGTCCGGGCAGGCCGAGGCGCCGGGCCAGCCAGGCATCGGCTCGGCCCTGAAAGAGTACCGCGACCAGCAGCCAGGCGTCGTCATCAAGGCCTGGTTCATCCTCTTGCCCTGCCACCGACTGGCTCATAACCACGCTTGTCTCGCGGCGCAGCACGAGCCCCCGGCGCACCAGGGCCTGCAGCGCGGGCCGCGCCAATGCGGGCGCCCGATGACCCAGCGCCACGTCGGCGATATCGCGCTGCATGATGGCATTAAGCTCAGGCATGACGCCTTCCGCCAGCAGCCGTGCCGCCAGGGAGGGGTCGAATTCCTTGAGCTCAAACGCCAACAGGCTTGGCAACAAGGCCTGGAAACCATCGGCAAGCTCGCTTAACAGTGCCTCGCCGCGGGGGCTGGTGGCACAGGCCACCATCAGCGCATGTTCACCGCTGGCCGCCTCCTTCGTCAGGCCCAGACGCACGGCGCGAAAGCCGCTTCGCTGCCAGAAGGCCATCAGCCCTGCCTCGGCGCCGAAGCTGGCACCGAGCAGATCGATGCCCGTCTCGCGAGCTCGCTCCAGCTCGGCAGAGAGTAACGCTCGACCATGGCCGAGGCGTCGACAGCCTGGGTCAACGGCGATGCGCATCACGCGCCGAATCCGTGATTCCAGCGACCTGCGACTGCCGGCGTGGGCCGCAAGCGATTGTGCCAGCAAGTGACCCCGGGGGCGTCGCTCACCTCGAGCCACTTGCTCGGCCAAGTCAGGTTCGAAGCCGCCTTCATCGACGGTCAGTGCAACGGCGCGGAGCCCCTGATCATAAAGGCATACTACCCGGCCACCGGGACCATCGAGCAGCCGGCGCAGATCGCTTGGCTGAGTGCGGTAATGCGCCTGCACCAGCAGGCCAAATAATGCCCTCAGGCGTGGCTCGTCAGCGGCCAGCTCATCCCGGTCACACTCGACAATCTCGGGCTCGCTTTTGCCCCTCGCCTCATCGGGCTTGGCGCCTGGCTGTGTGTCGCCGGGTTCACTGTGTTGCCGGGCCTCGCCGAGCTCGGCCATTTCCTGTGCCTCGAAAGGCTCGGCATCGAGCATTAGCAGCGTATCAGTGAGCCGTTCCAGTGGATCATCCGCGGCCCAGCGGATCGGCGTGGTCAGATGCAGGCCCTGCCAGTTAGGGGTCTGACGATCGAGGTGCTCGCGAAAGCGCAGCGCGAAGCCTCGCCCCGAGCCTTCATAGCCATGAACGGTGGTCGCGAAGGCGATCCGCGGGAAGGCGGCGAGCAGCCGCGAGAGCAAGGGCGCAGGGATCGCCGCCGCTTCGTCGACCAGCAACAGCGCGCCCGCCCCACCCTGCTCGCCAGCAAGGGCTGACTCCACCAGGGCATCCGGGGCGATAAAGCGCACACGAGCCGGGCCATCGCCTGGGGCCTCCGCCATCGGCTCTCGGGGTGTCTCAAGCACGAAAGTATTACCTTGGCGCGCGCCCTCGGGGCAGAGCATCGCCAAGCGCTCGAAGAGCGCCTCCACCGCCGCCGGACGTGGCGCAGTGACCAGAATATCCGTTTCCCCCTTTGCCATTAGCCGGGCGCAGGCAATGCCCAGGGCCGCGCTCTTGCCGCGGCCGCGGTCGGCGGTCAGCACCAGTGGGCGACGGCGCTTCAGCCGACAAAGGCGCGCCACCGCCCGGGCCTGATCGACGGTGGCACAGTCAGTATCCTCTGGCTCCGACTCGCAGGAGGACTTGGCCGGCAAACTCGCGCCGGCATCCATCCCCTGAGGCAGGCTCAGTCCATTGGCAGTCCAGGTCGCGACCTGTGGCGAGGCCGATAGCAACCGGGCGAGACGCGCCAGGTAGCGCGAGTTCAGCTCATCGGCGCTGTAGGGATGCTCGGCGAGGCGGGCATAGTCGCCATCCGGCCGGGCGCCCCAGTCCATCGGCGTCAGCAGCACCAGCAGGCCACCCGCGCGCAGCGTGCCTGAGACCGCACCAAAGGCCTCGGGGTCGAAACCCGCCGTTGCAGACACCGCATCGATCACCACAAGGCCATGCTCGCCCCCCAGCCGGGTGCGCGCCTTGGCGGCGGGAAGCGCCACGATGCCTGCCGCCTCGAGGTTCGGTTGGGGTGTCCCAAGCCATAGCGGATCTGTCCAGTCGATGGCCTGCCATAGCGAGACTGCCCGGGCGATAGCGGTCTCCGCAGGGGCGGTGATCCACAAAAGGCCGCGGTGGTGCCGGGCCGTGAGGTGGCCAAGCAGAGTCATCAGCGCCTCATGCTCGGACGTATCGAGGGCAGGCACCGCATCAGGCGACAACATATCAGGAGTAGTAGGCGGGATGGTCATGGCGCACAGCATGCGACATGCAGGGGCATTGGGCCAGCCCTGGCACTGCCCAAAACCAAAGGCCCCCGCTGCCGGGGGCCTTTTCCTGCTAGGCGGGGATTGTCATTGCCCTCTCTGCCTAGCCGTAGGCCACGCTCGGCAGCCAGGTGGCGATCGCCGGCAGCAGGAACACCAAGACCAGCGCCACCAGCTGGATCAGGATGAAGGGCGCCACCCCACGGTAAATGTCGGTGACCTTGATCTCCGGCGGCGCCACGCCCTTGATGTAGAAGAGCGCGAAGCCCACCGGCGGCGTCAGGAAGGAGGTCTGCAGACACATCGCGAAGAGGATGGTGAACCAGACCAGATCGAAGCCCAGCGACTGCACCACCGGCGCCACCAGCGGCAGGATGATCAGGGTGATCTCCACCCAATCGAGGAAGAAGCCGAGCAGGAAGACCGCGAACAGGATCACCAGCACGATGGCATAGGGCTCCAGCGGCAGGCCCAGCAGCGCGTTCTCGATCACCTCATCGCCGCCCAGCCCGCGCAGCACCACCGAGAAGGCCGTGGCGCCGAGGAAGATGGCGAAGATGAAGGCCGAGGTCCGCGTGGTCTGGTAGAGCGAGCTGCTCATCACCGGCAGCGTCAGGCGCCCCGACATCAGCGCCAGCAGAGTAGCCCCCAGCGCGCCCACCCCCGAGGCCTCGGTCGGTGTGGCGATGCCGGCGAAGATAGTGCCAAGGACACCGAGAATCAGCGCGGCGGTAGGGATGACCGCCTTGATTACATCCCAGATCACGCCGGGACCGATATCAGGCAGATTCTCCGGCGCAGGGGCGATATGTGGCTGGAACATCGGCCGAAGGATCGCATAGGCCACGTACATCGCGCCCAGCATCAGGCCCGGGAAGAAGGCGCCCATGAACAGATCACCCACCGAGGCTTCCGGTACCGCGAGGCGGTCGGCCATCAGCACCAGCATGATCGAAGGCGGAATCAGGATGCCCAGGGTACCGGTGGCACAGGCAGTACCCACGGCGAAGCCCTTGTCGTACTTGTTCTCCATCATCACCGGCAGCGACAGCATGCCCAGCAGTACCACCGAAGCGCCGATGATGCCGGTAGTGGCCGCCAGCAGCACGCCGATCACGATCACGGTCACCGCATAGCCGCCGCGCACCGCGCCGAACAGCTTGACCATGTTGTTCATCAGCTTCTCGGCGATGCCGGACTGATCCAGCATGATGCCCATGAAGATGAACATGGGCAGGGCGACCAGGGTCTCGCTCTCGACCAGCCCCCATACCCGCTCAGGCATCAGGCCCATCGAGGAGGAATAGTCGAACCACAGGTTGGCGCCAAAGCTGTCGACGGCGACCACCCCGACCAGGGTCCAGATCACGGCGGTACCACCGAGTACCCAGGCGACGGGGAAACCGCTCATCAGCAACATGCCGAAGGTGACGAACATGCCGATGACGAACATCGCTTCTAGAGACATCAGGACGCGTCCTCTTTAGTGGAATCATCGGCGAGCGGCCTGGGGAAGCCGAACAGCAAGGCGGTTACCCGGGTAAGCCTTGACAGCGCAGCGACGATCAACAGCGCGAAGGACAGCGCCACGACGGCCTTCAGCACCCAGCGATGGGACAGGCCGGCAGGTGCCTGACTGGTCTCGCCCTGGCTGAAGGAGCTCATCGCGTAGGGCACCATCTCGTAGAGCGAGATGCCGAGGAACGGCAGCAACAGCAGCAGAATGCCGGCAAGCTCGATGCGGCCCTGCGCCTTGAGGCTCAAACGCTCATGGATGACGTCGACCCGCACATGGTCGTCGGTGGTCAGGGTATAGCCGAGCCCCAAGAGCCAGGCGGCGCCGGCGATATGCCACTGCCACTCCTCGAGGGTGACCGAGCCCTGGCCGAAGGCATAGCGGCCGACCACTGACCAGATGATGACCCCGACGACGAGCAGCCAGAACCAGGAGGCGAGCTTGCCGATCGCGATCAGCAAGGCATCGAGCCCCTGGCTGAGACGCGTCCGGGGCAACTCGGTGTGATGGTTAAGAATATTTTCTGCGTCCGTCGTATAGCTGTGCGGCTGTTTCGACGGGTCTTGATCAGGCGAGGTCATGGACTTGCCCCCTTACCAAACGAGACCCGTCTCGACGGGCCTCGCTGCATGTTCCACGCGGGCGACCGAGAGGCCGCCCGCTTTGATGATGGCCGGGCCAGCGGCCCGGCGCAGCGAGATCACTCGTCGTCGGACTCGAGCTCACTCATGTCGGCCGGCAGATAGGCACGGCTGCCCCACACGGAATAGCTTTCCTGGAAGGCCTGCTGACTCTCGTAGACCCGTTTGAAGTCTGCGTCGTTGGCCGCTTCTTCGGCGAGCACCTCATCGGTCACGTCCTTCAGCTCAGCAAGGATCTCATCGGGGATCTGCTTGGCCTGAACACCTTTTTCCTGGAAGCCAGCCAGCACCGCACCGTTCTTGTACTCACCCTCGGCGAGGCCACGCGTCACGGCCGCGGTACAGGACGCTTCGATCAGCGCCTTCTGCGCCTCGGTGGTGCGTTCCCACTCGTCGTTGTTGATCAGCATGTACTGGGCGGTGAACTGCTGGTGCCAGCCGGGGAAGAGGTTGTACTTCACCACCTGATCGAAGCCGAGGATCTGGTCGATGGCCGGCATCGAGAATTCGGTGGCATCGATGGTGCCCTTCTCCAGCGCCTGGAACAGCTCGCCGCCCGGCATCATGGTCACCGAGGCGCCGAGCCGCTCGAGGACCTTGCCGCCGAGGCCGGCGAAACGAATCTTCATGCCCTGGTAGTCCTCGAGGCTCGTGATCTCGTCGGCGTACCAGCCGGCGGTCTCGGGCCCGATGATGCCGCAGAGCTGGGCATGCACGTCGAAGCCCTTGTTGGCATAGACCTCCTGCAGCATCTCGTGGCCGCCGCCATAGTAGTACCAGGCGGTATAGGACCAGGGCTTCAGCCCGAAGGGCACGGCCGCGAACAACGGCACGGCCGGGACCTTGCCCTGGTCATAGCCGATCCAGGTGTAGCCGACCGACACCTTGCCATCGGACACCGCCTGCAGGATGTCAAAGGCCGGCAGCAGCTTGCCCGGCTCATAGACGCGCACCTGCAGCGAGCCGCCGGAAGCAGTGGTCAAATTCTCGGCGACCCAGGCCGCCGGCGAGCCCAGACCCGGCAGATTGGTGGCGAAGGCAGTGGGCATCTTCCAGCGCAGGTCCTCGGCGGCCGCGGTACCCGTACACAGGGCCAGAGCGCCGGCAGTGCCGACCAGGGTCTTGATGATTTTCATGAGTGAATTCTCCGTCTGCAGTTGTTGTGATTGTTCATCTGTAAGCGTCTGGCACTGGGCAAGACGCAGCAAACGTCATCCAGTCGCCCAACCGAGAGTTCCTGATCGGTCGTTCCTGATCGGGACTGCCTGATCATGCCGCGTGACGTTATCGACAAGCGACACACTGACCGGGCCGATGACCTGGCGACGCGACAACTCAAGATCAGTTATGGCATGCGCTGCGCGAGTGGACCTAACGTAAGCGTCAACGCTCGACGCGATGCCCAGGTCGAGAGGCTATAGCGCCCCCATGACCGACTCAACATTGGATAATTGGTATTACCAATAAAGACCAATGCACCACTCCCGCGCAACATCCATAAAAAGCTGGAAAACCATCATTCCAGCCGGAATAAACAGGAAAAACGCGAGAAAAATACACTTTCATAAAAAACCAATCATCCATCAAGAACAGCTTGAGTGCGACGAATGGATCAGTCATCACACGGGTGAAATGGCAAGTTTCAGGGCAATCATGGCCCTTGAAGATGAACCGAACATGACAGCCAGATTGCAGTTCCAAAAATTGGACAGACCAATACCTCCCTGATAGGCCAACGGTGACACTTAGACCAACGGACCCCAGACACTACCCACCCCTTAGCCACTTCCTTCACATACTCACTGTCCAGACAGAGAGGCACAGGGACAGATATCAAGGCCTGACGGCATTCAACGGCTCCCTGCATCAGGCGGTGCGGCAAAAGAACGCTTTTGTCTCGCCCATCATTTCCGCGATGCTATGGAGGGCTGTCCTTCCCCGCGCCGGCCCCAAACGGCGCGGAAGCCTGGATGCCAATTAGCCCGGGCGGCTTTCTACATTACATGCTCGATGACTCTCACCCTTCTGCTTCAAGGACTCCTCATGGCACTTCCCCCTCCCTCTGCGAAACGCCCTCGCTTTGGCACCGGTATGCTCGCCGCCTGGCAAGCAGGCTATGGGCTTGGGGACCTACGCCATGACATTCTGGCCGGGCTGACCATCGGCATCGTCGCGGTACCGCTATCAATGGCCCTGGCCATCGCTACCGGAGTGGCGCCTCAGCACGGCCTCTATACCGCCATCATCGCCGGCATCGTGATCGCACTCACCGGCGGCTCGCGCTTCAGCGTGTCGGGGCCAACGGCGGCTTTCGTGGTCATCCTGCTGCCGATCGTGCAGCACTACGGGCTGGGTGGGTTGTTAATTGCCACGCTAATGGCGGGAATGATCCTGGTCGGCCTGGGGCTTGCCCGCCTGGGCGCGCTGATACAGTTCGTGCCCTATCCGGTGGTACTCGGCTTCACCGCCGGCATCGCAGTGGTTATCGCCACCCTCCAGGTACCGGACTTCCTCGGCCTGGAGATCGCTCAGGGCGAGCACTTCACCGACAGCCTGGCGAACATTCTGATCGCTCTGCCCGACACTCGCCCTGACGAACTTGCCATCGGCGTGACCACCCTGGCGGTGCTGCTGCTGTGGCCGCGGCTACGCATACCGGTGCCCGCGCCGCTGGCGGGGCTGGTAACAGGGGCACTGGCCGCCTACGCTGCCAATCACTGGCTGGGGGGCGATATCGCGACCATTGCCTCGCGGTTTGAATGGAGCGCCCAGGGCGAGAGCGGCGTCGGTATTCCGCCCATTGCCCCGAGCTTCGCGCTTCCCTGGCAGATGCCCAATGCAGAGGGCGAGCCACTAACGGTTAGCTTCGATCTGATCCGCTCATTGCTGGGACCCGCCTTCGCCATCGCCATGCTGGCCGCCATCGAGTCACTGTTATGTGCAGTGGTTGCCGACGGCATGACCCGCACCCGACATGATCCCAATGCCGAACTGATTGGCCTGGGACTTGGCAATATGGTCGTGCCCTTCTTTGGCGGCATCACTGCCACCGGCGCTCTGGCACGCACCGCCACCAATATCCGCAGTGGCGCGCGCTCCCCTATCGCCGTCGTGGTACATGCGCTGGTGGTACTGCTGGCGGTGGTCGCCCTGGCCGGGCTGCTGGGATTGGTGCCGATGACCTCACTGGCCGCGCTGCTGTTCATCATCGCCTGGAACATGAGCGAGGCTCGAATGTTCGTGCACACCCTGCGCTCCGCTCCCGCAGGCGATGTTGCCATCCTTACGATCTGCTTCTCGCTGACGGTACTGTTCGACATGGTGCTGGCAGTGTCCGTCGGCATCGGCCTGGCGGCGGCTCTGTTCATACGTCGCATGACCCAGGTGACCCAGACCACCGCCCGCGAACTCGACCAGCACCCCGAGGTTCAGGACCTGCCGCCTCAGGTAGCGCTCTACGACATCAACGGCCCCATGTTCTTCGGCGTCGCCGAGAAGGCCCTGTCATCGCTGCAGATGGTCGACCCCGAGATTCGCATCGTGATGGTGGACATGCACGGCGTGCCGAGCATCGACGGCACCGCACTCGTGGCGTTGCGCCGCATGGTCGAGGAGATGCGCCGCCAACAGGTCGCCCTGATCCTGATCGGCCTGTCGCCCCGCCAGATCATCAAGCTACGCCGCGCCGGCATCCACACCACCGCCGGCGAACTCACACACTGCAGGAGCCTGACCCGCGCAAGAACGGTCGCCCTGCGCTGGCTCGACCAAGGCCCTCAGCACAACACTAAGACGGTACAACACTAAGACGACCCGACTCTCGCTGAACGACCGCACCGAGGCCTCGTGATGGCCCCGGCAGGCTGCAGGGAGTGGCACCAACTGGTAACATCCTCGTCGGTTACCATTCTCACCTGTCATTTCGTCGCATTGATCCATTTTCTGGCCCGCAGGACCTGGACCTCTCACCGCAGGCCCTATTGACGCAAGGAGTCTCCGCTTGACCAGTCCCGCCAGTTCCCGACCGGCCAGTCTTGCTCGTCGCCTATCTCTGCACTTCAGTGCATGGAGCGTACTGACCATCGGCATCGCCCTGATCGTGGCCCTGCCGGTGATCGTGGTGCTTGCCCATATTGTGGTGCCCACCGACGGTATCTGGCAGCACCTGGCAAGCACCGTGCTGGGGCGCTATCTCAGCAACACTCTCTTCCTTGTAGTGACGGTGGGCATTGGCACCTTCGTGATCGGTACCGGCACGGCCTGGCTGGTGGTGATGTGCCGCTTTCCCGGACGACGCCTGTTCGAATGGGCGCTGCTGCTGCCGCTGGCGGTGCCGACCTATGTGATCGCCTATGCCTACACCGACTTCCTGCAGTACGCAGGGCCGGTGCAGACCTGGCTGCGCGAGGTCTTCGACTGGGGTCGCGGTGACTACTTCTTCCCCGATATCCGCTCATTGGGCGGCGCCGCGACGCTGATTACCCTGGTGCTCTATCCCTACGTCTACATGCTGACCCGGGCGGCCTTCCTCGAGCAGTCGGTGTGCGTGCTGGACGTGGGCCGCACCCTCGGGCGCGGCCCCTGGCGGCTGTTCACCAGCGTGGCGATTCCGCTGGCCAGACCGGCGATCGTCGGCGGTGTATCGCTTGCCCTGATGGAGACCCTCAACGAATTCGGCGCGGTGCAGTACTTCGGCGTCGATACCTTCACCACCGGCATTTACCGCACCTGGTTCGGCATGGGCGAGCAGGTCGCCGCTGCCCAGTTAGCGGCCTGCCTGCTCGCCTTCGTGATCATCTTCGTGCTGCTCGAGCGCTGGTCACGGGGCAAGCGGCAATACTTCCATACCTCCGGGCGCTATCAGCAGCTACCGGAGTTTCATCTTCGCGGCTGGCGGGGTGTGGCGGCCTGCGCGGCCTGCCTGGCGCCGATCATGGTGGGGTTCCTGATTCCCAGCGGCCTGCTGGGCTATCTCTCGGTGCGGGGTGGAGATGATCTGTTTGGCGCTCAGTTCCTTGAGTTCGCCGGTAACAGCCTGGTACTGGCGACCATCGCCGCCCTGGTGGCGGTGGGCCTGGCGCTGGTGCTCAGCTATGGGGCGCGCCTGAATCCGCAACCGGTTACACGACTGGCCACCCGCATCGGCGCCATCGGCTATGCAGTGCCCGGCTCGGTGGTGGCGGTCGGTATCCTGATCCCCTTCTCGTGGCTGGACCAGCGCATCAACGGCTTCATGGATGCGCAATTCAACATGATGGTCGGCCTCCTGTTCAGTGGCACCGCCTTCATCCTGATCTATGCCTATGTGGTGCGCTTCCTGGCCGTGTCCTTCAACGCCATCGAGGCGAGCCTTGGCAAGGTGACGCCAAGCATGGACGCCGCGGCCCGCACCCTGGGCCAGACCGCCGGCGGCACGCTGCGCAAGGTACACACGCCGATCATCCGCGGCAGCCTCTTGGCCGCCGCGATCCTGGTTTTCGTGGACGTGATGAAGGAACTGCCGGCGACCATCATCCTGCGGCCCTTCAACTTCGACACCCTGGCGGTGCGGGCACACAATCTGGCGGCGGACGAGCGCCTCGCCGAGGCTTCTACCGCCTCGCTTACCATCGTTGCCGTGGGGATCATCCCGGTGATTCTGTTAAGCCTGGCGATCCGGGGCTCACGCCCCGGCAGTGGCACCCTCAGCGGGAAAGACAAAGACCTGTGACGGGTCCAGCTGGATAAGTACCGGCTGGCCTTCTTCCGGCAGGAACACGCCCGGCACCCGGGCATGGAGATGGGACTCCCAGCCATCCGCGTCATGGGCGCAGATGTGCACGAGACTTGATCGCCCCAGCAGTTTGGCCATCACCACATGGCTGTGGTGCTCGGCCAGCGGTTCATCGAGGGTCACTACCTTGAGGGCCTCGGGGCGAATCAACACCCGCACCGGGCTGCCATCCGCTATATCGTTTACCGGTACATTACCGACCGGGGTCTTCACCTGCCCGCCCTGTACCTCACCGGCCATCTCGTTGACCTCACCGAAGAAGGTCACCACAAAGGGATCGCGCGGCGCGCAGTAGAGTTCCAGCGGCGTGCCCATCTGCACGATCTGGCCATCACGCATCAGCGCGATGCGATCGGCCATGAACATCGCCTCTTCCGGGTCATGAGTGACCAACAGGGCCCCCGCCCCGACGCGCTTCAGCACGTGCAGCGTATCGTCGCGAATGCGGTCACGCAGGCGTGCATCCAGGCTCGAGAAGGGCTCGTCGAGCAGCATCAGTGATGGCGCCGGTGCCAGCGCACGCGCCAGCGCCACACGCTGCTGCTGACCGCCGGACAGCGTATGCGGATAGCTCTTGGCATAGGCCTGCATGCCCAGCTGCTCGAGCAGCTCCATGGCACGCGCACGGCGCTGCTTGCCGGGCAGCGATTCCAGGCCGAAGGCGACGTTGTCGAGCACGGAGAGGTGCGGAAACAGCGCCGAATCCTGAAACGCCAGCCCCACATTGCGCTTCTCTGGCGGCACATGGGGTTTACCGGGGCGGCCGATCGGCCGGCCTCCCAGATCGACGCCCCCTTCCTGCACGGCTTCGAGGCCGGCGACGATGCGCAGCAGCGTGGTCTTGCCGCAGCCCGATGGCCCCAGCAGGCAGACGACCTCGCCCTGCTCAACGTATAGGCTGACATCCTCCACCGCCTGATGCTGGCCGTAGGTATGGCGTATGTGGTGCATGGCAAGGACAGGTGCCTCGTGGGAAACCTGGCAGTCGGCGTCGGTCGGGGTCGCTTGGGAGTTCATGGAAGCTCGTCGTCTCATTGCGTCCGTCTGCGGCAGGCGCCGCAGCGTGAAAGCGGGAATGCGTCCTAAGTGCATTCCAGTCTACTCGTTTTATGGCCCCTTTCGCACGCCACACCCACATGACATGGATCAGTGCTACCGCGCTTTCTCCTCAACTTCTCCGCAAGACGCCCGTAATGGCAGTTGACGCTGCACGCTAGAAGCGCTTCAATGAAAGCCGATTAATGCAACGCATTATCATTCCAATTCAGGTTCTATCTCCATGAGGTGTCCTATGCCCTTGCAGCGTCGTCACGTCATTCCCCTTGCCGCCCTGGTGGCAGGCTCTGCTGTTGCCAGCCAGGCCATGGCCGATTCCGTGAACGTCTATTCGGCACGTCACTACGACTCGGACCAGGCGCTTTATGATGCCTTCACCGAGAAGACCGGCATCGACGTCAACGTGCTCGAGGGCAACTCCGACCAGCTGATCCAGCGCATCCTGCTGGAAGGCGAGGCCAGCCCCGCCGACATCATGATGACCGTGGACGCCGGGCGCCTGTGGCGCGCCGAGGAAGAAGGCATCTTCGCCCCGGTCGATTCCGAGGTGCTCGACGAACGTTTGCCAGCTTCCATGCAGCATCCTGAGGGCGAGTGGTTCGGCTTCAGCCAGCGCGTACGGGCCATCTTCTACAACCCGGAAGCCATCGACGCGAGCGACGTTGCCACCTATGAGGACCTCGCCGACCCGAGCCTTGAAGGCCGGGTATGCATCCGCTCCTCGAACAACATCTACAACCAGTCGCTGCTGGCCTCGATGATCGCCCACCACGGCGAGGAAGGGGCTGAGGAATGGGCCCAGGGCGTGGTCGACAACATGGCACGCGACCCCGAGGGCGGCGACACCGATCAGCTACTCGGCGTAGCCAGCGGCGAGTGTGACGTGGCAGTCGCCAACCACTACTACTACGTGCGCCTGCTCAAGTCCGACAACGAGGCAGACCGCGAGGCCGCCGAGTCGATCAATATCCTCTTCCCCAATCAGGAAGACCGCGGTGCCCACGTAAACGTCGGTGGCGCCGGCATGGTCAAGGGCGCGCCGCACCCGGAAAACGCCCAGCGCTTACTGGAATTCCTGGCCTCCGATCAGGCTCAGGAACTGTTCGCCAAGGGTAACCATGAGTTCCCGGTGGTCGATGGCGTCGAGATCGACGAGGTACTGGCGTCCTGGGGTGACTTCAAGCGCGATGACCTGAACATCAGCCTGCTCGGTGAAAACAACCCCCAGGCAGTGCGTATCTTCGACCGCGTCGGCTGGCGTTAAGTCTAGGCCGGTAGGCCTGACACCATAGCGGTGATACACCATCACACTGCCAGACCGCCGAACGTGGCAGGTCATTGATGCAAGAAGGCCCGCGGCGATGCCGCGGGCCTTCTCGTATCTGACCGGGTGTCATGGGGTCTCGTCGCTTTCACTCACTTAACGCGACACACCACTGGCATTGGCGAGGAGCCACCTCCCGTCGCCGTCAAGTTAGGCTGGAATCATTGTCCCCGGGATCAGACATGGTGTCATTATCGGGGTCGGACTTGGTGCCATTATCGGGGTCGGACTTGGCGTCATTGTCGGGATCAGCCATGGCGTCTAACAGCGCCTTGCGGTCGATTCCGTAAAAGTCGGCTTCGTGAATCTTCATGGGGAATGTCGAACCACATTCGTTGCAGTGGCAGCGCCGCTTTGTATAGCAGGGGTTGAAACGTCGCCATTCCTTGGGCTGCCGCGTGACCTCTACCGCACCGCAAGAGCACAAGATGATATAGCCACCGTGAGGCCCAGCCCCCAGCAACACATACTTGTCCTGCTCCTCGTCTTTTTCCATATCCCACATGCCTCTGGTGACAAATCCGGTAAATCGCAGCAGACATGAACGGCCAGCAGGCCCCTGATCACACCAAGGTTGCCAGTCTTCTGTATAGCAAATACCTGACGTCCGTTATTTGAACACTCAGCCAATAAAGCTAAGAATTCGATACAAAAAACCGATATTACAATATCTCCATTCGCGGCGTTAGATACGCCACGATAATTTTGTGCACGCTTAATTATCCTGCGGGGCCTGCCAACAAATCACCAGCACACACCCGCAGGCTCAGCAGCCAAGTTGGGGCGGCAAGCTCAAGCAGTGTCGACGCGTGCCAGTCATTGGCAGGCGAACCCGACACGTCCTTGAGATGGGTGGCGCCAAACTCATCTGGGCGCTTGATGTAGGCGGTAGCAAGCCCAAGGTTTCGCGCCAAGTCGAGGTCATACTGATGGACTGTCTCAATCCCTCTATCGGCAGGTTGGAAAAATAATGTAAAACGGAAAGAGGTATTCTCAAGGGCTCGGTCAATCGGTACCTTCCAGGTATTGCATTAGGATTTAAGCACATGACTAAGAAGGTCTTTCGACGCAAAGCTGGCGTATGATGAGGGCAACCTTAGCCAACCGCGGATTTCCATGACGCCCATCGAAGCCAAGAACCTGCCGGTCTCCGAAGTCGCCTGCTCGAACTGTCAGGCCTGCTGCTGTCGTCTGGAGGTCGTCATCTTGACCGACACGGGAGTGCCGGAACGCCATCTCTCAGTGGATGAGTGGGGCAGGGAAACGATGCGACGCCTGGACGATGGCTGGTGCTCTGCACTCGATCGCGACACGCTTATGTGCAGCATCTACGAAAATAGGCCGCTGATTTGCCGGGAATTCGAAGTGGCCTCGGATGAATGCCTCGCCGAACGCGCCGCCAGCATGTAGTAGCTAAATAGATAGTAGCTAAATAGAAGCTGATTGAGCTTTTCTCTATTTCGCGGTAGCGCTTTGCTTGGTTGCCACCGCCCTGCCCTTTTCCTCTTCCAATACGCATCGGCCCGGCTTGGGCCGGGCCGATGCGTTACTGCGCTCGAGGCGCTCAAGCCTCGATCACCCTTGCTGGGCGCCTGTGCTCAGTGCGCTTCGTCCCAGTTGATGCCGCTCTCGGCCTCGACGATCAGTGGCACCTTCAGATCAGCGGCGTCACGCATGCGGGCCTTCACGGCGTCGATGAAGTCGTCGAGCTGTTCTTCCTTCACCTCGAAGACCAGTTCGTCGTGCACCTGCATGACCATCCAGGCATCCATCTCGCCTTCCATTAGCCAGTTGTGCACGTCGATCATGGCGCGCTTGATGATGTCGGCGGCAGTGCCCTGCATGGGGGCGTTGATGGCGGTACGCTCGGCGGCCTGGCGACGGCCCTGGTTCTGCGCCTTGATCTCGGGCAGATAGAGGCGGCGGCCGGCGACGGTCTCGACGAAGCCGTCTTCGGCGGCCTGGGCGCGGATGCCCTCCATGTAGCGGGCCACACCGGGGTAGCGGTCGAAGTAGCGATCGATATAGGTCTGGGCCTGATTGCGCTCGATGTTGAGCTGCTTGCCGAGCCCCCAGGCGCTCATCCCATAGATCAGCCCGAAGTTGATGGCCTTGGCGCTACGGCGCTGCTCACTGGAGACCTTATCGAGTTCGACACCGAAGACCTCGGCGGCGGTGGCGGCGTGGATGTCGCGGTTCTCGGCGAAGGCTTCCAGCAGGCCGGCATCCTCGGAGAGATGCGCCATGATGCGCAGCTCGATCTGGGAATAGTCGGCGGCGACGATCTTGTAGCCGGGCCGGGCAATGAAGGCCTGGCGAATCTTGCGGCCTTCCTCGGTGCGAATCGGGATGTTCTGCAGGTTGGGATCAGATGATGACAGCCGCCCGGTGGCGGTAACCGCCTGGTGATAGCTGGTGTGCACCCGGCCGGTGGCCTTGTTGACCAGCAGCGGCAGCTTGTCGGTGTAGGTCGACTTGAGCTTGGACAGACCACGGTGCTCGATGATCACCTTGGGCAGCGGGAAGTCCAGCGCCAGCTCCTCGAGGACTGCCTCGGCGGTGGAAGGCGCGCCCTTGGGCGTCTTCTTCTTGACCGGCAGCTTCTGCTCCTCGAAGAGGATCTCGGCAAGCTGCTTGGGCGAGCCCAGGTTGAACTCGCGACCCGCGAGCTCGTGGGCACGGGCTTCTAGCTCACGGATGCGCGTCTCGAGTTCCTTGCTCTGAGTGTGCAGGCGCTCGGCATCCAGCGCCACGCCGGTACGTTCGATGTGCGAGAGCACCGGTATCAGCGGGCGCTCGAGAGCGTCCAGCACCTCGCTGACGCGGCCTTCCTGCTCGAGCTGCGGACGCAGCTTATGGTGCAGGCGCAGGGTGATGTCGACGTCCTCACAGGCGTAGGGCGCGGCCTGCTCGAGGGCGATCTGGTTGAAGGTCAGCTGCTTGGCGCCCTTGCCGGCGATCTCCTCGAAGCCCACCGTCTTCTCGCCCAGGTACTTGAGCGCCAGCGAATCCATGTCGTGACGGGTGGCGGTGGAGTTGAGCACGTAGGACTCGAGCATGGTGTCGTGAAGCGGCCCGGCCACCTTGATGTGGTAGTTGGCGAGCACCGAGATGTCGTACTTGAGATTCTGGCCGATCTTTGTCTTGCCGGCATCTTCAAGAAGCGGTGTCAGCGCCTCGAGTACCGCCTGGCGATCGAGCTGGGCGGGGGCGTCGAGATAGTCGTGTGCCAGCGGAATATAGGCGGCTTCGCCGACTTCCAGCGCCAGCCCGACGCCAACGATTTCGGCCTCCATGTAGTTGAGGCTCGTCGTCTCGAGATCGAAGCAGAAGGCGTCACAGCCCTGAAGACGCTCGAGCCAGGCATCGAAATCGGCCTGTTCGAGAATCACCTGGTCGACGCGCTCGACCGAAGGGGTGTCCGTGGGAGAGTTGGAAGAAGAATCGCCGCCAGCGTCGGCGTCTTCTTGGCCTTCTGCCTGCTTGGCGCCAGATTTTGCTGATTCAGCCGACCCGCCATCGCTCGCTGGCTTGCCGTCGACCGCCTCATCCTTGCCTTCGAGCAGGTCGGATAGCCAGGCCTTGAATTCAAGCTCGCGATACAGCTCGGCCAGCGCCTCGCGATCCGGGTGGGCGATATCGAGATCATCCAGTCCCGCCGGCAGCTCGCAGTCGGTCTTGATGGTGGCGAGCCTGTAGGAGAGGAAGGCCTCGTCGCGGTGGGCCTCGAGTTTCTTGTGAAGCGTCTTGGCACCGCGAAAGCTCAGCGTCTTGATACGATCCAGATCGTCGTAGATGGTATCGAGTCCGCCCTGCATGCCCTGCAAGAGACCCAGCGCGGTCTTCTCGCCAACACCCGGCACACCGGGGATGTTATCGACCTTGTCGCCCATCAGCGCCAGGAAGTCGATGATCAACTCCGGCGGCAGGCCGAACTTCTCGTTGACCCCGTCCACGTCGAGAGTCTCGCCCTTCATGGTGTTGACCAGGGTGATGTGATTATTCACCAGCTGGGCCATGTCCTTGTCGCCGGTCGAGATCACCGCATCGCGCCCGGCCTCGGTGGCATGGCGTGCCAGAGTGCCGATGACGTCATCGGCCTCGACGCCTTCGATGCACAAGAGCGGCAGGCCAAGCGCCTTGACGCAGTCGTGCAGTGGCTGCACCTGACTGCGCAGGTCGTCCGGCATGGGTGGCCGCTGCGCCTTGTACTGCTCGAACATCTCATCGCGAAAGGTCTTGCCCTTGGCATCGAAGACCACCGCCATCGGACTGTCCGGGTATTGCTTGATCAGGCTCTTGAGCATGTTGAGTACGCCCTTTACGGCGCCGGTCGGCTGGCCCTTGGAGGTGGTCAGCGGCGGCAGGGCATGAAAGGCGCGGTACAGGTACGAGGAGCCGTCGACGAGGACGATGGGCGGGGTGGCCATAAAAACCGATTCCTTGAGCAAGATCACTATCACCCATGATACGCAGCTACCCGCATCACGTCAGGCTCGCTTGGCACGGGCGAGCTGACCTACACTGGCCACATCAAGCATGAACACCATGTTGCTGATATTCAGGAGCCCACCATGTTCGCCATTCCGCGTCGCCTTTCGTTCAAGACAGGCCTTGGCCTTTTCGTCATCGTGAGCCTTTGCCTGAGCGCCGCCGCCCCTTCCTGGGCGCAATCCACCGATGTCGAGCCCGATGTCACCATCCGCCAACAGGAAGAACGCACCATCGAGGAGTATCGCGTCAACGGCCAGCTCTATGCCATCAAGATCAATCCTGATGCGGGGCCGTCCTACTACCTGGTCGACGAAGATGGTGATGGCAACTTCGCCCGCCAGTCAGGTGATGAGATCGCGATTCCCAGTTGGGTGCTGGTCGAATGGTAATCCTTGTATTGCAAAGAACATGACACAGCTTAAGGACTGATGACATCGGCCGTGCATCGTGCTGGCAAGCCGGTACAATATGCAGCTTGGCATTCCGGGCGAGAGAGACATGGCCGTATTCACCCCGCTTGACGACGCGCAGGTCGCGGACTTCCTGACACGCTTCGAAGCAGGCTCCCTGACGGGACTCAAAGGCGTGGCCAGCGGTACAGAGAACACCACCTATTTCGTGTCCACCGACTCCCGCGAGCTGGTGCTGACGCTATTCGAGCAGGGCGAGCACGATGAACTGCCGTTCTTCGTCGACCTGCTCGATTACCTGGATGAGCACCGCTTGCCCGTGCCGGGTCCGTTGCACGACCGCGATGGTGTCGCCCTGCAGAGCCTGGCCGACAAGCCCGCGCTGCTGTTCCCGCGCCTGCCCGGCAAACACCCCAGCGACCCCAGCATCGAGCAGTGCCGCGTTCTCGGCGACACACTGGGCCGCATGCATGGCGTATCGAGCCACTTCGAGGGCCAGCGACCCAACCCCCGCGACCTCCACTGGCTAGCGCCCATGCACCACCGGGTGCTTGCGTATATTTCGCCCGAAGATCAAGCGCTGATGAGCGACGAAATCGACGCCTATCAGGCCTTCTTCGGTGACGCGCCCGACCTGCCCCAGGGGGCCCTTCACGGCGATCTGTTCCGCGACAACACCCTGTTCGACGGCGAACGACTGGGCGGCATCATCGACTTCTACAACGGCTGCACCGGCGACCTGCTCTTTGACCTGGCGATCGTCATCAACGACTGGGCCTCCGAAGACGATGGCCACCTGAACCAGGAGCGCCACGACGCCATCCTGTCGGCCTATCAGACTCGCCGCCCCCTGACCAGCAACGAGCGCGACGCCTGGCCGATGATGCTGCGCATGACGGCACTGCGCTACTGGCTCTCGCGGCTGCTGGTGGTCTATGTGGACCCGCCGGCTCACGACCTCACGCCCCACGACCCGGAGCGCTTCCGCACCATCCTCGGCCAGCGCCTCAAGGGTGTGCTGCCCCTGCCGGCCTGATCGTTCCACGAGAGCACGATCGGCGTTCGGTCCATGCGCCCGCCACCACGGCGGGCGTTATTATGTGTGCTTACCTCGTGCCGGCCCGTTGCTCGCAGATGCCGCAGGCCACTGACAGTCGCACTGCCCCGCGGCATAATGCGGCTCCGTTTCCGTCATCGCGCCGGCTCAGGCCAGCTCAGGAGAGCGACATGACCTCACCCGCCGCCAAGGCACGCCGCACCTACAACATCGATCAGTGGGGCAGCGGCTACTTCGACGTCGATGATCAGGGCCACGCCCTGGTGCGCCCGCTGGGAAGCGAAGTGGATGGCCCCAGCCTGCCGCTGGACGGCCTGACCGACCAACTGCGCAAGGCGGGCCTACGCCTGCCGGTGCTGGTCCGCTTCACCGACATCCTCCATGACCGGGTCGAGCAGCTGTGCGCGGCCTTCGATCACGTGATGCAGGATGAGGATTTCAGCGGCGGCTACACCGCGGTCTATCCGATCAAGGTCAACCAGCAGCGCCGCGTGGTCGAGGAGATCCTCGCCACCCAGGAGCGCGGTCGCGGCCGGGTCGGGCTTGAGGCCGGCAGCAAGCCGGAACTGCTTGCAGTGCTCGCCCTTTCCGGCGACGGCCCCTCGCTGATCGTCTGCAACGGCTACAAGGACCGCGAGTACGTGCGCCTGGCACTGATGGGTGAAAAGCTTGGCCACAAGGTCTATCTGGTGGTCGAGAAGTTCTCCGAGCTGGAGATGATCCTCGAGGAGGCCAAGCGACTCGAGGTGACGCCGCGCATCGGCCTGCGCGCCCGTCTAGCCTCGGTGGGCAAGGGCAAGTGGCAGAACACCGGCGGTGAGAAATCCAAGTTCGGCCTCACCGCCAGCCAGATCCTCGGCGTGGTCGAGCGGCTGCGCGAGGCCGATTTCCTGGAAAGCCTACAACTGGTGCACTTCCATCTGGGCTCGCAGATCGCCAACATTCGTGACATCCAACGCGGCCTGCGCGAATGCGCCCGCTTCTACCAGAGCCTGCGCGAACTCGGCGCGCCGGTCGATACCGTCGATGTCGGCGGCGGTCTCGGCATCGACTACGAAGGTACCCGTTCCAGAAGCGAGTGCTCGATCAACTATTCAATGCGCGAGTACGCCGGCAACGTGGTGGCCGCCTTTCGCCAGGCCTGCGACGCCGAGGGCCTGCCCCACCCGCATCTGATCTCCGAGTCCGGCCGCGCCCTGACCGCCCATCACGCGGTACTGATCACCAACGTGATCGGCGAAGAGCGCATCGGTGACGCGCCGCCTTCGGCGCGCGCCTCGCAGGACGGTGAAGTCAAGGAACTGTGGCGAGTGCATGACCAGCTCTCAGCGAGCCAGGAGCCCCGCGGGCTGGTCGAGGCCTACCATGACCTGGCCCAGGCGATGGCCGAGCTGCATGACCGCTTCGTGCTGGGCCTTGCCGACATCTCCGCTCGTGCCGAAGGCGAAGCCGTCTACTTCGCCGCCTGTGGCCGGCTGCGCGGCCAGCTCGATGCCCGCAACCGCGCCCACCGAGAGATCCTCGATGAGCTGGCCGAGAAGCTCGCCGACAAGCTGTTCGTCAACTTCTCACTGTTCCAATCGGTGCCCGATGTGTGGGGCATTCAGCAGATATTCCCGGTGCTGCCACTTTCGGGGCTCGACCGGCAGCCGACCCGCCGCGCCGTGGTGCAGGACATCACCTGCGACAGCGACGGCCGCATCGACAGCTACGTCGACGGCCAGGGCGTCGAGGCCACCCTGCCACTACCGGACTGGCAGCACGACGAAGAAAAGCTCTTGGGCTTCTTCCTGGTCGGCGCCTATCAGGAGATCCTCGGCGACCTGCACAACCTGTTTGGCGATACCGACTCGGTGGACGCCGCACTGGATGAAAACGGCAACTGGATACTCTCCGAACCGATCCTTGGTGATGACGTGGCCAAGGTACTCGGCTACGTCAACTTCGATGCTGAGGTGCTGCGCCGCAAGCTAAGCCGCCAGCTCGAGGCCAGTGGCCTGCCAGAGGCTCAGCGTCGGGCCTTCCTCGATGACCTGCATGCAGGACTCGAGAGCTATACCTACCTGGGGTGATCACGTCGGCGCGCCTTGGCATCACACCGACACACAGGGCTACAAACCACACCGCCCCACCAGCTACCTGGCGGGGCGGTGTCGTATCTCTTACAGGCTTGCCTTCAGCGCAAAGGCAGCGCCATCGATTCAGGGCGCGACGCGGGTATCGAGTTCGAGCCAGTCGTTGAGCTCGAAGTGCAGGCTGGCATCTCGTGGCAGTGGCCCTACCCCGGCCGGCGTGCCGGTGATCACCACATCGCCAGGCGCGAGCGTGAAGTGACGGCTCATCTCGGCCAGCAGTTCAGGAATCGGGAACAACATATCCTTGGCGTGGCCAGTCTGGCGGCGCTCCTCGTCGATATCCAGCGAGAAGGTCAGGTTCGACCAATCCAGCGGGCCGCTCAGGCGAAGAAACTGCGACAGCGGGCAGGCGCCATCGAAGGCCTTGGCGACTTCCCAGGGATGGCCCTTTTCCTTGAGTTCGGTCTGCACCTGGCGCAGCGTCAGATCAAGCGCCAGCCCTATGCCGGCAACTGCCTGCTCGGCCTCCTCCGGGCTCGCATCGGTCAGTGTCTGGCTGATCAACAATGCCAGTTCGGTCTCGAAGTGGACCTCGCCGCGAGAGGGCTCGATTGAAATCGGGTTCTTCAGCGGCACTGCTGCGGTAGCCGGCTTGATGAAAAATAGCGGCGAATCGGGCACCGGGCTGTCCATCTCCTTGGCATGCTCGGCATAGTTGCGGCCCACGCACACGATCTTTCCGAGTGCATAGGGAAAATCCTGACCGTCGGTGAAACGAGGCACAAAATGCATAGAGCGATTCTCCTTAACAATGACAGTGAGCGGTGCCGCGGGCGCGCATCTCACGGTGAAGGGCCTGATGCCAGTTTACTGCACACTTTCCTCATTGAGACGCCCCACCACCAAAGAACTATGCACAATAGAGCCATGAGATACGCCCTATGCTCAAGAGCGGGCGCTCAACGCTCAAGCCTCCCGGAGCGATACGCTAGGCTTACAGCGGTGCTGATAGAAAGAACGGGCTGTGTTCGTTTTGAGGGCAGGCAGGACACACGCTAGGCCATTCATCGCACCAGATAGGGGGACAATATGGAGGAAACGTCCTCCACAAGGGGAATTGAGACAAGGCAGGTGTGGATAGTGGGCGCTTGTGGAGGGATGGTTTTATTGCGCGCACACAAAAAAGCCGCCTCGATGGGCGACCTCTTCATATCTAACGTCTTGAGCTTGCTGCAACTTTAATGGTGCCGGCACCAGGAGTCGAACCCGGGACCTACTGATTACAAGTCAGTTGCTCTACCAACTGAGCTATGCCGGCAGGTGCAACTCGCCACAAGTGCCAGATGATGCTACTGAATCTGGGTTGGCAATGGCTGGGGTAGCAGGACTCGAACCTGCGAATGCCGCTACCAAAAAGCGGTGCCTTACCACTTGGCTATACCCCAGCAGATGGTGGCCAGAGAGGGAATCGAACCCCCGACACGGGGATTTTCAATCCCCTGCTCTACCGACTGAGCTATCTGGCCCGTGCCAACGAGGACGTATTTAACTAGAAAGCTTTCCGCCCGTCAACCCTTTTTCTTTCAAAGAGATGGAATCCCCAAAATTCACTGGCTGGGCGGCACGTAGCCTTCGGCCTGATCGGTATCGCGGTTGTCCAGGAAAAGCTCCATCTGCTCCATCAGGTACTCGCGGGTCTTGGGATCAAGCATGCTCAGATGCTTCTCGTTGATCAGGCGAGTCTGCAACGCCTGCCACTCTTCCCAGGCCTGCTTGGACACGTTGGCCTGGATCTCCTGACCCTTCTGGCCGGGTAGCGGCGGAAACGGCAGGGCTTCGAGCTCCTGCTGATACTTGCGGCAGAACACGGTCTGGCTCATGGGATCACTCCGGGTCTTGCTGTATGGATGAGGTGGCGAGTCGTGCCAGCGACTCTAGCAGCGCCTTGACCGGCGCGGCCAGGCCAATACTGGCGGGCTCGCTGGGGTTATACCAGAGGCCCCCGCCTTCGGTCACGGCAGCCTGTCGGCTACGGGCAGGCTGCGGGGTGATGGACAGGCGAAAGTGGCTGAAGGTGTGGTTAAAGGCGTCCCAGGCCGTCGCCAGTTCGGCATCCGGCGCATGAGCGTCCAGCCAGGCCGTGAGAGCCTCAGCGTCATCGAACTGGGGGAAACACCACAGACCGCCCCACAGGCCCACTGCAGGACGCTGTTGAAGCAATACGCGACCGGTTTCGTCGTGCAGCAGCAACATGATGGTCGAGCGTTCGGGCAGCGCCTTCTTGGGTTTGGATTCGGGGAAGCGTTTCTCCTGGTTGCGGGCATGGGCCAGGCAGACGTCCTCAAAGGGGCACAGCAGGCAGCTGGGGCTGCCGCGCCGGCATAGGGTGGCCCCCAGGTCCATCATCGCCTGTGTGTGATCAGAAAGGCGCTCATGGGGCGTGTAACGCTCGGCGAGCGCCCACAACGGGCGCTCGACCCTGGGACGCCCTGGCCAGCCCTCAACGGCGTGCAGGCGTGTCAGCACGCGCTTGACGTTGCCATCGAGGATGACCGCGCGCTCGCCGGTGCTGATGCTGATGATGGCACCCGCGGTGGAGCGGCCGATACCGGGCAGCGCGGCCATGGCCTCGACGCTATGCACAGGAAACTCGCCGCCATGCGCGTCCACGACCATCTGGGCGGCCTTGTGCAGATTGCGGCCGCGGGCGTAGTAGCCGAGCCCAGTCCACAGATGCAGCACCTCGTCCTGAGAGGCACTGGCCAGGGCGTTCACGTCGGGAAAGCGCTCCATGAAGCGTTCGTAGTAGGGAATCACCGTGGCCACCTGCGTCTGCTGCAGCATGATCTCGGAGACCCAGACCCGATAGGGCGTGGTGTTGTGCTGCCAGGGCAGCGTCTTGCGGCCATACTCATCGAACCAGGCCATCAGGCGGCGCTGGAACTCGTCGGGTGAGAGGTCGATCGGCTCTATGGCCTCGGGGATATCGGTCATGGTCGGCACTGCTTGCAGGAGTGGACGAGGTGGCCAGTTGGCACGCATGTTAAAACGTCAACGGTAATGGACGAACCCGGCAGGAGCGACATGGTAGCGAGTGGCCGGGGCCACGCACAAAAAACCGCCCGGATGGCCATCAAACAGGCGGCCATAAAAAAGCGCCGACGGTCAGGTCGGCGCAATAAAGGCTTGCATGAAACGACTGGTCATGGACCTCGGCTTACTCACCGAGCTCACCGAGCTCACCGAGGCTCACGACTAGTTGAATAGACCCTTGAGAGCGTTACGAAGTTCCCCGGAGGCATCTTCGCCGATGCGTTCATCGACCCCTTCCAGCGCCTCGTCGAGACGTTTCTGGACCTCTTCGCTGGCCTTTTCTTCGATCTCCTGGCGAGCGAGGTTGGTCACTGCGTCGCGGAAGGCGCCGCGATCGAAGCGGCACCAGTCGGCAGGCGCGCCGGACAGGCTGCCTTCGCAGCGCACCGGTAGCGGCACCTTGGTCAAGCGCGGGTTGACCTCACAGGCGGCGTCGGCGGTATCCACGAAGCGGGCCGCGGCGCGATAATCAAAGCGCTTATCGACCAGGCCCACCTTGCCTTCGCCGGTCACCTGAATGCCGGGAATGCTGATATCCAGATCATCGTTGCGCACTTCGCCATTACGGATATTGAGGGTGGCGCTTGCGCTGTCGAAGCGCGTGTCGGGACGCCAATCGCGACTGGTCTGCTTGCCTTCGAGCAGCGCCACGGCGGTGCACAACTCCTCCGAGACGTTGACGTCCAGCACCGCACCATCGTTGATGCGGGTACTCAGCTGCCCGTTGAGCCGCGCAGGCAGCTCGGCGGCGCTATTGCCACGGGTCGTCAGCTCGCCGTTGAGGTTGAGCTTGCCGCGCAGCGGAGACGCTTCCCCGGTCAGTGCGGCGAGGAAGGGCTCGGCGGACACGTCCTTGACCGTCGGGGTAAAGCGCCAGCGCAGCGGCGTTTCGCGCAGGTCGAGCCCGGCGCTCGCGGCAAGCGTCCCGTCAAAGAAGCGCGCATCGAACTGCTCCAGACGCAGCTGGCCATTGCTGCCACGCGCCTTGAGTACGACCTGCTCAAGGTCCATGTTCTTGACAGTGAGCCGCTCGAGGGCGATATCCGCGTCGAGGCTCAGGGACTTGAGCGTCGCCGCCGGCACCAGTTCGCCGCCGGCTTCGCTGACCGCAGCGACCCCCGCCTGGCTCGCCGCACCAACGGCGTCCCCACCCTCGGCACTTGCCTGTGCATTGTCGTTGCCCTCTTCGACCGGCGGCAGATAGCGATCAAGGTTCAGCACGTCGCCCTGCAGGTCGAGTGCCAGCGAGCGGCCATCGAGGCCGGCGGAGAGCGAACCACTCAGAGTGGTGTCATCCAGCGTCAGGTTAAGGCTTGGCAGGCTGACACGTTCGAGATCACCTTCCAGCGGGCTGGTCAGAGCAAGGCTACCGAGCGCAGCGTCATCGGCCGTTTCAGGCAGGCTGTCCAGACGCTCGAGCCAGGTGCGCAGCGACAGCGGCTCAAGCGCCAACTGACCACGATACTGCGGCGCCTCAAGCAGCTGTTCGACATACAGATTGCCACCAAGCTTCAGGCTGTCTTCTCCACTGAGTTGCCATTCGCTGATGCGCAGGGTCTGCGCCTCGAGGTCAGCATCGGCAGCAAACGTCAGTGTCAGCGGCAGCGACTTCTCGCCAAGCGACGGGTGAGACAGGCTGGCCTCCAGTTGGCCGTCCTCTAGCACATAGCGGCCGGTTCCTATATTGGCCTCAAGGCTCGGGAAGCGCAGGTTGGCCTTCTGCTGCTTACCGTCGGCACCGGCCAGCTGAGTGGTGGTATCAAGCTTGAGATTGCTCAGCACGTAGCGGCCATCGTCGAGACCGAGCTCTACCTGGCTGTCGAGTTTCACCTGGCTTACCCACTGAGCGTCGGCTTCACGCGACTGCCCCTCGGGAATCAGGAACGAGGACAGGGCGAAGTCAGCCTTGAGCGGAAAGGGCTTGGCAGGATTGACGTTACTGCCACTGATATTGAGCGAATCGATGTGCCAGGTCTGACCGCTCTGGCGATCAGAATAGCGAATGCTGCCGTCGGTAATGTCGACACGCGCGATATCGAGCGCCACGGCCACGCCGTTCTTGCCACCCAGGTCGCCTGGCAGTTGCGAGGTAGATGATTCACTGCCGCTCTCGTTGGAGGCTGTGTTGGCAGCATTGTCAGTTGTCTCGCCGCCTGCTTCTGCCTCGGCGGCAGCCGGTTTGGCTTCGGCCTCAATGGCGGCCAGTTCCTGCTGACGCTCAAGCCGATCAAGCAGTGTCTGCCAGTTGCCGAGTCCCTCATCGTCTCGCTTGAGGTTCAGGCGCATGCCATCGAGACTCAGGCCATCGATGGCCACCTGACCGGAGAGCAGCGTCGAGAAGGCCAAGCTGACCTCGGCCTGATCAAAGGCCAAGAAGGCCTGCTCATTGGCGGGCTGATCAGGCAAGCGCGCTTGTGCATCGGCAACGCTTAGCCCCAGTCGCGGGTAGAAGGACCAGGTCAGCGGCCCATCCAGCGTCAGCTCAAGGCCACTCTGATCGCGCACTACCTCTACCAGGTGTGGCTTCAAATCTTCAGGGTCGAAGAAGGTCGTGATGTAGACCACTGCACCCACCACTACCAAGCCAAGTATCCCTACCACTGCTAGCAGTGTTCGTAACAGTGCTCTCATCCTTTACCTCCTAGTGAAGCCTTGGGGTCCAATTCGTAGTGTTCTCCACCAGCAACCAGCTTGAAGCCCATCCTCTTGAGCAGCAACTCGTCGCCAAGCAGCAACGTGGAGGCCGCGACGCGCAGCAGGTAGCCATCTCGATAGGCGTCCTGGCAGATCAGCGTTACCAGCCGGGACGCCACCCCACGGCGCCGGGTGGTCTTGCGAACGCAGAGGTTCGATAGCCACCAGGCCTCATCGACGACGTTCATCGCCACGGCCCCCAGCAAGCGATCATTGAAGCGGGCACAGCAGAAGGTACCCTGTCGTTCGAGCTGATCGCGAATATAGTCATCCGCCGGGAACGGCAGTCGCTCCGCCGAAACATCGGCATAGATGCGGGAAAGATCCAGAGCAAGCTGCGTATCCCGTTCCCACTCGGCCTTGCCAACCTTGTGCAGGGTAACCGGCATCGACGTTTCTCCTTGGTTAACGGGACAACCTGACAATACCCGCATTGTAGCGGATGGGGGGCGCGATTCACTATAATGGCGGGCTCGACCCCCGTCGCCCGACGACGTTTCATCGCAATGCGCCCAGCGCAGGAGTAATGCCACCATGACCCAGCGTACCGCCACGGTTTCCAGAGACACCAAGGAAACGCAGATCACGGTCAGCGTGAATCTCGATGGCAAGGGTGAGCTTAATTGCGAGACAGGCATACACTTCCTCGACCACATGCTCGACCAAGTGGCCCGCCATGGCCTGATCGACCTGGACATCAAGGCAGTAGGTGACCTGCACATCGATGCGCACCATACCGTCGAGGATCTGGGCATCACCCTTGGCCAGGCCTTTGCTCAGGCCATCGGCGACAAGCGTGGCATCTATCGCTATGGCCATGCCTATGTACCGCTGGACGAAGCGCTTTCCCGCGTGGTCGTGGACTTCTCCGGACGCCCGGGGCTATTCATGAACGTGGAATTTACGCGTGGAAGTCTCGGTCAACTGGATACCCAGCTGTTCTGGGAGTTCTTCCAGGGCTTCGTCAATCATGCCCAGGTCACGCTGCATATCGACAACCTGAAAGGCTTCAACGCCCACCACCAGGCCGAGACGATCTTCAAGGCCTTCGGCCGCGCCCTGCGCATGGCCACCGCCGAAGATCCGCGCATGGCGGGTCAGATGCCATCCACCAAAGGCAGCCTGTAAGCTGTCATGATGGCATGATGATCCCCCTTCGCCTCTCAGGCCATTCACTCGGCCACTCACTGACAAGGAGCGCAGCATGACCATTGCCGTCATCGATTATGGAATGGGCAATTTGCACAGCGTCGCCAAGGCGCTCGAGCACGTCACCCACGAGAACATCGTGGTGACCCGTGATGCCCGCCGTATTCGTGGCGCTACCCGGCTGGTGCTGCCCGGTCAGGGGGCGATCCGCGACTGTATGGGCGAGCTTGAGCGTAGCCAGGTCAAGGGCCTGGTTCAGGAACTGCTGACCAGCGGCGACAAGCCGCTGCTGGGAATATGTGTCGGCCAGCAGATGCTGCTCGACGAGAGTGAGGAAAATGACGGCGTGGCCTGCCTGGGATTCCTGCCGGGCAGCGTGCGGCGCTTTCCTACCGACATGCGCGATGCCAATGGCGAGCGCCTCAAGGTGCCGCACATGGGCTGGAATCGCCTGACCCAGCGCCATGACCACCCGCTGTGGAACGGCATCGAAGACGGCGAGCGCTTCTATTTCGTGCACAGCTACTACGTTGATGCTGCCGAAGACGCCGATGTCTTCGGCACCACCGAGTACGGCGGCATCACGGCCCATGTCGCCGTGGGTCGCGGGCCGGTCTTCGCGACACAGTTCCACCCCGAGAAGAGCTCGGCGGCGGGCCTGCGCCTGCTCGAAAACTTCGTGCAGTGGGCGCCCTGAGCAAAGGCCTGCTTTGACTGATGGCGTCCCATGACGCCAGAACGGGGCGGGCGCCGCCCGCCCCGATACGCACCGACAAGAATCATGCGCCCCACAAGGCGCCCACGAGGACACGACATGCTGGTAATTCCCGCCATTGATCTCAAGGACGGCAAGTGCGTTCGCTTGAAGCAGGGTCGGATGGATGACTCCACCACCTACGGCGATGATCCGGTGGCCATGGCGGCCCGTTGGGTCGAGGCGGGCGCCAGACGCCTGCACCTGGTCGATCTCAACGGCGCCTTCGAGGGCGAACCGGTCAACGGCGAGGCGGTCACGGCCATCGCCCGCGCCTACCCGGACCTGCCGATCCAGATCGGTGGCGGCATCCGCAGCGCGGCCACAATCGAGCACTACCTGAACGCCGGGGTGTCACACGTGATCATCGGCACCAAGGCGGTCAAGGAGCCGGACTTCGTCACCGAGATGTGCCGCGCCTTCCCGGGGAAGATCATCGTCGGCCTGGATGCCCGCGACGGCTACGTGGCGACTGACGGCTGGGCCGAGGTCTCCACCATCAAGGCCACCGACCTGGCCAAGCGCTTCGCCGATGATGGCGTGTCCTCGATCGTCTACACCGACATCGCCCGCGACGGCATGATGCAGGGCGTCAACGTCGAAGCCACCGCCGAGCTTGCCCGCCACGGCGGCCTGCCGGTGATCGCGTCGGGTGGCGTCACTGATCTCGAGGATCTGCGCGCGCTGGCCAAGGTCGCAGGCGATGGCATCCTCGGCGCCATCACCGGTCGCGCCATCTATGAGGGCAGCCTGGATCTCGCCGAGGCTCAGCGCCTCTGCGACGAACTCTCCGGCGCTGCCGACACTTCTCAATAAGCAGGGATCTGACTCATGGGACTCGCCAAACGCATCATTCCCTGTCTCGACGTCGACGCCGGTCGCGTGGTCAAGGGTGTCAACTTTGTCGGCATCCGCGATGCCGGCGACCCGGTAGAGATCGCCAAGCGCTATAACCAGCAGGGCGCCGACGAGATCACCTTCCTCGACATCACGGCGAGCCACGAAGACCGCGGCACCACCGTTGATATGGTCGAGCGGATTGCCGGTGAAGTGTTCATTCCACTGACCGTCGGCGGCGGCATCCGCAGCTGCGAGGATATCCGCACCATGCTCAACGCAGGTGCCGACAAGGTCTCGATCAATACCGCCGCCGTGCATAACCCCGAGTTCGTGTTTGAAGCCACACAGCGCTTCGGCAGCCAGTGCATCGTGGTGGCCATCGACGCCAAGCAGGTATCGGCCGAAGGCGAGACGCCACGCTGGGAAATCTTCACCCATGGCGGGCGCAAGCCGACCGGCCTGGATGCGGTGGAATGGGCCAAGAAGATGGTGGAACTGGGCGCCGGCGAACTGCTGCTGACCAGCATGGACCGTGACGGTACCAAGATCGGCTTCGACAACGAGCTGACCCGCGCCATTTCAGACGCGGTATGCGTGCCGGTGATCGCGTCGGGCGGCGTCGGCACCCTCGATCATCTGGTCGAAGGGGTGACCAAGGGCCGTGCCGATGCGGTACTCGCCGCCAGCATTTTCCACTTCGGTGAATACAGCATTCCCGATGCCAAGCGTTACATGGCGGACCAGGGTATCGAGATGAGGCTGTGAGCCGAACCGGTCATCACCTAGCGTCACGTCGCCTGCTGCCGGCACTGCTACTGGCGAGCCTGCTCGCCCCCTCCTGGGCCCAGGCCAACGGCTTCTTCGAATACGATCACGGCCTGGTGCAGTCAAGCCTCGTGACCACGCATTACAAGACCAACGAGGACGATGAGGAGTACAACGACCAGCAGAACCTGATCGGGATTGAGTTGCACAACCCCGACCGCTGGTTCGCCGGCACGGCCTGGCTGAAGAACTCCTTCGACCAGCCGATCTGGTACTTCTATGCGGGTCGTGAGTTTCCTCTCTGGCAGCCCCGGGAAAACCTGGAGGTGCGCGCCAAGCTCACCGCCGGTGGCATACGCGGCTATGACGGCGACAAGCAAGACAAGATCGCCTACAACAGCCTGGGCGTGGCCCCGGCGATTCTGCCGACCATCGGCGCGCGCTGGCGCCGCTTCGAAGCCGATGTCTTACTCTTCGGCACCGCCGGCGCGATGGTCAATGGCGGGCTGCGCTTCTAGCCTCAGCCTTGCGGTTTCTGATGACTCGCGACGCCGACACCGGCGCCTTCTGATAAGCCGGTGAGCACCGGGGCTTTCCCGGCAACACCTTAGTCCAGGGTCAATCCCAGATTGCTGACCCCCTCGTTGCGCCCCAGGACCTTGAGCTTCTTCAGGGCGTCGCGATCAAGCTCGCCCTCTTCGACCGTCTCCAGCACCGCATCCTGAAAGTCGCGCTCATCTGCCATCAGCTCATGTTCGCGGATGAGTGCGGCCAACCGCGTGGCGTCCTCTTCGCCTTCGCTGACTTCGATGAAGGCACGCACACCGCTGAGTGAGGCACGGCTGACTTCCAGCACCGCCTCGGGCGCCTCGCCACGCAGGGTGTCGAGCATCGCCGAGACCGCCATCACCGCCTCCAGAGCACGCCGCGCGCCGAAGCTGTCATCATCGGTCGGCGGCTCGAGTTCGGCGAGCTTCTCGGCCTGGCGATCGAAGTCGATCTTGGCGCCCTTTACCGTCAGATGCTCCCAGACCAGCGCCAGAATGCTGCGCAGCGCCGCCGGGTCGCCTACCTCGGCATGGTCTGCATAGAGGGCGTAGTTGGGCATCAGCCGCTCGCCGAGGGCGGCCATGAAGGCCAGCCGGCGACGGGCGTCGAGATTCTTCAGGCGGTCATTGAAGCCACCGGCGAGCTGAGTCATTGAGTCTCCCCACATCAGGTAGAAAAGAAAACACGCAAGATTGAAAGTAAGTACGCAAGTACGTATGAAGGTCAGAACGTATATCGGCAAGACCGCCCAAGACTTGCTTCAGGGCCAGAGCAGCTCGGCCGGCACCTTGCCCCGCGCATCAAACACCACCCCTTCGGCGCGTAGCTTTTCACGCTGCCGAACGGCGCCGCCGTGCTCGGTGACGCGCCGGGTGGCATTGATCACACGATGCCAGGGCAGGCCATGACCCTCGGGCAGATGGCGCATGGCGCCGCCGACCATGCGCGCGGTGGCGCCCTCGGTCATCTTGGCCACGCTGCCATAGGTGGTAACACGCCCCTCGGGAATCTGGGCAACAATGGTATAGATCTGTTCCAGCACGGCGCTGCTCGCCATGGCGCCCTCCACTTATCATGATGCCTGGGTCTGATAACGATGCCGCGGTACTTGTGTCGAACTGACCGTGTCGAACCGACCGTGTCGAACCGACCGTGTCGAACTGACCGTGTCGAACTGACCGTGTCGAACTGACCGTGTCGAACTGACCGTGTCGAACTGACCATGCTGAACTGGTCATGGCGAACTGGTCTGCCATGGAACGCTGGCATGCCAAGCGCTGGACGCCCTGACCCTCGCCCGGTCATCATGGCGACATGCATACCTACTTTATTCAGCATGCCGCCGGGCTTGGCCCAGCCCGCTTTGCCGACTGGCTGGACAGCATGGGCCACAGCCACAACACCTGCCATCTCTATGCCGATGAGTCACCACCGCGCCTAGAGGATTGTGATGCCCTGATACTGCTCGATGGCGACCTGGCCGTGGATGATACCGCGACTTACCCCTGGCTTTCCCGCGAGAAGAAGCTGCTGACCCGGGCGTTGAAGAGCGGCAAGCCAGTGCTTGGCGTCGGCTTGGGGGCTCGCCTGATCGCCGAGGGTCTGGGCGCCATCGTCTCCCGTGGCACCTATCACGCGCTTGGCTGGCAGCGCATCGAACTTGCCCCAGAGAGCCCATTCGACCTGCCCGAGACCTTCGAGGCCTTCAGCTGGCACCGGGATATCTTCGGCTTGCCCGATGATGCCCTGCCGCTGGGCAGCAGCGAGGCGAGCCCGCTGCAGGGCTTCGCCTGGGACCGTGGACGCGTCGTGGCCCTGCAGTGCCATCTGGAGGCCACCGACGCCAGCATCGCGGCCCTCTTCGAGCATCTCGACGCACAGACCGAGGCAGGCGCCAGCCTTCTGGAGGGCCCCTACGTGCAGGCAGCCGAGGCGATACGTGAAGATACGCGACGCGTGGATCGTCAGGCGGCCTTGCTCGATCGGTTGATGGTGCAATGGTTACGCAGCGTGGCGCGCTGACCAGTCTCTGGCGAACGCCAGGCAGCTGTCCCAGTCGCCCACATGCAGAAAGGTCTGTGGGTGCTTTTCAAGCTGGTAACGATACAGCGGATCATAATATTCAGTGAGAAGTGGCCCCAGCCAGGCCTCATGCGCATGACGGTTGCCACGCTCATGCTCGCGAAACGCCAGCGTCTGCAGGCGCTGCAGACGCTGCAGCCGCGCAAGGCCCAGGCGCTTGCGCAGGCGGACAAGCGCCGTGGAAAGCTGTTTGCGCATCAGGGCCCACCCCAACCAATCGCCGTACTGGCGCTGATACAGCGTCCATAGATCGTCGATGTAGTCCTTGCGGATCTGCGCCAGCCGCCAGTCCAGCGGCATTTCGACGCGAACCCGCGGTGCCTTTTCCATGCCACGCCAGAAGATCAACGGCACATTGGCTGCGCCGATATGACGTGATTCGTCTTCGACCACCGTCGGTCCCTGCGGCTGTTGCTGATTCAGAAGGCCCATGCCCATGGCGTGCTCGAAGTCGATCTGACAGGGGGCGGGCAGCGGATGACGACCAAAGGCCGAGCCCTTGTGCCGGGCACAGCCCTCCAGATCGAGCCCCTGTTCGAGGTTGTTGATCAGCGGTGTCTTGGCCGAACCGGTCAAGCCACTGATCACCAGCATCGGGCGTTCGCTGGCCGCATCGACATGATTGCAGATCAGCTTGCGCATGGCCTTCCAGCCCCCGCGAATCCGCGGTCGCTCGATGCCGGCCTCCCATAGCCACTGCTGGGCAGTCTCGGAGCGCAGCCCACCGCGAAAACAGTAGATAAGCGCATCCGGATGGGCTGCAATTTCCTGCTGCCAGGCGGTCATACGGGCACGCTTGATGCCCCCGTCAACCAGTTGCTTGCCTAGCGCAATAGCGGCGTCCTGGCCCTGCTCCGCATAGGCGATACCGACCCGGTGGCGCTCCTCGTTATCCATCAGCGGCAGGTTGACCGCTCCAGGCAGACTCCCCTGGGCGAACTCCACCGGCGCTCGCACGTCGATCAGGCGTCGGCGGTTATGCAACAGATCAAGGCTTGGGTCGACCAGGGGCAGTCTCATCCCCTTACCTCAAGGCGAGAGGAGCCGTTAGTGGCAACGACTTCGCCGCAGGGAGACAGGCTCAGACCATGGGCTCGGCCGACACGCTCGACATCATCGGCCCAGGAGGGGTGCACCGAGAGCAGCAACCCGCCGGATGTCTGAGGGTCACAGAGCCACTGCCAGTGAGCCTCGTCCATGACCGGCAGCCGTTCGCCCAATGCCGCGTGATTACGCCGGGTGCCATCGGGGACGGCGCCCATACGCCGGTAGTGCTCAGCCTCGGCAAGGCGCGGCAACCGCTTGTAGTCGAGACGCGCGGCCACGCCACTGGCCTCGCAGATCTCGATCAGATGGCCGGCAAGCCCAAAGCCGGTGACGTCGGTCATGGCATGCACGCCCTGGATCTTGGCGAAATCGGCACCGGCCCGGTTGGAAGCGAGCATGGTCTCCCGCGCGAGACCCTGGTGACCCGGCTTGACCAACCCCTGCTTCTCGGCAGTCGTCAGAAGACCCACACCAAGCGGTTTGGTCAGATAGAGAAGGTCGCCCACCTCGGCCCCCTTGTTGAGGGTCAGATGCTCGAGATCGACCAGGCCGTTGACGGCCAGGCCGAAGATCGGCTCCGAGGAATCGATCGAGTGCCCACCGGCAAGCGCCATGCCGTGCTCACGGCACACCGCCTGGGCACCGGCGACCACATCACCGGCGATATGGGCACCGAGCTTATCCAGTGGCCAAGCGAGGATGCCCAGCGCCATCACCGGATTGCCGCCCATGGCATAGACGTCGCTGATGGCATTGGTGGCGGCAATCCGGCCAAAATCGAAGGGATCATCGACAATCGGTGTGAAGAAATCGGTGGTAGCGATCATGCCGCGCCCATCGCCCAGATCATAGACGGCAGCGTCCTCACGTCCCTGGTTACCCACGATCAGCTGCGAATGGCTGATGCCAGGCCCTGCCTTGGCGAGAATACCATCGAGCACATCGGGGGCTATCTTGCAGCCGCAGCCAGCACCGTGGCTGTATTGGGTCAGACGAATCGCGCTCATCACGATCTCCTTGTTGAAGACGTTCTTGTTGTCTCGCCGGTCATCACAGCGCCTCGAGGGCATCGGCCAGCTTGTCGACGGCGACCACTTCCATGCCGGCCGGCGAGGTCTTGGGGGCATTGCCGCGCGGCACGATGGCGCGGGTGAAACCGTGTTTGGCAGCCTCGATGATACGTTCCTGGCCACTGGGCACCGGGCGGATTTCGCCGGAAAGGCCAACCTCACCGAATACTACAAGCTCCCGGGGAAGCGGGCGATTCTGCAGGCTCGAGACCACCGCCAGCAGCACGGCCAGATCGGCGCTGGTCTCCAGCACCTTGACCCCGCCGACCACGTTGAGAAAGACATCTTGGTCGCCGGTGAAGAGCCCGCCATGCTTGTGCAGCACCGCCAGCAGCATCGACAACCGATTGCCATCGAGGCCCACTGCGATGCGCCGTGGGTTACCCAGCGGCGAGTCGTCGAGCAGCGCCTGGACCTCGACCAGAATGGGCCTGGTGCCCTCCCAGATTACCATCACCAGGCTGCCCGAGGCCTGCTCCTCGCTTCGCGAGAGGAAGATGGCACTGGGGTTCTTCACCTCCTTCAGGCCGTGCTCGAGCATCGCAAAGACGCCGAGCTCGTTGACCGCACCAAAGCGATTCTTCTGGCCGCGCAGGGTGCGAAAGCGCGAATCGGTATCGCCCTCGAGCAGCAGCGAGGCATCGATCATGTGCTCGAGCACCTTGGGCCCGGCCAGGCTGCCATCCTTGGTGACGTGACCAACCAGCAGCAACACCGTGTTGGATTGCTTGGCGAAGCGGGTCAGCGCCGCCGCGGACTCGCGCACCTGAGCCACGCCGCCGGGTGCCGAGGCGATATCCTCCAGGTGCATGGTCTGGATGGAGTCGATGATCAGCACTTCAGGACGCTCGCGCTCGGCGACGCCAAGGATCGTCTCGACACTGGTCTCGGCAAGCATCTTGAGGCCCTGCGTCGGTAACTGCAGGCGGTTAGCGCGCATCGCCACCTGAGACAGCGACTCCTCGCCGGTGACATATAACGAAGAGCGCTCTTGTGCCAGCTTGCAGGCAGTCTGCAATAAGAGAGTCGACTTGCCGGCACCAGGGTGGCCACCCAGCAACACCGCTGATCCTGGTACCAGCCCGCCGCCCAACACCCGGTCGAACTCGCCAAAGGTCGACGACAGCCGCGGCACTTCGCTCAGATCCACCGATGCCAGATCGGTGACGTCCCGGGAAATGCCGCCAGCGTAGCCACTGCGACCACTACTGGCGCTAGCCGACGCACCGGGGCGGGCCGGTGCCAACTGCACCTCGCTCAAGGTGTTCCACTCACGACAGCTGGTGCACTGGCCCTGCCACTTGCGGTATTCCGCACCACATTCGGTGCAGACGAAAGCACTCTTCGCTTTGGCCATGCCAGGCTCCACCGGTTAAAAGACCTATTCTACCAGCCGGGCCCGTTGATGCGACGCATGCGCCGAGGGCACGAACATGAGACGCCGGACGCAGAAAGAGTCAGACGCAAAGAGGCGGCCCGAGGGCCGCCTCTTCACCTGCCAATCACGCTGCCGGACTTACTGGCTGGCGTCTTGGCGCTGCAGTTGCAGCATGTCGCGGTTCTGGAAACGCCGACGCTGAGGATCGATCAGTTCCAGGGTGTCCGCATCAAGCTTGAGGAAGTAGTAGATCTGCCCCTCGCCCTGAGGCGTCAGTTCATAGACGGTAGCCTCGGGGTCGACCGGCGTACCAGTGAGCACGCTCCACTGGCCGGTGTATGTCTCGTCCGGCGGATTCTGCGGATGCTCGCGATAGCTGGCGTTCAGGCTGAACGTACGTTCAGCGGCAGCACCACTTTCAGTGCCATCGAGCTCGACATCAATATCGATGCCGGCGCAGTTACGGCAAGGCAGGGTACCCTCATAGAGGGCCGTGTCATCGACGACTTCACCACCAGTCTGATCCATCTGACCGGTGGCACAGCCTGCCAAGGAGGCAAGCATGAAGGTCCCGGCCAGCAGCGTCCTAATCTGCATGTATTTCTCCTAGCTGTGAGACACACGCCGCGGCGGCGGCGGTTGTCCCACAGCATAACGTCAAGTAGCGCCGACGGACAGTCACGCAATCATCAAGCGTTAGCGCAGATTCAACTGTCCATCGGTTATCCCAGCGTTTTTCCCGTCGACCTCCCGCAGTGCCTGGTTCTCACCCTGCTTCGCGCGAGTCTCATAACCCGCCGTCACACCACGATTCTCACTCCGCTGAGGGGGGCTTCCGCTCAGCAGGCATCGGGCTGGCGGGGCGGACTAGCCTGCTCGAAGGCGGGAAGCGAAAGGCAGTGCCCGGCGATGGCGCTAAGACGAGGGTAGGCGCTGAGATCGCAGTCGAAGCGCTTGGCGTTGTAGACCTGCGGCACCAGACAGATATCGGCAAGCGTAGGCGTGTCGCCATGGCAGCACTGCCCGGTCTGCTCGCTTTCAAGCATGGCCTCAAACGCCGCGAAGCCTTCCGCGACCCAGTGCCGGTACCAGTCAAGCTTGGCTCGCTCATCCAGCTCGAGCTCACCGACCAGGTACTTGAGCACCCGCAGGTTGTTGAGCGGATGGATTTCGCTTGCCACCAGGCTGGCGAGCCCGCGCACCCGCGCGCGACCGGCAGCATCGGCCGGCAGCAGGGCCGGCGTCGAGGGGTAGCACTCGTCCAGATACTCGCAGATCGCAAGCGATTGCGTCAGGCGCAGGCCATCGTCAGTTTCGAGTACCGGTACCATTCTTTGCGCATTGAGAGCCTGAAAATCCTCCCCGTGCTGCGCACCGGCGGCCAGATTGACCGCCACCTGATCGACATCGAGCCCTTTCAGGTTAAGCGCGATACGCACCCGATAGCTCGCCGACGAACGATAGTAACCGTATAGCGTCATGACGCCTCCTCACTTCGGCCGATACTCGACGACCTGCTGGTCGATCGCACCGAAGATGCTCTGGCCATCACGGTTGAACATCTCGATGCGCACCCGATCACCAAAGTGCATGAAGGGCGTACGCACCTCGTCGTGCAGGATCTTCTCGACCATGCGCACTTCGGCCAGGCAGCTGTAGCCCACGCCGCCGTCGCGCATCGGCTTGCCAGGGCCGCCATCGGCATCCGGGTTGGAAACGGTGCCGGAACCAATCACGGCACCGGCGCCAAGATGCCGGGTACGGGCAGCATGGGCGACCAGTTCGGGGAAGCCGAAGATCATGTCCGGTCCGGCTTCGGGCACCCCGAAAGCCTCACCGTTGAGATGCACGCTCAGTGGCAGGTGCACGCGTCCGCCCTGCCAGGCGTCATCCAGCTCGTCGGGAGTCACGGCAATCGGCGAGAAGCTCGACGCCGGCTTGGCCTGGAAGAAACCGAAGCCCTTGGCAAGCTCACCGGGAATCAGGCCGCGCAGGCTGACGTCATTGACCAGCATGATCAGCTTGATGTGGCCAGCGGCCGCCTCCGGGCTGACCGCCATGGGCACGTCGTCGGTGATCACCGCGATCTCGCCCTCGAAATCGATGCCGTGTTCCTCGCTGACCGCCTCGATGTCTTCGGTCGGTGCCAGGAAGTGGTCGCCCCCGCCCTGATACATCAGCGGGTCTGTCCAGAAGGTGTCAGGCATTTCGGCACCGCGGGCACGGCGCACCAATTGCACGTGATTGAGATAGGCGGAGCCATCGGCCCAGTGGTAGGTGCGCGGCAACGGCGAATGCAGTTTGGCCATGTCCAGCGCGAAGGCATCCTCGGCATTGCCGTCGTTGAGGGCGGTATAGCGCGCCTCGAGACGCGGGGCGAGAGTGTCCCAGGCCTCGATAGCCTGCTGAAGGGTGGCGGCGATATCGGTGACACGCACGGCTCGGGAAAGGTCGCGGGAAACCACGATCAGTTCACCGTCGCGGCCTGTGTTGAGGGTGGCAAGTTTCATAAGCAATGTCCTGACAATCAGTGTGGCGAATGGGTAAGGGACGCATATCGTCGCGAGCGTTAGCTACGGCGACTCACGGCGCCGTCGGATCAAAGTGAGAGACGAGGTCTTTCCATACATCGACGTAGTCCCGCTGGCGGAAGTCGGCGGCCAGTGCCGTCTCGGTCGGCTGGAAGACGTAGCGGCTCTCGAACATGAAGGCCAGGGTCTCGCCCTGGTACTGCGGGGAAAGCTCGGCCGTGCTTGCGGCTTCGAAGGTCGCGGCATCCGGGCCATGAGGTGACATGCAGTTGTGCAGGCTGGCACCGCCGGGGGCGAAGCCCTCCGCCTTGGCGTCGTAAACCCCTTCGATGAGCCCCATGAACTCGCTCATCAGGTTGCGATGGAAGTACGGCGGGCGGAAAGTGTCCTCGGCGACCATCCAGCGCGGCGGGAAGATCACGAAGTCGAGATTGGCCATGCCGGGCGTATCCGAGACCGAGGTCAGCACCGTGAAGATCGAGGGATCCGGGTGATCGAAGCTCACCGTGTTGACGGTATTAAAGCGTGCCAGGTCATACTTATAAGGCGCGTAGTTGCCATGCCAGGCCACTACATCCAGTGGCGAATGATCCAGTGAGGCGCTCCATAAGCCCCCGCCGAACTTGGCCACCAGCTCGAAGTCGCCGCTGACCTCCTCGTAAGCCGCCACCGGCGTCAGGAAGTCCCGCGGGTTGGCCAGGCCATTGGCGCCGATGGGCCCGAGGCCAGGTAGCTCCAGGGGGCTTCCATAATTCTCGCAGACATAGCCCCGAGCGGTGGTGGCAGCGTCACCAAGACGCACCTGGAACTTGATGCCACGTGGAATGACCGCTATCTCGCCGGGCGCCACCTCGAATACACCGAACTCGGTGCGCAACACCAGGCCACCCAGCTGGGGCACGATGAGGAGTTCGCCATCGGCGTCATAGAAGAAGCGCTCGACCATGTCCCGGTTACAGGCATAGAGATGCACGCCACAGCCGGCCTGGGCGGAAGCATCGCCATTGGCGGCGAGTGTCTCGAGGCCAGCGACGAAATCGGTGGGTGACGCGGGTAGTGGCAGCGGATCCCAACGCATCTGGTTGGGGTCGGCGTGGCCGGCCAGCGGCGCAGAGGCGACGCGCCCTTCCGGCAAACGACGATAGGCGCCCTGCGACACCGAGGGGCGGATCCGGTACAACCAGCTTCGCAGGTTCTGCGGGCGTGGCGAGGTGAAGGCCGAGCCGGTCAGCTGCTCGGCGTAAAGACCATAAGCGCAGCGCTGAGGGGAGTTCTGCCCCTCTGGCAACGCCCCGGGCAGTGCTTCGGTTGCGAAGTGATTTCGAAAACCGCTCTGGTAGGAAAGCTTATTCGATGACGCGGACATGCTCCTGGCCTCGTGTTGATCTCGGGATCGTTGCCAGATGCAAGTAGCCCCGGCAACTAGTTTCACTTGAAACTATATGGACAAATGAAAGCACAGCCGAGCTCACCACTCAACCTCCACCAAAGTCGCAAGAGAGCGAAAAATCCCTATATAGAAGCCACTACGAGATCATTTCATCTGATTCTTTTCTCGCAAGCACTCGCATGACGCATAATGGCTGTCCAAGGGCCACAAAAAGACGCTGAGGTGTCGCTGTCTTTCACTCTCTCGCTGCCGGCCGCATTCGATACCGCTCAACAGGAGACAGACCATGTCCCCTCACTCGCCATCTGATCCTGACGCTTCCCACGAGGCTCCTGACCACCGCGATGAACGCCACGAACTCGATCTCGGACAGTTCCTGCCCTATCGGTTGAATAGCCTGGCGGACCGGATAAGTCAGGCACTGTCGAGGATCTATGGCGAGCGCTTTGGCATCACCATCGCCGAGTGGCGGGTGCTGGCCTGGCTCAGCCATCGGGAGGAACTCACTGCCAAGCAGATCGGTGAGCATACCCGCATGGACAAGGCCAAGGTGTCGAGGGCCATTCAGTCGCTGGAAGGCAGAACGCTGATCCGCCGTACCCAATCATCGCAGGACCAGCGGGTGCACTATCTGCACCTGACTCGGGAAGGGGAGGAAATGCTCGGCGAGCTGATCCCCCAGGCGCACGCCTGGGAGGCCGAACTGGTGACAACGCTTTCGACAGGAGAATATCGCGACCTGCTGAACACCATGGGCAAGCTTGAACGGCAGCTCGCCCGTCTGGAAGGCTGAACCGACCTAGCCGGCTCCGACCGGGGCGAGCTGATAGCTGAACACCAGGCCGAGCACGATCGGCATCACGATCAGGCTGCCCAGGTTGCCGATCAACACCAGAGAGGCGACCTTATGAGGCTCCTGGCGATACTGCTCGGCCACCAGATAGTTGAGCACCGCCGGGGGTAGCGCGGCGAATACCCACAGGCTCGCTGCCTGCAAGCCAGAAAGATCGAGCAAAAGGATCATCGGCGCCGCCAATACCAAGCCGCTGAGTGGGCAGAGAATGGCGCCCAGCACCCCGGTCTTCCAGTCACTGAAATCGATATCGAGCATGCGCACGCCAAGGGCGAACAGCATCAATGGAATGCAGACACCGCCGAGCATGTCGAGGGCCTCGAGCAACCACCCCGGCAACGGTATACCCCCAAGATTGAAGGCCAGGCCGGCGATACTCGCCAACACGATGGGCATGCGCAGCAGCCGCCACAGCGGAGTGTGAGGGCTCAACATGTAGAGCCCCACCGAAAAATGCAGCAACATCTCGACGATGAACAGCACCACCGCGGCGGGCAACGCCTCCTCGCCGAAGGCCAGCACGATCAGCGGAATCCCCATGTTGCCCGAGTTGTTGAACATCATCGGTGGCAGGAAGGTCTTCAGGTCGAGCCTGAGCCAACGAGCCAGTGGCCAAAGCACCAGGCCAGAACCGAGCACGACCAATGCGGCAGTCAGGGCGAGCGCCGCATAGTCCTGCAGTGGCGCCTGCTGGTCGGCCAGCACGGCGAACACCAACATGGGCACGAACAGCTCCATATTGAGGGTGTTGAGGCCGCGAATGTCCGGGCTGCGATAGCGTCCGTAGAGAGTGCCGCAGCCGGCGATCAGAAAGACCGGCAGTAGAGTGGCAAGAATCTGCGCAATCATCGTAAGCTCCTGAATTAGCCCTGCAACACTAGCATGCCAACCGCTTGCGAAGGGCCGTAAGGCACGTCACCATGACCAAAGTCCCATCTCCCCTTTAACTGCGAGTGCCCATGAGCAAGTACTGGAGCCCAGGTGTCAGTGAGCTGACGCCCTATACCCCGGGTGAGCAGCCGCGCGAGCGCCTGGTCAAGCTGAACACCAACGAGAACCCCTATCCGCCGGCGCCCGGCGTCGAGGACGTGCTACGCGAGTTCTCCGTCGACCATCTGCGTTTGTATCCGGATCCGGATTCTCGTGCCCTGCGTGAGGCACTGGCTCAGGAGCATGGCGTCGAGGTCGAGCAGGTCTTCGTCGGCAACGGTTCCGACGAGGTGCTTGCCCTCGCCTTCCAGGCTTTCTTCCGCCAGCCGCAGCCATTGTCGATGCCGGCCATCAGTTACAGCTTCTACCCGGTGTATTGCCGGCTGTATGGCGTCAACTATCGCACCGTGGCCCTGGGTGATGAGTGGCAGGTGCCGCTCGAGGTCTTCGAGGCTCGCAGCGGCGGCATCATCTTCGCCAACCCCAACGCCCCGACCGGCCATGGCCATAACCGCGATGCCATCGCCAATCTGCTCAAGCGCGTCACAGAATGCGTGGTACTCATCGACGAGGCCTACGTGGACTTTGGCGGTGAGAGCGCCGTGCCGCTGATCGGGGATTACCCCAACCTGCTGGTGACCGGCACCTTCTCGAAGTCGAGAAGCCTGGCAGGGCTCCGCCTGGGCTATGCCATCGGCTCACGAGAACTGATCGAAGGCCTGGAGCGGATCAAGAACTCCTTCAACTCGTATCCGGTCGACAGCCTCGCCAGTGCTGTCGGCATCGCTGCCCTGGAAGACAAGGCCTACTTTGAGGCTTGTCGCGAGCAGGTGATCACCACCCGCGAGCGGACTCGTCGTCGCCTCACGGAGCTCGGCTTCGAGGTCCTGCCCTCCCAGGCCAACTTCCTCCTGGTGCACCACCCTGACCATGACGCCGCCCAGTTATTCGTGGGTCTGCGCGAACGCAGCATCCTGGTTCGCCACTTCAACACCGAGGCCCTGCGTGACTTCATGCGCATTTCCATCGGCACCGATGATGAAATGGACAGCCTGATCGAGGCCATGGAAGCCTTGGTTCGCTAAAGGCGCCCCTTCGGCCTTCAAGCCGAAACATTCAATCCAGAGCACCACCGATTGAGTTCAATGGCCGCCAGCAGTTCTGAACCACATCGCCCCGGTTGCAGCGACGCAACCGGGGCGATTTTTTTGAGCGCAATGATATCACGCCGCCCCGGCCCCCGCCTCGAGCGCCGCGACCGTCCAGCCATAAAAAAACCCCGGCCTGTAAGGGCCGGGGTTTCTTCAGTGTAAGTGCCTGACGATGACCTACTCTCGCATGGAGAGACTCCACACTACCATCGGCGCTAAGCGGTTTCACTTCCGAGTTCGGCATGGGATCGGGTGGTTC
>NZ_WWNB01000020.1 GCF_012062845.1 Halomonas salinarum
AGGAAGGCGTATTCTACTGAATCGGCAGTAAATGTCAACCCTTGCTGTTAGCGCTTGCCGTTGATGACCGGGCAAACCAGCGGCGAGTTGAACGCCGATCGAGTGGAGGAGCATTTTACCGTTTCCGGCTGCTTTGTCAATGCTGATCGATTCAAGCGAACCGAAAAACCTTAACGAAAACAAGTGCTTCCAACACCCTACACCGCTTCCGACGTTTGCTCGTCGGCGGCAGCGGATGCGTACTCTACGGACTATCGCGGAGCGACACAACCCCTTTCTTTCAAAAAGGTGAATGAGCGGTTGTGGATAGATGACAGGGGCGAGGGGCTGTGGATAACCAGGCCCCGCTCACGACAACGCCCGCACGAGGGCGGGCGTCTGTAGCGCGAGGACTACACAGGGTATTGGTAGCGCCTCGCAAAGGAAAAACATGAAGAGGCAGGCTGTCAGTCGAGAATGATGCGAGCGTAGCGCTTCTTGCCTGCCTGAATCACATAGCTCGCACCTGTCGAGAGCATGTGATCGCGCGCGACCACCTCGCCATCGACCTTGACGCGACCGTTGCCGAGCATGTCCTTGGCCTGGGCACTGTTATTGGCAAGACCCGAACGATTGAGCACCGCAGCGATCGGCGCTTTCTCGCTGCCTTCAAAGTCGAGATGCACGTCGGGCAGATCGTCAGGCAGCTCGCCATCGGCCAACTGGTTGCCCGCTGACTTGTGCGCATTGGCTGCCGCTTCCTCGCCGTGATAGCGCCCAACCAGCTCACGCGCCAGCACCATCTTGATATCGCGCGGGTTGGCGCCCTGCTCGGCATCACGCTTGAGTGCGCCGAGTTCCTCGTTGGACTTGAGCGACAGCAGCTCGAAGTAGCGCCACATCAGGCTATCCGGCATCGACACCAGCTTGTTGAACATGGTGCCTGGCGTGTCATCGACACCGACGTAGTTACCCAGCGACTTCGACATCTTCTGCACGCCATCCAACCCTTCGAGCAGCGGCATGGTGATCACCACCTGCGGCGACTGACCGAAATGCTTCTGCAATTCACGCCCCATCAGCAGGTTGAACTTCTGATCGGTGCCACCAAGCTCGACATCGGCTTCCAGCGCCACGGAGTCATAGCCCTGTACCAGCGGATAGAGGAATTCGTGAATGGAGATCGACTGACCGCCCTGGTAGCGCTTCTCGAAATCGTCGCGCTCCAGCATGCGAGCAACGGTGCTCTGGCCAGCAAGTTCGATCATGTCGGCGGCACTCATCGCCGAGAACCACTCGGCGTTGAAGCGTACCTCGGTCTTCTCGGGATCGAGGATCTTGAAGACCTGTGTCTTATAGGTCTCGGCGTTGACCTTCACTTCTTCTTCGGTAAGCGGCTTGCGGGTAACGTTCTTGCCCGTGGGGTCACCGATACGCCCGGTGAAATCGCCGATCAGGAAGATAACGGTATGACCGAGATCCTGGAACTGGCGCATCTTGGTCAGCAGTACGCTGTGGCCCAGATGCAGGTCCGGCGCGGTCGGATCAAAACCGGCCTTGATGCGCAGGGGACGGCCAGAGACAAGCTTCTCCTTGAGCTCATCGGCCAGCAGAATCTCATGGGTGCCGCGCTCAAGCAGCGCCAGCGCATCAGCGACGTCGGACATCGTTACCGTTCTCCCCTCAAAAGCAGTTGATCGCCAGGTTAAGGCCCTTTGTCATCAAGGGCAGGCCTGATAATGGGGCAGATGGTAGCATGACTTGCTCAATCGGTTGAGCGCCAGACACACCAGAGGGGGGCACACATGCCATTGCTGATCGGATTGATGTCGGGAACGAGCCTCGATGGCATCGACGCGGCCCTCGTCGAATGCGGGGTGCCTGGGGAAGGCGGCACTGTGGGTTCACCGCGCCTGCTGGCCACGCATGAGTTGGCCATGCCTGTCGACCTGCGTGCCACACTGCTTGATCTATGCCATGCCGACAGCGTGCGCTTCGCGGACCTGGCCCGCGCCGAGGACGCCTTCTGTCGTCTGCAGGCTCGCGCGGTGAATGAGCTGCTGGCGGCGAGCAACACGCCGGCAAGCGCGGTGGCCGCCATCGGCAGTCATGGCCAGACCATCGAGCATGCCCCCCTTGGGCACTCCGGCAGAGAGCCCAGCGCCCCCTATACCCTGCAGTTGGATAATCCGAGCCTTCTTGCCGAGCTGACCGACTGCCCGGTAGTGGCCGACTTCCGGCGTCGCGATCTGGCCGCGGGCGGCCAAGCGGCTCCGCTGGCACCGGCCTTTCATGCGGCGCTGTTTCGTCACCCAGATGACTGGCAACTGGTGCTCAACCTGGGCGGCTTCGCCAACCTGACCCTGCTGCCACCCGAGCACAGCACGGCCGAGGTGATTGGTTTCGATACCGGCCCGGCCAACGTCTTGCTGGACGGCTGGCACCAACGCCACCAAGGCGCCCCTTTCGATGCAAACGGCGTATGGGCGTCAGGTGGTCGCGTCATCGAGCCCCTGCTCAGCCGCCTGCTCGCGGAGCCCTTCTTCGCCGCCCCACCGCCCAAGAGCACCGGCCGCGAGGCCTTCCACCTGCCCTGGCTGGATGCCCAACTGAACGGAGACGAGGCGCCTCAGGACGTACAGGCAACGCTCGCCGAGCTGACTGCGGCCAGTGTCGCACTCGGCATTGAGCAGGCCATGGCGCACTTCCAGGCGCCACCGCCGGCACGCCTGCTACCCTGCGGTGGCGGGGCACGCAACGCAGACCTGCTCGCTCGGCTAGCCCGGCGACTGCCCTCGACACAGGTCGGCATGATTGACCAGGATGGCTGGAGCGCCGACTGGCTGGAAGCGGGCGCCTTCGCCTGGCTCGCCTGGCGACGCCTGATCCAACAGCCGGGCAACCTGCCCGCGGTCACCGGCGCGGCCGGCCCCCGCGTGCTAGGTGGCGTCTACTCCCCCTGATAGTCACCCTGACGCGAGCGGCGAGGCAGACCCCGCCTGATCACTGCGCGTCCTCATTCATAGTCATCGCCGCGTCGCAGTTCGAAGTGAGTGGCAGCGCCCTTGGCATCGGCCACGCTCCCCTCATCACCGAACTTGATCATCATGCGCAGATCATTGGCCGAATCGGCATGGACCATGGCGATGTCCTCGCTGATCACACCGCCCTTGTAGAGATCATAAAGTGCCTGATCAAAGGTCTGCATGCCGAGATCCCGTGAGCGCGACATGATGTCCTTGATCTCGGCGACCTCTCCCTTGCGGATCAGGTCGCTGATCAGCGGCGAGCGCAGCATGATCTCGATGGCCGCCCGGCGCCCATGGTCCACCGTTGGCAGCAACTGCTGGGCGACGATCGCCTTCAGGTTCAGTGACAGGTCGAGCCACACCTGATCGTGGCGTTCGGCCGGAAAGAAGTTGATGATCCGGTCAAGGGCCTGGTTGGCATTGTTGGCATGCAGAGTCGCCAGGCATAGATGGCCGGTCTCGGCGAAGGTCAGGGCATGCTCCATGGTCTTTCGGGTACGAATTTCGCCGATCAGGATCACGTCCGGTGCCTGACGCAGGGTGTTCTTCAGCGCTACCTCGAATGACTCGGTATCGATACCCACTTCGCGCTGATTGATGATCGCTTTCTTGTGCGGGTGCACGTACTCGATAGGGTCTTCGATGCTGATGATGTGCCCGCCCTTTGTCTCGTTGCGCTGCTGGATCATCGACGCCAGCGTCGTTGACTTACCGGTACCGGTACCGCCTACCACCAGCACCAGACCACGCTTGGCACCGGCCAGCTCGCCAAGCGTCGGTGGCAGGTTCAGCGTCTCGAGCCTTGGGATTTCGAAGGAGATACGCCGCAGCACCATGGCCGGCTGATTGCGCTGCTGGAAAGCGCTGACACGGAAACGCCCGTGCCCGGGCAGGCTGAGCGCAAAGTTGGCCTCCTGCTCGGTGGCGAAACGCTCGCGCTGGGACTGTGGCAGGGCCGCCTTGACCAGTTCGGCGACTTGCGCCGGCGATAGCACCTGTTCACCCAGCGGCGTGAGCTGGCCGGCCATCTTGAGGGTAGGGGGAGCGTTAACCGAGATCAAAAGGTCGGACGCCTCCTTATCGACCATGATCTCGAGCAGCTGCTGTAACCATTCATTCGCTTTCATTATGTTCCGCCTGTTCCCTTGCTAGTGGACGCCATCTTGGCAGGCTCAGCTGGAAAGCACGCCCTTGGCTTGAGCCTGTGCTTCCTCGCGTACCACGACGCCATCGTTGACCATCTTGGCCAGGGTTGCATCCAGGGTCTGCATGCCCAGGTTGCCGCCGGTCTGCATGGCCGAATAGATCTGTGCCACCTTGTCCTCGCGAATCAGGTTACGAATCGCCGAGGTTGCCACCAGAATCTCGTGTGCCGCCACCCGGCCGCCGCCGGCACGCTTGAGCAGCACTTGTGATATCACTCCCTGCAGCGACTCCGAGAGCATCGAGCGCACCATATCCTTCTCCGAACCGGGGAAGACGTCGATGATACGGTCGATCGTCTTGGCCGCCGAGGTGGTGTGCAGGGTACCCAACACCAGATGGCCGGTCTCGGCAGCGGTCAGCGCCAGCCGGATGGTTTCCAGATCCCGAAGCTCGCCGACCAGGATCACGTCCGGGTCCTCGCGCAAGGCGCTGCGCAGCGCCGGGGCGAAGCCCTGGGTATCGCGATGCACCTCGCGCTGGTTGACCAGGCAACGCTTGCTGCGGTGCACAAATTCCACCGGATCCTCTATGGTGAGGATATGGTCATAACGCGTGTCGTTGATGAAGTCGATCATCGCCGCAAGCGTGGTGCTCTTGCCTGACCCGGTTGGGCCGGTGACCAGCACCAGGCCACGTGGAAGTTGCGCCATGCGACGAAAGACATCCCCCATCCCCAGTGTCTCCATGGTCAGCACTTCAGATGGCACGGTACGCAGCACCGCTGCGGCGCCGCGTCCTTGCTGAAACGCATTGACACGAAAACGTGCCACACCGGGCACCTCAAAGGAGAAGTCCGTTTCCAGGAACTCCTCGAAGTCGCGGCGCTGCCGGTCACCCATGATGTCGTAGATCAGACCACGAACTTCGCTATCGTCCATGGCGGGGACATTGAGCCGGCGAATATCGCCGTCGACCCGAATCATCGGCGGCAAGCCAGCAGAAAGGTGCAGATCCGACGCGTTCTGCTTTGCCGAGAATGCCAGCAGTTCGGTAATATCCATTAGATTCCCCTGCTCCCAGGTAAGGTCGCTCCAGTATGCCAGAGGTTGTGTTATCCGAAACCTTCGCCGCTGCCCGGTCGCGGCTCGATGCCGCACTGCATGACGCGGGCCGTGAGCCGCAGGCCGCTGAGCTGCTGGCGGTCAGCAAGACCAAGCCCGCGGCGATGATCCGCGAGGCCCACGGCCTCGGTCAGCGTCAGTTCGGGGAAAACTATTTGCAGGAGGCCCTCGACAAACAGGCCGAACTTGCCGATCTAGACGACATCGTCTGGCATTTCATCGGGCCGTTGCAGTCGAACAAGACTCGCCAGGTCGCCGAGCACTTCGACTGGGTTCATAGCGTCGATCGTGAGAAGATCGCACGGCGCCTGGCCGAACAGCGCCCCGACGACAGGCCACTCCTGAATATCTGCCTGCAGGTGAACATCAGCGAGGAGGCCAGCAAGGCCGGCGTCACCCTTGAGGCCCTCGAGCCGCTGGTGGAGTCGGTGCTGGCGCTACCGGGCGTGCGCTTACGCGGGCTCATGGCCATTCCCGCCCCGAGCGCCACTGCTGCCGAGCAGCGTGCCCCCTTTGCCAGGCTGCGCGAGGCCCTCGACGGGCTCAAGGCACGTTTTCCCGAGGCTGAGCTCGATACCCTGTCGATGGGCATGAGCGATGATCTCGAGGCTGCCGTTGCCGAGGGCGCGACCCTGCTGCGCCTGGGCACTGCCCTGTTCGGCGCGCGGCCGCGCCCAACGCAGCGATCCGATCAATAAGCATGGCGGTATAGCCCCAGGTCTTGGCTACAAGATCTGTCGCAACGCCTCCGAATGACGATATGGAACGGCAACTGAGCGTGACAACCCAGCACGCCACGATAACGACGTCACCCGGATAGGCACACTGCCACCCAGACATCAAACGAGGATTCCCACATGGCGAGCAACGTGACTTTCATCGGCGCCGGCAACATGGCCAGTGCCATCTTCGGCGGCATGATCGAAAGCGGCTACCCCCGCGAGGCGATTACCGCCACCTCTCCTGACGATGCCACGCTTGCCCCGCTGCGCGAGCGCTACGGTATCCATACCGAAACGGATAACAATGCCGCCGTGGCCAACGCAGACGTGGTGGTGCTGGCGGTCAAGCCGCAGATCATGCATGACGTCTGTGCCGCCATGCGTGATGCCGTGCAGGAGCGCAAGCCGCTGATCGTCTCTGTCGCTGCCGGCCTGACCGCCGAGACCCTGGAGCGGTGGCTGGGCGGTGAACTGCCGGTGATCCGCTGCATGCCCAACACGCCATCGCTGGTAGGCTCTGGCGCCAGTGGCCTGTACGCCAACCGTCTCGTCAACGACGATCAGAAGACGCTGGCGACCAGCCTGATGGAAGCCGTCGGCCTGGTGGAATGGGTCGAAGAAGAAGTGCTACTCGAGGCGGTGACCGCCGTGGCCGGCAGCGCTCCTGCCTACTTCTATCTGGTCTTCGAGGCGCTGGAGGAAGCAGGCGTCAAGATGGGGCTTCCCGCCGAAAGTGCCCGCCGCCTGGCTGTGCAGACCGGGCTCGGCGCCGCCCAGATGGTTCAGCAGGGAGACACCGACCCCGCTCAGCTACGTCGCAACGTGATGTCGCCGAACGGCACCACCGAGCGGGCAGTGAACCACCTTGAGCAGGCCGGTCTGCGTCAGATTTTCCTCGAAGCCGCCGAGGTCTGCGCCGCCCGTGCCCGAGAAATGGGTGAAGAGCTCGGCCAGAAGTAATCCACTGGGATAGGGTGGCCGGCTGACCGGCTGCCCACTGAAGTGCTGTCTATATCAGCACTAAGGTGATCCCTGTCGTCATCACCGTTCATTGTTGTCGTTTGTTGTAAATTAAGGAGCCCCCATGGGCAGTCAATTGGGTAGTGCCGGCCTGCTGCTGGTCAACACGCTGATCAACATCTATCTGCTAATGCTGATGATGCGCTTTCTGCTGCAGGCCTCTCGCGCCGACTACTACAACCCGATCAGCCAGTCGGTGGTCAAGGTCACCCAGCCGGTAGTGAAGCCCTTCCAGGGCTTTCTACGCCCGGTGGGGCGCTTCGATCTGGCAACACTGGCGGCCGCCTTCTTGATCAAGGTGGTCAGCATCATCCTGATCATGCAGGTGGCCGGCTACGGCATGCCACCGATCGCCGGCATCGCCATCGCCGGCGTCGCCGCACTCGCGAGCGGCATTCTCAAGATCTACTTCTTTGCTCTGATCGTGATGATTATCCTGAGCTGGGTGGCCCCCCAGGCGAGCCATCCCGGCGCGCTGCTGGTGATGCAGCTGGTTGAACCGATCATGGCCCCGGTGCGCAAGGTCATCCCGCCGCTGGGCATGATCGACCTGTCCCCCATCGTGGTGTTCATCGCCATCAGCCTGCTCGACAGCCTGATCGTCGGTTCACTGACCCGCGCAGCCGGCGTTTCCGGCGCGCTGGTGGGCCTGTGATGGCAAGCACCATGATGGGTCGCGCCACGAGTGGGGCCGAGCGCCTCACCGACGTTCATCTTTTTCTAACAGGATACCGAAACCGCCATGCCCGAGCTTGATGCCGACTCGGTCGGCGTGGTCACGCCGCAGACGGCCCACTTCGACGATCCTCTGGCCCTGGCCTGCGGCAAGACGCTGCCCAGCTACTCCCTGGTCTACGAGACCTATGGCACCCTCAACGCCGAGGGTACCAATGCGGTGCTGATCTGCCACGCGCTGTCCGGCCACCATCACGCCGCCGGGCGCCATCATGCAGACGAGCGCAAGCCCGGCTGGTGGGATGCCCATATAGGCCCCGGCAAGAGCATCGACACCAACCGCTTTTTCGTCGTCTCGCTCAACAACCTGGGGGGGTGCCACGGCAGTACCGGGCCGTTGTCCATCAACCCGGAAACCGGCCGCCCCTGGGGGCCGGACTTTCCGATGATGACCGTCAGCGACTGGGTACACAGCCAGGCCCGGCTTGCCGACCGGCTGGGCATCGACTGCTTTGCCGCCGTGATCGGCGGCAGCCTCGGCGGCATGCAGGTGATGCAGTGGGCGCTCTCCTACCCTGAGCGCATCGCCCATGCCGGCGTCATCGCCGCCACCCCACGACTGTCGGCGCAGAACATCGCCTTCAACGAGGTCGCACGTCAGGCCATTCGCTCCGACCCGGACTTCCACGACGGCTGGTACGGCGAACACAACACCCTGCCGCGGCGCGGCCTCAAACTGGCGCGCATGATTGGCCACATCACCTATCTTTCCGAGACAGCGATGGGCTCCAAGTTCGGCCGCGACCTGCGTCAGGATCTCGGCTTTGGCTATGACGTCGAGTTTCAGGTGGAGTCCTATCTGCGCTACCAGGGTGATACCTTTTCCGAGTCTTTCGACGCCAACACCTACCTGCTGATGACCAAGGCGCTTGATTACTTCGACCCGGCGGCACCCCATGGAGGCGACTTGGCGGCGGCACTTGCGCCAGCAAAGTGTCCCTTCCTGGTGGTCAGCTTTTCCACCGATTGGCGCTTCCCGCCGTGGCGTTCCCGTGAACTGGTCGACGCCCTGGTGCGCGCCGATAAACCAGTCAGCTATGCCAACATCGATTCCCCCCACGGCCACGATGCCTTCCTGCTGCCCGAGCCCCGCTATCAAGCAGTGTTCGCAGGCTTCATGGCGCGCGTGGCAAGGGACCAGCAGCTGGAGGGCTCCTGATGCGCGCTGACCTTAAACTGATCCATGGCTGGGTGCCGGAGGGCGCCCGCGTGCTCGACCTGGGATGCGGCGACGGCACCCTGCTCGATGCCCTGGCGCGCGACAAGCAGGTCACCGGCTATGGTCTGGAGATCGACCCTGACGGCCTGACCGCCTGCGTCACCCGCGGCGTCAACGTCATTGAACAGAACCTCGACGAGGGCCTGGCCAACTTCGACGACAACGCCTACGACCTGGTGATCATGACCCAGGCGCTGCAAGCCTTGCGTCGTCCCGACCTGATGCTCGACGAGATGCTGCGGGTGGCCGGGGAGTGCATTATCACCTTCCCCAACTTCGCCTACTGGCGCCACCGCATGTACTTGGGGTTCAAGGGCTACATGCCGGTGTCCAAGTCATTGCCTCATGCCTGGTACGACACCCCCAACATCCACCTCTCGACCTTCAACGACTTTGAACGCCTGTGTCGCGACAAGGGGCTGATCATCACCGACCAAGCGGTCGGCAACGGTGTGCACAAGGCTCACTGGAGCTCGCGGATGTGGCCTAATCTGTTTGGTGAAACGGCGATCTTCCGCGTCAGCCGCTCAGGCAACGCCTGAGCGTCACAACGTCTTGCTTTCAGGAGGGCGGCATCATGGTGGAAGCGATCCATCGGCCAACCGGTCGGACAAGGAATAGGAGAAGGAATAGGAGCATGAGCCGGGCTATCGCCTTCTTGTTCGGCCTTGCTCTGATTTCAGGGTCTGGCTGGGGCCTGAGTACGGCCCAGGCCGAGCAGTTCGAGCGCTTCGGCCGCTACCAGGTCCACTACAATGCGGTGAACACCAGCTTTCTGACTCAGGAGGTGGCGGCGGCCAACGACATCCAGCGCAGCCGGGTGCAGGCCCTGTTGAACGTCAGCGTGCGCAAAGAACAGGACGACGGCACCACCCGCCCGGTGGAGGCGTCGGTGGAAGGCCGCGTGGGCAACCTCGCCGGCCAGTCTCAGCCACTGAGCTTTCGCACCGTGCGCGAAGAGGGCGCCATCTATCACCTGGCCACCTTCCGTATTCAGGAAGACGAGCCGATGCGCTTCGATCTGCGGGTGCGCTATGACCGCAATGCCCCGCCTGGCGAGGTGAGCTTCATCCAACGATTCTATATTGATCGCTGACCCGAGCTGACGTGAATCTGACTGACGTGTACCGAGCCCAGCTTGAATAGAATCGACGCCACATCGGCAGAAGCGCACATGCGCGACGCCCGTCTCGCCCACGTAACCGACCTCGACGCCACCGGCGCCGCCGCGGTCATGCTTCCCAATGGCCGCGCGGGCTTTGTGGTGCGTGTGCACGGCCAACTGCATGGCTATGAAAACCGCTGCCCGCACCGCGACAGCCGGCTCGATATCGACGCCAATCGTTTTCTTGCCGACGGCGGTGAGCTGATCCAGTGCGCCCACCACGGCGCCCTCTTCCTGCCGGAGAACGGCGAGTGCGTGGCCGGCCCCTGCCAATATGACTCGCTTGTGCCGCTAGCACTCGCCATCGACGATGACGGCGGGATCCACCTGGCGAGTGAGTGATACCGGCAAGGGCCGCGTCAGGCGAATGCCAACCGGCGCGTCTTGCCGCCAATCGACCTCACAGCCGTAGGCCAGCACCTCGACACCCGCGGCGACCGCCTCGCCAAGCGCCTGGGCATAGGCAGGGTCGAGATGCCGCGCGGGCGCCACGTCGTCGATGCCGGTATGCGCCACACAGAACAGCAGCACCGCACGCTGGCCTTCAGCGGCCAGGCGGCTCAACACCTCGAGATGACGCCGCCCGCGCTCGCTGACGGCATCCGGGAAGTAGCCGTGACCGTCTTCCTCCTTGAGGGTCACCTGCTTGACCTCGACATAAGCCTCGACACCGGGAGCGGCACCGCCCTCTCCTCCACGCAGGCGGAAATCGAGCCGCGCTCCATCGACCTTGACCTCTCGCCTCAGCTCGGCATAACCGGCAAGCGGCGTGATGGTGCCGGCGCGCAGCGCCTCCTCGACGATCGCATTAGTGCGACCGGTATGTACCGAAGCAAGCGCTGTGTCGCCCTCTGACTGAGGCAGCGCGATCAGCTCCCAGGTCCAGTCTAGCTTGCGCTTGGGGTTGTCGCTCGGCGACAGCCAAACCCGTGCCCCGGGCACGTTGACCGCACGCATCGAGCCGGTATTCGGACAGTGGGCCACCACCTCGCGACCGTCATCGAGGATAACGTCGGCAAGGAAGCGCTTATAGCGGCGAATCAGCGTGCCAGGCACCAGTCGTGAATAGTCCATAGAGCCTTCCCTTTACTGACGGGTCAGGAAGCGCCCGAGTCGCGCTACCGCCTCCTCGAGGCGGGCACGCTCGGCAGTGAAGGCGATGCGCACATGGCGCTCGCCCCCTGTTACCGCGAAGTCGATACCCGGGGTGATGGCGACGTTCTCTTCCTCCAGCAGGCGGCGGCAGAACGCCAGGCTGTCGCGGCTGTAGCGACTGATATCGAGCCACAGATAGAAGGCGCCCTGAGGCGGCAGCGAAGGCGCCAGCCCCAGGCCCGCCAAGCCGTCGAGCAATGCATCACGGCGCCGGTGGAGCTCACCACGACGGCGTTCCAGCTCGTCGCGGCATTCCGGCGTGAAGGCAGCCAGGGCCGCATGCTGCGAAGGCGTCGGCGCCGCCAGGAAGATATTCTGGGCCAGTCGCGTCAGCGGCTCCACGGCATCCGTGGGCGCCACCAGCCAGCCGAGGCGCCAGCCGGTCATGCCGAAGTACTTCGAGAAGCTGTTGACCACATAGGCCTCGGGCGCCACCGCAGCTGCCGATACCGGTGCCACGTCATAATTCAGGCCCTGATAGATCTCGTCGACCAAAAGTGCCCCCCGATGCGCGGCCACGGTCTTTGCCACCGCGGCGATCTGGCCGGCGTCCAGGGTATGGCCCGTCGGATTGGACGGCGTGGCAAGCATCGCGAGCCGCGTCTCGTCGCGCCAGTGGCGCTCAATCAGTTCAGCATTCAGCTGCCAATCGCTATCCGGTCCCACCGCTACGGTATCGAGCTCGGCCTCGGCCAGCGCCATGAAGTGACGGTTGCAGGGATAGGTCGGGTCGGCCATCAGCACCCTGTCACCGCGCTGGACCAGCAGCTGGCTGGCCAGCAACAGCGCCCCAGAGGCACCGGGGGTGACGATGATCCGTGCGGGATCGACCTGGGCGCCGAAATGCTCGGCATAGTGGCCGGCAATGGCCTCGCGCAGCGCCGGTAGCCCTGCCGCAGGCGTGTAACGGGTGCGACCTGCCGCCAGTGCCTGCTGGCCGGCGGCAATCACCGACTCGGGGGTCGGAAAATCGGGCTCGCCGATTTCCAGGTGAATGACGTCGTGACCCGCCGCCTCACGGGCCTGGGCGACCTCAAGCAGGCTCATGACCCGAAACGGCTGAACACGATCCAGCCTGGCACTGAACGACATGGGCGATTTCCTGTAGTAAAAGTGGACAGTAACGATGGCTAGCGGCGGAGGGCACCACCGGCAGATGCGACGGTCAGACCGTTATGATAACCGTTCAGCGAGGCGCCTCTATAGTAAAGAAGATGTCACAACGGTTGCGTTCTCGGCTTTTTTTCGCTAAATACACTGGGTTTTGGGCCCGCGATGGACAGCACCCTTCGATCGGGTATTGGCCCCAGTCACTCGAGTAATGAGGCAGCCACATGGCAGCAGCAGCACAAACCCCGGAAGCCCTCAAGCGATTCACCCCGTATGAACCGGCACCGGGTGAAGAGTATATGAACGACAAGCAGTTAGCGCACTTCCGTGAAATCCTGCTCGACTGGAAAAGGGATTTGATGGAAGAGGTGGACCGCACCGTGCGCCATCTGCAGGAAGACGCCAACAACTACGCTGACCCGGCGGACCGCGCCACGCAAGAAGAAGGCTTCAATCTGGAGCTGCGCACACGGGATCGCGAGCGCAAGCTGCTCAAGAAGATCAACGAGACCATCGAGAAAATCGACGAAGACGACTACGGCTTCTGTGAAGCCTGCGGCGTCGAAATCGGCATCCGCCGTCTCGAGGCGCGCCCAACGGCGACACAGTGCGTCGACTGCAAGACCCTTGCCGAACTCAAGGAAAAGCAGCTCGGTGGCTAACAAACGCTTGCCGGCCATTCCTTGGCAGTAACCTTGGCCATCTTCGACGGGCACCTTCGGGTGCCCGTCGGCGTATACAGCAGGCCAAGGCCGTCCATCCTCGACGTGCACCGATAAAAACCGCTACCTCCTGATGACCCTTCAGCCATGACCGACTACCGCGGACGCTTTGCCCCGACCCCCTCCGGCCCGCTGCACTTCGGGTCGCTGGTCGCGGCGCTGGGCAGCTACCTGGATGCTCGCCAGGCAGGCGGCCACTGGAGCGTACGCATCGAGGACATCGACCCGCCACGCTGCCCGCCCGGGGCAAGCGACACCATCCTGCGCCAGCTAGAGGCCTTCGGGCTTCACTGGGACGGCACGGTGCACTATCAACAGAGCCGCGGTGAAGCCTTTCAGGCAGCCCTTGTACGGCTCGCCGAAGCGGGACTTGCCTACCCCTGCAGCTGTTCGCGCAAGCAGTGGCGCGACTATCCGATCTATCCAGGCTGGTGCCGCGACGGTCTCAGTAACCCCGATGCACCAGTGGCCTGGCGACTGCGCAGCGATCTCGGGTGGCGACCGGTGGTCTGGCAGGACCGGCTCCATGGCCGACAGTGCCTGGATCCCGCCGACCTCGGCGATGTGGTACTCAAGCGCAAGGATGGCCTTTGGGCCTATCAGCTGGCGGTGGTGGTCGACGACGCCGATCAAGGCATCAGCGATGTGGTACGTGGCGAAGACCTGCTCGACAACACCCCCTGGCAGCGCCAGCTTCAGGTCGCCCTGGCACTGCCCGAGCCACGCTACCTGCACCTGCCACTGATCATCGGCGACGACGGCCAGAAACTCTCCAAACAGAACCTGGCGCGTCCGCTACCCGAGGACGCGCGAGTGCGGCCGCTGCTGCATCAAGCCCTCATGGCGCTCGACCAGGCGCCCGACACGGCCCTTGCCACCGCGCCGGCCGAGGAGCAACTCAAGGCTGCCATCGAGGCCTGGGACCCGACACGACTGCAGACCGGTGGCTCAGGGGTTGCACCTGACTGGCCCGAGGACTGAGGCCTGAGGACCCAGAGCCGATCATCACGCAGGCCCGGGGCGAGCTCGCTACAGGCAGCGACGACGCCCGTCACTTGATCCGGCTGGCGCGCACGGGCCACGATGTGAGCTTGCACAATCACAGCCTGGCGGCCCTGACGGTGGCATGGGATGCCAAGCGTTTGCTCCGGGCCATGAGGCACCATCGAAATCAATGCCCAACGTCGACGATGACCCGGGGAGAGATGGCGTAGAATGGTGCGTGACCGTTACCGGTCAGGGTGTCGAGCCTGCCTTTCACCCCTCCCAGGGCGCCCGACGAGGGCACAGGCCTGGGGCTGGCGCTGGTGGCTGGCCTACTCGCTAACCACCATGGCCGCATCGATATCGTTCCACCTCCCCGACGGGCGCGACAGCGGTACCCGCATCGTCATGTGGCTTCCCGCCAGCAGGCGGCCCCCGAGCAAAGAGGACGACGAGCTCCACCATGAGCCGGATTCTGATCGTTGAAGACGAAAGCATCATCCGCAGTGCCCTGAAGCAACTGCTGGAGCGCCGTGGCCACGACGTCAGCGAGGCCGTCTCGGTCGTCGAAGCAGAGGCCCTGGACCCTCAGCGCTTCTCCCTGGTGATCAGCGAGCTTCACTTGCCTGGCGATCCTGGCACCACAATGATCGAACGTGCCACCCCCGTGCCGGTCTTGATCATGACCCGCAATGCCAGCATTCGCTCTGCCGTCGAGGCCATGAAGCAGGGGGCCGTGGACTATATCGCCAAGCCCTTTGACCATGCTGAGCTGGTCGACATGGTGGAACACCTGCTCGCCGAACCCGGTAACGAGAAGCCCGCCCCCGTGAAGGAGCCCGCACCGCCAACCATGATCGGCGAGTGTCCGGCCATGCAGGAGGTCTACTCGCGTATTCGCAAGACCGCGCCGGCCGATGTCACGGTGCTGATCCAGGGGGAGTCGGGGACCGGCAAGGAACTGGTGGCTCGCGCGCTCCACCGTCAGAGCCGGCGCGACAAGGCGCCACTGATCTGCGTCAACTGCGCGGCCATCCCCGAGACCCTGATCGAGTCCGAGCTGTTCGGCCACGAGAAGGGGGCCTTTACTGGCGCCAGTGCCGCCCGGACTGGCCTGGTCGAGGCCGCGGACGGCGGCACCCTGTTTCTCGATGAGATCGGTGAGTTACCTCCGGATGCCCAGGCTCGATTGCTGCGTGTGCTGCAGGAAGGCGAGATCCGCAAGATCGGCTCGGTGGACACGCGTCACGTCAACGTACGCCTGATCGCCGCGACCCATCGCGACCTCCAGGCCATGTCGAAGACAGGCGAGTTCCGACTCGATCTCTACTATCGCCTCAACGTCATGCAGATCGATCTGCCGCCGCTGCGCGAGCGCGAGAACGATATTATGACCATCGCCGATGTGCTGCTCGATAGCGCTTGCCAACGCCATAACCGCAAGGGGCTAAAGTTGTCGCGCAGTGCAAGGCGCGAGATCCGTGACTACCTCTGGCCCGGCAACGTTCGCGAGCTCGAGAATGCCCTCGAGCGCGGCGTCATCCTCGCCGAAGGTCATCTGATTCATCCTGACGACCTGGGCTTGCGCAAGGCACCCTCACAAAACACCGCTCGCTCATCAGCCAATGTGGTCGCAACGCATGACGATGTCGCGCAAGCAGGCGACACCAGCGAAGAAGACCTGTCCCTCGAGGACTACTTCCAGCATTTCGTGCTCGAGCACCAGGAGCAGATGAGCGAGACCGAACTGGCCCACAAGCTCGGCATCAGCCGCAAGTGCCTCTGGGAGCGCAGGCAGCGGCTTGGCATCCCCAGAAAGCGCAGCAGTCGCAGCCGACCGACCTGATCAGTCCTGATCATTGCTGCCTCGCCCGGTTGACACGACCATGGTCTAACGGCCCACGAGTTCCATTCGCCGGCACTTTTGATCATCATGTTCGCCATCTCTGCACCAGTTGTTACCGTCCCACTCAAGAATCGCCCCAAGATACGGCAAAGGGGGTAACACAACCGAGGTGCAGAACCGATGGAACAGATCCAGAAAACTATAACAATCTGTTTTTACTGAATTTTCCTGATCATGGCACGAGCAGTGCAATCATTAGGACAAGAAAAACAACAGCCGAACGTCACTGAGGCTCACGCTAACAACAACAACGTTGAGACCTCAGACACCGCCAACAGCCTAACAACAACAACGCTGATGGCGCGGACACAGCACTCATGATGGCAACAACAAACACAAGCCATTTCAGTGCGGCTCGACCACCACAACAATAACTGCGGTCGAGGATTCGGAAAGCTGACCAAGACGAAACGCATCCTGCCAGGGCAAAACAATAACAAGCCCTCATGCGATGCACCTCCGGTAACAACAACAATACACCGGAGGTAGGCAAACTCTTGCCGTCGTGGTTGGACTATTGTTTTGAATACGAGACGGTCGCCATCAGGAAGGGTCGACAAAAACAACAATGTTGCTTACCTGAACCAAATTTGGTGACTGTGGTGCGTATTCAAGGCGATGCGCCATCACGAAGAAAAACTAACAGCAGGGATGCTGACGTTATGCTTACAGGGGAGGCCAGCTGGCCTCCCCTTTCTGCGTCTGATGATCATGACGGCCGTAGCCCTTCTTTCTCAGTCATCAGCTCCAACAAACAGTGCTTACAACCCATTCCCCTAACCAGGCAATGGTTCCCAAGGTGTCGGCGGTCGGCTACACTTGGGTTTTGCCTTAGCGAGTCGATTTCGCTGCATGTTCAAAGGATTTACCCGCTTTCTACAAGCGCCCGGTGAGCGCCTGAAGTCACTGTTCGGCCATCAGGACTCTGCCGATCAGACCCCCGCGCTGCGCGTTATTCCCCGCGATAACCATGACGTTTCCCGCAAGCTCTTCTCCGATGCTGCGCTCAAGGTTCTTTATCGCCTGCACAATGCCGGGTTCGAGGCGTACCTGGTCGGCGGCAGCATCAGGGACTCCCTGCTCGGCAAGACACCCAAGGACTTCGATGTTGCCACCGATGCAACACCCGAAGAGCTGCGCGACCTGTTCCGCAACTCGCGGATCATCGGGCGGCGCTTTCGCATCGTCCATGTGCGTTTCGGCCGCGAAGTGATCGAGGTCACCACCTTCCGAGGACGTCCCAACGACGATCATGGCGGCCAGCAGTCCCAGCAATCTCAAGACGGCCTGCTGCTGCGCGATAACGTCTGGGGCAATGTCGAAGAAGACGCCCTGCGCCGTGACTTCACGGTCAATGCGCTCTATTACAATATTGCCGATTTCTCGATCCATGACTGGGCGAATGGTGTACGCGACATCGAGACGCGCACGCTGCGCCTGATCGGCGACCCGGCAACCCGCTACCGGGAAGATCCGGTGCGGATGCTGCGCGCGGTACGCTTCGCCGCCAAGCTCGACTTCACCATGGACGCTGCCACCGAGACGCCGATCCATGAGCTGGCGCCGCTGTTGCTGCAGATTCCCCCGGCACGGTTGTTCGACGAGATCCTCAAGCTGTTCCTGGCCGGCCACGCCCTGGCCACCTTCCGGGCACTGCGCCACCACGGTCTCTTTCCGATGCTCTTCCCGGAGGCCGATGAGGCCCTGGAAGCGCTGCCCTGGGCGGAGCCGCTCATGGAACGGGCACTGGAGAATACCGATGACCGCATCCGTCGCGATCGCCCCGTCACGCCTGCCTTTTTGATCGGCGCCCTGCTGTGGCCTGGCGTGACGAGGCGTCAACAGGAACTGATCGACGATGGCATGCCCGCGGTGCCGGCAATGCATAGTGCCGCCCAGCAGGTAGTGAGTCGCCAGCTCAAGCACGTATCGATCCCCAAACGCTTCAGCATGCCAATGCGCGAGATCTGGGATCTACAGATGCACCTGCCCAAGCGTCACGGCAAGAAGGCCTTCCAGACGCTGGATCATCCGCGCTTTCGAGCCGCCTACGACTTCTTGCTGGTTCGCGAAGAAGCCGGCGAGATCGAGCCGGGCCTGGGCAGCTGGTGGACGGCCTTCCAGGATGCTGACGAGCACGAACAGCGCCGCCTGCTGCAGAAGCTGGGCAGCGACCCTGCCGGCAGCGGTAACGGTAAGAAGCGCAAGCGTCGCCCCCGGAAACGGCGGCGCAGTGCGGCACCTTCATCGCCGAGCCAGCAGGACTGAGCGGATGCTCTCACATGCCTATATCGGCCTTGGCAGCAACCTCGATGACCCGCTTGGACATGTCGAGCGGGCACTGGGTGAGCTCGATAGGCTGCCGCTGACCCGGGTCGCAGCCGCCTCTTCTTGCTATGCGAGTCGTCCGGTGGGCCCTCAGGACCAACCCGACTTCATCAACGCCGTCGCGCACCTCGAGACCCGGCTGTCACCGCTCTCGCTGCTCGACCAGCTCCAGGCCCTCGAACAACGCCACGCCCGGGTACGACAGCGGCACTGGGGACCGCGCACCCTCGATCTGGATCTGCTGCTGTACGACAATCAGTGTCTACATCACCCGCGCCTGCGCCTGCCCCACCCGGAACTTGCCAACCGCGCCTTCGTGGTGGTGCCGTTGCACGAGTTGGCACCTTCTCTCGAGCTGCCGGGCCTGGGGGCTCTCGCGACACAACCTGGCTGGCAGGATGCTGGCGACTTGCGGGCACTGTTACCCTAGAGGTAGAGTTGCCCGTCTCTTGTTACCATTTCACACTTCAGGGGCCGCCAGGTAACACCTTGATGGCGAAAGCCCCCGACGCCAGCCAGGCGACCGCTCGACGTCAACGCGGTCCTACGACGCTATCGATGAGATCGTAATACTATGAAAACCGTCACCTTGAGCACGCTTTCGGCCCATAAGCGGGCGGGGGAGACCTTCAGCTGCCTGACCGCCTATGATGCCTCCTTTGCCCGCGCCGCCAGCGACGCCGGCATCGAGGTACTGTTGGTCGGCGATTCTCTGGGCATGGTGCTACAGGGACACGACAGCACGCTGCCGGTCACGCTGGATGACATCGGCTACCACACCCGCTGCGCGGCTCGTGGCAAGGGCGCCAGCCTGTTAATGGTCGACCTGCCCTTCATGAGCAATTCGAGCCTACCCAGGCTGCTCGACGATGCCGGCGAGCTGATGCGCGCGGGCGCCGAAATCGTCAAGGTCGAGGGCGAGGCCTGGATGGCCGAGGGCATTCGCGAACTGACGCGTCGGGGGGTGCCGGTATGCGCACACCTGGGCCTGACGCCGCAATCGGTGCACCAGTTGGGGGGCTACAAGGTTCAGGGCCGTGACACGGCGCGCGCCGAGCAGATCCTCCATGACGCCAAGTCCCTACAGGATGCCGGCGCTTCGGTGATCCTGCTCGAATGCGTGCCGGCGAGCCTTGGCCGCGAGGTACGTGATGCACTGGAGGTGCCGGTGATCGGCATCGGCGCAGGCCCCGATGTCGATGGCCAGATCCTGGTCATGCACGACGTATTGGGTATCACCCACGGGCGCACGCCACGCTTCGTGAAAAACTTCATGGTCGACGCCGATAATATCCAGGATGCCTTCCGTCGTTATCATGACGACGTCAAGGCACGCCGCTTCCCGGCAGAGGAGCACTGCTTCTGATGGAGACCCTGCATCACATCCAGGCGCTGCGTCAGGCACTAGCTGGCCCCAGGCGGGCCGGGCAGCGCATCGCCCTGGTGCCGACCATGGGTAATCTGCACGAGGGCCATCTGGAGCTTGTGGCCATGGCCCGGGCACATGCTGACCTTGTCGTGGCGACGATCTTCGTCAACCCGCTGCAGTTCGGCGAGGGCGAGGATCTGGACGCCTACCCGCGCACACTCGCCGAGGATCAGGCCGGACTGGCACGGGCGGGCTGCGACCTGCTGTTCGCCCCATCGACTCGCGAACTCTATCCTCAGGGCCTTGACGTACAGACTCGCGTTCACGTGGCCGGGGTTAGCGAGGGGCTTTGCGGCAGCTCACGGCCCGGTCACTTCGATGGCGTGGCCACCGTTGTCAGCCTGCTGTTCAACCTGGTGCAGCCCGACGTGGCCTGCTTTGGCGAGAAGGACTATCAGCAGTTGGCAGTGATTCGCCAGCTGACCCGCGACCTGCATTTTCCCGTCAAGATTGTTGGTGCGCCCATTGTGCGCGCCGCCGATGGCCTGGCGCTATCGTCACGCAATGGCTATCTGAGCGAGGAAGAGCGGGCCCAGGCGCCCGGCCTCTATGCCACCCTGTGCGAGCTACGCGACGCGCTCATTGCCGGCACACCTGCCGCCGATGCCATCGCGACCGCCCATGAGCGCCTGGTCTCGCGCGGTTTCGTACCCGACTATCTGGCGCTGCGCCGCGCCGACGACCTCGGCGAGGTCGACGCCCAGACCCAGGAGGCGATCATTCTCGCCGCAGCGCAACTGGGGCCGGCCCGCCTGATCGACAACCTAAACGTTAACCTGTCGCAACGCGACGGATAAGGAGGGCAATCCGATGTACACCATCATGCTCAAGGCCAAGCTACACATGGCTCGCGTCACCCACGCCGTGCTCAACTACGAAGGCTCCTGCGCCATCGATGGCGAGTTGCTCGATATGGCAGGCATTCGCGAAAACGAACAGATCCAGATCTACAACGTCGAGGGGGGACAGCGTTTCACCACCTACGCCATCCGCGCCGAAGAAGGCTCGAAGGTGATCTCGGTGAACGGCGCCGCGGCCCACCTGGCAAGTGCCGGTGACCGCGTCATCATCTGCAGCTATGCCCACTACGATGATCGTGAAATCGAGCAGCACCAGCCATCGCTGGTCTATCTGCAAGAAGGCAACGACGTCAGCCACACCAGTAATGCCATCCCCATCCAGCTCGCCTGAAGCACCTGCCCATGGCCGGCGCACGCGCACGTGCCGGCCACGGAACCCTGTCGACCTACTGGGCAGGTCGCCACACTTCCTGTTGCAAAACGCCCATTGCTGACGCCGCGCTCGTCTCCCTCTTGCGGCTGATGACCTTGGCCATTGCCTATTTCATCACCTTGTTTACCCCCCGGCTCACCTTGCGCTTTGGTCACATGTACGCGATTAGCCATTGTCGCGGCGCACACGACTCTCCTATGCTAAAGGATCACTAGCTCGTTTCGAGGAGTCTCTGTATGCAAGACGTGGTTATTGTCGCGGCTCGCCGCACTGCCGTTGGCACCTTCGGCGGCTCGCTCGCCGATATTCCTGCAAGCGATCTGGGCGCTCTAGTTATCAAGGATATCCTCGCCCAGACCGGTGTCGCAGGTGATCAGGTCAACGAAGTACTGCTTGGCCAGGTACTCACAGCGGGCGTTGGCCAGAACCCAGCACGCCAGGCGTCCATCAAGGCCGGCCTCCCCGACGCCGTGCCAGCCATGACCATCAATAAAGTCTGCGGCTCAGGCCTCAAGGCGCTGCATCTGGCGACGCAGGCGATCCGCTGCGGCGACGCCGAACTGATCCTCGCCGGCGGCCAGGAAAACATGTCCGCGTCGCCCCACGTCCTGCCGCACTCTCGTACCGGTCAGCGCATGGGCGACTGGAAGGCCGTTGATACCATGGTCAACGATGGCCTGTGGGATTCCTTCAACGACTATCACATGGGTATCACGGCCGAGAACCTGGCCGAGAAGTATGGGATCACCCGCGAGGAAATGGATGAATTCGCCGCGGCATCCCAGCAAAAGGCCGCGGCCGCCATCGATAGCGGCAAGTTCAAGAGCCAGATCGTGCCGGTCGAGATTCCACAGCGTAAAGGCGACCCCGTGGTATTTGACACCGACGAAGGCCCGCGCGCCGGTGTGACCGCTGAGAAACTGGGTGGCATGCGTCCCGCCTTCAAGAAAGATGGCACCGTCACCGCCGGCAACGCCTCCTCGATCAACGACGGCGCCGCGGTTGTCATGCTGTGTTCCGCCGACAAGGCCAAGGAGTTGGGGCTGGAGCCACTGGCCCGTATCAAGGCCTATTCCAATGCTGGCGTCGAGCCATCCATCATGGGCATTGGTCCGGCGCCGGCGACGCGTCGCTGCCTCGACAAGGCCGGCTGGGCGATCGGCGAGCTTGACCTGATCGAGGCCAATGAGGCCTTTGCCGCTCAGGCGCTGTCGGTCAACAAGGAGCTTGGCTGGGACGCAGAGAAGATCAACGTCAACGGTGGTGCGATCGCCATCGGCCACCCGATCGGCGCCTCAGGCTGCCGGATACTGGTGACGCTGGTTCATGAGATGATCGCCCGCGACGCCAAGAAAGGCCTGGCGACGCTGTGCATCGGCGGCGGGCAAGGGGTGGCGCTAGCCATCGAGAGGTAAGCCCGCACTACCACAAGAGCGATCCCGGTTCCCCGGGGGCAGGGCGGAGCGGAGGTCCGATGCCATGGATGGCATCGGTAGCGCCCAAGGAAGGGTTCACAGCGCCTCCGCGATGGTCCGGCACTCCGGGACCTGTCGTCGGAAAAGCCGCGCCACCGCCATGCACGAGCCAAAAAACGCCCCCGCAGCCTGGCTGCGGGGGCGTTATCGTTGCGGCGTCGCTCAGGTTCAGTCGACGACGACCTCGGCGGCCTCGAAGGCTGCCTTTTCTTCCGGCGTGATCTCCTTGATGGTGAGCTTCACGCGGTTGCGGTTGTCGATATCCAGCACCTTGACGATCACGTCGTCACCCTCGTTGAGGTACTCGCGCACGTCGTTTACGCGCTCGGGTACGATCTGAGAGATGTGCACCAGGCCGTCGGTACCCGGCATGATGTTGACGAAGGCCCCGAAGTCGGCGATGCGCACCACCTTGCCCATGTAGAGCTTGCCGATCTCGGCTTCGGCAGTGATCGCAAGTACCGTGTCGATGGCTGCCTTGGCGGCCGTCTTGTCTTCGGCATAGATGCGCACGGTGCCGTCGTCATCAAGGTCGACAGAGGCGCCGGTGTCGTCGCAGATCTTGCGAATGGTCGCGCCGCCCTTGCCGATCACGTCGCGAATCTTGTCCGGATTGATCTTGATGGTGGCCATTGACGGGGCGTTGTCGGACACCTCGCTGCGGCTCTGGCCGATCACCTGGTTCATCTGCTCGAGGATGGTCAGGCGTGCCTCATGGGCCTGCTGCAGCGCCTGTTCCATGATCTCCTCGTTGATGCCCTCGATCTTGATGTCCATCTGCAGAGCGGTCACGCCGGAGGCCGAACCGGCCACCTTGAAGTCCATGTCGCCGAGGTGATCCTCGTCACCGAGAATGTCGGTCAGCACGGCAAAGCCGTCATCGTCCTTGACCAGGCCCATGGCAATGCCGGCTACCGGTGCCTTGATGGGCACACCGGCGTCCATCAGGGCGAGCGAGGTACCGCATACCGAGGCCATGGAGCTGGAGCCGTTGGACTCGGTGATCTCGGAGACCACGCGGATGGTATAGGGGAAATCCTCATCGGACGGCAGCATGGCCTGGACGCCACGACGCGCCAGGCGGCCGTGGCCGATCTCGCGACGCTTGGGACCGCCCATGAAGCCCGCTTCACCCACGCAATATGGGGGGAAGTTGTAGTGCATCAGGAAACGGTCCTTGCGCTCGCCTTCCAGCGACTCGATCAGCTGGGAATCACGCAGGGTACCGAGAGTGGCCACGACCATGGCCTGGGTCTCACCACGGGTGAACACCGCCGAACCATGGGTCTTGGGCAGCATGCCGACTTCGATGTCGAGCGGGCGCACGGTCTTGAGATCGCGGCCGTCGATGCGCGGCTCGCCCTTGACGACACGCGAGCGCACGACTCGCTTCTCGAGCGCGGCGAAGGCCTTGGCCACTTCTTCGGCATCAAAGGCACCCGACTCTTCACCGGCCAGCGCCTCGATGGCCGAGTCCTTGGCGGCGCTCAGGGCATCCTGACGCGCCATCTTGTCGGTGATGCGGTACGCCTCGCCGACCTTGGCCTCGAAGTCCTTGGCAAGGGCCTCCTTGAGCGCAACGTTCTCTTCCGCCGGCTGCCAGTCCCACTTCGGCTTGCCCGCTTCGGCCACCAGTTCGTTGATGGCAGTGATCGCGACCTGCATTTCCTGGTGGGCGAACAACACCGCGCCCAGCATTTCGTCTTCCAGCAGCTCCTTGGCCTCGGACTCGACCATCAGCACGGCTTTCTCGGTGCCGGCGACGACCATGTTGAGTTCCGAGTGAGTCAGCTCCTCGACGGTCGGGTTGAGGAAGTACCCTTTATCATCATCGAAGCCGACACGCGCGGCACCGATCGGACCGCTGAACGGCAGACCAGAGATGGCCAGCGCCGCGGAGGTACCGATCATGGCAGCGATATCCGGATCCTGATTGCGATCAGCGGACATCACGTTGCAGATGACCTGGACTTCGTTCATGAAGCCCTTGGGGAAGAGCGGACGGATCGGACGATCGATCAGCCGCGAGGTGAGGGTTTCCTTCTCGGTAGGACGCCCTTCACGCTTGAAGAAGCCGCCGGGGATCTTGCCCACGGCATAGGTCTTTTCTTGGTAGTGCACGGACAGCGGGAAGAAGTCCTGGCCCGGCTTTAAGGTCTTCTTGCCCACCACGGTGCACAGCACCACGGTATCGCCCATGGTGACCTGGACGGCACCGGTGGCCTGACGAGCGATGCGGCCCGTCTCGAGAGTCACGGTACTGCGACCGTACTGGAATGTTTTCTTGACCGGATTCACGGCGGCTTCCTTCAACTTGTCGAATTCATGTGGGTCTTTTGTCACGACGCCCATTTTAGGAGGTCGTCGGTGCAAGGGCTACCACGTTCCCATAAAAGAACAAGCAACCCCTGGGGGTTGCTTGTCCGAAGGACCCAACGACGCTTGCCGTGGGTCCGGAAAGGATTCGTGAACCCTTCCCTGTCTGGCGACCGGTGCCGCTTAGCGACGCAGGCCCAAGCGCTGGATCAGCGACTGGTAGCGCGAGAAATCCTTGCGCTTGAGATAGTCGAGCAGCTTGCGGCGCTGGTTGACCATGCGGATCAGGCCACGACGCGAGTGGTGATCCTGCTTGTTGGTCTTGAAGTGATCCTGCAGGCCGTCGATGTTGGCGCTCAGCAGTGCCACCTGAACTTCGGGGGAACCGGTGTCGTTTTCGACACGGCCGAACTCATGAACGATCTCGGCCTTCTTTTCAGCGGTCAGTGCCATCTGTTTCTCCAGTAAGCAATATGCTTGGTGATGAATGTCGGAGACCACGCATATTTGCAGTCTCCACGCCGGCGCCACGCGGCAGGTACCACGTGGTGCAGGTCGGGTTACGCTTCGCCGCCCGTTTGGGCAGCAGCGGTATTCAACAAGCGGCGAGGGATGATTTCCCCTTCCGCCTTGATCGTGACCAGGCCCAGAAAGGCCTCACCACGATAGAGTCTGACAGTGTCGTCAATGCCGAGCTCGCCGGTATCGACGCGCGCCGGCTGGCCGTGCTGGATACGAGAGGCCACCATCTCGTCGACCTCGAGGGCCGGGAGATGCGCCACCAGCACATCGACCGGCATCAGCATCGCTTGCCGGGCGTCCTGATCAGGCAACGCCTCCAGAGCGTCCAGCGTATGCATGCCGTCACCGTCGAAGGGACCCGTCTTGAGTCGACGCAAGGCCGTGATATGGCCGCCGCAACCGAGCGCCTGGCCAATATCTTCGGCAAGCGTACGGATGTAGGTGCCTTTGCTGCAGCGCACTCGCAGCGCAAATCCCTCGGCATCCGCCTCAAGCAGCCGGCTATCATAAACGCTCACGCGCCGGACTGCACGCTCGATTGTCTTGCCTTCCCGAGCCAGCTCATAGAGCTTGCGCCCTTCGTGCTTGAGCGCGGAATACATCGGCGGCACCTGGTCGATCTCGCCACGAAAACGCGACAACACGCGCTCGATATCGGCCTCATCCAAGGCCGGTACCGGAGCGCGCTCAACGACCTCGCCCTCGGCATCGCCGGTGTCGGTGACTTCGCCAAGCTTCACTCGCGTCTCGTAGACCTTGTCAGCCTCGAGCAGAAAGGAGCTGAACTTGGTGGCCTCACCGAAACAGATCGGCAACAGCCCGGTGGCCATCGGGTCTAGTGTACCGGTGTGACCGGCCTTCTGAGCCTGATAGAGCCGCCGTACGCGCTGCAGGATGTTGTTGCTCGACGCGCCCTTGGGCTTGTCGAACAACAGCACGCCATCGATCGGCAGGCCGCGACGCTTTCGCGCCATCAGCGGCCGTCCTCGTCACTGCTACGGTCGCTACCCTTGTCAGCAACATCAGCGCTGTCGGCGACATCGCTGTCATCGTCCGGCGCTGCTTGATGCTGGGCACGATCGCTGGCAACCGCCTCTTCGATCAACGACGCCATCTGTTGCCCGCGCACCACACTCTCATCGTAATGAAAGCGCAGTTCCGGCACATGACGAAGCTTGATGCGACGGGCGATCTGGCTGCGCAGGAAACCGGCGGCACGCTTGAGCACCTTGAGGTTGTCCTTGACCCGCTCGGCATCGTTCTCGCCGAGCAGGGTGACATAGATGTCGGCATAGCCGAGGTCACGGCTGACCGTGACCCCGCTGACGGTGACCATACCCAGGCGCGGGTCTTTGACCTCGCGCTGGATGAGTACCGCCAGCTCCTGCTGAAGCTGGTCGGCTACCCGGTCGGTACGCTTGAACTCGCGCATGACCAGCTCTCCTCGGTCGGTTACAGGGTGCGTTCGACCTTGACCTGATCGAAGACTTCGATCTTGTCACCAGGCTGGACGTCGTTGTAGTTCTTGACGCCGATACCGCACTCAATGCCGTTGCGCACTTCGTTGACGTCATCCTTGTAGCGGCGCAGCGATTCGAGCTCGCCCTCGTAGATGACGACGTTTTCGCGCAGCACACGGATCTTCTTGTTGCGGTGAACGGAGCCCTCGACGACCATGCAGCCGGCCACAGCGCCAATCTTCGGCGCACGGAAGACATCACGAACCTCGGCCACACCGACGATCTCTTCTTTCCAGTCCGGTGCCAGCATGCCACTCATGGCCTGCTTGACCTCGTCGATCAGCTGGTAGATCACGCTGTAGTAGCGCAGATCCAGGCCTTCACGCTCGATGATCTCGCGGGCAGCGGCGTCGGCGCGGACGTTGAAGCCGACCACGATGGCCTCACTGGCAAGCGCCAGGTTGGCATCGGTACCGGTGATGCCGCCGACACCCGAGGACACCACGGCGACCTCGACTTCGCCGGTAGACAACTCCTCGAGGGCGCTCTTGATCGCTTCCAGCGAGCCTTGGACGTCGGCCTTGAGGACAATATTGACCTTGGCGACCTCTTCCTTGCCCATCTGGCTGAACATGTTCTCGAGCTTGGCTTTCTGCTGACGCGCCAGGCGCACCTCGCGGTACTTGCCTTGACGGAAGTTGGCGATCTCGCGGGCCTTCTTCTCGTCTTCAAGCACCATGAAGTCGTCACCGGCATCCGGCGTGCCGTCGAGACCCTGGATCTCCACCGGCATGGACGGGCCGACTTCGTCGACCTGCTTGCCAAGCTCGTTGGTCAGGGCCCGCACACGGCCGTAGTGCAGGCCAGCGAGGACGATGTCGCCCTTCTTGAGGGTGCCGTTCTGAACCAGCACGGTCGCGACCGGGCCACGGCCCTTGTCGAGACGCGACTCGACGACCACGCCCTTGCCGGGTGCTTCCGGCACGGCCTTGAGCTCGAGCACTTCGGACACCAGCTGGATGGATTCCAGCAGATCTTCGATGCCTTCGCCGGACTTCGCTGAGACGTGGACAAACTGGGTATCGCCGCCCCACTCCTCGGAAATGACGCCATGCTGGGACAGCTCGTTCTTGACCCGGTCCGGGTCGGCGCCCTGCTTATCGATCTTGTTGACCGCCACGACCATCGGCACGCCAGCAGCCTTCGAGTGCTCGACGGCCTCGATGGTCTGAGGCATCACGCCGTCGTCAGCTGCGACCACCAGGATGACCACGTCGGTGGCCTTGGCACCGCGAGCACGCATGGCGGTAAACGCCGCGTGGCCCGGGGTATCGAGGAAGGTCACGCCGCCGTGATCGTCCTCGACGTGGTAGGCGCCGATGTGCTGGGTGATGCCGCCGGCTTCGCCGGTTGCCACCTTGGCACGACGCACATAGTCGAGCAGCGAGGTCTTGCCGTGGTCGACGTGACCCATGACGGTGACGACCGGCGAGCGAGTGATCTCTTCGCCCTCGTAGGAGATGTTCTCGAGCACTTCGGTCTCGAGCGCATCATCCTTGACCAGCTTGGGCTTGTGGCCCATTTCCTCGACCACGATCACGGCAGTTTCCTGATCGATGGTCTGGTTGATGGTCACGGCAGCGCCCATGTTGAACATGGCCTTGATGACTTCGTTGGCCTTGATCGACATCTTGTCGGCAAGTTCAGCGACGCTGATCGATTCGGGAATCGACACTTCGCGTACGATCGGCTGCGTCGGCTTCTGGAAACCGTGCTTGCCACCGCCTTCGCGGCCGCCACGACGGCTGCCACGACGCTCGGCACGCTTGTTGGCCTTCTTGCCCCCACGACGACGCTCTTCGCGATCATCGTCATCACGCTCGTTGCGCCCCTTCTTGGCCTTGGTACCGGCCTTCTTGGGTGCCCGGCGCGTATCGCCACGCGGCTCCTTGGGCGGCGCATTGACCTCGGTCGTGGCCGGCTCGCTCGTCTCGAGTTCCGGGACCGGGATCTCAGGCTCACCAGGGGCAGCCTTGGCCGCTTCCTGTGCCTTGGCGGTTTCCTCAGCCTTGGCAGCTTCTGCTGCCTTGGCGGCTTCTGCTGCTTTAGCGGCTTCTGCTGCCTTGGCGGCTTCGGCATTAGCCTTGGCTTCTTCCGCCTCGCGAGCCGCCAGCTCGGCCTGGGAATCAGCCATGTCACCCACCAGCTGACGCGGACCCGCGTCTTCTGTCTTGGGCTTCTCGGCCGGCTCTTCCTCGCGCTTGACGTAGGTACGCTTCTTGCGCACCGAGACCTCGATGGACTTGCCACGATCACCAGAACGAATCCGGCTCTTGGTCTTGCGCGTCAGGGTAACGCGATTCTTCGCCCCGGCGTCGCTATCGCCGCCGTGGCTCTTGGTCAGATAGTCGAGCAGGCACTTCTTGTCCGCTTCGGACACCGCATCGGTCTCCGCCTTGTGCGGCAGGCCGGCATCTTTCATCTGTTCTAGCAGGCGGGGCACATCGCGCCCCACTTTTACGGCAAAATCTTTTACGGTCATGTCTGACATTAACGACCCTCCTGAGCCCGTGACCTGTTTACTGTTCGCTCTCGAACCAAGGCGCACGGGCAGTCATGATCAGTGCCGCAGCGCGCTCCTCGTCCATGCCCTCGATGTCATTCAGATCATCGACGGACTGCTCGGCAAGGTCCTCCATGGTGACAATGCCCCGGCTGGCCAGAATAAAGGCCAGGTGACGTTCCATCCCTTCCATCTCGAGCAGATCCTCGGCGGGCTGGGCGCCGTCGAGCTCCTCTTCGGAAGCGATTGCCAGGTTCAACAGCTCATCTTTTGCGCGTGCACGCAGCTCTTCGACGAGAGCCTCGTCGAATTCCTCGATCTCGAGCATTTCCTCAAGAGGCACGTAGGCGACTTCTTCCAGGGAAGTGAAGCCTTCTTCGACCATGACACGTGCCAACTCTTCGTCGATCTCCAGGTGGTTGATGAAGAACTCCACCTGGCTATCGATTTCCTGCTCGCGCTTACCTTCAGCCTCACCCTCGGTCATCACGTTGAGTTTCCAGCCGGTCAGCTCTGAGGCGAGCCGAACGTTCTGGCCACTGCGACCGATGGCCTGGGCAAGGTTATCTTCGCCGACGGCAACATCCATGGCATGGCTGTCTTCATCGACGAGAATCGAGGCGACATCCGCCGGCGCCATGGCGTTGATCACCAACTGGGCGGGGTTGTCGTCCCAAAGAATAATATCCACACGCTCGTTCTGCAGCTCGGTGGAGACTGCCTGCACGCGCGATCCACGCATGCCGACGCAGGCGCCGACCGGGTCAATGCGACGGTCATTGGTCTTGACCGCGATCTTGGCCCGCGAGCCCGGATCCCGTGCAGCGCCCTTGATCTCGATGAGCTGCTCGGCAATTTCCGGCACCTCGATCTTGAACAGCTCGATGATGAGCTCAGGGCAGGTCCGCGACAGAATCAGCTGGGCGCCACGCGCCTCGGCGTCGACCTTGACCAGCAGCGCCCGGACCCGCTCGTTCATGCGGTAGCGTTCGCCCGGGATCATCTCGTTACGCGGCAGGAACGCCTCGGCGTTCTCACCCAGATCGATGATCAGGCCTTCACGTGTCGTCTTCTTGACAATGCCGGCCACCAATTCGCCTTCACGATCGGTGTACTGACGCACTACCTCGGCGCGCTCGGCCTCACGGACCTTCTGTACGATCACCTGCTTTGCCGTCTGCGCCGCGATGCGACCGAACACCGCATTCTCGATGCGCTCTTCGACCACATCACCTTCGGTCAGCGGCGGATCGCGACGCTCGGCGTAGGACTGCTTGATCTCGGCGTCCGGGTTCTCGAACTCGTCGTCATTGATCACTACCCAGCGACGGAAGGTCTCGTAGTCACCGGTGGTGCGATTGATCGCCACCCGCACGCTGACTTCCTGGCCATCGAATCGCTTGCGCGATGCGCTTGCCAGAGCCGCTTCAACGGCTTCGAAAATGACGTCACGGGGCACGCCCTTCTCATTCGAGATCGCGTCAACGACCATCAAAATCTCTTTGCTCATGCCTTTGCCTCGCCAGAAAACCTGTCCTTATGCATCGACCTCAATCCTCGAACTGGGGCACGACACGCGCCTGATCGATGCTGTCGATGGGAAAGCAGTACTCCTCGCCCTCAACCTGCAACAGCACTTCGTCTTCCTCGATCCCTGCCAGCAGTCCCTGGAACTTGCGCCGACCATCGAAGGGCGTGCGCAGCTTGATCGCCACGACATGTCCCTTGAAGCGCTCGAAATGATCGAGGATGAACAACGGCCGATCCAACCCCGGCGACGACACCTCGAGTCGGTATTCGCCAGCGATCGGGTCTTCGACGTCCATGACCGCACTGATCTGACGACTGATATCGGCACAATCGTCGACCGTCACGCCATTGGGACCATCGATATAAATTACCAGACGGGAGTGTTTGCCCTGGGAAAGGTTGTTGATTCCCCAAAGCTCGAAGCCCATGGCGGAGGCCACCGGTTCGATTAACGCGTATAGCGCAGCGTCCTTGATTGCCACAGACGAAGACTCCTACAGCCGTTGCGTCAGGCACCTGGCCGGGAGTTAAAGAGAAAGCGAGGTGGCTGATTGGCGTGTCGCCAGCAGAAAGCTGCCAACAGGGGAACGGCTAACAGATGAGCTACTAACAAAAAGCCCCTTCACTGGAAGGGGCCTTTCACAAGAATCCTTATATCCCATTTGGCGTCTCTAGACGGCCTAAATGGTAGCGGGGACCGGATTTGAACCGATGACCTTCGGGTTATGAGCCCGACGAGCTACCAGACTGCTCCACCCCGCATCACAGGTCGGCGATATTACTTGCCACTTTGGCTCACGTCAAGAAGTCTTGTCTTACCGTGAAAGTGGCCATCGCCTGCATGCCAATCTTGCTACTGAAGGCCTCGGCATAAGAGGCGTTTCAGATGGTGCCGAAGGCGGGACTTGAACCCGCACGACCGTAAGGCCACTACCCCCTCAAGATAGCGTGTCTACCAATTCCACCACTTCGGCATCAGGGGAGCACTAAATGGGGACGGCTTAGCTGCCGTTCTCCTCTAGCACTGGCGCAGTATTATCCATATTGGATGAGGAGTCGTCAAGGGTCGGCACGTTATTTTGCTGCTCTACGACCTTGGCGTCGGGAATGCCGGCCTCGGGGGCCTGACCCGCCTCGGAGGCGAAATAGGCAAGCGTCAGCGAGGTCGCGAAGAATCCCACGGCCAGCAGCCCCGTAAACTTGGACAGGAAGCTGCCGCTGCCGCGAGACCCGAACACGGTCTGCGAGGCACCGCCACCGAAAGAGGCGCCGGCATCGGCGCCCTTGCCCTGCTGCAGCAGGACGAGAACGACCAAGGCGATGGCAATCGCCACGTGGATCATGAGAAATGCAACTTGCATGGGTTCAACCTGCTGACTGGCAAATGGCTAGAAAATCGTCGGCCTGGAGGGAGGCTCCTCCTACCAGGCCGCCGTCGATGTCCGGCTGCGCGAGCAGCTCGGCGGCGTTGGCAGCTTTCATGCTGCCGCCGTACAACAGACGCAGGCTTTCGGCCAGCGTCGAATCATAGGTCACAATATGCGCACGAAGTGCCGCATGCACCTGCTGGGCCTGCTCGGGCGTCGCGGTTCGCCCGGTACCGATCGCCCATACCGGTTCATAGGCAACGACCAGTCGTGAACGGTCGTCCGCCGCGAGTGCGTCAAAGACCGCCGCCAGCTGCCCAAGCACGACCTCTTCGGTGCGACCGGCGTCTCGCTCAGCAAGCGTCTCACCGACACACAGCACCGGCGTGAGCCCGGCTGAGAGGGCCGCCTGAACCCTCGAGAGCACCTCGGCATCGTCCTCTCCAAACAGCTCGCGCCGCTCAGAGTGACCCACCAGTACGTAGTGCGCACCGCAGTCGCTGAGCATGCTGCCGCTGACCTCGCCCGTGAAGGCTCCGCTCTGCTGGTGATAAAGCGTCTGGCCACCCAGCGCGACAGGCAGACCGGCAAATGCCTGATGCGCGGCCTGCAAATAGGGCGCTGGCAGCATCAGCGCCACATCGACCTGCGCCGGAAGGCCGCGCTCAGCAACCGCCTGAGCAAAGGCATCGACCAGCGACAGGGAGCCATTCATCTTCCAGTTACCGGCAATCAGCGGCGTACGCATAGACGATCCTCTTTCAAGGTGGTGCGAAATGGTATAGGAGCGCTCATAGCATGACAACCAGCACACCACAAGGCATGCCGTCGACTGCATGAAAGTTGGCTAGTCAAACAATGACTCAACCTCGACGGCCAGGCGCCGGGCCAGGCCTTCCACGTCCAGGTGAGGCCGTCCCTCGACCATCACCCGAATCAGCGGCTCGGTACCTGAGGGACGCAACAGCACACGCCCCTCATCGCCGAGCTCGGCCTCGACGCTGGCAACGGCCTGCCTGAGCGATTCGCTGGCCATCAGCGCACCACGGTCAGCGTCGGCGGGAAGGCGCACGTTGACCAGCGCCTGCGGGGCCTTCTCGAAACCGCCCAGCAGCTTGGCAAGCGTTTGCCCTTCACGAATCATGATGGCCAGCACCTGCAGGGCAGAGACGATACCATCGCCAGTGGTCTGAATATGCCCACAGACGATATGGCCTGAGGCCTCACCCCCAAGCTGCCAGCCGTTGGCCACCAGACGCTCGATCACATAGCGATCGCCAACCTTGGCGCGCTCAAAGGGAATCTCCAGCACCTCGAGAGCCGCGGCGAGACCAAAGTTCGACATCAGGGTGCCGACCACCCCGCCACCCAGCTCACCGCGGGCATGGCGGTCACGGGCAATCAGGTAAAGAATGTCATCGCCGTCGAGTTCGCGGCCGTCGGCATCGACCAGCAGCACACGGTCGCCGTCACCATCGAAGGCGATGCCCAGATCGGCGCCCTGAGAAATCACGGCTGCCCGCAGGCTTGCCGGGTGGGTCGAGCCGACCTCGTGATTGATGTTGAGGCCGTCGGGGCTACCCCCCACCACACTGACCTCGGCACCGAGTTCGCGAAAGACGCTGGGCGCGATGTGATAGGTCGCGCCATGGGCGCAGTCGAGAACGATCTTCAGGCCATGCAGGCTGACCCTGTCAGGCACCGTCGACTTGCAGAATTCGATATAGCGGCCCGGGGCGTCATCGATCCGCACTGCCTTGCCGAGCCGATGCGGCGCTACCGTGGTCAGCGGCGCCTCGAGCATCTCTTCGATACGCTCCTCGATCTCGTCGGGAAGCTTGGCGCCTTCGGCGGAGAAGAACTTGATGCCGTTATCTTCGAAATGGTTGTGCGAGGCTGAAATGACGATACCGGCATGCGCCCGGAAGGTGCGGGTCAGATAGGCGATGGCCGGCGTGGGCATCGGACCCAACAGCGAAACATCGACGCCGGCTGCCGAAAGCCCGGACTCAAGCGCCGATTCAAACATGTAACCGGATATCCGGGTGTCCTTGCCGATCAGCACCTTGGTGCGACCTTCCCGACCCAGCACGCGCCCCATGGCCCATCCCAGCTTGAGCATGAAATCAGGGGTGATCGGGTAATTCCCGACGGTCCCGCGAATGCCGTCGGTACCAAAATAACGTCTGCTCATGAGGTAAAGCCCTCCTCCATTACGGCCCAGGTCATGTTCACGGCGTCCACACTAGGCCCCACATCGTGAACGCGCAGAATCCGTGCGCCTCGTTCCACGGCCAAGGTCGCCAACGCCAGGCTGCCCGGCAGTCGCTCTTCCACCGGACGCTCAAGCACTTTACCAATCATGCTCTTGCGCGACATGCCGGCGAGAATCGGCAACCCCAGCTTCTTAAGATCCGCCATGCGATTGAACAACCGCAGGTTATGTTCGACGCTCTTGCCAAAACCAAACCCCGGATCAAGGATCAGTCTTTCGCGACGCAGCCCTGCTGCTTCACAGGCACGAATACGCTCCTCGAGAAAGGCCGCCACGGCCTCTTCCACCGGCTGCTCATAACCCGGCGAGTGCTGCATATCGTCCGGCTCACCCACCATGTGCATCACGCACACCGGCAGACCACTGCGCGCCGCGGCACTCAAGGCGCCCTCGCGGCGCAGGCCTCGCACGTCATTGAGCATCCCCGCGCCCAACGCCGTCGTCTCGCGCATCACTTCGGGAGCGCTGGTATCGACCGACACCAGGGCATCGAGTTCACGCACCAGCCGCTCGACGACCGGCGAGACCCGGTCGAGCTCCTGCTGGAGCGGTACCTCGACGGCCCCCGGACGGGTCGACTCTCCTCCCACGTCGATGATCGCCGCGCCCTCGGCCAGCATCCGCTCGGCATGGCGCAGCGCATCATCGATGGACACGTGCTGCCCACCGTCGGAGAAAGAATCCGGGGTCACATTGAGGATCCCCATCACGCGGGGATAGGAAATATCCAGACGATGCCGGCCGCATTGCAGCGCACTGGCGCTTTGTCCGTCACTCATGGCTTGATTGGTCCTGCTGACTGGCGATTGGCCCCGCGCGGGGGATGCTGGTGGGCATGATACCCAATAAACGCAAGAGGCGCCCACTAGGGGCGCCTCGTTTACTTGCTGGGAAACCCTGCCTCAATGGCCTGCCGGGCCACCCAGGGGGTCGGAGGGACGACGATTTGGCTCATCATCGTCCTCATCCGCGTCGGACGAGGTGTCCTGGTCTTGACCCTTGTCGGACGCATCCGCGCTGGCCGCACCGCCGGCCGACGACCCGCTGCCGCCTTCATCATCCCAATCCTTGGGCGGCCGCGGCGGACGTCCGTCCATGATGTCGGCGAGCTGATCGGCATCGATGGTCTCGAACTGCATCAGTGCCTCGGCCATGGCATCGAGCTTGTCGCGGTTGTCTTCGAGGATCTGCTTGGCCTCCGCGTAGCACCCATCGATGATGCGACGCACCTCATGATCAAGCTTGGTCGTGGTGTCGCCGGACTTGAACTTGCCGCCGCCCTGGCCACCGCCGCCGAGGAACTGATGTGACTCATCCTCGTCGTACATGATCGGCCCCATCTCCTCGGACAGGCCCCACTTGGCCACCATGTTGTGGGCAAGCTCGGTGGCGCGCTTGATGTCGTTGGAGGCACCGGTGGTGACACCATTCGGGCCAAGCGTCATTTCCTCGGCCAACCGGCCGCCGAACAGTGAGCAGATCTGACTGATGATCTGCTGGCGCGACAGGCTGTAGCGATCTTCCTCGGGGAGGAACATGGTCACGCCAAGCGCTCGTCCACGGGGAATGATAGTGACCTTGTAGACCGGATCATGCTCCGGCATCACCAGACCGATAATGGCGTGACCGGACTCGTGGTAAGCCGTATTGAGCTTTTCCTTGTCGGTCATGACCATCGACTTGCGCTCGGAGCCCATCATGATCTTGTCCTTGGCAAGATCGAGCTCTTCCATGCCCACCAGGCGCCGGTTGCGACGCGCCGCGAACAGGGCCGCCTCATTGACCAGGTTGGCAAGATCGGCACCGGAGAAGCCCGGCGTGCCGCGTGCGATCAGCGATGGCTTGACGTCATCGGCCAGCGGCACCTTGCGCAGGTGCACACCCAGGATGTGCTCGCGACCGCGGATATCCGGCAGACCCACCGTGACCTGACGGTCGAAGCGGCCCGGACGCAGCAGCGCCGGGTCGAGGACATCGGGGCGGTTGGTCGCGGCGATGACGATGACGCCTTCGTTGGCCTCGAAGCCGTCCATTTCGACCAGCAGCTGGTTCAGCGTCTGCTCACGCTCGTCGTTGCCACCGCCCATGCCGGCGCCACGCGAGCGGCCCACGGCATCGATTTCATCGATGAAGATGATGCAAGGCGCCTGCTTCTTGGCCTGCTCGAACATGTCACGCACACGCGATGCGCCGACACCCACGAACATCTCGACGAAGTCGGAGCCGGAAATCGAGAAGAAGGGCACCTTGGCCTCGCCGGCGATGGACTTGGCGAGCAGTGTCTTACCGGTACCCGGCGGCCCCACCATCAGCACACCACGGGGAATGGTGCCGCCGAGACGCTGAAACTTGGAGGGGTCACGCAGGAAATCCACCAGCTCTTCGACCTCTTCCTTGGCCTCATCGCAGCCGGCGACATCGGCAAAGGTGGTCTTGATCTGGTCATTGGACAGCAGCTTGGCCTTGGACTTGCCAAAGCTCATCGGACCGCCCTTGCCACCGGCACCCCCCTGCATCTGACGCATGAAGAAGATGAAGATGGCCAGGATGATCAGGATCGGGAAGCTGGCGATCAGCAGCCGCGTCCACAGGCTCTGCTCTTCTGGCTTCTTGCCCACCACCGTCACGTCGTTGGCTAGCAGATCATCCATCAACTTGGGATCTTCTGCCGACGGCCGAATGGTCTGGAAATCCGATCCGTCAGTGCGCTCACCCGAGATGGTATAGCCATCGATGGTGACCGATCGGACCTGCTGGTTCTGCACCTGCTGGACGAACTGAGAGTAGTTCATCGTCTGCGGTGAGTTCTCGACACTGAAGTTGTTGAACACCGTCAGCAGCACTGCCGCGATGACCAACCACAGGATCAGATTCTTCGCCATATCATTCAAGGGAATACCCTCATTGCTGAAATCAAACTGCAAGCGTGGTTATGCATTCGACACTACAGGAGCTCGCCGCGTTCAACCACCCGGCGCCACTGTGGCTAAGCATCGCACACTCGTCAGTACGTGTCCGTACATGAGAGCCATAGCCAGTCGCTATGGCAGAGCGGCGACTATCGTTCCCGCCACTCATCGACATACTCTCCAGGAGACCTGCGCGAAAAGGCCTGCTGCAAAGGGTCAGCCGCGGAACCCATCTGCCAGCAGATAGACCTCGCGTGAACGTGCGCGCGACGCCTCTGGCTTGCGCGTCATGACCTTGTTGAAGCTACTGCGCAGATCCTTGAGGTAGGCATCAAAGCCTTCACCCTGAAACACCTTGGCCACGAAGCGGCCGCCGGGCGAAAGCGTCTGGCGGGCCAGGTCCAGAGCCAATTCGACCAGATACATTGCCTGAGGCTGATCGATTGCAGCCATACCACTCATATTGGGGGCCATGTCCGACATCACAAGGTCCACGCGCCGTTCTCCGAGCGCTTCCAGAATCGCCTCGAGCACGGAATCCTCGGTGAAGTCACCCTGATGAAAGGTCACATCGGCCAAGGCATCCATCTCGAGAATATCGGAGGCGATCACCAGGCCCCGCTCGCCAACCTTCTCGGCCGCCACCTGGCTCCAGCCACCCGGTGCCGCGCCCAGGTCAATAACTGTCATGCCTGGCTTGAACAGCTTGTCCTTGGCATCCAGCTCGAGCAGCTTGTAGCTCGCCCGGCTGCGATAGCCGTCTTGCCAGGAACGCTGCACGTACTGGTCGTCGAAGTGTTCCTTTAGCCAGTTACCACTGGTCTTGCTGGCCTGGCCACCGCGTGACCCGGCACTCTTGGAGCTGGTGGAGCGTGCCACGTCATCACCTGAAATGCTTGGGGAATCGAATAAACAGAAGGGGCCGGTCGCATGGCTTTCGCGCAGACGATAATCCACGTACCATGACGTGTTCAGTATAACCTGCCAGCACAACCGGAACGTTCAAGATATCATGAGCTTGTCACAGGCACAAAAGAAAGCAATGCGCAGCATCGGCCACCACCTCAACCCGGTCGTTACCGTCTCCGAGAACGGCATCTCCGAGGGCGTGCTGGCGGAACTCGACCGCGCCCTGGGCGACCATGAACTGATCAAGGTCAAGCTGGCTATCCCTGAGCGCGATGACCGCGCCGCCGTCATTGAGGCACTGGTCAAGGACTCGCGCGCCGAGAATGTGCAGAGCATCGGCAAGATGGTGCTGCTCTACCGCGCCAACCCCAAGGCCAACCCGAAGCTCTCCAACATCAAGCGCTTCGAGGAACACCACGGCCGCCGCTAGATCAGCATCCCGCGAGCGCTCGCCGCCTCATGAAAAAGCCCGCGACAGTGTCGCGGGCTTTTTTGTGGCTATCGCGTCAAGGCTCCGTTGACCCCCTTGCGCCTGGCGGCACCACAGAGCCACTCTCGAATCTGCTCTGCGGCACCGCTACGGGCATCTCGCGATCAGAGGTGCTCGACGCTGGCAATCTCGTATTCGACATCGCCACCCGGGGTCTTGACCACCACCACGTCGCCTTCATCCTTGCCGATCAGGGCGCGGGCGATGGGGGATGTCACCGAAATTCGGCCCGACTTGATATCGGCTTCGTCCTCACCAACGATCCGGTAGCGCACATCCTCATCGTTATCCAGGTTGATCAGATCGACGGTCACGCCAAAGATCACCTTACCGGTCTTGGGCAGTTTAGTGACATCGATCACCTGGGAGACCGAAAGCTTACCCTCGATCTCCTGAATGCGTCCTTCGATAAAGCCTTGCTGCTCACGAGCGGCATGGTATTCGGCGTTCTCCTTGAGATCGCCATGTTCACGGGCCTCGGCAATGGCGGCGATCACCTCTGGGCGCTCCACGCTCTTGAGCTGCTCGAGCTCTTTACGCAGGCTTTTCTCGCCGTCCACGGTCATCGGGACCTTGTTCATTGTGTCGCTCCTGCATGCAGTTCCTGAAGCCGCCGAACCGTGATCTGGTTGCCATACTCGAGCGCCAGACAAACAGCCTGCGCCCCCGCCAGTGTTGTGGCGTAGGGGACCTTGCGGGCAAGAGCGGTGCGGCGGATAACCGAGGAGTCGGTGATGGCTTGACGCCCCTCGGTGGTGTTGACGATGTAGGCCACCTCGTCGTTCTTGAGCATATCGACGATATGCGGCCTGCCTTCATTGACCTTGTTGACGGACTCAACGGCGATGCCAGCGGCCTTGAGGGCGCGCGCTGTGCCGCGGGTAGCGCAAAGGGTAAAGCCTAATCCTATCAAAGATTTGGCCACCTCGATAACGCCCTCCTTGTCCGGCTCACGCACCGACAGGAACGCCTTGCGGTCGCCAGTCAGGCGCGGAATCGCCTCGCCGGCACCCAGCTGCGCCTTGTAGAAAGCCTCGGCAAAGGTCTCGCCGGAGCCCATCACCTCACCGGTGGACTTCATCTCCGGTGCCAGAATCGGGTCAACGCCCGGGAACTTGTTGAACGGGAAGACCGCCTCCTTGACGCTGTAGAAGTGCGGCACGATCTCGCGGGTAAAGCCCTGGGAAGCGAGCGTCTGGCCGGCCATGCAGCGCGCCGCCACCTGTGCAAGCGAGGTGCCGATGCACTTGGAAACGAAGGGCACGGTGCGCGACGCCCGCGGATTGACCTCGATGACGTAGATCTCGCCGTCCTGCCAGGCCAGCTGCACGTTCATCAGGCCGACCACGTTGAGCTCGACCGCCATGCGCTTGATCTGCTCGCGCATCTCATCCTGGACGTCGGCCGGCAGCGAATACGGGGGCAGCGCACAGGCGGAGTCACCGGAGTGCACGCCAGCCTGTTCGATATGCTGCATGATGCCGCCAACCACCACCTGCTCACCGTCGCTGACCGCATCCACGTCGACCTCGATGGCCGCCTTGAGGAAGTGATCCAGCAGCACCGGTGAATCGTTGGAGACCTTGACCGCATGGGTCATGTAGCGCTCGAGCTCGGTGGCCGAGTAGACGATTTCCATGGCCCGGCCGCCCAGCACATAGGAGGGGCGCACCACCAGCGGATAGCCGATGGCCTCGGCCTTGGCAAAGGCATCCTCGAAGCTTCTGGCGGTCGCATTGGGCGGCTGCTTGAGGCCCAGCTTGTCGATCATCTGCTGGAAGCGCTCACGGTCCTCGGCGCGATCGATGGCGTCGGGGGTGGTGCCGATGATCGGCACACCGGCAGCCTCCAGCGCACGCGCCAGCTTGAGTGGCGTCTGGCCACCGAACTGCACGATCACCCCTTCGGGGCGTTCCTTATCGGCGATTTCCAGCACGTCCTCGAGGGTCACCGGCTCGAAGTAGAGGCGATCGGAGATGTCGTAATCGGTGGACACGGTCTCGGGGTTACAGTTGACCATGATGGTCTCGTAACCATCCTCGCGCATGGCGAGCGCCGCGTGCACGCAGCAGTAGTCGAACTCGATGCCCTGACCAATGCGGTTGGGCCCGCCACCCAGCACCATGATCTTCTTCTTGTCGGTGACCTCGGCCTCGCACTCCTCCTCGTAGCTGGAATACATGTAGGCGGTATCGGAGGCAAACTCGGCGGCGCAGGTATCGACGCGCTTGTAGACCGGGCGCACACCGTGGCTCTGACGCGCCTTGCGGAACTCGCTCTCGGACACACCGAGCAGACTCGCCAGACGCACATCACTGAAGCCCTTGCGCTTGAGCTTGAAGATCTCGCGACCGTCCAGATCGGACAGCGAGCGACGCTCCAGATCCTGCTCGAGGCGAATCAGCTCCTCGAGCTGCACCAGATACCAGCGGTCGATGTTGGTGAGCGCGAAGATCTCCTCGACACTCAAGCCAGCACGCATGCCGTCGGCAATGTAGAAGATCCGTTCGGCACCGGCGGCCTGCAACTCACCCTTGAGGTGCGCCATGGTCTCGGGCGAATAGTCGTCGACTACCGGGTCGAGACCGTCCTTGCCGGTCTCCATGCCGCGCAGCGCCTTCTGCAGGGATTCCTGGAAGGTCCGGCCGATCGCCATCACCTCGCCCACCGACTTCATCTGTGTGGTCAGACGATCGTTAGCCTGGGGGAACTTCTCGAAGGTGAAGCGCGGAATCTTGGTGACAACGTAGTCGATTGCCGGCTCGAAGGAGGCCGGGGTACGACCACCGGTGATGTCGTTATTGAGCTCATCGAGGGTGTAGCCGACGGCCAGCTTGGCGGCGATCTTGGCGATCGGGAAGCCAGTGGCCTTGGAGGCCAGCGCCGAGGAGCGCGACACCCGCGGGTTCATCTCGATGACCACCATGCGCCCGGTCGTCGGGTCCATGCCGAACTGAACGTTGGACCCACCGGTCTCGACGCCGATCTCGCGCAGCACCGCAAGCGATGCGTCGCGCATGATCTGGTATTCCTTGTCGGTCAGCGTCTGAGCCGGGGCCACGGTGATCGAGTCACCGGTGTGCACGCCCATCGGGTCGAAGTTCTCGATCGCGCAGACGATGATGCAGTTGTCGTGCTTGTCGCGCACGACCTCCATCTCGTATTCCTTCCACCCCAGCAGCGACTCGTCGATCAAGAGCTCATGGTTGTTGGAGAGCTCGAAACCGCGGATGCAGATCTCTTCGAACTCTTCCTTGTTGTAGGCCACGCCGCCGCCGGAGCCGCCCATGGTGTAGGAGGGGCGGATGATCACCGGGAAGCCCAGCTCGCCCTGAATCTCCCAGGCCTCGTCCATGGAGTGCGCCACCTTGGCCTTGGGGCACTCCAGGCCGATGCGTTTCATCGCCTGGTCGAAGAGGTCGCGGTCCTCGGCCTTGTTGATGGCATCGGCGTTGGCGCCGATCATCTCCACGCTGTGCTTCGCGAGCACGCCGTGCTTCTCGAGCTCCAGGGCGCAGTTCAGGGCAGTCTGGCCACCCATGGTCGGCAGCACGGCATCGGGCTGCTCGGCTTCGATGATCTTCTCCACCGCCTCCCAGGTAATCGGCTCGATGTAGGTGGCATCGGCCATGACCGGGTCGGTCATGATGGTCGCCGGATTGGAGTTGACCAGAATGACTCGGTAGCCTTCCTCGCGCAGGGCCTTGCAGGCCTGGGCGCCGGAATAGTCGAATTCGCAGGCCTGGCCGATAACGATCGGGCCAGCGCCAATGATCAGGATGCTCTGGATATCGGTACGCTTGGGCATGACGTTTCCCGCAGAAAAAAAGGTGACAGACGACGGCGCGATCGAACAGGGGCGCCTAGCGGCGCGCCTGCATCAGGGCAACGAACTTGTCGAATAGCGGCGCGACATCGCGCGGGCCGGGGCTCGCCTCGGGGTGACCCTGGAAACTGAAGGCCGGCCGGTCGGTGCGCTCGATACCCTGCAACGAGCCATCGAACAGCGAACGATGGGTCGCACGCAGGGTATCCGGCAGGCTTGCCTCGTCGGCGGCGAAGCCGTGGTTCTGGCTGGTGATCATCACCTGGCCGGAATCCAGATCCTGCACCGGGTGGTTGGCGCCGTGGTGACCAAACTTCATCTTGGCGGTCTTGGCCCCACTGGCCAGCGCCAGCAACTGATGCCCCAGGCAGATGCCGAACACCGGCAGCTCGGTGTCGAGGATCTCGCGAATGGCAGTGATCGCGTAGTCACAGGGCTCGGGGTCACCCGGGCCATTGGCCAGGAAGACACCGTCCGGGTTCAGTGCCAGCACCTCGGCTGCCGGGGTCTGGGCCGGCACCACCGTCAGGCGACAGCCTCGAGACGCCAGCATCCGCAGGATGTTGCGCTTGACGCCAAAATCGTAGGCGACCACATGGAAGGGACGCTCGCTTGCCGTGGTATCGGCATAGCCTTTACCCAGCGCCCACTCGCCTTCGCTCCACTCATAGGCACTCTGGCAGGACACCACCTTGGCCAGATCCATGCCCTTGAGACCTGGAAAGGCCTTTGCCGCGGTCAGGGCCCGCTCGACGGCCTCATCGCCCTCGGCATCGGCCCCGGCGAGAATAGCGCCATTCTGGGCCCCCTTATCGCGCAGGATCCGGGTCAACCGCCGGGTGTCGATGTCGGCGATGCCGAGCACATTCTGGCTCTTCAGGTAGTCATCGAGGCGCTGCTCGCTACGAAAGCTGCTGGCCAGCAGCGGCAGATCGCGGATCACCAGGCCGGCAGCGGCGATGGCGCCGGATTCGACGTCCTCTGCATTGACGCCGGTATTGCCGATATGGGGATAAGTGAGGGTGACGATCTGTCGAGTGTAGGAGGGGTCGGTGAGAATTTCTTGATAGCCGGTCATGGCGGTATTGAACACCACTTCACCGCTGGTTTGCCCATCGGCGCCGATCGCGGTGCCATGGAACACGCTGCCATCTTCCAAGGCCAATATCGCGGGTTTGTTCAACGCAACTTCCTCCCAAGCTCAGGAGGCCGCCAGGGGCAACGGCCTCATCGTCCGACAACTGGTGTTTTTGGCAACGGGCGCTTCCTGCGGCTCGTAAAAAAGCGGGACGAAACCCGGAGAACCGGTTTCATCCCGCTTGCTGTCATTCGCTCGTAATGCTTGCTGGCGCGATTCGCTACAAGCGAGGTGCGATTCGTTACAAGCGAGGTAACATCGCCCGGCCAAAAAATTTGATCAATGTTACCGGAATTGGCGCTCGCCAGCTAGCCCTTTAGTCCAATGGACCCGATGCGCCGGCCGGGGTTGCATCACTTCAGCTCGAGCACGTCCTGCATGTCATAGCGCCCTGCCGCCCGACCATGGACCCAGCGCGCGGCCCGCACCGCGCCCTTGGCAAAGGTCATGCGGCTACTCGCCTTGTGGGTAATCTCGATGCGCTCGCCCTCGGTGGCAAACATCACCGTATGCTCGCCCACGATGTCACCGGCGCGCACGGTGGCAAAGCCGATCTCCTTGTCGGTGCGCGGCCCGCACTGACCGACCCGCTCGAAGACACCGTACTCCTTGAGGGGGCGTTCCAGCACATCGGCCATCACCTCCCCCATCTTCAGCGCCGTGCCGGAGGGGGCATCGACCTTGTGGCGGTGATGAGACTCGATCACCTCGATATCATAGCCCTCGTCGCCGAGCGCCTTGGCGGCGGTCTCCAAGAGCTTGAGGGTCAGATTGACGCCGACACTCATATTGGGCGCGAAGACCATCGGCACCTGGTCGCGGTAGCCGTCGAGCTCGGCCAGCTCATCATCGGAAAGCCCAGTGGTGCCGATCACGATCGCCGCGCCGTGCCGGGCGCACAGCGCCAGGTTATTGAGCGTCACCCGCGGTGCCGTGAAGTCGATCAGCACATCGACATCCTCGATCACGGCGGCCAGGTCATCGCTTGCAACGACACCCAGCTTGCCAAGGCCAGCAAGCTCGCCCAGGTCAGCACCGGCAAGCGAGCTACCCGACTCGACGATCCCCGCGGCCAAGGTGGCCTCCGGGTCCTGAGTGACGGCGTTGACCAGGGTGCGGCCCATGCGGCCGGCAGCACCGACGATGGCGATACGGGGAGCGTGAGAGGACATGCGATCTCCAAGTGGTTGGCAAATTCTGTGTGACAGATAGCGAGAAAAGTCGCGGCAGTATAGCAACTGGCGATACGGCACGTCTGTCGTGGGTGCGGCGGCAGACGCCTGGGCTCAGCGGGCTCTCCCCGCCTGCCGGCGGCGAGCGTCATCGCGCCACAGCAAAGCCATTGCCAAAAGCACCAGCACACTGCCAGGCAGCCATCCCCAGCCGATCCGAGCAGGCTGCTGCACGAACAGCAGCAGCATCGACACGAAGGGCACCAGGTAGCCATAGGCAGTCACCGCTCCAGGCGTCAGCACCTCCGTCGCCCGCTGCTGCAACCAGAAGGTCAGCGCACTGGAGAAGAGCCCCAGGTAAAGCACTACCAAGCCGTCTTGAAGACGCATCTGGGCGAGCGCCGCGGCGGGCTCGAGGACAAGCCCCAGAAGACCGATCAATAGCCCGCCCAGCAACAGACTCCAGAAGGTACGTACCGCCGCCGATGTCGACAGCAGCCCTCGGGCGAGCCCCCATTTAGAAAGCACCGGATAAAGCGCACTTGCCAGGCAACCAAGAAGAAATACCGCCTCGCCTGCCCCGAAACCAAGGCCAGCGCTTCCTACTGCGTTAGCGCTAACGCGGCCACTGGCCTCGACGATCGCCAGCATAATGGCGCCCAAGGCGCCCATCGAGAGAATCAGTGGCAGTCGCCAGCTACGGCGTTCAAGCCCGGCGAAGAGGCCCAGCAGGAAGGCCAGCAGCGGCACACTGACGAACAGCGTGGCCATGGCGAGCGCCGTTGTATGGCTCGCCGCCCAGAACATGGACGCGAAGAAGCTGGCAAGGCACAGCCCCATCGCGGCATACAAAAGCCAAGCGCCTCTCTCTGGCCAGCGGTCGGGGGCACGCCGCGCCAGCGCCCAGAGCGCAATGGACGCGATCGAAAAGCGCAGTGCGGTCAGCAACATCGGCGGCAAGGCGTCATCGACAAGCCCAACGGCCGGGAAGGATAGCCCTACCAGCAGCGCCCAAAGCAGCAGGCCAAGGTGGGCCTTGAGTATTACCACGCGGTGCGAGTCAATTCTCCCAGACGATTGTCAGCGCCTCATCGCCGGCCATGCGCTCCAGGTGGCTCGCCACCACACTCTCGAGGCTGTCGAGGGCGTCCACGTCCAGGGCCTCGATGGCCACTAGAAGGCGCTCTTGTTCGGCCTCCATCAGGCAGGTGCCCGTTTCGAACTGAACGCGGCCATGCCCCTCACCATGCTCGACCTCGAACTTATGCGACCAGTGCTTGCACAGGCGATTGATCAACTTGCTGCCGGACTCAGTAGGGATCTCGGCACGTGAGATGGGCATAACGGGCTCCGTATGTGTCGGTCATGAATTCATAGCCTATGACGATGCGCCCTGGTAGCGCCACCCCAGGTAGAAGGGCGACCTTGACATCTGGACGCGACAGGCGGCATTACGCCATACTGCTCGGCATCCGCAAATAAGAATCATGCGTAAAAGATAACCGAATCCGGTTAGCATCCCGACTACCGGATTGCGACATGACCCTTCAACGAGAAAGACATCCACCTATGAATACCTCTCTGCTCAAGGCCGTCGGTGGCTCGGTCATTGCACTTGGCTGCATGGCCGCACAGGCCGACACCATCACCGTGACGGACATCGCCGACCGCGAGGTCACCCTCGAGGCGCCCGTTGAGCGCATGATCCTGGGTGAAGGCCGCCAGATCTATCTGCTGGGGGCGCTGGAATCCGACGCTCCCTTCGAACACGTCGTCGGCTGGCGCAAGGACTTCTCCCAGGCGGATCCTGACAACTACGCGAGCTACGCGGCCAAGTTCCCCGAAATGGAAGACATCCCGACCTTCGGTGGTTTCAAGGACGGCACCTTCGACGTCGAGCAGGCCGCAGCGCTCACGCCTGACGTGGTGCTGATGAACCTCGAGGCCAAGGCGGCAACCGAAGATGCCGCCTACGACGAAAAGCTGGGCCAGCTCGGCATTCCTATCGTCTACGTGGACTTCCGCGAGGACCCGCTCCAGAACACCATCCCCTCCATGCGCCTGATGGGCCGCCTGCTGGGTGAGGAAGAAAAGGCCCAGGCCTTCATCGACTTCGCCGAAGCGCAAATGGCCCGTGTTACCGAGACCATCGAGGCTGCCGACCCCGAGCGCCCCAAGGTCTTCATTGACCGTGCCGGCGGCTATTCCGAGGACTGCTGCATGAGCTTCGGTCCGGCCAATTTCGGTGAGTATGTCGAACTCGCTGGGGGCGACAACATCGCCGCCGAGATCATTCCCAACACCTTCGGCAATCTCAACCCCGAGCAGATCATTGCCGCCAACCCCGACCACGTCGTGGTCACCGGCGGCAACTGGGATGCCTACGTGCCAGGCGGCGACTGGGTAGGCGTGGGGCCGGGCGCCGATATGGAAACGGCCCGGGAGAAGCTTGAAGGACTGACCGAGCGCACCGCCATGACCGGCATCAACGCCGTCGAGAACGGCAACTTCCACGCCATCTGGCACCAGTTCTACAACAGCCCCTATTACTTCGTTGCCGTGCAGCGCCTCGCCAAATGGCTGCACCCGGAGCTGTTCCAGGACCTGGACCCCGAGGAGACGCTTGAGACCCTCCACGAGCGCTTCCTGCCGGTCGATTACCAACCCGGATACTGGACCTCCTTGAATGAGCAGTGACACCACCGTCAGCCCCGCCGCCGCTCGAGAGGGCGAGTTCTATCGCTATCTGGTGATCAGGCGGCAGCTGATTCTCGCCGCCCTCACCCTGGCGCTGGGCCTGAGCCTTTGTGTTGATCTAGCGCTCGGGCCTGCGCGCTATGGGCTGGGGGAAGTGATCACCGCCCTGCTGACGCCGGATAACGTCAGCCCCTCGGTCAAAGTGATCCTGTGGGAAATTCGTATGCCGGTCGCGCTGATGGCGCTGGTCGTCGGTGCCAGCCTGTCGATCGCCGGCGCCCAGATGCAGACCATCCTCAGCAATCCGCTGGCCAGCCCCTTCACGCTGGGCATCTCGGCCGGTGCGAGTTTCGGCGCCGCGCTGGCGCTCGCCTTTGGCGTATCGCTGGTGCCCGCCGCGGTCGACTACATCATCCCGATCAATGCCTTCGTCATGGCCATGCTGACCGCCGGCGCCATTCACCTGCTGAGCATGCGCCGCGGGGTGACGATCGAAACCATCGTGCTGCTCGGCATCGCCATGGTGTTCATCTTCAACTCGCTGATGGCGCTGATTCAGTTCTTCGCCAGCCAACAGGCAGTATCCGCGGTGGTGTTCTGGACCATGGGCAGCCTGACCAAGGCCACCTGGCCCAAGTTATGGATCGCCCTCGGCGTACTGGCCTTCATTCTGCCCCTGCTGGCGCGTCGTGGCTGGGCACTGACCGCCATGCGCCTGGGCGACGCTAAGGCCGAGAGCCTGGGCGTCAACCCCCGCGCACTGCGCCTGGAAGTGCTGGTGCTGGTCTCGCTGCTGGCCGCCATCTCGGTCGCCTTCGTCGGCACCATCGGCTTCATCGGCCTGGTCGGGCCGCATATCGCCCGCCTGCTGCTAGGGGAAGATCAGCGCTTCTTCCTGCCTGGCTCAGCGCTGTGCGGCGCCCTGATCCTTTCCGTGGGTTCAGTGCTGTCGAAGATCATCTTGCCCGGCACCATCATTCCCATCGGCATTATCACCTCGCTGGTGGGCATTCCGTTCTTCCTGTTCCTCGTGCTCAGCCACAAGAAGGCTTCATGGTAACGCTCACGCTAGATCGCCTTTCGGCCCACTATGGCCGGCGCCAGATCCTCTCAGAGATCACCACGCCAACCTTCGCCGGCGGCCAGATCGTGTCCCTGCTTGGCCCCAATGCGGCCGGCAAGTCGACCCTCTTCCGGCGCATCCTCGGGCTGCTCAAGGGTGGTGGCGAAGTCCGTATCGAGGGCACCACCCGCGAGCGCCCGGTGGCCTACATGCCCCAGGAGACCGGGTCCAGCGCAGTGCTGACGGTGTACGAATCGGTGCTGTTGGCGCGCATGCAGGGGCGCAGTCTGAAGGTGCAGCCCGACGATCTTCATGAGGTCGACCGCTCCCTTAACGACCTGGGCATCGCGTCACTGGGCGAGCGCGATATCAGTGATCTCAGTGGAGGACAGCGACAGCTGGTGAGCGCGGCCCAGGCGCTGGTTCAGGCCCCGGAGATCCTGCTCCTCGATGAGCCGACCTCGGCGCTGGACCTGCACCGTCAAATCAGCCTGCTGAGTATCCTGCGGCGACTGGCCCGCGAGCGGGAGATGCTGATCATCGCCTCGCTGCATGACATCGGCCATGCGCTGCGCTTCACCGACCAGGCCATGGTGCTCGAAAGCGGCCAGCTGGTGGCATGCGGCACGACCGAGCAGGTGGTGACCCCGACACTGCTGCGCCACGTCTTTCAGGTCGACGCCCGCATCGAGCCTTGCTCAATGGGGCGCCCCCAGCTCATCGTCGAAGCAGCCGTTTAAACCGTCCCTCGAACCCCGCAAGCACAGCACCGCCCAACACCAGCGGCAAGGCAAGCAAGAAGCCGCTGGTGACTGGCAGTCCGAATATCCACAGATCCGCCAGCACCGGCCAGATCAGCGCCACATACTCGAATGGCGCCAGACGCGAGACCTCGGCGTAGCGCAGCGCCAGGGTCATGCAGATGTGCGCCGCACCGCCAAACAGCCCCGACAACACCAGCAAGCCAAGCGTCTCCCCCGAGACGGCCACCCACCCCAGCGGCAGCGTTGCGAGCCCCGCCAGCGTCGTGACCATCACGAAGTAGAAAGCGATGGAGGCCGCCGTCTCGGTGCGCGAAATCCGCCGCACCGTCATTAACGCCCCCGCCGTCAGCAAGGCCGCCAGGATGCCCAGCAGATACCCCAGCACACGAGCACCCTCCTGAGGGCCTTGCAGGTCCGGCACCACCAGCACCGCCACCCCGCTAAGCACCAGCGCCAGAGCCACCCCACGATGCAGGGAGAACCGCTCGCCGAGCAGCAGCACCCCGCCCACCGCCATGGCGACCGGCGACAGCTGCGCCAGAAGCGTCGCCTCGGCCACCGGTAGCCGTGCCACGGCCGCGAAGGAGGCAAACATCGCCGCCGCCCCCAGCCCCGAGCGCAGCAGATGCCCGAGCGGGCGCTGCGTGGCCAGGGCCGCGGGGAACTGCCGACGCCATGTCATGAAGGCAACGATCGGCAGCAATGCGAACAGCGAGCGGAAGAACACGGTCTGACCCAGCGGCACATCAATGCTCACCGCCTTGACGCACACCATCATCCCTGTGAAAAGAAGGCCTGATAGCAGCCTGAGCAGGATGCCGGCCAACGGCCGATCCGCGACATCGTCCATGAGTATCCTTGTCGTTTTATCCGTGTAAAAAGGGCGTTGCTCGCCGTGCCGTCGACAGTCGGCTCACCGGCGAGCGAGGCGATATGGTACACGGGAACCGGGAATGATTCCCATCTCCACGCGACGGCGGATGGCTAATCGACACCCGGCACCGACAAGCGACATGACAAAAGAGGCACCACCGCGATACGTTGGCAATTGGCTATATAAGGAAAACAGAACACATGGATGAACGGCTGGCATGCCTCACGAACCTCCGCACGGGAAGCCCTTTCAACAAGCCCAGCCTGCTACTGGCCATCATCTGCGAGATCCAGACTGGCCATCTCATGTCGAACATCGTCGTGATCAGCGACCGACTGATGGTCCGCTACCACGACCTCTACGAGCTGTTAACAACAGAGAGACACAAAGCCAACCCGTGGCTTCCTTTATGGCATCTGCGCAATGATAAAGGGCCATCCGGCCCACTGTGGTCACCTGACTACTCGCCTGAAACCGGCTCACGAGCAAGCGCGTTAGGGCAGCCTAAGTCCATGAGGCGGTTATTGGAACGCTTCTCTTCCGCTCGACTGGACCCAGTGCTTTTCTCGGTGCTGCAGGAGCCGCGGAAAGCCGAAGAGGCCTGCACTCTGATGGCGGATCATTACCTATCATCAGATAGAGTGGTCTATACCCGGCTCCAGACATACCTCCAGACAGCATTGGCTAGCGGCACATACGAGAAACAGCCAGAACAATTGCGGGGCATGGTCCAGGAAACAGGGCAGCACTATGCACGCTCCGCTGCTTTCCGCTCTTTGGTGCTGGAAGCCTATGACTATCGCTGTGCCGCCAGTCGCAGGCGCTTCATTACACCCGATTACCGTTACCTGACAGAAGCCGCCCATATCATCCCATTCGTCGATAGCCAGAACGATCACCCCAGCAATGGCCTGGCAATGACTCCCGATCTGCATTGGGCCATGGACAACCACCTGGTCGCGCCCGGCCCGGACCTCAGATGGCACGTAAGCGCCGCCGTCGACCCGCTCTTAGAGGACAATCGTTGGCTACACCGACTGGACGGTGCACCGCTTTACTTGCCGAGTAGCGAGCACTACCAGCCAGACCCCGCTGGGCTTCACTGGCGCATGCAGCGCCTGTTGCGTTAAGGCCGGACACAACAAGGCCCCGCCTCCTTGCGGAGCGCGGGGCCTTGATCATTCGGGAAAGAAACCGCTTACGGCTTCATGTCCTCGAAGAACTTCTTCACGCCATCGAAGAAGCTGGTCTTCTTCGGCGAGTGATGACTCTTGCTGCCTTCCAGGCTGTCCTGGAACTGACGCAACAGGTCCTTCTGCTCATCGCTGAGCTTGACCGGCGTTTCCAGCACGACCTTGCACAGCAGATCGCCGGGAGGTCCGCCGCGTACCGGCTTGACGCCCTTGCCACGCATGCGGAAGAGTCTGCCGGTCTGGGTCTCGGGCGGAATCTTCAGCTTGACCCGGCCATTCAGCGTCGGCACCTCGAGTTCACCGCCCAGGGCGGCGTCAACGAAGTTGATCGGCACGTCGCACTGCAGATCGCGACCCTCGCGACGGAAGATCTTGTGCGGCTTGATCGCCACCTGCACGTAGAGATCACCGGGCGGGCCACCGTTAATGCCAGATTCGCCCTCGGCATTGAGGCGAATGCGATCGCCGGTATCGACGCCAGCCGGAATCTTCACCGAGAGGGTACGCGTCTCGCGTACGCGCCCTTCGCCATGACACTCGTGGCACGGCACCTTGATGTGCTGACCGCTGCCGTGACAGGTCGGGCAGGTCTGCTGCACGGCGAAGAAGCCCTGCTGCATGCGCACCTGGCCTTGACCGGCACAGGTCGGGCAGGTGTCCTTGGTGGACCCCGGCTCGGCACCGCCGCCGTCACAGCGGCCACACTCGACATGGCGCGGTACGCGAATATCGACCGAAGTGCCAGCCACCGCGTCCTCAAGATCAAGCTCGAGGTTATAGCGCAGATCGGAGCCACGCTGCGGGGCATTCGGATGGCGCCGACCACCGCCGCCACCGAAGATGTCACCGAAGACATCACCGAAGATATCGCTGAAGCCACCAGCGCCGCCGCCGCCGAAGCCGCCACCGCCGCCGGCTTGGCCATCGACACCGGCATGACCAAACTGGTCATAGGCTTCACGTTTCTCGGAATCGCTCAGGACCTCGTAGGCCTCGGACACTTCCTGAAACTTCTGCTGTGCGGTTTCATCATCCGGATTGCGGTCCGGGTGAAACTTCTGGGCGAGGCGTCGATAGGCTTTCTTGACCTCTTTCTGGTCAGCCCCGCGCTCGATGCCCAGAACTTCATAGTAATCACGTTTGGACATGGGTCTGTCCGCCTCCGTAGCGACAGTGCGGAAACACCAACGCGGGAGTCAGGCTCCCGCGCTGGCGTCATCCGTCATTCAGATGTCGTGGTTTACTGCTTTTTCTGGTCGTCGTTGACTTCTTCGTACTCGGCGTCGACCACGTCATCTTCCTGCTTGCCACTCGCCTCGGCGCCAGCCTGAGCCTGTTCGCCTTCGGCCTGCTCGGCGTACATCTTCTGAGCAAGGGCACCGGAGGCTTCGGTCAGCGCATCCAGCTTGGCTTGGATGTCTTCCTGATCGTCGCCTTTGGACGCTTCTTCCAGCTCGGCGATGGCCGTTTCGATCTTCTGCTTCTCGTCGTCGCTGGCCTTGTCGCCGGCTTCTTCGATGGTCTTCTTGGCCGCGTGAACCATGCCGTCGGCCTGGTTGCGCAACTGGACCAGTTCCTCGAACTTCTTGTCCTCTTCGGCGTGGGTCTCAGCGTCCTGGACCATCTGCTCGACTTCTTCCTCGGACAAGCCACTGGAGGCCTTGATGACGATCGACTGTTCCTTACCGGTGGCCTTGTCCTTGGCGGACACGTTGAGGATGCCGTTGGCGTCCAGGTCGAAGGCGACCTCGATCTGCGGCACACCACGCGGCGCCGGCGGAATGTCGGCCAGATCGAAGCGACCCAGAGACTTGTTACCGCTGGACTGCTTGCGCTCACCCTGCAGGACGTGGATGGTCACGGCCGTCTGGTTGTCATCCGCGGTCGAGAAGGTTTGCGTCTTCTTGGTCGGGATAGTCGAGTTCTTCTCGATCAGCGGCGTCATCACGCCACCCAGGGTCTCGATACCCAGTGTCAGCGGCGTCACGTCGAGCAGCAGCACGTCCTTGACGTCACCGCCCAGCACGCCGCCCTGGATGGCAGCACCCACGGCCACGGCTTCGTCCGGGTTGACGTCCTTGCGGGCATCCTTACCGAAGAATTCGGCGACCTGCTTCTGCACCATCGGCATGCGGGTCTGACCGCCCACCAGGATCACGTCGTCGATATCGGACGCGGACAGGCCAGCATCGGAAAGCGCGGTCTTGCAGGGGCCCATGGAGCGCTTGATCAGGTCCTCGACCAGCGACTCGAGCTTGGCACGGGTCACCTTGACGTTGAGGTGCTTGGGACCGGTGTTGTCAGCGGTGATGTAGGGCAGATTGACGTCAGTCTGCTGGGCGCTGGACAACTCGATCTTGGCCTTCTCGGCAGCTTCCTTGAGGCGCTGCATGGCCAGCTTGTCGCCAGACAGGTCGATGCCGCTGTCGGACTTGAACTGATCGACGAGATAGTTGATCAGCGTCATGTCGAAGTCTTCGCCGCCCAGGAAGGTGTCGCCATTGGTGGCAAGCACTTCGAACTGGGTCTCGCCGTCGACGTCGGCCACTTCGATGATGGAAATATCGAAGGTACCGCCACCCAGGTCATAGACCGCGATGGTCTTGTCGCCGCGCGACTTGTCCATGCCATAGGCCAGCGCCGCCGCGGTCGGCTCGTTGATGATGCGCTTGACTTCAAGGCCGGCGATGCGACCCGCGTCCTTGGTGGCCTGACGCTGAGAGTCGTTGAAGTAGGCCGGCACGGTGATCACCGCTTCGGCCACTTCTTCGCCAAGGTATTCCTCAGCGGTCTTCTTCATCTTCATCAGGACTTCAGCGCTGACCTGCGGCGGTGCCAGCTTCTTGTCCTTGACCTGTACCCAGGCGTCGCCATTGTCGGCTTCGGTGATGGTGTAAGGCACCATCTTCACGTCCTTCTGGACGACATCGTCCTTGAAGCGACGGCCGATCAGGCGCTTGATGGCGTACAGGGTGTTTTCCGGGTTAGTGACCGCCTGGCGCTTGGCCGCCTGGCCCACCAGTGTCTCGCCGTCATCGGTGTAGGCGATGATGGACGGCGTGGTGCGGCCACCTTCGGCGTTCTCGATAACTTTGGCGCTGTCGCCGTCGAGAACGGCGACACAGGAGTTGGTTGTCCCCAGGTCAATACCGATGATGCGTCCCATAGGAAATCCTCGAAGTCGTTGCTTTGAATCGTTGCTCGCGGCGAATGCCGCGGGGTTGTCGTCTATGTGGGGGCCGCTGAGATCTTTTCAAGCCCTTTTTTAACGACGTTTTCCGAATTGCTGTCATGCACGGTTGATGGCGTGCATGAATGGCGCATCACTAATGGACGCACCTGCCTGACCTCAGTTCGCGGCCTGGCTGACCACCACCATCGCCGGGCGTACCAGGCGACCATTGAGCAGATAGCCCTTCTGCATCACCTCGATGACGGTGTTGGGCTCGACATCGGGCGACGGCACCATGGTCAGCGCCTCGTGATACTGCGGGTCGAACGGTTCACCCTCGGGGTCGACGGTCTCCACCCCGAACTTGGAAAGCACGTCCTGCTGCATCTTCAGCGTCATCGACACGCCCTCGCGGTGCGTTTCGCTGGCCCCATCTTCCATGGCTTCCAGCGCCTTCTCGAGGCTATCGATCACCGGGAGCAGTTCCTTGACGAACCTTTCCAGCGCGAACTTGCGCGCCTTCTCGACGTCCTGCTCGGCGCGGCGGCGCACATTCTGCGCTTCAGCGGCGGCGCGCAGCTGCTGGTCCTTGGCCTCTTGCAGGCTCTCTTCGAGCTCTTCGACCTTCGCGGCCAACATATCGGCCTCGGCGTTGTCGTCAGCCTCGCTCTCGTGCTCGAGGGTCTCGACAGGGTCGTGAATTTCTGTCTCGAGCGTGCTGTGATCGGACTCGTCTTCCTGTGATGGCGTCTGAGGTTCTTTAGCCATGAGCATCTCCTGACGTCGGAAGGCGGCTAACGGCCGCCCTGGCAGCTGAATGAGTCAACTATATGAGTGAACTACCGCCTATATGGGGATGGTCATGGCGAACTCAAGGCATGGCGTCACCGCGTTTACGCTGGCAATTGAAGAGGGGCATGGACTACTGTATAAACACACAGACCATGATGCGAAACAGCGGGACATAACCTTCACGGGCGGGAGACAGCCATGCTGGTGCAGCTTGCCATTCAGGACTTTGCCATCGTCGAGCGACTCGACCTGGAGCTTCAGGGCGGCATGACCGCCATCACCGGCGAGACCGGCGCCGGCAAGTCGATCCTGCTCGGGGCTCTGGGGCTATGCCTCGGTGAACGTGCCGATACCGGCAGTGTCCGCCATGGCGCCGAACGCGCCGACCTGAGCGCGCGTTTCGATATTGGTGACCTACCCGCCGCGCGCCACTGGCTTGAGTCCCGTGAGCTTCCCGCCGATGACTGCCTGCTTCGGCGAGTGATCACCAAGAGCGGCCGCTCCAAGGCCTGGATCAACGGCCAACCGGCCACTATCGCCGACCTCAAGTCACTCGGCGAGCACCTGATAGAGATTCACGGTCAACATGCCCACCAGGCGCTGCTGAACGAGGATACGCATCTGCGTCTACTCGACGACTTCGCCGGCCACCGCCCTGCCGTGACCCAAATGGCCGAGACGTTCAAGGCCTGGCAAGCGAGCCGTCGGCAACTGAAGCGACTCGCCGAGGACGGCGACGAGATCCAGGCCCGCCGCCAGTTGCTGCGCTATCAGGTTGAGGAACTCGATCAACTGGCGCTGGCCGAGGGTGAGCTCGCCCAACTCGAGGACGAGCAGGAGCGCCTTGCCCATGCCGAAGAACACCTTCGCGAGAGCCAGTTCGCCAGCGAATGCTGCGAGAACGACGAAGGCGGCGCCCTGACGCTGCTCAACCAGGCCATGAACCATCTTTCGCCGCTACCCGGCAGCGAAAAGGGTGCCCTGGCCGAGGCGCTGGGCATGCTCGACAGCGCCCGCATTCAGATCGAAGAGGCGGCCCGTGAGTTGGCCCGCTTTGCCGATGCCACCGAGCTTGACCCCGAACGCCTGACGCAGGTCGACAATCGCCTCAGTGAAGTGCACCGCATCGCTCGCAAGCACCACGTGATGCCTGAAGAAATAACCGCTCTGCATCAGCGCCTGCGCGAAGAGCTTGAGGGGCTGGATGGCGGCGAGCACGATATCGAAGCGCTCACCGCCGAGGTCGAAGCACTGCGTGAACAGTGGCGGACAGAAGCCAAGGAGGTCAGCGAGGCACGCCACAAGGCGGCCAAACGCTTCGGCAAGGAAGTGCAGGCGCAGCTGGCGTTTTTGGCCATGGGCAAGGCACGTTTCGAGGTCGCCATCGAGGAGCGCACCAACCCAGCACCTGATGGACTCGACCGCGTGCAGTTTTTGATCAGCGCCAACCCGGGACAGCCGGCGCGGGCGCTTGCCAAGGTCGCCTCCGGCGGCGAGCTATCGCGCATCAGCCTGGCCATTCAGGTGGTGGCTGCCAGCCATTCGACAATTCCCACCCTGGTCTTCGACGAGGTCGACGTGGGGATCTCCGGCGCTACCGCCGAGATCGTCGGTCAGCTACTCAAACGCCTCGGCACCAATGGCCAGGTGATGACAGTGACGCACCTGCCCCAGGTGGCCGCACAGGCACACCAGCATCTGCATATCGAAAAGCAGGCCAAACGCGATCACACCCAGACCCGCATGGCGCTACTCGATGAAGGCGGCCGCATCGGCGAATTGGCGCGCATGCTCGGCGGCGTCAATCTTTCCGAGCGCACCCTGGCTCACGCACGGGAAATGCTCGACGCCAGCCAGCGACCGCACCACTAGCCAGCAACTCGTCGCGCCCGAGGCCGGTGGCGTTTAGCGCTCGCCTAGGGCACTCGCTCAGCCAGACAGGCGTGAGCCGTTCTCCTGAAAAACGCAAGGCGCCCACTCACTTGAGTCAGTACAGGCCTTGGCCCCCACCTTCCGATCGCCCAGATACGCTCTCAGACACGACAACGCCGACACTGAGGCCGGCGTTGTCTTGAATACTGTCGTATCAGAGTAAGGGGCTACTTCTTGGTAACGCCTTCCTGGCGTGTTGCTTGCGAGCCCTTCGGGCGCACATAGAGCACCAGGGCGTGATCCACGAGCTCATAGCCATGCTCATCAACGATTTCCTGCTGGCGGCGCTCGATTTGCTCGTCATAGAACTCGACGATTTCGCCACTTTCCAGGCAAACCATGTGGTCATGATGCTCGTCATGGGAAAGCTCGAAAACGGCGTGGCCACCATCGAAGTTATGGCGCACAACCAACCCCGCGGACTCAAATTGAGTCAGTACGCGATAGACGGTGGCAAGCCCTACATCCTCACCTGCATCCAGCAACGCCTTATAGACGTCTTCGGCGCTCAGGTGATGCTGATCAGAGGCATTCTCGAGGATCTGGAGTATCTTGACGCGCGGTAGCGTGACCTTGAGGCCCACTTTGCGCAGTTCATGGTTCTGGTCGGCCATGGTTGCTCTTCGCAGTAACGTGTAGGGTCGGGTATGATCGACCGAATCCACGATAGTGAAGAATAGGCGCAAATGCAAAAGTTGATGAAAATGCTCACCCTTTCGCTGACCCTGACGCTGGTCACTGGGTGCAGCTATTTAAGCGTTTACAAGCGCGATCTGGTTCAGGGCAACCTGGTCACCGAAGAAGCCGTGAGTCAGTTGCAAACCGGCATGAGCCGTAGCCAGGTCAAGGCAATCATGGGCACGCCGCTGCTCGAGGCACCGTTCAGCGACGACGAGTGGGACTATCTGTTCCGCCTCGACAAGGCCTATGGCGGTATCGACAAGCGCCGCGTGACCCTGAGTTTCGAGAATGACCGCTTGGCTGACATGAGCATGAGCGGTGATTTCGATGAGGCGCTGGATTTCACCGCTCAGCCGGGCATGGGACCCAGCAGCATGCCCGAAGACGACTCGACGAATCTGCGTCCCGGCAACGCCCCCAGTGTCGGCACGTCGATCGAATAAGAGCATCGTAAGGCAAGCGTCGTATAACACGCGCTGCATAAGCAGTACCGCGCGCTAGCGGGTGCGGAGTTGAGGGGCTTTCGGCTATTGCCATGCGAATGCGCTTATCACATGCATCGCAACAGCCGATACCGGCAAAAAATGCCTTAGCGCGACTTCGCCGCCTTGGCCGCCCGTGCAGCCCTGGCGGCCTTGGGATCAATCTTCAGCGGCCGATACACTTCTACCCGATCGCCCTCACGCAGGGCGTGGTTCTCGGGGTCTCGCAGCGCCTTGCCGAAGATACCCAGGTCCGCCTCGAGAAATGTCTCCACTGGCACTTCGGGGAAGTACTGCGGGAGCTCGGCCATGACGACCGCCTGGCGGGCGGTGGTATCGGCCGGCACGTTAAGTTCGACGATTTTCTGGCGCGTCGGCAGTGCATAGGCCACTTCTACCCGAATCGCCCCGTCGCCCTCAGTAGCGTCCATCGCTGCCATAGAGCTCGTTCGCGCGGCGCGAGAAGGAGTCGACCAGCTGTCCGGCCACCTGTTGAAAGAGCTTGCCAAAGGCCATGCCCATCAAGCGGTTGGAGAACTCGAACTCCATCTCCAGGCTGACCTTGCAGGAGTTCTCTCCCATCGGCGTGAACAGCCAACGCCCGCGCAGGCGCCGAAAAGGCCCCTGCACCAGCGACAGCTCGATACGATCCGGGCTGTAAAGGTCGTTACGGGTGGTAAAGCTCTGCTCGACACCGGCCTTGGCCAGCGTCAGCTCACCGATCAGATGCTTAGCATCAGACTCGATAAGGCGCGCCCGCTTACAACCCGGAAGGAATTCCGGGTAACGTTCGAAATCATTAACCAGGTTGAACATCGCCTGGGGGGAATGCCGCACCAAGGCGGACCGATTGACCGTTGGCATCTACCTCTCCGCTGACTTTACAGGGGCTTGGGCGTATCATGTGCGGTTAATTCGTCAGGCCTTGAATGGTATCACGCTTCCCCCCACCTACCATCCAACGCAGTGAAGCGAACACCGAGGCATATCGAGACAGAGGTTCCATGGCCAATAAGAAAGGCAAGAGCAAGGGCCCAAGCAGCAACGTCATCGCCCAGAACAAGAAGGCACGCTTCGAGTACCACATCGATGAAACCTTCGAGGCAGGCCTGGCCCTGTCCGGCTGGGAAGTGAAAAGTCTGCGTGCGGGCAAGGCTCAGCTCACCGACACCTACATCCTGATCAAGAACGGCGAGGCTTGGCTGCTGGGCACGCACATCACGCCGCTCAACACCATCAGCACGCATGAACTTGCCGATCCGACACGGACCCGCAAGCTGCTTCTGCATCGCAAGGAAATCGCCAAGATCTTCTCGCGCACCCAGGACAAGGGCCACACCTGTGTTCCCCTCAAGCTCTACTGGAAGAACAGCCTGATCAAGTGTGAGCTTGCGCTGGTCACAGGCAAGAAGCAGCACGATAAACGTGCCACCGAGAAGGAGCGTGACTGGAATCGCCAGAAAGCACGCATCATGCGCGACGCCAAGTAGAAAAGCTTTTTTTGGCATGGCGACACCTTGAACTGGCGTAGTAATGGCCTCACCTGTTAAACTGAAGACGTTCCACGGGGGCGACATGGCTTCGACGCCGATGACAACCTCCTAGGTGCATGCCGAGAGCGTGATGTATCTCGTAAATCCAACATCACGATTAAATAGTCGCAAACGACGACAACTACGCTCAGGGCGCACTGGCAGCTTAAATAGCTGTTAGTTGTTAGCCTGGCCCAGAAGTTACGTGCCCATTCGTGACGGACGGGAGAAGAGCCAAAGATAATGGGATCGCGGTTGGTAGCGTCTTCCTGCCAATCGTTAAACTTTAGAAGAATCGCGGTATTGGATCCTGCCCGTCGGAGCCAATCCCGCTAAATCAAATGACGGACCTAAGCATGTAGAGCCGAAGAGCGCGTGTCGGCGGACGCGGGTTCAATTCCCGCCGCCTCCACCAACACCAGAGAAGAGCCACCCAACCGGGTGGCTTTTTTCGTTTCCGCTGACCCTCAAATCAGCGCAGTGTCGACACTCTTCACACCCCCGGGGTTCAACCCCGCCGCCTCCACCAACACCAGAGAAGAGCCACCCAACCGGGTGGCTTTTTTCGTTTCCGCAGGCCCTCAAACCAGAGCGGTGTCGGCACTCTTCACACTCCCCGGGCTCAACCCCGCGCCGTCTACACCCGCTCCAGAGGAAAGCCACCCAACCGGGTGGCTTTTTCGTTTCCGAGGCCCTCGAACTAGCACCGAGTCGGCACTCTTCATACTCCCGAGCTCAGTCCCGTTCATACCCTGCATGGCGCGGCAGCGGCGTTCTCATGACAACCGATACTTGCCCTCGGACGCTAGCAGTGGAACCATCAGCGTTTACCATGCTCTCACTTGCGTCTACACCACGCCGAGGAGGCTCGATGTTTGCGTTGATGCGCTACCTGCCGCTGGCCATGCTGCTGGCAACGACTGCCCTGACGCCATCACTGGCAGAGGAAACAACTGATCGACCTGTCTTTGGATGGGTAGAAAAGGCACATATCGAGCCTTGGGGCGTTGAAGTGAAGGCCAAGCTCGACAGCGGCGCCCTGACATCATCGCTAGACGCGCGTGATATCGAGCGCTTCAAGAAAGATGGTGATGAATGGGTGCGCTTTCGTCTCGAGTTAGAAGATGAAGAAAGCGGCGAGGTCTTCGAAAAAGCCCTTGAGCGACCGGTTAACCGCAACTTGCTGCTCCGCGGCGCAGGCGGCACCTCACGCCGGCCCACGGTGATCATGCCAATCTGCCTGGGAAATACGCGCTACGAAGAAGACTTCAGCCTGCGTGATCGCAGCAAGATGAATTACCCGGTACTGCTTGGCCGCCGCACCATCAGCCACCTGGGTGTACTGGATGTCGACAAGACATTTCTCAGTGAACCGGGCTGCGACGAGGATTCACCCACGGTGCCCTTCGTTGATGAGAAGTAGTGACCTGACATAAAAACCACCCGCACTGGGGTGGTTATATAAACGGCTCCCGGGGATTAGCTGACAAAACGGCTTGCCGACACCCACTTCATGGCACATAACAGCGGCTGGCGCCCTGACACCGGGCGCAGCAGCAGAAACCTCAGCTGGCCAGTAGCGCCTCTCGGCGCATCGCGCTGGCCTGGGCCATGCGCCACTCCAGGTCATCTGCCCGGCACTTGACGCTATGGCAACGTGCGCAGACCACGATATCCCTATCTTCATCGCGGGTGGGAATTCGAAAGTGCTGGGCACCGCAGATCGAACATTCCAACTCTAGCCGAACCTCCAACATACCGCTTATCTCCTGATTACCGGTCGGGCGAATCCTGCGCCTGCAACTTCTGGTAGTATATAGCGCACTATCTAACAGGCAATGTACAATCCCTGTATAACTCAGGTTTGTCGTGCGAGAATGCGCCCTGAACGCGTCGATTCAGCGGCCGTTATAGCGAAACAACATGACCCTGGCATGACAGGCAAGAACTTGTGGCGGTAATCGTCGCATGCTGTGATGCCTGACAACGCGCCGATGCGCGCCCTACTCCCCATCATTCACACCATCACATGGAGGCATGTGTGCTGACATTGCGACCGCTACCCTTGATGGCCTGGCTGCTGACGGCATTGATGCTGTTCGGCATTCAGGCTCAGGCTCAGGAGAGCCCACCCGGCGATACGCCGGCCTATTCCACCTTGGCCGACCTGCTCGAGAACGACGCAACTCGCACCCAGTTGATCGAACAATTGCGTGGCATGGCCGATAACGCCCAGGCAGCCGCCTCCTCTAGCACAGAGGCCGCTGCAGGTCAGGCTCCCAGCGGCCAAGAGGCCAATGCCGCTTCTTTGCCGCGCCAACTGGCCGAACTGACCAGTACCATTGCCAGTGAGATCGGCAGTCAGCTTGAAGGACTCGCCACGGCTGTCAGCGGTATCGTCCAGGGGGCGGGCACTGGTCAGGCGTTCGATATGACGGCCTTCACCTCGGCGGCACTGAATCTGGGGCTGGTGATCATCGCCACCTTCGTGCTGTTCGTCGCCTTCCGGCGTCTGGCGCGGCCGGCCTTCACGGCCACCAGCCGCTGGTCGCAGCAGGGCAGCGGCATGACGCCGGTGATTCGCCTGTTAGTGGCCGTGGTGATCGCCGCCATCGTTGATGTGCTGGTAATCTCGCTGGCGTATGTGGGCGGCAATCTTATCGCCACCTTCGCTATCGGCGAGAGCGGCGAGCTATCGACACGGGCCTCACTGTTCCTCAACGCCTTCCTGGTGATTGAACTGCTCAAGGCCGCCGTGCGCATGCTGTTTGCCTCCCGCTATAAAGGCTTGCGCCTGCTGCCTATCTCGGCCGAAGAAGCCAGCTACTGGAACCGCTGGATGGCTCATCTGATCGGCCTGATTGGCTATGGCCTGATGGTCGCCGTACCACTGCTTAACTATTACCTATCACCGGCACTCGGCCAGGGCATGGGCACGCTGATCATGCTTGGCGCCTTCGTCTATGCGGTCGCCGTGGTCCTCAAGAACCGCCAGCGCCTGCGTGATGGCATCGATGCCAAGGCCGCCAAGGCCACGATGAGCGCCACACGAGTGTCCCTGAAGCTGTTTGCACGCGTCTGGCACCTGCTGGCGATCGCCTACTTCCTGATGGTGCTGGTATTGACCTTCACCCGTCCCGAAGATGCACTGCCCTTCGTGTTGATGGCCACGCTGCAGACGCTCGCTGTGGTCGGTGCCGGCATGCTGCTCTCAAGCCTGCTGACTCAGACCATCGGCAAGCGCATTCGCCTGCCGGAGGATCTCAAGCGCAAGCTGCCGTTGCTCGAGACACGACTCAACGCCTATGTCCCCAACCTGCTGCGGGTCATCCGTGCACTGATCCTGATCACCGTTGTGATGATCACCGCCGGTGCCTGGGGCATCTTTGATCTTGCCAGCTGGTATGCCACCGACATGGGGCGTGGCCTGGTCGCCAAGGTCATCAGTGTGCTGGTCATCGTGACCGTGGCCATGGCGCTGTGGGTAGGTCTCGCCAGCCTGATCGAGCACCGCCTCAACCCGGAGACCGGCGGCGGCGAGCCAACGGCCCGTGCCCAGACGCTGCTGAGCCTGTTCCGTAACGCGCTGGCCATCACCATCATCGCCATGACGCTGATGATCGTGCTGTCCGAGATTGGCATTAACATCGGTCCGCTGATCGCGGGTGCCGGTGTGTTGGGTCTGGCCATCGGTTTCGGTGCCCAGAAGCTGGTACAGGACATCATTACCGGGGTGTTCATCCAGGTCGAGAACGCCATGAACACCGGTGATGTGGTCACCGTCGGCGGCATCACTGGTACGGCAGAGCGCCTGAGCATCCGCTCGGTAGGCATCCGTGACCTGTCCGGTACCTATCACATCGTGCCCTTCTCAAGCGTCGATACCGTGTCGAACTACATGCGCGAGTTCGCCTACCACGTCGGTGAGTACGGCATCGCCTACCGCGAGAGCATCGATGAAGCGATCGAGTGCCTGAAGGAAGCCTTCGAGGAACTGTCAGCCAGCGACGAGCACAAGCAGAACCTGCTCGCTCCGCTGGAGGTCGCCGGTGTCGTCGCCCTGGCTGACAGCTCGGTGAATATCCGCGTGCGCCTGAAGACCACGCCAGGCACCCAGTGGGCCACTGGCCGTGCCTACAATCGCCTGGTCAAGATGCACTTCGACGCCGCGGGCATCGAGATTCCCTTCCCGCACACCACGCTCTACTTCGGCGAAGACAAGGACGGCTCGGCGCCGGCCGGAAATGTTCGCGTCATCGAGGGGCGTGCCAAGCAACGGGCCAGCTCGGAAGGCGATGATGACACCGACGCTAACGAGGAACCGCTTAAAAGCGACGAGCGCTCGATTCCTCCCGCCGACTATGATGGCAAAAGCGAGGAGAACTGATCCGGGCTCACACCCTAAAGGATCGATGCAGGGCCGCCTTCGGGCGGCCCTTTTTTTGGTGCGCCAGGCATGGCGCGCAGCGCCGGACAGGTGCTGTTCCCGAGGGTGGTGCCTCGGGATGACTCGGGGGTGAGAGTCCCCTACGGACCCTGATAGCGGGAACCGTTAGCTGAACAGCAAGGGTGTCCGTCGCGAGGCGGAATCTGGAGGAAGCTGTAGGCAAACTCCTGGCCCGACGAACAGGAACCGCATACGAGGCTGTCGCACCTG
>NZ_WWNB01000021.1 GCF_012062845.1 Halomonas salinarum
AAGAGCAGCTCCGGGCTCTATAAAGAGTGGAGCATCCCGCATCTGCCTGGCCGTTCGGCCGGCGCCCTGCGAGGAAGGCGTATTCTACTGAATCGGCAGTAAATGTCAACCCTTGCTGTTAGCGCTTGCCGTAGATGACCGGGCAAACCAGCGGCGAGTTGAACGCCGATCGAGTGGAGGGGCATTTTACCGTTTCCGGCTGTCTTGTCAATGCCGATCGATTCAAGCGAACCGAAAAACCTTAACGAAAACAAGTGCTTCCAACACCCTACACCGCTTCCGACGTTTGCTCGTCGGCGGCAGCGGATGCGTACTCTACGGACTATCGCGGAGCTACGCAAGGACTTTTCTACACCTCTATTCAGAGTCACCGAGCATCACGATGATCCACGTAACGCTGCTTCGGCCCCTAAGGGTAGCCAGAGCAAAAGACTCGTACCAGATGGATTATCTGCTAAGACATCAAGGTGACATTCTAATGCCTGTACACCGTACAACACCCAACCGATCGCGAAGATGGCGTTTTCCAGAAGGTCTCGGCCAGCGCTCGAGAGCATGAGGTTCGGCTAGCACCTGCGGCGTTCTTTACTACCGCCGGCGACGATAGGCCCTTGGCAAGCCATCAAGGTCGATCACTTCTCCTTCGCGATTCGCCTCGAATACCTGTAACAGGAGCTGAAAGCGCTGATCAATCAGCAGGCTTAGATCATGAATAGGTCGATGAAGCGATGAACCGGCGTGGCCTCCAGGCGTGCCTGTTCCTTGCACAGACGAAAGATGTCGTCGCAGCGACGCGGCGCGAATCGGGTCGCCAGGTTGGCTTTGAACTTCTCTTCAAGCAACGGTATCCCCTCTTCCCGGCGCCGACGATGCCCGACAGGATACTCGACGGCAACTTGCTCGGTCTTGCTGCCATCCTTGAAGAACACCTGAATGGCATTGGCGATAGAGCGCTTGTCCGCTTCGAGATACTCGCGGGTGTAACGTTCATCCTCGACGATTTCCATCTTGTCGCGCAGCTCATCTATGACCGGATGGTCACGATGAAAGGCATCTTCGTAATGCTCGGCACTTAGCCAGCCAAACGCCAAGGGGACGGCCGTCATATATTGCAGGCAGTGATCACGGTCCGCTGGATTAGCAAGAGCCCCTACCTTGGAGATGATACGAATCGCTGACTCATGAGTGGTAATCACTATCTTATCGATGTCGGCGAGCCGATTGCTGACCTGCGGATGCAGCGTAACAGCGGCTTCGCAGGCGGTTTGGGCGTGAAACTCCGCCGGGAAGGATATCTTGAACAGCACGTTTTCCATCACATAGGTGCCAAAATCCTGGCTGAAGGTGAGCTTTCGCTCGCCCTCGGGTTTAATCCGTTGCTCCTTGTTGGTCTTCGAAAACAGCACATCATAGAACCCCCACTGTGGTGCACTAAGCGCCCCGGGGATCCCCATTTCGCCACGCATGGCGATATCGACCAGCTGCACAGCCCTTGAAGTAGCATCCCCCGCGGCCCACGATTTGCGCGAACCGGCATTTGGGGCATGACGATAGGTGCGAAGGCTCTGACCATCGACAAAGGCATGCGATAGCGCAGAGAGCAGTTGCTCGCGGTCGGCGCCCATCAGCTTTGCCACCACGGCGGTGGAGGCCACCTTGACCAGCATGACATGATCGAGCCCCACTCTATTGAGGGAGCTCTCCAGCGCGATCACGCCCTGTATCTCATGGGCCATGATCATGGCCTCAAGGACAGCACGCATCGTCAGTGGCGTACGGCCATCGGCGACACGCTTCTGGGAGAGGTGATCGGCCACGGCCAGAATGCCCCCCAGATTGTCGGAGGGATGGCCCCACTCGGCAGCCAGCCAGGTATCGTTGTAGTCAAGCCAGCGAATGGTGGCCCCGATATCCCAGGCCGCCTTGACTGGATCCAGCCGGAAGGGAGTGCCGGGTACACGGGCCCCATGGGGCACCACAGTGCCTTCGACGACCGGCCCCAGGTGCTTTAAGCACTCTGGAAAACGCAGGGCCAGCAGGCCGCAGCCCAGGGTATCGATCAGGCAGTGACGAGCTGTCTGAAGTGCCTCATCGCTCTCGACCGTAAACCCGAGCACGTAGTCGGCGATCTTCTGCAGCTCGTCGTCGTAGTCCGGACGCACGTTGGTTTCCACGGTCGTCGTCATGCGCCTGCTCCTTTCTCGAACCTGTAGGTGTACCCCTCACTATAGAAAACGCCCCCCGGCCCTTGAGTTGAGAGCGGCGACCCGAGGCGTCCGTTCCCCCACCAGTGATCAGAAGCTGTCGCCGGGTACTCGCACCCAGCCTTCCATCAGCACCCGGGCACTTCGGCTCATCAGCGCCTGGTCAATGACCCAGCGACCCTCTACCAGGCTCGCCTGGGCGCCGACCCGCAGGCTACCGGAGGGGTGGCCAAAGGTGACGGCATTGCGCTTGCCGCCGCCGGCCGCCAGGTTGACCAGCGTGCCCTCGATGGCCGCCGCCGAGGCGATAGCGACTGCCGCGGTGCCCATCATGGCGTGGTGCAACTTGCCCATGGAGAGGGCCCGTACCAGAAGATCAATCTCGCTTGACTCGACCACCTTGCCACTGGATGACGTGTAGCTCGCCGGCGGCGCCACAAAGGCCACCTTGGGGGTGTGCTGCCGGTTGGCCGCCTCGCCCAGTTCCTTGATCAACCCCATGCGCAGGGCCCCATGGGCGCGGATAGACTCGAACATCTCTAGTGCCCGAGGATCGCCATTGATCGTTTCCTGAAGCTCGCTGCCGGTGTAACCGAGATCGGCGGCATTAACAAATACCGTGGGGATGCCGGCATTGATCATCGTCACCTTGATGACGCCACCCGCCACTACGTCGGCCGGCACTTCCAGGTCATCGACCAGCTGGCCGGTGGGAAAGATGGCGCCTTCGCCGTCGGCGGGATCCTTGAAGGCCACGGGCACCTCAGCGGCCGGGAAGGTCACGCCATCGAGCTCGAAGTCGCCCGTTTCCTGCACCTGGCCGTCAGTGATCGGCACCCGCGAGAGAATCGTCTTGCCGATGTTGGCCTGCCAGATACGCACCTCAACCACGCCATTTTCCGGGATGCGCGCGGGATCTATCAGGCCATTACTGATAGCGAAGGGGCCCACCGCCGCAGAGAGGTTGCCACAGTTGCCGCTCCAGTCGACAAAGGCCTTGTCGATGGAGACCTGGCCAAAGAGGTAGTCGACATCGTGGTCGGGGCTTTCGCTTCTGGAGAGAATCACGGTCTTGCTGGTGCTGGAGGTCGCCCCCCCCATACCGTCGATCTGTTTCTGGTAAGGGTCGGGACTGCCGATCACTCGCAACAGCAGCCGGTCGCGGGCTTCCCCGGGGACCTGGGCAGTGTCAGGCAGATCGGTGAGTTTAAAGAACACACCCTTGCTGGTGCCGCCTCGCATATAGGTGGCGGGCACCTTTATCTGCGGATGGTGGATCATGCAGCCTCCTCAGGCGACCTCGCTGGATTCAAGAAAGTCCTGAGCAAAGCGCTGCAACACGCCGCCAGCCGAGTAGATGGACACCTCTTCAGCGGTATCCAAGCGACAGATGACCGGTACCCGGTCGACCTCACCCGTCTGGCGGTGAATCACCAGCTCGAGGGTAGCGCGCGGTGCCGGCACTCCCTCCACATCATAGATCTCGGTGCCGTCCAGTTGCAGCGTGTGGCGGGTGGTGCCCTCCTCGAACTGCAACGGCATCACCCCCATGCCGACCAGGTTGGTGCGGTGAATACGCTCAAAGCCTTCGGCGACGATCGCTTCGACACCCGCAAGCGCCACGCCCTTGGCCGCCCAGTCACGTGACGATCCCTGGCCATAGTCGGCACCGGCGATAATAATCAACGGCTGCTTGCGTTCCATGTAGGTTTCGATGGCCTCCCACATGCGCGTGACCTGGCCTTCCGGCTCGATGCGTGCAAGCGAGCCTTGCCTCACCTTGCCGTCCTCGTCCCGCACCATCTCGTTGAAGAGCTTGGGGTTGGCAAAGGTGGCGCGCTGAGCGGTGAGGTGATCGCCGCGATGGGTCGCGTAGGAATTGAAGTCCTCCTCGGGCAGGCCCATCTTGTCCAGGTACTCGCCCGCCGCACTGTCCAGCATGATGGCGTTGGACGGGGATAGATGATCAGTGGTGATGTTGTCCGGCAGCACCGCCAACGGCCGCATGCCCTTGAGCATTTTCTCGCCGACCATACCGCCTTCCCAGTAAGGAGGACGGCGGATGTAGGTGCTCTGGGGACGCCATTCATAGAGCGGGCTGACCTCTGTGCTCGCGCCCTTGTCCACATCGAACATCGGAATATAGGTGGCCCGAAATTGCTCCGGCTTGACGCTCTGCTTGACGATGGCATCGATCTCCTCGTCGGCAGGCCAGATATCCTTCAGCGTGACCGGGTTGCCGTCCTGATCGTAGCCGAGGGCATCCTTTTCGATGTCGAAACGGATGGTGCCCGCAATGGCGTAAGCCACCACCAGCGGTGGCGAGGCCAGGAAAGCCTGCTTGGCATAGGGGTGGATGCGGCCATCGAAGTTACGATTACCGGAGAGCACCGCAGTGGCATAAAGATCGCGATCAATGATCTCCTGCTGGATTGTCGGATCCAGGGCACCGCTCATGCCATTGCAGGTGGTGCAGGCGAAAGCCACCACACCAAAGCCGAGATCCTCGAGCTCGGGCAGCAGCTCGGCTTCTTCCAGATACATCTTCACGGTCTTGGAACCCGGTGCCAGGGAGCTCTTCACCCAGGGCTTGCGTGTCAGCCCCAGCTGGTTGGCATTACGGGCGATCAGACCGGCCGCCACCATGTTGCGCGGGTTGCTGGTGTTGGTGCAGCTGGTGATGGCGGCGATGATTACCGCGCCATCGGGTAACTTGCCTGCCTTTTCTTCCTCTTGTGCCTTGTCCAGGTTCACGGCAATGCCGCGCTTGGCGAGCTCGGAGGTCGGCAGGTGGGCATGCGGATTGGAAGGACCCGCCAGGGTGCGAGTGACCGAGGACAGATCGAAAGTGAGCATGCGCTCGTACTCGGCATCCGTCAGGCTGTCGGCCCACAGGCCTGCGGTCTTGGCGTACTGCTCGACCAGCGCCACCTGATCGTCATCACGACCGGTGAGCTTCAGGTAATCGATGGTCTGGCCATCGATGTAAAACATCGCCGCCGTCGCCCCGTATTCGGGCGTCATATTGGAGATGGTGGCACGGTCGCCCACGGTCAGCGCTTCGGCACCCTCGTCGAAGAACTCCAGGTAGGCGCCGACCACGCGCTGCTGGCGCAGGAACTCGGTCAGCGCCAGCACCATGTCGGTGCTGGTGATACCGGGCTGCAGCCGGCCGGTAAGCTTCACGCCGACGATGTCGGGCAGGCGCATCATGGAGGCGCGACCCAGCATCACGCTCTCGGCCTCGAGGCCACCCACGCCGACGGAGATCACGCCCAGGGCGTCGACCATGGGGGTGTGGCTGTCGGTGCCCACACAGGTGTCCGGGAAGGCCACGCCATCACGCTTCTGCACCACCGGCGACATCTTCTCCAGATTGATCTGGTGCATGATGCCGTTGCCGGGCGGAATGACATCGACATTCTTGAACGCGGTCTTCGTCCAGTTGATGAAGTGGAAGCGGTCGTCGTTACGACGGTCCTCGATGGCGCGATTCTGCTCGAAGGCGTCCTTCTCGAAGCCGGCGTGTTCGACGGCCAGGGAGTGGTCGACAATCAGCTGGGTCGGCACCACCGGGTTGACCTTGGCCGGGTCACCGCCCTTCTCGGCGATGGCATCACGCAGGCCGGCAAGGTCGACGAGGGCCGTCTGACCAAGGATGTCATGACACACCACCCGCGCCGGGTACCAGGGAAAGTCCAGGTCGCGCCGACGCTCGATCAACTGCTCGAGAGCATCGGTCAGCATCGCCGGGTCACAGCGGCGCACCAGCTGCTCAGCCAGCACGCGCGAGGTGTAGGGAAGGGTATCGAAGGCACCGGGCTTTATGTCGTCGACGGCCGCACGGGTGTCGAAATAATCAAGCGATGTGCCGGGCAAGGGCTTGCGGTAATCCGTGTTCATGGCGTGCACCATCGGTTCAGGGACAGAAGAAAAGGCGATAGCAGCGGCTATCCAGTCAGGAACAAGCCTGCGCGGGTACTATGAACCCATCCCTGGGTGCTACCGACGCCTTTCCTGGCGTAGGGCCCTCGCTTCGACTTGTCCCCGCCCTTATCAAGACAGGGGCTCAGACAGGCACGTCAGTCACGCTCCTCGATGGGCACCCATTCGCTCTTCTCGGGGCCGACATAATCGGCGCTCGGGCGAATGATGCGATTGTTCTCACGCTGCTCGAATACATGGGCGCACCAACCGGTGACCCGCGAGCAGACGAAGATCGGCGTAAACAACTTGGTGGGAATGCCCATGAAGTAATAGGCGCTGGCATGGAAGAAGTCGGCGTTGCAGAAGAGTTTCTTCTCACGCCACATGACCGCCTCGACACGCTCGGAGACTGGATATAGAACGCTGTCGCCCACGTCCTCGGCAAGCTTCTGGGACCAGTGCTTGATGATGGCGTTGCGCGGATCGGACTCACGATAGATGGCATGGCCAAAGCCCATGATCTTGTCGCGGCGGGAGAGCATACCCATGACCTCACGCTCGGCCTCTTCAGGCGACTGCCAGTCCTCGATCATCGCCATGGCCGCCTCGTTGGCTCCGCCATGCAAGGGGCCACGCAGCGAACCAATGGCGCCGGTCACGCAGGAGTGCATGTCCGACAGCGTGGAGGCACAGACGCGGGCGGTGAAGGTCGAGGCGTTGAACTCATGCTCGGCGTAGAGAATCAGCGAGACATTCATCACCCGGGCGTGCAACTCGGAGGCTGGCTCATCGCGCAGCAGGTGCAGGAAGTGCCCGCCGACCGAGGCGTCATCGGTCTCGGTCTCGATGCGCACGCCATCGTGGGTGAAACGGTACCAGTAGCAGATAATCGACGGCAGGACGGCAAGCAGGCGGTCGGTAACGTCCTGCTGCTGATCAAAGCTCTCTTCCGTTTCCAGGTTGCCAAGCATCGAGGCGCCGGTGCGCATCACGTCCATGGGGTGAGCGTCGGCGGGAATCTGCTCAAGCACGCTCTTCAGCGCCTGTGGCAGGCCGCGCAATCCCTTGAGCTTGGCGACATAGGCATCCAGCTCAGCCTGATTCGGCAGCTTGCCCTTGAGCAGCAGATAAGCCACTTCCTCGAACTTCGCCTTTTCGGCCAGCTCTTCGATGTCGAAGCCGCGATAGGTCAGGCCGGATCCGGTATGACCAACGGTGCACAGTGCCGTGGCACCGGCACTCTGGCCTCTCAAGCCGGCACCACCGATGGGTTTATCTGCCATGTCGTGTCTCCTACTGACGTGTAATCGAGATTATGCTTATTGTTGTGATGCTGAAGGTCCTCAACCGTGGACGGCTCAGGTCTGCTCTTTATCGGCAAAGAGCGCATCCAGCTTCTGCTCAAAGCGGTGGTAGTCGAGAAAATCGTAGAGTTCATCGCGCGTCTGCATGATGTCGACCACGTCACGCTGATGCCCGTTGTCGTGGATACTCTGATAGACCTTGAGAGCCGCCGCATTCATGGCACGGAAGGCTGACAGCGGATACAACACCATCCGGCAGCCGACCTCACCAAGCTCCTGCTGGCTGAATAGCGGTGTTGCCCCAAATTCGGTGATATTGGCAAGAATCGGGGCCTTTACCCTGTCGCAGAAGGCACGATAGTCCTCGAGACTATGGACGGCTTCGGCGAAGATGGCATCGGCGCCGACCTCCACACAGGCATTGGCCCGGTCGATGGCAGCCTCGAGCCCTTCCTTCTGGAAAGCATCGGTTCGTGCAATAAGGTAGAAGTCTGGATCAATACGCGCGTCGGCAGCGGCCTTGATGCGGTCGACCATTTCCTCTTTTGAGACGATGGCCTTGTTGGGGCGATGCCCACAGCGCTTCTGTGCCACCTGATCCTCGAGGTGAACGGCTGCAACGCCGGCGCGCTGCATCTCCTTGACGGTACGTTCGATATTGAAAGCACCGCCCCAACCGGTATCGATGTCCACCAACAACGGGAGATCAGTGGCAGCGGTGATCCGTTTCGCGTCCTCGACCACATCGTTCATGGTGGTCATGCCAAGGTCAGGCAGCCCGAATGAGGCGTTGGCCACCCCTCCCCCAGACAAGTAGATCGCCTGATGACCGACCCGCTGCGCCATCAATGCGGTATAGGCATTGATGGTGCCCAGGATGGGTAGCGGACGCTGCGCCTCGAGAGCGGCACGAAAGCGGGCACCGGGGGTTAAGGTGGTCATGGTGATCTCCTGTCTGGATAAGTACCCCGGGCGACGTCCGTCATGGGGTAGAGGTGGGTTCCTGGTCGAGAATAGCCGCATAGCGTTCGGCGACATTCGCCCTCGATGCGCTGACGTGACGTCGCATCAGGAGCTCAGAAAGCTCGGCATCACCGGCCTCAATGGCATCGACAATGCGATGATGCTCGACAAAGGCTCGCTGCGGCCGACTGCCACTGGCACTGAACTGGGTGCGATAGAGCCGCACCAGGTAATAAAGATCGTCACAGAGAATCGTCATCAGCATGCGGTTGTGACTGCCCTGCACGATCATGTAATGAAAGTCGAGATCCCCTTCCCGCTGAAAGTAGGCTTCGCCGCGCCTCAGGTCCGCCTGGCGCTCGTGCACGGCCAGCAACTCGCGCAAGCCCGCGATCTCCTCCGCGGTCATATGTTCGGCAGCAAGCCGTGCGGCCATGCTTTCAAGCGCCTCGCGCACGTCGAACAGCTCGATCAGTTCCTTCATCGACAGCTTGACCACGCGAGCACCGACGTGGGGCACCCTCTCGATCAGGCGATGCGTCTCAAGCCTGCGCATCGCCTCGCGTAGTGGTCCGCGAGAAATGCCGTAGGCCTTGGACAGCCCGGGCTCTGTAATTTTGCTGCCGGGCGCCAGGTCTCCGCGCACAATGGCGCTCTGCAACTGATTGAAGACCCGCTCCGCCAAGGTACGCACTTCCGGGGTTTCGAGATCCACTGGGGTGGTTGTCATAGTAATTGTCGACAATTAGATGATGAGATGAACTTTAGCCAGCCGTCTCGTCGGGGTCAATACGCATGTACTCCGCATCGACTACACCTTTGGGCGTAAGGCTAAAGGCGAGCGCAAAAGCCGTTGTCGACAATGTTAGCAGAGTTGACAGGGTAGCGCCGAGCACTTCCCCCTTCGTCAACGCTGAAGTCGAGAGAGATGGGACAAACGGCCTCATGCGGCCTAGAATGTGCCGCTCGTTGAAGAAAAGCGCACCCCATGAGTTCACCGATGGAAATCACGCCACTGCCCTACCGGCAGGACCCGCTGGGCTACTTCGCTCCCTTGCGCGAGCGGCGCGGCGCTGTATTGCTGGACAGCGGGCGCCCTCAAGGCCCAGGTGGGCGCTATGACATCATTAGTGCGGAACCACTAGCCCTGATGAGCGTCAGCCCCACCGGCGAGGTAAGCAGCGATAGCGACACACCACTACCCAGGGATCCGGTCGCCGCCCAGAAATCACTGCTATCTCAGCTTGACGTCGAGGCACCAGAGAGCCATCTGCCCTTCCTCGGCGGCCTGATAGGCTATTGGAGTTACGACTTCGGCCGTTGCCTGGAGCCAATCCACGGCAAGGCCACGGATGTAGTGGAGCTACCATGGAGTCGCGTAGGCCTCTATGACTGGGCGATCATTCAGGATCATGTCCGGGGCGAAAGCTTCCTGGTCGCCGACAAGAAACGGCGTGCCCAGGTGGAAGCGTGGCTGGCTATCGAACCGCCGACCATTACCCCTTTTACTATCACGGCCCCTTTTGCGGGCGAGCAGGATCGGAAGGGCTACGGTGAGCGTTTTCGCGCCGTACAGCACTACATCCATGCCGGAGACTGCTACCAGATCAACCTGGCTCAGCGCTTCAGCGCCCCCTATCGGGGCGATTTATGGCAGGCCTACCTGAACCTCCGTGAGGCAACCCCCACGCCGTTCGCTGGCTACATGGCCTGGGAGGACAAGGCGGTACTATCACTATCGCCGGAGCGGTTCCTGCAATGTCACCAAGGACGTGTCGAGGCACGACCGATCAAGGGCACTCGCCCGCGTGGCGATACTCCCGAACAGGATGCCGCCCTGGCCAATGAGCTCAAGGCCAGCGCCAAGGATCGCGCCGAGAACGTGATGATCGTTGATTTGCTGCGCAACGACCTGGGACGGTCTTGCGCGCCGGGTAGTGTTAGAGTGCCGCAACTGTGCGGTTTGGAGAGCTACGCCAACGTGCACCACCTGGTCAGTGTGGTTGAGGGTCGCCTTGCCAATGACCAGACCCCTCTCGACATCCTGGCAGCCGCCTTTCCCGGCGGCTCGATCACTGGCGCGCCAAAGATTCGCGCCATGCAGATCATCGACGAACTCGAGCCCAGTCGACGCAGCGTCTACTGCGGCAGCCTTGGCTACATTGACCACCGCGGACACATGGACACCTCGATCGCCATTCGTACCGCGGTAGCCAGTGCCGGACAACTCCACCTCTGGGGCGGCGGCGGTCTGGTCGCAGACTCCGAGGAAAGCGCCGAATTCGCCGAGACGCTGGACAAGATCCGTCACCTGCTGACGGCACTGAGCGATATTGCCCCCCAGTGAGGCCATCGAGATCCCGGCTCTGGTTAGCACCAAGGATTCTAACCATCCTCCAGGGGCAATCATTTCGCTATATAAGAACCGAACCAATGGGTATTGGGGCTCCAGGCTGGCGATTTGCTAGGGTGACGCCATCATCGGAATTTGACCGGTTCCCCATCATTTCAGGAGGCCCCATGGACTTCGACATCGACGCTATCAACCGCGACCTCAGCCATGACCCCGAGGCGCTGACGCGCTGGGCGCTGAGTCTTAACAAACATGCTATCTGCACCACCAACTTCCGCCCCTTCGAGGCGGTCATCCTGCACATGGTGTCCCAGGTCCAGCCGGATATCCCTGTGGTGTGGATGGACTCGGGCTATAACACTGAAGCGACTTACCGCTTTGCCGATGACGTCATCAAGCGGCTGAATCTGAACCTGGTAAGTTACCTGCCCAAGCGTACCCGGGCCCACCGCGAAGCGCTGGAAGGCGCCATGCCAACCATCGACGACCCGCGTCATACCGCCTTCACCGAGGAGGTAAAACTGGAACCCTTCTCGCGTGCACTGAGCGAAATGGCCCCGCAGGTGTGGCTGACCGCCCTTCGCGCCGAAGACACGCCCGAGCGGGCCAAGATGCAGCCGGTATCGGTCAACGACGATGGCCTGATCAAGGTCGCCCCAGTGCTGAACTGGACCGCCAAGGACATGTATGAGTACCTGGTAAAGCACGACCTGCCCAACAACTTTGACTACTTCGACCCCACCAAGGTAGAAGACAAGCGCGAGTGCGGGCTGCACCTCCAGCACTGACCCGTCAAGCGCTCCAAGACGACAGACAGATCCAAGAAGGCCCCGGCAGCACAAGCTGTCGGGGCCTTTCTGTATTTAGCTGGCGAAGGTGATCGACGTCGGTAACTCAGCGTACCGGCAGGGTGATGTCAGAAAACAGCTCTTGGTCGTGGCGCGGCCCGGCTGCCAGTGCTGCCTCGACCAGATCGCGATCGAGATGCGGCGCGAATCCCTGAACGAAGTCGAACATAAAGCCGCGCATGAAAGTCCCGCGACGAATGCCGATCTTGGTGGTCGAACTCTCGAAGAGGTGACTGGCATCCAACGCCACCAGGTCTCCATCAGCCTCGGGGTCAACCGCCATGTGAGCGACGATGCCGACCCCAAGACCGAGGCGCACATAGGTCTTGATGACATCAGCATCCGCCGCGGTCAGCACCACGTTGGGCGTGAGATCCTGGGCACGGAAGGCATCGTCGAGTTGTGAGCGGCCGGTGAAGCCAAATACATAGGTGACCAGCGGATACTCGGCGAGCCCCTCGAGGGTCAGCTTGCCGGCCTCGGCCAGCGGATGCCCCTTGGGCACCAGCACACAGCGATTCCAGCGATAACAGGGCAACAGTACCAGATCGTTGAAAAGCTCAAGGGACTCTGTGCAGATAGCGAAATCGGCTTGGCCCTCGCTTACCATCTCGGCAATCTGTTTGGGTGTTCCTTGCTGCATGTGCAGCGCCACTTCGGGGTACTTGCGGGTAAACTCACCAATTACCGGCGGTAGCGCATAACGCGCCTGGGTATGCGTGGTAGCAATCGACAGGCTACCCCGGCGCTCGTTACTGTGCTCCTGAGCGACCTGCTTGATGTTGTCGGTAGTGCGCAACACCTGCCCCGCCAGGTCAATGATCGCCTGACCAGCGGGCGTCACGCGAGTGAGGTGTTTACCGCTACGGGCAAATATCTCAATACCAAGTTCGTCCTCCAGCAGACGAATCTGCTTGGAAATGCCTGGCTGCGAAGTAAAAAGGCTCTGCGCCGTGGCCGAGACATTGAGGTTATGGCGGGTGACCTCCCAGATATAACGCAGTTGCTGCAGCTTCATCCCCGAAACGCTCCTTATGCCCACGCATTGACCGAGCCAGCGGCTCACAGTTTTAATACCGCCAAGCAATAACATGCTGTAGCATGATTACTTTATGCTATAAGACTAGCATATAAAAAAGTTCCACGAGAGCCCGGTGACAAGGCCAGATTATTGCATCTGGCTATCAGGGTAATTGCGGATCAGGCATTTGCCAGCGGCCCTGGCGGCCGCTACCATCTGCCGACTACGCTTAAGAAGCGCGCGTTCAACGCGTAATGCAACGGGAGAATTACATGGCCAACAACGTCGATGTCACCACCGCCAATTTCGAGCAGGAAGTTCTCAAGTCCGACAAACCGGTACTGCTGAAGTTCTGGGCACCCTGGTGCGGCCCCTGCAAGATGATGGCACCGGTAGTGGACGAAGTCGCCGATGAGCGTGCCGACAATGTGAAGGTCGTGAGCGTGAACGTAGACGATGCGCCCGATATTGCCTCTGAGCACGGCGTGCGCGGTGTCCCCACCGTGATGCTGTTCAAGTCTGGCGCCAAGGTGGCCTCGCTGGTGGGAGCACAGTCCAAGTCTCAGCTAGCACAATTTCTCGATCAGAACGCCTGATCGCGAGCCAAGCCCTACCGCCTTATCCCCAACGCCCTGGCCATGCCGGGGCGTTGGCATTTGGGCACTTGGTTTCAATTTGGCTACCTGATTCAGGGTGCATTCACCAGATGCTTCCTTTTTCAGTCTCGCCTTTTGGGTCTACTCCCTGACGCAACACTCATGAGTCGGCTGATGAGGCCTTTTTTTCCGCTGGCGGCACCACCGGACGCTCGTAGCCCGGCCCTAACAGACGAGCCATCCAGCGCGTCTGAGGATGACTATCGAGCGCAATTTTCAGCGTCATCGTCAGCAGAACGGACAGCAACAACCCTGCCGTCCCTAGAATCCAGCCCCAGACCACCAGCGACAGGAAAGCCACAAAGGTCGAAAGCCCCAAAGCTCGCCCCATCACTCTTGGCTCGACAAGGTTGCCCATCACAAAATTGATGCCGAGAAAGCTTCCCGCCAATAGCGCCGCCGGAAATATCCCGCCCTGAGACGATACCAACAGCAGTAGCACCGGCGGAATCGCCGCCAATACTGAGCCGATATTGGGAATATAGTTGAACCCAAAGGCCAGCGTTGCCCATAGCAGCGGAAAATCGACACCGAGTATCTTGCAAGACAGCCATACCAGCACGCCCGTTACCAGACTGATAAGGGTCTTGACCGCCAGATACCGCTTGAGGGTCAGGCTGAACTCATTGAAACGTTGCAAGCTTGGCGCCGGATTCATCAACGCCTGGGACACTTTTTCCCGAAAGTTAAGGGTCTCAAAGAGCAGGAAAATGACCAGCAGCGCCACGATGACGCTTTGCATCAAGATATTGCCGACTTCACCCAGCAGCGCCGGAATCAACTGGGTGGCCTTGGTCGGGTCCAGCCACTCGGAGAAACGCTCGGGACGAATCGACACCCCCATCCCCGCCAGCCAGTTGAGGATGCCCAGATAATCATCATAGAGTTGTGACTCTAGCTCAGGCAGTGCCTCGATGAACGTATTGACGCTATTGACCAACAACAGGCCTAGAAGACTCAGCAGCAAGCCGATCACCATCAAGGTCAACCACACCGACAGCCGCAAACCGACCCCGAGGCGGTGCAGCCAGTGCACCGGCGATGTGCATATCACGGCGATGAAAAGCGACAGCAGAAGGGGGACCAACAGACTGGAGCCTAGCTTCATGCCACCGATGATGACCACCAGAGCAGCCAGCGCCAGCGTCAGGTTAAGCGGAATGGTACTTGCCGCCTCGTCGATATCCTTGTCGTTCATGGGCCCTTCTCTGGAATCGCTTATGCTGGATGATGAAGGAAGTTTAACGACTCGCCACTCCCTTTACACAATCGTTGGGCAAAATGACGCCCAGACTACACGGAGGTTGCATGTTTCCCCTATTAGCCAAGCAAACTCTGACAAGCCGCCAGTCACTGCACCAGCGCCTGTCTCAACATCGAAGCTCACATATGATGGCTGGCATAAGCCTGCTGGTGGCGGCCTGCCTATCAATCAGCGCCACCGCAGAAGCCCAGCAGCCGGCTGCACAGCAGTCACTTGAGCGACGACTCGAAGTATCAGCCCACCATACGCTCAACGTCGCACCAGACATGGCCACTCTGAACGCTCGGCTGTGGGAGCGTACTCCGGCGCGCGCCGCCGACGCGGCCCGCGAGGCAGACCCGGAGGCACTCAAGGAGGCCCGCACGCGGCTGGAGGAGCGCATGGGCAAACTGATTCGCGTCCTTGAACAACAAGGCCTAGCTCGCGAAGCCATTCAGGCAGGCTCACTGTCCGTGCAACCGAACTACGTACAAGGCCCCGTCAATGCTGAGGGTCAGTCTGAGCGACAAGTACGCACCCAACTGACGCGCCCCATCACCTTGACCCTTGATGATCTCGATGCCCTGCCCGACCTTCTCGATGCCTTGACCAGTGCAGGCGTCGACTCCCTGGACGGCGTCAGCTATGACCTCAAGGATCGCAGCGCGGCAAGCGATAAGGCGCTTGCGCTCGCCATCGACCGAGCCAAGGGCAAGGCGGCGCTGATGGCCGAGCGCCTGGATATCAACCTCGGGCGTGTACTGCTGGTCCAGGAAACGCAGATGCCGCGTTTCCAGCCACAGATGATGATGCGAAGCGCCGACGCTGCATCCAAGGAGATGAGCACGGAGTATCGCCCGGGCCAGATCGATATCGAGGCCGAGGTGGCCGTTCACTGGACCATCGCTGACACGCCATGACGTGACCGAACGCCCCAGCGCACAAGGCCCCGACGGATAACCGTCGGGGCCTTTGCAGTCAGATCACCGGTCAGGCAAACCGCACCTCAGGGGTAATCACTGGTGCAGAAGCGAACGCACGCCACCTAATGCATTCAGACGTTGATCACCTCGAGGCCACCCATATAGGGACGCAGCGCTTCCGGTACCAGAATCGAGCCATCGGCCTGCTGATTGTTCTCGAGCACCGCCAGCAGGCAGCGACCCACGGCCAGCCCCGAGCCGTTGAGCGTGTGCAGTAGCTGCGGTTTCTTCTGATCCGGGTGACGGAAACGTGCCTGCATGCGCCGCGCCTGGAAGTCCTCGCAGTTGGAGACCGAAGAAATTTCCCGGTAGGTGTCCTGGCTCGGCAGCCACACTTCCAGATCGTAGGTCTTGGTCGCCCCGAAGCCCATGTCGCCGGTGCACAGGGTCACAACACGATACGGCAGCTCCAGTGCCTGCAAGAGTGCCTCGGCATGACCGCGCATTTCCTCGAGCGTCTCGTAGCTCTTGCCCGGCTCGACCATCTGCACCATTTCGACCTTGTCGAACTGGTGCTGGCGAATCATGCCCCGGGTGTCGCGCCCATGAGAGCCGGCCTCACTGCGAAAACACGGTGTGTGTGCCGTCAGGCGAACCGGAAGCGCCTTGTAATCGAGAATCTCGTCCCTGGCAAAGTTGGTCAGCGGCACCTCGGCCGTGGGAATCAAGTAGTAGTCCTGCTCCCCTTCAAGGCGGAAGAGGTCTTCACCAAACTTGGGCAGCTGACCGGTGCCGGTGAGTGAGTCAGCATTGACCATGTAGGGCACATAACACTCTTCATAGCCATGTACCTCGGTCTGGGTATCGAGCATGAACTGAGCCAGCGCCCGATGCAGCCGGGCGACCGGGCCACGCATCACCGCAAAGCGTGAGCCGGTGAGCTTTGAGGCCATGTCGAAATCCAGATAGCCAAGCTTGGCTCCCAGATCGACGTGGTCCTTGACCTCGAAGTCAAACTCACGCGTCGAGCCCCACCGGTGCAGCTCGACGTTGTCGTCCTCACTTGCGCCTTCCGGCACGCTCTCGTGAGGCAGGTTCGGCAGGGACGCGACCATGGCGTCCCACTCTTCCTGCAAGCTCGCCAGGGCTTTCTTGGCCTGATCCAGGCGATCGCCCAGGTCACTTACCTCGGCCAGCAGCGGCTCTATGTCCTGACCCTCGGCCTTGGCCTTGCCAATCGCCTTGGAGCGTGTGTTGCGCTCACTCTGCAGCTGTTCGGTCTGCGTCTGCAGCTCACGGCGCCTGGACTCCAGGGACTCGAGCTGAGCGGTATCGAGGGTGAAGCCACGCTTGGCCAGTCGTTGGGCAACCTGATCGAGGTCACCACGCAGCAGTTTTGGATCGAGCATGGAATCCTGTCCGTCACAGTCAATGAAAGGGCAATGTCGCCAGCAGGCGCCCATTGTAGGGAAAAGCCGCTGCTTTCACCACGCCAGCGCCGGCGTGCACCGCCCGGCAGGCTCCGGTAAAGTGGGCATATTCCCTTTTTACTGCCCACGCCAGGACATCGATGGCGATGTCCGCCGGCCAGCGCAGCGATCCACGGTCTTATAGCGCCTCATGATTGCACAACTGGACAGCCTTGCCCGACTCGACGCCGACTACCTGCGCTTCCTAAAGGCCCTTCGGGCCGAGGGATTCGACGGCGAGATCGCCCCTGATTATGCCAACCGCACAGTGCTGGCGACCGACAATTCGATCTATCAGCGCCTGCCTCAGGCGGTGCTCTACCCCCGCCACGGTGAGGATCTCGTGCGCATTGCACGCCTTGCCGGCCAACGGGGCTACCGTCGCGTGGCACTCACGCCCCGTGGCGGCGGGACCGGCACCAATGGCCAGTCGCTGACAGATGGTCTGGTCGTCGATGTCTCCAAGCATATGAACGCCATCCTCGATATCGATGTCGAGCGTCGCCATGTACGCGTGCAGGCCGGCGTGGTCAAGGACCAGCTCAATGCCGCCCTGAAGCCACATGGGCTCTTCTTTGCCCCAGAGCTATCGACCTCCAACCGCGCGACCATCGGCGGCATGATCTCGACCGATGCCAGCGGCCAAGGCAGCTGCGAGTATGGCAAGACCCGTGATCACGTCCTCGAGCTCGACAGCATATTGATGGGCGGCGAGCGTCTCACCAGTCGACCCCTCGACGCCAAGGCGCTCGAGGGGGCGTGCGAGCGTGATGATCGGATCGGCGAGGTCCACCGCACGGCCCGCATGATCATCGACACCCAAGCCGGACTGATCGAAGCCAAGTTCCCCAAGCTCAATCGCTGCCTGACCGGCTATGACCTGGCGCATCTCTATAACGACGAGCAGCAGTTCGACCTCAACAGCGTCTTGTGCGGCTCGGAGGGCTCGCTTGGCTTCCTCAACGAGGCCGTCCTCAATGTCCTGCCGATCCCCAAGCACTCGACGCTGGTCAATGTGCGCTATTCGAGTTTCATGGATGCCCTGCGCGATGCCAAGGCGCTGATGGCAAGCGCTGCGGCACCCACTTCCATCGAGACGGTGGATGACAAGGTGCTCGGGCTTGCCATGCAGGACTTCGTCTGGGATAGCGTCGAGGAGTTCTTCCCGACCCCGGAAGCCGCAGCCTCGGTAGATGAGTCCGACACGGCGGTGGCGACCCGAACCGATACGGCGATCCGTGGCATCAACCTGATCGAATTCAACGCCGATGATGCCGAAGCACTCGAGGCACGCATTGCCGATTTCACTCACCACTTAGCGGCAGACGAAAGCGTAGAACGGCTCGGCTATACCCTGGCCCTTGGCCACGAGCAGATTCAGCGGATCTATGCGATGCGCAAGCGTGCAGTGGGGCTGCTCGGCAACGTCCAGGGCGAGAAACGCCCGATTCCCTTCGTCGAGGACACCGCGGTGCCCCCGGAGCACCTGGCCGACTATATCGCCGAATTCCGAGCCGCCCTGGATGCTCGTGGGCTCGACTATGGCATGTTCGGCCATGTCGATGCCGGCGTACTGCATGTGCGCCCGGCCATCGACATGAAGGATCCCGCCCAGGAGGCGCTGATTCGCGAGATATCGGATGAGGTCGCCGACCTGACCCACAAGTATCACGGTCTCTTGTGGGGCGAGCATGGCAAGGGAGTGCGCTCGGAGTATGCGCCCAAGTTCTTTGGCGAGCTCTACCCAAGCCTGCAGCGCCTGAAGGCCGCCTTCGATCCGTATAATCAGCTTAATCCGGGCAAGATCGCCACACCGCTCTGCTCCTCTATCCCGCCCGGAACCGCGGGAAGCGCGCCCGATGCTGCGGAACCCGCTATCCGGCCCGACGACGCGGATTCCTCAGACGGCCAAGCGGTAGCGTCTGAGGCGGCGAGCGTGGCGCCGCACGAGACCGCCGAACAGACGCTCAACTGGGTCGACCCTGGGCTCTTGACCATCGACGGCGTGCCGACCCGGGGCCAGCATGATCGCCAGATCGACGAACGGGTCTGGCAATCCCATGCCGCCGCGGTCTACTGCAACGGCAACGGCGCCTGCTACAACTACGACCCCGATGACGCCATGTGCCCGTCCTTCAAGGCGACCCGCGAGCGGGTCCACTCGCCCAAGGGCCGCGCCAGCCTGATGCGTGAATGGCTGCGCCTGCAGGGCCAGGCCGGCACCGACGTGCTCGAGGAGTCGCGCAAGAAGAGAGACGAAGGCCTCCGGGGCTTCTTGCGCCACCTCCCCGCCCGCACCCGCAACACCTGGGCCAGGCACCGCGGGCAGGAGGACTTCTCCCATGAGGTCTACGACGCCATGGCCGGCTGCCTGGCCTGCAAGTCCTGCGCGGGTCAGTGCCCGATCAAGGTCAATGTGCCGGAATTCCGCTCCCAGTTCCTCGAGATCTACCACGGCCGCTACCTGCGTGCGCCACGGGACTATGTGATCGGTAGCCTGGAATTTGTCGTGCCCTACCTCGCGCCGCTAGCACCGCTCTACAATGCGGCCCTCGACAACCGCCTGGTGGATCGTCTGTTATCTGGCCCCATCGGCATGGTCGACAGCCCCAAGCTGTCCCGAGCAAGCCTCAAGAAGCAACTCAGGGCCTGGGGCGTGGCGGAGGCCACCCCGACGGCGCTGGGGCTGCTCACCGACACGCAAAAGGCCAACAGCGTGATCCTGGTGCAGGATGCCTTTACCAGCTACTTCGAATCGAAGCTGGTGATGGACGTGGTCGAGCTGCTCTCGCGGCTCGATGTGAAGGTCTTCGTCGCGCCCTTCTCCCCCAATGGCAAGCCGCTCAACGTGCAGGGCTTCCTCGGCGCCTTCGAGCGCACCGCGCAGCGACAGGCCCAAAGGCTCAAGAGTCTGGCAAGCTTCGGCGTGCCGCTGGTCGGCATCGACCCGGCGATGACCCTCACCTACCGCCAGGAGTACGTGAAGTCACTGGGGCCAGACGCCGTGCCTGATGTGCTGATGCTTCAGGAGTGGCTGGTATCGATGGGCAACCGCCTCAAGCCGCGCGGCGTCACGCTACATGATCCCGGTTTCAAGCTACTCGCCCACTGCACCGAGAAGACCAATGCCCCAGGCTCACCCAAGGCCTGGCAGCAGGTCTTTGCCAGTTTCGGGCTGGAACTCGAGGTGCTGTCGAGCGGCTGCTGTGGCATGTCCGGCACTTACGGCCATGAGGCGCGAAACCTCGAGACCTCAAAAACCATCTATGCCCAGTCATGGCAGCCCAAGGTAGAAGATTCCACCAACGCCGGCCGCCTGCTGGCCACCGGCTATTCCTGCCGCAGCCAGGCCAAACGGCTGTCCGATACCGCGCTTGCTCACCCACTGCAAGGCCTCCTCGAAACACTGCGCAGCGCCTGATGGCGAGGCCTACTCTGGCAGCACGGATCGTCAGGGTAGGCCTATAGCAAGCCCCCATAAGGCCGGACAGCTCTGCAAGCTCAGACACGCGCATTCTCACAGCCCTGTAAGTCGTGAACACGACAGCCCCCGTATAACCTCATGCGTATCATTGGGTGCAACGCGAGCTATTTGATGCGGGATCATTTCTGTCTCCGAGTGAGGCGCTAGCGTCATTGTCACCAGAACACGTCGAACCCGATTAGGGTTTGCATGTGTCCTGCCACACAGATAGGCTTCGCGGCTTTCTGAAACTCACCGGAGCATCCCCATGGAGCATGCAGCCCTCCAACTGGCAGGCATCGGTCTCTTGGCGCTTATCTGCCAGTGGATCGCTTGGCAGTTACGCTTGCCGGCCATCCTTACGCTGCTCGTCGCGGGCATCGCCGCAGGTCCTATCACGGGTGTGCTCGCCCCGGATGCCCTGCTCGGCGACCTGCTGTTTCCCCTGGTCTCACTGGCCGTCGCGGTGATTCTCTTCGAGGGCGCCTTGACCCTGAGTTTCCGTGAACTGGGGGGGCATGGCCGGACCGTACGCCGGTTGGTGACCTGGGGCGTGCTGGTGACAGGACTGATCGGCACGGCGGCTGCCTACCTGTTGCTGGGGTTATCCTGGCAGATGGCCAGCGTGCTTGGCGCGTTACTGGTGGTCACCGGCCCGACCGTGGTGCTGCCACTGCTGCAGACCCTGCGCGCCAAGGAGAACCTGACCCAGATCCTGCGCTGGGAGGGCATCCTGATTGATCCGGTGGGCGCTATCGCCGCCGTCCTTGTCTACGAGTTCGTGGCGCTGGGGGGCTCTGTCGATGCCAGCAATGCCGCCGCGCATACCCTGTTGTTGTTCGGCAAGACGGCAATGATCGGCTTCGGACTGGGGATATCGGGTGGCTATCTGTGGGGGCTGGTACTCCGCCATAACTGGCTGCCGCGCAAGCTGCACAGCTTCGGCACCCTGATGATGATGCTGACCCTCTACTCGGTCTCCAACACCCTCTTCCACGAATCGGGGCTGCTGACGGTGACCGTGATGGGTGTGTGGCTGGCCAATATGCGTGGCGTACCCACCCAGCCCATCATCGAATTCAAGGAAACGCTCTCGGTACTGCTGATCTCGGGGCTATTCATCTTGCTTGCCGCGCGCCTGACGACCGATCAACTGTCGCTACTGACGTGGCCTGCCTGGGCCTTCCTGGCCGTGCTGCTGGGCGTTGCACGTCCCCTGACGGTCTGGCTATGCACCCTGGGCAGTGCACTCGATTGGCGCGAAAAGACGCTGCTGGCCTTTATATCGCCGCGCGGCATCGTCGCTGCCGCCGTCGCTTCACTCTTCTCACTACGCCTTGAGAGCATGGACATGCCCGGCGCCGAGATGCTGGTACCGGTGACGTTCCTGGTGATCATCAGCACAGTGGTCATGCAAAGCCTGATGGCTCGCCCCTTGGCCAACGCACTGAAACTGAGCCGCCCGACGCCGCGAGGTTTTCTGATCATCGGCGCCAACCCCGTGGCCCGGGCAATTGCGGGAGCGCTTCAGGCAAAAGGCTTCAAGGTACTGCTCACCGACTACAGTTGGGATGCCGTACAGGAAGCCAGAGCAGTAGGGCTGCCCGTCTATTATGGCGACCCTCTTTCGGAACACGCCGCACAGCATCTGGAATTGACCGGTATCGGTCACCTGCTGCCACTGTCGCCCTATCGCGAACTCAATAACCTGGCGGCCCTGCACTTCGAGCACCATGTTGGTGTAGGTAAGGTCTACCGCCTGGCGGTCAAAGCCGGCAAGAAACCGCAGCCTCGACATGACCAGGCCCTGGGGCATCTGCCCATCGCCTTTGGTGAGGATGTGACGTTTGCCCGTCTGTCGAGCCTGATCGCGCGCGGGGCCAACATCGAGTATATGCCGATCACCAGCAACATGAAGATCGAGGACTACCGCGCCAAGTACCGTGATCGACTACTGCCGCTATTTGCTTTCACTCCCGGGGGGCGTATCCGTCTTGCCACCTCTCATGAGACGTTCGTGCCGCGTAGCGGCGAGATCATGATCGGGCTTCCCTATGCAGACACCGGCAGTGAAGTCATGGAAGCCCAGCGCACTGAACGACGCCGGCGCCCCATCAACTGATACAGCAACCGCACCCGCTGTTCGATACCCCACAAATGCAACAGGGCTGCCAATTGGCAGCCCTGTTACGTTCAGGCGCTTCACTTCGTCCGATGGCGCGCGTCATTGCTGTGGATGACATGCGACGATGAGACGTAGCCATGTCCGCGGCACAGCAATGCATGACTGAAGCGATAATGCATGACTGAAGCGATCAGTAGAACATCGCTTGCAACGCCGCGCCGGGATCATCTACGCGCATAAAAGCCTCGCCGACCAGAAAGCCGTGTACCCCCTGCTCGCGCATTCTCGCCACATCCGCACGATCATGAATGCCGGACTCGGTGATCACCGTCACGCCCTCGGGAATTCGTTCGAGGAGCTCGAACGTCGTATCCAAACGCGTCTCGAAGGTATGCAGATCGCGGTTGTTGATCCCCACCAGCGCGAGATCCAGCGCCAGCGCACGCTCAAGCTCCTGCGCATCGTGTACTTCTACCAGCACATCCATGCCCAGTGCGACCGCTTGATCATGCAGCGCCTTGAGGCGGACATCATCCAAAGCGGCGACGATCAGCAGGATACAATCGGCACCGATGGCACGCGCCTCGACCACCTGGTAGCCATGGATAATGAAGTCCTTGCGGATCACAGGCAGCGCACAGGCATCCTGCGCCTCGATCAGATAATCCTCGTGCCCCTGAAAGAAATCGGCATCGGTCAGCACCGACAAACAGGCCGCACCGCCACTTTCGTAGGCGCGGGCGATGTCGGCGGGACGGAAGTCCTCGCGCATCACGCCTTTCGAGGGTGAGGCCTTCTTGACCTCGGCAATCACCGCCGGGTCACCGGCCGCAATGCGTGCATCCAGAGCAGCGACGAAGCCACGCGGCGGGGCCTGGCGAGCCGCAAGCTCGTGAAGCGCCTCCTCGCTGACCGCCTGACGCCGCTCGGCGACCTCCTCGTCCTTACGCTTAAGGATGCGCGCCAGAATGGTCGGCAGGCGACCCGTAGGCGGAGCGTCTTGAAACGGGCCACCTTGAGACTGCGTATCTTGAGCTTGAGTCATGTCAGAGGTTCCTACTTATTCAAAGGCCGTATCTACAAACGGCGGCCAGGTCACCAAGCCGCATCAGGCCGCAAAGACCCGCGTGAAATCGGCAAGCTCCTTGAACTTCTCAGAAGGAAGCTTCGAAGCCTGTGCATCCTGAGCCATCAGCACACCTTCTTTCAGGGTGTCAGCGATACCCGAAGCATAAAGGGCCGCACCGGCATTCAGGGCAACGATATCCGCCGCCGGCCCTTCGCCAAGCAATGACTGCTTGACCAGCGACAGACTCTCTTCGGCCGTCGACACCTTGAGTGAATCCAGCGACTGACGCTGTATGCCGAAGTCCTCGGGGGCAATGGTGTACTCGGTGATCTCGCCGTCCTTCAACTCGGCGACATGGGTCGCGGACGCCAGGGAAATCTCGTCGAGACCATCCTCCGCATGGACCACCAGTACATGCTTGCTGCCCAGTCGCTTGAGCACCTCGGCCATCAACGGCAGAAGATGGGCCGCATAGACACCTAGCAGCTGATTGGGAACACCGGCCGGATTGGTCAGCGGCCCAAGGATATTGAACAGCGTGCGCACCCCCATCTCACGGCGCGGCCCCACCGCATAGCGCATGGCGGTGTGATGGTTCGGGGCGAACATGAAGCCCACCCCGACCTGGTCGATACAGCGCGCCACCTGATCGGCGTCCAGATCGATATTGATACCGGCGGCGCCAAAGAGGTCAGCACTGCCAGATGAAGAGGACACACCACGGTTGCCATGCTTGGCAACATGCCCACCCGCCGCGGCGACCACGAAGCTCGCCGCCGTCGAAATGTTGAAGAGGTTGGCGCCGTCTCCCCCTGTGCCGACGATGTCGACGAGATTCTCGCCATGGACACTCACGGGAATCATCAGCTCGCGCATCACCTGGGCAGCGGCGCTGATCTCAGCAGGGGTCTCCCCTTTCACGGAAAGTCCAACCAGGAAACCGCCGATCTGGGCGTCGGTGGCTTCGCCGGTCATGATGGCGTGCATCACATCATGCGTCTGTTCATAGCTCAGGCTCTGGCCGCGCATCACGGCGTCGATCGCCTCTCGCATCTGCATTTTTTTCTCCTCGCGATCCATGTCGTGGTGTGGCGATCAACGTTCAACCACGTTGCAGAAAGGTGGCCAGCAGTTCGTGGCCCTGACGGGTAAGAATGGACTCAGGGTGGAACTGTACCCCTTCAATATCCAGCGTCTTGTGACGCAGGCCCATGACCAGGCCCGGCGTGACGTCATCGTCGTCGACCCAAGCGGTGATCTCCAGGCAGTCCGGCACGCTCTCTTCAGCCACTACCAGTGAATGATAGCGGGTCACCTCGAGAGGGTTCTCGAGTCCGGTGAACACGCCAGTATTCAGGTGGCGCACCTTGGAGGTCTTGCCATGCATCACCTGAGGGGCGCGCACTACCTGGCCGCCGAACACCTGCCCAATGGCTTGATGGCCAAGGCAAATGCCGAGAATCGGCACGCGGCCGGCGAAATGACGAATCACTTCAAGTGAAATACCGGCCTCGGTGGGCGTGCAAGGCCCCGGCGAAATCACGATATGGCTGGGCGCCATGGCCTCGATCTCTTCGATCGTGATCGCATCGTTGCGGTGGGTATCGACCTTCGCCCCAAGCTCAGCGAGGTACTGCACCACGTTATAGGTAAAGCTGTCGTAGTTGTCGATCATCAGCACGGACATGGATCAATCTCCAGCATTCGCCCGGACACTCCGGGCGATGGCAATCAGGCAAGCACGGTTCTCAGAAGACGTTCTTGCAGACAAAGCTCTGGCCACCAGTGGCTTCAAGCCTCAAGGGCGAGGCTGCAACGCCAACGCCTATCGCGTACTTATTCGAGGTTATCCAGGCCGCGCTCGGCCATGGCCACCGCGCGGAACAGGGCACGCCCCTTGTTGAGGGTCTCCTGCCACTCGAGTTCGGGTATCGAGTCGGCGACGACCCCGGCACCTGCCTGAACGTGCAACTGACCGTCCTTGATGACGGCGGTGCGGATGGCGATGGCGGTATCCATGTTGCCGTGCCAGGAAAGATAGCCCACGGCACCGGAATAAATGCCTCGCTTGACCGGCTCTAGCTCGTCGATGATTTCCATGGCTCGGATCTTCGGCGCCCCGGAAAGCGTGCCGGCAGGAAAGGTAGCGCGCAGCACGTCCATCGCCGAGAAGCCAGGCTTCAACTGACCGGTGACATTGGACACGATATGCATGACGTGGGAATAGCGCTCTACGGCCATCTGGTCCGTGACCTTGACCGTTCCCGTCTCGCTAATCCGGCCGACATCGTTACGACCCAGGTCGATCAGCATCAGGTGCTCGGCGATCTCCTTGGGATCGGCCATCAGATCAGCTTCCAGCGCCTGGTCTTCGGCTTCGGTGGCACCCCGCACCCGAGTCCCCGCAATCGGGCGCACGGTGACCTCGCCATCCTCCAGACGTGTCAGGATTTCAGGCGACGACCCCACGACATGATGATCATCAAGATTGAAGAAGAACATGTAGGGAGAAGGATTGAGGCTGCGCAGCGCACGATACAGATCAAGCGGTGGCGCCTGATAAGGAATCGACATCCGCTGCGAGGGCACGCACTGCATGACGTCGCCGGCCAGCACGTACTCCTTGATCTTCTCAACGGCGGCCTTGAATCCATCCTCAGTGAAGCCCGAGTTGAAATGGCCTTCTTCAACCGCGCGTCCGCCCGTTCCAGGGCTCTGGGTAGTGATGGTGTTGCTGCGCAGCCGAATCTCGAGACTTTCGAGCCGCTCGCAGGCCCTGGGGTATGCGCCTTCGATGGCCGGGTCGGCATGAGTCCAGAGCGTCAGACGACCGGAAAGGTTGTCAAAGACCACCAGTTCATCGCAGACCATCAGCAAGATATCCGGCACCCCTAGAGGGTCGGGCTTATCGACACCGGCGAGACGCGGCTCGGCGTAGCGCACGGTGTCGTAGCCGAAGTAGCCGACCAGGCCGCCGTCGAAGCGAGGCTGATCATCCAGACGCGGCACTTTGAAGCGCTGCTGGAATTGCTCGATCCAGGCAAGTGGATCCTCGACCCGGCTCGCGCCCAGTACCTCGTCATCCTTGAGGTGGCGCACCTCATAGCCGCGTACTTCGATACGCTCACGGCTGGGCAGCCCAATGATCGAATAGCGCCCCCACTTCTCGCCGCCCTGCACCGACTCGAGCAGGAAGGTCCAGGGCATATTGGCCAGCTTCAGGTAGGTAGAAAGCGGGGTGTCGAGATCGGCAAGCACCTCGCGGGTCACCGGAATTCGGTTGTAGCCGGCAGAGGCCAGCTCATCGAAACGTTCGAGGGTCATCATGCCCGGCATTTCCTTCAAGAATGAATCACTTAAGCGTGGAGTCTTACATAGAGGCGCAGATACCGCACTAACCAGTGGTCAGCGGTGTGCGCCGGACCAGGCCGGCATCACCATCGCCAACGCTTGACGTCACGCATCAGGCCAGCAAGGCCTGGAAAAAGTGCATCTTGAAGTGAAGGACGGGTGTCCGGCGTCATGAGGGAATCCGTAATAGCAGGACTTTATCGATCAGGCGATTTTTATAGTGCAATGACAAAATCACACTAAACGAGTTCAGTAAGCGATTCAACTACCGCATCCGGCGCGCTATCGCTTACCGATTCGCCATGATTATACCCGTAAGGCACCGCAAGCGTGCGAAATCCGGCGCGTTTGCCCGCCTCGATATCATGGCGAGAATCACCGACCATCAAACAGGCCGTTGGCGACACGCCAAAATGGGCCGCGGCATGTAAAAGAGGCGCGGGATCTGGCTTCTTCTCGTCCAGGGAATCGCCACCAAGGCACAAGCCGAAACACTCCGTGAGCGCAAAGTGCGCAAGGATCGGCGCAATAAAGGCTTCAGGCTTGTTCGTGATCAGCGTCAGTGACACTCCCTGAACGATGAGGCCATCAAGCGCTTCTCGGACACCGGGATACAGCTTGGTACGCGCCACAGGTGAAGCCCGATAATGGAGAAGGAAACGTTCATGGCACGCCTCGACCTCACGCTCCTCGGGCCACCGGTTCAATGCTTCGCCAAGCGCTCGTTCGACCAAAAGGCGTGAGCCGTTGCCAACCCAGTCGCGCACCCTTGCCTCCCCAACAGGCGCCAGCCCCTGATCCTCGAGCGCAGCATCCACCGCCACGGCCAAATCAGGCACGGAATCAATCAGGGTGCCATCCAGGTCGAAAGCCACCATTTCAATGTCCCGAACCAGGTCATGCATAACGCTTCCTTCCCATCAAGGTGTTTGTAGGGCAATGTCGCTCGACATCCAGTTTATGCATGTAATATTACGACAAAACATGACCAAAACTCTCCCTGGGCCGTAGGCAGGCGACGAGCAGAGGCATATCCTAGGCGTCAGCCATCGCCGCAACAGGTGGATAGCCTTGGAACTATCGCGTGAGCGTTATCTCGCGTTTTCCATGATGGGGCTTACCTGGCCAGGGCGATCATTACGCTTCTCAATCTTTCCATTCATCAACGCAACGGAGTTTTTCATGTCTCTACCGCGCATCGTGGTGGTCGGCGGTGGCGCCGGCGGGCTCGAACTGGTGACCCGACTGGGTCACAAACTGGGCAAGCGCCGGCGCGCCGAAATCGTACTTGTCGACCGTAACTCTACCCATATCTGGAAACCGCTGCTGCATGAAGTCGCCACCGGGGTCCTCGATTCCGGCCTCGACGAAGTCTCCTATCAGGGCCACTCGAAAGCGCATGGTTACCGCTTCCAACGTGGCACCGTGAGCGCCCTGGACCGGGGTGAGAAAAAGCTGACGCTGGCGCCGATTATCGATGACGACGGCGAGACGGTGGTCCTGCCCTCCCGTGAGCTGGACTACGATTATCTGGTGATGTCACTGGGTAGTGTCTCCAATGATTTCGGGACGCCAGGCGTCGCCGAGCATGCCCACTTCCTCGATAGCCCGCACCAGGCAGAAGCCTTTCGTCACGACATGCTGAATACCTTCCTGCGCTACAGCGATCCGGAACGGCGAATTCATCCCAAACTGTCAGTCGGGATTGTCGGCGCCGGCGCGACCGGCGTGGAATTGGCCGCCGAGCTATACGGCGCTTCGAAGATGCTCAACAGTTACGGCTTCACCTCGCTTGAAAGCACGCAGCTCGAAGTCCACCTCATCGAGGCGGCTCCACGGATCCTGCCAGCCCTGCCGGAGCGTATCAGCCAGGCCGTTAGAAGCGAACTCGAGCGTCTTGGTGTCAATATCCACGTGGACACCAAGGTGACCTGCGCCGACGAAGAAGGCTTCATGACCTCCGATGGCACGCGAATCGAGACCGACCTCAATGTCTGGGCGGCCGGCATCAAGGCTCCCGCGTTTCTCTCGGAACTGGGGCTCGCCACGCAAAATAACCATCAGCTCAAGGTCGAACGCACCCTGCGGAGCCTCGATGATCCGCACATCTTCGCCTTCGGCGACTGCGCCAGCTGCCCCCAGGAAGACGGCAGTACGGTACCGCCGCGGGCTCAGGCCGCCCATCAGCAGGCCGGCACCCTCTATCGCAATCTATTGGCCACCCTTGAGGGCAAGCCACTCAAGAATTTCACCTACCGTGATCGCGGATCGTTGATCTCACTTGCTCACTTCGACGCCGTGGGCTCGCTGATGCGAGGCGCCTCTGCCCGCTCGCTCTTCATCGAGGGGCGCCTTGCCAAGGTCTTCTATGCCTCGCTCTATCGCATGCACCAGCTCGCCATCCACGGCACCGTCAAGACAGGCATGACCGTGGTTGTCGACGGCATCAATCGCTTTCTGAAGCCAAAAATGAAGCTGCACTAGGTCACAAGCGCCAGGCCGCCAAGCGGCAACAAGACGACAAGGCCGCCGATGATCTCGGCGGCCTTGTCGTTATCGCGCTAACACAGCCATCGTCGCGAGTCTTACAGGCGGCCCTGCCCGCTCTGCTGCTCTTCATGGTGAAAGACGTGTACGTCGCGCTGCGGGAAAGGAATGCTGATGCCTTCGGCATCGAAGCGCCGCTTGATCTCTTCCGTCATTTCCCAGTACACATCCCAGTAATCGCTGGCCTTGACCCAGGGCCGCACGATCCAGTTGACACTGGAATCCATCATCGCATTCATACGGATATTGGGCGCCGGCGCTTCAAGCACTCGGGTATCGTTCGCGACCACGTCTTCCAGCACCCGGCGCACAGTATCGATATTGGCGTCGTAACCGACGCTCGCCACCAGGTCGACCCGGCGAGTGTCATGCGAAGAGTAGTTGGTGATCGCACCGTTCATCATCTGACCGTTGGGCACGATGATCTTGCGGTTATCGCCGGTCTTGAGCTCGGTAGTAAAGATCTGTACATCATCGATCACCCCGGCAACCCCTCCGGCCTCGACGTAATCACCGATCTTGTACGGCCGGAAGATAATCACCAGCACCCCGGCAGCGAAGTTGGCAAGCGAGCCCTGTAGCGCCAGACCAACGGCCAGGCCAGCAGCACCCAGTACCGCAATCAACGAAGTGGTCTGAATACCCAACTGATTGATGGCCGCCAGCACCACCACGATCAGCAGCAACGTCCGCAGGATATTACCCAGGAACTTGATCAACAGCGGCTCGATTCTGGCCCGCTCCATGGCCTTGATACTCAACCGGTGCAGCAGCGACACCGCCCAGCGCCCCAGGACAAAAATGGCCAAGGCCGCCACCAGATCGATCGCAAGACCAGTACCGATATTTTGCAAGTAGGCCAATAGGGCATCCATTTCCATGACGACTCCTTGAAGAGAGAACGATGCACGATCACCGCTGCATTGAGCGGTCATCGATAGTAATTGCATTAACGACACATCTCCCCTTTTGGAAGATCGCGACCAAAGGGGCTTGATGGATATGCCGCCGGACTTATGGCAGTTTTTGCGGCCCCTGGCCAGTCACATCCTGTTGACGAGACATGAGCCAGGCACGCTTGCCCGCTGCCGAGAGGCGCTTGACCTGCGCTTCGAGGCGTAACGCATCGCCGCGCTCGCCGACGGCCTCGTGGTGAAGAAGCGTCAATGGCCCCTTGCCACGCAGCGCCTTGGCACCACGGACACCCTCACTATGTTCGGCGAAGCGCCTCACCACATCGGTAGTAATGCCGGTATAAAGGTGCCCGGCCGCCGTCTTGAGCATATAGAGATGCCAGCAGGGAGAGGCCGTCATGCTGCTCAGGCCTTCGCCAACTCATCACGGAAGGCCTGCATCACACTGTCATAGCGGTTTGGGTCTTCGTCGTTGCGTCCCTTGAACACGGCAGAACCGGCGACGAAGGTGTCGGCCCCGGCTCGGGCAATCTCGGCGATATTATCGATCTTCACGCCCCCATCAATTTCCAGACGAATCGGGCGGCCGCTGGCATCGATACGCCGGCGCACGTCACGCAGCTTGTCGAGAGTCCCCGGAATGAACGACTGCCCGCCAAATCCTGGATTGACACTCATCAATAGAATCATGTCGACCTTGTCCATCACGTAATCGAGGTAGGACAAGGGTGTTGCCGGATTGAATACCAGCCCTGCCTGGCATCCTCCATCGCGGATCATCGCCAGCGACCGGTCGATATGATCGGACGCTTCCGGGTGGAAGGTGATATAGCTGGCACCGGCATCGATGAAGTCGCCGATCAACTGGTCGACCGGCCGCACCATCAGATGGGCGTCAATCGGAGCGGTAACGCCATGCTTGCGCAGCGCCTCACAGACCATGGGGCCAATGGTCAGGTTGGGCACGTAGTGATTGTCCATGACGTCGAAATGCACGATGTCGGCGCCGGAGGCCAATACATTGTCGACCTCTTCGCCGAGACGGGCGAAGTCGGCTGAAAGGATCGAGGGTGCGATCTTGAAGTCAGGCATTGCGTCGCTCATGGGCAGGGCAGGCTCCTGTTAGGAAAAGGGATGACAGGGGAACAGGGCGCCATTCTAGCAGAACGCGAAGCGCCAGCATCCCGGTGTGCCACTCATGGAAGGACCGACCAACCCTTTCTATGGCTTTTCCTTGCAGCCCTTTCACGAAGCAACAATAGTGAAATAGCCCATCAATCAGGAGAAGGTCATGCCCCTACATTTTCGACGCTCGCTAGTCCTTGGCCTGCTGGCCGGCAGCCTGTCGTTTACCTCTAGCATCTTCGCGCAGGAAGCGATTCTCGAGGGCGCACGGTTCCACCCGCAAGTCGGTACTCAAGGGATGGTGGCCACCAGCCACTTCCTGGCGTCTCAGGTTTCCCATGACGTACTGGCAGCGGGCGGTAATGCCGTGGATGCTGCCGTCAGCGCCGGCTTCGCCCTGGCCGTCACCCAGCCACGCTCAGGCAATATTGGCGGCGGCGGCTTCATGCTGATCTCGGATGAATCGAGCGGCGAGGTCATCGCCATTGATTATCGTGAGATGGCGCCGTCTGCGGCCACCGAGACCATGTTTCAGGACGCTGATGGTGACCCGGTCAGCGAACGCTCGCGCTTCACTCATCTGGCAGCCGGGGTTCCCGGTACCGTTGCAGGCCTGGCCATGGCATTGGAACAATACGGCACCATGAGCCTTGCCGAGGCATTGGCGCCCGCCATCGAACTGGCCAACAATGGCTTCCCGCTTCCTCAGCGCTTTGTCGACGGCATCCATGATGCGCGTATGACCTTCGAACCCTGGGCCGCATCAAGAGCGAAATTCTTCAAGGCGGATGGCAGTCCTTATCAAGTCGGCGAGATCTTCCGCCAACCTGACCTGGCCGCCACGCTAGAACGCATCGCCACTGAAGGGGCACGGGAATTCTATGAAGGCGAGACCGCCAGACTGATCGTCGCCGAAATGGAGGCCCATAACGGCCTGATCACCATGGACGATCTGGCCAACTATCAGCCGGTCATTCGCGAACCAAGCCACGGCACCTATCGCGGCCACGACATCTACGCCATGAGCCCACCCTCCTCCGGTGGCGCCCATATCGTGCAGATGCTCAATATCCTTGAGGACTACGACATCGGCGCCATGGGCTTCAATTCAGCCGATACCATTCACGTGATGGCAGAGGCCATGAAACGTGCCTACGCGGACCGCTCCGAGTATCTGGGCGATACCGACTTCGTCGAGGTGCCCCTCGAGGGCATCACCTCACCGGCCTACGCTGATGAGTTGCGCAAAGGCATCAGCATGGACAAGGCGACGCCCAGTGACAGCCTGGCGCCGGGTAACCCGCTACCCTATGAATCCAACGAGACGACCCACTTCTCGATTGCCGACGGCAATGGCCTGGCGGTGTCCAACACCTACACCATCAATTTCAGCTACGGCTCGGGAATCGTCGTCGATGGCGCCGGCTTCCTGCTCAATAACGAGATGGACGACTTCTCGGCCAAGCCCGGCGTGCCCAATGCCTATGGCCTGATCGGCGGCGAGGCCAACAAGGTCGAGCCCGGTAAGCGCATGCTCTCCTCGATGACGCCGACGATCGTCAAGAAGGATGGCAAGAACTTCTTGATCACTGGCAGCCCCGGTGGCTCGCGGATCATCACCACCACCCTCCAGGTGCTGATGAACGTCATCGATCACGACATGAACATCCAGACGGCGGTCAGCGTGCCGCGCATCCACCACCAATGGTTGCCCGACGAGATTCGCATCGAGGATGGCATCAGCCCGGATACGATCGCGCTGCTTGAAGCCAAGGGCCATGTCATCAGCCAGCAGGACGCCATGGGCGCGGCCCAGTCGATCCTGATTCGCGATGGGGGCTACTTCGGGGGCGCCGACCCGCGGCGCTCGACGTCTTCTGCCATGGGGCTCTAATATTTCGCACAGCATTGCCCCTATACACGGCCCGGCCTTGCCGGGCCGTTTCATTTCTCCGTTGCGCTCAGGTGCTCATGCCCACCCTGATTCTCGCCATCGCCGAGCTGTTTGGTACCGCATTGTGGTTCACTCCCAACGCCGTCCTGCCAGACCTGATGGCGCTATGGACACTGACACCGGCCGATCTCGGCTGGTTGACCGGCGCCGTTCAGGGCGGTTTTCTGCTTGGCACCCTGATCATCGGCCTCAGCGGGCTTGCCGACCGCGTCGATGCCAGCCGGCTGTTCGCCGCCTGCTGCCTGCTCGGCGCCCTCTCCAATGCCCTGCTGCCGCTGGCCGGGGGGCTCCATGGCGCGGTAACGCTCAGGGTCATCACCGGTATGTGTCTGGCGGGCATCTATCCGGTAGGCATGAAGCTGATGGTCGGCTGGACACCAGGGCGTGGCGGCGTCGGCCTGGCCTGGCTGGTCGGCATGCTGGTCCTGGGTACCGCCCTGCCCCACGGGCTGCGCGCCCTGGCCGCCCTTGATGAGTTAAGCCTGTCCTGGAGAGGCGGCATCTGGAGCGCCTCGCTGCTGGCCGTGCTGGGCGGCATCATGGTCTGGCGGCTGGGTGAGGCGCCGCGACATACCAGCGCCACCCCCGGCCAAGGCTTACGTTTGGCAGGCCTTGCAGCCTTCCGGATCAGCCACTTCCGTCATGCTGCCGGTGCTTACTTCGGCCATATGTGGGAGCTCTATACCCTCTGGGCCTTGATTCCCCTGCTTCTCGCGGCCCGCTTCCCATCACTGAGTACCGCCGAGCTCGGCTTCGGGGCCTTCGCGTTGATCGCTATCGGCGGGCCCTGCTGCTGGATCGGCGGCGCCTTCAGTGCACGTTTGGGCAGTCGGCGAGTGGCACAGTTCGCTCTGGCGGGCTCAGGCCTGTGCTGTGCGCTCTATCCACTGCTGAGCGGGCTGCCCGCGGCGGGCCTGATCGCGTTCCTGGCGCTGTGGAGTGCGCTGGCAGTAGTCGACTCACCGCAGTTCTCGGCGCTCTCGGCCCATGCCTGTCCCGCCAGTATCGTCGGCAGCGCCCTGACCATGCAGAACGCCATCGGCTTTGCGATTTCCATGTTGTCGCTACTGATCCTGATCCCACTCTGGCAGACCACCGGCCCCTGGCTTGCCTGGCTGATGCTGCCGGGGCCGATCATCGGCTTGTGGTGTCTACGTGGGTATACTCGGCGGCAAGACACCGCACCCTCCCCAACATAAGGCTCCTTATCATGAGACCCCAATTGAGCGATGAGACACGCCACCACGTTTCCCGAGCGCCCCGGTTAGCTCTCTTGCTGCACAGCCTGATGCTGGGCCTACTCCTGCTGGCGATGACCGGCTGCGCCAGTAGCCCGCATTATGTTCAGGCCACCCCTAAGGTCAGCGGTAACCTGCCCGAGAGCGGCAGTGGCCAGGCAGTGACACTGACCGTGGTCGATGGTCGTGAAAGTGCCCTCCTGGGGAGTCGCAGTGGCGCCACCATGAGCACGGACACCATCACCCTCGAGAGCGGCGATGTACTTCCCGAGCTCCAGGCGCAGGCGGCTTATGCCCTGCGTCAGATGGGGTTCACGCCGACCGATGAAGCAAACGCCCAGCGCCCGAGCCTGACACTGACACTCAAGCGCCTTGACTATGCGCGGGGCCAGCGTCAACCACTGCTCGGCGAAGCGGAGCTCGAGGCGGTGTTCGAGGCCGAGGCCCACAATGGCGGCGAAAGCTATGTTGGCCGCTATACCTCGCGGCGCAACCAGTCCTATGCGCTGCGTCCAAGCCTTGAAGAAAATACCCAGATGATCAACGAACTGCTGAGCGACGGCCTCGATCGGTCATTCAGTGACCCGGCCCTTGGCCAGTTGCTGGCCCGCTGAGACACCACGTCCTGTCCGTCATGCTGCATAGATCCGTCACTTGAAATAAAGAACGCCAGGCCTATTGAGTGGCCCGGCGTTCTGTTAAGCGTTGGCGATGCATGGCACACCAAGCTCTTCGTTAATGGCTAATATTAATGACTACCGCTAATGACTACCTTTATTAGCACTAGGCTTATTCCGGGCTTGCGCGAGGTCCGCGGCGCTTAAGTGACCAGACACTCTCCTGCCAGCCATTGGCTTCAGGCTCACCATCCTCAAGATGGCTCACTTCGAAATTGGCACCGAACAGCTCGTGTACTTCATCGGCAGGCACACTGAAGGGCGGACCCGCATGATCACCGGGGGCTCGCGTCAAGCTGATCAAGATCCCCCGAGCGCCAGGTGGCAATAGCTGAGCCAGATGGAAGGCATAACGCTGGCGGGTCGCCTCCGGCAGCGCGATCAGAGCCGCACGGTCGTAGAAGGCACCCAGGTCGGCGGCCTGCTGGGTATGGAAATGAAAGAAATCACCACACCACAACTCGATGTTGCCCTGCCGCCATACCTCGAAGTCACCCTGGTGATAACGAGAGGACTCTCCACCCTCGGCAACGAATTGCTCAATGGCCTGCGAAGCCAGCTCTATCCCCAGCACCGGGTGACTGCGGGCCGCCAGCCATCGCATATCCAGACTCTTGCCACATAGCGGCACCAGCACCGTGGCCTCTGCTTCGACGCACAGATCCGGCCAATGTCGCACTAGTGCCGGATGCTCGGCCTCGCGGTGAAACCCGATCCGGCCCTCGCGCCAGCGCGATATCCATTCATTGCTCATGCATACTCCTGTTGCACCGGCCCCTTTCCATCACTCCCCATCAGCCAACACCCGGCCCGATGGAGGCGGCTCACGCACACTGTCTGTACATCGCGGCCAGGCTCACCACATCTTACGTCCAAGCGCGCCAGGGCATCCGGGCGGATCATTTTAGAACCAGCGATCGCTTTTCTTGCGACGTCTCGGCAGGTGAGGAACGATCAGGCCCACCAGCAAGCCGCCACCGGCCACGCCACCGCCGTACATGAAATAGCGCAACAGCAGGTCTTCTTCCTGAGTATCCAGCCGAGCCTGCAGTCCGCGTACTTTCTCCTGGGCATCGCTGAACTGCTGCTGCAGCGCTTGATTACGGCTCTCGAGATCCTCGATCCGCGCCTCGCGCTGTTCAAGGGCAGCGGTCGTGGCCGCCAGCCGTCCCTCCCACTGCTCGTTGATTCCCTCAAGCTCGTCGCTCAAGGTCTCGACGCGCTCCTGGAGCGCCGGCAACTGTGCGGTGGCGCTTTTCTCGTCCTGCAGATTGGACGAGAGAATCCACACCTGATCGCCACCCGGTCCCTGAACCAGCGAATAATCCCCATTGGTTTCGAGCAGTTCGACGGGGTCACCAGCTGTCAGTGTCCCAACGATACGATAGCCGTCGGTTGGCCCACTGCGTACAAAAGTGGTGAGATCATCCGATACCCAGTAATCAGGGTCGGTGGACTCCTGGGCCACGGCCCCAAGTGTCAGCGTCGCCAAGGATATCCCCAGCATCAAAGAGTTGAATGTTCGCATAAATCTGCCGTCTATCAGGGCGATGGAGGCTCGTTGACGCCTGCCCACGCGGATTAGCTCAGGCCACCGCACGTCCTGTGACGATGGCACTGCGATAAGACCTTTCCCCATCCACACTTTCTGTGGATAAGTCTTGGGAAAACCGTCAGCTATCGCGTGGCAGTCGGCGCAAGGCCTGGAACTGCCACGGATTGTTTAAATTTTAACCTTGCTGTCATCCAAGGATGGCAGACGATTTCCCCGACGGCGGCCAGAATAGCACAGCCTTTGGACGCTGGCCGCGCCGCCACTGGATACGTATAATATCTCCATATTCCTGATCGGGTCGCCCTATCTGGGCCATGCCCATCTTCATTCCCCATTTCGGTGACGGACACGCCGAGGCCCCTGCGGTCTCGGCCTATTGTTATGACGAAGAAACTCTTCATCAAGACCCATGGCTGCCAGATGAACGAGTATGATTCCGACCGCATGGCGGATCTGCTCGGCGAATCTCACCAGCTTGAAATGACCGACGACGAGCGCGATGCCGACGTTCTTCTGCTCAATACCTGCTCGATCCGCGAGAAGGCGCAGGAGAAGGTGTTCCACCAGTTGGGTCGCTGGAAAAAGCTCAAGGAAAAGAACCCGGACCTAGTAATCGGCGTTGGTGGTTGCGTGGCCAGCCAGGAAGGCGAAGCCCTGCGCAAGCGTGCGCCTTACGTCGATATGGTCTTTGGCCCCCAGACGCTGCATCGCTTACCCACCATGCTCGACACACGCAACAAGAGCGCGGACCCCATTTCCGTGGTAGACGTGACCTTCCCGGAAATCGAGAAGTTCGACCACCTGCCCAAGCCGAGCTCCGATGGTGCCACCGCGTTCGTATCGATCATGGAAGGCTGCTCCAAGTACTGCACCTTCTGCGTGGTGCCCTATACCCGCGGCGAGGAGATCTCCCGCCCCTTCGAATCGGTGATGGAAGAAGTCATTCATCTCGCCGATCAGGGCGTGCGGGAAATCAACCTCTTGGGTCAGAACGTCAATGCCTATCGGGGTGAAAATCAGCTCGGCGACGAGATCGACCTGGCCGAGCTTATCGCCTGCGTGGCTGCTGTCGAAGGCATCGATCGCGTTCGCTTCACCACCTCACACCCGGTGGAGTTCTCGGATTCGTTGATCGAAGCCTATGGCGAAATTCCGGAACTGGTCAGCCACCTGCACCTGCCCGTACAGGCCGGCTCGGATCGCATCCTGGCCGCCATGAAGCGTGGTCATACGGTCGAGGAGTACGTCGACAAACTTGAACGCATCCGTGCGCTGCGTCCAGAAATCAGTTTTTCATCGGACTTCATCATCGGTTTCCCCGGCGAGACCGAAGCCGACTTCGAGGCGACCATGGATCTGATCCACCGCATCGGCTTCGACCACTCCTTCAGCTTCGTCTATTCGGCGCGGCCGGGCACACCCGCCACCGAACTCGATGACGAAACGCCGGAGTCGGTCAAGAAAGAGCGTCTGGCTATCCTGCAGGAGCGCCTCAATCAGAATGTGATGCAAATCAGTCGACGCATGGTCGGCAACATCGAGCGCATCCTGATCACCGGTTTCTCTCCCAGGGACCCCGGCCAGCTATCCGGCCGCACGGAGAATAATCGGGTGGTCAACTTCCGCGCCCCGAATCCGGCCGAGCTGATCGGTCACTTTGTCGATGTGGAAATCACCGAGGCGCTACCCAACTCACTGCGCGGCGAGCTGGCTTCTTCCGCCTGCTACTAAGCTCGGTCTTTTCCTCAGGCGACGCATGGTCCTGGCCGTGCGTCGCCGCAGGCATTGCCCCCGGCACACCCCGGGCAGTAAGCTGCCGACATCCTTCTTCAACGCATGGGACCCTCACGACTTGACCCAGACTACTTCTCAGGCCAATCGCATCATCACCCTGACCCTCGAGCCCAATGATCCGAGGCGCCTGGCCAACTTAAGCGGTCAGCGTGATGAACACTTAAAGCTGATCGAAGAGCGCCTGGGCGTGACCCTGCGCAACCGCGGCAACACCTTTCAGCTGGCAGGCCCCGGCGCCCGGACCAAGGCAGCGGCCAATGTCCTTGAGCGCCTGTACCGCGAAACTGAAGCAAGCGACCTCACGCCTGACATGGTGCATCTTTTCCTGCAGGAATCCGGCCTCGAGGCCATTGAGGAAGACGAGGACGCCATCGGCGATGGCGACCTGCTGATGCGCACGCCCAAGGCGCTGATCAAGCCGCGCGGGCAGAACCAGCAGAGCTACGTCGCCAGCATCCGGGCTCACGATATCAATTTCGGTATCGGCCCGGCGGGTACGGGCAAGACCTATCTGGCCGTGGCCGCCGCGGTAGAGGCCCTCAACCGCCAGGAAGTCCGCCGTATCCTGCTGGTGCGTCCCGCCGTTGAAGCCGGTGAGAAACTGGGCTTCCTGCCCGGCGATCTGGCTCAGAAGATCGATCCCTATCTACGTCCGCTGTATGACGCCCTCTACGAGATGATCGGTTTCGAGCAGGTCAACAAGTTGATTGAGCGCCAGGTCATTGAGATCGCGCCACTTGCCTACATGCGCGGCCGCACCCTGAACAACGCCTATATCATTCTCGATGAGAGTCAGAACACCACTCGCGAGCAGATGAAGATGTTCCTGACTCGCATCGGCTTCGGCTCGACGGCCGTGGTCACTGGTGACGTGACCCAGGTCGACCTGCCCAAGGGGCAGAGCTCGGGCCTGATTCAGGTCCTCGACGTCCTCAAGGACACCCAGGGCATCGGCGTCACCCATTTCGCCGCCAAGGATGTGGTGCGCCACCCGCTCGTCCAGCGGATCATCGAAGCCTACGATCACTTCGAGGCCGAGCAGGAAGCCGCCGAGCGAGACCGTCGTGAACAGCGTGAGGCACGTCGCGAAGCCCAGGCCGAGGAGCGCCAGGCACGCCTGAATCAGGCCCCTGGCAACACGGGAGAGTCATCATGATAAGTGAACCTCCGCCAGTCACTGTCGATCGCCAGGTCGCCCTTGAGGACAGCGACGCTCTCACGGCGCTGCCCACGCAGGACGAACTGGAACGCTGGATCGGTGCGGTGCTTCAGCATGCAGATGAAACGCACCAGGAACTGACGGTGCGTTTTGTCGAGTCCGATGAGAGCCAGACGCTCAATCGGGACTATCGCGACCGTGACCGTCCGACCAATGTCCTGTCCTTTCCCTTCGAGTCGCCACCAGGTGTATCACTGCCGCTGCTCGGCGACCTGGTCATCTGTCATGCCGTGGTGGTCCGCGAGGCTCTCGAGCAGGACAAGTCACTGGCGGCTCACTACGCTCATATGGTGATACATGGCACCTTGCATCTGCTAGGCCATGATCACATCGAGGATGACGAAGCCGAGCAGATGGAGGCTCTTGAACGGGTGATCCTTTCGGGCTTCGACATCCAGGACCCCTATGCGGCCGACCATCATCTCGACCTTGGTTCCGAGGAAAAGAGACCCCACGCATGAGCGAAGATCGATCGAGTAGTCAGGGCAACAAGTCCTGGTTCGAAAAACTGTTCAGCGCCTTCAGTTCTGACTCCGAAGAGCCCAGTTCGCGTGACGAGCTGAGGGAATTCCTGCGCGAGGCTGGTCCACGGATGCGCCTTGATCAGGATGCACTGACCATCATCGAGGGCGCCCTTCAGATCAGCGACAAGCAGGTTCGGGAAGTCCTCATCCCACGCTCGCAGGTCACGGCGATTACCGCCGATCAGCCGCCGGAGGATTATCTGTCGGTCATTCTCGAGACCGGACACTCGCGCTACCCGGTCATCGGCGAAAACCTGGATGAGGTCAAAGGGATCTTGCTGGCAAAGGATTTGCTGCCGCTGATCAGCAAGAGCCAGGAAAATCGTGACAGCTTCGATCTCACCAGCATTCTGCGTCCGGCCATGTTCGTGCCCGAGTCCAAGCGCCTGAACAGCCTGCTCAAGGAATTCCGCGAGACGCACAATCACATGGCGGTGGTGGTCGACGAATATGGCGGTACGGCCGGCATCGTGACCATCGAAGACATCCTTGAACAGATCGTCGGCGATATAGAAGACGAACACGATACCGACGAGGAAGAGGATATCCGCGAGCTGGGGGATAGCAGCTATGCGATTCGCGCCCTGACACCGATCGAAGACTTCAACGAGCGCTTCGATACCGACTTCTCCGACGAAGAATTCGACACCCTCGGCGGCTTGGTGATGCAGAGCTTCGGCCACCTTCCCCGCCGTGGTGAATTTGCCGAACTCGGCGGCTGGCGTTTCACGGTACTCAACGCCGATAACCGGCGTATTCGCCTATTACAGGCCGAACAGGCTGACACCCCGCATCCCGAGGAGAGCCGCGCCTGATGGCGATCGACTAGACGATCCTCAGGTGCGACGCATGGACGCCACAAGAGACCGATGATGAAAGAACGACGCCTGAGCCTGGTGATCGGCTGCCTGGTCGCGCTGATTGCTGGCGGACTCACGACCCTGTCCGCCGCCCCTTTCACCCTATGGTGGCTAGGCCCGGTCGCCATCGGCCTGATGTATCTCGGCATACAGACCCTGAGCCCTCGCCAGGCGGCTCTCAAGGGCTGGTGCTATGGCCTTGGCCTCTTTGGTAGTGGCGCCTCATGGGTGTATGTCTCGATCCATGATTACGGCTACACCAGCATGCCGCTGGCACTGGTGCTTACCGCACTCTTCGTGGCGTCCATGGCGCTCTTCCCTGCCGTCACCCTATGGCTGTACCGGCGCCTGACCGGCCAAAGGCTTGCCGCCCTCAGTTTTGCCGGCGCCTGGGTGCTTGGCGAGGTACTGCGCACCTATCTGTTTACCGGCTTTCCCTGGCTGCTGATCGGCACCTCACAGGTCGATTCCCCACTGGCTGCCTGGGCACCGGTGGGCGGCGTCTATCTGCTGTCGCTGATCACGGCCCTGACCGGCACCCTCGGCGTCGAGGCCCTGCGTAAGCGTTGGCTGCCGGCGGCCATCATCGCCGGTATGTGGCTGGTACCTCAGGCGCTTCCAGACCAGTGGACTCGCCCCGACGAGACCCAGACCCAGGTGGCACTGCTGCAGGGCAACCTGCCCCAACTAAGCAAGTGGAGCCCTCAGGGACAGCGAGACGCCTGGAACACCTACAGCACCCTGACAGGCAACCTCGAGGACGATGCCGACCTGATCGTCTGGCCCGAGGCCGCCCTGCCGATGTTCGAGGACCAGGCCCGGCCGCTACTCGAGCGCATTCAGACCAATCTCGCCCCTGATACCGCCTTGCTCACTGGCATCCTGCAGCGTGATGAGGATGGCTATTTCAACAGCATCATCGGCCTTGGCAATGCCAGCGGCCAATACCGCAAGGCTCATCTGGTGCCCTTTGGCGAGTATCTGCCCCTCGAGAGTCTGTTGAGCGGCCTGATTGCCTTCTTCGACCTGCCTGCCCCGGCGATGACGCCGGCTCAAGGAACGCAGGCGCCAATCAAGGCCGCTGGCCTCACCATCGGCAGTGCTATCTGCTATGAAATCGTCTATGCCGATCTGGTGGCCGAACGCGCTCGGGACGCCGGAATATTGCTGACGGTGTCCAACGACACCTGGTTCGGGGATTCCCTGGGTCCCAAGCAGCATCTGCAAATGGCAAGGCTCAGGGCTCTGGAGAACGGCCGCTATGTGATGCGTGCCACCAGCAATGGCATCACCGCTATCATCGACGACCAGGGGCGCATCACCGCACAAGCCCCCCAGTTCACCGCCACCGCCCTGACCGGCCAGGTGCATGCCATGCAAGGCAGCACGCTCTTCACGCAAACGGGGAGCTGGCCTGCATGGCTCGCCGCCACCCTCCTGGTGCTGCCGGGACTTCGCTTATCAGGACGCCGACTCACGAGCTAATGCGCCAGTGATGATGTTATCCCGGATCAAGGCAGTTACCGCTGACGCGCTGACACCGATCCATCCTGATCAACCATCGGCTTCTGCTACAACCTAGGGCTAGAAAACAATGAGGCCCGCCATTGGCGGGCCTCATTGCATCAGGGATTGGCGAAAGACTCAGGATGCTTCCTTCGACGCCACCTGCCCGAGCACCTCCGGGATAGTCTGGCGCACATAGCGCCCTGGAGCAGGCTCCAGGATCGCAAGATCACCCTCGCCGGGCTGACGCGCCGGGACCATCTTGTCGGCATCCGCATAGCCGTTGTCGGTCATCCAGGCCTGCCAGTGCGGCCACCAGGAACCTTCATTGAAGGTCGCGCCTTCAAGCCAAGCCTCCGGCTCGGCGGGCAACTCGTCATTGGTCCAGAAACCGTACTTGTTCTTGTGCGGCGGATTGACGATCCCGGCGATGTGGCCGGAACCACCGAGCACAAAGGTCACCGGTCCCTTGGGCAGTTGAGTACCGCCATAGGTGCTGTTCCACTTGGCGATATGGTCTTCGCGGGTGGAAACGAAATAGCTTGGCGTGGAAATCTTGCGCAGGTCGATCTTGACGCCGTCCAGCTCAATGCCACCGGGCTCGATCAGACGGTTCTCCAGGTACATGTTGCGCAGGTACCATCCATGGGTAGCGGCCGTCAGGTTGGTGCCATCGGTGTTCCAGTACAGCAGATCGAAAGGCGCCGGCTGTTCGCCTTTCAGGTAATTGTTGATATAGAACGACCAGAACAAGTCTTTTTCACGTAACAGGTTGAACGAGAAGGCGATCACCCGACCATCGAGATAGCCGTCTTCCTCCATCTGACGCTCGAGCCCCTTAAGCACCGGCTCGTTGAGGAAGACACCAATCTCACCGGGGTCGCTGAAATCTTGCAAGGTGGCCATATAGGTCACCGAACGAACCTTGCGACCGCGGCGAGTGCTGGTCAAATAGGCCACCGTCGAGGCAGCCAAGGTGCCCCCGACGCAGTAGCTCAGAAGATTCACCGATTTCTCGCCGCATGCCTGCTCGATGGCACTCATGGCATCGATCGGGCCAAGCTGCATGTAATCGGCCCAGGTCAGATCACGCTGCTCAGGACCCGGGTTGCGCCAGGAAATCAGGAAGACGGTGTGGCCCTGATCGACCAGCCACCTCACCAGTGAATTGTCCTGGCGCAGGTCAAGAATGTAGTACTTGTTGATCCAGGGCGGCACGATCAGAAGCGGCGTCTTGAACGTCTTCTCGGTGGTCGGCGCGTATTGGATCAGCTGCATGAGCTCATTTTCGTAAACCACCGAGCCCGGCGTTACCGCCACGTTCTCGCCGACCGTGAAGGCGCTGCGATCGGTCATCTTGACGTTGATGCCCTCCGCCGAGTTGGACAGATCCTCGCGAAGTTGGGCAAGCCCTTCGATGAGGTTCTGTCCCTTGGTCTCCATGGTCAGGCGCATCACCTCCGGATTGGTAGAGGCGAAGTTCGAGGGTGAAATGGCGCTCACATACTGACGCGCATAGAACTCGAGATTGCGCTTCTGAGCGGGAGGCAAGTTATCGAGATTGCCGACCATTTCCTCGACAAGCCGCGAGAACAAGAGATATTGCTCCAAAAGAGCGCGATAGAAAGGTTCCTTGCGCCAAGCCTCGTCCTTGAAACGGCGGTCGTCACGGGCAGGCTCGATCAAAAGCTCTGTCTCTTCACCACTCAAGTCTCGCAGGCTCTGCTGGAAGAGCTGCATCTGATCCTGGGCAAGCCGAAGCTGAGCATTCATGAGTGTCTCAGGATCGCTGACCAACGCTTCAGCACCGGCACGGAAACTCTCGCGCATATCTTCATAGATCGTCTTGCCGGCTTCCCCGGGCAACATCCGCGCCAGCATATCCTGCATCAGCACCTGATATTCCTGACCCATCACTTCCAGCTGCTTGTTCCATTCCTGAAGCTCGGACGCCGATGGCGCATGAAAACCTGACTGCATTGCCCACTCCTGTGATCGAAGCCCTGCGTAATCTAGAAACTACTGATCCAATCCTGCTGCCACCGCACTGATGACACTATCCCTTGTCCCACTTTCTGGTGGTCAAAGGATCTGTTGATCTTCGGCCTGACAAACCAGGCCTGACAATACAAGCCTTGCCATCCTGATACCGTATTGTCATGACAAGCGTAATGCTCGGATACCCGGGGAAACGCACATGGCAATGATGGCTAAGGTCGCTGCGTTCCGATCATGCTCGATCAAAGGGGTCTCACGACGCCCTTCCCCTCTTAGCCTGTATACCACACTCGCCATATCTGTCACGGCCTATATAGACGCGCCCATGGCCGAAAGATGCGCTCATCTTTCGGCCATGGGTGACATGTCCTACCAGGCGATGCAATCCGGCATCAGGAACTCTTGTTACCACCCGTACTGCCGGCACCACCAGATTTGCTGGATGCTGAGCTTTTAGCGCTTGAGGTACTACGACGGCTCGTTGCGCTAGAAGACGGCTTAGCCGTCGCCTGCTGGCTGGATTGCGCCGCTTGCTGCGTGGCTTCTGCCGCTTGCTTGGTCGCCTGCGTGGCCTGCTGGCTGGCCTGCTCGGCGAATTGCTGCGTAGACGCTAACGCCTGCTCAGTGGCGGTCGTCATCTGCTCGGTGGCGGACTGTGTCGCCGAGGACGCCTGCTTGGTCGCAGTATCCGAAACTTCCGTGAGCACCTTTTCCATTTCGCGTTTGAACTCAAGGCTGAGCTCGGTCATCGCCTCGGCGTCCTTGAGTAGCTGGGTAGAGAGCTCGTTCATCATTTCCGTCTGACGCGTGCCGAAGTCTCGCATCGCCTCGGGGTCCTTGGCCTCGCTGGCATCACGAAGCCGCTCGGTGCCCAACTGGCTGTAACGCTTCATGGACTCAAGCTGGAACTGTGTCAGCTTTTCCATGTTGTCGAGCATCAAGCCATTTAGCTTGCGCATCGGCGCGAAGAAACTTTCAGCCTGTTCCGTAAACTCGGTAAACGTCTTGTCCTTCATGGCGCTAACCTCCATGGGTCATCGATGTGGGCGCGAGCCCTGATTGCTGCACTGCACAAAGCGTAGTACCGGACTCATGATCATGCAACAGTCAGCGTTACTTCCGGTGAGACCGAGAACTGGCACTGGCTGGTTCATCGGCTGACTTGCTCTTGTCAGCCGTCGAGCTCTCTTCCTCTTCCTTGGGCTGGCTGGAAGCGGCCTGGGCCTTTCGAAGCATATCAAGCATCATCTGCTGATAATTGCCGAAACTGCTCATTCCCTGGTTGAGGTTGTCCTGGAAGTTGCCCTTGAGGGAGTCCTGGAAAGCCGGCGGCATGAAGGGACTCTTGAGGAAGGGCTGCAGAAGACTCATGGGGTCATAGCCTTCCGCTCCGGCATCCATTTGCTGCTGGATACGTGACATCAGCTCATTGTGAAATGCCTCGACATCAGGCAAGCCAAGCGACTGACGAAATTCAGCGGGTGTGAGGTCAAACTCGAGGTTAATCTTCATGGGCATCGCCAAACTGATGGATTGGGTTTCAGTCTAGCAGCCAGGGGGCCGCCATGCGGCCCCCCGTGAACTCAACGCAGGCGTGGTGTATCAACACTGACGTCGAGATTTTGCGCCCGGTTACGCAGCAGATGGTCAATCAGGGTAAGCGCCATCATGGCCTCGGCGATCGGCGTGGCGCGGATGCCCACACAGGGGTCGTGCCGCCCCTTGGTGACCACCTCTACCGGCTCGCCGTGCACATCGATGGAACGGCCCGGCAGGGTAATGCTGGAGGTCGGTTTGAGCGCCAGATGAGCGATCAGCGGCTGGCCCGAGGAAATCCCGCCAATCACCCCGCCCGCGTGATTGGACAGAAAACCCTCTGGCGTCATCTCGTCACGATGCTCGCTGCCCCGCTGGGCAACAGCGGCAAAGCCGTCACCGATCTCCACCCCCTTGACCGCATTGATGCTCATCAGGCCATGGGCAAGCTCGGCATCCAGGCGGTCGAAGACCGGCTCGCCCAAACCCACCGGGACGCCATCGGCCACCACGGTAATCTTGGCGCCCACCGAATCCTGATCACGACGCAACTGATCCATATAGTCCTCGAGTTCCGGCACACGATCAGGGTCTGGACAGAAGAAGGCGTTTTCCTCGACCGAAGTCCAGCTCTTGAACTCCATGGCCATCGGACCGAGCTGGCTCATGTAACCGCGCACGCGAATGCCCTGAGCCGCCAGGTAGGCCTTGGCGATGGCGCCGGCCGCCACGCGCATGGCGGTCTCCCGGGCACTGGAACGCCCGCCGCCCCGATAGTCCCGCTGACCGTACTTGTGATGGTAGGTGTAGTCCGCATGGGCCGGGCGGAACTGATCCTTGATCTTCGAGTAGTCATTGGAGCGCTGATCGGTATTCTCGATCATCAAGCCGATCGAGGTGCCGGTGGTGACGCCTTCGAAGACACCGGAAAGAATGCGTACCTGATCGGCCTCGCGACGCTGGGTGGTGTGGCGCGAGGTACCGGGACGACGGCGATCGAGGTCGCGCTGCAGGTCGGCCTCGCTGAGCGGAATCCCCGGCGGGCAGCCATCGACGATGGCGCCCAGTGCCGGGCCGTGGCTCTCGCCGAAAGTGGTAACAGTAAACAGCTTACCGAAGGTATTACCGGACATTGACGTTCCTCAAGGCTCAGGTATCAGCGGTTCAGGCGAAGGATGCGGCGTAGGCATCGAGTTCATCGGCGGTCAGCACGAAGACGCCCTGCCCGCCACGTTCGAACTCGAGCCACATGAAGGGAACCTCGGGGAAGGCCGCTTCCAGGTGATGATCGGAGTTGCCGACTTCAACGATCAGTACGCCGTCATCGGTCAGCAGGCTCCGCGCCTCACGCAGTATGCGCCGCACGATATCCAGGCCGTCATCTCCCGCCCCCAGCGCCAGAGCCGGCTCGTGACCGAATTCCGCTGGCATGGTGGCGAGGTCGCGGACATCCACGTAAGGGGGGTTGGAGACAATCAGGTCATAGCGCTGACCGCCAAGGCCATCGAAGACATCAGAGGCCACGGCCCGCACCCGCGCCCCGACGTCATGACGCGTGATGTTGCTCTTGGCAACCTCCAGGGCATCGGTGCTGATATCGGCCAGGTCGACCTCGGCGGTAGGCAAATGCAGCGCGGTGGCGATGCCGATGCAGCCAGAACCACAGCACAGATCCAGCACACGAGCCGGCGGCTCGGCGGGGAACCAGGCGGCGAACCCATCCTCGATCAACTCGGCAATCGGTGAGCGGGGAATCAGTACACGCTCATCGACGTTAAACGCGACTCCTGCGAAAAAGGCCTCTCCGAGCAAGTAAGGCAAGGGCCGACGCGTTTCGATGCGCGCGCGAACCAGCCCGACGATCCGTGTCCGTTCCATGGGCAGGAGTCGCGCCTCTAGCACGGAAGGATCAATATCCCAGGGCAGATGCAAGGCCCCCAGCGTCAACGCAACCGCTTCGTCCCAGGGAGAGGCAGTGCCGTGACCGAAAAACAGGCCATGCGCGTAAAATTCACTGGTCGTCCAACGCAGGCAATCGCGCAGCGTATGTAGGTGCTCGGCGATCTCGCGATCATCGAGAACGAGGGTCGAATCGGCATCGGGTCGGGAAGCGGCCACGCGTCATCCTGTGATTTATCGAATTGAGTGTCAGACTTCAGATTGTACCCGGCCCATCGCACGGTTCACAGTCACGGCCAAGCCGCTATACTGGCCCGTCATTTACCCATGCAACGTAATCCACGGGGAGCAACATGAGCCAGCGCCGCGGACACCCGGACGAGGACGAGGTTTCGCTGTTTCGCCAGGCCCTGGCCGAGGCAGGGGTCAAGCCCATGCGCTCTAATCGGGCCGACCCGGGCAAACCCAAGGAGCGGCGCCAGGAGGCGCTGGCCGAACGCCGTGCCGCCGCCCTCGAAAACGATAGCTATCAGTTGAGCAGCCGCACCAGCGATGGACGGGTCGAGCCGGTACGCCCCTCCGAGTGGCTCGAGTTTACCGTCCCCGACCTGCCCCAACGCACCCGCAGCCAATTGAAGCGCGGCAGCATCGCCTGGGAGGCCGGCCTCGACCTGCACGGGTATACCATCGATGAAGCGCGTTCAGAGCTTGAGAGCTTCATTCGCGAGGCCCGCGAACGACGCGCCCGCTGCGTACTGGTAGTTCACGGCAAGTCACGCAGCGCCACGGGGCCGGATGCCTACCCGGTCATCAAAAGTCATGTCAACGCCTGGCTTCGCGAGTGGCCAAGCGTGCTGGCGTTCTGCTCGGCTCGCGAAATGGATGGCGGCAGCGGTGCGGTCTATATATTACTGCGGCGCCGAGGCGAGAACCTCTAGTCAAGAGCCACTGGTCAGACGCAAGCAAGGATCTAGGGTGCAGCAGGCTCTCTGGCCGCGGGCGTCGTCTGCTCAGACGAGGGCTCGACCGTGGGAGCCTGGATAAGCGTTGCCCGGCTGGTCCCGATCCGGCCGGCCGCAGACCCTTCGAGCCGCTCGATCGCCTGGGAGGCCAAATGATGGCCCAGCTTGATCAGCGCTTCTGCGCGATGAAACTCATACGCCCCGCAGACCGTCTTGGGTATCTCGATCAGCACGTCCGGCGGGTAACCCGCCAGCTTGTACTTGGCAAGGGCCGCCTGGGTGATATCAAAAGAGGCCAACATCATGTCGAGCTTGCCCCAGGCACGCTGGCTTTCCCCCTGAGCGCTCGGCGTCTCTTCGCCCTCATCAGACCCGCCGCTACTGCCACTGTTGAACAGACGCTGCGCGCGGCCGCGAACCCCGGCCACCCAGCCGGAAAAACCGCGCCCCTCGGCCTCGAGAGCTTCCTCGCGAGCCAGCTCTTCAGCCACCTCTTCTTCCGGTAAAAGCTCTTCCAGACTGATCGGCCGTGGGCTGTGAGCCGTGGCATTGACGGCTACCACCAGATCGGCTTGCGCCGAGACAGTGGGAATGATCGGCAAGGGGTTCATGAGACCGCCATCGACCAGTACCTGGTCGCCGACATGGACCGGCGTGATAATGCCAGGTACGGCAATGGATGCCCGAATGGCCTGCAACAAGGAGCCGCTCTGGAACCAGACCTCACGCTGTCGTACCAGATCGGTTGCCACGGTGGTCACCGGTATCGCCAAATCCTCGAGGCGGGTCTCGCCGATCAGGCTGGCCAGCTTGCCCATTACCTTGTTGGCGCGCATGGCACCCATCGGGCTCCAGGTGACATCCACCAACTTGAGCACATCAAAATAATCCAGTTGGCACACCCAGTCACGGTAGGCTGGCAACTGGCCTGCCGCATAGATACCACCCACCAGCGCCCCCATCGAGCACCCTGAGATAGCCACGATTTCATAGCCCCGTGCCTCGAGCTCCTCGATCACACCGATGTGTGCGTAGCCGCGCGCGCCACCACTGCCAAGCACCAGAGCGACCCGTTTCCCCTCTTTCGCCTTGCTGTTCATGATTTCCCCTCCGCGCCAGATAGTCGTCCGGCCCGCTTCACTCTTCGACCACACCCAAGGAGGCCGTTTGCCACCATTGTGCGATGTTCACGGCTACCTCAGCCAGCACCTCGCGTTCGAGATGCAAATGATGCCCTCCTGACAACACCCGTCGCTCGAGCCCTGCCATCGCGGCCCTTGCCTGCTTCGCGCTCTCCCGCTCGCCAAGGATACCGCTCTCACCTTCTATCAGCAGCGAAGGTGCTTTAATCGCACCAAGCAGGCCTATCACCTGTTCGGGACAAAAACGCACCAGCGAGGGACGCAGCAGCCGGCCATCAGTGCGCAGCCGAAAATGACCATCGTCCAAAGGCTCCAGGTTGCGCTCGACCAGTGGCCACGCCGTATCAGCATCAATGGGTGTCACTCCCCCTGCGACGCGTGCTGCAACAGCACTCTCTGTATCAGTATAGCGCGGCGACAACGAACGGCGGCGGCGATGCCCAAGCAGACCACGACGCAATTGTTGAGCGGTATCCTTGCCTTCCGTCGTGAGCGTGCCAAGGCCATCGATCAGCATCAGCTGCTCAACCCGCTCGGGTAGCGCCGCGGCAAGGAGACAGGCCACACCCGCCCCCATCGAATGCGCCAGCAAAGGTGCAGCCTCAAGCTCGAGCGTCGACATGGCATCCAACACGTCGTGGCAATAGTCCCAAATAGCATAGTCGCCCCCTGGTGGATGGCGCCGCGAGTGGCCATGACCTGAGAAATCCAGCGCCACAACGCGAATGCCGAGTCGCTCGGCCAAAAGGGGGGCCAGCCGAGAAAAACTTGCCGCGTTATCGAGCCAGCCGTGCAGCGCAAGCCAGGTGGGTGCATCGGGCTCACCCCAGGCCAGAGCGGCCAGGCGGCCCTCGTCCAGGTGCAATTCAGTCGGGGTCATGGGGACGGCTCCAGCAGGCGATCGAGGGTCATGCATAGCGCCCGACGACAGGCTTCTGGATGCTCCATGGGAAACATGTGACCACCGGGCACCAGTTCGAGCGGCACGTCGTGGCGCCTGAATCGGCGAAGACGACGCCTGGTTAACAAATCCGACTCGCGACCGGCCAGAAGCGCCAGCGGCACCGAGAGTCGCGACGGCAGATGGCGTAGATGATCGGGAAGATGACGAAAGATCTCGACTTCGGTATCCGGCGAGAAGGCAAGCGAGACCCCGCCGCTGCCGTGGTGCTTTACAGCCCCCGCCAGATAGTCATCGAACGCCTCAGTGGTGAAGCCACGAAAGAGCCCCTTGCGCCTCAGGTCTTCGCTCATCGCCTGACGATCCGGCCAATGTGCCCGACGTCCAAGGCTACGTCCCGCCGGCGTGACCCGATCAACCATACCGGTGCGTTTGGCCAGTTTGATGCCCAGTGCATCGAATCAGTGGCGGATCCATCGCAACAACGCAACGGAAGCGTTCAGGTGCCTTCTCGGCGGCCATTGCCATCAAGACGCCGCCCATCGAATGGCCGACGCCGATCACCGGGCCGACATCCTCCGGTAGGCGCGACAACAACTCATCGCGCAGCGCCAGCCAATTACGCCCTACGGGAAAGCGTGGGTGGTGGCCGAGTTGTTCCAGCGGATGGATGGCAAACCGCTCGCTCAGCGGCGCCAGTAGGCTTTGGTAGCTACGCCCGGTGAAGCCGTTGGCATGGGCGAAGACCAGCGGGGGCTTCTGCTGGGAGGCAACAGGTGCACCGACTGATGCGGTGTCCACCCGGGTGGATTCATGGCGCTGAAGCATGGGGCGTCCTGAAAGTGGCAACAAGCAAGCTAACGGCTTACCCTCACAATCTAGCCGTTCCGGCCCCAAAATAAAACGACTGTTTGATTTTCGGTGGCCCATGCTGCCATCCAGGCAAGCGGTTTCGCCTATTACTTTTCTTTTTCGGAGTCCGCCGTGTCAAAGCCGCGCCCGCCCCGCGACACCCGACTACGTAATGCCCTCTTCTTCGCTACCGTCGCCGCTGCCATAGTCGTCGGGTGGTGGCTGGGCCGCTAAGACAATCACTCCGGGACTAGACACCTAGGCATCGAGGTAGCGAGCATACATATCGCGAGAGCGCTCCAGGTGCTGCTGCATCGCTTCTCGCGCCGACGGGCCATCTCGCTCGAGAATGGCCTTCAGAATGCGGGAATGCTCGTCATGGACCAGCTCGAGATAACGTGCCGTACCCCGGGGATCTATATCGGCACTGAGTAGCTTGGCGCGCGGGATCACGCTGGCGCTCAAGGATTCGTAGAGGCGGTCGAAGCAGACGTTGTGCGTTGCCTTGATGATCGCGTAGTGGAAGGCGAAGTCCTCGCGTCGAGCCTGTGACTTCGCCGCCTGCGCCTGGACAAACTCGGCATGTCGCGTCTCCAGTAACTTGCGGTCTTCGTCATCGTGACGCAGCGCGGCAAGCTCGGCGGCCACGGGTTCCAGTGTCAGTCGCAGCTCCAGTACCTGAAGGATATCCTCAATGGTCTGGGGGCTTATGTGCACGGCCGGCCGTGGTTCCGCCGTATCGTTGCGGATCACCGTCGTTCCGACACCGCGCCGAGTTTCGACCAGCCCCAGCGATTTGAGGTAGGTAATGGCCTCGCGCACCACCGTGCGGCTAACGCCAAAGGCCTCGCACAGCTCACTCTCGGTCGGCAACTTGCTACCCACCGGCGTATTGCCTGATGTTATGCGACGCTCGAGTTGCTCCACGACGGCTTGAGACAGACTCCCTTCGCGGTTGACGCGCTTGACATCCCATGAACTCGATTTCGCCATTTCCGAACCCTTTACCCTAAATTCAGTTCCAGCACGTCACGTCGCGAAGAATGCCTGCGAACCTGTCGGTATCGACAACCACATCACGGCCAATATTGACCGCACGTTGATAGCCTCTTCCAGATCCGACTCTGGCGTGGTGAAGGACGTATACAAACGTTCACTTCACCACCTATCATACATCATACTACCCATCACCGCAGGGCATCCCCTGCCCACCGGCTTAACCTTGTGCCATGTAAGGCTTCTGCTTAGCACCAACGATACCATGTGCATGCTGGATAAAGGACGACAACTCGATGGTCGATGTCTTTCTCGCAACACTGGAAGTCAGTCTCCCCGTCTTCGCCATGGTCTTTGTCGGCGCCTTGCTCAAGCGGCTGGGCTGGATCAATCAAGACTTCGTCAATACCGCCTCCCAGCTCGTGTTCAGGGCTACTATGCCCACACTGCTGTTCATGAGCATCCTGCGCGCCGACCCCAACACGGCTCTCAACGTCAAACTGGTCGGCGTATACATGGTTGTCTCGACGCTGGCCTTCGTGCTGATCTGGTTATGGGCACTGCCACGCTGTCCACACGAAGACCGAGGCGTCTTCGTGCAGGGGGCTTTCCGCGGCAACTGCGGCATCGTCGGCCTGGCTCTCTCGGCCAACATGTACGGCGATATCGGCTTGTCACTGGGCAGTATCATGGCCGGTGCCATCATCGTCCTCAACCTCGTGCTGTCAGCGATCGTGCTGGCGGTCTATAGCCCATCGGTCAGCGCGCGCCCGCTGGCAATTCTTGGCGATGTCACCCGTAATCCGCTGATCATAGGCATCGTAGCCGCCCTCCCCCTCAACTACCTCGAGGTGCAACTGCCCACCTGGCTAATGACCTCAGGCGATTACCTGGCATCGCTGTCATTGCCGCTGGCACTGATCTGCATCGGCGGCAGCCTAAGCGTCTCTGCTGCCAGGCAAAGCAGCGCGCTTGCCCTGGAAGCCAGCCTCTGGAAGCTCGCCCTGATGCCGGTCCTTGGTGTGCTGATAGCAGTACCGCCAGGCTTTCGCGATGCAGAGCTTGGCATCCTGTTCCTGTTCCTTGGCAGCCCCAGTGCGGCGGTCGCCTACGTCATGGCAAGGGCCGCCGGAGGCAACGAGCAGCTCGCCGCCAGCATCATCGTGGTCAGCACGCTACTAAGCCTTCTATCCATCAGCGCAGGGCTCTTCGTGCTAAAGCTACTGGCATTGATCTAGCCACTAGCCAAACGAAGGGCCGCCCCACATTGATAGGGCCGCCCCACATTGATAACGACGTGGGGCAATTGTCTCCTGCTCAAGACCCGACCCGCCCACTTTCCAACTGCCTGCCGACACAAAACCGACACAAAAAAGCCCCGCTTTCGCGGGGCTCTTCGTGTCGAGGCAGTCGTGTTGACTCAGCTGTATAGGCTCGGACGCGGCCTACTCAGGCCTCACGCTTGCCATCGACCAGGCGGCTGACGCCCTCCGGGTTACCGTCACGCAGCGCTTCGGGCAACAGGCCCTGGGGCAGGTTCTGGTAGCACACCGGACGCAGGAAGCGATGGATCGCGGCACTGCCCACCGAGGTGGTGCGCGAGTCAGAGGTGGCAGGATAAGGCCCACCATGGACCATGGCGTGGCAGACCTCGACGCCGGTCGGCCAGCCGTTGGCCATCACGCGGCCGGCGCGACGCTCAAGGATCGGCAACAGGCCGCGAGCGGCGTCCAGATCACCATCATCCATCTGCAGGGTAGCGGTCAGCTGGCCTTCCAGATGCTCGGCCACGCGTTCCACTTCGGCCTGATCGGCGCATTCGATCACCAGCGAGGTGGCACCGAAAACCTCGGCCTGCAGGGCTTCGTCCTTCAGGAAATCGGCCGCCTTGGCGACGAACAGGCCAACCTGGCAGGTGTTGGGTCCGTCGCCGACCGGGCCACGCGCCACTTCGCGGGCATGGCTGCTTTGCGTCAGGCCCTCGACACCCTGGGTGTAGGCGTCATGGATGCCCGGGGTCAGCATGGTATGGGCGGCAGCTCCCTTGACCGCTTCGCCGGCGGCGTTCAGGAACGCCTCCAGACCGTCGCTCTGCTGGGCAATCACCAGCCCCGGGTTGGTGCAGAACTGGCCGGCGCCCATGTTGAGCGAGCCGACGAAGGCTTCGCCCAGTTCCTTGGCGCGGCTCTTCAGGGCCTCGGGCAGCAGGAACACCGGGTTGATCGAGCTCATCTCGGCATAGACCGGGATCGGCTCGGGACGCTCCTGGGCGGCTTGCATCAGTGCCGTGCCGCCGCTGCGCGAGCCGGTGAAGCCAACAGCCTTGATGCGCGCATCGCGGACCAGGCCCTGACCCACTTCACGGCCGGAGCCGTACACCAGCGAGAACACGCCTTCGGGCAGGTTGCACTTGGCGACGGCGCGCTGCACGGCGCGGCCGACCAGCTCAGAGGTGCCGGGGTGCGCGGAGTGCGCCTTGACGACCACCGGGCAACCAGCGGCCAGTGCCGAGGCGGTATCGCCGCCGGCCACAGAGAAGGCCAGCGGGAAGTTGGAGGCACCGAACACGGCGACCGGGCCCAGGCCGATGTGGCGCTGACGCAGGTCGACACGCGGCATCGGTTCGCGCTCGGGCAGCGCCGGGTCGATACGCACGTCGAGCCATTCGCCGGCACGCACCACGGAGGCGAACAGACGCAGCTGGCCGCAGGTACGGCCGCGCTCGCCCTGCAGGCGAGCTTGCGGCAGGCCGGATTCGGCCACGCCACGCTCGATCAGCGCATCACCGATGGCCTCGATCTCGTCGGCGATGGTCTCGAGGAAGCGTGCCCGCGCCTCGAGGCCGGTTTCGCGATACGTGCCGAAGGCCGCCCAAGCGAGCTCACAGGCCTTGTCGACCTCGGCCTTGCCGCCGGCAGCATAGGCCGGCGACAGGGTCTCGCCGGTAGCGGGATTGATGGCGTTGATCGCCGCGCCATTGGCGGTCACGGCGCGTTGGCCAATCAGTTGCGTTCCTTCCAGAGTCATACGATTTCTCCTGTCATGGGACGCCGCCATACGGCGCCGTTCAGGTCAGATGAGACGGCACTCGCCGTCTCATCAGGTAAGAAGTGTTCAGAGGTGTCAGACCACCACTATCAGCGAACCAGGGCGGGACGCTTGGGATCGAACTCCCAGCCCGGGATCAGGTACTGCATCGCCATCGCATCGTTACGCTGGGTCACATCCAGTCGCTTGTACTTCTCATGGGCTTCCATCAGCTTGGCATCATCAAGCTCGACTCCCAGGCCCGGCGTCTTGGGCACCTTGAGCTTACCGTCACGAATCGCGAACGGTTCCTTGGTGATGCGCTGGCCGTCCTGCCAGATCCAGTGGGTATCAATGGCGGTGATCTCACCCGGGCAGGCAGCGGCCACGTGGGTCATCATCGCCAGGGAAATGTCGAAATGGTTATTGCTGTGTGAGCCCCAGGTCATGCCCCACTCATTGCACAACTCGCCCACGGCCACGGCGCCCTGCATGGTCCAGAAGTGACAGTCGGCCAGCGGAATATCCACGGCGTTGAGCTGTACCGCGAGTTGCAGCTGTTTGTAGTCGGTGGCGATCATGTTGGTGGCGGTCGGCATGCCGGTACGCTTCTTTAACTCGGCCATGGTCTCGCGACCGGAGAAACCGCCTTCCTGGCCACAAGGGTCCTCGGCATAGCTCAGCAGATGCTTGATCGGGTCGAGCACTCGCACCGCTTCGTCGAGCTTCCAGGCCCCATTGGGATCCAGGGTCAAGCGTGCCTCGGGGAATGCCTCGTGCAGCGCGCGGATGCAGTCGGCCTCTTCCTCGCCGCGCAGCACGCCGCCCTTGAGCTTGAAGTCCTTGAAGCCATAGCGGTCATAGGCGGCCTTGGCCAGGTTGGCTACCGCATCAGGCGTCATGGCCTCGCGATAACGCACCTCGTCCCAGGCATCCACAGGATTGGTGGCTTTCGGGTAGGGAAGATCGGTCTTGTTCGGGTCGCCGAGCAGGAACAGATAGCCCAGCGCCTCGACCTCATCACGCTGGCGACCGTACTGGCCCAGCAAGTCGGCAACCGGCATGCCCAAGGCCTGGCCGAACAGGTCGTAAAGCGCCGACTCGATGGCGGTGACCACGTGCACGGCCACGCGCAGATCGAATGTCTGCCGACCACGTTCCTCGGGGCCACCCTGGGCCAGCAGATCACGGGCCCGGCTCAATACCTGCTTGACCTCGTTGACCCGGGCGCCTTCTACCAGCGGACGGCACTTTTCCAACCCCTTGAGGATGCCTTCACTGGAGGGGATCTCGCCCACCCCGCGGTTGCCGGATGCATCTTCCAGCACCAACACGCAACGGATGAACCAGGGCGCATGACCGCCACTGAGATTGAGCAGGAAACCGTCTTCGCCGGCCACCGGCACAATGTTCATCTTGGTAATCTTGGGAAACATGGGGCTATTGCCTCCTGTAGAAATCGCTAAGGGACTCAGGTAACCGGCGCCGGGTTGAACAGCACCAGGTCGTTGTAAAGACCAAGCCGGTCAGCGGCGACCTGACGGCGGCCACTGGCCACCTCGAGGATGAGATGAAACAGCTCCCAGCCCATCTCCTCGATGGATGCATCGCCAGTGGCAATACGCCCCGCATCGAGATCGATCAGGTCATGCCAGCGACGTCCCAGGGTGGAATTGCTGGAGACCTTGATGACCGGGGTCATGGGCAGGTTGTAGGGCGTGCCACGCCCGGTGGTGAAGACCTGAAGGTTCATGCCTGCGGCCGCCTGAAGCGTGCCGCAGATGAAGTCGCTGGCCGGCGTGGCAGCGAAGGTCAGGCCGCGCTTGCGTAACCGCTCACCGGGCCCGATGACATCGACGATCGGCGAGTTGCCGGACTTGATCACCGACCCCAGCGCCTTCTCGACGATATTGGAGAGTCCGCCCTTCTTGTTACCCGGCGAGGTGTTGGCGCTGCGATCGGCCTGGCCCTGGGTCAGGTAGTCGTCGTACCAGGCCATCTGATCGACCAACGCCTGCCCGACCGCGGTATCCACGGCACGTGGCGTCAACAGATGGATGGCATCGCGAACCTCAGTCACCTCGGAGAACATCACGCTGCCTCCGGCACGCACGATCAGGTCGGTCGCAAAGCCCACCGCCGGATTGGCCGTCAACCCTGAGAAGGCATCGCTGCCACCGCATTGCATGCCGACCACCAGCTCGGAGGCCGGACAGGTCTCGCGGCGTCGACGGTCAAGGTATTCGAGATGGCGCTCGGCCATGGCCATGATGCCCTCGACCATTTCACCGAAACCCGTGAAGGACTCATCCTGCATGCTCAGCACATTGGCGTTGGGATCAGCGGCTGCGGTGTTTTCAAATATCTTCACCGGCCGGTCCTCGATCAAAGTCGAGGGCTGCAGCTTCTCGCAACCAAGCCCTATGACCATGACCTCATTGCCGAAGTTGGGATTCAGCGCCAGGTTTCTTATGGTGCGAATCGGGATCACCGCGGCCGGCGCATTGATCGCCACACCACAGCCATAGCTATGATTGAGCCCCACGACATCATCAACGTTTGGAAAACGTGGCAGCAGCTCACGCTTGATGCGCTCGACCACGTAATCGACGGTGCCCGCCACGCACTGCACGCTGGTCGTGATGCCGAGCACGTTCTTGGTCCCCACACTGCCATCAGCATTGCGAAACCCCTCGAACGTATAGCCCTCGAGAGGCGGCACCGTTGGCGCTGGGCGGGTCGCCAGCGGCAGATCCTCAAGGGCCGGAGCCGTGGGCATGTGCAGGTTGGTCTCGTTGACATGCCCGCCTTGAGGAATGGACGTGGTGGCCGTGCCAATGACTTCGCCGTAACGGATTACCGCGTCATCTGCTGCCAATGCCTCGAGCGCCACCTTGTGCCCTTGAGGCACGGCTACCTGGAGTTCAATACCGTCATCGAGCCTATCACCGGCGGCAAGGCCGCCCTGCTCGACGACAACGGCAACATTGTCCTTGGGGTGGATGCGAATCACTCGGGGAGATCGCTTGTCCGTCATACTCGGTCCTCGCGGTTGCAGGAGTGGTGAGCGCTCATCACGACTCTTCCCCCCGGCGCCTGGCGCGGCTCTTCAACCCCATCACTACCGAGAAGGCCACCGAGGCGGCGATCAGGCCCCAGAGCACCATGGCGATCGGGCTCTTGGTGAAGAAGATTGAGAAAGTACCGAAGGATTCCAGGCTCTTGACGAAGTAGACCTCCGCCTGACTCCCGAGGATGAAGCCGATGATCAATGGCGCCACCTCGAGGCCGACTTTCTGGATCAGATAGCCAAGCACACCGAAGATCAGCAGGGTCCAGACATCGAACATGATGCCGTAGTTGATGGCATAGGCCCCGACCACACACATCATCACGATGAGCGGATACAGGATGTACTTGGGCACCAGCACCACCTTGGCGATGTGCTTGATGGCATAGAACATCAGGAAGAACATCACGATGTTGGCAAACACCAGGGCGGTCATCATCACGTACCAGGTGTCGGCATTCTCCGGGATGAACAGGGGACCGACCTGAATGCCCTGCAGCGTGAAGGCGCCGATCAACACCGCGGTGGTGGAATCACCGGGGATACCGAGTGACAGCAGCGGAATCAAGGCGCCACCAGTCAGCGCATTATTGGCGGACTCGGACGCGATCAGCCCCTGAGGAGCCCCCTTGCCCATCTCGCTTGAATCACGGGACAGGTTTTTTTCCTGGGTATAGGCAAGCACCGAGGCAGCACTGCCACCGACACCCGGCAACATGCCAACGAAAGTGCCGATAAAGGAAGAACGCACCAGATTGGTCGCCCGCCCCTTGAAGAGGGAAAAGGAAAAACCGCCACCCTTGCCGATATTGATGGTCTTGCCGGAAAGGCCGCTTACTACGCCTTTTTCGGCCTCAAGCAGAATGGTCGCGATACCGAAGATGCCGATCAACACCGGCAGCAGAGAGAACCCTTCGAACAGGTAGGGCTCGAGAAAATCGAACATCAAACGCGTCTTGCCATTGCCACCATCAGAGATGCTGTAGGTGCCGATGAGGCTCAGCCAGATACCCAGCACACCGCTGAAAATACCCACCAACATATTGCTGGACATGGAGGCGATGACGGTCAGCGCCAGCAGAATGATCAAGAACTTCTCCACATAGGAGAATTTGATCGAAAACTCGGCAAGGACCGGCGCGAACAGGAAGAGCACAAGGGCGCTGATCAAACCACCGACGACAGACGCGACCACGCAGACACGCAAGGCGCGCTCCCCTTCCCCTTTCTGGGCCATGGGGTAGCCATCGAAGGTCGTGGTAATCGAAGAAGGCGTGCCAGGAATGTTAAGCAATACGGCCGGCACCATGCCGCCTGAGATGCCCCCTACGTAGAGCCCCAGTAGCAGCGCCAGGCCGTGATGTAGGCCCAGGGCATAGGTAAGTGGTAAACACACCGCCACGGCCATGGTCGCGGTCATCCCCGGGATAGCCCCAAAGATGATACCCACTAGGGCACCCAGGGCCGCCAGCAGGAAGAACGTAATATCGAGTAACGACAGTATATCCAGCATCGGGTACGACTCCGCTACGGCAAGGTGATTTGGAACAGCTTGGCGAGAATGAACCACGCCAGGCTGGGTGCCACGATGGCATTGATGGCAGCGGTCATGACCTTACGCTTGGTCCTGGTGTGCATGTACATCAGCGACATCAGGAAGATGAAAACCATCGAGACAAAAAGAAACCCGTAACCCGTATAGGGAAAGAGATCACCCACAACCGCCATCAGGTAGAAATAGACGGCCATCAGTGCCAGGGATCCGAAGAAGCGGAACTTGTCGAAATACTCGCCAAGGATGGGCAACGTCCGCTCTCCTCGCCTGACTGACGCCAGGAAAGGCAGGATTCTCAGCACCAGAATCAGTGCGAAGAGGCCTCCCATCAGCCAATGAATAATGCGAGGGAAGAACAAGTGAGAGGTCTCGAAATCAATCGAGACACTTAACAGGGATGTCAGTCCTGGTTCCATAGCGGCTCCGATGAAGGCCTTTGTTCAAACGAGCCTTTCGTTTTACATGGGGTATGACACGGCGGAAAAAGCCGGCAGGCAATGCCTGCCGGCGATCCAGGCTTTATTGAATATTGGTGATGATGTCTTCGTAGACGGCTCGCTTGTTTTCGAGATATTCCGCTGCTTCATCAGACGGCTTGAAGTTGGGAATGAAGAACGAATTCTTCTGAACCTCCTGAATATCACCCTCGGCATAGATCTCGGTCAGTGCATCATCGATTTGATCGACGATTGCCGGGTCCATGTCCTTGTTGTAGAGGAAGAAGAACTCCTTATCGAAAGTGAAGTTCTCATCCCCCATGGTGACGTTCACGTTGGGCTCCACAAATTCAAGCAGTTCTTCACGCGAGGTCTTGCCAAGGCCATCTTCCGGCGCTTGCTGGATGGTGCTGTTGCGAGCGGTGAGCCACACGAAACGCATGGCCTTCTGATCATCTTCCGGCAGGCGAGTGTACTGCTCGTTGGCCTGTACCGTGCCGTTGATCAAATCCGCCTGACCGTCGAAGAGTTGCTGGTTCTTGTCGGCTTGCGAGCCGGTATTCACGGCCACCAGGTTGTCTTCCATGCCCGGATGCTCGATAGAGATCGCATTTTTCAGGGCACTGAAGCCGATCTCGGAGACACCACCCGGCTGGATCGCGACACGCACTGTCTCGCCATTACCCACCGCTTCAATGATCTGGTTCAGGTTCTCATAGGGAGAATCCTTGGGAACCAGGTAGGCGTTGCCCGGGTTGATGGCAACGGTCGGCCCGATGGTGTATTTCTCGAAGATGTTGTCGTAGCCCTCAACACCGTAGAGATAACCGAGGTAGGACTGATCGTGGAAGATCATTAGGGTGTTACCCCGCGCATCCCGGTCAAGCGCCCGGAAAGCGGCAGTGGCGCCGACGGCGTCCACCTTCATGTTGAGGTCAAGGTGCTCGGCCAGAGCATCGACGACGATATTGGAGTTCTGGTAGGTATCACCACCGGTCGACGTCGAGCCGATCACGACGCGGACATTACCGCGCAGCGGACCATCTGCCGCCATGGCGACACTGCTGCCAAGGGCCATACCGGCCATACCGGCCATCAATACTGAAGTACCGAGTGTCTTGTAGATGTTGGGCATGCTCATGTTCTCACCTCTTCGCTGTCATTATTGGGTATGGGTGAATGTCAGGGGTCAGAACCCCTTGGCGGCTTCGACTAAGTCTTTGAGTCGAGCTCGCTCATCGGCATTGGGCATCTCGAGCGGCGCGCGAACGCTACCGGCGGGACGCCCAATGATCTCGGCGCCAGACTTGATCAGACTGACCGCATAGCCGGACTTGTTGTCGCGCAGGTCGACAAAGGGCAGGAAGAAATCCTGGGTAATGCGCCTGACTGTCTCGGTGTCACCACCACGCAGCGCCTTATAGAAGGTAACCGCCATATCCGGCACGAAGTTGAATACCGCACTGGAGTAGGTGTTCACACCGATGGCCAGATAGGCTTCTGCCATGATCTCGGCCGTCGGTACGCCACCGACATAGGCCAGCCGATCGCCGACCGTCCTGATGATCCGGTTCAGGGCCTGCAGATCGCCCTTGCCATCCTTGAGGCCGATCAGGTTCGGGCAGGCATCGGCCAGGCGCTTCACTGCCGCCGGCTTCATGATGCCGTTACCCCGGTTGTAGTAGATCACGCTGATGGAGGTGGAATCGCAGATCTGACGCGCATACTCCATCAGGCCATCCTGGGGGCACTCGGTCAGGTAGGGCGGCATCAGCAGGATGCCGTCGGCGCCCTCTTCCTCGGCGATGTGCGCGAAGGCACTACCGGTCGCGACACTGAGACCCGCGCTTGCGATCACCGGCAGCTTGCCATCGACGACCTTCACCGCCAGGCGCACGATCTCGCGAAACTCGTCCTGAGACAGACTGAAGAACTCGCCTGTGCCGCCGGCGACGAATACGGCCGAGATTTCGTGACTGATAAACCACTCAAGCCGCTGGTGGTAGCTCTCGGCATCGAAACGCCCTTCGGCGTCGAAATCGGTGATCGGGAAGGACAGTAGTCCGTCACTGATGGCTTGCTTGACTTCATCGCGTGTGAAACTCACCTGATCGTCCTCTTCTTTATCTAGGCAACACGAGGGATTCACCTCATATGTAATACATCATACAACCTACAAGCTAGCCACAAAAACCAAGCTCTGCAATAAGGCTAAGGTTCAATATAGACCAAGGTATAAGTCGACTACCGGCGAGATCACCACCACCGCCCGCTCCTTCATAGGCACCACGCAGCTGCCAAGAGTTCCGCCCGACATCAAGTGAGCCTAGCAAGTCGAAACGCCTAGATAGCCAGTTGCGCTGGCTGCGGTTACATGGTCTCTGCCACGACACGTCGGTCAGCATTTCAGCAATGACGCGGTGGCGTTGCAGGCGAGGTCACCGACGACGCTGCCAGCGTTCTAGAAGCGTCTCCCACCAGGTTTGCAGGTCTTGTGACATAAAAAAACCCCGCTTTCGCGGTAATGCCAGTCAGTTAACGCTGACTGGCATTTCTCTTGGTCGGGTACTTCTGTGGTCGGCGCCTGACTGATCGGGGGTAAGATCGCTCGCGTCGCTCAGGCAGGACGAAGGCAGGCGCCATCTCCAGCATCGACTGAATCACACCGGGCACACGCCCCGGCGAGACCCAGGGGAGGACCG
>NZ_WWNB01000022.1 GCF_012062845.1 Halomonas salinarum
GAACCACCCGATCCCATGCCGAACTCGGAAGTGAAACCGCTTAGCGCCGATGGTAGTGTGGAGTCTCTCCATGCGAGAGTAGGTCATCGTCAGGCACTTACACTGAAGAAACCCCGGCCCTTACAGGCCGGGGTTTTTTTATGTCGACAAATAAATCTCTAACTCGCGTATAATGCGACCAAAGTCTAAAGCCTTGTGCGCCTCCTGTGGCCAAGGACCCGAATTTGGTAAGAATCGCATTTGGAGAGTACCTTGACGTTGACCACTCCGGCCTTACTGTTTCCCGCTATCTCCCTGTTGCTGCTCGCTTATACGAATCGTTTCCTGAGCCTGGCCCAGCTGATTCGTAAGCTGGCAGAACAGGAGCGAAATTCGCATCATGACGTGGCAGCGCGGCAAATTCTGTTGTTGCGTCAACGCATCACCCTGACCAAACGCATGCAGATGGCGGGGGTGTTCAGCTTCTTGCTGTGTACGCTTTCGATGTTTGCGCTCTTCTTGTCTCTTGAGCTGTTCGGCATGGTGCTGTTCGGCATCAGCCTGATCAGTCTATCGGTATCGTTGGTCTTCTCGCTCTGGGAAGTGATGATTTCAACCAACGCTCTCAACGTGCAGTTGCAGGACATTGAGGCCCTGGAGCGTAATAAATCGCGTCTGAGCGACAAGGAGTCGAGTGCCGCTAGTCGTTGATGTGGGGGATCTCAGGTCGGGTGATCAGCTTGTGGCAGAAGCAGACGACGGCTAGACTAGCGCCCCTTCACAGGAGGCCACATGATTTCCCAGCAGTTGCTGCTCTATTGCCGTCCGGGCTTCGAGAATGATCTCAGCGCCGAGGTTGCCGACAAGACCGCTCACATGGGCTGGTCAGGTTACCCTCAGGCAACGCCGAACAGCGGGTTCGTGCGCTTCATGCTCACCGGGGACGAACCGGCTAATACGTTGCATCGAGAACTGCCTCTTGAGTCCCTGGTGTTTGCTCGCCAGAGTTTGATTGCTCTTCCTGCCCTCGATGGTCTGTCCCGAGACGATCGCCTGACGCCTATCATCGAGCAGGTGGTAGCCAGTGGGTGGAGCTTCGAGAGCCTTTGGCAGGAGACCCCGGACACCAATGACGGCAAGGCGCTGAGCGGCTTGATCAAGGCGCTTACGCGGCCTCTCGAGTCCATCTTGAAGAAGCGGGGGGCACTGCGGCGCAAGGCTGGTGGTCGGCGCCTGCATCTCTATTGGACAGCGGGCGATAGTGTGCAGATAGGCATGAGCTTTCCCGGCAATCGCAGCGAGCGGCTGGGCGGTATCCTGCGGCTGCGTTCTCCCAAGGATGCGCCAAGCCGTTCGACCCTCAAGCTTGAGGAAGCTTGGCATGTCTTTGTTCCGCGAGAGGAATGGCAAACACGGCTAGGGGAGGGAATGCAGGCCGCCGACCTCGGCGCGGCGCCCGGTGGCTGGACCTGGCAGCTGGTGCAGCAGGGTATGTACGTCTATGCGATCGATAACGGCCCGATGGACAAGGGGCTGATGGCGACCGGACAAGTCGATCACCTTCGCGAAGACGGCTTTACCTGGACACCCCCCAATCGCCTTGACTGGCTGGTCTGCGATATCGTCGACAAGCCGATTCGTGTGATACAGATGGTGGAGCGCTGGCTGGTCAAACGTTGGTGTCGCGAGGCAGTCTTCAATCTCAAGCTACCGATGAAACAGCGCTGGGCCGAGGTTTCACGGTGTCTGTCACGACTGGACGAACAGCTCAGGCAGGCCGGTGTAGCAGCCGATATCCGCTGTCACCATTTATATCATGACCGAGAAGAGGTTACCGTCCATGTACGCCTGAAGCACTAAGCAGGCGTACAATGACGGTGATGGGCCCCAAGAGAGCCCATCCTTGGAATGGTGATCTAGAGTAGCAATATTCAGCAGTGCTCAAAGAGACTGATCTCTTCGTCCTCGACAAGCAGGGGCAAGACGTGTTGCATGACCTGCTCGCGTTCGGTACTCCGGTACCACGTTTTCCAGGCGGCGAGATCACGCCATTGAGTAATCAGAAGGCGTCGCTCGGGATAATGTCGTTCGCACAGGCTTTCGCCGGCAATGAACCCGTTGGCGTTGATTGACGCTCGCATGGCACTGCGCGCCGCCAGGTCGTATTCTTCCTCGAGTCCAGGCATGATGCGGCGCCTGATGAGTACTTTTATCATGGTACTGATCCATCTCCTTCAACGTAATCTTTCACCTGGCCCCCAAGTGAGTAGCCAATGCCCGATTACCCTGACAACCTGCCTGATCACACCGTTGAAATGGACACCAGTGGCCTTTATTGCCCAGAGCCTATCATGATGATGCACAACAAGGTGCGTGACATGAGTCAGGGCGAGATTCTCAAGGTGATCGCCACCGATCCGGCAACGACCCGGGACATCCCGAAGTTCTGCAGTTTTCTGGGCCACGAGCTTATCTATCAGCACGAGAGCGAACAGACGTATCTATATCTGATTCGCCTCGGCTGATAGTCAAGTTTAACTCGTCGCTATCCGCCTCATTGGCGATCAATGACTCACCATCAATGCCAGTGCCTCCAGGGTCGCTGGATCTTCTTGCTTGATCCGGTTGGCGATAACCCTCTGGAAGAAGTACACCACTTGGTGGCGGCTATGGCCGGCATACAGGCAGGCGTCTCCCGCCACCACTGGGGTCGACTCTATGAGATGCTCGTCTACTAGCAAGGCTTCGATTTCGCCACTGTTGTAGAGCCGCCAGCCAAATACCTGCTTGAGTTGCCAGGGCTCATCTTCGCCATCCATGCACAGGGCGTGAGTGCCTAGGGTGTCCGGAAGCTGCTGGATCAAGGTCGACTCGAATGTTTCCTCGTAGTCGAAATAGGCAGCGGCATGCTCCAGTTCGTAAACCTTGTGGTCAGGGGCACTTTGGAAGACCTCATCGGTTTCCGGGTCTCGGTACCCTACGAAATTACCGCATTGAGGATCATCCAGCTGGTGGCAGGGCGTCAGGGCCTCCATCCATGGCACCAGGCCGACGACTTCCCCATCCTCGCGCATGCCCCAAGCAAGAAGCGGCATGCTGTAAAACGTATCCGGGTCAGAAGCCAGTTGGTAGAGCATTTCCAACCCATCCAGCTCCGGAGATAACCGGACTAGCCGTTTTTTGGCGCGTTGCCGCTTTCGCATGGTATCCAGGTCGATGACCTGAGCGGGGCGGGACATCGGAATTCCCATCACAACCCTCCTTAAGCGCGTCATCACGGCATTTAACTGGCCTAGCTTTACTATTAGCACAATCGGTGTATGAAAGTTAAGCCTTCCCTATGTCGTCTTTTCATTGCTGCAGAGGCGTAATAGGCGTAACCAGTGCTGACGATGGGTATCCCGGGCGTTGAGATAGCGTTGCCAGGGAGCTGTGGGGTTGTTCAATGACAGCCACCTATGGCGGTATTCAGTGATCGCTTCGCGGGCCACCTGCTGTGCGTTGAGTAGGGCCTCTACGGCACCTAGCCAGGTGCCGGCCAGCCGGTTCAACCCTTCCAGGTAAGGGCTTAGCTCATTTTCGACATAGTCTTTGACGGTATCCAGGCGGCCGACGTCTACCAGTGGGCAAGAGGTTGTTGCCTCAGCGGTAGCATACAGGCGATTGGCTTCTTCGAGTCGCAGGCTTGCCAGCTGCAGGCTGCGTAATACCTGAGCAGTCAGAGGGGCCTCGCGCAATGTCTTTAGGTGTTGCTCAAGAATGGTGGAATCGGGTTGCCAGTCAGTATCGAGCTGCCGGGTGGTCATGGTGCGCAGGTAGCGCAGTGCCGCCAGGGCTTCAGTGGGGATGGTGAGCGAATCCGGAGGCAGTGGGCCACTCGCTCGGGAAAAGCTGCCGACCCACTCCTCAGATGAGAAGAGGGCATTCCAGCTTGCCATCGGCATCCGCTCGGCCTTGGTGCGGGTCAGTCGTTCCAGGCGCTGGCGGTCTTCGTCATCCAACTGCTGCGCCACGTCCGAATGAGCGCAGGCCTCGAGGCGACGCCATAGCTTGAGCTCATATAGCCAGCGTTGGCTGGGGGCAGCTACCTTGCCAAGTTGGTTATTACGGTTGGCGACCAGCACGCCTATTCGGCACTCACGAAGCGCATAGATATCGAGCATGCCCTCTCTGATGTCGGGAATCTCGAACAGGCGATCATCAGCGTCGGGAAAAGCTGGAATGTTGTTGGGAGTGCCCGGCGTCGGTGGGGTAGCGTCCAGAGCGGCCGCGAGACGTTGCTGGTATGTTGTGAAGAGTGCATCAGTCTCCTTGCCACGCTCGCAGCCGGTGAGCGAAAGCCCCAAAGCAACCAATAGTCCGAGCCATATGAAAGGGCAGGTTACATGCTTCTTGCTGAAGCCCCATGCTTTACGTCTTTCTCTGTGGTCACTCGCTTGACTGAATCGTGCGCGCTCCATTGCTTACCGCCTTGCTGATTGTCTGGAGTCTCAAGCCCAGTAGTACTGCCGCTACCGTCAGGCCAGCCACCAGGCCGATCCAGTAGCCATGAACGCCGAGCGGGGTTTCAAGACCGGGCAGTGCCCCAATACCCAGCAAATGTCCCCCACCAAGCCCGACCAGCCAATAGGCGATCAGCGTGATGATCATGATGATGCGAGTGTCCTTGTAGCCTCGCAGTGCGCCGGCCATGTTCACCTGCAGGGAGTCGGAAATCTGATAGATCATTGCCAGGCCGATAAGCGACAGGGCAACGCGCTGCACCTCAGGGTTGTGAGTGTACAGGGCCAGCACGGGGCGGGCGGCGAACCACAGGATCAGGTCGTTGAACAGGGCGATCACGAGGCTCAGGGCGATGCCGTGCCAGGCCACGAAGCGGGCCGTGGTCAGGTGGCCGGCCCCCAGGGTATTGCCGACGCGTACCGTCAGCGCCATGCCCAGTGACAGCGGCAGCATGAACAGCAGCGAGGTGACGTTGAGGGCTATCTGATGAGCCGAAACGATGACTTCACCGAGACTGGCGATGAACAGTGCGATCAAGGTGAAGAGTGTCACCTCGACGAAGATCGACACCCCGATTGGAACGCCGACGACCAGCAGTTCACGGATCTGGTCGAGACGCGGCCGTGCCAGCGACTGCCACAGCCCCACCGATCCATAGGCGCGACTCTGACGGGTGTAGAGCAGCATGGCCAATGTCATGGCCCACATTGAGATCGCCGTGGCGATACCGCAGCCCAACGCACCCAGCGCCGGGAGGTTCTCGAGGGGCGTCGGCAGGTGGTCACCAAACAGCCCGACCAGCCCCGGTCCCCCGTGGATCAGCACATAATTGAAGGGAATGTTGACGGCGAGCCCCAGCAGGCTGAACCAAAGTGCCGGCCGGGTATGATTCATGCCATCGGAGAAGGCCCGCAGCGCCATGAAAAGTGCCGAGCCGGGCATGCCGAAGGCCACGGCAGCCAGATAGGCCGAGGAGCGGTCGGCGACCGCCGGAGGCACGTTCATCCACTGGAAGACCGGCATCACGGCCTGATGCAGCAATACGGCAACGATCAGTCCCATCGCCAGCGCGACCCACAGCCCCTGATGGACACGGGAACGGATGGTCTCGGTGCGTTCTGCACCAAGCAGCTGCGCGACGATAGGCGTCAGCCCCATCAAGGTGCCGGCCATGAACAGCATCAGCGGCAGCCACAGGCTCGAGCCCACCGAGACGGCGGCCAGGTCTGTCGCACTGAGCCGGCCGGTCATGATCACATCGACGGTGCTCATGCCGGCCTGGGCGAGTTGCGCACCACAGATCGGCAAGGCCAGGCCCATCAACAGGCGTGTCTGTGTGTACCACCGGGATAGCGAGGTGGGAGAGGACAACGACAACTCCTTTTCAATCATGGCTGTTGGGCCCTTCCTGGGGCGGAGCCGTAGTCTAGCAATCGGCAGTGGTTTTCGCTTGGCCACCAGGCCCTTATACTGCGCTTCGTCGTTTCGCCAACCGGAGTTGCTGTGCCCCATCGCCTAGAGGATGTCATCGCCCTGTTCGATGGCCTCTTTTACCCCAGCTACCAGACCCGCCTGGTGCGTGGCGGCGATGAGCCGCTTTACCTGCCTGCGGATGCCGACTGCGATCATCATCGCGTGATCTTCGCGCGTGGCTTCTTTGCAAGCGTGCTTCACGAGGTTAGCCACTGGTGCATTGCGGGTGCACGGCGCCGCAAGCTTGAGGACTATGGCTACTGGTACCTGCCGGACGGCCGCGATGCCGCGCAGCAGCAAGCCTTCGAGGCGGTGGAAGTGGCGCCCCAGGCGCTGGAACTTTTGTTCTCGCGGGCCTGTGGACTGCCCTTCAACGTCAGCGTCGACAATCTGGGGGAAGTGACGGTCGACCGGGAGGGGTTCCGCGCGCGTGTCGAGGCGCGGGCGGCCCGGGTCGACGCCGAGGGGTTGCCTCGGCGTGCCCGAGCCTTTCGCGATGCCCTGGCCGCCTTCTACCTCGAGGGCCAGCCGCTGACGTTGGCGATCGCCAGTGGGCGACGTCGGCTCGGCGCAGCCCTTGAGCCTGCCCCGGCCTGAGGGTCGCGCCATGGTGCTGGCCGGGAGGCGGGCTCAGTCCTCCAGGTCGATATCGTGGCTGCCGTCGTGGCCGAAGGCGGTGTCATCGCCCAGCATGAGTCGACGATGCAGCATCAGCATGACCTCGACCTCCTGCTCAGGGCGCATGGGCTCCAGGCCCTGTTCGGCAAACAGCATGCCGCGTTCCCGGGGCCATTCTCCGGGGGAGAGGTCGGGATAGAGCGATTCGGCGGGGGCCATCTCGACGAAGGGGTCGAGGCCAAAGGTCTCGAACAGCCGCGACAGCGCCGCTTCGTCATCGCTGACACCTGCCGTGTACAGCGTGGCATTGAAATGATCGGTCTCGAGTTCGCGGATCACATCAAGTGCACTGACCCCCAGGCTCTCAAGCTCCTCCTGGCTATAGTCGCCAAGCGCGACCATGTCGTCATCAAGCCAGTCGCTATCGGGCTGGATCAGGGTGTGTTTGATACGTCCGTCGCTCAGTGACCAGGCGATCGCCAGCGGCAGACCGCCTTCTTCACCGGTCTCGACGGCAATAAAGCCCGGAACATCGGCCATGTCAGGAATCCTTGTCAGCAGGTAGTCGGAAGAAGGTGCGGGCCGTGGCGGTCGTCGCCTCGGCCAGTGTTTGTTCATCGATGCCGCGCCAGTGGGCAATCTCGCGCACAATCCACGGCAGCAAAGCCGGCTCGTGACGACGCCCCTTGAGCTTGGCCGGTAGATTGCGCGGCACGAGATAGGGGCAGTCGGTCTCGACCATCAGTCGATCGAGCGGAATCTCGCGAACCAGATCGCGCAGATGATGGCCACGCCGCTCATCGCAAAGCCAGCCCGTGAGGCCGATGTGAAGATCCAGGTCTCGATAGCCATATAGCGTCTCGCGCTCGCCGGTGAAGCAGTGCACCACCACCTGGCTGAGATCATCACGCCAGGCATGAAGTATCTCCTGCATGCGCCGGCCGGCATCGCGCTCGTGGACGAAAAGCGGCAAGCCGGATTCGGCAGCGAGCCCCAGCTGCGCCTCGAAGGCGCGCTCCTGATCAGCAGGCGTAGAGAAGTTGCGGTTGAAGTCGAGGCCGCATTCGCCGACCGCTACCACCTCTGGTTCTTGGTGCAGCGCTGCCATGGCGCGGGCGAGCTCGGGGGTCCAGCTACTGGCATCGTGGGGATGGATGCCGGCAGTGGCATAGAGTCCGGGATGCTGGCGGGCCAGTGCCACGGCTTGCTCGGCATGCTCGCGGTCAGTGCCGGTGAGAATCAGGGTGTCGACATGTGCGGCTCGCGCGCGTTGAATTACCGCGTCGAGGTCGCGACCGAAGCTGTCGTGAGTCAGGTTGGCGCCGATGTCCACCAGCGGGGCCGGGGAGCGAAAGCGCAGTGCCTCGGGCAATACGTCGTCGAAGGTGGCGGTGGAGTCGGCCAAGAGGTATTTCCTATCGAAAAATGGGCAAGCATTATACCCGTCCGGTGGCAACATGGTCACGTATGACAAGGGATGCCGGTGAGTCTCATGGCAGGGGAACGCAAGGGCCGACGAATGGGTACTGTCCGCGTTACACTAGCAATACTAGTGCGTGCTTATGCGGCATGCCGAATGACGAACACCAAGAGGTAAGTGCGTGACCCTGCTACGTCTAGAACAGCTGCAACTGGCCTACGGGCCTCAGGTACTTCTCAACGGCGCCGATCTGGTGCTGGAGCGCGGTGAGCGCCTGGCGTTGGTGGGCCGTAACGGCACCGGTAAGTCGACTCTGCTCAAGCTGATCTCGGGCGAGGTGTTGGCCGACGGCGGCAGCCTATGGCGGGCGCCGGGACTGAAAATCGGCGTGCTCGAGCAGGACCTGCCGAATGCCTCGGGCGAGACCATCTTCGATGTCGTTGCCCAGGGCTTGCCAGAAGCCGGTTCGCTGCTCGCCGAGTATCATCACCTAATCATGGATCCGGATCCTGATATGGCGCGCATGGAGCGTCTGCAGACTCAGATTGAGTCGATCGACGGCTGGTCCTTCCATCAGCGCATCGATACCGTGTTGACTCGCTTGGGTCTGCCGGCCGACGACGCCATGGAGGCACTCTCCGGCGGCTGGCGGCGGCGTGTCGCCCTGGCCAGGGCACTGGTTGCCGAGCCTGATCTCCTGCTGCTCGACGAGCCCACCAACCACCTGGATCTGGACACCATCGCCTGGCTTGAGGAGCAGCTCACTTCCTTCAACGGCGCCGTGCTGTTCATTACCCATGACCGCGCCTTCCTGTCGCGCCTGGCCACGAATATTCTCGAGCTGGATCGCGGGCGCCTGGGTCGCTACCCGGGAGACTACGCCAAGTATCAGGAACAGAAGACGCATGAACTGGAAGTCGAGGCTCGTGAAAACGCCGAATTCGACAAGAAGCTTGCCCAGGAAGAGTCCTGGATCCGTCAGGGCATCAAGGCGCGCCGTACGCGCAACGAGGGGCGCGTTCGGGCGCTTGAACAGATGCGCCGAGAGCGCGGCCAGCGTCGCGAGCGTCAGGGCAAGGCGAATCTCTCGGTAGACACCGGCGAGCGCAGTGGTAAGCAGGTGGTGGAGCTCAAGGGCGTCAGTCAGGCCTTCGGCAGCGACTACGTGGTTCGTGACCTGAGCCTTGAGATCCAGCGCGGCGACCGGATCGGCCTGATCGGTCGTAACGGTGCCGGCAAGACCACGCTGCTCAAGATTTTGCTGGGTGAACTCGAGCCCCAGGAAGGCACGGTCAAGCTGGGCACCAAGATGCAGGTGGCCTACTTTGACCAGCTGCGTGCCGGGCTGGAGCCAGAGAAGACCGTCTACGACAACGTGGCTCAGGGCAGCGATAGGGTCTCTGTCGGTGGCCGTGATCGTCACGTGATCAGCTATCTCCAGGACTTCCTGTTTACCCCGGAGCGTGCCCGTCAGCCGGTCAAGGCCCTATCGGGCGGCGAATCGAACCGCCTGTTGCTTGCCAAGCTGTTCACCCAGCCGGCTAACGTGCTGGTACTCGATGAGCCGACCAACGACCTGGATGTCGAGACTCTGGAACTGCTCGAAGAGTTATTGCTCGACTTCGATGGCACCCTGTTGCTCGTGTCTCACGACAGGGCCTTCATGGATAACGTCGTGACCGGCGTGTTGGCGTTCGAAGGTGACGGCATCGTGCGCGAGTACGTTGGCGGCTACAGCGACTGGGTGCGCCAGGGCGGCAAACTGCCTCCCGCGCCATGGGACTTTGATGCGGCCAATGCGGCGGGCCGGGCGAAGGTCGAATCGCCCAGCGAAGCCAAGGCAGCGCGTGGCGAGCCGGCGCCCTCCGCCAATGAGTCGAACGCCACGCCAACCGAGTCCAAGCGGGTCAAGCTCTCCTACAAGGTGCAGCGAGAGTTGGATCAACTACCGGCATTGATCGAACGCCTGGAGAGCGAGGTCGCGGAATTCGAAGCCAGAACCGGAGATCCGAGCTTTTATCAGCAGGAAGCGGCGCAGGTCACCGCGACGCTGGACGCGCTTTCTACCAAGCAGCGTGAGCTTGATGAGGCCATGGAGCGTTGGATGGAACTCGAGGCGATGGCGGCTGGCGAGGCCTGAGCATAGGCTGACGCAATAGCGGCGCCCGATTGGGCGCCGCTATTGGGTGTGGATCTAGGTGATGTCAGGTGTCAGTCAAGCGGCACTGAGGCGTTATTCCTTGCTGTCATCTTCGCCAACGCGCACTGCCAGCACATCACATTTTGCACCGTGCAGGACGCCAGTGGACGTAGAGCCCAGCAGAAGCGCGAAGCCATGACGACCGTGTGAGCCGACAACGATGAGGTCGACATCATGCTCCTCGGCAAAGCGATGAATTTCAGTGTCGGGCATGCCGACCACCACGTGCTGGTCCGCCTTGGCGACCTCTTTCGGATCGGCAATTTCGGCCAAGCGCTGTTTGGCGTGTTCGTCTAGCTGGTCCTGAATACTGGTCAGGTCCATCGGAATATCACCGCCGTAGGCAAAGCCCAGCGGTTCCAGGGTATGCATGATGGATAGCTTGGCCTTGTTGCGATCAGCAATCGGCAGCGCTCGTTCCAGTACCTTGTGAGAATCCTTGGTCAGATCAACGGCGACCAGGATATGACGATACTCGTTGCTCATGTGAGCCTCCCGGTGGAAAGTAGATGGGCCTACCCCAACTCTAGGCGTGGCACTGGCTCGATACAACGATTTATATCAATCTTTTAGCACATTCAAGTGAATCATTTTGGGTCGATCGAGATGCCCCTTTGGTGGTTATTTCATCTTATCGCTCGGCGTTTCGTCGTTCGGGCTCGGTCGCGTCCTGCATAGATAGAGGTAGACATGGTTTGGTTGATTATTGCCCTGGTGATAGGGCTGATGCTGTCACCAATGATGTGGTTGCGACCCAGTCCCCAGCAGCAACGCATGGGCCGCTTGCGGAAGGCAATGACCAACGCCGGGGTCAAGGTAAAGCTGGGCGATTCGCCGCTGCACGAGGGTGGGCAGATGGCGAGCTATCGCTGGATGTATCCCGGTGAGTACCCCGGGCCACGCTTCGTGCTGGTGCGTGAGGCGGTGGCAAGCGATGCCCTCAAGCCTTTCATGAATGGTTGGCGCTGGCGCATTGAGCCGCTTCGGCCTCTACCTGGTGAGGCCCTGGCAATGCTTGAGGCAACCCTTGGTGCACTGCCGGCGGATGCCCAAGTCGTTGAGTCGAGCCGCGATGCGCTGACGTTGTGGTGGGGGGAGTCGCTCGGTGCAGACGCCTTCGAGCACCACCGGGACAATCTTTCGAACCTTCACCAGCATCTTGCCGGGCGACCGGATGAACCGGCGCCCCGCAAGCTTGGCGTTCGTGAAATGCGGGAACAGGCGCGTCGATGACGCTATCAGCCAGGGGGCAGATCTGGCTTAGGCCGTGACCTCATCCCGAGACTGAATCCTCAGCCCGTTATCTTCGATGCGCGAAAGCAGGGCATCGAATTGTTCGATGTCCTCATGGCTCAACCCGTCAAGCATCTCGACCCGTGCCTTTTCCACGACGCTGTCGATCTCCTCGAGGAGAGGGGCGGCATCTTTCGTCAGGAAGATACGTTTGGCGCGGCGATCATGATCACAGGGGCAACGCTCAATCAGGCCTTGTTGGGCAAGCTGATCCAGGGTGCGCACCAAAGAGGGCGCTTCTACGCCAATTGCCCGGGCCAGATCGCACTGTGGCTGTCCATCGCCCAGCCGCCAAAGGTGATAAAGAGTGACCCAGCGGGTCTGTGTTAGCCCAAGTGGCGCCAGGCGCTGGTCGAGTATGGCTCGCCAGAGTCTTGGCAGGCGTGCCAGCTTGAATCCAATATTTTTTTCCATTGTAGCCCTATGTTCGCCAGCTAATAGTTTCATTGTCCGAGCTCACCCTGGGCAATGCAACCCCTTGTCTGGTGAAAAATTGATCACTTGTCTTCAAGCAGGGTGCCACCAGTGTCGCTTTTCTGGTCGGGGATCAGTTGGCGCCAGTCAAGGCCGGGCAACCCTCGCGGTATATGAATAGTACCATCGACTACCTGCACATCATCAGGGGCTTCGCCCACAGTGAAACGCACGACACCAATCCGTTGACCGGATGGCGTCATGACATCTACCCGCCAGTCGCCTGCGGGATTTGCTGGGAAATTCTGTTTATGTGTCCAGGCTCGATATCCCTGGGCGCGTCCGCCTCGTATCTCCAGCGGAATTCGATCGATCAGCTCGCCGTCATGTCGCCATTCGTGATAGACCGTCTCACTCAGGCCGCGTGGCGCGCGAATGGCGGTGTAAGCGTAGAGCCCGCGGGATGCCACCGCCTTGCTGGTCAAGGCCATCTCGCCGCTGGGGTTCCGGTTCGATACCACGAACCCGGGTGACAGGGCGTAGCCGGTCAACCAGAGGTTGGCCGGGGGAATCCAGCCCCGCACGGCCCAGCCGGCACCCGCCAGCAGCATGGCCAGGCCGATCATCGCGATCCAGCTGCTGGCTCGCTTCGGGCGTAATAGATTCACCAGGCTCGGCACTGCGAATATCACCATCACGGCCAGTGCGATAGCCAGGCTCTCGCCGGTCGTCAGATGCAGCATGATCGGCAACGTGACCAACACCACCACGAACACACACAGTGCGTGGAAGGCGAAATATAACCAGCGGTGCCGTTCCGCGAGGCGGAAGTAAAGTGGGTCGAGCACCGACAGCAGGGCAAGACCCATGAAGAGCACCGTGAATACGGCCTGCCCGCTGGACCAGACGGTGGTCGCCAACAGGAAGGGCAGGCTGAAGAACAGCGTCTCCTGATGAATCATCTGGGCGATGAAGGTCGTCACGCCCCGCGGCAGATGAGGATAACCGTGGTTGGCCAGTCGTCTCTGGATCAGGCTTTCCGAAAGCAGCAGCAGCCAGGCCATCAGCATCGCCAGCGCCAATGCACCGCCTAGCCATTGCTGGCGATCCACCAGGAAGAAGCTGGCTACACCGGCACTGAACGCGACGGGTGGCCATAGCCAGACATAGGGCCTCAGGCGTTGGCTGAGGCCCGTGATACGCGCTTGAACATCAACCAGCCGTGAGCTTGCCGTGTGCTGTTGGGCAGGCGCTTGGGCCTCGGCGTTCGGCATTTGCGGTGATGGTTCTGATGCATTCGGCTCGGAAGAAGCCCCAGTAGAAGGCTTATCCATTGAGGGCCGTTCGGAGCTCATAAAGGGACCGGTTCAGTTGGAGCAAGGCTGCAATCCTACCAGTCACAACCGGGTGCCGGGAGTCGCAATCAAGCGACAGGCCGGAGCGGAGGATCTGATGGCGTCCGTTTCCAGCGTCAGGGCATGGCCCCTATCAGATTGCGCGCCAGGGTGACGGTCAACATGCCCAGCCAGGCGAAAAGCAGTGAGCCACCGAGATGAAGGGCGATGCCAGCCAGCGCGAGGCCCGGGCGACCCGCCTGAAGGTTGGCCAGTATTTCCGCGGTAAAGGAAGAAAAGGTGGTCAGGGCCCCGAACAGGCCGGTGACGAGAAAGAGTCGCCATTCCGGTGAAAGCTGGGGGTGTTCGCTGAATAACGCCACGAAGAGGCCAATCAGATAGCCGCCGAGCGTGTTGGCCACCAGGGTGCCCAGTGGAAGGGCGGGGTAATAATGATTAAGCCATAACCCCAGCAGCCAGCGGGCGTTGGCGCCCAGTGCCGCACCGCCGCTAACGGCGAGAATCGAGAGCCACATGGTAATCCTTGTGCACTGTTTTAAGAGGCTCGGTTGAGTGGCATCGCGTGTAAAGCCAGGCCTGCGTTACCCGTGCGTGTGAGGGTCTGCATGGCAATGGGCTGGCTGTTGATGAGCGGCTGTTTCCGACTCTCCGCAGCCATCCGCATCTCGGGCGTCCAGGCAGTGGTCTGGTGCCTCGATTTGTATGGTGGCATGGCTGATACCGAAGCGCTCATGCAGCCGCGCCTTGATGGCAATCAGGGCCTCCTGTCGATCCATGCCCTCAACCAAGGTGGCGTGCAGAGAGACCATCGGTCGGGCCGGGGTGAGCGACCAGGCATGTACATGGTGTACCTCGGAGATCGCCATGACCTGATGCGGGATATCCTGCTCGAGCTGGTCCACGTCGAGGCCTTCCGGTGTGCCTTCGAGCAGTATATGAGCGGATTCTCGCGTTAGTGTCCAGGCGCTGCGAAGTATCAGTGCCGCAATCAACACCGACAGGAGGGGATCTATCGGCATCCATCCGGTGGCCATGATCACGGCGCCGGCGATGATGGCGGCCACGGAGCCGAGCAAATCCCCTAGCACGTGCAGGGCCGCTCCACGAATATTGAGATTGTCGCGATCACCAAGATGCAGGATGGCGAATACCACCAAATTGACCGCCAAGCCGAGGGCTGCGACCAGCATCATGGTATTGGCCTGAATATCCACCGGGTTGACCAGCCGGCCGACGGCCTCTACCCCGATCCAGATCACCAGGCCGATCAGCGCCAGGCCGTTGACGAAGGCAGCAAGCACCTGCACGCGGTGGTAGCCAAAGGTGCGGCGTCCGTCAGAGGGGCGTTTGCTCAATCGAGCGGCAAACCATGCCAGCCCCAAAGCGGCACTGTCGGTCAGCATATGGGCAGCATCAGCCAACAGTGCCAGCGAGCCCGAGAGTATCCCGCCGATCACTTCGGCGATCATGAAGGTGCCAGTCAACACTAGCGCCCATAGGAGCCGGGTTTCGCTATCGCTGTGATGATGACCATGGTGATGGCCATGAGCATGATCGTGTGCCATGAAGCGCCTTGTGTGGTGTGGCCATGCCGGCTCGGGGCCAGCATGTGTCAATGTCCATTAGGCTATCACGGTCTAATAGGCTATGAACCCCTTCAGTGTCGGCGCTTCACAGCTCGTGACCGAGCATGACGCGACAGATATCGGCGAAGCTATGCGGTTCTCTGAGCAGTTGTCCCAGTTCGATGCCTAAGGCACGTCCGGCGTCTGAGGCCGAGATCAGGCCGCGCAGCCGGGGCTGCTGCTGTTCGTCATGGTCGACGATCAGCAAATGCTGGTCGCCATGAGCCTGCAGCGCCTGGACTAGCTTGCCGATAGTCAGATGCGACAGGCGTGACAGCGGCAGCGCATGCAGCGTCGAGCAGGAAGACTGCACCATGCCCACGGTCACGTCGGCGCGGGCAATCTGGTGGGTCTGCATGGCCTGGGTCGTCCGGCGCCCGCCCAAGAGTTCCTTGGCGGTGACGATGCCCTGGCAGCGTCCATCCGCGTCGGCCACCAGCAGTAGACGCACGCCGCTGGCCTGCATGATGAGACGGGCTTCTTCGGCGGGTGTCTCAGTGCCGATCGTGCGTGCCCGCACCTGGGTGAAGTCGGTGAGCAGGGAGCTGGCTGGACTATCAATCGTCAGGTGTGACAGTGGCACCGCGGGATCGGCAATCGGCAGGTCACCGGCAAGAGACTCGAGCGACAGGGTTGGGTGCGACATATCCGGCATGAGGGCGCTCCTTTCTTTGAAATCGGTGCTCAAGGCAATGAACAACGGGGCTATCCATTTAGCAAGCTTACAATAATTATCTTAAGGCTTTCTTAAGCCCCGCTGTCAATATTGACCCTCGACGGAGTTGGACGTCCCGGCCTTGTGCTCTGCCCGTTGGACGACGGCCGTCCCGCCTCAAGGCTTCTTTAGCAAGAAAGCCCTGAGTCAAAAGATGGGCATGAGCCGGTGATGCCGGAAGGCAAGGCGTGTCGACGAGGGGATGCTGAAGGCGGCCTGGCGGGACGAGACTGTGCAATTGTCCCGCCGGTTGGATGGACTGGTTTACGTCGTACTCACGGCGAGTCCGGTTAAAGAGTCATGAACGGCGTAGCCTGCCCGTCAGTGAATTGATACACCTCATAGGGTGCCAGCTGCGGCCCCGGCATGCCCGGTGTTCCCTGGGGCATGCCGGCAAGCCCTATGCCGTCGATCTCGGGGCGCTGCTCGAAGAGCCTCTCGAGGGCTGCGACGGGAACATGCCCTTCGATGACGTAACCGTCCATCATGACGGTATGACAGGATCCCTGGCCGTAGGGAATGCCAGCCGCATGCTTGATCTGGCCCATGGGCTCGTCGTCGATGACCTCGACATTGATGCCGCTCGCCTCTAGATGGCGGGCATAGGTTTCGCAGCAACCACAGGACGGGTTCTTGAAGAGTCGGGCGCTATCCGGCAGGGCGGCGTGTGCGGTGCTGGCGCCCAGCAGAAGGCTGCCGGCGAGATACAGTGCTTTCACTTGAGCTTGCATGGCGACATGACCTCTCGGGGTGGTGGTGGGGCGGCTGCTCATGGTCAGGGCGGAACCCTCCTGGAAAATTCATTCCGTTCATTCTTATAGCGTAAAGCCAATGTCTTACCCAAGGGTCAAGTCACATTCAAATGTGGCCGGGGGTCACCTCGCCATTCTGTCAGTCATGATCAACTCATCGAACATAACGTTGTTGCGTTATGGTTTATTCTCGATCGTGCCGTTGCCCTGGGCGATCCATGCCAGCGACTCCCTCGCCACCTGCCGACAGCTGCAGGGGAAATCGTCCTGTGGCCCAGGTCTCCTGCCCCGTATGGCGTTAACCTTGACGATGGAAGGCTAAAACCGAGCGGCGAGAATGGCCTTGATCCAGCGCAAGAAGCGGGGGGAATTCGCCTGTCCGGTCTGAAATGGCATGCGAATGCTCGGGATGATCGGCGAAACTAGGGCAGGGCAAGTGACACTCAGGGCCCGGCGCGAATAAAACATGGCGCCGGGGCCCTGCGTAACCATCGATTCCAACTGGAGAGGGTAGATGTCGTTCAGCCGTGCCATCATCCGTGCCTCGCGGCCCAATTTCCTGGTACTCGCCCCCTTGTGCGTCCTGCTGGGCATTGCCATGGCCTGGCAGCAGCAAGGGGGAGTGCAGCGTCATGAGGTTGGCCTGGTGGTGCTCGGGGGCCTGTTGGCCCATGCAGGGGTGAACCTGCTCAACGAGTTCGACGATTTCCGCTCAGGCCTTGATCTGATCACCGCCCGCACGCCGTTCTCGGGTGGTAGCGGAGCGCTGCCGGCTGAGCCCGGTGCGGCGTCCCTGGTTTGGTGGTGGGCCATGGTCGCCTTGTTTGGGACGGTGATGATCGGGATTTACTTCCTGTGGCAAAGGGGCTGGCCGATCCTGATCATCGGTGTGGCCGGGCTGGCGCTGGTGATCGGCTATACCCGCTGGATTACCCGTCTTCCCTGGTGGTGCCTGCTGGCACCGGGGTTCGGCTTTGGGCCGTTGATGGTGCTGGGGGCCCTACTGGCACTGGGCGGTGTCGTGGATGCGACGGCGCTGGTGACGGCGACCATTGTCCTGCTGCTGGTCAGCGAACTGCTGTTGATCAACCAGTTGCCCGATGTGGAGGCGGACCGCCGAGTCGGGCGCCGCCATTTGCCTATCGTGCTGGGGCTCGGCGCGGGGGCCCGGTGGGTAGCGAGGTTGCTGGTGGGCGGCTATCTGTTGCTGGCGCTTGGCATCCTGATGAACTGGTTGCCCGGTAGCGCCTGGCTGGCGATGCTGCCGTTGCCTGCCGCCTTATGGGTGGCAAGGCGGTTGCCCGCAGCCCTGGACGACTCGGCGGCTCTGCCCAGGGTGCTGGGCGTCAATGTGGCGGCCCTGCTTGGCACCCTGGCATTGCTCGGGGTAGCACTAGGCCTGAGGTGAAAAGCGCGATCCCCTCACCGCCTGTTGGCGCCGCTCAGGAGGCGGGAGGGCACATGGCGAGGTAGTTCGCCGCCAGGGTCGGGACGGGCAGCCCATGCCGTCGGGCAGCCTCCATCAACGGCCCGAGGATGGCATCAATCTCGGTGGGTCGCTCCGCGAGTACGTCCTGCAACATCGAGGCGCGATTGTTGGCAGTGTTTTCCACCACGCCCCATACCCGAGCGGACCAGCCACTGACGGGCGAGGGAATGCTCTCGGCGGCCATGATCGCGGCGAGCTCCGCCACCAGTGCCTCGACCATTGGTCGGAAGGGACGATCCCTGAGCTGGCCGTTGCGGATCTTAAAGCGCGCCACCAGCGGATTGATGGCGGCATTGACCACAAGCTTGTGCCATAGCCTGACGCGGATGTCCTCGACCGCCTCACAGGGCAGCCCGGCCGCACTAAGGGTATCGGCCAGCGACACGGCAAGCGCCGGGTAGGCGCCGTCGAGGTGACCGATCACGGTGCGGCCGTGGCCGGCGTGGACGATGCCCTGATCCATGCCGCCAGCGGCGGTCGGCGTATCGTCCACGAAGGCGCCCTCGGTGGTGCTGGCACAGAGCACCGGCCCGGACCAGGTTCGGGTCAGAGTCTCCTGAACGTCGAAGCCGTTTTGCCACAGCACCAGTGGCGTGTCGGCCGGCAGTCGGCCGGCCAGCGCCGCGATGGCCGCCTCGGCGCCGTACGCCTTGGTGGTCAGATGGAGCGTCGTGGGCGGTGTCGTTGGCAGGCTCTCGAGGGTGGCACCCGCCAGGTCGCGAGTCACGTGTTCGCCTTCGGGTGTGGTCAGGGTCAGACGCAGCGGCGGCTGGCGCCGACCGATCAGGGTCACCGGCACCGAACCCGCCAGTCGCATGGCCAAGAGTCGCCCTACGGCACCCGGGCCGAGGATCCAGTGACCTTGTGCTGGCCGGTCTTGCTGGTGGGCGTGGCGCTGGTGAGAGGTGTTTTGCGTTGTCGGGCTCATGCGTCGTCCGTCTTCTTGCCGCATCGCGTCGAACGACCTGTCTTGCTCGCGGCGCCAGTGCTGCCGGTCGGCTTGCTGGAGGTGCCTTGGGATGATGTGCCCTTGGTCGATGTGCGCTTGGCGGAGGCGCGCTTGGTCGTGGAGCCTTTGCTCGCGCCTTGCCCGCGTGGCTTGCGCCGCGACGTGGTCGCGCTCGGTGCGGCGGGGGCCACGTCGCGAGCGTTGCTCAAGGCCTGGCGCATACGCCCGGCATCGGCCGCGCCGAGCAGCCCGCGCAGGTCTTCGACCAGACCGGCGAGGAAAGGCGATGGGTCGCTTCCGGCCTCGGCGATATCGGTCAGGCGCTGTTCCCACAGGGCGGTTCGCTCGGCGCGGCTGACCGCTTCGGGCAGCGCGTTGATCAGTGCATGACCGGTCTGGGTGGCGCGCAGGGCCTGTTGCTTTCGCACCAGATAGCCGCGATCGAGCAGGGTCTCGATAATGCCGGCGCGCGTCGCCTCGGTGCCCAGGCCATCGGAGTCGCGCAGGGTGCGCTTGACCGCCGGGTCGTCCACGTAGCGGGCGATGTTCATCATCGCCTTGATCAGGCTGGCATCGTTGAAGGGCTCTGGGGGACGAGTCTCACGATCCTCGACGCCGACCTCCTGTACCCGGGCTGACTCGCCCTCCTTCAGCGGCGGCAGCGGCGGTGCCTCGTCGCGAGTGGTGAACAGCGGCTTCCAGCCCGGGGCGAGGATCTCCCGACCCTGGGCACGAAAGCGTTCCTTGAGGATAGTGAACTCGGCCTTGACCTCGCGGGTTTCGAGCGGCGGATAGAACTGCGCTAGCACGTTGCGGGCGATCAGCCGAAAGACGTTGGCCTCGGTCGCCGACAATCGCGAGAAGTCCGGCCGGGTACCGGTGGGCGAGAGGGCGTGGTGCGCGCTGACCTTGGCGTCGTTGAAGGCCTTGGAGCGCAGGGAGAAATCGGCGCCGGCGAGCCAGGGCCCCAGGGTGGCATCGCCCTGACAGGCGCTGGTCAGCGACTGCCGCGACGGGCCATGGTGCGCGGCGGGCAGGTAGCGGCAGTCCGAGCGCGGGTAGGTGATCAGCTTGTGGCGCTCGTAGAGGCTCTGGCAGGTATCGAGCACCGCCTTGGCCGAGAGCTTGTAGCGCCGCGCCGCGTCTACCTGCAGCGCCGACAGCGAATAAGGCAGTGGGGCGGCCTGGCGACTCTTCTTGGCTTTAAGCGAGGTGAGCTTGCCCTGGCTGTCGGGCAGACCCGCGGCCAGCGCCTCGGCGGGGGCCCGCTCGAGCAGGCGTCCCTGATCATCCAGCGGATGATGCTCGCCTGGTTGCCACCAGGCCCGCAGGCCGCCGTGTTCGACGGCCAGGTCGACCCACAGCACATGGAAGGGCCGCGGTGTGAAGGCGGCGATCTCGGCGTCGCGGCGAACCACCAGCCCCAGCACCGGCGTCTGCACCCGGCCCACCGACAGCACGCCATCGTGGCCCGCCTGGCGCCCGGTCAGGGTCCAGGCGCGGGTCAGGTTGATACCGTAAAGCCAGTCGGCTCGCGAACGGGTCTCGGCGGCCCGGAAGAGGGCCTGGAAGTCGGCGTTGTCGGCGAGTTGTCCGAGTGCCTTGACCACTGCCGGGCGGTTGAGGTCGTTGACCAGCAGCCGTGATACCGGTCCCCGCCATTTCAGATAGTCGAGTACCTCCTGGACCAGCAGTTGCCCTTCGCGGTCCGGGTCGCCAGCATGCACGACGCTATCGGCCTCCTTGAGCAGCCGGCGAACCACTGCGAGTTGGCCACGCGCCTTGGGCCGAGGCATCAGGCGCCAGGGATCGGGGAGGATCGGCAGGTGATCGAGGCGCCATTGCTTGAGGGCCGGGTCGTAGGCGTCCGGTGGCGCCTGTTCGAGCAAATGCCCCAGACACCAAGTCACCGTGGTGTCACCGACCGTCAGGGCGCCATCACTGCGCCGAGCCGAGCCGGGCAGGGCCTCGGCGATGGCGCGGGCAAGGCTGGGTTTCTCCGCGATGATCAGGCGCATAGGGGTCTCGTGAGCGTGGCGGATGGAGGTAATAGCGACCGTGTCGCACTGCCAGAGTAATGGACATTCTTCCAGTATCCAGTCTTGCCCGCTAGGTGTAACCTGACATGAAATGCGTACAAGGTTTGTATCATTATGCGTGAGCGTGGCAGAACACGACGTCTTCTTGGCCTCGGCGCCCGCACCGGGGGCGCGATGCTCAAGACGCGCCTAGGTGGCGAAACCGACTGGCGCTCGCTCGGCGAAGCGCTCTTTGAAGGCCTTTCCGAGCTCAAGGGCCCGGCGATGAAGCTTGCCCAGGTCGTGTCTCAGTGGGACGACCTGCTTCCTGCGGATCTGGCCGATGAGCTGGCTCGACTGCAGCGCCAGGCGGAACCGATGCCCTGGGAGAAGATTCGCACCACGCTTGAAGACGAATATGGTGATCTTAAGGCGACGTTTTCACAGATCGAGGAACGCCCCTTCGCCAGTGCCTCGATGGGCCAGGTGCATCGGGCGACCACGCATGACGGCCATACAGTCGTGCTCAAGATCCAGTATCCGGGGCTCGCTGATGTGCTGGAAAGTGACCTGGCCCAGGTACGCAGACTGATGCGGCTGGGCCGCTGGTTCAAGGTGCCCCAGGCGCGCCTGGATGCGCTCTTCGAGGAACTGGCCGAGAGTCTGCGGGGTGAGCTCGATTACCGGGCCGAGGCGGCGTCCCTGGCGCGCTACCGCACGCGCTATGCGGATAACGATGGCATTGTGATTCCGGCACCGATCGAGGCCCTTTGCACGTCCCGAGTGCTGGCCATGGACTACGTGACGGGCACGCCGTTACGCGAAATGGATCAGGTGGAGGATGCCCGGCGCCAGGCATTGGCGGTGCGTTTAGCCGATTGGATCACCGAAGAGCTCTTTACCTTCGGCGAGTTGCATGCCGACCCGCACGCCGGCAACTTCGCCGCAGACGACGAGGGTCGCCTGATCATTTACGACCTGGGGGCGGTGATCCCTGTGCCTGAGGCGCGGTTGCGGCAGATGCTTAAGCTACTCGATGCCACCCTCGAGGAGGATCCGATGGCCATGGATGCGGCACTACTGGCGATGGGCGGCCGCCAGGGCGAGGGGGCCCCGCTGAGCCTGTATCGCGATAGCGCCGCGGCCGTGGCCCCCTTGTTCGCACCAGGCGAACAGGACCTGGGCGACGTGCGGGTGCACCGGCGCTTGCGCGAGCTGAGTCCGCGGGTATGGGCGGCCATGGATCGCCTGCAGCCGCCAGCGGATACGCTACTGTTGTCGCGCACCCTTAACGGCCATTACTGGAATCTGGTGCGGCTTCAGGCTCGATTGAACATGGCCGAGCGAGCTCGCCCGCTGCTGGAGTGGGCGCGCCAAGGCTGATTCTATGTCTTGGCATGGAAAGACGCTCACCTCAGCGTCGTTCACCGCCTTTCATGCCCAGCGCTCGGCGTGCTTTCACCAGGGCGCGGTACCAATCCCGGTCGGGTTTGCCGACGATGGGTGGGCGCTGGCTCAGGTAGCTGACATTCGGCGTGTCCGTGCCGCCATGATTGGCATGGTAGTTGGACAGCATGTTCAGCGTGGCCTCCCGAGCCCCATATTGCTCGACCAGAAAATTGATGGCCGCGGGCTCAAGTTCGACGTGATAGTGGCGCACCAATGCCAGCGCCAGCTGTTCGGCGGGCCGTGACAGGTCGACCTCTATCTCCTTGACCATGGCCGCGCCCATCGCGGCCTTGAATGCCGCCGAGAAATTGGGTTCAAGCTGGCCGAAATCCGCCGCATTGGTGCTGTTGATGGCGCGCTGCACCGCCGGTCGCGACAGGTGGATATGGGGTTCCAGGGCGAGCGCGATTTCGACCGCCAGGCGCTTGGAGACCTCGACGCCGACGGACAAACGTCGCTCTCGGTCGATACCCTGGGGCGCACGGCGATACTGGTCGAATTCGTTGCTGCCCAGGTGTTTGTCTAGCCGCTTGCAGACCTTGGCCTTGGCTTCGTCATCGAGTTCGATGACATGCTCACGGATGCGCAGGCCCCGGCGCCCCGGCCCCAGTTGCAGGCGTGCCCCGGCGCTGTCCTTGGCATGGCTGATCTGTTCCCAGCGTTCGACCATCTTGAGTAACTGAGCATGCTGGCGGCCTACCTGCTCATAGGCTTCCGATACCCGTTTGAGCAGGCGTATGGCGTTGGCCAACATCTCGGCCTTGTGATCCAGGGCGCGACGGTGCTGGCTCTGACCGCTTCGTACCGCTTTGGCCAAGTGCTGAATCTCCTCGGCGAGCGCATCCATGGCGTTGCGCGAGCGGTCGACCAGCACCTCGGCGCGTAACCCGGACGCCGAATCTTCGACGAGCGTGCCTGACTGCTCGGCGAGATAGGCCGAGAGTGCCTTGAGGCGTGAATGGCCAGTGGCTTGGGTGATGCGGTAGCGAGCGCGGGCCTGCTCCAAGGCATCAAAGGCCTGAGCCAGTCTCCAGCGACCCTTGTACTCGAAGGTCAGCATGGGAATCTGGCGACCGCTGATCAGCTCGAAGGCCAGGATCAGCATCTCCTCGACATCCTGCAGCGTCATCAAGAGCTCATCGTCCTGCTCGATGGCTGCCAGCACGCGTTCAATGAAATTCTCATCGCGTGAGACCCCGATCTTCAGCGTTGGCGCCTGGCCGGTGAAACGGTCGCGTAATAGGTCGGTGGCCTCGGGGACCAGCGAGGCAAGTTCCTGGAACTGTGGCTCCAGCGTGTCACCATAGAGCGCCACCATGTCGCGGATGCGCGCATGCATGCCGACTCGGCGATAGATGTCGATCTGGCTGATGATGCGGGCACTATCGCGATCATCCAGCAGCTCCAGGGCCGCCAATTCGACCCCCTCCGGTGAAAGGTCCTGCTTGCGCAGCAACATGGCGGCGGCCTCGCGACGCCGGGCATCGCCTTCAAGGCTCTCGACAATCAGATCGCGGGTAGTCAACAGCAGATCCGGCAAGGCTTTGATGACGCGTTCGATCTTGGCCGTCGTCTTCTCGGCGTGCCGTGCCCCGGTGAACTGATGTACCAGGTTGGCGATGATGCCAGTTGCCCCGGTGATCACGGTGTAGCTGATGAAGAAGATGTAGTTATCGGCGGTAGGCGCTCGACCGTAGCCGAGCAGATAGCCACCCCAGGCGCCGAGCAGCGTTACCGGGCCGGCGGTCCACAGGATCTGCAACAGGCTGACCGACCAGGGAACCTTCTCCACGGCACGCGTGATGCGCTCGATATCGTCTCGGCCCTCGCGCTCGAGGCGGACTCGAGATGTCTCGTGCGAGGTGTCCTTGCGACGTCGGCGAAAGGGAATGGGTACGAACACGGCAGCCCTCATGGGCATCAAACGGGGAGGTCTAGGCTAGTCGGCGGGCGGCACAGTAGCACCCCGCACTCAAGCGCAACAGCCCTTTCATGGGCATGCTAGAATCTTTCCCCGTTTATCGCTGAGTACCCCGCCACGTACCCCGCCACAATCAAGGTTATAGCCTTGATGGTGCGTTGCACGCGTGCTGGGATCATCTGTCGTAGGTGGCAGCGAGATGCAATACGAATAGCTATGCGAGTCAGGAGTCAAGAAATGTCATCGATCGTAGTGTTGGACGGCGGCATGGGCCAGGAACTCGTGCGTCGTGCTGGCGAGCCGCCCACCCCGCTTTGGTCCACCCACATACTCAGCGAGTACCCTGATGTGGTTCAGGGCTTGCATGAGGATTTTATCCGCGCGGGTTCTCGGGTGATTACGCTTGCGACGTATACCGCAACGCCGGAACGCCTGACCCGTGACGGTCAGCCATCGTCGCTTGAGATGCTGCACCGGCGGGCTCTCGAGCTTGCCCAGCAGGCCGTGACGGTCTGTGGTGAAGACGTCGCGATTGCCGGCTGTCTGCCGCCGCTGGTGGCCAGCTACCGTCCCGATCAGTCCCCGACAGGCGAGGCAGCACTGGCGAGCTATCGTCGCATCGTGGCGGCGGGTGAGGGCGTCGATCTGTGGCTCTGCGAGGCGATGGCCTCATTGGATGAGATGCGCACGGCGGCCACGGCCGCCTCGGAAACGGGGCTGCCGGTGTGGGTCGCTGTAACACTCGACGATGCGCATCCTGATCGGCTACGTAGCCAGGAGCCGTTGTCAGAAGCGGTAGCGCTTGCAGAGGCGCTCGGCGTGCAGGCATTGCTGATCAACTGCAGCAAACCCGAGACCATCGAAGCCAGTCTCGATGTCCTCATGGGGTTCTCCGGGATGACCGGTGCCTACCCCAATGGTTTCACCTCCATCGAAGGGCTGGCCCCCGGGGGGACCGTCAGCTCTCTCGAGGTCCGCCACGACCTGGATCCACAGGCCTTTACCGAAACAGCGACTCGCTGGGTCGAGGCTGGCATCGACATCATCGGTGGCTGCTGTGAAGTGGGGCCTTCGCATATCGCGCGTCTTGCCGACGTGCTTGGCGAGCACAGACATACGCTGGTGCGGCCTTGAGCCACGTGCTCACGCAGAGGGTGAGACGCGGTAGGAAAGGCGCGCCGGATCGACAATGATGAGGGGCCAGGGACGGCGTGATAGCATGCTGGCTCTCAGCGCGGGTCTATCCTGCGCAAAGCCTCGGTGAAGGGAGAAGACATGCTGGCGGTATGGGTAGAACAATTGCTGGGCTTCGCTTCCGGCGCACTGACGGCGATTCGCAACAACGAACATTACCCGTCCTTCATGGCCTGGGTGCGCGAAGATGGCCCGGCCCTGGTCGGCGGCAAGCTCTCCCTGGCCCAGGCGCTAGGCCCTGAACTCTGGTCGCAGACCCCGCTGGAGCGGCTGGATTTTGCCTGTGAACCCTTGGCGCGCCCGGAGCGCAACGAACCCTGCTGGTGCGACTCTGGGCTCAAGACCAAGCAGTGCTGTGGGGCCGTGAGCTTTCCCGGGCCGGTGCCGAGTCACCTGATGTGGATGTTGTCGCTTCGCGAATGGAAGGGCGACACCCTGAAGGCGGCGCTTGGCAGCGGTCGCGCGCCGGCCCAGGCATTGCTCGAGGCCGGATTGATTGCCGCCGAGGGTGGTCAGCGCGGTCGTGCGCAGCAGATTCTCGAGGCGCTGTTCAAGACGGCCGATTGGGAACGGCTGCCTGAGCAAGCCGAACCGGCATTTGAGTTACTGATCGATCTCTATCAGGAGCGGGGGTTCCACCACAAGCGCACCGCCCTGCTTGATGAAGTGCTCGATCGAGGCCCGCTCTTTCTTCGCGGCGTGGCACTTGAGCGATTATGCCTGATGTATCTCGACGATGATGACCTGGCAAGCGCCCGGGAAGCCTTTGTGCGGGCGCAGCAGGCGCTTCCTGATTCGCCGACCCTGGCCTATATCGAAGCCATGCTGCTGCTTCATGAAGGCAATGTGGAGGAAGCCGCCGAACGGGCGCGTTTCTGGTTCCGCCGCCTGTCGCGTCGAGGCGATCTGGATGCCGAACAGCTCGAGTTCCTGGGCGATCTGGCCGACAATCCCGGCGCCACTCTTGCCGAGCAGATGGTCAATTCCGAGGAAGACCTGGCTGACCCGCTGGCATCTCTTCAGGCGTTGCTGGAGTCGCTGCCGACGGCTCCGCTCCTCGAGTTCACGCGGACCAACGAGAACGGCCTCGAGTTTCATACCACGGCTCGTCAGGACACGCTGTTTGCGGCCTGGCAGCAGCACTTCCAAGTGCTGGTCGATGAAGAGGCTGCACTGGGATTCGTGGATGACCCCTGGCCCCATGCCAGCGAGTGGCTAGGTGAGCTGTGCGCGCATCCTGAGTGGCTCGACTCACCACAGGTCGTGCAGTCGCTGACCCTGGCGCTGACCAGCCGCTTTGGCAGCCTGCCCTGGATGGCGCCGAGCCTCTTCGAGCCGTTGGCGGTTCGCCTCGAGCGCTGGTTGACCCAGCTCGAGAGCGAAGGGGAGGGCGACTTCGAATGGGACGCCGCCGATAATGCGGTGCTTTTGCGCACCGGTCTTGCCCTGGTGGTGGGGATGGAGCGCGGTGCCCGTGAGCGGTCCCGTGAACTCGCCGAGCGGCTGCTGACGCTTGACGCTCAGGATTCTCTGGGGCTGCGTGAACTCGTGCTCGATCAGCTGCTGCGCGAGAATCGCAACAAACGGGCCCTCGAGGTCAGCCTGCAGGCAAACGAGACGCCGCCTTTGCTGGGTGTGCTGATGGGCCGGGTGCTGGCGCTTTATCGTCTCGAGCGCTTTGATGAGGCAAGCGAGGCGTTGAAGGAAGTGCGCGAGCTCAACCCCCACGTGCTGGCGATGCTCTGTGACCCTCAAGGGCGCGAAGTGCGAGGACGTCAGGCAGACGCCCCGGAGCCTGGCAGTCGCGCCGAGGCCTGGCAATATCGCACCTTGATGCGCGACCAATGGTCAAACACACAAGGGGCGCTGGAATGGCTCGAGGCACAGTGGCAGGGGAGCAAACCATGAGGCCAGCATCTTTTGGCTGGCCCTTGATTACCTGACTCTCTGAGTCACAGCGCCCTTGTCAGCAAGACGGGTGTATATTCGATCCTGCATCGGGCCGCGATTCCTATCGCGGCCCGATGCGCATCAGTGACCGCTGGGTACCGGCTGCGTGAACAGTGATGACCGACGGTAGATCCACAGGGCCAGCAGGATCGCCGGAAGGCCCAGGATCGATGCCACCACGAAGAAGGTCGGATAGCCCTCGGAGGTGACCACCATGCCGCCGAAGCCGCTCAGGAACTTGCCGGGCAGGGTCATCAGTGACGAGAAGAGTGCATATTGCGTGGCCGTGTAGGCCCGCGAGGTCAGGCTCGACAGGAAGGCAATGAAGACGGCGCTGGCCAGCCCATTGGCGAGATTGTCAGCCGTGATGGTGGTGACCAGCATCGCCAGACTGTCGCCTGCCAGGGCCAGCGAGGCGAACAGCAGGTTGGTCACGGCCGCCGCCACGGCGCCAAGGACCAATATTGGCCCGATGCCATAGCGCACCACCAGGAGCCCACCGAGAATCCCGCCGCCGATGCTCATCGCAATGCCGAAAACGTTGGTGACATTGGCAATGGTCGCCAGCGAGAAGCCCAGATCGATATAGAGGGGGTTGGCCATCGATGCCATCGCCAGATCGCTGATGCGAAAAACCCCGACGAACACCAAAAGCCACAGGGCCTGGCGCCCATGGCGCGCAAAGAAGTCGGTGAAGGGGCAGACCACTGCGCCGATAACCCAGGCACCCAGCCGGCGCAGGGCGCGGGGACGGCCACGGGTCATCCTCAGAAAAGCCCGTACCCGGGGCTCGTGGATCAGCTGAACGGAAAGTGACGACCTTTCTGGCTCCGGGCGAACCAGCACGGTCAGCATGCCGACACCGACCAGTGCGGCCATGGCGAGATAGGCCATCTGCCAGGACATCAGCGAGGCGACGTAAAGGGCCCCTGCACCGGCGGCGATCAGCCCTCCCCGGTAGCCGATGATATAGGTCGAGGCCATGGCGGCCTGCACGTCCTCGGGGGCGGATTCGATGCGAAAGGCGTCGATCGCGATGTCCTGAGTGGCGGAGCCAAACGCCACCAACAGAGCAAAAGCCGCCACCAGCACAAGATCATCCTTCGGGGCCAGGCTTGAAAGGCCCACGAGTCCCGCGGCGATCATCACCTGGGCCAGCAACATCCAGCCACGGCGCTGGCCGAGCCAGCGGGTCAACCCTGGCAGCGCCAGGCGATCGACCACCGGCGCCCAGAAGAACTTGATCGAATAGAGGATGCCGATCCAGGCGAAGAAGCCGATGGCTGCCACCTCGACACCATCGCTGCGCATCCAGGCCGACAGCGTAGAGAACACCAGCAGGAATGGCAGGCCGGCGGAAAACCCCAGGAACAGCATGGTGATGACCGGCGCGCGCAGGTAAACCGCCAAGGCGTCGCGCCAGCTACGGCGTGGGGATAACGAGGGCATCGAAACACTCCGGATCAGGGTGGGTCGTACACGCGGTCGGAGGTCGATGCTAGAATGAGCTCGAACCACGTCGTATGACGCTATGAAAAATCAAATACTTATCGTTGTCTATGGGCGGCGATATCATGCCGCTGGGCACGATATCTTTGTCCATGAGACCCAGGATGCCAGTGTGACGAGAGCGATGAGTCCGGCAAGTGTGACAAGTGCGCCAGTCGCTGCCAAGGATGCGTACAAGGAGAAGGGAGGCTTATGAGTGATGCCATCGAGGAGCAGGGGCCTGACGCCGATGCCGTTGCGCGCTGGTATGTGATCCAGTGCAAGGGAGGGGAGTCATTCCGTGCTGCCGAACACCTCGCCAATCAGGCGTTTGATGTTTTTCATCCCGTGCTCGAGGTGCAGAAGAAACGCCGCGGCAAGCTTACCTGGGTCGCCGAACCGCTGTTTCCCTATTACCTGTTCATTCGTCTGGACCGCATCGCCAGCAACTGGCGGCCGATCCGCTCGACCCGAGGCGTGCTTAAGTTGCTGACCTTCGGCGAAGAGCCGGTGGCAGTGGCTGACAGCCTGATTGAGATGCTGAGGCAGAATGCCAGCACGGCGCCAGACGACGAGACGGCTAACGTCTATTTTCGCGCCGGCGAGAGCGTTGAAATCACCGAGGGCCCCTTTCAGGATCTCAAGGCCGTCTTCGAATCCCAAAGAGGCGAGGAGCGTGCCATCGTGCTGCTCAACATGCTGCACAAGCAGCAGCGTCTGGAGATCCCCGTCGCCCAGCTACGTCGCCCCCAATAACCGCCGGGCGGCGTGATCCGTTTTCAAGGAGTATTCCTCATGCAAATTGCCCCTCACCGGGTCATCAGCCTGCATTATCGTCTTTTGGATGCCGCTGGCACGGTACTCGATGACTCCCGTGCCCGTGACACGCCTCTCGACTACCTGCACGGCCATGTCAATATCGTGCCCGGCCTCGAGCATGCCCTGGCAGGCCATGCCGCCGGCGACACCCTGACGGTGACCCTTGGCCCGGATGAGGCCTATGGCCAGCGCGACGAGGCCAAGGTCCAGAAGGTTGGCCGTGGTTCCTTCCCGGTGGCCGACCTGGCGCCGGGCATGCGCTTTCAGACCCCGGGCGAGGATGGGCCTCAGGTGGTTACCGTGCTTGACGTGGGCGCTACCCAGGTGACCGTCGATACCAACCACCCGCTGGCCGGTGAGACGCTCACCTATGACCTAGAGGTGCTATCGGTACGCGAGGCGACGCGAGCCGAACTCGCCAAGGGGCATCCGCTGCCAGAAGGCACCGATCATACCAAGGTCGAGGATCGCAAGGTGCTTTGACCCGCGGCTGTGCTCCACGAGCCTCAATACTCGAGAGTCAGGCGGGGGCTTGAGCGCGCGATAGCTGATGTAGATCAATCCTTGATGACGCTATATCAGAGCGCTGGTGGAAAGTTGATCCACGTCAACCCCCTGTCTGTCCCGGCTCGCTAGAGTGACACCATCACGTCGCGGCAGGAGAAGGGCCATGTACTGGGATGAAACAGTCGTTTTCGGACTGGGGACCGTTGGGCTGATGATCGTCTTCATGATCGGCTGGGTCGGTTTTGTGATTCGCGATCACCGGCGCAAGGACAAGCATCGGCACTGAAGCAAGGATTCCGGTAAGGGGATTCGGGCGCCGCGACATGAGTCGTCAGGGGAAGGAGGTATTGCCTCCAGTAGCCGGCCTTCGGGCCGGCTTTTTTGTGCCCGTACCTGATACATGCAGCTGATCCATGCAGCTGATCCATGCAGCTGATCCATGCAGCTGATCCATGCAACTGATCCATGCAGCTGATGCAGGCACGGGAAGGGGCACGCGTGCATGCTTGTTTTCCATCTTACGGCTGGCGCAGCATGACCGCATCATGCAGGCGGGCGAGGCGACCGAGTAATTGGTTACGCGGACCGGCCGACACGCCCTGTTCTATCAGGGCGGCGCGCAGGTGTTCGACCATGGCATTGAAATGCACCTCGGTGAGTCCCATGTGCTGATGCGCTCGAGCCATGGAAGGGCCTTGATAGTCGCAAGGGCCGTTACTGATGTCGCACAGCTGAGTGGCAAAAGTGACTTGGAAGTGATCGATGTCCGTATTGACGAAGAAGTGACGGATACGTTCGTCATCGGCAATCCGGTAGAGAAAGTCATTGACCACGTCGTCGATGACGGGCTTTCCGCCAAGCGCCGTATACAGCGTTGTGTCACCGCGGCGTACTTCAGCCTCAGTCCCTGCCTCCGCCGTGATAGCGCGCTCATGCCTTGCATCCACCTTGTGGGGAGAGGTAGCGTTGGCACAGCCGCCCAGCACTGAAAGCCCGATGGCAAGGGCCATAGACGAAGCGAACGATTTGAGCGTCACGGGGCAAGAGGTTTTGCGCAAGAAAGTGTGGCGTAAGGCGGCACCACGAGAAGCCCCAAGTGCGATGAGAGAAGATGTGGTCATAACGCCACCTGCAGCGAGAGATAGCCGCCTTGCTGGTCGGCAAGGCCGGCAATATCGCCAAGATCGAGCCAGGCACCGGTCAGTGAGACGTGCTTGTTGAAGAAATGCGCCACATAGACATCACGCCAGTGGCTTTCGGCGGCGACACTCAGATTATCCGGCTTCTGACGATACTCGACCCCGACGATCCAGCTGGGCGTGAGCATCAGTCCCAGCGACCCCTCCACGACCAGCGAGCGGCCTGATTGTTCATCGCCGCCGAAACCTAAGAGTCCCCCTTGATTGGCGCGCGTCGAACGCAGGGTCAGGTTGGTCAGCAGGTTGCGCCCCCCAATCGCCGCAAACCAGAGCTTGCTGGTGGCAAGATAGATGTCGGTGCCCTGCGTGTCCCTGGCGCCAAGGGCCTTGGCCAGGTCACCGTCGACCATACGCTTGCGCTGAACCCCGAGGCTCCAGGTGCCCCAGGTGTCATATAGCGGGTCACCGTAGAGGCGAAGCTTGGCGCCCAGGATGTCCTGCTCAAGGCGACCGCCAAGGGTGTCCAGATCAAGGCGCTGACGGGCGAGCGACACTTCCAGGCGGTTATGAAAGTTGCCCGCAACGCCGGCCATTGCCAAGGAATAGTCGTCGACCCGTGCCTGGGTGATGCTGGCCGTCGTTGAGACTTCGCCTTCACTTGCGGTACCGGCAAGCACCGCCCAGGGGGAGACTCCGCCACCGGCGGCGCCTTCAATCTGTGTCACACCGCCAGTGGCGAGCAGGCGACTGCCGGCTTGAGCCGTGGGGGCACTTAGCAATGCGGCAAGGACCAAAACGGCAAGGCTCGCCGGGATACAAGACAACGTTGAACGTTTGTGCTTTGCACGCTGCCGCTGGTTACCCGGCAAGCGTCGCGAGCGTACCTGAGTGCGGGATCGCCCCATCCTTGAGTTCCTTGTGTCTATGTCTGCTGAATACGGTACTGCTCGACCCAGGCCGAAACCTCGGCCGCTGGAAGAGGTCGGGCGATCAGATAGCCTTGGAGGTAGTGGCAGCCGAAGCCTTGCAACATGGCACGGCTTTCCTCGGTCTCGACGCCCTCGGCGACGACCTTGAGGCCAAGGTTCTTACCAAGCTCAATGGTCGAGCGCACGATGACCTCGTCATCAGGAGACGTATCCAGCCGCAGAATGAAGGACTTATCGATCTTGAGCTCCTGAACAGGCAGTCGCTTGAGCTGAGCCAGTGATGAATAGCCGGTACCGAAGTCGTCGATGGCCAGCGTCAATCCGGCCACGCGCAGTTCTTCCAGGTGCCGCGTGGCGAGTTCCGGGTCCTTGATGATCGCGCTTTCGGTGACTTCAAGCCCCAGCTGATCGGGTCCCAGATCATGTTGGACGAGACTCGTTTTAAGTCGGGTCGCCAGGGTCTCGTCCATGACATCGTCAGCAGACAGGTTGATGGCGACACGCAGGTCCAGCCCCTTGGACTGCCACTCCTGCAGTTGGGCGCATACGGTGTCGATCATCCAGGCACTGAGCAGGCGGATATTGCCGGACCGTTCGGCCAGTGCGATGAACTCGTCGGGTGGAACGAAGCCGAGCGTGGGATGCTGCCAGCGCATCAGCGCCTCGAACTGGACGATGGCGCCGTTCTGGGCCATGACCTTGGGCTGATAGACCATTGTCAGTTGGTCCTGCTCGACCGCGTTATGCAGGTCGCGGATCAGCGTCAGCTGGCGAAGATGTCGCTCGTCCTGACCCACGATATAGCGCTGATGGGCATGATGATGGCGGCGGGCAATATCCAGCGCCACATCAGAACGGCGAAGCAGCAGATGCGAGGTGTCGCCATCTTCAGGATAACGAACCTCGCCAAACGACAACCGCACAATGATCGGTGAACCATCCAGGTCGATCGGTTCCGATAGCGTCTGCTGAATGGTGTCGAGCCAGTCGATGGGGCAGGCGGGGGCATTCAGGCGCATCATGAATTCGTCACCCCCCATGCGATAGACCTGAGCGGCCGGTGAGGGTAACTGCAGCAAGCGTTGTGAAAGCGTGATCAACACTTGATCGCCAAGGGCGTAGCCGAAGGTGTCATTGATGCGTCGGAAGTCAGCGATCGCCAGGCGCAGTAGGGTGAATTCGCGAGCCTCGGCAATATCGCGCTGCACATCGTGCTGTGCGGAGGTGCGATTGGGCAGATCAGTCAAGGGATCATGCCGAGATTGATGCAGCAGGATCTCCTCGCGCTGCGCGATATCCTCTTGCATGGTCAGCAGCGTATCCGCCAGCACACGCATTTCACCGCCTTGATGGATGTCTAGATCCGTAATGCGCTCACCCTGGCCGATGCGTCTGGCGGCTTTGGCGAGTCGGCGAAGCGGTCGGCTGATGCTTCTCGCACTCAAGGCTGCGACCAGGGCCGTCAGGGTTAGCGTAGCGGCGAACAGGATCAGCAGTTGCCACTGAATATCACGATAAGGTGCCAGCAAGCTCTTGCGAGACGCCTGAATAAGGGCGAAGGCCTCATCTTCACTGGTGCGACGCAGCAAGCGAGCACGAGTCAAGTGGTCGGCATTGGCATCCAGGTCTTTGACATTGCCCATACTACCGAGGGTTGTCAGGAGTTGCGTGACTTCACCCGCTGGCAGGTCAGTACGAGAGGTGGCGACATAGCCGGCATTGGCTTGGTCCAGTGGGTGGCCAATGAAGGTGACAGGCAGCTGGGTGAGGTTGTCGATCTCTTGGGCAAGCTGGTCATCCAGGCGAAAGCCCATGCCTGCCCAGCCGATCAGGTTGGGAGCCCGCACCGGTAGCAGGACGAATTGATAGGGCACGCCGTCCTGAAGCACGACCTCGACGCTGCCCTGATTGTTCTGAGCTTCGCTCCATAACCCTTCGAACGGCAGTTGGCTGCCGGTTTCATGGTGGCTGCTGGCCAGCAGGCGTCCATTGGGGTCGGCAAGCAGCACCATATCCGCCTCGGCGCGGCTGCCATGGTTGATCAGCACCGATTCGAGTGTGGCGGTGTCCTGGGTCGCCACGGCGCTCTTGAAGCCAAAGTCATCGGTCAGGATATCGACAGTATCTCGCAGCCGCTGCCCGCGGGCATCAAGCACCTCGCGCAGTACACTCAGGCCGACATCCAGGTCACGCTCACCTGAGGCCATGATATCGGACCGGATCGCACTCAGGGTCGCCACGGCCGTGACTACCTGAGCGAGAATCACCACCGACAGCATGGTGATCAATAGTCGGGAACGAAAGCTCATGCTTGCCTCACTCGGTCATGGCGCGATTGAAACGCTGCTGCAATGATGATGGTTGGGAGGCAGGTTCGGGAGGGACTGTCAGCGTCAGGGAAACCGCTCGCTGATCGTCGGCGCTGATCGGGTCAGGGGCGTCCCACCATTGCTGATGGGATGCCTCCAGGCGAGTATGCCATACCCTCAAGCGGTGCTCGCCAGGCGGTAGTTGTTCAAGGTTCACCTTACCGTTCTGATCGGTGACTCCCCGGTACCCTGCGTTACTGATGACAATGAAGGCTTGCATGTCGTCGTGGATATTACACCCAATCACGGCCACGCCGGCTTTGTTGAAGTGGACGGGCGGCGGTGTTTCTTGCCGGTACAGGTTGAGATCGAAGACGCCGGTGGGCGAGAAGGAATAGACATGGTGACGGGAGGTATCGCGATTGGGAAAAGTGACGCGGGTGCCTACCGGTACGGCGCTGACATGTGGGTGGAAGGTCGCGTTGCGTTGAAATACCTCGACCGATGAGGTGGCGTCTGGCTGCGCGCCGTCAGCGACGCTGACCTCGACGACCGCATCAGCCAGGGGCGCGCCGGTTGCCGCATTGGTGACGGTAATGAGCGCGGCCTGGGCAACAAGACTGTTCAAGAGAGTAGAAGCCACTACTAGCGAACACAACAAAACATTAGCAAGGCGGGGCACTAGAGATCCTTATTTCGCGGGTTTCACGCGGGCAGCCAGAACATTGCATTACATGAACCATCGGCAATGAGCGGATCAGCGCGAGTGGCAACGTTTAGTAGCGCTATTGCACTAATACTGAGAACCATGGGGCATATCAAGGGGCTATCCACCAACGCTGTCGCCAGGTGCGCATGACCCGCTCGGGATACCACGTCTCGCCACGACTGCCATTGTAGCGGGCGAGAGCTCGGATCAGGTCGCCACCCTCTACCGCCAGGTAGTGAGCAAGAATGGTACACCCGTAGCGGAGGTTGAGAAGGGGATCAAATAAATCATCATCGGGTCGACCAAGGGCCTCGACCCAGAAAGGCATCACCTGCATCAGGCCTTGAGCGCCGGCGCTGGAGACGGCATTGGCCTGAAAGGCGCTTTCGACCTGGATGACAGCCATCACGATGCCAGGGGCAAGCCCTGCCAGTCGTGCCTCCTGCTGGATGGTGTCCAGCAGCAGGGCGCGACGTTCGGGGTCTTCTACGAAGCGGGATAGTGGTGCTGCCATGGCAGATCGCCACTGGCGATCTGCCCAGAAATCGATGGCAGCTCTTGGCGTATCGAGCACGCCTTCAAGGGTTTGGTGAAGGGGGGCTGAATAGCCCGAACCAGGCGAGGTTCGGGCCATGGCGTCAGTGGGTAGCAGCATCGCGCCAACGAGCATGATGCTCAGCATCACTGCCCGTCGCCTGATGCGTTGACGGTGAGGCTTAGCCGATGCGGGCACGCAGGAAATCGATAATGGTGTCGGCAGGTACCATGGTGGCCTCGTCATCGCGGCGTCCCTTGTATTCAAGCTCGCCCTTGTCGAGGCTGCGATCACCGATCACCAGGCGATGCGGAATGCCGATCAACTCCTGGTCGGCGAACTTGACCCCCGGGCGGATATCCCGGTCGTCGAGCAGCACGTCGATGCCTTGAGCCTTGAGCTCATGGTATAGGCGTTCGGCCGTTTCGCGAACGCGCTCGGACTTGTGCGCGTTCATCGGCACCATGGCGACCTCGAAGGGCGCCAGAGCATCCGGCCAGATGATGCCGGCATCGTCATGGTTCTGTTCGATAGCCGCGGCTACCACGCGCGTCACGCCGATACCGTAACAGCCCATCCAGGGGTTTACGGCGCGGCCATCGTCGCCCAGCACGGTGGCATTCATGGCCTCGGAGTACTTGGTACCCAGCTGGAACACATGACCGACTTCAATGCCACGCTTGATGGCCAATTCTCCCTGACCGTCCGGCGAGGGGTCGCCATCGACCACGTTGCGGATGTCGGCAACCTTGGGTAGCGCCAGGTCGCGTTCCCAGTTGATGCCGAAGTAGTGCTTGTCGTCGATGTTGGCGCCGGCGCCGAAGTCGCTCATCAGTGCCACGCTGCGATCAATGATCACCGGCATATCGAGATTGAGCGGGCCGAGCGAACCGGGGCCTGCACCGGCAACGGCGCGGATCTCATCTTCTGTCGCCATGGTAAGCGGTGTCTTGACCTCGGCCAGGTTCTCGGCCTTTACCTCGTTGAGCTCGTGATCGCCCCGTACCAGCAAGGCGATCAGGCCACCGGCTTCGGCCTGAACCATCAGTGTCTTGATGGTCTTCTCGATGGCAAGCCCATGTTTCTGGACCAGGGCCGCAATGGTCTTGGTCTCCGGAGTGTCCACCAAGCGTAGTTCTTCACTCGGCGCGGGCGCTTTGGCCTCGCTGCCAAGCGGCGCTGCCAGGGCCTCGGCCTTCTCGATGTTGGCCGCATAATCCGAGCCGGTGGAGAAGACGATGTCGTCTTCGCCGGAGTCGGCCAGCACGTGGAACTCGTGAGAGCCGGTACCACCAATGGAGCCGTTGTCGGCGATGACCGGACGGAAATCCAGCCCCAGGCGGGTAAAGATACGCACATAGGCGTCATACATTGCCTGGTAGGTCTCCTTGAGGGAGTCCTCATCGATATGGAAGGAGTACGCATCCTTCATGATGAACTCCCGCGAGCGCATCACACCGAAGCGCGGGCGGATCTCATCGCGAAACTTGGTCTGGATCTGGTAGAAGTTGGCCGGCAGCTGCTTGTAGCTTGCGATTTCCTTGCGTACCAGATCGGTAATCACTTCCTCATGGGTCGGCCCCACGCAGTAATCACGTTCGTGGCGATCCTTGATGCGCAGCAGTTCCGGGCCGTACTGATCCCAGCGTCCGGACTCCTGCCAGAGTTCAGCGGGCTGTACCGCCGGCATCAGCACTTCCTGGGCAGCGGAACGATCCATCTCTTCGCGGACCACTCGTTCGACCTTGCGCAGCGTGCGCAGGCCGATCGGCAGCCAGGTGTAGAGTCCCGAGGTCAGGCGGCGAATCATGCCCGCGCGCAGCATCAACTGATGGCTGATGACATCAGCGTCGGCGGGTGTTTCCTTGAGCGTGGAGAGCAACAGTTGGCTGGCGCGCATGGGTCCGGCGTATCCTTCGAGTCTTGAACGTCTGGGCACCGGCCGGCTTCGAGCCGGCGGGCAGGTATAGCCGCATTGTACGGTGAAGCCCGGGTGGCGGCAAAAGGCAGTCGCCCTTGTCGCTCAGCCTAGCGTGACGGTTTCAATAGCGGCGGCGGGTGGGCAGGACTGCAGGGCCCAGTCAGCATGGTTATTGACCTGGCCGGATTCGCGCAGGGCGTTGATGCGTGCAATATCAAGCCGAGCGAACTGCCAGCCTGGCGTGGCGTCTTTGGCCTTTGTCAGCACGCCATCGGCGGGGAATCCATGATCACAAGGCGTATAGATAGCGGCGCGCCCGATATTGATGTCCACGGCGGGTGACCATAGGGCCTCGCCTATGGTCGGGGCATGCAATACCGCGACCTGCTGTTCGATGGCACGTGCCTGGGAGGAAAGCTGAACCCGGTGATACCCAGCCTGAGTGTCGGTGCAGCTGGGCACCAGCAGCAACTCGGCACCGGCCTCGACCAGTCTGCGGGCGAGTAGCGGGAACTCGCTGTCATAACAAATCAGTACCCCCAGACGTCCGACTGGTGTGTCGAACACCTTGAGTCCTTCTCCCGGCGACACGCCCCACTGGTCATTCTCGAACCGGGTCATGATCATCTTGTCCTGATAGCTCATGGTACCGTCAGGACCGATCAGCCAGGCACGATTGACGAATCGCCCATCGTCGCACTGCCAGGGCATGGAAGGCGCAAGCAGGGTCACAGCGTGACTCTGTGCCAGCCCCTGCCACGTACTCAGTGCCGCCTCACGCAGGGGCTGCAGGCCATGCAGCTGGCTATCCAGGTCATCTCGCATCGCTTCGGGTAGCAGCGAGGTCAGTTCCATGCCGCCATATTCGGGAAACACCATCAGCTGAGCTCCACGGCTCGCCGCGTCATGTACCCAGCGCCCAGCCTTGGCGCGGAATTCGGCCAGGTCGTGAAAGGCATCGATGGGATACTGAGCACTGGCGACGTTTACCGTGGCGGAACCCGGGCTCATGCCGCTAGTTCCTTCACCCAGAACACCAGGGTCTTGTGCGTTTCCTCGGCCTCGTCGATGTCTTTCCAGGCGAAGGTGGTGGAAAGCGAGGGTATCCGCTGGTAGCCGCGGCCCTGCCAGAACTCATGCAGCGGGCGATAGTCGGCGGGCTGAAGCGGGTGGTTGGCCTCGCGTTCGACAGCGCAGAAGGCGACCGTGGTGAATCCCTGACGCAAGGCGTGGTCTTCGCGAGCCTCCATGAAGGCCTTGCCGATCCCGAGCCCGCGGTAGTCGGCAAGCAGCACCGATTCGCCATAGTAGAAGATGCTGTCGAGTGGGTAGTCAGCCTCAATGAAGGGCGCGCGGAACTCATCCATTTCGGCAGAAAGAGGCATGGCGGTGGCAGCACCGACGAGTGTTTCACCGTCGAAGGCCAGCACGAACAGACTCTGAGGGCACTCGGCATAGCGCGACAGGTACTCGGCTTCGTACTCGAAGTCGCCATCATAAAGATACGGGAAGTCACGGAAGACCCGTATGCGCAGCCGGGCCAAATCTTCAAGGTAGGGCGAGATGCTCTGCCCCTGGCAAGTAGTCAGGGTGATATCGTTCATGGAAGAAGTCGTCTCGTCGGCCGATGAGGATGATGCGACCCTAGCAGGCGCGTCACGGTTCGCCAAACGCAGTGTTGCATTTGGGTGGCGAAGTGATGATGTTTTTAGACGATAACAAGGGCAAGCGCTCGGGGCGATATTCCTCAAGCAGGGCCCACAGACGGGCCGCAGTTTCAGTGTCCGGCAAGCCCCGATAGTGGGAAGGGCGATAGCGCATCTGAAAAGCGCGAAGTGCGCCCCGAGTGGCCTCATCGATGATGCCGTTCGTTGTGATGGCAAACCCCCAGGCGGTGAGTGCTCTTTTCAGATGAGCTCTCGAGGGTGGGGAGGTCTCGAATCGCTGGCGATAGCAGGCCACGCGATCGACGTCCGGCCACGGACCGATACCTGCCTGGTGAAGCCGCTGCCAGGGAAAGGCTGGTCCTGGGTCGATCTTGCGGGTCGGAGCGATTTCGGCATGACTGACCACGGCGGTAGGGGTGATGCCGTGGCGGGATACGATGTCCTTGGCCAGGGCGATCAAGGTGGTGATCTGATCGTTGTGAAAGGGCGCCCACCCGAGAGGTTCGCCAGCCTCAAGGTCGGCAAAGCGGCCATTCGGGCCCGTATTGACGATTTCGATACCAATGGAGGTGTCATTGATATTCTCTCGTCCGTTCCAACTGCTGGCGCCCGCATGCCAGGCGCGTCGTGTCTCACTGACGAGCTGATAGACCGGCGCTAGGCCGCCGCCCTCTGGTTGGGGAATCAGGTAATGGCTGCTGACCCTTGGTCCGGTTAAGGCCCTGAGCGATTCGGCCTCACCGGCATCGGTGTAATGAATAACCAGATGACGCACGCGGCTTGAATGGGATGTCGCGGTGTGGCGATGATCGACGCTATAGCCGTCTCGCCGCTCCAATGCTTGACCCGCGCAGCCGCCAAGACTCAGCGCTAGTATCAGGATGACAACGAGTCTGCCCATGAGGAATTGGCCCAGCTCAGCGGAGGGAAGTATTGCCTGCGATTATGAGATGGCCTCAGCAGGCTCAGCGTCTTTCGTCACGACTGCACGCGAGGAAGGCCAGCAGGGTGGCAATCGATGCTGCGCCATCATGATAGTCTGCAGTGAAGTGGACAAGACGAGCACTGCGGCAACGTTTATCCCGAGATGTGTGGTCAGGCGATTGCATTGTTCTTAAGCGTATCGGTCCGGCTCACGGCACGGCTGAGGACTCGGTTACGGCCCGCTTCCTTGCAGGCGTAAAGGCCGGCATCGGCGGTGGCAATGATGTCGTCGAGGCTGACCGGTACACCCGAAGGCGTGATCGCGACGCCGATGCTGACGGTAACCACATCGGCGGTGTCCGAGGCCTGGTGCTCAATACCTACCGCCTGCAGCATTCCGCGCATGGCCTCGGCGAGGCGCATGGCCTCATCTTCGCCGGTATCGAGCAGTACCACCAGAAACTCCTCACCGCCCAGGCGTACCACGATATCGGTGTCGCGCCGGAAGGTATCCCGCAGCACGTTAGCAATTTCGACCAGACAGTCGTCGCCTGCCTGGTGACCGTAAAGATCGTTGTAATCCTTGAAGTGATCAACGTCGATCATCATCGCCGAAACGGCATGCATCCAGCGGCGGCTGAGAGGTAGGGCAATGTCGAGGCGCTGTTCGAGTAGGCGCCGATTGCCAAGGCCGGTGAGCGGGTCCTTGATCGCCTGCTCCTGTAGCTGTCGGTTGGTGTCGTGGAGAAGGTCGATTCGCTCGGCCAGGCGCTCCGTCAGTCTTCCCTTGATGATCGGGCTATTCGCCGTGCGCTCACCGTAAATCGGGGTAGCGACGTCATCCAGGTCTGCGATCAGTTGCTTGAGTGGACGACGATAGCATCGCTCAACCCACCACCAAGTGGTGACCGAAAAGAGACCGGCCACCAAGGGCAGGAATAGCAGGGTAGGCATGAGTGTCGGCTTGTCCTTGATCGGAAATGGGGACGATGTCGATGAGGGGGAAGCCCCGACATGAATAAATGATCGGCATCGATACTCATACCTTTAGTCATGCTTTCGCATAAGGTGCGGCGGTTTTGATGAATGAGGGGCAGGTCAAGTGACATCCGACGTGAACTGCAGACTCGCCAACTGACGATAGAGCGCGCTTTCTTTCAGCAAGTCGGCATGACGTCCTGATGCCACCACTTTCCCCTGGTCGAAGACCAAGAGGCGGTCGGCGGCGATGACGGTGGCCAGGCGATGAGCGATTACCAGGCTCGTACGCCCGCGCATCAGGCGATCCAGCGCCTCCTGCACCACGCGCTCGCTTTCGGCATCCAGTGCACTGGTGGCTTCATCGAGCAATAGCACTCGCGGGTCACGCAGCAGGGCGCGAGCGATGGCCAGGCGCTGACGCTGGCCGCCGGAGAGTTGTACACCGCCGGGCCCCAGAGGCGTGTCAAAACCCTGGGGCAGGGCCTCGATGAAGGGAAGGGCGTTGGCATCCCTTGCTGCTTCACGCACCTCATCGAGGCTTGCCTCGGGGTTGCCGTAGCGGATGTTGTCGGCGGCGGAGCCGGAGAACAGTACCGGCTCCTGGGAGACCAGGCCGAGCTGGGCGCGCAGTGCCCGCGGGTCGAGTTCGCGCAGGTCGATGCCATCCAGCGTGAGGCGACCCGCCTGGGGATCGTAGAAACGCAGCAGCAGGTGCAGCAACGTGCTCTTGCCAGCCCCGGAGGGGCCGACCAGCGCCACCCGCTCACCGGGGCGGATATGCAGATCGATACCGTCGAGCGCCGGCACGTCGGGGCGGTTTGGGTACGCAAAACAGACGCTTTCGATACCGATGGCGCCCTCGACTTGGGTGGGCAGAGCGCGCGGGGTTGCCGGTGGGGTAATGGCGGGGCGAGCATCGAGCAGTTCCAATAGTCGTTCGGCGGCGCCAGCAGCTCGCTGAACGTCGCCTGCGACTTCGGCCAGTGCGGCCACGCCACCGGCGGCCAGCACCGCATAGAAGACAAATGCCGACAGCTCACCGGCGCTCATATCGCCGGCCAGTACGGCATGCCCCCCTTGCCACAGCATGAACCCCACGGCGGTGAACACCACCAGCATGGCGATGCCGGTCAGCCAGGCTCGCTGCCGGGTACGGTCGATGGCAGTGTCAAAGGCGTTCTCTACGCGAATGCCATAGTGGTGCCGGTCGATGGGCTCGTGCCCGAATGCCTGCAGGGTGCGGATGCCGTTTAGCGACTCGCCGGCATAGCGGCCAAGCTCGGCGACCCGATCCTGGCTCGAGCGCGACAGACGCCGCACGCGGCGGCCATACCAAAGGATCGGCAATAGCGTTGCGGGAATACCCAGCAGCACCAGTGCTGACAACCAGGGTTGGGTCGCCACCATCATCACGATCGCGCCGATCAGCATCAGCAGGTTGCGCAATGCAACCGATAGCGATGAGCCGAACAGGCTCTGCAGCACACTGGTGTCAGCCGTTAGCCGTGACTGGATCTCGCCGGCACCGCCATGCCCGAGCCCCCCGGCAGTGGCTGATCCCTGCTCAAAAAAGGCGGGTTCCAGGGTCAGTAGATGATCAAAGACCTGGCGACGCAGGTCTCCCGCTAGCCGCTCGCCGATCCAGGTGACCAGGTAATAGCGAAGCGCCGATGCCCCGGCAAGCAGCGCCACGATGACCAGCAACCCCAGCAGGGCCTGGTTGAGGCTCGCGGCATCTTCGGCGATAAAGCCTTGATCGATCACCATCTTGAGTCCCTGACCGATCATCAGCACGCTCCCCGAGGCCACCAGTAGCGCGGCTGCCGCCAGGAGCAGTCGGATGCGGTAAGGGCGCAGCAACGATAGCAGTCGCAGCAGAATGCGGGGATTGGGGCGTGATGTCATGGACAAGCGTCAGTACCTCTGCGCGACAGTGGGTGGGACAACGGACAGGCAACTCGCCTCCTTTTCTTGAAGGTGGCAGGCCGTTTCGCCATATTACGAGCGATTGATCCAACACGGACAATTCAATGCCGTATCGATTTCCGGAGAACTCATGGCCGACTCATCAACTGACAAAGACACTGACAGCCTGACGCTGGCCTGTCCCCATTGCGCCGCCGTGAATCGGGTCGCTCAGCACCGGCTGGCCCAGGGACGCTGCGGTAAGTGCAAGCAAGCACTGTTCACCGGTGCGCCCATTGAGCTGAATGCCGCCAACTTCCATGCCTTGGTCAATCGCGGTGATTTGCCGGTGGTAGTGGATTTCTGGGCCGCCTGGTGCGGGCCATGCAAGGCAATGGCGCCGGTCTTTGCCCAGCTGGCCGGTGAACTGGAGCCGCGTATCCGCTTCGCCAAGCTGGATACTGAAGCCGAGCAGGCACTGGCAGGGCGATTTAACATTCGCAGCATCCCAACTCTTGCGGTATTTCGTGGCGGCAAGGAAGTGGCACGTCAGGCAGGCGTCATGCAGGGGCCCCAGCTCAAGCAATGGCTGGCGCCGCACTTGCTGTAAGAGGGGCCTAGTGCCGGGCCCTCTATAAGGAGCTGAGAGTTGTGCCAGCCCCTGCCATCGATGGCGCCATGGCGAAGAGCGGGCGTAGCTAGCTCTTCTTGAGCTGGTCGCGTAGCCCCGTCGGCACCTTCTTGATGATCAATCGGTCCTGCTCGCCGTCATACTCGACGCTTGAGCCCAGCAGGTGCGAGTCGAAGCTGATCGACAGTTAGGCTCAGCAAGATTTCAATAAGGTACTGTTAGATATGGTTTTTCCTGTTCCTTAGCTACCAAAAACCTCGCTAGGTGGTACAAGGAGACGGGCAAAATGGCCTATCTGATGCAGGATCGTAACAACACCTTTTACTTGAGAATTGTTCTTAACAAGGCTCAGCAAGCCCAATTCGGCAGGAAGGAGTACAGACGATCCCTCAGTACGAAATCGAAGAGGGACGCCAACAGAAAGCTTCCAGAAGCGTACATGGAGGCTATGCAGTACCTATCCTGTGCAGCCATGCCAAGGGGAGAGCACCAACCACCTGTAAAAGCGTCTCAGAAGCCCCTTTTAAGTGGGATTTTTAAGGCGTATAAGCGCAATCTGACTCTGATGGGATACCAAGGAAGGACTGTAGAAGGGAAAGATCCTGTCCTTAATTTGCTATTTAAAACTATTGGAGACAAGCCGGTAGACAGTTACACGAGGGACGATGTACGTCTCTTGGGGGATACTCTGTTAAAGCTACCAAAAAGGTTTCAGAGGCAGCTATCGAAGGGGCTATCTGTTAAGCAAATCATTAGGCTCAACAAGGTTGGTGAAACAATATCCACCATCACATTCAATAACTACATGGCGATGTACATTGCTGTATTCAATTACGCTATCAAAGAAGGGTATATTGAAAACAATCCCTTCAGGAAAACACGGATACACCAGAAAAGGTTAAAGTCATCTTATAGGGATGTATTCAACCCTGATGATCTACACAAGATATTCTCTTACGTTGAAGGTGATCTTGATGTAGGTGATAGGAAGTACAGGGATGAGTCCAAGAACCTAATACGTGCTGATAGATATTGGTTAACCTACTTGGCATATTATACTTCAGCAAGGCTTAATGAGGTTGCACAGCTATACAAAAATGACATCTATCAAGTTGATGGTGTTTGGTGTATTCATATTCGTGCAGGCAACAAGTATCAAAGGATCAAGAATCTTAATAGTGAAAGGTTGATGCCTCTACACGAAGACTTGATAAAGCTGGGGTTTATCGAATATGTGAATCAACAAGAGGGTCATATATTCCCCATGCTCAATTACACGGAAGGGCATGGTTATGGTACACAAGTATCATCTTGGTTTACTAAGACGCTTAGAAAGCTTGGTATAAGCAATGGTAGAAACCTTTCAATGCACTCGTTTAGGCATACTGGTGCTAATGCTTTGAAACAAGAAGGTGTAGAATCTCATCTTATCTCAGCACTACTAGGGCACTCTACAGGCACCATATCACTAGATAGATATGGGAAATCCCTATCACCTTTGTCTCTGGTAGAGACTGTTAAGAAAATACCTTCAGTGCTTGATGATTGAACACGATAGGTAGAGGTTATTCTAAAGGTGCTGTTAAGATGCTGTCGCTAGACACGATAGTTAACATGATGCTTTAGAGCTTGAAAGGTTATTTTCGAGTGGGGAGGGATGGATGATATAATCCCCTCCCTTCTTTTCAGTGTTGCTGGTGTACTGTGCTTATCTTCTTTGTAAGGAATTGCTTACAGCAAGTAAGTTACAAAACATTAAGCAGTATCCACCAATGTTGTTGAGAACCTTTATCACATGATAAAGATAATTAAGTATTGACAGGTAAGGAATTAGAGTGGTATAATATTAATATAAGCTATTCTTTTATCTAAAAGCAGTAAAGATAAATAAGACTTGACAAATCAAGCAAATCATGTTCAAATAAGACCATAGAGTACAGGAATTTATTATTAAGCCTCATCACCGGATTGGTCTGTTTAAGATCAAGGTCCGGGATTTTCTGTGTCCAGCCCACTGGGAATGATAAATGTTATCAAAGGAGGTGTCTAACAAAATAGTTTGTACGCAATCTTAAAGATCAGCTCTTTTATAAAAGAGGCTGTTTGAAGCCTTAAACCTCTGAAAGCCCCGTGTCATGCGGGTTTCAGCTAAATTTATACATGTAAAAAATTACATATGGAGAAAACAGTGGCCTAACAGGAGGTGTCAAAATTGAATTGGAAAGGAAAGCAAAGTGTCAGTTATCGGACTATGGATGATGATTTACTCCGCTTTATTATCGGTATGCCTAAAGGGGCAGGTAATCTACTAGTGGAATTGTTGCAATCAGTAGATAAAAACGATAACTGCTTACAAGTAAGTCTATCAAGCATCATAAAAGAAAATGGTTGGGATCAAGGGAACACCAGTAGACACCTATCGAAGCTCAAGAGAGAAGGTGTGGTAAAGGATGTCTTCGATATTCATGGTGTTAAGCGGTTGATGATCAACCCAGCTCTTGTCTGGTCAACAAGACGTGACAAGCTAAGATTTGCTGTATTGATGTATGAAACTGGATCACATGAAAAAGCTGTAGAGCATAAGCGATTTGAAGATAGCTTAGTAGCTCATATTGATCCTAAGACTGGTGAGATCACAGGTAATTATCAAGACCGCGAAGAGTCTTTAATTAAAGCTCTAGCGGCTGCAATAGGTTCAGGTTGCGAAGAACCAGCATAACCCCTCCCTAAGTAAGTCCAGTCAGCACAGACTGTAATTATAAAACAAAATGCTTATCTTTGAGCGCATTCTATTTGCCAGCACTGCCCATGTGTACGGGAGTTTTGTCGGTGATCTGGATGTGCCTCTTAGAGTGCGTTCAAAAATAGGAGTAGTACACAATGACAAAGAAAGCACAAAATGGCCGTAGTCTTAAACTTAACCTTGAAAATGTTTCTACAAAGAACCTCGTTGAGATATGCGACCTCACTTATGAGCAAGCGGAACGTATAATCAACACTCGTCGTGTTCTTAAAGTCCAGGGTGATGACGATACAAATCCTCAGATTGATGCCCGTAGGCTTTGGGTGAAGATCGGGAGGCCGTATAAGAGGTTTAGGGATTGGGCGGAAAGCTATATTAAGCCTGAACTTGATGAAAATACTTTCGCGGAAAAAAGCGCTAAAGGTCAGATTGAAATATTCTTTGAAGAGACAAAAGGTCGCCCCAGAAATAATTACCTACTCTCAAGGCGTGTTGCTGCAAAACTAGCAATGCAGGCTAACACCAAAGAAGGGGATCAAATTCGAGAGTACTTCCTTGATGTTGAAAAGATCGTCATGAAGCTTTGGAAGGTTCGTGTTATCCGCTCTGAAAGTCTTTCTGCCCATGATAAAGCCATTTACCGTGCCGTGGTATCTGGCGATGGCGGCAACAGAGATCGTGCCGAGAAGGCCCAAAAAGACATTAGGAACATGGTCCCCGAGGTTCTGAGTGGTAAGGGTGCTTCGTGGTGGAGAGAAGAATTCGGTAAGGGTATTCGAGACGTTCTTGATAATGAAGACCTGATTATTTATGACAAAGCTATAGAATTATCTGCAAACCTTATCAAAGGCGGCATGAGAAGCAAAAAACAGATCCGAGAGATTGTCGAGGCTAACCATGGTGGTTCTATCAGAGTAAACAAGTATTTGGATAATACATAAAAGGGGGTTAGTAGCCCTCATTAAAATTGACTTAGAAGTGGGGGCACTCATGAATTCAGAAGAAGCATACGAGAAGTATAGGAAAGAATATAGAGCCGGATGGTATCAGCGGAACAAAAAGAAACAGAACTTTCTTAAATGGATAAGACTTAATCCACAGTTAAAAAATGTCCCAGATGTATACGACCTTTACTCAGAACATGGTGGGGCGAAAGCTAAAAAGATAATTATGAATCGCTTGATTGGCGGTTAAAAAGAATTTGAGAGAGCGGGCTATTGTAAATGGTGCCTTCTTTCAATACCAAGAATCTTTTAATTAAAAGCCAGAACGGTTCTTGGGGCGAAGTGTTAACCCCATAAGAATGGGCAGGTTAGCATTTCTGCTGGGCAATATATTTAAGTAATCCTTTCGTGCGTCTCCGACATTACCTTTTCCTTTTAGGTAGTGAGCTTGGTTAGGATGTATGTTGCCCATCTCTTCCTTATTAAAGAATCTATCCAGATAGGCTTTATAGCCTTAAAAGAACTCACATCGCCTTAGGCAGCGGTCGTTGAGTAGGCATGGTGGTGTTCCGATGATCGTTCCTCCAGACGTAGGGCACCACTTTTTAAGAGCCAATCTGGATGGGTTTACCCCATCACAATAAATCTAATAACCAATGGAGAACTATGTTATGCCTAAAAACGCTGCCAACGATGCGAAAAGAAATATCTATATCACTCGCCAACAGAGCCTGCAACTGGGGTTGTCTTTCTATATCGGTGAGAAACCCTGTAAAGGATGCGGTTATAAAAAGCCAGTCCGCTATGTTCAGTCTTGCAACTGCGTAAATTGCCAATCAATGCGATACAAAGGGGAGGGGTGATCATGACAGCACTTCCCAAATTCAGCTATGAAGAGCTTCCTACTCAGGTTCCTGGCTATCTGAATAACGCATTCGATATTTACAAAGACGAATCCCTTCCAATGGGAGTATATGAGGACAACGGTACTTATTACGCTGTAATTTTTCATGGGGAATATAACGAACCACGCTTTGAGCAGCCTTTTGATTGTCCTTACTTGGCTCACAAGCACTGGCAAGCGTATTACTGCCAATCCATGCGCCAAGCTCTCATGTATTACAGCCTCTCTGATCTCTATAACGAAAAACTCGCTAAAGGTATTCGGCTTATGATTCAAGCCATCGAGGAAGATTTTAACAATGACAGGGAGAGCGTTTTCTAATGACACAGAAGCGAGGAAGACCACCTAACAAGCCTTATAGCAAGCTTTCGGAAATCCCTCCCCACGTATTTAAGAACCGCATCCTTACTGATCCCGTTTCTGAAGACCTTCGGGATTACCTCAGGTACATGATAGAGAATCATCCTGATGACCTTTTATACCTCTATAAACACAGCCAAAAGTATATCAACCACGGTGGTGCTTGGGGAATGCCGTTCGATAGGTGGAGAAAGCAGCTTACTAATAACTTACAAAAATACGAAAAGGAAGATAGTTCATGACAAAGTATTCAAAACAATATTCTTACCCTGTCGAGATTCATAACAGCATTCAAGCGATGGGGAAAGATGATCTAAGAATTGAAAATCAGTTCAAAACCTACCGATCCATGCTTGAAGACAGCGTTATCAGTGGCTCAGTATCATTTATCAAATCTGTGCTGAATCGACCTTTCTACCTGAAGCCTCATATCAGAGCAACCAAGAAAGAGAAGGAAGTAGTAGAGGCCCTAAACAAATCCCTGAAGAACCTTGAGCCTTACAACTTCAACAGGACGATGAACAATATATTGTCCTTGGTGGAGTACGGTACAAGCCTTCAGGAAGTCACCTTTGAGCGAAAGAACGGCTATCAGGTATTCAAGACCCTTTCACCTATCAGTCTTCAGTCAGTCAATAAGTATTTGTACGACCGTGGTGAGCTGAAGAAGCTTGTTCTAAACACTCCTGATAACGATGGTCTGATTCAGAATTTAGCAACCGCCCCGAAAGAGGTTGATGGTTCAAAGGTGCTTGCTTTTCAGTTCCAAGCTGACCCGGACAACCCCCTTGGGAAGTCCTTGCTTCGGGGATGTTATTCAACATGGCGTGAGAAGAGTACATATCGAGAGCTTGGCTTGGTGGGCGCCAGTAAAAGCCTCGCTGGCGTCATGAAGGTTGAAATCCCGCAAGAGTACCTACAAGCGTACTTCTCAGAACCTCAGAGCGATCAAGCCATCCTGGTAGACAATCTTATCAAACAGGCAGAATTGATGGGACAGGGCAGGTCTTCCTTCGTATGCCTGCCCAGCGACACGACAGATGGTAATAGCAAACTCTTTAACGTTGAGCCTATCAAGGGTGTTGACCGTCAGGGCTATGATCTAGAGACCTCTATCAGCCGTTGCAATCGCGAGCTATTCCAATGTTTGCAGGCAAGCGTGCTTTCCTTGGGGCAAGATAATTCAGGTTCCGGTTCATATGGCCTTAGCTCAACGAAATCTGTCCTTCTAGAGAACTTCCTTCGTGGTGTCCATAGCATCATTGCAGCGGAATTTATGAAGGCTGTGAAGCTTGCTTTTAGCCTCAATGGCCTTACTGATGAACGCCTCCCTGAAATCCTCTTTGAAGACATTTCAGAGCCTTCCTTTGAAGAGTTCGTTGAAGGTATGAAGGCACTTGGTATGTCTGGCTTTGTGGAGCCTACTGGTGAACTCAATCGTTGGATTCTTGAAAAGGTTAACGCTCCTTCTGCTGCTGCTGGTAGTGGCGTCACAGGGGATGTTGTAAGGAGCATTCGAGAACAACAGCAACAGGAGGGCGCTAACAATGACACCTGAAGAACAAGTAAGGCTTAACATCGGTGATACGGATACTGATGAGCAATACCTTGAAGACTCTGTTATTACCTTCCTTCTTACAGAAAATGGCAACAACGTTCTAGATGCTTCTATTGCAGCCCTTGAGGTGATCATTAATCAGGTTGCTTTACAGCCTTCACGCTGGGAAATCGGTGATGCCAGTGAGACGAGGGCAAGTGTTGAGCAGCTAGAGAATCGTCTTCAAGAGCTTATCAATAGAAGAAACGCTCAAAAATATACGGCTATTCCAATCATCCTGAACACTGACCGTAAGGATTGGAACGACCTTGACAAGATTTTCAACTAATAAATAGGGGGTCTGATGGGCATTTTTGAGAAGCTTAGGCAAGCTCGTAAGCCTAAAGAAAAAGAAGCACCGAAAGAGGAAGAGAATAAGGAAGTTATTTCAGAGAAAGAGCTTAACGAGAAACTGAAAAGCTTTCTGTATGACGACGACCTTGTTGCTGAATATATTCACATCTTCCGAAAGCTCTATGAGGTTCCAGAGTTCAAAGACGTAATGGAAATCATCGAGGCTAAGGAACATGAATTAAATGCGGTCAATGATTCCCAAGAGTATTTCAAGCAGGAATCAGAGATCGAAGTAAAGCCTTCAGAAAATGAAGCTGAAGAAAATGATGGTGAAGACTATCTGATGACAATTCTAAATGAACGATATGGAGAGTAATTCCAATGACTAAAATTAACACTATTGGCCCGAAGGGCGATACCTTCCTGGTACATGCCAACGACTACGATATTCAGTTTGATGCAGTGAACGTTACTGTTGCTGGTTCTGCTGGCGATATTCTGGAAAGTGCCTCTGCTCAAGTATCCAGTACCTCAACAGAGGTAATCGGCATCCTGGCTGAAGAGACCGATGGGACCGCTGGCCCAGTTCGTGTGATGACCCGTGGCAATCCTTCAAGCGTCGATCATCAAAAACTCAATTACAACGATGCTGTACAGGCTGACGTTCAAGGTTGGCTTGAAGGCGTGGGCATCGTGGTAGTGAACAAGTAACAATTCATAACAATATAAGGATAAAATATCATGCTGGTAGATAACGACAAGATTATGGATCGCACAGACGCGATCAACAAGATTCCCGCCAAACCTTCCCTGATCGGCTCTATGGGCTTCTTCCAAACCCGTACCGTGAATAGCGACTATATTACCTTCGACGTTCGTGAAGGGGCGCTGAAGGTTCTGAACGACAAGAAGCGTAGTACCGCTGACAAGAACACCTCTGATGATAAATCTTTTGATCAGCACGTTCTGAAGATTCCCCATTATCCGATGGAAGATACCATCACCCGTGATCAGCTTGGCGGTATCCGTGCATTTGATTCTGAGTCTGAAAAGACCGTTGCCGCTGCCGTTGCGGAAGTGCTGGGTGATCATTCAGAGATGGTTGATTATCACCATGAGTACCAACAAGCCAAGATGTTGTTCAATGCTCAGCTTGTTACCTCCAATTTCGGCACCTATGACCTTACCTCAGAGCTTGGCGTTTCTCAGGGCACCAAGACCCTTGCCCATGCTGCCGATGGGGATACCCTGGCACTGTTCCGTCAGATGCAGCGAGAAGCCAAGAGCGGCCTTGTGAGCGGTTCTGCTCGTGGTTTCGTTCTGTTCGCAGGTGATGACCTGTATGAATGGCTGCTTGGAAATCCTGACTTTGAACGTGCTATGCAGATGAACGCTTGGGGCGGTACTAATCCGCTGCTGGGTGAAATCGGTGAGGTTGCGGCAGGCTATCAAGCCTTCAATTTCGGAAGCACCACCATCGTTAACTATTCCGATAGCTTTACCCTGCCGGACGGTTCTAGCGATTCTATCCTCGCTGCTGGTGAAGGTCTGTTTGTTCCGCGCTCTCGCCTTGGTCGTATGTTCTTCGGTCCTGAGAACACCCTTACCGGCCTGTCTCAAGGTGGTCAGCGTGCTTTCTCTCGTCAGGTTCGTGATGACCGTGATCGTTTTATCTCTGTTGAGACTGAAACCAACAGCCTGCCGATCCTCGAAAGCGTGGCAAGCTCGATCAAAGTTGATTTCACCCCGTAAATATAAGGCTTACTAAATACTATTAAGCACCTATAGAGGGCTGGCTGGCAATCGCTGGTCAGCCTTTTTTATTGCCAAAAATAAAGCAGGAGATAATAAATGGCAGCTACAAAGCAGAATAGGGGGAATGCCAAGGAAAGAGATTTCACCTTCCATCACGATCAAGAAACCCTTTTTGAAGAGGTTGAGATATTCGCTCCACTGAGTAAGAAGCAAGAGCTTTATCTTCAGGATGAAACCAACGACATAATCCTATGGGGTGGTGCTGCATCCTCTGGAAAGTCGCACCTATCACTTTTAAAACTAATGATCGACTGTATAGAAGACAAGAATTACAACAGTCTTCTTCTTCGTGAATCCCTTGTTCAGATCAAAGCCCCTGGCTCAATCTGGGAAGAGGGGTGCCGCATGTTTGATAATGTCGGGGCATCCTCCAATCAGGTTAACAATCAATGGCGCTTCCCTAACGGTTCATTCGTTAAATGTCATTACCTCAAGGCTAATCAGAATGACTTTCAAGGTTCACAGATTCATTCGGCCTTGATTGATGAAGCAGCACAGATTAAGAACATTGATGATATTTGGTATATCACTTCAAGGCTTCGTGGTAAGGGATCTAAAAGGAAACAACTTAGAATGACCTGTAACCCTGACAGGAATTCTCCGCTTTGTAAGTGGCTTGTTGATGGTGGTTATCTCTTAGAGGATGGTCTCCCGAATCCTGAGATGGATGGTGTGACTACCTACCTCCTACAGATTCAAGGCGAATTTCAGTTCTTTAAATCCCGTAAAGAGATTGAAGAGGTATACGGTAAGAACGCTGCTAAGGGTGCTTATTCCTTCGTATATTATGCTGCAAACGTCTATGACAATCCGGCAGTGGTGAAAGATCAGCCTGAATACATCTTCAAGCTTGAGAACATGAAACGCCTTGAAAGGGAACGTTTGTTGCTTGGCAACTGGTTTGCTTCAAATAGCGGGGCAGGGCATTTCAATCGTGAAGATATTAAAGAGATCGAGCCTTCAGAAGTCCCTTTAGGTTTGCCCACTGTTAGAAGCTGGGATTTAGCAGCGTCAAAGCCTGATCCTGAGAAGGGTGGTAGGTACGCTGATCCTGATTGGACAAGGGGAACACTTTGCTCATACGACAGGGAGACAGGCAGCTTTTATATACTTGGCATGAAGTCAATACGGGAACGTTCTGCACTGGTAGATAACCTGATGATGAAGACAGCCCGTGAGGATGGTCAGGAAGTATATACAACCATTCCTCAAGATTCCGGTGCTGCGGGGAAATCGGTTGCTGAACAGAAACGTACCAAGCTTCTTTCACAAGGCAATAAGCCGATCATCACCAAGGCACGAAAGAGCAAGCTTGCAAGGGCTGAGAACTTTCTTATTGCTTGCCAGTCTGGAAACGTCTTCATCGTCAAAGGGGCTTTCTCAGATTCCAATTATGCAGAGCTTGAGAACTTCGATGGTGATAAGAATAACGGCCACCATGATGATGTTATGGATACTTTGGCCGATGCTTGGGAAACACTCGTAAACGGTCGCCTCATTCCTACCATCAAGCTATCCAAGAGCAATCCTCGCCTTAACAATCTCTTTGGTAAAACCCTTCTTTCATAAGGAATAAATACAATGCCAAATAAGTCATTCTATAGAACCATGGTGGCTTTCTATGCTTCCTATGGTGGTTATGTAAACGGTCGTTATGAAGAAATCGTTACTGATCCTCTCTTTAAAAAGGTAAATATCCAGCCTTTCAAAGATGGTGAGATGCTGACCTTCAGTGAATCCACCACCTATTACACCAAGGGTTATAAGAAGATTTACTTTAGACCTCCTTTGGACTTCCCTGAGACTCCTCCCGAGGATGCTGAAATTATCATCTTCTACGATGGTGACTTTTATCAGATTCAAGGAGACATGGATTTTACAAGTCCGGGGCGTGGCCCAAAGCATATGAAGATGTTGGCTGTGAAGTATGCGGCTGGTACAGAGCCGGATATTACAGAGCCCACTTTTCCATAATAATAAGAGGTAATTAATGTGAGTATTAAAATAGGTTCTCTCTATAGCGAGCTTGGGTTTCGCGTAGATTTCAAAAAGCTCCGTCAATATGAAAAGAAACTACAGCAAGTTAACCGCAATCTTAATGAGTCTGGTAGGAGGTTTCAAAAGCAGCTTCAGAGCAACAATAAGAGTACCCTTCAAGGCTTCAGTGCCATCGAGAAAAGAGTAAACAAGCACCGTGGTCAGCTTTGGCAGATGCGTAATGATTATCGGCGCATTAACCAAGAATTCCATCGTGGCAATATCTCTCATGAGCGCCGTTCTCGAATGCTTAGGGAGATTACCCACCAGTATTCAGAGCAGAAAAGGCATATCCGTGGGATCAATAAGGAGCATTCGCGTAGCACTCTAGGTAGAGTTCAATCTACAGCAAGGGCTCTTAATCAGCCTGTTAAAGGCTCTGGTGGCGTTTCTGCTGGTGGTCATTACAAGGCAGGTGCTACCGCTGGTATTGCCTCAAGGCTTGTTCATCCCGCTGCCATGGGTGCTGCTGCCCTTGCTGGCGGTTCCTTCATGTCGAACCAACAGTATCAGCGTTTTGAAAGCGTGAGATCAGGCTTCACAGCTTTGGAGGGATCGACTCAGGCAGCTAATGAAAGGCTTAGAGAACTCGCCAGCATGGCTAACTACTTCGGGCAAAGGTTCATGCCACTGGCAGAAGGTTACAAGTCCCTTGCCAATAACCTGAAGGGTAGTGCTATCGAAGATGAGGCTATGAAGATTTACACGGGTCTTCAGGCTTACGGTACTGCTATGGGTCTGAATCAACATGACTTGGCAGGTATCCAACTTGCTATCGGACAAATCGCTGCTGCTGGTAGGGTACAAGGCGATGAATTGAACCAGTTGGCAGAGCGGGGTATCTCAAGAAACCTTCTGGCTGATGCTATGGGGATTTCCCTTGAAGAGTTCATGAAGCGTCAGGGCTCTCAAGAGGGTATCCAAGCAGAGAACATCCTTCCTGCACTTGGTACGCTATTTATGAATAGAGCCAATGTCGGTGGTGCCCTGGAACAGCGTAGACAGTCTACCCAGGCAGAGCAGAATAGGGCAGTGAACAATGCCACCTTTGCTAACATTGTTGCTAACCAATCTGGTATCAATGCTTACTTCAAAGACTTCTATCAAGGTCTTCAAGAAATGCTTAAGGCAGCATCACCAATCTTTGAGGAGATAGGCGAAGCCTTCAAAGGAATTTCAAAGCCTACAAGGGAGTCTCTAAGCGCGTTTGGTAATGTCCTTGGTAGCATCGGTAACGTCTTTGATTCTATGGATGGTGTGAAAGTCTCTACTGGTGTCGTTACTCTGGCGTATGTTCTGAATAACCTTGCAGAGTTTATCAATGACGTAGCCGATACGATTGATCTAATCAGAAGTGATAGCTCTTGGAGAGATAAGCTTTCAGGAATTAGCACCATGCTAGTGAACCAGTTTGAACGGATTGCAGAAACCTTTATCAATGCTGTTATCAGTAAGGTGAACATCCTCCTTCCCAAAGCCATGGAACTATCCTCTGTTAACTTCCAAAGTAATCGTATCCATACGCCTACAGTAGATATTAGTGGTGTACAGGCGTTGCTAGGTGGCGTTAATGAATCCATCAATAGAGTGAACAGGGAAGCTATTGCACCGCTCCTGAACTCTCAAGGTGGTATTAGTGATCCTACAGCATTGCCTTTCGGGCCAGTCACCAATAGGAACGGACAGCCTTACACGACTGTTAATCAGAATAATACAATGACCTTTAATATTGATGGTTCAAAGCAGCCTGATGAAATCCTTGGAGCGATTGAAGATCATATTAATGGCATGTTGCGTAGTGCAAGTATGAACGACAGTGCTGGGGAGAAGTGAAATGATTCAAAAGATTACCCTTGCATTGTTACTCATTCTTAGCGTTTCTTTTGTAAGCCATGTATATCTTGAAGAACCCAAGGAAGAACCTGTTCTAGTGACTCATTGGAAACAAAGCGATCAATTGGTGATTGAACAAGATATTGAATACCTTAAGAAGCGTGTTACAGCCTTGGAAGTCCATTCTAATATCAGCACTGACTACCTTGATGAATAACTACCTGTTGGTTGATTATTGACCACCTTTGTAGTTGGTAGTTTATTGGTGAGTGCTGCATAGTCTCGTTGTATAGTAAATAAGGATAGTTTTACATAGTGCCATGGAAGGTGACTATATAATGCTGTTGGGTTTGCCCCTCAAAAAGTCCTGCTAATTCCCTTCATAAATCCTTCAATCTCTATAGTCTCAAGTAATCCAGCTTCGATTATCTATCAATAATTACAATGAATATTTCATGCCTATATCTTGGTGAATCACTGCCAGTAACCTATCAAATCTTCATACTGCTGTTTGAAATTCATGATTATTAGTTCTTATCTTGAGTTTTTTAGCGTCACTTTCAACGGTAGTTGAGAGCTTTCCTTCATAGGTTTTTAGAGTTGTCAATATATATAGATTATGGAAATTAGTTTTGATAGGGGGCATCGTGCGGGGTAGTCCCTCCTAATGTCTTGAATAGATCGTTTAATCACTGCAAAGCATCATTAGGGTTTTCTGCTATGCTGTAGTTTTCATGTATAAATACGGAGGTTTAGCAGTGACTTATCAAGAATTAAAAATTAGTCAGATGGTTGGCCATTATACTAGAGATGAAAAGTATAATCAGGTAAGGGGGGTTTATTTAAAGGTTGTTGAGGCCTTGGAGATGAAGGCCAATCTCAATAATTTCTTTTTGATAGTTTCAGGTGATGACAAAGAGATAGGTTTGCCTGAGGCTTTTTTAAAGTTTGCTGACTGTTTGGCCGAAGATTGCTCAGAAGAGTCTTTTCAAAAGGCTATAGCTTATTATTGGGTGTCAATGGATTTTAATTACCTATTGGTGCGTGATTATCCAGATAATGTATATGACGCTTTGGTTTCTCTAAAAAAGAGGCGTGAGGTTTTATTTGACGGTTATGCTGATGCTAGTGCGGAAACGGCATGGTTGGCATATGTTGAGGCTAAAACAGATGAGCTAATGCCTATTCTGATGAAAGGTAGAGGGGGCTCCAATTATAACAACGGGTTCATTATGAGAAATAAGAAGCCCGATCCTCTTCCTTGCTTTGATGATTTTGCTCGGCAAGCACTATTCCAAATCCTGCGTTACCGTAGTTTGAGCGATGCCTTAAAAAAATAATAGGGGGGTATATGCGTAGAGGATTACTATTCGGAGGGCTCTTAGTAGTGTCCTCTACAGTTATTGCAATGGATTATAGCCATCCAGAAGCACCGAGCAACATGACTGAATGCGTTGAGTATGCAAATAACGTCGTAAGTCTTGTTGAGAAGATGCAAGAGAGTGAAATTCCTAGGGATATATCTCGTGAAAGATATGAGGAGAATCTATCAGAGAAGATTGTTCAGATTGCTCATGAGAATGGCACTGAAGATAAGTTAAATGATGAGACCCTTGAAAGGGTGGTTGAGTATTTAATGTTGACTCATTGGGATGCCTACAACTGGTATAAAAGCACTCAGTATGGTGTTCAGCCAGAGGTGATCTATCAAACAGCTTGGGCAGATTGTGATATTGGTGTTGCCGATCAAGAACAGAAAGAGCTTATGGAGCAGCTAGAGGGCATGAGGTCTGAGTAACTGGATAGCAGGTGGTACAAAAGGTGGTACAAAATAGAGATTTCTAATGGAGGAATAGCAAGGATTGATGCTGTGCAAGGAATGCCAAGCCAACACCAATCCTTTTGCTATAATGCCTATCTGAGGACTGTGAAAATCCTTTCTTATCAATACCTTGTTCAGCGCTTCTTGAGCTGGTCACGCAGCGCCGTCGGAACCTTCTTGATGATCAGCCGCTCCTGCTGCGCATCGTACTCGACGCTGTCGCCCAGCAGGTGCGAGTCGAAGCTGATTGACACCCCGCCAGCGCGCCCCGTGAAGCGGCGAAACTGGTTAAGGGCGCGCTTGTCTGGCGGGATCTCCGGTGACAGGCCGTAATCCTGCTGACGGATGTGATCATAGAAGGCCTTGGGTTGCTGCTCGTCGACCAGTTCCGAGAGCTCATCCAGAGTGATGGGCTCGCCACGGCTCGCCTGGTCGCTGGCATAGTCGATGACGGCATCAGTCTTCTCGCGGCTCTGTTCCTCGGAAAGGTCTTCCTGCTCGACATAGTCGCTGAATGCCTTGAGCAGAGTGCGCGTCTCGCTCGAGGCGTCGACGCCCTCCTGTGCCCCGAGCAGGGCTGCGAAGTCATCGGCCAGCTTCTTTCCGCCGCGATCACGCAGGAAGGAGAGATACTGGCGCGACGGTGAGCCCTCCTGCCATTGGGTCAGATTAATGCGCGCGGCAAGCGAGGGCTGAGTCAGGTTGAGCTGATTGACGGTCACGACGTTCTGGTCGTCATCAAGGCCAAAACCCTGGCGCTGATGCAAGAGCGCAAGCGAGAGATATTCGGTGTCGCCCTGGCGATCATGGGCGATGAGCAAATGCCCGCCCAGCGGCAGGTGGTCATCAACAAGCGCTTTGACGCCCTCGGCGAGCTCTCGGGAGAACGTCACGAAGTCCTGGTCACCTGCCAGCAAGGAGGAAAGGCGCGGGGCGAAGTCGCCGACGTCATCGCCCTCGGCGAAGCGGCCCCACGTCTTGCTCTTGCCGTGGAAGGCCTTGTTGAAGCCGGCCAGCAACTCGCTCATGGTGGGGGAGTCACCCATGGCCGCGGTGGCGGGCGTGAGGGTCGCCGGGGTGTCGCTGCCGGCCTTGTCGATGGTGTGAACGATGCTTTGAAGAATCGGCATGAAGGACCCTTGGCTCGTGCATGGGGCGCCGATGATACCGCATGATCGCCCTTGGCTGGTCCTTTCAGTGGAGGTCGGTTGTCGAGAGGAGCGCTCAGGCCAGGAGTCCCTTGCCGATCAGGTTGAGGCTCGCCAGCAGCAAAATGCCATAGGCAGCGCGACGTAAGGTCTGATCGCTTAACGGGGGTGGCAAACGTCTGGCGAATTCAGTGCTGGCGGCCACGACACAGGCTCCCGGAACCTGTCAACCTGATTCGGACAGCTCGTTAAAAATTAATGTCGATTTCGTCGCGGTGTCGATTGCCACCGATAGTGTCGGGAAGTTCACCACGCTGTAGGGGGCCGGGTCGTCGTCATCGGGC
>NZ_WWNB01000023.1 GCF_012062845.1 Halomonas salinarum
CAGGTGCGACAGCCTCGTATGCGGTTCCTGTTCGTCGGGCCAGGAGTTTGCCTACAGCTTCCTCCAGATTCCGCCTCGCGACGGACACCCTTGCTGTTCAGCTAACGGTTCCCGCTATCAGGGTCCGTAGGGGACTCTCACCCCCGAGTCATCCCGAGGCACCACCCTCGGGAACAGCACCTGTCCGGCGCTGCGCGCCATGCCTGGCGCACCAAAAAAAGACCCCACCGAAGTGGGGTCAGGCAAGGGGCAAGGGGCAAGACATGCCCTGAACTGAGGTCTTACAGGGCTTAGTGAGCTGCATCCTTTGCATGCTCTAGTGACTCGGCCTGCGCCTTGGCAGAAAAATCGGTGTAGCGTTCGCCCTGCGCAAGCAGCGACTGGCGTGCTTCAGCCAGGCTGGCACTGTCACTACTCAGACGATAGTCAGCCACCTGATGGCTGGCAGGACTGGACTGCACCTGCTCAGGAGCAGCCTGGTTGACCTCCAGGGCCTTTTCGGTGGCGACACTGGCTTGAGCGGCCATCGGCAGAACGGCGGCGATAAGAGCGGCGAGGGTCAGTTGGCGTTTCATCGAGATAATCTCCTGTGCGGTGCATTGCGATAGGGAGAATACTATTAGCCAGTTAATTAGCTGGCTACATGTTTATCGCAATACGCCTGATAGGCATTGTCTATCGCCGTGGTTGCCAGGGGCTTCAACAAAAACGCCGCCCCGAAGGGCGGCGTTGAGCAGGGCCATCTAGCAGGCCCATCTTCGCAGGGAAACATGCAGGGGCCCTCAGAGCCTCTCCGAAAGCGTTCGATGCAGCGCCTAGCCCAGGCGGGCCAGGATGGATGCTTCGATGCCCGCCACATCGAGGCCACAGTCGGTGAGCAATTCGGCAGGCGTGCCATGCTCGACGAAGGCGTCGGGCAGCCCCAGATTGAGTACCGCCACCGACTCACCAGCCTCGGCGAGCAGTTCATTGACGGCACTGCCGGCGCCACCCGCCACCACATTCTCTTCGAGTGTCACCAACAGGTCGTGGTAGCGCGCCGCGGCCAGCACCGCCTCACGATCCAGCGGTTTCACGGAACGCATGTTGAAGTGGGTCGCATCGAGGCGCTCGGCGACCTCGGCGGCGGCGCCGTTGAGGCTGCCAAAGGCCAGAAGGGCGATGCCGTGCCCCTGACGGCGCATCTCCGCCTTGCCGATTTCCATGGGCTTGAGGTGCGCTGGAATCTCCACGCCAGGGCCAGTTCCGCGGGGATAGCGCACTGCCGCCGGGCCGGGGTGATGGTAAGCTGCCGAGAGCATGGCACGACACTCTGCCTCGTTGGAGGGGGCCAGAATCACCATGCCCGGCACACAGCGCAGGAAGGACAGATCCATGGCGCCGTGATGCGTCGGGCCGTCCTCACCCACCAAGCCAGCACGGTCGATGGCAAAGGTCACGTCCAGCTCCTGAACGGCGACATCGTGAATCAGCTGATCATAGCCGCGCTGCAGGAAGGTCGAGTAGATCGCCAACACCGGCTTGCTGCCCTCGCAGGCCATGCCCGCCGAGAGTGTCACCGCATGCTGCTCCGCGATCGCCACATCGAAGTAGCGCTCGGGGTATTCCTTGGAGAAGCGCACCAGGTCCGAGCCTTCGCGCATCGCCGGCGTGATGCCCAGCAGCCGCTCGTCGGCGGCGGCCATGTCGCATAGCCAGTCACCGAAGACATTGCAATACTTGCGTGGCTTCGGGCGCGCGGGATCATCGTTGAGCGGCGGCGGCGCTGCCGCAGGCGTCACGCTGGGCTTCTCGAGCTTGGTGATGGCGTGATAGCCGATCGGGTCAGCCTCGGCGGGCTCGAAGCCACGCCCCTTGCGCGTCTTGACGTGCAGGAACTGCGGGCCATCCAGGTCACGCATGCCGTGCAGCGTCTGGATCAACTGCGGCAGATCATGGCCATCGATGGGGCCGATGTAATTGAACCCCATCTCCTCGAACAGCGTCGCCGGGCTCACCATGCCCTTCATGTGCTCTTCGGTGCGCCGTGCAAGCTCAAGCGCCCCGGGCAGATGCGAGAGCACGCGCTTGGAGTTCTCGCGCATCATCGTGTAGGGCTTGCTGGTGAGGATCTTGGCCAGGTAGCTGGCCATGCCGCCGACATTCTCGGAAATCGACATCTCGTTGTCGTTGAGCACCACCAGCAGGTTGGCGTCGACATGTCCGGCATGCGCCAGGGCCTCGAAGGCCATGCCGGCGGTCAGGGCGCCATCGCCGATCACCGCGCAGACCCGGCGATCTTCACCCTGGGCGCGAGCGGCCAGGGCCATCCCCAGGGCCGCCGATATCGAGGTGCTGGAATGGCCAACACCGAAGGTGTCGAATTCCGACTCGGCACGTCGCGGAAAGGCGGCGAGGCCGCCATGCTGGCGGATACCGAGCATTTCCTCGCGCCGGCCGGTGAGGATCTTGTGCGGGTAAGCCTGGTGGCCAACGTCCCAGACCAACCGGTCATGGGGGGTGTCCAGCGCCTGGTGCAGGGCCACGGTGAGCTCCACGACGCCGAGCCCGGCACCGAAATGGCCGCCGCTGACGCCAACGCTATATAGCAGATAGGCACGCAGCTCATCGGCCAGCTGGGCAAGCTGACTCGCGCTCATCGCATGCAGCGCAGCGGGCGTATCCAGGGTGTCGAGCAGCGGCGTCGCCGGGCGCTCGGCAGGAATCTCGTCGAACAGCTTCATGTGGGCATCTATCGTGTCAGTGGTCGCGCTCGATCATATGGCGAGCCAGGGCGGCCAGGGTGGCGGCATCGTCGCCCAATGGCTCAAGCGCCGTCAGGGCCTCATCGAGCAGGTCATCGGCCATGGCGCGAGCGCCATCGAGGCCGAGCAGGGCCGGATAGGTCGGTTTGTCACGGGCAGCATCGGCCCCCGAGGTCTTGCCCAGCGTCGCCGTATCACCGGTGACGTCGAGAATGTCGTCCTGAATCTGGAACGCCAGGCCAATGGCCGCCGCATAGGCGTCCAGCGCCGTCACACGCGGGTCGTCGGCATCGACAGCGGTGAGCCCGCCCAATCGCACGGCGGCGCGAATCAGTGCACCGGTCTTGTGCCGATGCATGCGCGCCAGCGCGTCGAGATCGGCCGGCTGCCCTACCGCGGCAAGATCCAGGGCCTGGCCAGCCGCCATGCCGGTGCGTCCGGACGCCTCGGCCAGGGTCGTCACCATGGCGGCCAGTCGCGGGTGCGCCTGATGCGCCAGGACTTCGAAGGCCAGCGTCTGCAGGGCATCGCCGGCGAGAATGGCACTGGCCTCGTCAAAGGCCCGGTGCACGGTCGGCTGGCCACGACGCAGATCATCATCGTCCATTGCCGGCAGGTCGTCATGCACCAGCGAGTAGGCATGTATCAGCTCTACCGACGCGGCGACCGGATCAAGCACCTCATCGGTCGCGCCCAGGGCGCGACCCGCCGCATACACAAGCACCGGACGAAGCCGCTTGCCACCGCCCAGCACGCCATGACGCATGGCGGCATCGAGGCGCTCGGCCGCGCCCGGCGTCGACAAGAGTGCATCGAGCCAGGCATCGACGCGGGCCTGATCAGCGCTCAACAGCTTTTGGAGCGACGCTTTCTCATCAAGCGTCGGCGCCTTACTCGGGGTGCTTTGCTGGGCACTCACCGCGCATCCTCCGTGCCGCCCGAGAAGGGCGCCTCATCCAGCGAGCCATCATCGCCCTCAACCAGACTGCGGACCTTGAGCTCGGCACTATCGAGGCGATGCTGAGCCTCGCGGGTCAGGCCCACGCCCTGCTCGAAGGCAGCAAGAGAGTCCTCAAGGCTCAGTTCACCGGACTCGAGCCGAGTCACCAAGGCTTCGAGCCGTTCAAGGGTCGAGGCAAAATCCTGAGGGGGCGTACCGGCATCCGGCATGCTGTCCTGATCGGCCATGGGCATCTCACTGTCGTGGGCAGGCTCCCAGGCCCGCGCGCGTCAAAAAATCCAGGCCGCCAGTATACACGCAACCCCCGGGGGTGCGTCTGCCCCGGGCCAGACTTGCACTACGCTCATGCAGCCCATTCATGAGCAAAGCACAGCATTTTCATTCCACCCTCGAACGGCTCAGGGCGGGTCTGTGCTAGGATATGCGCCCTGTTGACCCTGCTTCTCGCTGGATGTGGCAACGCCTGAATGTCGGGCGTGCGCCGCGGGATAGCATCTCGACAGGCCAACAACAGACGATATGTCATGAACAGAGGCGCCGTGCCCGAGGTTGGCCGGGTCTCGCAGAACTAGGCGACTCACGCCAACGATAGGGTTGATTCAACAATGGCCAAAACGTCCCTGGACAAGAGCAAGATCAAGATCCTGCTGCTCGAGGGCGTCCACCAGAGCGCGGTGGACAACTTCCTGAATGCTGGTTACACCAACATCGAGCATGTTGCCACCTCGCTTGATGAAGAGACGCTGATCGAGAAGATTCGCGATGTTCACTTCATCGGTCTGCGCTCGCGCACCCAGCTGAACGAGCGCGTCTTCGCCGCCGCCGACAAGCTCGTCGCGGTGGGCTGTTTCTGCATCGGCACCAATCAGGTTGACCTGAACGCAGCGCTCAGGCGCGGCATCCCGGTCTTCAATGCCCCGTACTCCAACACCCGCTCGGTGGCCGAACTGGTGCTCGCCGAAGCGATCATGCTGCTGCGTGGCATTCCGGAGAAGAACGCCCAGGCCCACAAGGGCGGCTGGCTGAAAAGCGCCAGCAATTCTCACGAGGCGCGAGGCAAAATGCTGGGTATCGTCGGCTACGGTAGTATCGGTGCTCAGCTCTCGGTACTCGCCGAATCTCTGGGCTTCGACGTCATCTACTACGACGTGGTCACCAAGCTGGCCATGGGCAACGCCCGCCAGGTGGGCAGCCTCGAGGAACTGCTGGCGCGGGCCGATATCGTCACCCTGCACGTGCCGGACCTGCCCTCGACCCGCTGGATGATCGGCACCGAGCAGATTGCCCTGATGAAACAGGGCGGCATCCTGATCAACGCCTCTCGCGGCAGCGTGGTGGAGATCGAGCCACTGGCCGAGTCTCTCAAGGCAGGCCGACTGCTGGGCGCAGCCATCGACGTCTTCCCGGTCGAGCCCAAGGGCAATAACGAGGAGTTCACGAGCCCGCTGCGCGGTCTGGAAAACGTGATCCTCACCCCGCACATCGGCGGTTCGACCCTGGAGGCTCAGGAGAACATCGGCGTCGAAGTGGCCGAGAAACTGATCACCTATTCCGACAACGGCACCACCATCACCTCGGTCAACTTCCCCGAGGTCGCCCTGCCGGCGCACCCGGACAAGCACCGCCTGCTGCATATCCACGAGAACGTGCCCGGCGTGCTGTCCGAGATCAACCGCGTACTGTCCGAGGACGGCATCAATATCTCCGGCCAGTACCTGCAGACCAATGAAGAGGTTGGCTACGTGGTGATCGACGTCGACAAGGGCTATGGCCGCCAGGCACTCGACTCCCTCAAGCAGGTCAAACATACCCTGCGCATTCGCACGCTTTATTCCGAGACCAACTACGTCGACTGAACCGATCTAGCGAGACCCGGTCAGGCGAGCCATTCGCTCGTCGCCACCGCTGACGACCCCGGCCTCATCAGGCCGGGGTCGTTTGCGTCTGGGCAACACCTGATCACCACAACCCGCCGCCTAGCTGATCGAGATCAAGCCCCACGTGATGCGCCCGTCGCGCCGGGCGGGTAAAATGCTGGCCACTTTCAACCCCGGTCCGTCCTTTGCGAGGACGACAACCAGGAGAGCCTCATGACATCACCCCATTCCCCGGGGGGCATCGTCGTTGCCGCCCTGTACAAGTTCGTTGCACTCGATGACTTCGAGGCCCTGCGCGAGCCACTGCGACAGGCCATGCTCGAGCACAACATCAAGGGCACCCTGCTCTTGGCCCGCGAGGGCATCAACGGCACCGTCTCCGGCACCCGCGAGGGCATCGATGCCCTACTGGCCTGGCTTGGCCGTGACGCGCGTCTTGCCGACGTCGATCACAAGGAGTCCTACTGCGACGAACATCCGTTCTACCGCACCAAGGTCAAGCTGAAGCGCGAGATCGTCACCATGGGGGTGCCCGAGGTCGACCCCAATGCCACCGTCGGCACCTATGTTGACCCCGAAGAGTGGAATGCGGTGATCGCCGACCCGGAGGTGCTGGTCATCGACACCCGCAACGACTATGAGGTGGCGATTGGCTCCTTCGAGGGTGCTGTCGACCCCCAGACCAAGTCCTTCCGCGAGTTTCCCGACTATGTGAAGGCGCACTACGACCCGGCCAAGCACAAGAAGGTCGCGATGTTCTGCACCGGCGGCATTCGCTGCGAGAAGGCCTCGAGCTTCATGCTCCACGAGGGGTTCGAGGAAGTCTTCCACCTCAAGGGCGGCATCCTCAACTATCTCGAAAAGGTACCCGAGGGTGAGTCGATGTGGCGCGGCGACTGCTTCGTCTTCGATAACCGGGTGACGGTGCGTCACGACCTGAGCGAGGGCGTGTTCGACCAGTGCCATGCCTGCCGCATGCCGATCTCCGCCGAGGACCAGCGCGCCGAGACCTATGAGCCTGGCGTGAGCTGCCCGCACTGCTTCGACTCGCTGCCCGAGAAGACCCGGGCCGGCGCCCGCGAGCGCCAGCGCCAGATCGAGCTTGCCAATCAGCGCGGCGAGCCGCATCCGCTGGGTCGCGACCCACGCCAGATGAAGGAAACGACACCCAAGGACGCGACAGCAAAGGCCGAATAAGCCCACAGGATCGGCTGTCGCATCACCGGGAAAGGATGCCCCAGATCCGCCTGCCCTACTCTCATGCCACCCAGCCTAGAGGCGACGTCCGCCGAAGACGTCGCGTCCTGATGGCCTTTCATGTCGGCCGCGCCTAGAAACAGGTCGGCATCTCTTCGATGACATTGAGCGCCGTGTCGACTCGACAGACGCGACGCCACTTGTCGAAGGTCAGGCAGGGGTGGGAGGCGCCGAAGGCGACGATGTCGCCGATATGCACCTCACCGCCGTCATTTTCATCGGCTGTTGCGGGCAAGCGCACGAAGGCGTGCTGGTCCATCAGCTTGACGACCTCCCAGCCGGCCACCGACAGCGTCTGCGCGCCGCTACCGCCCTCCCGGTAGCGGCGCAGCGCTTCAGGCAGCTGGTCGGCGCCGATATCGCGCTTGCCCATGGCCACCACGGCGAGCCCTGGCTCGGGCAGCGACTGCACCTGAGCAAATATCTCCAGCGCCGGCGCAAGGCCCGGCTCAAGCGCCGGCTGACGCTCAAGCACGCCACGTTGGGCCTGACGATAGAGGCCGTGGTCATGCACCACATAACAGCCGGGACGCAGCACCGACACGAAGCATGCGCCAAGCGATGCCTCGTGAAACACCTCGGCGATCAGGTCATACCAGGCCGAGCCCGAGGCGGTGATCAGTGCCGTCTCGACCTCGATCAGGCCGGCCTCCTCCAGCGCCCGAGCGGCCTCGACCATGCGCCAGGCATAACGACGAATCGCCACGGCCGGCTCGCCACCATCGGCCGTTACCACACCTTCGTAGCCTTCGAGACCGGCAAGCACCAGCGCGGGCTCTTCCTGTATACGCGCGGCCAGTGAAAGCACCTGCTGCTGATCCCGACAGCCACAACGACCACCCACCACACCCAGCTCGACGAGTACCCTGAGGTGCAGGCCGCGCGCCGCGAAGTAGCGCCCCAGCTGCGCGACATTGGCAGCGCTGTCGACCACGCAGTAGACCTCGGCGCCCTGCTCGATCAGATCGGCGATGATCGCCATATTGGGCTCGCCAACCAGCTGATTGGCCATCAGCAGCCGATTGACGCCATGGGCGAAGGCGGCGCGGCACTGGGGGGCGGTCGCCAGGGTGATACCCCAGGCACCGGCCTCGAGCTGACGCTTAAAGAGCGCCGGGGTCATGGTGGTCTTGCCATGGGGAGCGAGCCTGGCGCCATGGGCGTCGGCGAAGGCCTGCATCCAGGCGATATTATGGGCAAGTGCCGGCTCGAAGACGGCGGCGGCAGGCAGGATGACGCCGTCGAGCAGGTGCGGGCCGGTCCCGATGGTGCCTTTGTCGGTGTGCATGGTGGCAAGGCTCTTCACAATAAACATGCAAAAAACTGACTCTTCCAATCCCCAAAGGCGTAAGGGAAACGACCAGAGGGATCCCGTCAGTTCCTGTTCAGCGACGTCTTAACTCAGGCTCACCCGAACCGACAGCGCCTGCTCGTCGCAGTTGTTGCCGGGGCCGCCCCGATCGACAACCAGAAACTCCCCCTCACGCTCGAGCACCGACTGCACGGCGTGCCAGGTACCGGCATGGTAATTCACGCCCTGGCGGCCATCGGTGACGAAGGCGCACACCTGACCGGAGTCGATCACCTCCCCAGGGGGGGCCACCACAATCAGGAAGCGCTCCTCATGCAGTGGCATGAAGGCCTGGCTGCCCAGCGGATGACGCTCGAGGTGGCCAATCTCGAGGGGCAGGCTGACCGGCTGACTGACGAAGATGCTGATCAACGGCCGCGCGTCTTCGCCAAGCGTCTCGACGCGGGCTAGATCGTGATGGCGCTGAGTCCGCCCAGCATTAATGGGGAAGGACGCCGTCCCCCGACTATCGATGACGTCTCCGAAGGTCGCGAAGGCCTCGTGAGTCAGAGGACGGGCGATCAGCTCGAGCATGGCAATCTCCTTAGCCAGTATTAAGGTTTCAGGCCACGATAGGCCGTGAAGGCGTTTAGCGCCATATCTCGGTCGAGGTCTTGGTAGACAACACAAAAAATTGTATCCAATTTTTCTGCATTCCTACGCCATGATCTCGCTTGGCAAGCGTCTCGGCTCGTCATCGATTGCTTTATCGCGCTCTATACACGACAACAGAGAGCAGCCCACACCTCAGAACCATGCATAAGCACCTGAAAAATCGAATAAAAATCTGCTGAAAATGAAGGCAGCCGTCATCTGCAAGGCTGTCTTTCCTTGCGTTCCAGGAAAATCCCGCCTAGTTTTGTATACAAAATAACCGCTATCCATCGAGCCTATGACAGGAGCCGTCCCACGATGCGGATTCGTCTCATCAATCCCAATACCACGGCGACCATGACGCGCACCATGGGTGAGTCTGCCTCGCGTATCGCCTCACCGGGCACTCACATCACTGCCACGACACCTGAGAGTGGGCCGGTCTCCATCGAAGGCCACTTCGATGAAGCCATCAGTGCAGTGGGCGTGCTCGAGGAGGTGATGGCCGGTGAGCGCGAGCAGGTCGATGCCTACATCATCGCCTGCTTCGGCGACCCAGGACTCCTGGCCGCACGTGAGCTGACACGCGCTCCGGTCATCGGCATCGCCGAGGCGGCCTTTCACATGGCCTCGCTGATCAGTACGCGCTTCTCCATCGTCACCACCCTGGGGCGCACCGGCATCATCGCCGAGCACCTGCTGGAGAATTACGGCTTCCGTCATCACTGTCGCCGAGTCCGCGCTGCCGAAATCCCGGTGCTCGACCTGGAAGACGATGGCGAGGCCGCGCTGTCCCGCATCATCGACGAATGTCGGCGAGCCCGCGACGAGGACGGCATCGGGGCCATCGTGCTGGGCTGCGGTGGCATGGCCGATCTGACGGTCGAGATCAGCGAAGCGGTCGGCCTGCCAGTGGTCGAGGGCGTTACCGCCGCGGTCAAGCTGACCGAGGCCCTGGTGGGTCTGGGGCTCGGGACCAGCAAGTTCGGCGACCTAGCCTTCCCGCGTCCCAAGGCCTTCACCGGACGCTTCGAGCACCTGTCTCACATGCCCGCGCGGGATTAAGGACCGCCTACCCAAAGCAGCACCGACACAGCAGCACCGACACAGCAGCACCGACACAGCAGCACCGACACAGCAGCACATAAAAAATAACGCACGAGTAGCACGCCGCAAGAGTCAGCCCGGCTTCACGGCCGGGACAACAACAACAGTGACCCCACCTTGCGAGGACGACAGCATGAGTCATGAACCACTCCAGGCCCAGGCCATCCCGGCCGGGTCATCCGACACGGCCACCAAGGCCGCCGGCCAGGAATCGCTGGCCCCCCAGAAGACCCGCATCATGGGCCGCACCTCTTACCTGCTGGCCTGGTTCGGTGGCTGTGTGTCGATCGGCACCTTCACCATGGGCTCCAGCGTGGTCGGGACCCTGAACCTGCTTCAGGCGACGCTGGCCATCGCCATCGGCTGCTTCGTGATCGGCATCGCCCTGGCGCTGAACGGCGCCGCCGGCTACAAGTACGGCATTCCCTTCATGGTCCAGGCGCGCAGCGCCTTCGGTTTCTCCGGCACCCGCCTGCCGGGGCTGGTGCGCGCCGTGCCGGCCATCGTCTGGTATGGCTTCCAGAGCTGGATCGGGGCCGGCGCCCTGAACATGGTCTCGGCGACCCTGTTCGGCTTCGACAACCTGATCTTCTTCTTCATCGCCTTCCAGTTCCTGCAGATCGGTCTGTCGGTGCTGGGCTTCCAGGGCATCAAGTGGCTGGAGAACATCGGCAGTGCCTTCATCCTGGCCTCGCTGGTCTACATGTTCTATAGCACCGTGCAACGCTATGGCGACGAACTCTCCGCCAGCATGCTGACCATGGAAGGCTCCTGGGGTATGCCCTTCTGGGGCGCCACCATGCTGTTTCTGGGTATCTACAGCACCATGATGCTCAACGTCAGCGACTATTCCCGCGAGCATAAGGAAGGTAGCGGGCCGGGGCTATTGACCACCCTCTACGCCATGTCGATTCTGCCCTGCACCCTCTTCATGGGCCTGATCGGTTACATGGTCTCCGAGGCCACCGGCGTCGCCGACCCCATCAAGGTATTCGCCAACGCCGTGGACAACACGCCGCTGTTGATGACCACCCTGCTGTTCATCGCCTTCGCCCAGGTCACCACCAACGTACTCAACAACGTGGTGCCGCCGACCTATGTGCTGATGGACGCCTTCAAGCTGAAGTACCGCACCTCCACCGTGATCGTCGGCCTGCTGGCCTTTGCCACCTTCCCCTGGGAACTGGTCAAGGACGAGTCCGCCGCCGGCCTGCAGGTCTTCGTGCAGACCTATTCCGCCTTCCTCGGCCCGATCTTCGCCATCCTGGTGGTCGACTATTACCTGATTCGTCGCCGCACCCTGGATCTGGGCAAGCTCTACGACGAGAACGGCCCCTACCGCGGTATCAACCAGGGCGCACTGATCGCCACCCTGGTGGGCGTCATCGCGGCCTTCAGCCTTTCCACCGTGTCCTGGTACGCCAGCCTGATTCCGGCTGGTCTAACCTATTACTTGCTGATGAAGTACTGGGCCCCCTGCCAGCGCTTCCGCGACTGATGACTCACGGCCCGGGCAACACCCGGGCACCTCGCCCCTTCGGGGGCGAGCCGTTTTCCATGATCAGGACACCAAGGCGATTCCATGACGGACCTAAGCGATAAAGAGCTGGAAATCCGGCGCATCGACCCACGCCTCTACAATGACGACCTGGCTCCCCTCAAGAAGCAAGACCGCCGATGGGGCTGGTTCGAGATCTTCAACGTCTGGTCGAACGACATTCAGAGCCTGTTCGGCTATACCCTGGCCGCTTCGCTGTTCATTTCCTATGGCCTGAATGGCTGGGCGGTGATGGCGGCGATCATCCTCGCCGGCGTGGTGGTGATGGGGCTGGTCAACCTCTCCGGCAAGCCAAGCGTCAAGTACGGCATCCCCTTCCCGGTGATGGTTCGCGCCAGCATGGGGGTCCACGGTGCGAACCTGCCGGCCATGCTGCGCGCCATCATCGGCATCTTCTGGTACGGGGTACAGACCTACTTCGCCTCTACCGCAGTGGCCCTGCTGATCACCGCCCTGATCGGCGACCCCGGCGGTGAGTTCCTCGGCATGTCAGCGATCGGCTGGCTCTCGTTCATCATCGTCTGGTGTTTCCAGATGGCCCTGTTCTGGGCCGGCATCGAGCGCATCAAGCACTTTCTCAACTGGGCGGGACCTCTGGTCTATGGCGTGATGCTGCTGCTGATGCTGATCGTATGGTTCCAGGCCGGCAGCGACCTGTTGCCTGCGGTCAGCACCATCTTCGAGAGCCAGAGCGACTACCAGGGCAGCGCGGTCGGGGCCTTCCTGGCCATCACCGGTACCATGATCGCCTACTTCGCCGCGGTAGTGATCAACTTCGGTGACTTCTCCCGCTTCGTCAAAAGCGAACGCGACATGAAGATCGGCAACCTGCTTGGGCTACCGCTCAACGTGGCCGTCTTCTCCTTCATCGCCCTGATCATCACCGCCGGCACCCTGGTGCTCTTCGGCGAGACGCTGACCAACCCCTCGGACATCATCGAGCGGGTCGACTCGCTGCCACTGACCATCCTCGCTGCGATCACCTTCTTCGCCGCAACGGTGGGCATCAACCTGGTCGCCAACTTCATTCCCCCGGCCTATGACCTGGCCAACCTCTTCCCGAGCAAGATCAGTTTTCGCACCGGCGGTGTGCTCACGGCAGTGATCGCCTTCTTCGTCGGCGGACTGTGGGTCGCGTTCATCAGCCAGATTGGCATCGCCGGTTTCGTCAACGCGCTGGGGGCCGTGATCGCCCCCTTCTACGGCATCATCGTGGTCGACTACTATCTGGTGAAACGCCAGCGGCTGGACATGCAGGATATCTTCTCCACGGATCCCGACGGCGCCTACCACTACGTCAAGGGCTGGAACCGGCGTGCCCTGATGGCCTTCGGCCTCGCCGCACTCTTCTCGATTTCCTCGGTCTGGGTGCCCGCGCTTGAGGCACTGGGCGGTTACGCCTGGCTGATCGGTGCCGGCCTGGGCGGCGCCTTCTACTACGGGCTGATGACAACGCAGGGAGAACAGAAGCCAGGACGCTGATCGATCATCACTGAAGTACCAGAAAGGCCCTCGCCAATGGCGAGGGCCTTTTGCATTGAGGACATTCGGCGCGGGTGCGCTCAGTGCGAAAAGATCGAGTAGAGATCCGGCGCTTCCTCTTCCTCGGCCTGAAGGGAGAGCGAGGCCTCGATAGCCTTGAGGTGACGGCTCATGAACGCGCTGGCGCGCTCGCCGTCGCCCTGCTCGAGGTGACCGAGCAGGTCATCGTGATCATGGGAGCCGCAGCCCAGGTGGCCCGGGTTGCCATAGACCGCGAGAATCAGCGAGGAGCGCGAGCACAGGCGCTCGACGAAGGCCGCCAGGGTCGCGTTACCGGAAAGCTGTGCCAGATGACCATGGAAGGCTGCCGAAAGCTTGATCGCGGCGCTCTGCTCGCCGGCCTTCAGGGCCTGGCGCTCGCGACTTGCCATATCGCGCAGGGTCTTCAGGTCGGCGGCGGTGATGCGCCGGGCGATCTCGGGCATCAGGCCACACTCGATCATCTGGCGGGCATCGAAGACATCCTTGGCCTCGGCGGCGGTAGGCCGCGTCACACTGGCACCGCGACGCGGCGTCAAGGTGACCAGCTCTTCCAGCGCCAGGCGCTGCAGAATCTTGCGAATGCCGGTGCGACTGATGCCGAAGACCTCAGACAAGGCATCCTCGCGCAGCCGTGCCCCGGGCTTGAGGCGATGCTCGATGATGGCATCGCTGATCGACTGATAGATCGCTTCGTGGCGTTCGGCCCCATCGCCGTTCTTGCCCCGGCGCTTCGCCGCCTTCGGAGCAGGACTCCCCTTGCCTTCGGGCCCTCGTTGGCGCTGGTTCATGTCCACTCCTCGCTGCAGACTGCCCTCACTAAAGTGACCATTGTATATGACTTGCCCGCTCACACCGCCCCATCATGGAGCAGTATGCTCGATAAAGGCACCCACGGTGGCCCGCTCGACGTCCGTCATGCCGGTAACGTTGCCAAGCGGCATATAACGGGTAGTGACAGCAACGCGCTGGATAGCTTTCAGGTGGCGGCGAATCTGCTCGCCACTGTCCAGCCGTACGCCGGCCGGTGCGGCGGCGAAACCACCGAAACTCGGCACAGCGGCATGACAACCGGCGCAGCGCTCCTCGACAATGGCCGACACCTCACTGAAGGCGATAGCGTCTACCTCGCCGTCGGTGGCCTCCCGCGACGGAGCAGAACCAGGCGCCATCGCCGCCATCAGGGTCACCAGTATCAGGCCGGCGGCGGGCAGCACCCACACCTTGCGACCCGCCAGATGACGAATATTGAAGTAGTGGCGCACCAGCACGCTGAACACCATCAGCCCCGCCAGCACCAGCCAGCCCCACTCGGATGCGTACGTCATGGGGTAGTGGCTGCTGATCATCAAAAACAGCACCGGCAGGGTCAGGTAATTATTGTGGCGCGAGCGCAGCAGGGCATGGCGACCATGAGCCGGGTCTCGCTCGGCGCCGGTCTGCATCGCCCTCACCAGTGCTTTCTGCCCGGGGATGATCACGCGGAAGACATTGGCGACCATGCAGGTGCCGATTGCCGCACCGACATGGATATAGGCCGCCCGCCCGCTGAAGACCTGCATCAACCCCCAGGTCAGCGCGACCAGCAAAAGAAAGCCGCTAAGCGCCAGCCAGGTCGGGTGCCGACTCAGGGCACTGCGGCACAGGGCGTCGTAGACAAACCAGGCGCCGAACACCACGCCAAGCCCCAGCAGCACCCCCTGCCAGGGCGCCATGGCGGAGCCCGGCGGCAGCAGCATGGTGCCGGCATTCAGATAGTAGACCACCCACAGCAGCGCGAAGCCGGTCAGGAAGGTGGTGTAAGCCTCCCACTTGAACCAGTGCAGGGGCTCGGGGAGGCTCGGCGGCGCCAGCTCGTACTTCTGCAGGTGGTAAAAGCCGCCGCCATGGATGGCCCACAGCTCGCCGGCCACCCCCTCATTAAGCGATGTCTTCTGGCGCTCGAGATGATTCTCGAGCCAGTTGAAGTAGAACGAGGCACCGATCCAGGCCACGCCGACGATCAGATGACCCCAGCGCAGCAGCAGGTTGGCCCAGTCGTGAAGATAATCCATGAGCGTCTCTTGAGGGGCGCGTCAGCTGCCGCGGTAGGTGGTATAACCATAGGGCGAGAGCAATAAAGGGACGTGGTAATGCTCATCGGCATCGGCAACCCGAAAGCGCAGCGGAATCCGCTCGAGAAAGACACCCGAGGCGGCCTGTGCCTGTTGGTTGAGATAGTCACCGGCATGAAAGAGCAGCTCGTATTCGCCCTGCCTAAAGGCGTCGCCCTCGAGAAGCGGCGAGTCGCAGCGGCCGTCGGCATTGGTCACGGCATCGCTGAGGTGGGTGCGGGTCTCGCCGTCGAGACGAAAGAGCTCGACGCGAATGCCGCGGCCCGGACGTCCCCGGGCGGTGTCGAGCACATGGGTGGTCAGATACCCCATGAAACCTCCTGTGGGTGATCGAGACGTGTCGCGCCCCTGATTATTGTATACAGTTACTGTATCGCATATCTTCCACCGCTGCGCAAAGGAGTCACCATGGTCGACCCTACCTCCACCGCCTGCCCGCTCTTCCCCCGCCCCAGCCACCTCAGCCGGCAGGCCTTTATCGCCAGCTTCGGCGATCTCTACGAGTGCTCGCCGTGGATCGCCGAAACGGCCTGGGACAAGGGCCTCAGTGAACACGAGGATAGTGTTCATGGTCTTGCTGGGCACCTCGCCAGCGTCCTTGATGCGGCTGATGAAGAACAGCAGCTTGCCGTGATTCGGGCCCACCCGGACCTCGCCGGCAAGGCGGCACTGGCCGGCGAACTCACCGACGACTCGCTCAAGGAACAGGCCGGGGCTGGCCTCGATCAATGCAGCCCCGAGGAGCTTGAGCGTTTCACACGCCTCAATGCCGCCTACCGGGGACGCTTCGGCTTCCCCTTCGTGATCGCGGTGAGGGGCAAGGATCGCCACGCCATCCTCGACGCCTTCGAGGCCCGGCTCGACAATACGCCGAACGAGGAACGTCGTACCGCCATCGCGCAGATCCACAGCATCGCAAGGCAACGGCTAGTGGAGCGCGCTGAGGCCTGAGCATCGCCGCCTCCGGCAGCAGTCACTCGGTCGCGACGTCAGAAGGGAGGTCAAAAGGAACGCGAGGGCCTCACGTGACACAGAGGAAGGCGTGTTCGTTCTCACGACAGACGTCCTTCCAGGCGGTATCCTGTGAGCCGATCAGGCAGGCCATGAGGAGCAAGGCGTGACAGACGGCAAACGCAAGACAGTGGGACGCCCCGCCGGCACAGGCAAGACCGGCGGCGGCCACAGCCAGTCGCTGGTGCGCGGGCTGAACATCCTCGAGGTGCTGGCCACGGAACCCCAGGGGCTGGTGCTTTCGGACATCGCCACCCGCATGGAACTCGCTCCCTCGACCACCCACCGGCTACTGCAGGCGCTCCACGGCCAGGGCTTCATCACCCAGGAAACCGAACTCGGCCGCTGGTACATCGACGTCAAGACCTTCCGTATCGGTAACGCCTTCCTCGAGGCTCGCGACCTGATCGCCACTGCCCGGCCCTTCCTGCGCCGGTTGACCGAGGCCAGCGGCGAGTCCGCAAACCTCGGCATCGAAGACAGCGGCCAGGCCGTCTTCCTGGCCCAGACCGAATCACCTCAGATGATGCGCATGATCACAAGGCTGGGCTCGCGGGCGCCGATGCATGCCTCCGGCGTCGGCAAGGCGCTGCTGGCCTGGCTGCCCGAGGCCGAGATAGCGCGCATCATCGACGCTCACGGCCTGCCACGCATCACCCCCAACAGCCTGGATACCCCCGCCGCACTCGAGTCGGCGATGACCGAGATACGCCGCGCGGGTTATGCCTGTGACCGCGAAGAACACGCCATCGGCCTACACTGCGTGGCCGCGGCGATTCACGACGAGCATGGCCGCCCCCTGGCGGCGATCTCGGTCTCCGGCCCCATGGCTCGTATCCCCGAAACGCGCTTGAACGAGCTCGGCCAGTTGGTCCGCGAGGCCGCCGACGAGATCACCGCCCAACTGGGCGGCCGGCGGCCCGCTAGCGAAATCTAGGCACCAACAGGCGAGCACGCTAAACACCTCGCGCGCATGACGCCAAGGCTGAAGCGCGGCGCCACGCAGCGTACACTAGCCCCCACCGTATCCAGCCAGCCGAGGCCCGCGATGAGCTCCCATCTCCTCTCCGTCGATTCCCTGTCACGCGACGATGTCGATCACCTCATGCGCGTCTCCGCGCTGATGGAACCGGTCGCCCAACGCCGCAAGATCACCCGCGTATTGGAGGGAGCGGTGCTCGGCAACCTCTTCTTCGAAGCCAGCACCCGGACTCGCGTCAGTTTCCACGCCGCCTTTAGTCGGCTCGGCGGCAGCGTATGCGACACCACCGGCTTCACCTTCTCGTCGATGGCCAAGGGTGAATCGCTTTACGACACCAGCCGCGTGATGAGCGGCTACTGCGACGCCATCGTGCTGCGTCACCCGGAGCAGGGCGCGGTCGCTGAATTTGCCCAGGCCACTAACGTACCCGTGATCAACGGTGGCGATGGCCCCGGCGAGCACCCGAGCCAGGCACTGCTTGATTTCTATACCATCGACAAGGAATTCACTCGGCTCGGCAAGTCGCTTTCCGGCGCGCATATTCTGCTGACCGGCGATCTAAAGCACGGGCGCACCGTGCACTCGCTGATCAAGCTCTTGTCGCTGTACGAGCCGATGCGCATCACCCTGGTCGCCCCGCCGGGACTCGAGATGCCAAGCCACCTGGTCGACCTGGTGAGCAACCGCGGGCATCGGGTCGAGACTCGCGAGAGCCTGGCCAGCGACTTCAGCGACCTGGATGTGGTCTACACCACCCGCATCCAGAAGGAGCGTTTCACCGCCGAGATGAGCGAGAGCTTCGGCGGCCTGTCCCGAGACTTCACCGTCGATCGCGGCTTCATGGATCGTTACTGCCAGCGTGACACCATCGTCATGCACCCGCTGCCCCGCGACAGCCGCCCCGAAGCCAACGACCTGGACGTCGACCTGAACGGCGACCCGCGCCTGGCGATCTTCCGCCAGACCGACAACGGCATTCCCGTGCGCATGGCGATATTTGCCACCCTGCTCAAGGTCGATCACCTGATCGAGCGTGATCTGCGCGATGTGCCCTGGTTCGTACCCGATACCGTCGGCGTCGACGACCTGCGCGGCTGATTCTCGCCGCCGCTTCCGATATTCCTAACGACAACGGCCCGCTCAATGAGCGGGCCATTTAATGTTGGCGACTGGGGCGCCCATCATTTTGAAAAATCACCAGAAAGATAAGGCGCGAAACCCTAGCATTCTATTCGGCAAGATCTAACCAAACATGTGTTCTGTCATTTAACTAGCACCCAGACAGTACTGCGTTGTGCGGTGGTTCGGCTTCTGGAGGAAAGGCCAGCTGGCGCCCTCACCTCTAACGCGTCAAAGCGTCTAGCGAATATTCATTTTTCTGCTAGAAATCCGGTTTTGAATGAACTGGATTCATCTTCATGGCGGGAATTCTTCATTGGTGGTGGAGGCTAAAGGGCTGCCAGAATACAGCCAATTGAAGACACATCCCCCCTTGGAGGCATTCATGCCACACGATCTGATTACCCAACGACTCGACCAGGGTCCCCTCATTTGTGCCGAGGGTTTTCTGTTCGAGCTTGAACGGCGCGGTTATCTCTCTGCCGGTGAGTTTGTGCCCGAAGTAGCGCTGCTGCGCCCGGACGCATTGGAAGCGCTACACCGCGATTTCCAGCATGCGGGGTCAGATGTTGTTCAGGCCTTCACCTACAACGGCCACCGCGAAAAAATGAGGGTGATCGGCAAGGAAGATCTGCTGGAACCGCTGAACCGGGCTGCCCTGAAGATTGCGCGCAAGGTGGCCGACGAAAAGGCCGGTAACCTGATGGCCGGCAATATTTCCAACAGCAACGTCTGGGACCCTGAAGATCCGGCCTCCCAGGAGAGCGTGCGCGCCATGTTCGACGAGATGGTGCAATGGGCCGTCGAGGAAGGCGCTGACTTCATCATCGCGGAAACCTTCTACTATGCCGGAGAAGCCGAAGCGGCCCTGGCAGCGATCAAGGCCAAAGGATTGCCTGCCGTCGTCACCCTGGCGCCGATGGCCGAGAACCGCATGATCGATGGCCCCGGCATCGTGGAGACCTGTGTCGCGCTTGAGCAGCAGGGAGCCAGCGTGGTCGGCCTGAATTGCTTCAGAGGACCGGACACCATGTTGCCCTGGATCCAGCAGGTCCGTGATGCGGTTACCTGCCATGTGGCGGCGCTACCCGTGACCTATCGCACCACCGAGCAGGAGCCGACCTTCTTCAACCTCTCCGACGATCAGGGGTGCGGCTGCCCATCTCCCCACGGCCGTCCTTTCCCGACCGCCCTGGATCCGCTGTTCTGCAACCGCTACGAACTCGGTGCCTTTGCTCGCAACGTTCATGCTCAGGGCGTCAACTATCTCGGCGTATGCTGTGGCGCATCGCCGATGCACGTGCGTGAGGTGGCCATGGCAGTGGGGCGTGAACCGGAAGCCGCCCAATTTGCAGAGCGCATGGAGAACCACTTTATGTACGGCTCCCACGATCGCTTGCCGGACCATATCGCCTCCCTGGGTGAAAAGGCCTAACAAGAGACAGATAGGGCCCCGTTGATCTGAGTTACCCACCTGGCCCTCGTTCACGAGGGCCCGCGTAATCGCTTACTGTCAGGCTTCCAACTAGACCCCAGACAGTGGCCGCTTTGTACGGTGGTCCGGCTTCTGGAAGAAAGGCCAGCTGACGCCGTCACCTCTCACGTGTCAAAGAGCCTAGATAATCTCGGCACCAGTCGTGATACTCCGTGACCGGAAGAGCCGGTGAGTAGTAAAATCCCTGGGCCTGGTCACAGCCCAGTTGACGCAGGATTTCCGCCTGCTGCGGGGTTTCCACCCCTTCCGCGGTCACCACCAGATTCAAGGCATGGCCGATATCGATCATGCAGGCCATCAGCTTTCGCGCTCGCTCGTCACCCTCGAGGCTGATGACGAAGGTACGGTCGATCTTGAGGCCCGTGATGGGCAGGTGCTGCAAGTACTCGAACGAGGAAAAACCGGTACCGAAGTCATCGATGCTCACGCCGATGCCGAGATCGCGAATGCGCTGAATGGCAACCCTTGCGGTCTCGATATTATCCATCAAGCCGCTTTCGGTGATTTCGACTTCTAGATTGTCCGGCCTCAAGCAGGATTGGTTGATGAGGTCCGACAACAGGTCATGGAAAGCGTCATCGGCAAGGTTATGGACGGACACATTGATCGCCACCTTGTTCTCGGTGCCAGCCTGCAGGGAGATCGCACTGGCGGTTTGTGCCACGAAGCTGGTGAGCGGGCCAATCAGCGAGGTGCTTTCCACCTTGGGCATGAAATGGGCTGGCGGAATAAGCCTGCCGCCATTCCCTCGCCAGCGGATCAGTCCTTCGCACCCACAGACCAGGCCATCAGCCAGGCAAATCTTGGGCTGGTAATGCAGCTCAAACTCCCGCGCGGCCAAGCCCTCTCTCACCTGGGCGATCAGCTTGAAGGACTCCAGGGAGCGTTGGTCGAAGGTCGGGCTAAAGTGCGTATACCCTCGCCGCAGCCGGATGGAGGCCAAGAGGGCGGTACGTGCTTCTCTGAGCAGTTCTGACGGTATCTTATGGTCTTCTGAGATGGTGCAGCCCAATGCTAGTTGGACGCGAACAGGCACCTGAGATATCAGAAAGCTCTCTTCACCGACCTCGAGGAGCCGCTGGCTGATGGTATCGAGATCACTCGGTGCTACATCCATCACGACCAGAGCCAGTTCATCGGGGCCGGTGCGGTAAACCTGTCCTCCCCCACGAATCGCCTCGCAAAGCCGTTGACTCATCGCGATGACCAGCTCATCGGCGGCCTCTAGGCCCAGAGCTTCAATGACGTCCGTTATATCGGTGATCTTCACCTTGATCAGCCCGGTCGTTGCGACGGGCGACACCGGGGAAGATAGCATTACGTGAAGATCCTCACCGAGGGCGACCTGGTTGGCGAGGCCAGAGGGCTGATCGGTGCGAGCGGCATCATGTTGTGCGAGGAACGCCCGGCGCCGCGACTGGAACAACCACCCCGCGGTACCGCCTATGACCAAGTAAAAGGCAATGCGTAACAGATAGTTCGCATAATGTTGTTCGATACCCTGCCCGACATCCAGGGGGATTATCGTCATTGAGATGCTGACCACAAGTGCGGTCAACAAGCCACCCGGCAAGGCATACCAGGCGGCGGCGAGCAACACGGGGATCAGCATCAGGTAGGCATAGGCATACGCCGTCCCGCCCGTGGCATAGACGATCCAGACGCCCAGGCCCAAGAGGAGCACGATCACGCCGCACCGAAAGGTATGGCGATTGGCGATATACGGCATCACGCGCCAAGGCCATATCCTGGACTTCAGTAGACTGACTGACTCCAACCTTGGCCTCCGTAATCAATACGTATGATCTATCTAGGATAAATCAGTGGTCGGTCATCCCTCATGGCATCGTATTTACAAAATTAAACGATTGATATGACATCGACAAAATACCTGCGCCACCTTGCAGTGACTGCCTGATTTATAAGAATAATCCGAAAAGGCACTCGCCCGGCAGAGGCATCCTTTCCCCTTCCGCCGAGGGCGCCGGGCCACTGTCGACCTCGTCTCTAGACCCCGGAGAGGCAGAACGCTCGGGGCGGTGCGCGGCCATGTCGGGTGGGGAATCCGCCGTGGCGGAGGGCTCCGCCACGGCATTGAAGGCCTGACGGCCTCCGGTCACGAGGCCAACACGGGGGGCACTTGCAGGGATGTGCCTAGGGGTGAGGGGCAACGACCGCCTTCCTGGCCTGCCTTACTCGCCTCAGCCGCTCGTGCGCCCGCCGGGCAGGCCTTCGTCGTGGGCGAACCAGCCTTCGAGAATCAGCGCGGCGGCGAGGCCGTCGACGCTGTCCTCGCGATAATTGCCGCGATGGCCGGCCTCGCGGGCCAAGGTCTTGGCCTCACGGGTAGAGCCGCGCTCGTCGACCATCTCGCAGGGCTTGCCGTAACGCCCATACAACCGGTTGCCGAACTTGCGGGCGCGGGTGCTCATCACAGACTCGCTGTCGTCCATGTTGATCGGCAGGCCGACCACGAACAAATCCGGCCGCCACTCCTCGATCAGGCGCGTGACCTGGGCCCAATCGGGGATGCCGTCCCGGGCCGGCAGCGGCTCCAGGGCCGTGGCGCGCCGGAGCATCTCGTTACCGACTGCCACGCCAATGCGCCGGGTGCCGAAGTCGAAGGCCAGAATCAGCCGTTCGCCTGGGTTGGCCATCAGGAATGTCCCGCCTCGCGGCTCATCAGGTTCAGGTCGATGCCAAGGACACCGGCGGCGGCGTTCAGACGCTGCTCCGCGGGCGTCTCGAAGAGAATGTTACTGCCGCCCTCGACGGTCAGCCAGGCGTTGTCCTTGAGCTCGTCTTCGAGCTGGCCGGCTTCCCAGCCACTGCAGCCCAGGCAGACGATAAAGTCGTCGGGGCCGCGCCCTTCAGCCATCGCCGAGAGCATATCCATCGAGGTGGTCAGGGCGACGTCGTTGTCGACCTGGATGCTGGAGTCCCAGGGCTTGCTGGAGCCGCGATGCAGGATGAAGCCGCGATCCTGATGCGTCGGGCCACCGTAATAGACCGGGGCATTGCGGTGCTTGCTGTCGCTGGCATCCAGCTCCAGCTGCTCGAACAAGGCATCGAGGCTCATGTCGAGAGGATGATTGACGATCACCCCCATGGCGCCATTGTCGTCGTGATCACACAGATAACTCAGGCTGCCCGCGAAGTTGGGATCTTCGAGATGGGGCATCGCCAGCAGAAAATGATGCTTCAAGCTTTGCATGGGCCTCCCGGGCGTCAACGTACGCCGAATTCATTGCCAGTGCCGAACCGCCAGACGCGACTGATGGACAGGCGGTCGAGACCGGCCATGCCAGAGTCGAAGGGCCGGTAAGGTGCAGCGCCACGAATGGTGTCCAGCGCCGCCTGGTCGAGTTCGGTATGTCCCGACGATTGTACCACCTCTGCCTGCAGGAGCTTCCCCTGATGGTCGATGACCACGCGCACCTTCAACTGGCCATCCAGATCCGGCGGTGCTGGGTAGAAACGATTGCCGAAGTCCTGCACCCGACGTGTCCAGGCATCCACATAGCGAGCCTCGGCGGCTTCGCGGGCGGCCTGCTGTTCGCGGTCGGCAAGCTCGACAGACTGCTCGCTCATGGTGAAGTCCTGCTCGCGCAGCGAGGCCGTCGCATTGGCCGCCAGCTCACGGCCGGAGAGTGACGACGCCTTGGTCTCATTCTCAGGCTCACGTGCCGGTGCGGCGGGCTCGGGATTAGGCTCGGGCTCAGGATCAGAGACAGCTTCAGCGGCCGGTTCGGGCTCTGATGCCACCTCGGGCTCGGTGGCCTCAGGCACCGCATCGACGGTGTCCGCTGGTGAGGGGGCGGGCACCTGCTCTGACGCTTGTCCGGGTGAGGATGCTGCGCTGGCGGCTTGCGTCGCAGGCTCAGGCGCTGTTTCAGGCTCAGTATCACGGCTCGCTTCCTGCTGCGCCGCCTCGGCAATCGCGCGGGCCTGCTCGGGCGCTACGGCCGGGCGACTGACCAGCACCACATCAAGACTCGAGGTCATTGAAGGGGCCGACGTTGTCGTCGGTAGCGAGAAGGTCGCAAACAGCGCCAGCAACAGGAGATGCAGGCCAATCGCCAACGCCCAGGAAAGGGCATGGCGATAGCCACGAGTCACCGGGGCATGGCCCCCCAGAGAGGCCACGCCAACGGGCACACCGACAACATCACCGAGCCCTGCCATGACCAGACGCTAGCCGGCCCGATGGGCGTCGAGGCGACGCTCGATAGCGTCCAGCAGGGTGCCGGCGATGTCGGTACCACGCTGATCGTCGATCTCGCGTACGCAGGTGGGGCTCGTGACGTTGATCTCGGTGATGTAGTCGCCGATCACATCGAGGCCAACGAACAACAGCCCCTTCTCGCGGATCATCGGCTTCACCTGTTCGATCAGCCAGTGGTCACGCGCGGTCAGCTCACGAGTGACACCGCGTCCGCCGACGGCCAGGTTACCGCGGGTCTCGCCGGCCATCGGCACCCGTGCCAGGCCATAGGGAATCGGCTCGCCATCGACCAGCAGGATGCGGGTATCGCCGTCCTTGATCTCGGGAAGATAGCGCTGGGCCATGATCTGGCGATGACCGCGTTCGGTCAGGGTCTCGATGATGGCGCCAATGTTGCGCCCGTCCGGCAGCACGTGAAATATGCCGCTGCCGCCCATGCCATCCAGCGGCTTGAAGATAACGTCGCCATGCTCGGCCTGAAAGGCGCGCAGCACCGGCTCGCTGCAGGACACCAATGTCGGGGTGCAGCAATCGGGGAACTGCTGGGCGAAGAGCTTCTCGTTGCACTCGAGCAGTGCCCGTGTCGGGTTGACCACCAGCACGCCCTCGCGCTCGGCGAAGCCCAGCAGGTGCACGGCATTGAGGAAGTTGCCGTCAACCGGCGGGTCCTTGCGCATCAGGATCACGTCGAGCTCGGCAAGCGGTGTGGCTACCGGCTCGCCGAGGCGATACCAGTCCTCGGGGTCGTGGAAGACCTCGAGGTCACGCAGCCGCGCATGGGCCCGGCCGTCGCGCAAATAGATATCTTCCTGCTCCATGTAGTGAAGCGAGGCGCCGCGTGCGGTGGCGGCCCACAACATGGCAAGGGTGGTGTCTTTCTTGTAGCTGATGTCGGCGATGGGATCCATCACCACCCCGATCCTGAGGGCACGCTCGCCCCGTGATGCATGCGTGGGCGTGTTCATCGACTCGTTCCTGGGCGTGTTCATCGGCTCGTTCATCGAGATGGCTCTCGGCTAAGGAGGAATGCCGCAACGGGCATGATGGGCGCAGTATGCCGCAGCAGCGCGATCATCACCAAGATCGACGGCGCTTGCCGACATCCCGACAGGGCATCAGTCCTCGTCGTTCTCGCGCCGGCGGATGCCATCGCTTTCCAGGGTGATCTGGCGTGCCTTGTAGAGGCCACCGATCGCCTGCTTGAAGGCGTTCTTGCTGACACCCAGCCGGGCCTTGATCGAAGGCGCCGGGCTCTTGTCGGTCAGCGGTAGAAAACCGCCCGCCTCATCGAGGGCCGCCAGCACCTTGTCGGTGGCCATATCGCGCTTGACGCCGCCCGCCGGCATAAGGGAAAGGTCGAGGCGGCCATCCTCGCGCCGCTGTTTCACGTAGCCGGTCAGACGCTCGCCGCGACGCACCTGACGAGGAAGCTCACCGTGGTAAAGAAGGCCCCAGACACGGTCTTCGACCACCGCCTTGAGCCCCAGCTCGGTGCGATCGCCGATGACCAGCGTTACCGTCTTGCCGGGTGCCATGGCGTTGGCCGCTTCTTCACTGAGGCCACCTTCCCGCTGGGCTTCATCGACGCTGTCATAGAGGAAGTCATCCAGCCGCATCGAGGCGGTGGGCCGGCCCTGATCATCTTCGAAGATGATCACCAGCACGCGCTTGCCCTCCGTCGGGCGATAGGGCTGCTCGTTGAAGGGCAACAGCAGGTCCTTGGGGCGGCCCCAGCCAAGGAAGGCGCCGGTATTGTTGACCGCCACCACCTCCAGATAGGCCACCTGGCCGACCTCGGCCAGCGGCGCAGCGCTAACATTAGCCGAATCACGAGAGCCACGAGGGGCGGGGCGATCCTGAGAAGATCGAGTCATGGGTAGATCCTGGGCGAAGCCGTGTATAGCGAAAATGGAGACAAAGGAAACAGAAGGGAACAGTATGCGCCAACCATGCAGGCGCTCAACAGGCGTGCCAAGCGTCACACCCTAGGATAATGCCGGCTTGGCTAGAGGTCGCCGAAATGGTGCTGCAGCAGCGTGAGGGCCACGACCGGGGCGGTCTCGGTGCGCAGAATACGCGGCCCCAGCGTCAGCGGGGCGAAGTCACCGGCCAGCGCACGCTCGACCTCGCCTGGCGAGAGGCCACCCTCGGGGCCGATCAGCAGCGCCGCCCTGTCAGGCAGCGCCGCCTGGCGGTTGGGGTCGAAGACACCCTCGGTGGCGGGGTGCAGCACCAGGCGCAGGGGTTCGTTGCGGGCCGCCAGCCAGTCGCTCAACGCCCTCGGTTCATGCACCGGTGGCAGCGTCGCGCGGCCGCACTGCTCGCAGGCACTGGCGGCCACTGCCTGCCAATGAGCCAGCTTCTTGGCCGCCCGATCCCCCTTGAGACGCACATCGCCGTGCTCGGTGTAGAGCGGCGTAATCGCCGCCACGCCAAGCTCCACCGCCTTCTGGATGGCGTAGTCCATGCGATCGCCCTTGGAGATCGCCTGACCCAGATGCACCCCGAGCGGCGACTCGCCACGCCCCGGCGCCACCGAGTCGAGCCGCGCCACCACGCGCTTGCGGGTGACCTCCACCAGTACCGCACTGGCCTCAAGGCCCGCGCCATCGAATAGCGTAAGTGCTGCGCCTTCCTTCAAGCGCAGCACCACCGCCAGGTGACGCGCGGGGCCCTCTGGCAGCACCAATTCGCCGCCGGCATCAAAGCCGGCGGCGACATGGATACGCGGGCCGCTCATGGCCGTCCTCCGACGGTCGGGCGCATCTTACTGGGTGGTCTCGCTGGCTTGAGCCTGGCGTTGCTTCTTCTGGGCATACATCGCCTCGAAGTTGACCGGCGCCAGCATCAGCGGCGGGAAGCCACCACGGTTGACCAGGTTATCAATGCACTCGCGCGCATAGGGGAACAGCAGGTTCGGGCAGAAGGCGCCCAGGGTGTGCTCGAGCTGCTCGCCTTCGATGTTGGCGATGCGGAACAGGCCAGCCTGTTCGATCTCGGCGAGGAAGGAGGTGTTGCCGGTCTCGCTGTGAGAGACCTGGGCCGTCACCTTGATCACGACCTCATAGAGACCTTCGCCGACCTGGCTGCTGGTGGTGTTCAGGTCGAGGCTGACCTTGGGCTTGAACGGCTGCTGGAACACTCCCGGCGAGTTCGGCGACTCGAAGGAGATGTCCTTGACATAGATGCGCTGCAGGGAGAACTGCGGCTGGTTCTGTTGCTCGCCAGAGGCGGCACCTTCGGCGCCAGCAGTGGTTGGATTATTGTCTTCCGCCATGGCTTTTGTTCCTTGAAGCGTGCGTATTGATATGAAGGGGTTGAAGGGGCGCGCAGCGACTTACTTGCGCACCACCGGCAGACCATCTGCCTGCCACTGGGCCATGCCGCCCTTGAGCTTGTAGGCCCGGGTGAAGCCGGCACTGGTCAGCTTGGTGATCACCGCACCGGAGGCCTGGCCCTGCTTGCAGACCACGATCACCGGCTTGTCCTTGAACTTGTCGAGTTCATTAAGGCGATTGTCGAGTTTGCTCTGGGGGATATTGCGCGCACCTGTCATGTGACCTTGCTTGAAGTCCTTGGCATCGCGGATATCGAGCACCACCGCGTCCTCGCGATTGATCAGCTGGGTAGCTTCGCTGGTGTCGACGCCGTTGCGGCCGCCCTGGATGACTTCATAGGCGATCCAGGTCGCCAGCACGATCACGAAGGCACCCACCAGCAGCGGGTGGTTCTGCACGAATTCGAACAACTGATCGATCATGGGTCCGGAACACTCTCGTTGGAAATAACTGGTGTTGTGAATCACTGTTGGGAGTCACTGGATGCCCCGCCGCCGGGGCGGCGCCCAGTATACACAAGGCGTCCTGACGCGTCTGGCACCCGGGCGGCTGACGTTGTGCACCGCCCTAGGATATGATGCCCGAAGGAGCCGTGAGTCGCGACCCCGGACCGGCAGCGCCGACCGGGGACTCTCCGACGTTTACCAACGAGGCCTTTACATGTCCGATGCCAATTCCCGCCCACGCCCGGTGGCCCTGATTATCCTCGATGGCTATGGCCACAGCGATACGCTTGAATCGAACGCCATCGCCGCCGCCAACACCCCTGTAATGGACCGCCTGGGCCGGGACTATCCCCATAGCCTGATTCATACGGACGGCAAGTATGTCGGCCTGCCCGACGGCCAGATGGGTAACTCCGAGGTTGGCCATATGAACCTGGGCGCAGGGCGTGTCGTCTATCAAGACTTTACCCGCATCACCAAGGCCGTCGAGGACGACACCCTCAAGGACAACGCCATCCTGACCGCGCCGATCGACGCCGCGATCGAGGCCGGCCGCGCCGTCCACCTGCTGGGGCTGTTGTCGCCCGGTGGCGTGCACAGCCATGAGGATCACATCCTTGCCGTGGCCGAACTGGCCGCCGCCCGTGGCGCCAAAGAGATCTACCTGCACGCCTTCCTCGACGGCCGCGATACCGCGCCGAAGAGTGCCAAGGCCTCCATCGAGCGCGCCGATGCCAAGCTCGCCGAGCTGGTCGGCGAAGGCAATGGCTTCACTGCCTCGTTGATCGGCCGTTACTACGCCATGGATCGCGACAACCGCTGGGATAGGGTCGAAAAGGCCTACCGTGTGGCCACCGAAGGGGCGGGCGAGCACGTCGCCGCCTCAGCGGCCGAGGGCCTCGAGGCCGCCTACGCGCGTGACGAAACCGATGAATTCGTGGCGGCTACCAGCATTCGCCCCCAGGGCAAGCCGGTGATGATGGCCGACGGCGACGCCGCCATCTTCATGAACTTTCGCGCCGACCGCGCCCGCGAGCTGACCCGCGCCTTCGCCGAGGACGACTTCTCGGGCTTCAAGCGCCAGGCACGCCCCACACTAGCAGCCGATGGCCTGGTGATGCTGACCCAGTATGCCGCCGATATCCCGGCGCCGGCCGCCTTCCCGCCGGCAGAGCTTACCAACACCCTGGGTGAGGTCATCGCCAAGCGCGACATGACCCAGCTGCGCATCGCCGAGACCGAGAAGTATGCCCACGTGACCTTCTTCTTCTCCGGCGGTCGCGAGGAGCCCTACAGCGGTGAGACCCGCGAGCTGATCCCCTCGCCCCAGGACGTCAAGACCTACGATGAGAAGCCCGAGATGAGCGCGGTCGAGGTCACCGACAAGCTGGTCGAAGCCATCGATGGCGGCGGCTATGACCTGATCGTGTGCAACTACGCCAACGGTGACATGGTCGGCCATACCGGCAACTTCGATGCCGCCGTCAAGGCCGTCGAGGCGGTGGATGCCTGTATCGGCCGCGTGGTCGAGGCCCTGGAGCGTGTCGGCGGCGAGTGCCTGATCACCGCCGATCACGGCAACGCCGAGCAGATGGTCAATCCGGATACCGGAGCACCGCAGACCGCGCACACCACCTGCGAGGTACCGCTGATCTGGGTCACCAAGCGCCAGGCCAAGCTGCGCGACGATGGCCGACTGAGCGATCTGGCACCGAGCCTTTTGACCATGATGGGCGAAGCGATCCCTGAGGAAATGACCGGCCAGGTGCTGACCGAACTGTCGTGATGCCGCCTCGCTTCCACCATGCTTCGTCAACCTATCGGCGCCCCCCGTCCCCGACGGCGGGGCGTCGTCTTTTGCTTCGACTCAGCGATGCGCTGTCGGCGATACCCCGCTGCGGGCTGTCGTTACTGCTGATCGCCGGTCTGACCACCGGCCTTTGCGCCCCCGCCATGGCCGCCCCTGATGAAGAGGCAGCCGAGGCACGCGTGGATGCGCTGGCCAAAGACATTAAAGCCCTGGAGCGTGAGCTTTCGGGGCGCCGCGAGGCACGCGACGATGCGGCCGACGCCCTTTCCGAGATAGAGACGGCACTCGCCGAGACACACCGCCGGCTGGATGCCCTGCAGACCAAGCGGCGCTCGCTGAATGATGCCATCGCCGATCTCGAGGAGCGCAAGCGCCTGCTGGAAGACGAACGCCGCGCCCTGGAGGCAGCCCTCGCCGAACAGCTCGACGCCCTCTACCGCCTCGGCGTCAGCCCCGAGCTCAAGTTGCTGCTCAATCAGGACGACCCGACACGGCTGGATCGCCTGCAGACCTACCTCAATCATCTTTCGCGCGCGCGCAAGGCCCGCCTGGACGAGCTCGCAGAGCTGAACGAGCGACTGGCCGACAACCGCCAGGCCCTCACTACCCAGATCGACCAGCTGGCCCGGGTGCGTGAAGAAGTCGAGGCACGCAGCCGGACGCTTGCCTCGAAGCGAGCCGAGCGCGAGGCCCTGCTCACCGAGCTGGATGCCGATATCCGCCGAGGCCGCTCGCGTCAGGCACGCCTCGAGGAAGAACGGGAGAATGCCGAGCAGGTCCTCGGCGAGGTGCGCGAACGCCTAGCGGCGCTCAAGCAACCGCCGCCGACCACCGCCATCGACTCGACGCGCGGCGAACTGCCCTGGCCGACTCAGGGCCAGGTACTGTCACGCTTCGGTGCCGGCGAAGGGGTCGACCGCGACGGCCTGCTGATCAAGGCCGCCGCGGGCAGCCCGGTCAAGGCGGTACATGCCGGGCGCGTGGTATTCGCCGACTGGATGCGCGGTTTTGGTAACCTCCTGATCATCGATCACGGCGACGGCGTGATGACGCTGCACGCGCACCTGCAGCACTTCACGGTGTCCGCGGGTGACGCCGTGAGTGCGGGCCAGGCCATCGCCGTCGTCGGCGTCAGTGGCGGTCGCTCGACCCCGGCGCTCTATTTCGCGGTGCGCCGTCACGGCGAGCCGATCGATCCTGAGCAATGGATCGCCCGACGCTAGTCACTACCATCAATGGATTCCCGCCCCACTGTAACGCTATGCTGGGGCATCGCCCCCAGTTCCGCGACCGGAGACCGCATGCGCGTCAAGGCCCCCCTTATCTTCACGACCCGGATGCTCACGACCTGGTTGTGCACGGCCCTGCTGGCACTGCCGGCGGCCGCACAGTCGCCGACATCCGATGACGACCTGCCCGTCGCCGACGTCCAGACCTTTGCCGAGGTCTTCGAGCGCATCAAGCGCACCTACGTCGATGAGGTCGACGACAGCACCCTGTTGCACAACGCCATGCGGGGCATGCTCAGCGAACTGGACCCGCACTCGACCTACCTCGACCCCCAGGAATTCCAGAGCCTCAAGGAGTCCACCGAGGGCGAGTTCGGTGGCATCGGCATCGAGGTGGGCATGCGCGACGGCCAGCTGATGGTGATTGCGCCCATCGATGATACGCCCGCGGCCCGTGCTGGCCTTCAGTCTCAGGATGCCATCCTGCGCATCGATGACACGGCAACCGACGGCCTGTCGCTGCAGGAAGCGGTGGAGCTGATGCGCGGCGAGCCCGGCACTGAGATTCGCATCACGATCCTGCGCCAAGACGAGAGCATGCCCCGTGAGCTGACCCTTGAGCGCCAGGTGATTCGAACCGAGAGCGTCAAGCACGAGTTCCTGGCGCCTGGTTACGGTTACCTGCGCATCAGCCAGTTCCAGAGCAGCACCGGCGAGCAGGTCAATGAGGCCCTTGATGACATGCAGCAAGCGGGCGACCTGAATGGCCTGGTGCTGGATCTGCGCAATAATCCCGGCGGCGTGCTGCAGGCGGCAGTGGATGTCGTCGATGCCTTCGTCAGTGAAGGCCTGATCGTCTATACCGAAGGGCGGCTCGCCGACAGCCAGATGAGCTTCTCGGCAAACGAGGAGACCGCCGCGCCCGACGTGCCGATGGTCGTGTTGATCAACGGAGGCAGCGCCTCGGCCGCGGAGATCGTCGCCGGCGCCCTGCAGGATCAACGCCGGGCGGTGATCATGGGCACCGAGAGCTTCGGCAAGGGCTCGGTGCAGCAGATCATGCCGCTGGGGAACGACGACGGCCTGAAGCTGACCACCGCGCTCTATTACACCCCCAACGGCCGCTCGATCCAGGCGCAGGGCATCGCACCGGACGTAGAGGTCGTGCGTGGGCGACTCGAAGTCGCTGACAGCTCCGCCCGGCGTCTGCGTGAAGCCGACCTCTCCGGCCACCTCCAGGGCAGCGGCGCTGGCGGTGCCAGCGCCGATACCTCACAGAAAGTGCGCGACGACTATCAACTCGGCGAAGCGCTGAACCTGCTCAAGGCCCTCAAGGTCCTTGGCCCCCAAGCCGGACGCCGCGCCGAGGGCAATTAACTCACCCAGGCGGGTCTGGCTTGAAACAGAAAGGGCGCATTGATCCTGGATCGATGCGCCCTTTCTTATGCCGTGCGGCTCATGCAGAACCTCTGATAACGAACTGGCCGAACCAGACTGGCCGTGCCTAACCGGCCGTACCTAACCGGCCCACGCTGACCTTGTCGTGGACGGCTCACGAGGCCTGGGTGCTCCTCCAGATGGGCGACGGTCAGATTAACGACAGCTGACGGGCAGGCGACCACGCTCGCCTATCGCCTGGCGCATCATCAGACGCTTGAGGGGCGTCAACCGATCGAAGCCGGCGAGCCCCAGGTTGCGGGCCAGGGTCAACGCTGGCGCCCGCGCGCCAAACAACAACCGAAAACCGTCCATCAGCATCAGCATGCTGGCGTTATCGCCGCGCCGACGCCTTGCATAGCGTGCGAGGATCCGTTCATCACCCATTGCCACGCCCCGTTCACGGGCGGCCAGTAGCTCTTCGGACAGTACCGCCACATCCATCAGCCCCAGGTTGACGCCCTGGCCGGCCAGCGGGTGGATGCTGTGGGCAGCATCGCCGACCAGCGCCAAGCCTGGCTGCACATAGTCCCGGGCGTGGCGCTGAGTCAGGGTCACACTGACCGCGCGATCGATGGGTGTGACCGCCCCCAGGCGATGATCGATGGCGGCCGCGAGCGCCTCACCCAGCGCCTCGGGCGTGAGTCGAGTCAACCGAGCGGCTTCCTCGGGGCTGGTCGACCAGACGATCGAGCAGTGATCATCACGACCCTCAATGCGCAGCGGCAGAAAGGCCAGAGGGCCAGTGGACAGGAAGGCCTGACGCGCCACGCCGCCGTGGTCGCGAGCCAGTCGCACGGTGGTGACCACGGCAACATGGCCGGTCTCCGTGGCGGCCGTCTCGATACCCGCCATTTCGCGCAGCGGCGAGCGGGCGCCATCCGCGGCAACGATCAGCGGCGCGCTGAAGCGCCGACCGTCCTCGAGGCAAAGCACACGCCGGTTATCCGCCCCGTGTGGCGCTTGTTCGAGAGCGACGACCCGTGCCCCGGCTTCGCGGCGCACATTGGGCAGCACGGCGAGTCGTTCCTCCAGCGCGGCCTGGGTGACATCATTCTCGACGATATGGCCCAGAACCGGCACGCCGGCCTGGTCGGCGCTGAAACGAATCTCACCACTGCCTTCTGCATCCCACACCTGCATGCCGGTGTAGGGTGACAGGCGACGCTTTGCCATCACCGACCAGACCCCGAGGCCTTCCAGCAAGCGCTGAGAGACCGGCGTCAGGGCACTGACGCGAAGCCCGGGTCGTCCGTGACCGGCCGACTCATCGGGCAGGCTTGCCGGCCGCGCATCCAGAAGCCGGACCGCGACGCCGGCCTGCCCCAGCAACAATGCCAGCGTCGCACCGACCATGCCGGCACCAACGATGATCGCCTCGTCCGGCCTACCTTGCTGTTCCCGCATTTCGTACTCCCGTGTCGTAACGTCGCCGCTGGTAAAAAGCTCAGCGCTCGCGGCCCATGGCGCGTCGTCCCAAGGCTCGGCGCAGCGGCCCAACCAGATTGAGGCCGACGAGCCCTGCTGCTCGGGCATGAGAAAGCAGCGGATGATCGATACCGAACAGTCGGATCAGGCCATCACTGAAGCGGATGACGCTTTGGCGATCGGCGGCCCGCTGTGCCTCGAAGGCCTGCAGGGTGACCATGTCGCCCGGGGTGCGACCAGCGTCCAGCCCTTTCTCGAGGGCTGCCACCAGGTCCAAGACGCCACGCAGCGCCAGGTTGAAGCCCTGACCGGCTACCGGATGCAGCGCATGAGCGGCATTGCCGAGCACCGCGAGCCCTGGGCGTACCTGCTCGGTGGCAGTGACCAGAGACAGCGGATAGGCGTGGCGCTGGCCCACCCGGCGAAAGTGGCCGGCCCGATCGCCGAAGGCCTGCTGCAACCGCGCCAGGAACTCGCGGTCACTCGCCGCCATGGCGGCCGCCTCACCGCCAGCCTGATGGGTCCACACCAGCTCCATGCGCTGTCCAGGCAGCGGTAACAGCGCCATGGGCCCTTCAGGGGTGAAGCGCTCGAAGGCCACGCCACCATGCGGCCGACTGACCTTGAGGTTGGCGATGATGGCCACCTGATCATAAGCCTCGTGACGGCTCTCGATGCCGAGCCGCTCCTTGAGCCCGGAACGTCCACCATCGGCCAGCACCGTCAGATCCGCCTCGATCACGTTGCCATCATCCAGCGCCAGTCGGTGGCCGCTAGCCTGCGGACTGATCGATGCCACCCGCGCCGGGCAATGCCAGTCGATCGAGAGCTCAGCCAATCGCCGGTGCAGCACCTGGCCCATCCAGGCATTGGGCAGCACATAGCCCAGCGCCTCGACGTCGAACTCCTCGGCACTCAGCCGGGTCGCGCCCAGCCGTCCACGCTCACTGACATGGATACGCCGGATCGGCTCGGCCTCCTCGGCCATCTCTGTCCACAGCCCCAGGGTTTCCAGGCGATCACGGGAGCCCTGTGCGATAGCGCTTGCCCGGGCATCGAAGCTCGGCTGGTAGCTCGCCTCATCGAGAGCAGGCAAAGGGTTGGCCTCGATCACCGCCACCCTGAGCCCTGATCGCTCGATCAGCGGCGCCAGGGCACAGGCCAGGCTGGCCCCCACCAAGCCGCCACCGACGATGGCGACATCGACTCGCTGGCCCGCTCGATCCTGCCCAGCGTGGGCGTTGTGGGTCTCGCGCTCTTGCATACGCTTCCGCTCAACGTAAAGAAAATCCCATCATTACGTAATTTACGTAATACTCTCTTGGCAGTCGCCTGAACTGCTCATTCTTTAGCCATCACCGCCTCAATTTCCGACGCTCGCTTGGGGACACCCGCGGACAGCACCTCGTGCCCGTCGCGGGTCACCGCGACATCATCCTCGATACGAATGCCAATGCCGCGATACGCCTCAGGAATGTCATCGTCATCTGGAATATAAAGGCCGGGCTCCACTGTCAGCACCATGCCGGGGGCCAGGGGACGCGGCTCGCCGTGACAGCGGTAAGTGCCCACATCGTGTACATCCAGCCCCAGCCAGTGCGAGGTGGAATGCAGGTAGAAGCGCTTGTAGCGTTCCTCGCTGATCACCGCCTCGAGCTCGCCCTCGACCAGACCGAGCTCCACGAGGCCCCGTGACAGATCACGCACCACGCCCTGATGGATGGCCGCCAGAGTAGCCCCGGGGGTCACCGCCTCGATGGCACGCTCCTGAGCCGCCAGCACGATGTCGTATAGCTGGCGCTGGGGACTGGAGAAGCGGCCATTGACCGGGAAGGTGCGGGTGATGTCGCCGGCATAGAGATCGAACTCGGCACCGGCATCAATCAGCACCAGTTCGCCATCCACCAGCGCATCGCGATTCTCGATGTAGTGCAGTACGCAGGCGTTGGCGCCACCACCCACGATGCTGTCATAGGCCGTGCCATTGGCCCCCTGCCAGCGGAACTCATGCTCGAGTTCGGCCTGAAGGTGGTACTCGTTGAGCCCCGGCCGGGCCGTGCGCATCGCACGCACGTGAGCCCGCGCGGATATCTCGCCGGCATGACGCAGCAGGGCGAGTTCCGCCTGGCTCTTGATGAGCCGCTGTTCGTGCAGCAGCGGTGCCAGGTCGGCCAGTGCCTGCGGGGCGACGGCACCGCGCCGGGCACGCCCCTTGAGTTCGCTGCGTACCTGGTCGGCAAGCGCCAGGCTCTCGCTATCATCCAGCAGCAGATACAACGTCTCGCGACCGTCGATCAGCTCGCCGAGCGCCTCAACGCGTGCCGGATTCTCGAAGGCCTCGTCGATGGCGAAGTGTGCCATGGCACCATCGGTGCCGAGCCGAATGCCGGTCCAGGCTTCGATGGCCGGGTTGCGCTCCTGGCAGAACAGCACGATCTCGCCGGCCTCGCGGCCGGGTAACAGCAAAAGCAAGGCATCAGGCTCGGGAAATCCGGTCAGGTAGTGGAAGTCACTACGCTGGCGAAAAGGGTAATCGCTGTCGTTACTGCGGGTCACAAGGCTGGCCGCTGGCAGCAGCACGGCGCTGCCTTCGGGCAGGGCGGCCATCAGGGTCTGGCAGCGCCGGCGATACTCATCCCGGCCGATGGCGGCCGGGCGGGGAAGCAGTTCGGGTGACATCTCGACTCCTGAGAAGGGGGTCACTGAGTGGGGGCGTTAGCCTCTTCGACCTGCGGCTGGCCGGGATGTTGCTCGGTATAGAGCAGCATGGCCGCCATGCGCGCATGCTCGGTGAGCGCGAAGAGGTCGTTCTCGTTCTCGCTGCTGTCGTCCAGATCGACCTCGATGCTCGCCAGGGTCTGCAGGTCATCCAGCGCCTCGCGCAAATTGGCTGACCAGGCGTTGCGGGTCTCGCTATCGACGGTCTGGACCAGTTCCAGGAAGCCTAGGGTCCAGTCCTTGAGGCCCTGAGCACGCTCGGCCAGGGAGAAGAGATCGTCGGGCAACAGCGGCTCGTAGTTGAGATCGGCGGCCGCCAGGGCGTCGAGGGCCTGGCGACGCCAGCCAAGCAGCACCTCGGCGCTTTCCGGATCCCGGGGCTGCTCGATGCCGAAGGTGGCGCACAGCTCATCCAGCCAGGCTTCGGCGCTCAGGTCGTTGAGCGCCAGGGCACCGGCAAGACGCCCGTCCTGAAAGGCCGGTGACTGCATGCTGCCGTGAATCAGGAAGACATCGGCGACGGTTGAGAAGTCGAGGCGATCGTTGATAAGGGACATGAAGAACTCTTGAATCGGGCCGACACGACGGACGGCGAACATGGCTTGCGTTGACCGCTCGCGAGCGGCTCTCTTATAGTGAATCGACACCTTTCATAGTAACGCATCGGGCCCGTCGCTGGCCCGATCTGGAGCCCACCGATGACCGATGACGCCCGGCGCACTGCCGACATCACCCTTTTGGGCCGCAGCTACGTCATCGCCTGCCCGCCAGAGGAGCAGGACCAGCTCGACCGCGCCGCCCGCTACCTGGATCGTGCCATGCACGGCATCCACTCTCAGTCCAAGGTGCTCGGCACCGAGAAAACCGCCATCATGGCGGCACTGAACATTACCAATGAGCTCCTGCAGGTGCTCGACGAGCGCAAGGAGGGCGAGGAAAGCCTCAACCGCCTCAACGAGCGGCTCGAGCGGGTGCTGGATGACGGCAAGGATGACTGAGCAATCTGCACTTTGGCGCTTAGCCCTGCTCTGGTAGGATGAAGCTGTTCCCTGGAATGTACGCCAGTCGTTACAGTCCCTCGAGCCTATGCGCATTACCCAGGGGGCCAATTGCTAGACAGACCCGTGTGCATGTCCGCGCGACGGAAAGCCTGACGGTCTGTCTGCGGCCACCCACCTTGAACCAATGGGTTCAAGGGCCAGAACGACAGCGGCATTCTGGGGAACCTCGATCATCTGCCGCCCGCCGTGAGCTCGTAAAATAATGCCTCATGCGTCCCTGTCTGATACGACACCCCCTAACGACGCCCTTCACAGCGATGGGGACTCAGGCACGTCATCCTCGACGGCCGTCGATATCCCGATGCAACGCCGTGAACTAAGACGCAACCTGCGCCGCCGTCGTCGCGCCCTGACACCCCGACAGCAACGCCAGGCCGCCAGGAACCTGTGTCTTCGCCTGCGAGGCCTGCCAGAACTCCGTCGCGCCCGACATGTAGCGCTCTATCTGCCCAATGACGGCGAGATAGATCCACGTCCGCTGATCGCCTGGCTAGAGCGCCGCGGGGCAAAGGTTTACCTTCCCGTACTGGCCCCTCTGACCCTCAACCGGCTCTGGTTTGTGCGTTACCACTCAGGCACACCGATGATCACCAATCGCTTCGGTATCGCCGAGCCCGATACGCGCCACGGCGCCCATCGCGCTCGCCGTCTGCCCGCCTGGGCGCTTGAAGTGGTGCTGATGCCGCTGGTTGGCTTCGATGATCAGGGCCAACGGCTGGGCATGGGCGGGGGCTTCTATGACCGCAGCTTCGCCTTCACGCGCCGGGGCGGTCCACGCCCGCGGCTAATCGGCCTGGCCCATGACTGCCAGCGCGTGACAACGCTGCCGGTGGAGAGCTGGGACGTGCCGCTGGATGCCATCGTAAGCGATGCTCGCGTGTTGCGGCCCTGATGGCAGACTGAATCCCCCAGCGCCCTGATAGAAGGCGCGCCAGACCTTGCAGGGCCGCGACGTAAACAATGCATCACAAAAAAAGACCGGCCGCTGCCTGTGATGGGCAGCGGCCGGTCTTTTTGACTTGGCCTGATGATGCTAACTGAGTACGGCAGGCCCTATGGGCAGCCTGTTGGCTCGGAGTCTTCGACTGAACAAGACAATACCGGGCGAGCCTTACAAAGCCCCTTAAAGACGCTTATCGCTTCGCGGCAGAACCCACCGCGGAATCAGCTGCCGACCAGTGCCTGGGCATAACCGGTAGCAACCACTCCCAGGCCGAATACCAGTACCAGCGCCATGACCAAATCGGGCTTGCGTCTCATTATCAACTCCGTGATGTCGTAACAATAGATGGAAGTGCCGCCTGACTAACGGCGTTTCAGCCTATAAGACTCGGTCTAAAGAATGACCATCGCCTCAATAGTCTGAACACATGATAAAACGCCTGCTACCTCTACGGCTAGCCGTTAGTCAATACTTACACACCGTTACGATGAGATCGCATCAGGCCATGAAGAGTCGATAGGCCGGATTATCGGTTTCTTTCCAGTAGCGATAGCCAATCGCATCGAAGTACTCCTCGACATGGGAGCGGTCATCGCTTGGCAACTGCATACCGACCAGCACTCGGCCATAGGCGGCACCGTGGTTGCGATAATGGAACAAGGAGATGTTCCAGTCGGCCGGCAGGTGCGTCAGGAAGTTCATCAAGGCCCCGGGGCGCTCAGGAAACTCGAAGCGATAGACTTCCTCCTCGAACTGCTCCTTGGGCCTGCCACCGCCCAGGTGGCGAATATGCAGCTTGGCCATCTCGTCGTCAGTGAGATCCACCACCGGATAGCCTTCTTCACGCAGCTTGGTAATGACGGCCTGGCGGTCGTCACCGCCCGGTTTGACCTGCACGCCGACGAAAATATGTGCACAGTCAGGGTCGGCATAGCGGTAATTGAACTCGGTAACCATGCGCTTGCCGATAACCTTGCAGAAGCGCTTGAAGCTGCCTGGGCGCTCAGGGATGGTCACCGCCAGGATGGCCTCGCGCTGCTCGCCTAGCTCGGTGCGCTCAGCGATATGCTGCAGACGATCGAAGTTGGTATTGGCACCGGAGTTGATGCACAAGAGCGTCTCACCCTCGGCACCATCGCGCTGGATATATTTCTTGAGGCCGGCAAGCGACAGGGCGCCAGAGGTCTCGGCGACCGCGCGGGTATCCTCGAAGATATCCTTGACCGCGGCACACATCTCATCGGCATTGACGGTGATGATTTCATCGATCAGGTCCTTGGCAATCGCAAAGGGCACTTCGCCAGCCTGCGCCACCGCGACGCCCTCGGCAAAGACACCGACCTGATCCAGCACCACCCGCTCGCCGGCCTCCATGGCCGCCTTGAAGCTGGCGCTATCCTCGGACTCGACCCCGATCACCTTGATCTCGGGCCGCAGGTACTTGATGTAGGCGGCCACGCCGGCGATCAGGCCACCGCCCCCTACCGGCACAAAGACGGCGTCCAGACGCCCCCCGTGCTGGCGCAGGATCTCCACGCCGATGGTGCCCTGGCCGGCCACCACGTCGATATCATCGAAGGGGGGGATATAGGTGTAGCCGTGCTCGGCGATCAACTCCTGGACATGGGCGGCGGCGGCGGCAAAGGCGTCCCCCTTGAGGATCACCTTGGCGCCCCGGGCGCGCACCGCCTGTACCTTGATCTCCGGCGTGATACGCGGCATCACGATCACCGCCTTGACGCCCATCAGCTTGGCGGCGAGCGCCAGCCCCTGGGCGTGGTTACCGGCCGAAGCGGCGATCACGCCCTTGGTCTTCTGCTCGTCGCTCAGCTGCGCCATCTTGTTGTAGGCGCCGCGAATCTTGAAGGAGTAGACGGGCTGCAGGTCTTCGCGCTTGATCAGAATCTGGTTATTAAGGCGCTTGGAAAGGATGGTCGCCGGTGAGATCGGCGTTTCCCGTGCGGCATCGTAAACACGGGCGGTGAGTATTTTCTTGACGGTTTCTTCGAGCATCCTGATATCCCAAGGGCGTCGTCATGACTGAGCGTCATGCGATAATCGCGTGCGTGGCAAAACCCCTATTGGTAGCAGACCCGCTGCCGTGGCGTCCAGCGCCTTCGACGCCTGATCGTTCAGGCAAGGAAGCATCAACACCGCCGCCGAACTGGCCTATAATCGCGACGCTTCTTACGCCACTCCCAAGCGAGCTCTCATGACACAAGACGAACTGAAGGATGCGGTGGCCGCCGCGGCCATCGAGGAAATTCGCCCGCTGCTCGGCAGCGACGTCATCATCGGCGTCGGCACCGGCTCCACCGCCGATCGTTTCATCGACCGACTGGCCGCCCTGCGCGATGACTTCAAGGCTGCCGTAGCAAGCTCTGAAACCACCGCTGAGCGTCTCAGGTCCCACGGTATCGACGTGGTCGAGATGAACGTTGCCGGCAGCGTGCCGGTGTATGTGGATGGCGCCGACGAGATTAACGGTCGCCTCGAGATGATCAAGGGTGGCGGCGCGGCCCTGACCCGCGAGAAGATCGTCGCCGCCTGCGCGGAGCGCTTCGTATGCATCGCCGATGCATCGAAAAAGGTCGAGGTGCTGGGTGACTTCCCGCTGCCGGTCGAGGTCATTCCGATGGCGCGTTCCTACGTGGCCCGAGAGCTCGTGAAGCTCGGTGCCACGCCGGTCTATCGCGAAGGCGTGGTGACCGACAACGGCAACCAAATCCTCGACTGCTATGAGCTCACCATCGAGGACCCGGTTGCCATGGAGGCCCGCCTCAATGCCATCGTCGGCGTGGTCACTAACGGCCTGTTCGCCGCTCGCGGCGCCGATGTGCTGTTGCTCGGTGGCTCACAGGGTGTCGAGCGCATCGAGAAAAACCAAGAGTGAGTAAACGCTTACTTCGTTTCTAGCATAGCGTTCAGGCCTTTCAGGGTGAGCGACAACGCGCCCCGATTGGCCGCCACCACTTGTCGGCCTGCCTCGCCGAGGCGGGTCCTGTTCGCTGGAGCGTCAAATAGCGCAGCCAGCGTCGCTGCCAGCCCTTCGGCATCGCCCACCTCGGCAAGCGCCGAGGCCTCGCGCAGGGTCGCGGCAACATCGCTGAAATTCTCAAGCGATGGCCCGGTCACGACCGGCACGCCCTGCACGGCGGGTTCAAGCAGGTTGTGCCCGCCGACCGGCACCAGGCTACCGCCGACGAAGGCGATATCCGCCGCCCCGTAGAGCGTGGCAAGCTCACCCATGGTGTCAGCGAGGTAGATCTGCGTGTCGGGTCCTGGACGGTCGTCCCTCGATCGCCGCGCCATACGCATGCCCTGGGTCTCGCAGAGCGAGGCCACTTCGTCGAAGCGTTGGGGATGACGCGGCACGAGGATCAGCAGCGCCTTAGGATGCGTCTCGAGCAGGCGTCGATGTGCGGCGAGCAACTGCTCGTCCTCGCCGGGGTGTGTCGAGCCGCCGACCCAGATCGGACGCTCACCGAGCCAGGTATGTAAGCGCTCACTTCTCTCCAGATCCTCGCCGGAAGCACTCATATCGAACTTGAGTGAACCCACCACACTGATACACGCCCGGGCCATGCCGAGTGCCTGGTAGCGCTCGGCGTCCTCGTCAGACTTGGCGGCCAGCCAGTTAACGTTGGCGAGCGCCGCCGCCATCAGCGGACGAACCTTCATATAGCGTGCGTAGGCGCTAGGCGACAGGCGGCCGTTGACCACGGCGACCGGTATACCACGGCGGCGACAGGCCGCGAGCAGGTTAGGCCATAGCTCGGTCTCGAAAAAGATCGCCTGCATCGGCGCGAGGCGAGCAACGAAGCGCCGCGCCGCGCCGGGAAAGTCCAGCGGCACGAAGTGATGACTCACTTCGGCGCCAGCCCCTGCGGCGTTGAGCTTATCGGCCAATGCTTGCACCTGCACGGCACCGGTGGCGGTCATGGTGGTCACGACCAGGCGGTGTGCCGGGCGGCTTGTCGCCAGCGCCTCGATCAGCGGCCGGGCGGCCAGTACCTCGCCGACAGACGCGCAGTGCAGCCAGGTCACGGGGCGCTCGATGCGGTCGTCGACCGATGCGACCCGAGAAGAGTGGGGGATCAGCCCGAGGCGTTCACGCCTCGGGTGAGCAAGCGCCTGCTCACGCCATACCCTGCGCCATATCAGTGGTGCAAGACCATAGAGTGCCGTCGAGTAGGCGAGTCGTGGCCAACGGGCAGGCATCAGCCTTCCCGGTCGAGGATGGTCGAGATCATCGCCGTGGTAGAGACACCGTCCTCGAAGTCGAGCACGCGCACCTCGCCGCCATTGGCGATCACCGCTTCGCCACCGGCGATATCGGCGGGCAGGTAGTCACCGCCCTTGACCAGCACGTCGGGCAGCACGGTCTCGATCAGGGACGCCGGGGTGTCATCGCCGAAGGGCACCACCCAGTCCACGGCGCCGAGCCCGGCGAGCACCTGCATGCGCCGCTGCAGAAGGTTGATCGGCCGTGTGGGGCCCTTGAGGCGAGCGATCGAGGCATCGTCGTTGACCGCCACGATCAGCCGGTCGCCGAGACGACGGGCCTGCTCCAGGTAGGCCACGTGGCCGGCGTGCAGAATATCGAAGCAGCCGTTGGTCATCACCACCTTCTCGCCGCGGGCCTGGGCGGCCCGCACCGCCTCGACCAGCGGTGCCGCCTCGATGAGGCCGAACTCGGCAAGCTTGTCGCCGTGCAGGGCGGTGTAGAGTTCAGCGATCGAGAGGGTCGCGGTGCCTGGCTTGGCCACCACCAGACCGGCCGCCAGGTTGGCAAGCGTCATGGCCTCAGGGAAGCCATGACCGGCGGCCAGCGCCAGCCCCAACACGCCGATCACGGTATCGCCGGCACCGGTCACGTCGTAGACCTCACGCGCCCGCGTCGGCAGGTGCAAAGGGGCATGATCGCCGCGGATCAGGGTCATGCCCTTCTCACTGCGAGTGATCAGCAGAGCCTCCAGGTCGAGCTCGACCCGCAATGCTTCGCCCTTGGCAGCCAGTTCCTCATCGCTGCGGCAGGGGCCGACCACGGCCTCGAACTCGGTCAGGTTGGGCGTGACCACGCTGGCCCCGCGATAACGGCGAAAGTCGCTGCCCTTGGGGTCGACCAGCACCCGTTTGCCCGCCTCGCGCACCAGCTGAATCAGCGATTCGACGCGATTCAGGGTGCCCTTGCCGTAATCGGAGAGGATCACCAGATCGGCATCGCCAAGCTGTGCTGCCACCTTGGCCTCAAGCTCCCGAGTATCGACCTCGTCCAGCGGCTCCTCGAAATCCAGGCGAATCAGCTGCTGGTTACGGCTCATGACCCTGAGCTTGGCAATCGTCGGAATATCAGGGCTGCGTTGAAAGTGAGTACTTACTCCGGAGTCTTCAAGCCGGTGGGTCAGCAGATCGGCATTGTCGTCGTCGCCGACCAGACCCGCCAGAGCGGCACGGGCACCTAGCGAGGAGATATTGAGGGCCACGTTGGCGGCGCCGCCGGGGCGATCCTCACCATCGTTGACCTTGACCACCGGCACTGGTGCCTCCGGGGAGATCCGCGAGGTTCCACCGTGCCAGTAGCGATCGAGCATCACATCGCCCACCACCAGCAGGCGGGCCTGTTCAAGAGCGGTCAGGTCAAGCTTCATCGCGGGGCTCCATGAGTAGGGCATCGAGGTGAGCGATCACATCGTCGGCGTGGATCAGCGACATGGCATCGGGATGGCGCACACGCGTCCCCCAGACGATTTCGTCGGGCGACTTGTGCAAGTAGGTGCGTACGGCCTCGGGGTAGCGATTGACGACGTGCTCGCGCCAACGATAAGGGGCGGCGCGCTGCGGGTTGGTGGTGGCATAGAGCCCTACGGTCGGCGTATTCAGGGCATTGGCCATATGCACCGGGCCGGAGTCGGGGGCAACAACGGCTCGTGCACCGTCAATCAGCGCCATAAGTCCCTTCAGGGAGGTGCCGCCTATGGCATCGACCACCGCCCCTTCAGAGCACAGCGCCTGGATGCGTGCGCCCATCTCGCGCTCCTGAGTACTGCCGCCACCACTCATCACCGTCACCAGGCCATGATTCCACAGGTGTTCGATCACCGCGGCATAGCCCTCGGCGGACCAGTTGCGGAAGTTACGCAGCCGTGGATTGGCACAGGGGCTGATCAGTACGTAGTCCTGCTCACCGCTTACCTCGCGAGCCTCGCGCCGGGCGTCGTCGGGAATCGCCAGATCCCACTCAGGGGTCAGGTCTTCGACGCCCAATTCACGGGCGAAGTCCATGAAGGATTCCAGCACATGGGCACGTGGATGCGGCGCCAGTTGATGCTGGGTGAACCAGTGCTGCCAGTCCTTGGATCGGGCCTTGTCGTAACCGATGCGTACCCCGGCGCGTAGCCCCAGCGACAGCACGCTGGCACGCAGCGACTGCTGCATGTGCAACAGCGCATCGAAACGCGTGTCCTTGAGCGCACGCCAGATCTCACGCATGCCGGCGAGACCGGTCGACTTGTCATAGACCACGAACTCGACCCCGGACAGGCCCGACAGTAGACTGTGCTCGGCCTTGCCGACGATCCAGGTGATACGCACGCCCGGCCACTGACGCTGCAGGGCACGCACGGTCGGCACCAGGTTACAGACATCGCCCAGGGCCGAGAGCCTAAGCACGCACAGGTGCGTGGGGTGAACAGGCAGAGGATGCTTCATGCAGTTGGCAACGTTCCAGAAAGAAAATACCTGCATTCTATATGATGCAGGACGCTTTTGTGACGAGGGAAGCTCACGACAAGCCCCAGGCCTTGACGTCCAAGGCGCTTCTGCGACCGAAGGCGAGACAACGCCATTGCCCCTGGAGCCTCGCTGGTTCTGTCCGGACTACTGGCGTGAGCAAGACGCCGTAACCGGCGAGGCACCAGGCCGAGGCGCAAGTCTCTTTCTCAAGGCACCCGACCGAGCAAATGAGCAGTGGGTGCTGCGCCCTTACCGGCGCGGGGGACTGATCGCCCGCCTGAATGACGCGAGCTACCTGTGGACCGGGCTTGAACGCACCCGCGCCTTTCGCGAACTGCGCCTGACCGCCGCCTTATACACGCAAGGGCTGCCGGTGCCACGCCCGGTGGCCGCCGGAGTCTGGCAGCGCGGCCTGGTCTATCGGGCCGCATTGATCACCGTGCGCCTGGCCGGCGCCCGCGCCCTGGCCGACTGCCTGGCGGATGCCGACGCGGCGCTACTCGAGCGCGTCGGCGCCACCATTCGCCGCTTCCATCATGCCGGCCTCGACCATGTGGACCTCAACGCCCGCAATCTGCTCATCGCCCCGGATGGCGCGGTATTCCTGATCGACCTGGATCGCTGCCGCCTGCGTCATGCGGGCCGCTGGCAAGCGGACAATCTGTCGCGCCTAGAACGCTCGCTCGAGAAGTTCGACGCCAACGCATCGATGTCCGCCATCCTCGACGGTTACCATGCCAAGACCGATGACTGACCCGAACGGGCAAAGTACTTGTCCATTACCAGCAGACTGACCAAACGCTCACGCCTTTCATTCTTGAACTGGGCTACATAGGCGTTGGCATTGGTGATGATGCGCCTGGCCTCGTCGGGATGATCCCGATAGTAAGCGACTTTCTCCTCGATATCCCCGTAGTCGTCGGCGAGCTGGACATAATGATAGCCGGGGATCAATCGCCCCTCCATGAACCAGGTCTCGAAGCGCGGTGCCGCCATGAAACACAGCGAGTTCGAGGCCATGATCCACTTGAGGTTGGTCGCCACGTCCTTGCCTTCGATGCTCAGCACGAACTTGTACTGGAGCTGCTCCTCGATGCTCATGAAGGGCCGATGATAGGGCTTGCCCTGCGCGCTGCGACGCACATCTCCGACATCGCACAGCGGGTGGTCATGGAAGTGCTCGACGAACCTCTGACGGTGGGCTTGATGACAGGCACCCCGCCAAACCAGCTTGTCCTGCTTGGCGGCAAAGGGCGTGCGGTCAGGGAAGACATAGTAGTGGCGAACGGCATTGAGCTTGAGTAGAACTGAGTGCCGATTATCGCCACCCAGCGGCCGACTTTTAAGAAAGGTGGGCCGCTCTGGCACCTCGCGGATATCGCCGAAAAGATGATGAAAGCGCAGATGCCCCGGAAAGAATCGCAGATAACGCCACATATCGAGGTAGTAGGCCCAGCTCTTTTCCCGGGTAAAGTCGGCAATAGTCGTCGCCTCTTGTCCGAGCTCGACGCAAGAATCGCACTGGTTGTAGTAGTCGACCCGTGCCCGGATCTCTTCTCGTTCCGGCGCATCGAGTGAGTCGAATTCGGCCAATATCGCTGGCAAACGACGCTGATTGGCGGCCAAGGGTACCGCCAGGCCCGCCGCGTGCCAGCCATAGAAACGGAACTTGTGAGTGTTCTTGTGCAACTGCGCCAGTAGCGTCTTCATACAGGCCACCGCATGGCTATTGTCATTCGTTAGCGAGCGCTTCCTAACATCAAGATGAGTGCCAGGGGGACGTGTTCTGATAGTGCCAACATCGCCACTAGTGCTGCCTGGCTATAACATCAGTCACTGTATTACTACCGTCTATGCCAGCTATCACTGTATCAGGTGCTGATAAAGCCCCCAGTAGGCGTTGGCCATGGCCTCTGGCGTATAACGCGCGAGCTGGGCACTCGCCCCTTCTATCAAGGTCTTTGCAAGTTCGGCATCATCATGTAAGCGGGCAATGGCGTCGGCAAGGGCCTCGGCATCTCCTGGCGGCACCAGCAATCCCGTCTCTTCATCACGGACGATATCAGGAATCCCCCCCACCCTTGAGGCCACGATCGGCACACCGGCATCCATTACGTCCAGCAGCACCGAGCCGAGCCCTTCGTTGCGTGAAGGAAAGGCAAAGAGATCTAGCCCTGGAAGATAATCGCCTATGTTGTCCTTGAACCCCATAAAGGTAACGTTGGTGCGTCCTGCCGCTTCTGCCTCCAGCGCCTCTGCATCTTCGCCTTGACCAAAGAACAGCACCTGCACATCGGGCTTGATCCGCTCAAGGCGACGTGCTGCCTCAAGCAGCACCCGCTGACCCTTGTGGCGGTCGACCAGCGCGCCGACATGCCCGACCAGGTACTTGCCGGGAAAGTCGGCACGCAGTGCCTTGGCCTGTTCAGGATCTGCCTTGAGCCCGGACAGGGCGCTTGGAATCAACGCCACCTCACCCCAATCACGCGCTTCGAGTTGACGCTGAATCAATGACGAGATGGCGACTCGCTTAGCAGCGCCCCGATAGCAGAAGCGGTTGCTGATCTTGTCCTTGACCGGGGCATCGACCCGACGAGTCAACAGGTAAGGCACGCCATGCCACAAGCGGTGCAATCCCCCCCAATGCACCGCCTTGGCATCATGGGCATGAACGATATCGGCCTGCAGGCGGCCTGCTACCCCATGGCCCGCTAGCTGATGATCGGCATCGATGAAACCCAACCCAGGCACCTTTGCAAGGCGCGAACGCAGCGGTGAATCTCGCCGACACGCCAGCCATTGCGCGGCATTATCGTATGATGACAGGGCGCGAATCAGCAGTTCGGTCTGACGCTCACCGCCACGATAGCCCTTGGCCAGATTGACATGGATGATCTTCAACAATGACTCCCACTTGAAACTGGCTCTGTTAGCGCACGCCGATACCGGGCTCGCTGTGCATGAATCGACGGCAGATCACCGTGAACCTTCCGCCAAGGGTGGCGGTAGTCGCGACCGTGGTCTGACCGACATCGCCGTCGCGCAACCTTGCCACCCACAACAGGCCCACACCAGCGGTACCTGGCCATGAACAGTCCGTGAAAAAGCCTCTCCCAGGCCCCCAAGGCTCAGGTGTCTGGTTGTCATGTGCAGCGCTGATTCGAGGACGCATGGCTTGCCATGGCCACCCAAGGGTAATATACGCGTTTGCCCGACCGGACTTAAGGTGAAGAGGCTTTCCCTTGCCGTGCATTGCTCAAGGGCCAATACAGCGCCACCATGCTCAAAGTACCCGCTCAACAAGAGATCACACCATGACGCCGATTACCGGAGTGGTCATCACTCTCAATGAAGAACGACAGATTGCCGACTGTATCCGCTCGCTGCTTCGGGTCTGTGACGAGGTTATCGTTGTGGACTCTCTGAGTCAGGACGACACCGTCAGGATCGCCGAGACTGAAGGTGCCCGGGTAATCGAACAGGCCTACTTGGGAGACGGGCCACAAAAGGCCTTCGGCGTTCCCTATGCACGCCATGACTGGATCCTGGCCCTGGACGCGGATGAGCGTCTGGACGACGATGCGGTCGCCAAGATCCAGTCACTTACTCTCGATGATCCGTCTACGGCCTATGGCTTTCGGCGCAAGAATTACGTCGGCCATCACTGGATCCGAGCAGCAGGCTTCTATCCCGATGCCGTGGCACGGCTGTACAACCGTACCCAGGCCGGTTATGAGCCGAAGAAAGGCCATGCCGCCGTCAAGGCCCCCAGGGTCAAGCAGACCGGCGCCCACCTGCACCACTTCACCTATCATGACCTCAAGCACTGGATCGAGCGCATCAATCAGCTCTCATCCCGCGATGCCTGGGCCATGAAGGACCGTGGCGTGCCCGCCTCGAGCTGGGCGCCGGCCTTGCATGCCCTGACAGCCACCCTGCGCAAGCTGATCCTCAAGGGCGGCATCTTCCAGGGCAGCGATGGCATGACGGTGGCGATGACCACCGCCTTCAGGGCCTACATGAAATACGCCAAGCTCAACGAACTCTACGAGAACGAGCGGGTCAACCGGCAGGCGTAAGCACTTGAGGCGATTCAGGCAGAATGGCCGCCAGCATTCGCTCAGGAGTGATGTGCTTGAGGCAATTGGTGTGACCAAGCGGACAGTCCCTTGCAAAACACGGCGAACAGGACAGTGCCAGGTAGTGAATCCGGGTATTCTCGGTCAGCGGCGGCGTGTACTCAGGCGACGAAGAGCCGTAGATGGCATGCACCCGAGTGCCTACCGCGGCAGCCACGTGCATCAACCCGGAATCGTTGGTCACCACCTGCTCACAGTCGGCGAGCAGGTCCACGGCATCGGCCAGCCGCGTACGCCCGCACAGGTTATGGGCGTGAGAGAGGCCCGCGCAGATCACCTCACCGTCGGGCGCATCCTTGGGGCCCCCCAGGACCCGCACCTCATAGCCCGAGGCCACAAGCTGAGTCGCCAGCGCATGAAAATACTCAAGAGGCCACTGCTTGGCGGGGCCATATTCGGCACCCGGCATCATGCCGATGGCCGGGCGTGAGGACAGCTGATGCGTGAGCCTGAGTTCGATCAGGTTGTCCGGGTCCACCGCCAGGCGGGGGCGCGGAATAGCGAACTTACCGCTGGCCGCCTCGTCCTCGGGCAACCCCAGGGAGACGAAACGCTTGACGGTCTGATCGAGTACCGTCTTGTCCAGGCGTCGCCGCTCATTGAGCAGCCACAACCGCTGCTCGCCGGTAAAGCCCCGACGCTTGGGGATACGTGCCAGAAAAGGCACCATCGCTGACTTCCACGAGCGCGGCAGCACGATAGCGCGATCAAAGCGTCCCTTGAGCCGACGCGCCAGCTCGCGGCGAGCGGCGAGACCGAACTCGCCGTGCCCCACCTCGAGTGCCAGTGTCTCGTCGACCTCGGCCATGCGCTCGATGATCGGCAGCGACCAGCCGGGCGCGACCACACCCAGCGTGCAGCCAGGGTGGCGCGCCTTGAGCGTCATCAACAAACTCTGGGCCATCACCATGTCACCGACCCAGGATGGCCCTACCACCAGAATCCGCTCGCCGGCGTTAGCCATTCAGCCACTCCAGATACTCGCGCACGCCCTCGGCGACGGTCTTGAACTCGGCCGTGTAGCCAGCCTCGCGCAGCCGCGTGATATCCGCACGGGTATAACTCTGATAGCGCCCCTTCAGCTCGTCCGGGAAGTCAATGAAATCGATCTGGCCCTTGCCGTAGAAGTCGATCGCGGTATCGGCGATAGCCTTGAACGGCTCCGCCCGGCCGGTGCCCAGGTTGAAGATACCCGAGCGCTCCGGGTGATCGAGGAACCACAGGTTGACGTTCACCACGTCGCCGACATAGACGAAATCGCGGCTCTGCATGCCGGCCTCGTAGCCATCCCAGGCGCCGAACAGCTTGGGGTTCTGGCCGGCCTGGACCTGGGTATGGTGATGGTAGGCCACACTCGCCATCTTGCCCTTGTGCTGCTCCCGAGGACCATAGACGTTGAAGTAGCGAAATCCGACCACCTGGCTGGTGAAGCTGTCCCAGCGCGCGCGCACGTACTGATCGAACAGGAGCTTGGAGTAGCCGTAAACGTTGAGCGGCTTCTCATGCTCGGGTGCCTCGAAGAACACCTCGCTGCCGCCATAGGTGGCCGCCGAGGAGGCATACAGGAAAGGGATGCCCTTGGCCTGGCAGAAGTGGAGCAGCACCTTCGAGTACTCGAAGTTGTTCTCCATCATGAAGCGGCCGTCCCACTCGGTGGTATCGGAGCAGGCACCCTCGTGGAAGATCGCCTCGATCTCCGGCAGACCCGCATCATCGCCACGCATTGAGGCCTCGACGCGCATCAGGAAATCATCCTTGTCGAGATAATCTCCCAGCGTGCAGTCGGCCAGATTGAGAAACTTGGTACCGTCGGAAAGATCATCCACCACGAGTATGTCTTCCCGGCCACGTGCATTCAGCGCCTTGACCAAATTGGCCCCGATAAAGCCGGCACCGCCTGTGACTACGATCATCGTCAAACCCTCTTATGTCCGAGCACCCGGCTCAATCCGTCCGCGCGCCTATATCCGATTAACCTCTGATTGTATACTTGGCAGTTCTTGAATTCATGGGCCAACGGTGCTTCACCAATGACACAGTCGACGCCAGACGTGAAAACCTTCCAGGGCCTGATCCTCGCCCTGCAGCAATATTGGGCCGAACAGGGCTGCGCCATCATGCAGCCGCTGGATATGGAAGTCGGTGCCGGCACGTTCCACCCGGCCACCTTCCTGCGCTCCATCGGCCCGGAAACCTGGAACGCTGCCTATGTGCAGCCCTCCCGCCGGCCAACCGACGGTCGCTATGGCGAGAATCCTAACCGCCTGCAGCACTATTACCAATTCCAGGTGGTCATGAAGCCCTCGCCCGCTGACTTCCAGGCACTTTACCTGGGCTCCCTGGAGCGTCTTGGCCTCGACCCGCTGGTCCACGATATCCGCTTCGTCGAAGACAACTGGGAGTCGCCGACCCTGGGCGCCTGGGGCCTTGGCTGGGAGATGTGGCTCAATGGCATGGAGGTGACCCAGTTCACCTACTTCCAGCAGGCCGGTGGTATCGAATGCTACCCGGTAACCGGCGAGCTGACCTACGGCCTCGAGCGCATCGCCATGTACCTGCAGGATGTCGATAGCGTCTACGACCTGATCTGGACCATCGCCCCGGATGGTTCCCAAGTCACTTACGGTGACGTCTACCTGCAGAACGAGCGCGAGCAGTCGGCCTACAACTTCGAACATGCCGACGTGCCGGTCCTGTTCGATGCCTTCGACTACCATGAGCGCGAGTGCAGCAAGCTGCTGGAGGCGGGCTTGCCACTACCGGCCTATGAAATGGTCCTCAAGGCTTCCCACACCTTCAACCTGCTCGATGCCCGCCACGCCATCTCGGTCACCGAGCGCCAACGTTTCATCCTGCGTGTCCGTACCATGGCCCGCGACGTGGCTCATGCCTACTACGAGTCACGCAAGGCCGCCGGCTTCCCGATGGCCTCGGACGCCCTGAAACGCGAACTGCTAGCCGAACAAGGAGACGCCTGAGCCATGGCCACCGATACCTTTCTGATCGAACTTGGCGTTGAGGAACTGCCGCCGAGCGCCATCGACAGCCTCTCGGACGCCCTGGCCAAGAGCCTGCGTCAAGGTCTCACCGAGGCCGAAGTCCCCTTCGCCGCGGTAGAGGCCTATGGCAGTCCCCGCCGACTCGCGGTTCGCATCGAGGCTCTGGCCGACAAGCAGCCGGACCGCGAAGTTGAACGCCGCGGTCCGGCGCTTGCCGCCGCGTTCAAGGACGGAGTGGCCACCAAGGCCGCCGAAGGCTTCGCCCGTTCCTGCGGTGTCAGCGTCGAGGACCTGATCCACCTCGAAACCCCCAAGGGCACCTGGCTGGGCTTTCGCGAGCAACAGCAGGGCGAGGTCGTCACTGCCCTGCTGCCGAATATCGTCGCCAAGGCCATCGATGGCCTGCCAGTTCCCAAGAACATGCGCTGGGGAAGCTCACGGGTCGAGTTCTCGCGTCCGGTCCATTGGCTGGTGATGCTCTACGGCAGCGAGGTCGTCGAAGCGACCGTACTGGGCCTCAACGCTGGCCGCACGACCTATGGGCATCGTTTCCATGCGCCCCAGGCGATCGATCTTGGCCACCCCGATGACTACCTGGGGGCTCTTGAAGAAGCCTACGTACTCGCCGACCGTGAGCGGCGTCGCGAGCGCATCCGCGAACAGGTGCTGGCCGAAGCCGAGTGCCAGGACGCCGAGGCAGTCATCGACGAAGACCTGCTGGTCGAGGTCAGCGGCCTGGTCGAGTGGCCGGTCGCCTTGACCGGCAGCTTCGACGAGCGCTTCCTCGAGGTGCCGCCGGAGTGCCTGATCTCCTCGATGAAGGCCAACCAGAAGTACTTCCACCTGCTCGATGAAAATGGCCATCTCAAGCCGCTGTTCATCACCATCGCCAATATCGAGAGCCGCGACCCCCAGCAGGTGATCGCTGGCAACGAGAAGGTCATTCGCCCACGCCTCGCCGATGCTGCCTTCTTCTACGACGTCGACCGCAAGACGCCGCTTGCCGCTCGCCGCGAGGGCCTCGGAAGTGTGGTTTTCCAGCAACAGCTGGGCACCCTGACCGACAAGGCCACTCGCAGCGTGCCGGTCGCCCGCTTCATTGCCGAGCATATCGGTGGCGATACCGACCATGCCCAGCGTGCGACCGAGCTCGCAAAATGCGATCTGGTCACCGAGATGGTGCTGGAGTTCCCCGAACTACAGGGCATCATGGGCTGTTACTATGCCCGCCAGGACGGCGAAGCCGAGGAAGTCGCCCAGGCGCTCTATGAGCAGTACCTGCCGCGCTTCGCCAGTGACGTCATCCCCCAGACGCGTACGGGCCAGGCGCTGGCCCTCGCGGACCGTCTCGACACCCTGACCGGCATCTTCGGTATCGGCGCACGTCCCACCGGCGCCAAGGACCCCTTCGCCCTGCGCCGTGCCGCCATCGGTGTACTCAACATCCTGATCAAGGGTGAACTGGACCTGGACCTGCGCGAGCTGCTCGTGCGGGCAGCGGCCCAGCATTCTGGCCTACCCAAATCCGAGGGTTTGGTCGATGACGTCTTCGCGTACATGATCGACCGTTTCCGGGCCTGGACTCAGGACGAAGGCATTGACGTCGAAGTCTACCTCGCGGTGCGCTCCCGTCCGGTATCCAAGCCGCTGGACTTCGCTCGTCGTGTACAGGCCGTGCATGCCTTCAGCCAACGTGAGGAAGCCGCGGCTCTGGCAGCGGCCAACAAGCGGGTCGCCAACATCCTGGCGAAGCAGGGACACGATGGCTCGACGCATATCGACACTCACCTCCTCACGGAAGCGGCAGAGCATGCGCTGGCCGAAGCCCTGGAGGCCCGGCGCGTCGCCGTGTTGCCGCTGTTCGCCGAGGCTCGCTATGCCGAAGCACTAGATGCACTGGCAAGCCTTCGAGAGCCTGTCGATCGCTTCTTCGATGACGTGATGGTGATGGCGGACGATGACGGGGTTCGTCGCAACCGCCTGGCACTGCTGGCTAACCTCCAGGCCTTGTTCCTGGGCGTTGCCGATATCGCCGAACTGCAGCAGTAGCATCGCTTTTGATCGTCAGCTGCCGACGGTCATCGCCATAAAAGGCCCGCCAATTCGGCGTAATGCCAGTCAGTTAACGCTGACTGGCATTTCTTTTGGTCGGGTACTTCTGTGGTCGGCGCCTGACTGATCGGGGGTAAGATCGCTCGCGTCGCTCAGGCAAGACGAAGGCAGGCGCCATCTCCAGCATCGACTGAATCACACCGGGCACACGCCCCGGCGAGACCCAGGGGAGGACCGTCAACTCCTTGATGATCCAGTGGGCGGCCTGGTGGAAGCTGAGTTGGTTCGGGTGCACCGCTTCTAGGCTATAGGCCATGCGGGCCATCTGGAAGCGGATCAGGTTGTAGGCCAGCAAGGTGCCCCAGAGCTCCTGGAAGACCATCTCCGGCGTCCGGCTACGCAACGTCAGGCGGTTACCCAACAGGGATTGCTTCATTTCCCGGTAGCCCAGTTCGATTTCCCAGCGGTGGC
>NZ_WWNB01000024.1 GCF_012062845.1 Halomonas salinarum
TCAACATGGGTTCGGGATAACTCATCTCTCTGCACCATACCTGCCAACTCATTGGTTGACGTTTCCCCAACGCTCACGACCCGTGCTTTTAACAGGAGCCGCTTGAGGTGGTTTGAAGCCGGCTTCCTACAGCAGACTTCGGTGGGCCTACCACCATCTCTTCATGAGCTTATGCCATAGTCAGCCACCGTCCTATGCAGCTGATTTCTGTGCCTGCGGCACACTCTCGACAAACCAGTGCTGGCGGGCCGCTTCGGCCAGCTTTTTGTCGCTAAACTGGGCGGAGCTAATGTAGTAGCGGATCATCGGTGCTTCCGGGGCCTCATCACCTTCTTGGCGGAAGCTCATGACCACACCCACCGTTTTTAACCCTGGCCACTCGTAGCTAAGCTCCTGAAAGTCTTCAGTAAGATCGCTCACAATGTGATAACGCGTCTCTTGCCTGCCCCGGTTCTTCTCATCCGTGACATAGGCATCCCCTTCGAAGTTGACCACCTCGGCCATAGGGAACGCTGCCTCAAACGCGTCAGCTAGGCTCTGTCCGAAAAGTCGACGAGCGAAGGATAGACAAGGCAAAAAATCAGCGAAGAAGCGGAGTTTACAGGCAGTAAATGAGTATTTTGAGCTGGTTTTTAACACCGTATAGCCGAGCGCAGACACTTTTCAGACATGGCCTAGGGCTGGCTGATTTTCCTTTACCGACAGCAGGTAATCAGCACCTTTCTGAAGGACCTGCGTGGCGATCTTCTTATGGCAACCCATCGCATCGATGGTCACCAGGCATCCTTGTAGGTTCAGTAGCTTGAGCAGCTCCGGAATGGCCGCTATCTCGTTGGATTTCTCCGCTGTCTTGACCTGACCCAAGACCACCCCATTTGCCGCGCTGAAGGCGCTGACCATGTGGATGGCGCCCTTCCCCTTACCTCGGCAGTACGAGCCGCGCAGTGTCTTGCCCTCAATGGCCACCACCGCTCCATCGGTGACGTCATGGCAGGCCTTCATCCACTCGGGAAAGTCGACTGCAACTGCTCGGCACTCACCAGGGCCATCACCCGGGCCAACGTGTCGTGACTAGGAACTCCGGCACCAAAATCGCCGTACTGGCTAAGAAAATCCAGTTTTGCGTGGCCAAAATCTTCGATTTCGTCCCAGCCCTTGGCACCACAGATCACCGCACAGACGGTCAGAAACAGGATATCCGACAGCTGATGCTGCACTTTCCAAGCCTGGCGGAAGTCGGGAACGATCGATAAATGGTGCATGAGAGACGGTGTCAGCATGGGTCATCCATGAGCAAAAGGCGTTAGATGACCACATTAGCTCCTACTGGTAAAGCGCTACGAAGCCCGTCGTAGAGCGGTTTTTCATGCGTTTTCCCTGGCGTTTTCCCTGCGTCATCTGGCGTCCCTGATCATACGTCATGCTCTTCCGTGCAGCCAATGGCACTCGGTTCAGCGCAGCGCTAAAGCCTTCCACGGCAGCGGTGGCGGTTGCATCGTTCATCTTCGCCAGAATCAGGTAACTGCTTTTCAATTCGACGAGGGTGCCGACAGCCGATGCATTGCCCTTGCCTTTGATCAGGTCGTCTTCCCAGTGCCCGGGGAATTCACGCTTTTTCACCTCGGGAGGGCAGAGGTGAATACTGACCATATCAGGGATCTGGTTGCGCCGATCGACTTGCCCTCGCCGCGGCTTGCAAGTCGCTTTTCCTTGCAGCAAGCAGCGGAACAGCTCTTTTCGTAGCTCTCCGACGGGCAACGCATAAATAGCGCTGTAGATCTTTTCACGGCAGACGTAGGCGTCTCGGAGGTCAGGGATATTCATATGCTTGAGCTTGCCGCTGATCTGCTCGGGGGACAAGCGCCGACGCAGCATGTGCTGAATCAAGGCGAACCGAGGGCTTCCAGGAAGTAGCTTGCGCCTTGGCCGATAGACGGCTCGGCGATCCTGGCGGCGCTGTTGCGCGTTTGGCGCACGATATCGGCCATCAGACGATCCATTGCGGCGTATCTCTCGACTGATCGTCGATGGAGACCGCTCGAGCAGAGCCGCCACCTGCCTGATGCTCAAGCCTTGCGCGAGGCTGACCTAGATCGTCGCACGTTCTTCGATGCAGAGTTCAGAATATGACATGGAGACAACACCTTACCGATTCGGTCAGGTGTTGCACTCAGAATTTGTGGCCAAGTTGTTATCATTTGACACTGAGATAGCCATGGGGGTTATTTTTCTGCCATCTCCAAGTATCGCGCAGCATCTCCTCAAGCCCGCGCTTAGCCCACCAGCCCAATTCTCGCTTGGCCTTCCCGGCATCAGCCCAAAAGGCATCAATATCACCTTCACGCCGAGGTGCAATTCGATACGGCACACTCTGGCCAGTAACCTGCTCGAAAGTCTTGATCATCTTTAGTACCGAGACCCCCTGCCCAGTACCAAGATTGAAGATATGGACGCCCGGCTGCCTGTGGCTCGAAAGAGAGGCCACATGCCCATCCGCTAGATCCATCACGTGTAGGTAGTCACGCACACAGGTTCCATCCTCGGTAGAGTAGTCGTCGCCGAAGACCGAAAGTTCCAAGCGCCGCCCCACAGCCACCTGTGCAATGAACGGCATCAAATTGTTCGGTATACCCTGAGGATCTTCACCGATCTGACCTGAAGGATGAGCACCGATGGGATTGAAGTAACGCAGAAGTGAAACCGACCACCGCTCATCCGCTCGGGATAGATCCATGAGAAGTTGCTCTACCATCGACTTAGAACTGCCGTAGGGGTTAGACGTGCTCCCCCTAGGCATTGTCTCTATATAGGGCACTGGTGCATCCGGTCCATAGACAGTGGCCGAGGAGCTGAACACAATTTTGTACACTCCTGCTGCTGCCATTGCCTGGCAAAGCACCAGCGAACCATGCATGTTGGTGTCATAATAAGCCAGTGGCTGTTCCACGCTCTCACCTACGGCCTTTAGTCCAGCGAAATGTATTACTGCATCAATGGCATACTCGGCAAACAATCGGTCTAACAATGGACGATCACGCACATCGCCTTCGACAAACCTCACAGATTTACTCGTAATAGTCTCTACTCGGTGCAACGCCTCACGTGAGCCATTGACCAAGCTGTCCAAAACTATAACATCGTAGCCAACCTCTAACAGTTGCACGACAGTATGCGAACCAATATAACCGGCCCCGCCGGTGACCAGAATACTCATTTTATTTCCTTTGCCTTACTTTTTCCTCTAGCCAGAAATTGTGGAAGCTTAGAGAGGTTCTTGAACGGCAAGGCCACTAAAGGATTGACGCCATTATTGCGCATAACGGTGAAATCTTCTTTCGACTTGTGCACGATCTGTATCAGACTACCGTTGCTGGCCCCACCCACGCGCATTTTTACCAAGACTTCAGGCAGATAGGCTGCCATGACCTTCTCGCTGGCGAGATAACGTAGCAGCGCATCATAGTCGCCGGCGATACGGTAGCGTAGATCGAAACCACCCAGTTCCCGATAAAGCTCACGACGCATGAAGAAAGTCGGGTGCGGCGGCATCCAGCCACGCTTGAGCTTATTCTGGCTGAAAGCGCCAGAAACCCAGTGGCGGATTACCCGGTCAGTATCCAGTGCATCCACGTACTGCAGGTCGCCATAGACCGCGCCCACCGCTGGGTCATCGAAACAGGCAGCCACCTTTGCCAGAACCTCGTCGTGAGCGTATAAATCATCGGAATGCAGGAACCCTAATACCTCGCCGCTAGCCTGATCGATTCCCTTATTCAGGGCGTCGTAGATGCCTCGATCCGCTTCAGAAATAAGCACATCACCCATCCCCAAAGTTTTCCGAGCAACGGCCACGGTATCATCCTTCGAAGCTCCATCAATCACCACATGCTCAACTTGTGACCAAGATTGCTGCTTCAAGCTGGCAATGGCCTGACCGATAGTCGCTTGGCTGTTGAAGCATGCAGTGATCACGGAGATCTTCAATGGTTTACTCATCAGCAGCGCCCATAGCGATCGTTGAATCGCACAATATCGTCCTCGCCTAGATAGGAACCTGACTGCACCTCGATCAGTTCCAGAGGAATTTTGCCTGGGTTCTCTAAGGCATGAACCTGGCCGATAGGGATATAGGTCGATTCGTTCTCACTAATAAGACGAGTTGTCTCGCCGATGGTGACCTTAGCTGTGCCTGATACCACTACCCAGTGTTCAGCGCGATGGTGGTGCATCTGTACCGAAAGCTTAGAGCCTGGGTTCACTGTGATGCACTTGACCTGATATCGCTCCCCGCTATCAATACTGTCGTAAACTCCCCAAGGGCGATAGACTTCTCGATGGCTTGCTTGCTCACTACGACCTTCGGCCTTGAGGCGTGCGACAATCTGCTTTACTTCCTGAACCCTATCCTTATGGGCGACCAGTACGGCATCCTTAGTCTCCACCACTACTAGTCCTTCGACTCCTACCGTGGCCACCAGCCGATGATCTGCATGCACCATCAGATTGTGGCTATCGTGGAGCATTACGTCGCCTTGGCAGGCATTGCCCTGTGAATCATGCTCGCTCACCTCCCACAACGCCGACCAAGAGCCAATATCGCTCCAGCCTGCGTCCAGCGGTACTACACTGGCATGCTCGGTGTGTTCCATCACCGCATAGTCAACAGATGCCGCCGGGCAGGCCTTGAATGATTCTGCGTCCAGTCGAGTAAAGTCGAGATCTTGACTAGCCCCATCCAGGGCAGCACGACAGGCTTCCACCATGGCAGGCTGGAACCGCAACAACTCTTCCAAGTAGCGCCTGGCCGAGAACAAAAACATGCCACTGTTCCAGTAGTAATCGCCGGTAGCTAGGTAGTGTTCAGCGGTAATCCGGTCCGGCTTCTCAACGAAACGCTTGACTTTGAAGCCGAAATCATGCTGCGCTGCGCCACGCTGGATATAGCCATAGCCGGTCTCGGCATGGGTTGGTACCACCCCGAAAGTGACCAACTGGTCCTGCTCAGCGAGCTGACGAGCATAATTCATACTTTCATGGAACTTCGCGACGTCTTGGATTAGATGGTCAGCGGCCAATACCAGCAGTAGTGCCTCGGGTTCCTTTTCCACCGCCTGCAAGGCAGCCAGCGCAATTGCCGGAGCGGTGTTACGACCTTCCGGCTCGAGTAGGATGTGGGCATCAGTAATGCCCTGCTGGCGCACCTGTTCCGCCACGAGGAAACGATGCTCCTCGTTACAAATGATCAGTGGCTCCCGATGCTCCATGGGGGCCAAGCGCTTGAGAGTCTCCTGCAGCATGCTGAATTCGCCTGTGAGCGGCAGGAACTGTTTAGGGCGCAACTGCCGCGACAGTGGCCACAACCGCGAGCCAGTACCCCCGGCCATGATGACGGGTGTGATCATGGTGAATCTCCGTGTTCAGAAAATATTAGTTCTGAGTGAGTACCGATACAGCCGGCTTATAGGCCAGCGTATTGGCATGTACCGTATCATCGTCAAAGCTGACATGCGGCGACCACCAGCGATATTTTGTATGCTGTTGACGTGGCAGATGTTCAACCTCCAACTCTAGGGTTACTTGATAAGCCAACACTAAATAATGCGTTGGCACCTCTGGATCAAGCATGCTGTCGGAATAAAAATGCTGATATACACCAAGAAAGTGCATGTGCTCCAGACCAATGGCTTGTCCTAACTCGCCGGCTGTCAGACGTACCGTTGCTCTTTCGAGCGTCTCTCCCTTGCGAACCCGCCCACCGGGTACAAACCAGCTACCTTGGGCCGGGCGGTTTACACGCTGACCTAGTAGCCACTCGTCACGATAGTTGGTCACTACAAAGTCAAGCGAAACCAAAGGCGTATGAGCAATAACATGGAGAAAAGCATCATCACTCAACCAACCTTGGCGGTTAAACTGCATCTCACACATGGCAATCAACCGCGGAATCGATCTTGGTGATCAAGGAACCACCGGTAAGCATCATACAAACCATCCTTCAAGGTGATACTGGCCTGCCAACCCAGCGTGTTTAGTCGCGAGACGTCCATTAGCTTGCGTGGAGCGCCATCGGGCTTGCTTGCATCGAAGGAGAGTTCGCCTTCAAAGTCCGTCACCAGCTTCACGGTCTCGGCTAATTCCCGGATGGTGCAATCTTGCCCGGAACCCACATTGATATGCGAAAGCATCGGCGAAGTATTGGCTTCATAAGTCGCACCATCAAGTTCCATAACATGCACGCTAGCCGCAGCCATATCGTCAACATGAAGGAACTCACGCATCGGCGTGCCACTTCCCCATACTACGACCTCACTTTCGCCCTGCTCTTTGGCTTCATGGAACCGACGTAATAACGCTGGAATTACATGCGAATTTTCGGGATGGAAGTTGTCATTTGGCCCATAGAGATTGGTTGGCATAACACTACGATAGTCGCGCCCATACTGGCGATTGTAGCTTTCGCAGAGTTTAATTCCCGCAATCTTAGCAATGGCATATGGTTCGTTAGTGGGTTCCAAAGTACCGGTAAGCAGCGCCTCCTCTCGCAATGGCTGATCGGCCAACTTCGGATAGATACAAGAGGATCCCAGGAACAATAGCTTATTCACATCAGCATGATGGGCTGCATTGATGACATTTGCCTCAATCATCAAGTTCTGATAGATAAATTCTGCAGGGTATCTATTATTGGCCTGGATACCGCCCACTTTAGCCCCAGCAAGGTAAACTTGACTGATAGCATGGCGATTAAAATAGGCTTGGACTTGAGATTGATCAGTAAGATCTAACTCACCACGGTCGGCAGTAAGAATATTGCGATAGCCCAGCGCCTTGAGCCGGCGCACGATAGCAGACCCGACCATTCCACGATGTCCAGCCACGAAAACTGGTAGACCTAGATAATCTGACACGTTTACCCCTCCACCGGGACCGGAATATCGTAGCCATGCTTCTTAAGAAGAGCATGACGCTGGGCAACTTTCAAATCTTCAGCAACCATTTCTGAACACATATCCTGCACCGTTATTTCCGGTTCCCAGCCCAATTTATCTTTAGCTTTGGCTGGGTCGCCTAGTAGAGTTTCGACTTCGGCGGGACGGAAGTAACGTGGATCAACTCTAACGATGATATCACCAACTTTTCTTCCAGGAGCCAGTTCGCCATCGATACTATCAATAACCGCTTGCTCCTCAAGCCCCTTCCCCTCAAAGCGGAGCGAGATACCAAGCTCAGAAGCACTTAATTGTATAAAATCACGAACAGAAATCTGCTTCCCAGTCGCTATCACGAAGTCTTCTGGGGTCTCTTGCTGCAGCATCATCCATTGCATGCGAACATAATCTTTGGCGTGCCCCCAGTCGCGCAGTGCGTCCATATTGCCCATGTAAAGGCAACCTTCGAGTCCTTGAGCGATATTGGCTAGACCTCGGGTAATTTTTCGGGTAACAAAGGTTTCACCACGACGCGGGGATTCATGATTAAAAAGTATGCCATTGCATGCATACATATCATAGGACTCACGGTAGTTTACAGTTATCCAGTAAGCATACAGCTTGGCCGCGGCGTAAGGGGAGCGCGGATAGAAAGGTGTGGTCTCTCTCTGAGGTGTTTCTTGGACTTCACCAAACAATTCTGAAGTAGAAGCTTGATAGAATTTAGTTTTCTTTTCTAAACCTAGCAACCGAATCGCCTCAAGGATACGAAGCGTTCCAAGCGCATCAACATCAGCAGTGTACTCAGGAGACTCAAAACTCACCGCAACATGTGATTGAGCCGCCAAATTATATATCTCATCCGGCTTCACTTGCTGGATAATTCTTGTCAGGTTCGACGAGTCAGACAAATCACCATAGTGCAGTACGAAGTTTTGATTATGGACATGCGGATCTTGATAAATGTGATCCACCCGCTGAGTGTTAAACGAAGAAGCGCGGCGCTTTATTCCATGAACTTCATAACCTTTTTCAAGAAGAAACTCTGCGAGGTAAGAGCCATCCTGACCGGTAACACCTGTAATCAATGCTTTCTTCATCTTCACACCACCTTTATATCGAGCTTTTCTTGGATTGCTTCAGAACATGAGACATCAAACTTTCTCATGTACTCCAAAACATCTTTAACGTTCATATCGACTAAGTTTCTATACCACAATGTCTGCATAAAAGCCCACTCATAACCTTGCCTCCCATCAAGGAACCCCCCCAGAATCACATAGCGGTAAAAAAACAAAACCCAAGACCTAATGTAAATTGGAAGAATATTAAATATTTTTTTAAAAAAACGAGTCTTTGAATTTTTCCCTACCCCGGCTGACTCCCGAAATAAAAAAAACTTTTGATTTAACACGTCGACTGCTTCTCTTTTTGCGTACCCGACATGTTTTTCAAGCCACCACCCAAAAGGTTTTAATGATTCGTCAACCAATTTACCATCACAGAGCGACGAGTTTTCACCCTCAACAACAATATGCTCGTCCATCCATCTATTTTCGCAATAACCAAGCCCCCCCCTCCACAGTCTAAGCATATAGTACTTACTCATCCCACCCTGCTTTAATAGGCGCCCTTTGAAGCAGATATATCTATTAAGATAGATAGCATTCACACTCTCATCTTCAACTTTCTTGCAAATACTCTCTGCACACTGATCGTCTATATACTCGTCCGCATCAATTCTAAAAACCCAGTCAGCGCCCCCAACAAAATTATTGAGTGCGTAATTAAACTGATGTGAATAATTAACCCATGGATTGAAATAGACTTCACATCCATTTTCTTTCGCTATCTTACAGGTTAAGTCGCTCGACCCTGAGTCAACAACTACGACTTTTGCGTTTATTTTTTTTAAAGACTCAACACATCTAGCTAGATGCAACTCTTCATCTTTAGTTAGGATAATGGCAACTATTTTATTAGCGTGCATACCTAATCCAACCATAGATTCTAGGGAAATTTCGTCGTGCTATATTTGCCGACACAGATACAACTAAAAAAAACATCCTAGCGGGAAATGACAACCCAAGAACTCTTTTCTTTATACTAAAGGCTTCAACAGCCCCTGCTATATACTTTTCCCCAGAAAGGCCTGCAACTTCAAAATCGCATATGACAAAGTCCAACTTCAGGCAGTGATCATCTTTCCGAACCACCCTACAGAAAAGATCATAATCTGCAGCTATCGAATATTCAGTGTCGTAAATCTCGCCTTCTAGGGATTGAGCGTTAAAAAACATAGCCTGATGATGCGCAACCATACCATATGAAATTTTTGATAAATTTCTCGCTGGCTTTACTACTAACTCAGCACCATGATTTTCACAGGCTCCTCCATAAACAACCGCCGGATATGATCGCTCATTTGAAACTGCATCATAAACCTTGCGCAAAACATTTTCTTCATGGAAGACATCACCTGAATTCATAAAGATAACATAGGATCCCCTTGCTAACTTCAGCCCTTTATTCATCGCATCGTAGATGCCATTATCTTTTTCCGAAATAACGGTAACAGCTGGGGAATCAATCGACTCTAAAAACTCTAACGTTCCATCATGAGACCCACCATCAATAATAATGTGCTCAAAACTTCCAAAATCTTGCATCTTCGTAGATTCGAAAGTGCGTCTCAGCCCACTTAAGTTTTGAAAGGCGACTGTCACTACAGAAAAAAAAGGATACATAGGATCTCTATTTTAAAAATAATATTGATTGATTGATAAATTAATTCTACTTTTTGGACACCTTGTGATTGACAACACGCTGCGCAAATAGGTCGGCTTCATTTAGGGCTGCGTGTAATGCCCCCCTGTTTTCTGCACATCTCATCCAGTTAATGCGAGATGTGCCCGGGGTGCCACATAGCCCAGAGCCTGATGTGGCCGCTCTTCGTTGTAGTACTGGATCCAGCGGCTGATCACGATCCTGGCTTGGCCCAGCGATTCAAAGCGGTGTTGCCAGATACACTCTTCCTTCAAGGATCGGAAAAAGCGCTCCACAAGGCCGTTCTGCTCAGGCGTGTAGGGCGTCGTGAACTCTTGAGTCAGCCCGCCTTCACTGTGGCCGTGTAATGACGACTGCTGAAGACGAGGCCGTTGTCGGACCCCAACGCCAAAGGCTGATGAATCCGGCCCAAAGCGCCGAATCGATGCACCAGGGCCTCTTCCAGCGCGGCCTCTGCGGTCTTGCTGCTGCCATTGTCCGATAACCGCCAGCCTAGGATCTCACGCGTGCAGCAGTCGATGATGACCGCCAAGCTGGCCCGCCGATCCTTACCGCACCACACATGGGTGAGATCGGTCGCCCAGCGCTCATCAGGTCGTGAGGCCACTGAGGGTAGTCTCCTGGCACGCGGTCGGAAGCCCTGCGGCCGCTTGCGTACCTGCCAGCCCTTCAACTGCAGGATTCGCTGGATCGGCTTACGGTTCTCACCCAGCACACACGCCAGTCGGCGATAGCCATAGGTGGGGAAGCGCTCCAGGGCCAGCTTCACACGAGCTGCCAGGTCGGTATTGATCACACGGCGTCGTGCCTTGGGCCGGTAGTAGAGAGTCCGACGGGGAAGCCCCAACTGATCTTACCCAGCAATCGTGGACACCGATCTAAGCGATCATTCGGGCCTCGAAGGCCTCTGGGCTGATCATCCCAATCGCACTGTGCCGGCGCTGCCGGTTGTAGTCTATCTCGATGTACTCGAACACTTGCCGCCGAATGGCATTCCGGGTTTCGAAACGCTCACCATGGATCGCCTCAACCTTCAGGCTATGGAAGAAGCTCTCGGCACAGGCGTTATCGTAGCAATTGCCTTTGGCGCTCATGCTGCCCGTGAGTTCATATTTCATGAGCAGTGTCTGGTACAGAGTTGAGCAATATTGGCTGCCGCGATCGGAATGGGTAATCACTCCCTGGGGCGACTTTCGGCGCGACAACGCCATTTTGAGGGCGTCACCCGCCAGATCCGCCGTCATCCGTTCGCTCATGGCCCACCCGATCACTTTGCGCGAGTAGAGGTCGATTAACACCGCCAAGTAGAGCCATCCCTCAGAGGTCGCCAAGTATGTGATGTCGCCGACCCATTTCTGGTTGGGCGCCTTGGCGGTAAAGTCTTGTTCCAGCAGGTTAGGGGCCACCGGCAGAGAGTGCCTCGAGTTCGTCGTCGCCTTGAACTTGCGTGCCGCTTTGGCGCGAAGTCCCTGGCGTTGCAGGCTAGGCCATGTCTGAAAAGTGTCTGCGCTCGGCTATACGGCGTTAAAAATCAGCTCAAAATACTCATTTACGGCCTGTAAACTCCGCTTTTTCGCTGATTTTTGCCTTGTCTATCCTTCGCTCGTCGACTTTTCGGACAAAGCCTAGCGGCGATCGTCTTGCGGTTCACGGACAGACCGTCGTCGATGAGATCCAGTACCAACCTGGGAGCGCCTGAGCGTCCTCTCCGCCGCTGAAAAACCTCCGCCACTCGCTGGTCGAGAACAGCCTGCTGACGGCGCCTCAGGGAGGGTGTGCCACCCCGTTTACACCAGCCATAGTAGCCACTGCGCGCGACGCCAAGCGCCTTGTACATTAGCTGGATGTGGAACGTATGACGATGGCCGTGGATGAAGGTGTACTTCACTTCAGGTTTTTCGCGAAGTACACCGCCGCTTTTTTATGATGGCCATTTCCTCCGACATTTCAGCGAGTTGCCGCTTCAGCCGGGCGTTTTCATCCGCTAGTGATTGCTCACGCTCAGACGAACTCTTTTTCTGCTGAACCTTAGCGCGCCACTGGTAAAGCTGGCTGGGTTGTAACCCCAGCTCACGAGCAGCGGCGGTGACGCCTACGCGATCAGCGAGGGAAAGTGCCTCCTCGCGATAGGCATCGGAGTAATGGGTACGTTGTTTCTTCATCGGAGTAGCTTGCCTAGCCATAGGACACCTCATTCAGTGTACTTCCTTAACGGGATGTCCACTGTTGCTGGGCAAGATCAAACCACCGACACAGCCTGACGGGTGATACCGCATGGCCCTCCTGGGCCAATTCCGCCTGCAGCGACCTTACGAGTTCTCGTCCTCGTCGAGCAGGCGGCGAAACTTTTTTAATGCATAGATCTGCAGATGGGCCTCACCCAACGCCTCCTTAGTTTCCCGAAGCTCGGACTCATACTGCTCACGGATGTCTTTTGGGCGGGCCTTGAATCCGTTCTCCATGCTGCGCTGGGCCTCATCGATCCAGCCCTCGACCTCGGAGACGGTGAGATCATACTGGCGAGCCACCTCAGCGGCCGTGGTCTTGCCCTTGAAGATGTCCATGACCACGGCGGCCTTGCGCTTGGCGGTCCAGCGTTTGACGGTAGGTTCGTTGCTCATCTCATCCTCCTGATCGCTGCACTATAGCCTGTGCAGCTATGGAGGAGGTCACTTCAGACTGCACGTCACCTTTAACAATCTTTAAGGAAAAGACTAATCCCATACAAAACATAATCTGATAACTAAGAAAAGCAGGGACAAAAACTGTAGTAAGAAATAAAAACAAAAACCAAAGACGCGCAATCTTTGCTGACGAAAAACAAGCCAGATACAAGAAAAACACCAAATAAAATAAAAATGACCCAAACACACCAACCTCTATCAACATAGAAATCAATGAACTTTCAAAGTGTATCGATGGGTAAGCATTACTCTCAGTCAGTAAATAGCCTATGCCATGGCCAAAAAAAGCTTCAACCTCCGAAAAATCTTGGTAGTTTGAGAAAAACCAGAAATAATATCTTAATCTCCCTCTATTTCCTGGATCGCTGGGATCCAGAACCTGAAAAACTCTAAGCTCAGACAATTGCTCATGCACAAACAAAACCACTAGCACTAGACATGTAATTGACAAGCAAGCAAAAAACAGCTTGGAGGCAATTTTTTTATAGTGAAATAAGTAGCCGAATGAAACCAAAGAAATAAAAAGGATTAGCGAGAGCCTTGAACCTGACAAATATATCGCAAAGATTGACACCAAAATATAAAATACCAACATACCTCGCTTAAAAACAGGGATATCAGATAGGTAAAAAACCAGTGGTAGCGATAAAATTACAAACAAATTACTGCTAGAACCAACAAAAAAGTCGGACCTTTTTGCCACCACCCCTTCGGCAACGCCAGAAGAAGCATCAACTTCTACACTTTTAAAGACATCCCAAAAGTCAACAAACGCGTCTGCGATAACACCAAACCCTATAAATAGGCATATATAGGAAACTACTTTAAAAACCTCAACCTTCTTCTTAGCATACATCATCAACAGCAACGGAATTATAAACCAAATAAAACCAATAGCTCTATAAAAAAACCAAGTAAAAGAGACATCTTCCCATAGAAACGCGAAAAAACCATAAGCCAGAAAAGCATACAAGAAGAAAAATGGCAATATGATAACATGCGTCTCCCTTAACAACCCCTTCTTCAATTTCACAGCAAAGAAAATAAGCACTAGGAATACAGGCGCTATTATTTGTTTCCAATAGTCAAAACCAACATTCTCGAAAGCAAAATTGAAAAAACTCTGGTTCACTATCAGGAAGAAAAGCACCGCAAAAAACAACTCTCTTGTTTTAAACAAACCATTTAACTGCATGTCAGATTTCCGCCTTTTCTTCTAAGAAAGACTTGTAATGACCCCCTGGTTTCTGCACACCCTACGCGGCTAATGTCGGGTGTGCTCGGGGTGGCACATAGCCCAGAGACTGATGTGGCCGCTCTTCGTTGTAGTACCGGATCCAGCGATCGATCACGACCCTGGCTTGGCCCATCGCTCACCAAGCCTCGAGGCACAGACGGTAGACTCCTGGCGCGAGGGCGGAAGCCCTAGGCCGCTTGCGTACCTGCCAACCTTTGAGCTGCAAGATGCGCTGGATTGGCTTGCGATTTTCACCTAGGATGCACGCCAGTCGGCGATAGCCATAGGTAGGGAACCGTTCTAGGGTCAGCTTCACCCGCGCTGCCAGATCGGTATTGATGGCGCGCTGCCGCGGCTTGGGCCGGTAATACAGACTTCGCCTGGGAAGCCCTAACCAGCAGCAGAGCTTAACGAGCGATACCGCATGGCCTTCCTCGGCCAGTTGTGCCTGCAGCGACCTTACGAGTTCTCGTCCTCGTCGAGCAGGCGCTTGAATTTTTTTAGCGCATAGATCTGCAGATGGGCCGCGCCCAGTGCCTCCTTGGTCTCCCGGAGTTCAGATTCGTACTACTCACGGATGTCCTTGGGGCGGGCCTTGAACCCGTTCTCCATGCTCCGCTGGGCCTCATCGATCCAGCCCTCGACCTCGGAGACGGTGAGATCATAGTGGCGAGCGACTTCAGCGGCCGTGGTCTTGCCCTTGAAGATGTCCATGACCACGGCAGCTTTGCGCTTCGCGGTCCATCGCTTGATAGGGTTATCGTCACTCATACTGTCCTCCAGAGCTGCACTATAGCCTGTGCAGCTCTGGAGGGGGTCACTTCAGACTGTCTGAAAAATACTAAAAAACCATTACTTTTTCTTTTCCTGAAAATACACAAACAACATCACCATAGCTTCCGACAACACAGTTGTTACAGCTGCAACATGCAGACCAAAAGCAGGGACAAAGAGAATATTTAAAACCACATTCGAAACACCAGCAATCAATCTTATCCTAACAAATTTACCGACTAAATCATTTGCCACCCAATACATTTCACTAACGACATTAGGCATACGAAAAATAAAAAACAACGACAATATAGATAAAAGAAGAGGGGATTCTTCAAACCCATCTGGGTATAAGTACTCAAAGCCATACCAGGCAAAGACTTGATAAAAAACCAAAAGCACCAAGGAAATAGCAAAAGAAGCTTTTTTCATTTCAAGCTTACTGAAAGGTTCTATTCCTTGAGAAACTTTAGGCATATAAAGAGACCACACCACACCAACTGCAATTTGGCCTACTGCTATAAAAGAATAAGCAGCAGCATATATGGCAAGCTCCTTCTCCCCGAGAAAAGCCTCTACGACAAACCTATCAGAGTGAAAATACAAGAAGAAAGAAAAGAATGAAATACTAAACGGCAGCCACTCTCTCCAACTCCTAATGATTAACGTGATTTTACCCACATTAAAAAAAAAGCTAATAAGAGGCCCTTTCATTCTACTAACCACACAAAAGAGCCACCCGCCATATAAAACAAAACCCACAAACGAGCCTGAAAGAACTGCTAGGAACAGGTCTTCCGTCATCACCAAAACTACCATCTTTACCAAGAAAATAGCTGCTTTATTTAAACTATCTAATTTTGAAAAACCCTCAAGAATAGAGTCTTTCTGATGAACAAAGAAGAGACATTTATGGAAAACACCTAAAGCCAATATTTCCGGAAGACTAGCAAGGAAAAGCTGCTTTCCACCACCACCTACATATAGATAAACAACACATAAAGAAACAAGAAAAATCGTGATGAAAAAAACCGGACCGACCAAGCTTTCTAAACTAGAACTACCACTCCTCATCCCCTTCGAACTCAACAAATAGTCTCTCAAGCCAAGATCGGAAAAAGAGACAACCGTCGATACTAATACAATCGCAAACGAAAGAGCCCCATACTCTTGGACACTAGTGGAGTTTGCAACTAAAATTAAAAAACAAAAGCCTAGCACTGGCTGCAAAATCATAGGCATAGCAACCAAGGACATTTTAAAAAACTCTGATACTGCCAAGCTTTTAATATTATTCTTAGCCGTCATTAGACTGCCACCCATTCCATATTAAAAAACCAACATCCATTACATAAAACCTCATATCGGTTTTTATTAACCTAGTGAAAAAGCATGCAGAAACAATTCTGCAACTCGCAAACACTCATTAGATTCTTTTTACATCCGATTCAGGTTATTCAAGAACTTCTTCTACCCTACTACCTAACTACAGGTTCAACCAAACTCTTCGCCTCGCACTCTGCGACAGGACAAATTTCAAACTTCAAATTTTCTTCAAAATTGAGCTTAAAAGCCAAACAGTAGGATGTCCAAAACTCAGAAACCCATCATCAGCCCATAGTACAAAAAAACAGACACCACAAGAAACTACAGTCCCCGCAACACCAGGCGCTATGGACATACAGTATAAAACAGCTACAAGATCGGCGTTAAACATCCTACGAACAAGTCAGCTTTTAATAATGTGCGACTAAACACCTTAGGAAACCCAATTTTTTTGCTTTTCCCGTTTCGCCGAGGAAGTCATTTTTTACAAAAAAGCCTCACATTCCTGTGAGGCTTCGTCGATAACTTTCACTCTATCCAAAACCAACGATAATGAGGCTTATCAATTATTTTTTTCATGATTTTCCTTTAGCCTCATACAGACTAAACTTGCAAACTGCAACAAAAAAACACCCATTACCGAAAGCATTACACCAAGTATAAGAGCCAAAGCCATGATTAACACACGACTCGTTCCTACCTCATCCAAGCTTTGAACGGCTGTCTGAGCCACTCGACCATTCTTTAAAAAATCTAGGCGATCCTTGGTCACCTCAATCTGGTCAGTATAGCTAGTAAGGAGGTCGCTGCCACCGGACGATGTAGATTGTTCAGCAGTGGCTAATGATGCTTGCAGACTTTCCAATCGATCCTTAAGGCTCGCCCGCTGACGATCCACCAATTCTTGCTGATTGCTTTCAATTCTCGTTAACAGCAAGCTATGCATCTCTTCAACGAGAGGCGCTTCGTCTTCGGATGCCTGAGAGGTGATTTTCACCAACTGTGTATCCTTCGGTGTCGCAATCTCTACAGAAAATGGTAAAGATTCAATTCCAGCTTGCTCTAGTAGTTCACGTGTCGATGGTGCCATATACAGGCTCTGCGCTTTTGCGATGACCGTGTTTGCTGATTCAAGTGCACGATCAGAGCTCTCCTCCCCAACCGCCGCTTGTTCAGCGACTTCGTATATCGATACATAATTGTAGGTCGGTGTAGTAGATAGTACATAGACCAAGGCCGCAAGCACCACAACCGCAAAGATAATGGCCATTGCCTTCCAACGGCGCACCAGAATAACGGCGAGGTCGACTAGGGAAATTTCGTCATCGTGTGAGAGGCGCTGCTCTGTCATTGCTAAGGCTACCAGTTGATTAGCATTTCATTTTGTGTGGCGAGCGGGCACGCTACCGCCCGGGGATTACCTGGGCTATTCCCTAACCCTATGATTCACATTAGCTTACGCAAATTTCCAACAGCATACTCATTGTATGCTGATTGTCCACGAAGCTCTATATCACTATCGTTAGAAAAGGTAGCGGGACGAATAGCTATTCCGCATCTGATGTCTATGGCGTTGATGCATACGCTTTTCGAACATGAAAGTCACGCCACCGAGGCCCTACTTAGCTTATCGCAGCAGGCAATGATGATGTTCCCATTGGCGGCTGAAATTGCTTGAAGAGCTATACAACAAACGTTATTGAGAATCATTTTTTTATAGAATTGAAACGAAAAACCCCGACCATAAACTGGGGCCTTTGCTTCTATATTTATTTACAGGCTAATCAAAACAATCGATTCAACCCATTCTGCGCCGCCACCCGATAGGCCTCGGCCATGGTCGGATAGTTGAAGGTGGTATTGATGAAGTACTTGAGGCTATTGGCCTCCCCTTCCTGCTGCATGATCGCCTGCCCGATATGTACGATCTCGGAGGCCTGGTCACCAAAGCAGTGGATGCCGAGGATTTCCAGGCTATCCCGATGGAAAAGAATCTTCAGCATGCCTACGGTGTCGCCGGTAATTTGGGCACGGGCGGTATCCTTGAAGAACGCTTGAGCGACTTCATATGGGACCTTGGCGGCAGTAAGTTCACGCTCGTTCTTGCCCACCGAGCTGATCTCGGGAATGGTATAGATCCCGGTCGGCACGTCATCCACGAAACGGAAGTCTTCGTCGAGCAGGTCATCACTGGCATTGCGCCCCTGGTCGTAGGCGGCACTGGCAAGACTCGGCCAGCCAATCACGTCGCCCACCGCATAGATATGCGCAATCGTGGTGCGATAGTGATTGTCGACCTGCAATTGGCCACGACCATTGGCTTCCAGGCCGATGTTTTCAAGGCCCAGCTGATCGGTATTGCCGGTACGACCGTTGGCCCACAGGAAAGCATCGGCACGCAGCTTCTTGCCAGACTTCAGATGCACGACAACACCCGATTCATCACCCTCAACGCGGTCATAATCTTCGTTATGGCGAATCAAGGCGCCGTGGTGACGCAGATGATAGGACAGCGCATCACTAATCTCGTCGTCGAGGAAGGATAGCAAGCGCTCCCTTGAGTCGATCAGGTCGACCTTCACACCGAGCCCGGAGAAGATCGAAGCGTATTCACTACCGATAACACCGGCACCGAAAATGATCAGTGTCCGAGGGGTATGCGACAAGCCGAGGATGGTGTCGGAACAGTAGATGCGCTCGTGACGAAAGTCGATATCCGCAGGACGATAAGGACGCGAGCCGGTGGCGATGACAATTTTCTGGGCATTCAGCTCCTCGGTACCTTCCTGGTTGTCGCGTACCAGCAGCGTGTGTTCATCCTTGAAGCGGGCCACACCGAAGAACAAATCAATGCGGTTACGCGCATAAAAATTCGTGCGCATCTCGACTTGTTGGTCGATGGTCACCTGAGAGCGTTGCAGGACCTTGGGAAACGAGAACCACCGCGGCTCGCCAATATCGCGAAACATGCGGTTGGTGTTGAAGGACATGATCTGCTTGACCTGATGGCGCAGCGCCTTCGACGGGATGGTGCCCCAGTGCGTGCAGTTGCCGCCAACAGCCTGCTGCTTCTCGATAATGGCGACCCGCTTGCCATGCTTGGCGGCGTTGATTGCGGCGCTTTCGCCCGAGGGACCGGTACCGATCACCACCACGTCGTAATTATGAACTGCCATCATTGCTCCTCGCGTTGTGGGTCCCGCCTCTAGGTGTCCTGACTGAAAGCAGCAACCGGCTCAGCGCCGAGTGGCGTCGTAGCCCAAGTCAGCGCCGCGACTCTCGTCACTGGTACGACGGGCACTGGCCGCCTTCTTGTTCTCTTCCTCGCAGGTCTTGTCGTTGCCTCCGCAGATATCGCAGCCATTCTTGAGGCCCAGGTTATTGAGGCCGCCGCAGGAACCGGCAATGGGCTTGCGTCCGAGAATGACGCCGATGGCCATGGCGGCCATTAACAGCAGCATGAAACCGAATACCAGGAACCAAATCGTCATGGGAGTCTCCTTGACCACCTGTTGTCGTAACTATTGTCGACACTTAAGCGAGGTAGCCGGTGGGGGGTGAATGAATGTCGCTATCACTGTGACCTCGGCTGATGACACATCATTCCCGATGCCGCCAGGCGAGGTGACAGTTATCCGTGCACGTCCACGGTCATGTACGCCTACTGGATTGTCGTAACGGATAAATAAAGAGACCGAAACAAGACAACAGGGCCGGCCCAGTGGGCCAGCCCCGTATCGCGTTGGCCTGCTTCGGTGGCAAGACTCAACCGGTAGGGAAAGCCTTAGCCGCCAAAATCATCCAAGGCGATGTTCTCAGGCTCGACCCCCATATCCACGAGCATCTTGATCACCGAGGCATTCATCATGGGCGGCCCACACATGTAGTACTCGCAGTCCTCAGGGGCCGGGTGGTCCTTGAGGTATTCCTCGTAGAGTACGTTATGGATGAAGCCAGTCGCGCCTTCCCAATTGTCCTCAGGGAGCGGATCCGACAGCGCCAGGTGCCATTCGAAGTTCTCGTTCTCTTCGGCAAGCTGATCGAATTCTTCGTTATAGAAGGTTTCGCGCCAGGAGCGGGCACCATACCAGAACGAAATCTTGCGTTTGGAGTTCAAGCGCTTGAGCTGATCGAAGATGTGGCTACGCATGGGGGCCATGCCAGCACCACCACCCACGAAGACCATCTCCGCATCGGTGTCCTTGGCAAAGAACTCACCGAAGGGCCCCATCACCTGAACCTTGTCACCCGGCTTCAGACTGAAGACATAGGTCGACATCAGGCCCGGCGGATGATCGGTGCCCGGCGGCGGTGTGGCGATACGAATATTGAATTTGAGCAGGCCATACTCTTCCGGGTAGTTGGCCATCGAGTAAGCACGAATGACTTCCTCGTCGCTCTTGTGGGAGACCTTGAACAGATCGAATTTCTCCCAGTCGCCCCGGTACTCCTCCTCGATATCGAAGTCGGAGAACTTGACGTCATAGGGCGGCGCCACCAGCTGCACATAACCACCGGCACGGAAGTCGACTTCCTCGCCTTCGGGCAGCTTGAGGTTGAGTTCCTTGATAAAGGTCGCGACGTTGGGGTTCGAGGTGACCTCGCACTCCCACTGCTTGACGCCGAAGACCTCTTCCGGGACCTCGATCTTCATATCCTGCTTAACCGGCACCTGGCAGGAGAGACGCCAGCCGTCTTTCTTCTCGCGCATGGTAAACGCGGATTCCTCGGTCGGCAGGATCGCCCCGCCGCCTTCAGGAATCCGGCACTTGCACTGGGCGCAAGACCCGCCACCGCCACAGGCAGAGGACAGAAAGATGCCGTTAGCTGCCAGGGTCTGCAGCAGCTTGCCACCGGCCTGTGTACTGAGGGTGTAATCGGGATCGCCGTTGATCTCGATGGTCACGTCGCCGCTGCTCACAAGGCGGCTACGGGCAGCCAGGATGATCGCCACCAGGCCGATAACGACCACGGTGAACATGACCACGCCGAGCAAGATGACATTTGTATCAACCATGTCGGGTTCCTATTGGTGTTCGTTGCCTGAGGTACCGTTGCCTAAGGGTCTGTCCTTTAGCCAAACAGAACCTCAGAGCTGGATGCCGGAGAAGGACATGAAGCCAAGCGACATCAGACCCACGGTGATGAAGGTGATGCCCAGACCCTGCAGGCCCGCCGGTACATCACTGTACTTGAGCTTCTCACGAATCCCGGCCAACGCCGCGATCGCCAGTGCCCAGCCCATACCGGCACCGGCACCGTAGACGACGGATTCCCCGAAGTTGTAGTTACGCTCGACCATGAACAGCGTGCCACCCAGGATCGCGCAGTTCACCGTGATCAGCGGCAGGAAGACGCCGAGAGCGTTGTAGAGCGCCGGCACAAACTTGTCGAGGAACATCTCGAGAATCTGCACCAGAGCGGCGATGACGCCGATATAGCTCAGAAGACCAAGGAACGACAGATCGATGTTCTCTGCACCACTGATGCCAGTCCAGGCCAGCGCCCCTTCCTCAAGTAGATAGGTGAGGATCAGGTTGTTGACCGGCACCGTGATGGCGAGCACCGCGATGACGGCAACGCCCAAGCCAATGGCCGACGAGACCTTCTTGGAGACGGCGAGGAAGGTACACATGCCCAAGAAGAATGCCAGAGCCATGTTCTCGACGAAAACCGCCGCGACAAACAGGCTGAGATAATGTTCGAGCATTTACACGGCCTCCTTCGGCTTGGTGTTTTCCTTCATCTTGAACTCGTTCTCTTCGATCTGCTCCGGCTGCACGCTGCGCAGCACCCAGATAAACAGCCCGATCACGAAGAACGCAGACGGCGGCAGAAGCATCAGACCATTCGTCACATACCAGCCACCATCCTGAACCGGCGTCAGCACGGTCATGCCGAAGACGCTGCCCGAACCCAGGAGTTCACGGAAGAAACCGACCATCATCAGGATGACGCCATAGCCCAGGCCATTGCCCACGCCGTCGAGGAACGAAAGCACGGGGCCATTCTGCATGGCGAAGGCTTCGGCACGGCCCATCACGATGCAGTTGGTGATGATCAGGCCAACGAAGACCGACAGCTGCTTGGACATCTCATAGGCATAGGCCTTGAGCACCTGGTCGACCACGATGACCAACGAGGCAATGATGGTCATCTGCACGATGATGCGGATCGAGGACGGAATGTGCTTGCGGATCAACGAGACGAACAGGTTGGAGAACGCGGTCACCGCGATCACCGCAAGCGACATGACCAGCGATACGCTCATGCTGCTGGTTACCGCCAGCGCCGAGCAGATACCGAGGATCTGCAATGCGATCGGATTGTTCTTGAAGATCGGCGTGATCAGCACGCCTTTAGGAGTTGCGGCTGACATGTCTTAGGCTCCTTCCGATGAATCACGGATCTTGGAGAGGTAGTTGCCGAAACCGGCATCGCTCAGCCAGAACTGCACCAAGTTGGTCACGCCCTTACTGGTGAGCGTCGCACCCGACAAGGCATCCACTTCGGTAGCACCGCTGGCACCGCCCTTGACCAAGGCGATTTCAGGACCACCCTCGCCTACTTCGCCATCGGGATAGACCTGCTTGCCTTCCCACTGCGCCTTCCACTTTGGGTTATCCACTTCACCGCCCAGACCCGGCGTTTCAGAATGGGAGTAGAAGGTAATGCCCTCAATGGTATTGGCATCGCCCTGCAGAGCGATATAACCCCGCATCAGGCCCCACAGACCCTGGCCACGCACCGGCACGATGATCTGGTCAGGATCCTGCGGGTCACCAACCAGGTAGACGACGGAATAGTTCTCCTGACGCGACAGGCCGGCGATATCCTTTTCACCTGACAAGGTGCGGGACTGAGCCGGATCACGCGAGGCAGAGAACTGATCATAAGACTCCGGGTCCACCTCATCGGTGTACTCACCGGTCCGCAGATCGACGGCGCGTGCTGTCACCTGCTCGAACTGCTTGGTGATCGGCACGCCCTCTTCATAAAGGCCTGCTACCTGGAGAATATTCGACTTGCGATCGGCCTCCTGGTTGAACTGCTGCTGCGGACGTAGGGCTACCGCGGCGGTAGACACGATTACCGAGCAGACGATGCACAACGCGAAGGCAACGGTCAGCGTCTTCTTGATGGAGTCGTTACTCGCCATCAGGCACTCTCCTCAGCCATGGCACCGGTACGCTGCTGACGGCGCTTGATGTTGGCCTGCACAAAGAAATGATCGATCAACGGGGCGAACAGGTTGGCAAACAGAATCGCCAGCATGATGCCCTCGGGGAAGGCCGGGTTGACCACACGAATCAGCACGGTCATCACGCCGATCAGCGCGCCGAAGGCGAGGCGGCCCTTGTCGGTCATGGAAGCCGACACCGGGTCGGTCGCCATGAACACCATACCGAAGGCGAAGCCGCCCACCACCAGGTGCCAGTACCACGGCATGGCAAACATGGCGTTGGAGTCAGAGCCGATGGCATTGAACAGCGCACTGGTCGCGACCATGCCGAGGAAGACGCCAAGCATGATTCGCCAGGACGCGATACGGGTCCAGAGTAGCACTACGGCACCAATCAGGATCGCCAGCGTCGATGTCTCACCGATGGAGCCCGGCATGAAGCCGAGGAAGGCATCCCACCAGCTGAATTGGCTGGACAGTGCTGACATGCCGCTCTGATAAGCCGTGGACAGCGCCGTGGCACCGGTATAGCCATCGGCCGCGACCCAGACGCTATCGCCGGAGATCTGTGCCGGGTAGGCGAAATACAGGAAAGCACGGCCGGTGAGTGCCGGATTGAGGAAGTTCTTGCCAGTACCGCCGAAGATTTCCTTGCCGATCACGATGCCGAAAGTGATACCCAGCGCCACCTGCCACAGCGGAATCGTCGCCGGCAGGATCAGCGCGAACAGCACCGAGGAGACGAAGAAGCCTTCGTTGACCTCGTGACCACGCTTGATGGCAAACAGCACTTCCCAGAAGCCGCCGACCACGAAGGTCACCAGATAAATAGGCAGGAAGTAGGTGGCACCCAGTACGAAGTTGGACCAGACGCTGCCAACATCATGCCCGCCAGCCAGCAGCATCAGGACAGCTTCGCGCCAGCCCCCCATGGACGCAAAGCCCTCGGCGATGGCCGCATTGGCCTGCCAGCCTGCGTTCCACATCCCGAAGAACATCGCCGGGAAGGTGCACATCCATACGGTGATCATGATCCGCTTGAGATCGACACCATCACGGACGTGGGCCGTGGTCTTGGTGACGCTTGCCGGCGCATAGAAGATCGTGTCGACGGCTTCGAAGAGCGGATAGAACTGCTCGTATTTGCCGCCCTTGTGAAAGTGCGGCTCGATATTGTCGAGCGTCTGTCGAATACCCATCATCAGGCCTCTTTCTCGATGGTGGAGAGGTTGTCACGCAGGATGGGACCGTATTCGTACTTGCCGGGGCACACATAGGTGCACAGCGCAAGGTCCTCTTCATCCAGCTCCAGGCACCCCAGGTCCATAGCAGTTTCAATGTCGCCGACAATCAGCGAGCGCAGTAGCTGTGTAGGCAGGATATCCAGCGGCATGACGGTCTCATAGTTGCCAACCGGCACCATGGCACGTTCTGAGCCATTGGTAGAGGTATCAGGCGAATACTGGCTGAGGCCGAGGATCTTCGACAGATAGATACCCATCACCGAGTGGCGATTGGCGCCGACCGAGAGCCAGCCCATGAAGGCACGCTTGTTGCCCTCTTCCAACAAGCTCAACTGGTTGTGGAAGCGGCCCACGTAGCGCAGTGCCCCTTCGGCTGTTGCGCCCGAGAACACCGAACCGGAAATCACCCGTGTGTCGTCAGGCGTCACGACCTCACCGGCCAGCAGTTCATCGGTGCTCGCACCGATGCGCGTGCGCAGCAGACGGGGATTCTCGGCCCGCGGCCCACCAATGGCGATCACGCGACTGACGTCGAGCTTGCCTTCAGCAAACATCTTGCCGAACGCGATCACATCCTGATAACCGATGTGCCAGACCTGCTTGTTCAGCGCCACCGGCGACAGGTAATGGATGTGCGTGCCCACGAGACCCGCCGGATGACGCCCACCAAAGCTCTCGACCTGCACCTTGTCGACATTGCTGCCGGGCAGCTTGGCATCGGGGCCCTGGCAGAGAAAAACCTTGCCCTCGGTGAGACGTGACAACACCTTGAGGCCATTCTCGAAAGCCTCGGGTGCTTCATTGATGATGTCGACCGGATCAGGACTCAGTGGATGCGTATCCACGGCCGTGACGAAGATATTGTCCGGCACGGCATCGAGGGCCGGCGTACGCGAGAACGGGCGCGTACGCAGCGCCGTCCACAGCCCCGACTCGACGAGTTGGTCGACCACCACCTGACGGTCCAGGCTGTCGATCTTGCCGGCACCATGTGCGGTAAACTCGACAGCGTCTTCCGCCTTTTCATCAACCTTGATCACCACCGACAGCAGCTTGCGCTTCTCTCCGCGATTGATCGCCACTATCTCACCGCTCGCCGGCGCGGTGAAACGCACGCCTTCGATTTTCTTATCGGTGAAGAGCAGCTGGCCTAGTTTGACGCTATCCCCCTCCCGGACCTCCATGGTTGGCTTCATGCCAACATAGTCGGTGCCCAGGATGGCCACGTGACGAACCGGGCGCGCATCCTCGATGCGCTGCTCGGGCGCCCCCGCGATGGGGAGATCCAGGCCTCGTTTGACTTCGATCATAGACTCGCCCAGTTATCGGCTCTGATGTGTCAGGAAAGAGGTTCGAAAGACGCGCTTGCCCAAGCTTCACTGGGGCCAAGGGTCGCGGTCACGGTGTTCGAATTCTTTTCTTATCAGAAGGTTGTCAGTTCGGCCCGCCATGCACGGACCGCCCCTAAAATCTCGGACATTATAATGACATGCGAAACGAAAGGCCACATGGCCAAGGGTAGCATGCAGGCGCAGGGCAGCGACTAAGATGTCGCCAGGAGGGAGGATAAGACGAAGGAAATCAGTCTTCTATAAAGGACTCGAAGCAGCCGACATGGCGTCAAAGGCGCCCATAATGAATTAAACGCCCAGGCACTGAAGGCCTGGGCGCACACTTGCTTCACAGTCTCGTGGAACGTTCCGTCAGCATATCTGCCATCAGGACCCACGAGGCCACGTATGGTTCAGTCAATAACGTGGTTCAATCACGATCAACAGGGAACGTCAGGAAACTCACGTTGGACATATGCTGCAGGATACGCACGACCTGGCAGCTGTAGCCGAACTCGTTGTCATACCACACGTACAGCACCGCATTCTTGCCATCGGCGATGGTCGCCTTGGCATCGACGATGCCGGCATGACGATTGCCCACGAAGTCGGAGGAGACCACTTCCGGGGAGTCCACGAAATCAATCTGCTTCTGCATGGGCGAATGGATCGCCATGCGGCGCAGGTAGTCGTTGAGTGCCTCAACATCGGTCTCTTGATGAAGGTTCAGGTTGAGAATCGCCATCGAGACATTAGGCGTCGGCACACGAATGGCGTTGCCCGTCAGCTTCCCGGAGAGCTCCGGTAGCGCCTTGGCAACCGCCTTGGCGGCACCGGTTTCGGTCAGCACCATGTTCAAGGGCGCACTGCGACCACGACGATCCCCGTTATGGTAGTTGTCGATGAGGTTCTGGTCGTTGGTATAAGAATGTACCGTCTCGACGTGACCGTGCTCGATGCCGAACTTGTCATTGAGCGCCTTGAGCACCGGCACGATAGCATTCGTGGTACAGGACGCCGCCGACACGATGCGATCATCGAGAGCAATATCGGTATGGTTGATACCATAAACCACGTTCTTGACATCGCCCTTGCCTGGCGCGGTCAGCAACACCTTGGCCGCCCCCTTGCACGCCAGGTGCTGACCAAGGCCTTCCTCGTCACGCCACATGCCGGTGTTATCGACCACGAGGGCATTATCGATGTCATAGGCGGTGTAATCGACCTCGCTCGGCGAGTTGGCGTATATCACCTTGATGTAGTTGCCATTGACGATCAGGGCGCTATTGTCATGATCGACACTGATGGTGCCCGAGAAAGGACCATGTACGGAGTCACGACGCAGCAGACTGGCGCGCTTTTCCAGATCCTTGCTCAAATCACCGCGTCCGCGCACCACGATGGCTCGCAGGCGCAGCAGGTTCCCACCGCCGGCCTTTTCGACCAGGATGCGCGCCAGGATGCGACCAATGCGGCCAAAGCCATACAGCACGATGTCCTTGGGCTCGCCATTGCCCTTCACCTTGCAGTGTTGGCCAACAATTTCTGCAAGCTCCTGCTTGAGAAAGGTTGTCACGTCATCAGCATCGCTGTGCTTGAAGGCCACGGCCAGCTTGCCGATGTCCACGTGTGCCGGGCCAAGGTCCAGCTCGGCCATCGCCTTCACCAGCGGGAAGGTATCTCGCACGGAAAGCTCGGTCCCCTCGACCTTCTTGACGAAGCGATGGTCCTTGAGGATGCGGATAACGGATTGGTTGACCAGGGAGCGGCCGAACAGCGAGGGGACGATGTTGTACTGGCGATACAGCTTGCCCAGCAGCGGTATCATTTCCTCGGCCAGGGCTTCGTTGTCCTGCCATTCCTCAAACACGGTCTCGAGCTTCTGCTGACTCACGTGGGGCCTCTCTCTTCGATGATCATGCGTCGATGAACATGGCGTCAAAATCGCGCTATCACCGATCAGTGACAGGCGTCTCGTCGCAGCTAGTCGTTAGCTATAGTGGGCGGGTAGACCACTACAAAAGTGGTAGTCATTATCCGAGCCGGGGGTGATAGCCGCAATTACTGGATAGTCGCAGTCGCTGTAAGGCAATTACAGGAATGGCGATTTGACTACAAGCGCGAAATCGGCGGGTGGCCACCTCCCCTTCCGAAGTCGCGCCCGGCCCGCTAGAGTGGACGCCTCTGTTCGCGCTCCGCGAGCCATCTCCATTCCTTTTCCTGGTTGCCATCAAGACGACACCATGCCGCATTTTTCACCGCTCGACCCGCCTCGCCCTCAAGGCGTGCGCGATACGCTCTACTGGCAGGCCCCGCAAGGTAGCGCTACACCGCTTGCCCTGGCGCGGCTGGCCGATGATGCGCCCTTGATGATCATCACTGCCGACACCGCCAGCGCTCAGCGCCTGGAAGACAGTCTGCGCTTCTTTTCCCGGGTATCGGTTCTGCCCTTCCCCGACTGGGAGACGCTGCCTTACGACAGTTTTTCGCCCCACCAGGACATCGTCTCGGCGCGGCTGCGCACGCTTAGAAGCCTGCAGCAGGCCCAAGAGGGCATCGTGATCGTGCCCATCAACACTCTGATGCAGCGCCTGCCGCCCACCGAGTACATTGCCGGCCAGGTGTTGACGCTCAAGGTGGGGATGAAGATAGATCGCGAAGGCTTTCGTGACAGCCTCTCGCGGGCCGGTTATCGGGCGGTGGAAACCGTCTATGAGCCCGGTGAATACGCCATGCGTGGCGCCCTGATCGACCTCTTCCCGATGGGCAGTGAATCACCGCTACGCCTGGACTTGTTCGACAACGAACTCGACACCCTGCGCCACTTCGACCCCGACACCCAGCGCAGCGAGGACAAGGTCGAAGCGGTCGAACTGCTGCCGGCACACGAGTATCCGCTTACGCGGTCGGCGATTGCCTGCTTTCGGGAAGGCTTCGAGACACTGTTCGACGTCGACCCGCGTCAATGTCCGCTCTATAACGATGCGCTTAAGGCGATTCCCTCGCCCGGCCTCGAGCAATACCTACCGCTGTTTTTCGAGGAAACGGCCACCCTCTTCGATCACATGGTCGATGGCGCACGCGTCGCCCTGCTGCCCGGCGTCTTCGAGGCCGCCGAACACCACTGGACATCGATTCGCAGCCGCTATGAGAATCTGGGCGTCGATCCCACGCGTCCGTTGCTGCCTCCCCATCGCGCCTTCGTGCCGGTTGAAGAAATCTTTGCCGCGATCAAGCGCTCCCCGCGTGTCGAGCTGGTCACCGACGATCACCCCCATGCGCGAATCAGCAACACACAGCCGCCCCCTTCGGTGGCCATCAACGCCCGCCACCAGCAACCGCTGGCGGCTCTATCACGCTATCTGGAAGCGGGGCCGGAGACCCGGGCGCTGTTCGTCGCCGAATCCCGCGGTCGTCGCGAAGCACTGGAAGAGACCCTGGCGCCACTGGGTCTGGCCATGCCCCATGTCGATGGCTGGACAGCGTTCCTCAATGGCGATTCCCAGCTGGCCATCACCGAGGGGGCGCTGGATGAAGGCCTTGCCATCGACGAGCCGGCGCTGGCGATCATTACCGAGACCGAGCTCTACGGCGATGTGGTGCGTCAAAGCCGCCGCCGCGAGAAGGCTACCGATGACAGCGAAATGGCCATCCGCCATCTCTCGGAACTGCGCCCCGGCGCACCTGTCGTGCACCATGCGCATGGTGTCGGGCGCTACCTGGGGCTAGAAACACTGGAGGCCGGCGGTCAGGCGGCCGAATTCGTGGCACTCGAATATGCCAACGAAGCCCGCCTCTATGTGCCGGTCGATAGCCTGCATTTGATCTCCCGCTATGCCGGTGCCAGCGACGAACTGGCCCCGCTGCATAAACTCGGGTCGGATCAATGGGACAAGGCCAAGAAGAAAGCCGCCGAGAAAGTGCGGGACACCGCGGCGGAGCTTCTTGATGTCTATGCGCGTCGCGAGGCCCGGGAAGGCTTTGCCTGCGATCTGCCGGAATCCGAGTACGCCCGCTTTGCCGCAAGCTTTCCCTTCGAGGAGACGCCGGATCAGCGTGCCGCGATCGACGCGGTAATCGGCGACATGACCGCACCGCGACCGATGGATCGGGTGGTCTGCGGCGACGTCGGTTTCGGCAAGACCGAAGTGGCCATGCGCGCCGCCTTCCTGGCCGTCAATGCGGGCCGACAGGTCGTGGTCCTGGTACCCACCACCTTGCTGGCCCAGCAGCATTACGACAATTTCCGCGACCGCTTTGCCGATACGGCCGTTCAGATCGAGCTGATCTCCCGCTTCACCGGTGGCAAGAGCCAGGACAAGACCCTGGAACGCATTCAGGACGGGCGCGCCGATATCGTGATCGGAACGCACAAATTGCTGTCCAAGAGCATGAAGCTGCCCAACATGGGGCTCTTGATCATCGACGAGGAGCACCGCTTCGGGGTTTCCCAGAAGGAGCGTTTGAAGAACCTGCGCGCTGAGGTCGACATCCTCACCCTAACGGCCACCCCGATACCGCGTACGCTCAACATGGCCATGAGTGGCATGCGTGATCTGTCGATCATTGCGACACCGCCGGCCAAGCGCCTGTCGGTCAAAACCTTTGTGCAACAGCGCAACGAACCGGTGATCAAGGAAGCGATACTGCGTGAGATCCTGCGTGGCGGCCAAGTCTATGTCCTGCATAACGAGGTCAAGACCATCGAAACCACCGCCGAGCACGTCCGCGAACTGGTGCCCGAGGCGCGGGTCGGCGTGGCCCATGGCCAGCTGCCCGAACGCAGCCTTGAGCGAATCATGTCGGATTTTTACCACAAGCGCTTTAATGTGCTGGTGTGCTCGACGATCATCGAGACGGGTATCGACGTCCCCAGCGCCAACACCATTATCATCGAGCGGGCCGACAAGTTTGGGCTCGCCCAGCTTCACCAGCTACGCGGCCGTGTCGGGCGCAGCCACCATCAGGCCTATGCCTATCTGCTGACGCCGCCACCGCGTAATATGACCAAGGATGCGATCAAGCGCCTGGAAGCGATCAGCGAGGCCGAGGACCTGGGGGCAGGCTTCACCCTGGCCAGTCACGACATGGAAATCCGCGGGGCCGGCGAACTGCTGGGCGATGAACAGAGTGGCCAGATAGAAACCATCGGCTACAGCCTCTATATGCAGATGCTGGACCGTGCCGTGAAAGCCATTCGCGCCGGCAAGACGCCCAATATAGAAGCACCGCTGGACGAGGGCGTGGAAATCAAGCTCAATCTGCCGGCGTTGATACCCGATGACTACCTGCATGACGTGCAGCAGCGCCTGGTGATGTATAAACGCATCGCCAGTGCGGAAAACGCGGCAGACCTCAAGGAATTGCAGGTGGAACTGATCGATCGTTTTGGGCTATTACCCGCCCCCGTGAAGACGCTGCTGCGACAGACACGGGTGCGTCAGCGGGCCGAACAACTCGGCATCACGCGCCTGGAAGCCGGCGAACAGCGCGGTCGCGTGGTATTTGGCACCGGCACTGCAGTCGACCCGATGACGCTGGTATCACTGATCCAGAAAGATCCTGTCCATTTCCGTCTCGACGGCGCGGATACTCTGCGCTTCGAAGCCGACATGGAAAATGAAGAAGCGCGCTTCCAGCAAGTGGAAGACCTGCTCGACCGACTCAACCGAAAGACCGAGGCGGCCTAGGCGCTCAAGCCCGGCCGACATCATGATGAGCGAAGAAACGATGGCTAGAACCCCTCCCCGTGGCGCTGCACCTGCTTGGCGCCTCACTCACTGGCGCCTGCTTCTTGCCGGCGTGCTTCTGTCACTGCCGCTGTCGCTGCAGGCGCTTGACGCTCAAGCCGCCGACGAGCCATCCGCCAAGGCAGAGGCATCGAGCGAAGCAGAATCACCAAGCGAAGCAGAATGGCCCCAAGGCCACTATCCGCTTCCCGAGGAAGGCGACATCATCGGCGAGACGAGCACCGTCATCGCCGAGAGCGATGACACGCTGCTCGACATCGGCCGCCGCCATGGCATCGGCTATGAGGAGATGCGCCGCGCCAATCCCGACATCAATGTCTGGTATCCCGGAGAAGGTACCGAGGTCGTGATTCCGTCGCGCTTCATCCTGCCTCCCGGTCCGCGGGAAGGCGTGGTGGTAAACGTTGCCGAAATGCGCCTTTACTTCTTCCCGGAACCCAAGGACGGCGAAACACCCCGTGTCGAAACCTATCCGGTCAGCGTGGGGCGCATGGACTGGAAAACGCCATTGGGCACCACGTCGATCACACAGATGGTCAAGAACCCCGCCTGGTATCCGCCCCAGTCGATCATCAAGGAGCATGCCGAAGACGGTCGCGGCAAGCTGCCAAGCGTCGTACCCGCGGGGCCTGACAACCCGCTGGGCTCGCGCAAGATGCGCCTTAACATCCCGGGTTACCTGATCCATGGCACCAACCGCCCGGACGGCATTGGCATGCGCGTCACCCATGGCTGCATCCGCATGCTGCCGGAAGACGTGGAGTCTCTGTTCGCAAAGGTCGGTGTTGGCACCACGGTTCGCCTGATCAACGAGCCGTTCAAACTGGGCTGGTCAGACGGCACACTCTACGTGCAAGCCTACCCCTACCTGGATGAAGAAGAAGGCACCACCGTCGATCGCATCACCAATGCCTTGGCGCAGGTTGACCAGGCCGTGGAAGGCCTCGACTATCCTGTCGACTATGCTCGTCTGCGGGATGTCGTCGAGGTGCCTGGTGGCTTGCCGGTCGCGCTCGAGTACACTGCCCCGCCAAGCCAGCAGAGGGCACCAAAGACCCTCTATGAGCAGCTGGAGCTGATCGCCGCCGATACCCCCAAGACCGTCGACGTGGAAGCGGCAAAGGCCCTTGTCGAGCACAGCAGAGCCTGACGATTAACGGCGCACCTTGAAGCGCTAGCCTGAGAAACGCCTCGCTAATGCGAGGCGTTTTTTTGTGTGCGCTCCGCGCGCAAGCCGCGAATATGCTCCTAAATGAGCCGACCATCACCAAAGCAGTCAGGCCCTCACTGGCTTGAACGTTCTTTGCCGCAGACAGGCACAAAAAAAGGGCCCACCTCTCGGCAGGACCCTCGCATCAAGGCCGGCGACACCATTGTGTCGCCGGCCTTCAACTACATGCGAATTACTTGCGCATGGAGCGTTCGAACATGCGATCCATTGCCTGACGGTTCTCTTCAGACATCTGCATGGCAGCGTTGGCATCGCGCTGCGCCTGGTTGGCAGTGTTCAGTGCACGGTTGGCAGTGCTGTTGGCCTGAGCGGCGTCAGCCTTGGCTTCCTGCGCAGTGGTGCGCACTTCTTCCAGAGCACCGGTAGAGGCACAACCAGCCAGCACGGCCAGTGATGCAGCGGCAGCGGTCAGCTTCAGAGCGTTAGTGATCTTCGACATGGTGTTCTCCTTGAGGGTCTTCCTTGGTTCAGCCGGGCATACCTGATTTTCTATCAGGCCCTGCTCGCTTCATACGATACAGGGCTATGCCTCGGCAGGTCGACTCTGGTAAGCCAGAGCCTTTAGGTCAATCGCCATTCCATTATAGACACAACTCGTTGTCTATATGGAAGAACAGCAATTTCCGTAGATGCAGATTAGCGGATCACTACGCGTGTGCCAATCGTCACTAGGTCCGTTAGGTGATCAATTTGCGCATTAGTGACTGCCACACAGCCTTGAGTCCAGTCGAAACGCCGGTGAATCTCGGGATCGGCCTCTCCGAGGCCATGGATACCGATGTAGCCACCCAGCACCGTATCCTGCGGAGGCTGGCCTGTTCGCCGAAGATGGCTCATGAAATCGCCATATTCGCGACCCGACATCATGCCGGCCTCCCAGGCTTCTCGAGCATGATCGGCGGTGGGAAAATCAATCCCCAGAAAAATATGGAAATCACTGTCAAGTTTGACGCGATTGATGTGAAAAACCCCGGAAGGCGTCGACTTGTCGCCCTCATGGCGAAGACGCTTCACACCGCCCCGCCCTAACGATACCGGGAAGAAGCGCTCAACCACCTTGTCGCCGCGATAGATCTCAAGGCTTGACGAGGATTGATCAATCAGCAGCCATAATTCTTGTGGGCCAGGATTCAACGACACCCTTTGTGTATCGGACGACATGGCGCCCACGGCAGCGCCGAGCGGTAACAAGGTCACAACAAGCAGAATAATCAGTCGGAGCATGGTCAGGCTCGTTATCGGAATGGCTGTAGGTTAGGCTCACAGGTTTCTACCGGATTCTTGAATCAATGACAACGTGAGCCTCTCCAAGGACTCACTATCCGTCCATGGGTTGCTGACAGCCAATCATGAGGCGCCCGATAATACTGCGGGACCGGTCGTACAGGAACGGCTGCGGCGTAGGCTATCGCCTGTCTCGCATCACTCGACTAAAGAACGTCAATGGAGCTCATCTTGCTGGACGCATTGCTTGATTCTGGCAGTCTGCTAGTGGTGTTGGCATCACTGCTCACCGTCGCCCTATGCGTGTTGCTGCATTACGAAGTATCGATGATCCTGAGCCGACGCATGGAGCGATCCACCCGCTCACAGCGCCAGCGCTTCTTGACGCTCATCTTTGGACTACTGGGAAGCCATATTGCCCAGATATGGGCCTTCGCGGCCACCATGAGCCTGCTACTGGACATGCCCGGCACAGGCGAGGTGGTGGGTATCACGGCACCGCGATTCCTGGATTTCGTCTACCTGTCGGCGATCAACTTCACCACCCTGGGGTATGGCGACATTGTACCCGACGGCCCCATCCGCTTCGTGATGGGCACCGAGGCCTTGACCGGCTTCATGTTGATTACCTGGTCGGCCTCGCTGACTTTCCTTGAAATGCAGAAGCACTGGCGGACCCATCACCCTGATCAGGATAATTAGGACATGGCGCATGAGCAGCCCCCCCCTTCGCCACTCACCTAGGCTCAGGGGCATCGGGGCCTCTTCATTCACGATTACCCGGCGCGGAAAAGCAGATAGCTGAGTGGAGCATGACCGGGATATGGGCGGAACACCAGAGAGGAGCCTACCGGACGGGTCGGCTCAGCTTGTACCTGATTGGCCTAGCAGCAAACCATTTTCGATGGGCACGTAGGTAGAAGAGGCCTGAATCAGCGCCTCTGCCGTCAGCGCCTTCACGCCGTAGACATCCACCTGCACCCCATAGCGCTCGCGCATACGACTCACCAGAAGATCGAAATCGCCGTCGCCGGACACCAGCACGACACGCTCGACATCGGCCGCCGCCTCGAATGCATCGAGGGCTATGCCTACATCCCAATCGCCCTTGGCGGAGCCATCACGGCGCTGAATGAAGGGTTTGAGCTTCACGTCAAAGCCGATGCCACGCAGGATGGCCTGAAACTGACGCTGGCGTGGATCACCGCGATCCACCGCATAGGCGTTGGCAACCACGATATTGCCGATGTCGGTAAGTCGCGCCCAGAACGCATGATAGTCGAAATGACGGCCAAAGGCCTGGCGGGTGGTGTAATAGACGTTTTGCACGTCGACAAAGACGGCGACGCGGGGAACGTCGCCTGGCGATGCGGATGCGGCCATCAGAGGCCCTCAGTGCACGGTGGAAGGAATTTCCGGTTCTTCACTTTCTTCCTGCCACAGCTTACTGCGCGTAATGGCGTGGTCAATCATCTCGCGCGCCACTTCGAAGCGGCTCTGACGCAACAGATCGCCGGCCTCCTCTGAGAAGTTGATGCGCAACAGCGGCTCGCCTTCACCCTCGGCGTGGCGCAGCACGATTTCACCGTCGTTGAGTTCGACGATTTCCAGAACAGCGGTTTCTGACATTCTGGATGAACCCTCCAGCTGATGGGGCAATAAAAAACGACCACGGCGATCATCCATGGTCGTTGTCGATATCTCTAGATTACCATCAGACGGGCCGAGACGTCATCTGAGATTGCGAGCCGCGCCAAAGGCTTCAAACGTCGCTACCATTCGACACTGGTTTCCCTTAGCTGCGACAGCGTGGTCTTGAACTCGCTGAGACAGCCAGCGAGTTCATCGCCCAATGAACGCTGGCCCGCGACAGCGATGGTCATCGGGCTAGCCACCTCACGCCGCGCCACGCCATCGACGCCATGCAGCCCGTTGAGGCGAGACAGCAACCAGCCGAGCCAGCTGTCTGGCTGTCCCGCCAATTCACGAAGCTGGGTCAATTCTGCGACAGGGGGCGCATCACGGATCAGCAGCTCTCGCCAATCATGGCGGGGAAGCCGCGCATGCTCGGTCAGCTCACGCAGCGCCGAGTTAAGCGCAAGCTCCAACAGCGCCAGCGCCCCCTCTTCACTGGCCATGCGCCGCGCCACGGCGTGTTCATCGTCACCTGCCGGCACCGCCAGCACAAGCTCAGCCTGGTAGAGCAATTGATTGGTGCGGCCACTTTGCGTCATTTCCGCTTGTCCTCCACCTGCCACTTGCTGCCATCAAAGGTCGCCTTCCAGCCAGTGGCCTTGCCTTCCTCGTCGGTCATCACAAACTGTGTCTTGGTCTTGCGTGAAAACCGAATCTGGGCCGGGCGACCATCCGGATCCTTACTGGGCGCCTTGAGCAGGAAGTGATATTTCTCGGGTAATTCCTCGGCATGCGCCTTGAGTTCACGCACCAGCGGCGGACGGGTCTCACGATTCTTGGGGAACTGACTGGCGGCCAGGAAGAGCCCACTGGCGCCATCGCGCAGCACATAGTGGTCCTCGACCTTCTGGCAGGCCAGCTCCGGCATCGGAATGGGGTCCATCTTGGGCGGTGCCACCTCACCGCTGCGCAGCAGCTTGCGGGTGTTCTTGCAGGTCTCGCTGGTACAACCAAAGTACTTGCCGAACCGGCCGCTCTTGAGCTGCATTTCGGCACCGCACTTGTCGCACTCGATGACCGGGCCTTCATAGCCCTTGATCTTGAAGTGCCCTTCCTCGATCTCATACCCCTCGCAATCAGGGCTGTTGCCGCAGATATGCAGCTTGCGGGTCTCATCGATCAGGTAGTTGTCCATGGCCGTACCGCAGATACCACAGCGGTGTTTGGCGCGCAGCGCATCGGTCTCTGCCTCTTCGCCGGCGTCAGCGGCCACGGCTTCCTCACCCGGGATAAGATCGATGGTGGTCTTGCAACGCTCCTTGGGCGGCAGGTTATAGCCCGAGCAGCCCAGAAAGACCCCCGTCGAGGCGGTGCGGATCTGCATCTTGCGCCCACAGGTCGGGCAGTCGATATCGGTCGGCACCGGCTGATTGGGCCGCATACCATCCTCGCTCTCGGCCACCTCGAGCTCCTTGCGGAACTCGCTGTAGAAGGCATCGAGCAGCTCGCGCCAGTCACGTTCACCCTCGGCCACCTCATCGAGGTTATCCTCCATGCGCGCCGTGAAGGAAAAGTCCATCAGGTCGGGGAAGGACTCGCCGAGTCGCTCGGTGACGATGTCACCGAGCTTCTCGGCGTAGAAGCGCCGGCTCTCGAGCTTGACGTAGCCACGGTCCTGAATGGTCGAGATGATCGCGGCATAGGTCGAGGGCCGACCAATCCCCCGCTTCTCGAGTTCCTTGACCAGACTCGCCTCGGTGAAACGCGCGGACGGTTTGGTGAAGTGCTGCTGCGGATGGAGCGCTTCGAGACGCATCGGCGTGCCTTCAGCAAGATCGGGAAGCGACTGATCCTCTTCCTTCTTGCCGGCGGGCTTCATCACGCGGGTGTAACCGTCGAACTTGAGTACCCGGCCCTTGGCCCTGAGCTCGTAGCCGTCGACCTCGACGGTCAGTGTGCTGGACAGGTACTCCGCCGGTGTCATCTGGCAGGCCACGAACTGACGCCAGATCAGTTCGTAGAGACGCTCGGCATCGCGCTCCATGCCCACCAGATCGGTCGCCTTGAACGCCACATTCGAGGGGCGAATGGCTTCGTGCGCTTCCTGTGCCCCTTCCTTGCTCGAATAGTGATTGGGCGTCTCGGGCAGATAGCGCGCACCGTATTCGTCGTCGATATGGCTACGCACCGCCTCGATCGCATCCTTCGACAGGTTGGTCGAGTCGGTACGCATGTAGGTGATGTAACCCGCCTCGTAGAGGCGCTGCGCCATGGTCATGGTCTTCTTGACGGAGTACCCCAGCCGGCCACTGGCGGCCTGTTGCAGCGTCGAGGTGATAAAGGGCGCATTTGGCTTGGAACGGGTCGGCTTGTCTTCGCGGGCCGTCACGGCAAGGGATGCCTTGCGCAGGTCCGCAATCCGCTCAAGGGTTTCGGCTTCGCTGGTCGGGCGAAATGCCTTGCCGTCCTGACGCACCAACTCGAAGCGAATCGGCTCGGCGTCATCCTTCGCGTTGCCCACCATCAGATCCGCGTGCACGTCCCAGAACTCTTCGGGGACGAAGGCACGAATCTCACGCTCGCGCTCGACGATCAGGCGAACGGCCACCGACTGAACCCGACCCGCGGAGAGGCCCCTTGCCACCTTGCTCCACAGCAGGGGCGAGAGCATGAAGCCCACGACCCGGTCGAGGAAGCGCCGTGCCTGCTGCGCTTCGACCCGCGGAATATTGAGCTGCCCCGGATCCTGAAAGGCTTCCTGGATGGCATTCTTGGTGATCTCGTTGAAGACCACGCGCTTGTAGCGTTCCGGCTCGCCCCCAATGGTTTCCTGCAGATGCCAGGCGATGGCCTCACCCTCGCGGTCCAAGTCGGTCGCGAGATAGACGGCATCGGCCTTTTCGGCATGTTTCTTGAGGTCTGCGACTACCTTCTCCTTACCGGGAAGGATCTCGTATTCCGCCTCCCAACCGTGCTCGGGGTCGATCCCCATCCGCCGCACCAGCTGATCCCAGGACTTGCGCTTCTTGTAGACCGCCTTCTCGTCCGGAGACATCTTGCGGGTCGCGGCCGCCTGGCGGGCACGCTCCTTGGGATCGCTGGATGCCTTACCCGAGCCGCTGGTCGGCAGGTCGCGAATATGACCCACGCTCGACTTCACGATGTAATCGTTGCCGAGATATTTATTGATCGTCTTTGCCTTGGCCGGCGACTCGACGATGACCAGTGACTTGCCCATAGAACTCCAAATAATAGTGTCAGCCCGGGCAGCATGCCCCGAGACGATCTCGTTGTGCCAACAACCATTAGCGGCTGAAAAATTCGCCTACCCTACCCCAGCGATTGGTGCGGCGCCAGTCATCGACGTGACTCGTTATCTGACCCTAGACCGCGCTGCCAGGCCTCGGCAAGGCTGTCACCACCTTTATTAAGGTCACTTCAACTGTCAACTTGGCGAGTTAAGCTCGTTATATCTGTAGTCAACAGTGTCACGTCCCCAAGAGGCATCGGGCTTTTCAGCTAGCCGGGAGCGTGGTGTACTATGATGTAGTAAAATCACTACATGGCGATTCGCCACCCGTATTCAGCCCCGATTTTCGGTCGCCATCATGCACCGAAAGCCAAGCTAACTCGTCAGGAGAGACGCATGTCGAATGCCCTTAACGGCCCGATCCGCCGCACCAAAATCGTTGCCACGCTAGGCCCCGCCAGTGACCGCGAGGGCGTGCTCGAGGAGATGATCGCTGCCGGTGTCGACGTCGTACGACTGAACTTTTCTCACGGTTCAGCGGATGACCACCGCCAGCGCCTGAGTCGCGTTCGCGAGATTGCGGACCGACTCGGCAGAAGCGTGGCGGCCCTTGGCGACCTGCAGGGACCCAAGATTCGCATCGCCCGCTTTGCCGATGGTGCTGTCACTTTGGAAGAAGGCCAGTCCTTCGTGCTGGACGTATCCCTGGACAGCAACGCTGGCGATGCCAAGCGTGTGGGCTGTGACTACAAGTCACTGGCCGACGACGTTACTGCCGGCGACATGCTGCTACTGGATGATGGCCGCCTGGTGCTTGAGGTTGAGAAAGTCAACGCCCCCGAGGTTCACACCAGGGTGGTGGTGGGCGGCAAGCTCTCCAACAACAAGGGCATCAATAAACAGGGCGGCGGGCTCTCCGCGGCGGCACTGACCGACAAGGACAAGGCCGACCTCAAGACCGCCATCGATATCGGCGTCGACTATCTGGCGGTCTCCTTCCCGCGCTCGGCGGCCGACATGCTGGAGGCCCGCGAGCTGCTGGGCGAGGCCGGCAAGGAAATTGGCCTGGTCGCCAAGGTCGAGCGGGCCGAAGCGGTCGCCGACGACGAGACCCTGGATGGCATCATCCTGGCCAGTGAAGCGGTGATGGTGGCCCGCGGCGATCTCGGCGTCGAGATCGGCGACGCCCAGCTAATCGGTGTGCAGAAGCGCATGATCCAGCGCGCGCGCAGCCTCAACCGCGCCGTGATCACCGCGACCCAGATGATGGAATCGATGATCGAGTCGCCGCTGCCGACACGCGCCGAGGTCTTCGACGTGGCCAATGCCGTGCTCGACGGCACCGATGCGGTCATGCTCTCGGCGGAAACCGCCGCCGGCGACTACCCGGTCGAAACCATTGAGGCGATGAATCGCCTGTGCCTGGGGGCAGAGCGCGAACGCAGCGCTCAGGAATCCGGCCACCGCATTCATGAAGGCTTCAGCAAGACCGATGAGACCGTTGCGCTGTCAGCGATGTATGCCGCCAACCACCTCAAGGGGGTGGCCGCCATTGCCTGCATGACAGCCACCGGCTATACCCCGCTGATCGCTTCGCGCATTCGCTCGGGGCTGCCGATCATCGGCTTCGCCCACAGCCCCATCGCCCAACGGCGTATGGCACTATATCGCGGTGTGGTGTCTCTCTACTTCAACTCCGGGGACATGAATCCCGGTGATCTGAATGAGGCAACCATCAAGGAACTGACTGATCGAGGCATCGCCGAGAGCGGTGATTACATCATCCTGACCCGCGGCGAGCACATGAACGCTCATGGCGGCACCAATACCATGCAAATCCTGTCGGTCCAATAACGGCTAACCGATCGTAGACACAGCCCAGCGAGGAACATGATTCATGAGTGAGCAACGCCCTGGACAGCAGACGACCCGCACCCTGCCCGGTCGTAAACGCATCGCCTTGATCGCTCACGATGGCAAGAAAGGTGAGCTACTCGACTGGGCAAGGCGCTGGCAGGATACCCTGGCGACTCACCAACTGGTGGGCACGGGCACCACCGCCACTCGGGTCTCCAAGGAATTGGGGCTTGAGGTTGAGGGACTGATGAGCGGCCCATTGGGCGGCGATCAACAGATTGGCGCCCGCATCACCGAACAACGCCTGGATCTCTTGATTTTCTTCTGGGACCCCTTCGCGCCGATGCCCCATGATCCTGACGTCAAGGCACTGCTGCGCCTGGCAGCGCTGTGGAATATCCCCGTGGCCTGCAACGCGGCCAGTGCCGACTTCCTGATCAGCTCTCCCTATGTGGGGGAAGAGTTTGAGATCGGCATTCCCGATGCGGGGCGTTGGGTGTCTGCGCGGGTCTAACGGCATGAGGCAGTTCGACGACGCAGGAGACGCGACAGCGTCAGCATAAACAAAAGCGCCGCCCTTAGGGGCGGCGCTTTTTTGAGGTCTGCTTTATCAGCGTCTCAGGTTATCAACATCTCAGATAGAGAATCAGGCATCACCGGAAGGCGGTGTATTCCCCTTGGACTTGCGAGCGGCGCGACGGCGCTGGGCTCTATTGCCCTTGGGGGCCTCACCGCTCCCCTTGGGGGCATCAGCGGATGCAGTGGAAGCATCAGTACCTGCAGAAGCCTCTGAGGCCTTATCCTGCTCGGCCTGAGGTTCACTGACACCCGTTTCAAGCGGAGTCTCAGCCTTCTCTTCGCCTAGCTGTTGAGCTTCATCTGACGCCGCATCACCCACCTGCGTTGCCTTGGGCTCTTGCTCAGGCTGCTCTTGCTCAGGCTGTGAATCAGCCGGCAGTCCCGGCGTGTCTTGCTGCTCACGCGTAGTATCAAGCGCGTCAGCAGAGGCCCCAGACGTCTCGGGGGTACCATTGCTTGTCGGTGACATCGCCGGACGGGCTTGATCAAAGCAGTGGCGAATCGTCTCCAGGCGCTTGGCTGCTCGCTCGCCCGGCTCGCCACTGGCAGCGAGAACATGCTCGATATGTTCCAGGTGATCGTCGATTTCCTGGTTACTGGCACCTTCCAGCATGACCGGAAGCGCATTCAGTGCCTCATGCCGATCCAGCTTGAGAATGAAGAATTGCTCTCGCACCAAGGCCTTGAAATCTTCAATCTTGAGGTTTGGCCCGAGCTCTTCGCGAGTCGCACGAAGGCGCTTGAAGTTGCGCTCGTCAGTGGACGGCGCGCCGCCCAGCACAAAAATCAGCGAGCGCATCACGGCAGCGTGCGGGCCGCCCTGGTCAACACGCGCATGCAACTCGGCCTTCCGGTTGGCCACGAAGCGCTGGTGCTCGGGCTCGATGCCCGGACGACGCCTCACCGGCTCTCCGTCAACACCCAAGCCCACCATGGTCTGCAACCAAGGCTGGCCATAGAGCTCCTGGAAGAGGCGTTCTGTCGCTTGGTCACGCACCTGCTGATAGCCTTCGAGAGAAGATTCAACCTGGTCGGACAGGGTGAACTCCATCTGGCGAAAGGCGTTATCGGGTCCGACCTGATGCCGGTCGGCGCGAATACGCTCGGCAAGCACCGGAACCGGCACCATCAAGGGATTGCGGTCAGAGAACAGCTTGTAGCCCAGGCGTATCGGATGCATACGACGGATCCAGCGCGCCGCCTCGGGTGTCATGACGGCTTTCAACCAAGGCTGCACGAGCATCTGATAGATACCCCGGTTGATCTCGGACACCCGTGCGACGGTTGCGAAACGGCGCTCGTCCTCGGCATGGGGCTGGACGATCGCATTGATGTCGTCGATACCCCGCGGAGAAAACTCCAGCAGGTAATCACCATCTACATGCACCGCCTCGGCAGCACCACTCGAGGCCTTTTCCGTCACCGTGGTCTCGTAAAGCCCCGGTGGCAGCACATCGATATAATCCATGTTGGCGGTGAACTCGGCGTGCTCCTTACGCGACACGCTGCCCGACACAAAGATACCCAGGTGCCCCGTCGTATCGTGCTGACAGTAGACGATGGTTTGTCCGTTGGCGACGATATCGTCGACATCGCCATACAGATCGCTGATCCAGCCAAGCGCCTGTGGGGGCGGCGTGATGTCATCGCCCTTCGAGCAAAACACCACGATGGGTGAGCGCACATTGCGCAGATCGATCCGACGGCCATCCCGCGTGGTCAGCCGCGCATTACTCAGCTTGTTACCCACGAACAGGTTGTCGACGATATATTGGATTTCCTCGGCACCGAGGACCACGTGACCGCCCCACCAACGCTCAAACTGCAGATAGCGTTCCGCTTCGCTGTCGACGTTGGCATACAGGCGGTACTGCTTGGTCCAGAGCGTATTGGCCGGATTGAGCTTCTCGAAGTTCTGCACGAGCAGAGCGCCATCGAAAAGCCCGGCGCCCAGATCACCGGCAAGCGCTGTGGTCCAACTGCCGCCGTTCATGCCACCGGCATAGCGCATGGGGGCCTTGCCGCGCTCGCCGGCCCAATAGGACAGCGGTGCCCCGGCAATCAGGATCGGACCGAAGCAATCGGGCTCCAGTGCCGCAGCCATCATGATTTGCCAACCCGCCTGACAGTTGCCGACAACCATGGGCTTTTCGGACAGATGATCATGGCGGGCGATGACCTCCCAAAGGAAAGCAATCTCGGCGTCCACCACATCTTCGACCGTCTGGCCCGGCACCGGGAACGGCAAAAAGCCAATGAAATAGCAGGGATGGCCGGCGCGCAGCGCCACACCCAGCTCACTATCCGGCTTGAAGCCACCGATGCCGGGGCCATGGCCCGCGCGAGGATCGACGACCACGAAGGGTCGCATGTCCGGATCGACCTCGACGCCTGCCGGCGGAAGGATGCGCATCAGTTCATAATTGACCGGCCGCGGCAAATCGCGACCGTCCATGATCAACTCAGACTCGAAGCCCAGCACATTGGGTTTGGTCTGTTCCATATGCTCGAGGTACTGATTACCTCGTTCACGCATTACATCCAGAAACAGCACCTGGCGTTCGACGGTATCGCGCCAATAATCCATGGCACTACGCCCGAACCCCAGCGGATCGAAAAACGATAAAGCCGTGTTCGTCATGGCGTTATAAGCAGCAAGCATACAATTCTCCCGATAGTCGGTGGGATGCAGGCCGTTCAAGGCCATGCTGCGATGCAATATAGCCTATCGCGAAAGCCGGCTTCCTGTCACTGACTGACGATCCGTATGCTTGTTACTGGCCCTCGACTAGAGGGTCAATTGCCATTGCCCCCTCTAGTCGCTTAGCCGTTTTCCGCTAATCGTTGCCTCTATATAAGCCAAGCCCCATAAGCTTTCTCCCAGACGCTGCCTGACGATGCTCCAGTCGATAGCATCATCTGGCCAGTTTGGTTCACTCGATCTCGATCAATACCTCGCCCGGCGTGACGCGGTCGCCCTTGGCCACGTGGATCGCTACCACGCTGCCGGCCTGGCGGGCATGCACCTCGGTCTCCATCTTCATGGCCTCGCTGATCAGTACCGCCTGACCGGCCTCGACCGTGTCACCGACGGCCACCAGCACATCGACGATATTACCCGGCATGGCCGTGGTCACGTGACCCTTGCCGGTCGCACGGGCACGACCGCCCGCACTGGCCGACCCGGCGTCATAGCTGTCGCGAGCCTCGAACACCACCGACTCCGGCATGCCGTCGAGGGTCAGGTAGACCTGGCGCTTGCCACTCATATCGCTACCGACGCCGGTGATCTGCACCTCGTAGGACTCGCCGTGGACATCGATCACGAATTCGGTCGGCGTGGCCTCGGTGACCGGACGCTGTGCATCGCTCGCCACCGACGACGGCATCGGCTCGGGCACCAGAGTGCCGTCACGACGGCTCTGGAGATAGTCACGCCCTATATCCGGGAACATGGCATAGGTCAGCACATCCTCTTCGCCCTCGGCGAGCTCACCGATGTCCGCGGTCAGGCGTGTCATCTCGGGGCTCAGCTGATCGGCCGGACGCCCTTCCTCGACCTGCTGGTTGCCGATCGCCCGTTTCTTGAGCCCCTCCTCGACCGCCGCTGGTGGCTGACCGTAGCCTCCCAGCAAGTAGCGTTTGACCTCGTTGGTGATCGATTTGTAGCGGCTTCCGGTGAGCACGTTCATCACCGCCTGTGTGCCCACGATCTGTGAGGTCGGAGTGACCAGCGGCGGGTAACCCAGGTCGGCACGTACCCGTGGAATCTCGTCGAACACCTCGCGGATCTTCGACAGGGCATTCTGCTCCTTGAGCTGATTGGCCAGATTGGACATCATGCCGCCGGGCACTTGGTTGATCTGCACCGCCACGTCTTCGCGAGTGTATTCACTCTCGTAGCCGGCGTACTTCTTGCGCACCTCACGCAGCTGATCCCCCGCCGCCTTGATAGATTCCAGATCGAGGCCAGTATCAAAGGATGTGCCCTTGAAGGCCGCCACCATCGCCTCGGTGGACGGATGACTAGTGCCCCCGGCAAAGGCCGAGTTGCAGGTATCGATATGGCGGCAGCCAGCTTCAACGGCCTTGAGGTGGCACTGCGATGCCAGGCCGGACGTGGCGTGGGCATGAAGATGCACCGGCACCTCGACGGCCTCGACGAGCGCCCCAACCAGTTCCTGGGTCGCGTAAGGCGTCAGCAGGCCGGCCATGTCCTTGATGGCGATGGAGTCGGCTCCCATGTCGACCAGGCGATGAGCATCTGCCACATAGCGCTCAAGGGTGTGGACGGGACTGACCGTATAACACAGCGTGCCCTGAGCGTGCTTGCCGCTGGCCTTGACCGCACGCATGGCCGTTTCCAGGTTACGCAGGTCATTGAGAGCATCGAAGACGCGGAAGATATCGATGCCATTGTCGGCCGACTTGGCCACGAAGCGTTCCACCACGTCGTCGGCATAGTGACGGTAGCCGAGCAGGTTCTGGCCTCGCAGCAGCATCTGCAGCGGCGTATTGGGCAAGGCTTGCTTTAGCTGTACCAGTCGCTGCCAGGGATCTTCCTTGAGAAAGCGCACACACGCATCGAAGGTTGCCCCACCCCAGACTTCCAGAGAATGAAAGCCGATGGCATCCAGCGCAGGACATACCGGCAGCATGTCTTCGGTACGCAGGCGGGTGGCGATCAGCGACTGATGACCGTCGCGTAACACGACATCGGTGATACTGACGGCATCGGCGGCAGAGGAAGCTGTTGTCTTTGTCATGGGGTTCTCCTTACAGGCCAGCGTGGGCGGCAATGGCGGCGGCAATCACCAGGGCCGCCTCTTCGGGGTTGCGCTTGACCGAGTACTGCAATAGTTCAGGGTGCGCCGGCACGAAGCCGGTATCGAAATGACCGTTACGGAAGTCTGCGTGGCGCAGGATCTCTTCGTAGTAGGGGGCGGTGGTCTTGACGCCTTGCAGGCGCATGTCATTGAGCGCCCGGATGCCTCGGTCGAGGGTTTCTTCCCAGGTCAGCCCCCAGACCACCAATTTCAGGCACAGCGAGTCGAAGTAAGGGGGGATCTGGTAGCCGGTATAGATGGCGGTATCGGTACGCACCCCCGGTCCGCCGGGGGCGTAGTAGCGGGTGATACGCCCGAAAGACGGCAAGAAATCGTTCTTGGGATCTTCGGCGTTGATGCGAAACTGGACGGCATAGCCGTGGTGATGAATATCTTCCTGGCGAAAGGACAACTTGTGGCCGCTGGCGATGCGCAGCTGTTCGCGGACGATATCGACCCCGGTGATGGCCTCGGTAATGGTGTGCTCGACCTGTACCCGGGTGTTCATCTCCATGAAGTAGATCTCGTTACCCTTGACCAGGAACTCCACGGTGCCGGCGTTTTCGTAGCCCACTGCCTTGGCCGCGCGCACGCCGAGTTCGCCGACATAAGCGCGCTGTTCAGGCGTCAACTGGGGGCTGGGGGCAATTTCGATCAGTTTCTGATTTCGACGCTGAATGGAGCAATCACGCTCGAAGAGATGGATCACGCTGCCATGTTGATCGGCAAGGATCTGAACCTCGATATGATGAGGATCGACCACGCATTTCTCGATAAAGACATCAGCAGAGCCGAACGCCTTGGTGGCCTCGGATATCACGCGTCCCCAGGCCTGCTCGAGTTGCTCGGCATTGTCGCAGCGACGGATGCCGCGACCTCCGCCGCCAGAGGTCGCCTTGAGCATGACCGGATAACCGATGCGCGCGGCCTCGGCCAACGCGTCGGCACAGTTGTCGAGATTGCCCTCCGACCCCGGGGTGACCGGCACACCCGCGTCACGCATCGCTCGTCGGGCCGCTGTCTTGTCGCCCATACGGGCGATCACGTCGGCGCTGGGGCCGACGAAGGCGATACCGGCATCTTTGCAGATGCGGGCAAACTCCTCATTCTCGGACAGAAAACCGTAGCCGGGGTGGATGGCATCGCAGCCGGTTTCACGGGCAAGATCGACAAGGCGGCGTGGATCAAGATAGCCCTCGAGGGGATCATCGCCGACCTGGTACGCCTCATCGGCGCGTTTGACGTGCAGGGCAAAGCGGTCGGGGTCGGTATAGATAGCCACCGAGCGGATGCCAAGCTCAGCACAGGCTCGCTCGATGCGCACGGCGATCTCGCCGCGATTGGCAATCAACAGCTTCTGGAACACGGTTCGAATCTCCAGGGTGGCGGGTTGCGTCCTGAGCGGGCCTGCGAAACACTCGAGAGCCCCCGGAAGGACGATGATTCAGCCTTCCTTTTCCAGCGGCTCACGGGTATCCAGCCAACCCCGCTGCAGGACGTTTTTCACGCTACCGGGTGTTGAACCAATAGAAAAATTGATATTTTTTTGCCAACCTATAAGCTATAACTTATAGCTAGATTTTTGCGGGAACACCGATGACTCGACCCAGTCTGCTCAATCGCCTGACATTTCGTCAGTTGCAGGTCTTTCAGGCCGTGTATCGCCAGCAGTCGTACTCCCGAGCAGCCGAGCAGCTAGGCCTCACCCAACCCGCGGTAAGCGCCCAGATCCGACAGCTCGAGCAGGCACTGGAGCAGCCGCTGTTCAAGTATGCCGGCAAGACCCTCCATGTACTGCCTGCCGCCGACGCGCTGGCCGCCTCGGTGACCTCGATCTTCGGCCAGGTCTCAAGTCTTCAGATGGAGCTATCCGAGATCGCCGGCACCATTCGTGGCGAGCTCAACCTGGCGGCCGTTTCCACCGCTCAGTATGTCGTCCCCCATATTCTGGCGCGCTTTCGTGCCCGCTATCCGGAAGTCACCATCCGCTTGCGGGTGTGCAACCGCAGCCAGGCCCTCGAGCGCCTGGCTGAGCGGCGCGATGACCTGGTGATCATGGGCATGGTGCCTCAGGATGCCCAACTGGCCTTCATGCCCATCCTCGATAATGAAATGATTCCGGTGGTCTGGCCCGGTCACCCGTTGCTGACGGCCGAGAAACCAAGCCTCGAGGACTTCGCCCGCCACTATGTGCTGATGCGCGAACCCGGCTCCGGGACGCGTACCGCCTTCGAAGAGTTCGCCGCGAGAGAGCGGGTATCGCTGCCGCATACCATCGAGCTTGGCACCAACGAGGCGATCAAGCAGGGCATCATGGCGCACCTGGGCGTTGCGGTATTGCCGCGACTCTCCGTGCAGTTGGAAATCGCCTCCGGCCTGCTGGCTTCGCCGAAGCTGCCTGGCTTTCCGCTCAAACGTTCCTGGTGCACGGTCTACCCCAAGGACCGGCCGCCTTCGCCGGTCACCGAGCTGTTCCTGCGCTGCGTGCGAGAGCTGCTGCCCGAGCTCAACCGCCACTTCAGTGGGCCGCTCGAACCCATGCAAGGCCACAGCGTGGTCTGCCTGCCGGCGGCAGACAGCACGCAATCCTAGTACTACAGTCGTAACTACTGCCGTGATCGTTCATGCATGGCTAGGCTTTGTCTGAAAAGTCGACGACCGAAGGATAGACAAGGCAACAATCGGTTCTTCGACGTTTCATGTGGATTTGGCCTGATCCAGCAGGCGGCCCACGGGGCTACCAATCAGGTAGATCATGGCGATGAAGTTGGCCTCGTTCCGGTAGCCGCGTGCGCGTGACCTGGCCGCCT
>NZ_WWNB01000025.1 GCF_012062845.1 Halomonas salinarum
AGACACTGGTTCGGGTCGCGGGTCAGCGCTGGAAAATCGAGCAGGGTTTTCAGACGGCGAAGGGGGAATGCGGCCTGGATGAGTACGAGGTGAGGTGCTGGGCCAGTTGGCATCGCCACATCACCTTGTCGCTGCTGGCCCACGCCCTGTTGATGGCGATTCGGCAAGCGAGCCAGCAGCAAAAAAAACCGTTGCCGGCAGGATCCAGTGGACACTCTCCGAGCTCAGGCGACTAATAGGGAGATGGCTATGGCAAGGGCAGCAAGCCTTGTCCCATGTGCTTCATTGGTCGGACTGGCGACGAAAGCACCAGTACCGGGCTTGGCAATGCCACTGTCGGCAGCAACAAGCCCGACTAGGCAATGTCTGAAAAGTACTGCGCTCGCCCATACGGCGTTAAAAATCGGCTCAAGATGCTCATTTACACCCCGTAAACTCCGCTCTTTCGCCAATTTTTGCCTTGTCTGGCCTTCGCTCGTCGACTTTTCAGACAAAGCCTAGCAATTCATGAACGATCACGGCAGTAGTTACGACTGTAGTACTAGGCCGGCCTACTTAAACACTTTCTCAATATAGATCATGAAATTACGACAAAAAACGCATCTTACTAATTTATATATAAATTAACAATCAAACAAAAATCCACGGTCTAAAAACATGACAAACGCTTTCAGTTATTCGTGATCAGGACCATACTAATGTCTCCACGCATCGAAATCTCAGCTTTCTATGCTTAGTAAAAAGCCTCAGAGCCCAAACTAATTTTAGGCTCATGCAGTTGTAAATAAAGGTAAAGATAATGAGCAAAGGACAGGACAAAAAAAGAGATAGTAAAAAGAAGCCGCTTTTAACCGCAAAGGAGAAGAAAGCTGCCAAGCAATCAAAGAAAGGCGAAACTGATGTTCTAGGACATAAGGCAAAATAGGCTCTTCATCGCTGGGAGTGGAATTTGCCCCTGAACTGAGCCAGTGTTGCGACGACTCCTTGAGCCTAAGTTGGCTGCCTCGATCGTTGCTCTTGGGCTGCCGGCGCCCTAAGGTCATCTCCAGAGCGGCCAGAACCAACTGTGTACGCATGTTATTGATCTTACCCAGCAATCGTGGACACTGGTGCTGGGCAAGATCATCAGCGTTAGGGGCGTTCCGGCAGTGCATAAGGTCGAACAATCGACCAGGTACGGATATCGAGCAAGTGAAAATTGCCTGAGGTTGTCGGTATCCGATGCCCCTGGCATCATCAGAGAGACCGGATATACGTGTGCAGTCGTACCTACCGCTGACCGTGCCTCATGCTTGCAAACGGGGAGGACTCCATATACGGGCATACGGATCCGTACCACGGCGGTTGGTCAAGTGTTGCAAACCGCTTCATGTAGAAGCTCACACCACGGAAGCCTCGGGCATGCCACCAGCGGTTGTTCATCGCAAACCGCGTATGATGAAGCTGGGCCAGGAACCACCAGCGCTTGGCTGACAGTACCCCCTGGCATCTTCCACGGGAAGCCAGAGCTGAATCATCTTCCTCACTCGGGTTCGCGGCTTGAACCACTGCTTCATCAGGCACATCCGTAGACGGCTTCGGATCCAGCTGTCGAGGTCGGCGAACATCCGGCGCGTCTCCGCCAGCCGAAAGTAGCTCGTCCAGCCTCGAAGGTTCTTGTCGAGGCGAGCCAGCTTGATCTCGATCATGCCCTCGGGTCAGTTGCCTGACCCGTCTCTTAAAACGCTTGACCGTCTCTGTGCTGCACCGAATCCGGGGGGTGGCCATTCCAAGAAAGCCGTATCCCAGAAAACTGCTGCGCGAGGCGGCCACGACACGACTCTTATCCCGATTCACCGGGAGTTTCAGCCGTGTCTCCAGAAAGGCCGTCATGCTTTCCTTGACCCGGCGACCCGCTCGACGACTCTTGACGTAGACTTGGCAGTCATCGGCATATCGGCAGAACCGATGGCCTCTGGCGTCCAGTTCCTTGTCGAGGTCATCGAGCAGGATATTGCTGAGCAAGGGACTCAGGGGAGACCCCTGGGGTGTGCCTTTCTCGCGTTGGCTGACGAGACCACCCATCATCATCCCAGATTGTAGGTAGCGGCGGATCAGGCCAAGCAAACGCTTGTCGAGAATCCTCTTTGCCAGCCTGGCCATCAGGATGTCGTGGTTGACCTGGTCGAAGAACTTCTCCAAGTCGATGTCGACCACGATGTTATGGCCCTGCTTGACGTAGCCATGGGCCTGCTCAATCGCCTGCCAGGCGTTCCTGCCTGGTCTGAAGCCGTAGCTTGAAGGTGAGAAATCCTTCTCGTAGTGCGGGCTGAGCACTTGATGAATGGCTTGCTGGATCAGACGGTCCAACACGTTGGGGATTCCCAGCATGCGGTAGTTCCCTTTCCCTTTCGGAATGTGAACCGTCCTGACCGGCCCTTGCCTCACCTCCCGCTGAGTGGTTGGCTTGGCACCGGCGGTCGTGAGGGACCTCCCGGGGTAAGACGCACATCTTTCCCGCCATGTGGCCGCCTCATATACGTGCTGCGCTGCCGTGTTGGGATGAGCTTTGTGTTCTTCAGCACACTCACTCTTCGTAGCCCGCCACCTATGAGATTCGTGTTCCTCGGCTCGGCGGTTTGCCGCAGGCTTCCTTCAGATTCCACCTTGCGATGGACACCCTTGCCGTGTTGGCTAACAGCTACTCCCAACTTCACTGCTCGGGACTTTCACCCTATAGATGTGCGCCGTGCCCGGCGCACTGACTGCTCCCCGCCCTGATGGGGCCGCTCCTTGTTGAATCCAGTGAAGTAACGCTTCATCTCCTTTCGCTGGTGAGCGCCATCTTCGAAGGCCTTCAGGTAGACGCACTCGTACATCACGCTGCGCCAGAGCCGTTCCACGAAGATGTTGTCCTGGCAACAGCCCTTGCCGTCCATGCTGATCCGGACATCATGGGTCTCCAGCGCCTAGTGAAGGCCTGGCTGGTGAACTGGCAGCCTTGGTCAGTGTTGAATATCTCCGGCGGCCCATGGCGTGCTAGCGCCTCTTTAAGCGATGATCGGGACCGGCATGAACAGCAACTTCTCGACGTCTAGTGGAGGGCCGGGCGTTCCGCTAGGCATCGGATGCGATGCACACTGTACGCCAGCGCACAGATGGTGGGGCGCCAATCGCCTATCATCAACGTGGGTGAGGCAAGGGGACTGCTTGTACAGGGAGTTGCACCACGCGTCGCACGGACGGCGACGCCATCATGACACGAGCCATCCTGTAGCATCTTCACACAGGATCATACGCCAGAGAGGATTACTCAATGAACAACATCGTCTATATCGTCGGCGCCATCGTCATCGTTCTGGTGGTTCTCTCCTTTCTCGGTCTTCGTTGAGGCAAGCGAGGAACGAGCGGATCGGCAAGGCATCGGAAGCTGAGGGGCTGGCGGCCGGAGACATACCATCCCGCTGGAGACGCCCTCACAACCATCCTCGAGGAATTCGTGTTCCTGCGCTTTCTGTTCAGTTACATCGCGCTGACCAGTGCCGATGATACCTACACCGACAAGCTGGGAAGCCATGAGCAGCAAGAATACCGCTAGGCCTTGCCGATCGTCGTCCGCCTTGCCACCAAAGGCGACGCCGAGGAGCAGTACATGTTCAATGCCCAGCTCGGTGCGACCAAGGCCAAGAAATCTATGAGCACGCGGGCAGCTTACGCAAGATACCCAGGTCGCCGATCCCTGATCGGTGGCCTCTTGGTGTGAGCCAATCGACGACCGGGGCATCACCCCTCGTTCGCTGCGCAAGAGCCTGCCGGTGTGCCTGGCCACCTATTGAGTTCATCGACACCCGTTCCCCATAGCATTACCCATCTATGCTGTAGCCAGGCATGTGCCCTAAATCATTTTTTCACTTCACACCCATGGAGTTTGCATTGTGGCCGACGAGAACAGCGTGATTGTCTTCTACGACGAGCGAATGCTGGCCCATGAGCCGGATATCGAGGTGCCTTTCCTGCCGGGTCGCATGGACGTTCGTATCCGTTCACTGTTGGTGGAACTGGGCGTTCCCTGGAAATATCCGGAACATCCCGCCAGGCTCACCGCTATCCGGCACCTTCTGGAACTCGAGCCGGTTCCCGGCATGACATTCGAATCGGGCATGGCAGCGACGCGGGAGCAGTTGGGGCGCGTCCACACCAACTCTTACCTGGACAGCATTTACCAACTGCGCGGAGAGAGCGCCTGGCTGGACGACGATACTACGGCCGTCTCCCCCGGGAGCGTCGATGCCGCCGAGGTGGCCGCCGGCACGGCGATCGCCGCCGTCGAGGCGGTGGTAGAGGGGAGGGCCGAGAGCAGCTTCGCGCTGGTAAGACCCCCCGGTCACCACGCCGAACCGGTGCGCGCCCGTGGCTTCTGCCTGTTCAACAACGTGGCGGTGGCGGCCGCCCATGCCCAGGCGGCGCTGGGCTGCCACCGAATCATGATCGTCGATTGGGATGCCCATCATGGGAACGGTACCCAGGACATCTTCTGGGCCGATCCGGATGTGTTGTTCTTCGATATCCACCGTGCCTCTCCCTTCTATCCCGGCACAGGGAGTCTCGCGGAAGTCGGGGTGGGCCTCGGGGATGGCACCAATGTCAATGTTCCCTTGCCTGCCGATGCCGACGACGCTGCCTATCTCAAGGCCTTCCGCGAGATCCTGGTGCCTGCGGCCCAGTGGTTCCGCCCCGACCTGATCTTGGTTTCGACAGGCTTCGATCCCCACACCCATGACCTGGCGCTGAATGTTTCCTATGACGGTTTTGCCGCCATGACCGGCATCCTGCAGAGCCTGGCACGCCAGCAATGCGGGGGAAGGCTGGTCTTCGTACTGGAAGGCGGCTACAACCTGATCTCGCTGTCACGCGGTGTCAGGACGGTGCTTCAGGTGCTGGCTGGCAATGTGCCGGCGGAACCTGGCCAGCGTGGCATCGCCGAAGTCGAGGCCGCGGCGGACTTCCATCGCGGTGCCTTCGTCACCGAATCGGATGCTTCGGTTGCTCCACCCCGCGCCGGTCAGGATGGGCAATAATGCACTACATGAGCTAAATAGCCTCACCGTTTGCCTTGGCACTCGAGCACGATCCAGTTATGGACATCGCGTGCCCAGGTACCGAGTGGCCGTCCCTTGCGGTTCAGCATCCGACACAGCTACCCGGCCGTGTATGTTGGGTGATCCTGTGTGAGGACGAGGTGACCGTGCAGATCGGCAGCCCGTGGCTGGGTGAAATACCCAAAGGGGAGGAGCATGGGATGGGCGTAACACTGAAGAGCATCACCCGCGAGAACTTCGAGGCTGTCATTGCCCTGGAGGTAGCGGCATCACAGCGTGACTATGTCGCTGACAACCTGTACTCCATTGCCGAATCGAGCTTCCATCCGACCTATCAGCCTCGCGCCATCTATTGGGGCGGCGAAGTGGTCGGCTTTCTCATGTACGAATCCTTTCACCACAACGAACGGCCGCCGGTCTACAACATCTTCCGTCTCATGGTCGATCGACGCCATCAGGGAAGAGGCATCGGGCACAGCGCCATGCAGTGTGTGCTGGACGAGATCAAGGCACAGGGCCCCTTCGAGAGAATCGCGATCTGCTATGTGTCTACCAACCAGGTCGCCCGGGACTTCTACGCTAGTCTCGGCTTCCAAGAGACAGGAATGAGCGAGGAAACCGATGAGGTCATCGCCGAGATCCGGGGTTGACGAGGGGCGCATCCTGTATGCCCGCTGCGCGCCACGCTTGATGGACGGCTATCCGGCTGGCCGCTGAATAGACCATTCCCCGAGGAGCCCGCCCATGCAATTGCTGAAGCCATCCTGGCCGTTGCCCTCTCCGCTGCCCTAGCTGCTGGGGGCTGGTGATGGCTGGGCAGATCAAGCCCCTGGTTTCCGAGGCTCTGTGGAAACACTTGGTGCGTGGCCGGGGCCTTGGCGGCATCGCGCGTGGGCGGTGGTCGGCGCCCCTCTGCCGGGACATTTGAAGCTTCCAGTCCCTCAAAACGGTCTGTCACGTAGGTGCTGTGACAGGCCACACAGGTTTCGGTCATGCGACCGAAGAACTCAACTTGAAGGGGGGAGCCACGCGACCAGAAGAAAGAAAGGCCGAAAAGCCAGGCGCGACAATTTGGTGAGGCATTAGGGTGTGCTGCCGCACGGAAAAATTCCCCAACACGGCTTACACTTCATAGGGTGTAGTTGAAAGTGCCGGACCGACTAGGAATCACATATATTCATTGAGGGTTGGGGCTTCTACATCATCAGGCGAAAGCAGCATCGCGTCTTTTGAAGGTTTACTTTCTGAAGAGTGAATTTTTACTTGAGTCGTTAATCTCACTTTAAGTAATAAGGTCACTTAATCTGTTACAAGGCAAGGAGAAGTTAAATGAGCACCGAAAAGGCAAAATCAGATAGCAATCAGTCTACTGATCAATCTAGTGATCAATCCACCGAGCAAGCCACGGAGCAGTTCGACAAGGCCGTTCTGGAGCCGGTGCGCGCCTACGGGGCACTGACCACGGATTACTTTGAACAACTGTTCTCGGCTCAGTTCGATGCCGTTCGTGCCTTTGCAGACACCAGTTTAGCGCAATCCCGCTCCTGGCTCGAGGTCAAGGATTCCGAAAGTCTTCGTCAGGTGATCGAGGAGCAGCAAAAGGCCGTTCGGGAAATGAGTGAGCGGTTGAAGGAAGATACTGACAAGATCCGCTCTTTGAGCCAAGAATACCTTAAGGGGACTGAGCAATTGACCTCGGAGAATATGCAGTCGGGCAGCAAGCAGCTCGAGGAAAACATGGAGAAAGGCCAGAAGCAGTTCAAGGAAAAACTTGAGAAGGGCCAAAAGCAAGTCGAAGATAGCCTTCAGAAGGGTAAGGAAGAAGCTGGCGGTCATCAACAGAAAGGCCAGCGTCAGACCGACAAGAGCAAGAAGGCGACCGGCACGCATGACAAGTAACGTTTAGTGTTTGACAGAATGTCGGAACTTGAAGGGAGCGGTCTCAATACTTCAGCCAAAGAATTTTGATACATAGGCCTTAAATATCTAGATCCTATATAGGGCCTATTGCTTAAGGGGAATGATCATGGATATTCGCAAACATACTCTCGTCTTTGGGCTCGCCCTGGCACTCGGTGCCAGTGGTACCGGCGTAGCCCTTGCCCAAGGCATGTCGGAAAGCCAGCCCGGTCAAGGGAGCGATATGATGCGTGGTCACAACGGCCAAGGTGGCATGGGGCCCAGCATGATGGGCGGCGGCGAGATGCCCTGCCCAATGATGGGTGGCACTGGTATGGGCATGATGCAAGAGATGCTCGACCCGGAACAGCGGGATGAGATGCGAGAGCTGATGCAAGAGCACCGCCCGACCCAGTTCGAGCGTATGGGACGCCTGATGAATCTGCGCGATGACCTGATGGCGGAAATGCATGGCGAGCGCCCCGACCCAGAGCAGGTCAAAGCCTTGCATAGCAAGCTAGCCGAGCTTCACGGTGAAATGATGGCCGAAATGGTGCGCATGCGAAATACCATGCATGACCTCATGACCGATGAACAACGCCAAAAGCTTCAGTAGCCGACACCTGAGAGCAGCGATGATCCTGAGGATCACGATGCACATCACTGACTGGAATCTCACTGAGTAGACAACAGAATGGGCGACCAGTCATGGTCGTCCACTCGGTGAGGCCAGCAAGAGGCTCACGATGAACGATTCGGCTCCGAACACGATTTCCCTAACAGTCCCGGGGTTGGACTGCTGCTGTTTGGTGAATTCGCGAGCAACTAATGCAGGAATTAGCAATGCCTGACAACAGACAGGACTCCTTGGTTAGCGGGTCGAAGGTTGCCGGTCAGAATCCAGCGGAAATAGATCCGGATAAACAACTGTTCAATGCGGTCCAGCTTCGCTTGTTTCGTTACACAGCGGTTCTGTTGTGCCTGGTTGTACTGGCAGCGCTGATAGGAATTATTGGGTGGTCATTCGGTTGGATACTGAATGCGTTCTACAATCTTCTCCTGTCGCTGTCGCTGGCCGGAATTCTAGCACTGGTACTTTATCCAGTGATGGAATTTCTCGAGAGCCGGCTTCGCTTTCCCCGCTTGCTGGCCATCATTCTTCTGCTGGTGGTCTTCTTCGTGGGCATTGGTGGCCTGATTTTCCTGCTTGTCCCCATCCTTGTCAGCCAGGTCGTCCAGTTGATGACCGTTCTGCCCGATGCACTGGCAAGCTTCCAGGCTCATTTCTCCGCTCACTTCCCAGGGCTTAGCTCCATGATTTCCACCAGCATGGAGAGCAGCGGTGGCGAGGAATCCGAATCAGTATTACTAGGCGTGAAAAATCCGAGCACGGCTATCATGTCCTATCTGGGGCGATTGGCGGCTATCAGTTTCGTGCCCCTGTTCCTGTTTTTCACCCTGCTTTCCGGGGAATTGCTCCGAGGGCAGGCATCCGAACTGCTATCCATTTTCCACGAGGCCACTCAGAAGAAAGTGCTGTACTTCATGGATGTGTTCATCGGGTATGTATCAGCCTTCTTTCAAGGCCAGCTGATCATCGCCGTGTGTATGGGCATTTTGTATGCCATGAGTTTCACACTGATCGGCCTGAATTTTAGCGTGCTTGCCGGACTGGTGCTGGGACTGCTGAACATCGTCCCCTTCCTAGGCACCCTCATCGGCCTGCTGGTGATCCTGCCCATGGCCTATCTACAGCCGGATGGCGGCGTTGAGTTATTGGTCCTGGCCGGGCTGGTGTTTGCAGCGGTGCAATTGGTGGAAAGCTTGTTGCTGACACCGAATGTCATGGCCAATCGCTCAGGCCTTCATCCCGCACTCGTGGTTATTTCCCTGTTCTTCTGGGGGACGGCCTTGGGCGGTATTATTGGCCTGATACTCGCGGTTCCCTTGACGGCATTTTTCGTTGCTATCTGGGGAGAAATCAAGACGAGTCTGAAACGCACGCTGAATAATCCAGATGAAAGGCCATGAAGGCAGCACCACTCAGCTGAAGCATGAGCTTGGCCACTACGTCATCTGGTACAACCAGGAGCGGCCTCACCAGGGATTGGGTGATGCGACACTCGATGAACGGGATTCCCTCAACCACTGAACAAGGCGGCCTGACGCCGATGATGACCCGATCCGAGCTTAGATGACCTGTCAGGTGGTCCAAAAGATGGGGGCCACTTCAGCGTGCCTGCCAAAAGGCTCTCACGCATGGCGCTGATCACGATCGCAGAGTAGGCCCTTTCCGATGGATGCCGAATGCACAATCCTGACAGGCTTAGTCATTCTTATGATCCTGCATGATCCCGAAGGTCGGTTAGACATTTGCCTCCCTGAAGCTCACCAGGCGGTGCTTCTTCTCATCCCACAGGGCCAGGCGCACAGATGCGAGGCTTTGCCATAGGGTGAGGCGGCCGATGCCACGCAGTTCGGGATGATCGCGTAGCACATCAGGCAGGCGGTAGAAGGGAATGCGGCTGCATAGGTGGTGGACATGGTGCACCCCGATGTTAGCGGAGAACCAGCGTAAGATGCGGGGCAGGTCATAATGCGAGCTACCGTACAGCGCTGCCTTCTGGAAGGTCCAGTCAGGGTCGTGCTCCCAAAAGGTGTTTTCGAACTGGTGCTGAACATAGAAGAGCCAGACACCGATTGTTCCGGCGAGCAGCGTGATTGGCAGTTGCACGAGCAGGAAGGAACCGATGCCCACCAGCCACATCATAGCGGGAACGAGGACTAGGATTGCCGCGTTGGTCGCCATGGTACTCAGCCAAGGCATCCAGCCTGCACGCATGAAGCCTACTGGCAACCGATTGTCTAGCAGAAACAGGTACGCAGGACCGAGAACGAAGAGAACGAAGGGATGACGGTAGAGGCGATAACGCAGCCTCTCTTTGCGAGGCAGAGCGCAAAATTCCTCGACCGTCAGGGTGTCGATGCCACCGATACGCGGGCGGTCGAGGTTGCCGGAATGGGCATGATGGTGCCTGTGAGTATGGCGCCAGAAGTCGAAAGGGGTCAGGGTCAGCACGCCGATCGCTCGTCCGACCCAATCATTGGCTCGCCTTGAGGGGAAGAAGGCACCATGGCTGCAGTCATGCTGAATCATGAACAGTCGCACGAGAAAGCCTGCGGCGGGGAGGGTGAGTATCAGGCTAAGCCAGTGGCCAGCGGCCAACGCTGCCCAGGAGAGGGTCCAGAGCAAGACGAAAGGAATTAGTGTGACCAGCAGCTCAAAGACGCTCCGGGCGATGCGTGGCGTGCGGTAGTCTCCCAGAGCACGCATGAGGGCGCGCGGCTCGCTGCTGAGGTCGTTTTTCTGCCGTGGGGTATCCATTTGCAGGCTCCTGTCCGGTCCAGTAAGCCCTACCGAGATAAGCGGCCTTCGGCGGGGGCGTGCATGGAAGCTCGGGGGCACGGTCAAGGATGCGCCAAGAGATGGTGAGGTGTATGTGCGATTGCGTACACTGATAATACATTGAGCCTGGAAAGGTTCGACCCCACCGAATTCGTTGGTGCCTTCGATCCTTCCCGAAACAGGATTTTGACCAAACTCTGCCTGAAAAACGATAGCGGCCATGTGTTTGTTAACGCACCGACGAATCGTTTTCTTATGCCTACTATAAAACGGCATTCCCGAGATTAGGGACTGCACTATAGACCTCTATGGGTCCGGCAGACTGTCATGAAAGAGAGGGTAAGTAACCATGAAGAAACTAACCACATTGATTTTTACCGCCGCTATCGCCTCGCCCTTTGCACTGAGCACGGTCGCAATTGCTGAGAGCCAAAACAACATGCAGGCAGGCGAAAAGCAGTCTTCCAGCATGCAAGGCACTGACAACAAAAATGCCAGTGAGCAGCGTAATCATACCAACGAACCACAATTTGGCGTTAAGCCCTCGAGTGCGTTCTACGCAACTGATGTCATCGGAAGTAACGTCAAGCACCGCCAATCAGATGAGGACATTGGCGAAGTTCAGGATCTGGTTATCGGCAAAGATGGCCGTATCATCGGCGTTGTGGTGACGACTAGTGGCTTCTTGGGGCTCGGTGGACAGGAGACTGGATTAGGGTGGGATCACATAGAGCACAGCATGGAAGATGAGGAATCCGTGTTCTACACGGATATGGAAGAGGAAGCACTGCGCAACTCACCCAAGTACGAACGCAATTGATCCAAGCCGCAGAGAACGGGGGGCACAATGTGCCCCCATTTTTGTGGGTAAATGTCGGGTCCCCGAAAGTTGGACCAGGCGCTCAGCTGAAGCAGGAACGGGGCCGCCACTTCACTTGGAACAACCAGGGGCGACTGTACGATGCGACACTCGTATAGCGGTATTTCCCTCAGCCCCTGAGCAAGGGGTCCTGATGCCGATGCAGAGCCGATCAGAGCCCTCGTGAATGAGGCGGGATGACGGCATTTTCACAGCCGTTCCCCTTCTGGGTCATCAAGGCCTGGAACCAGTTGCAAACGCTGTGTTGCTCAACGCACTGAAAGAGCGTCCATCCACCATTATTCTTGCCTTACATGGGACAAGGACTCACGCACGCTCTGCATTCTGCCTTGGCGCCGAGAGATGCGCTCAATGGTAAATGCCTCTTTTCTGTTCGATGAGGTGCAATGAAAATTTCAGACCGACTGCTCGAGCAGGATCCCTTTTTTACGTTGTCTCTTGACCTGTTTGCCTGGGTGGATCGGGCTGGAAACTTCCTGCAGGTCAATCCTGCCTTCAAGCGCTTTCTGGGCTATGAACTCGAAACCCTGAAAGGCAAGTCCTATACCTATCTGGTGATAGCCGAAGACTGTTCCTTGGTCAAGAAGGCGCTAATACGCCTGGATCAGCAGTGCCCGATACAAGAGCTGGTCTTGCGGGTCGAGGATTCCTGGGGCCATCTGCACTGGATAGAGGTCAAGGCCGCCCTATGCGAAGAAAGTTTAATTCATATGGTGGCTCGGGATATCACCCACCACATGCGCCTTCGCCAGGAGGTCGACCGCCTGGCCGGGCGCCTTATCACCACCCTGGATAGCATTACCGACGTCTTCGTCACATTAGACCCCGAGTGGGGCTTCACCTACCTCAATCCTGAAGCGGAGCGCCTGCTTGAACGCGACCTCAGTAAGCTTGAGGGTGTGAGTCTCTTTGATGCCTTTTCCGGAAGGCTTGGTCCTCAGTTCGAGCGGCAATGCCGGCGCGCGCTGGCTGAAGACGTCAGCGTCTCATTCGAAGTAAGCGACTCCCATCCTGGACGCTGGTTCGAGGTCAATGCTTACCCTTCCTGCGAAGGGCTCGCGGTGTATCTCCGCGACATCAGTCGGCGCAAAGACACTGAGCAGCAGCTTCATATCCTCGAGCGCAGCATCGCGGCGAGCATCAACGGCGTCATTATCACCGATGCACGCCAAGAGAATCAGCCGATCATTTTTGCCAATCCTGCGTTTGAGTGTCTAACGGGCTACCGTCGCGAGGAATTCATAGGGCACAACTGCCACTTTCTTCAGGGCCCGGGCACCGACCCGGACACTATTGCAACGCTGCGTACCGCCATTCGTGGCTGTCAAAAAACCCAGGTGGTACTTCGTAATTACCGCAAGGACGGCACGTCCTTCTGGAACGGGCTGAGTGTGTCGCCGGTGCTTGACGAACAGGGGCAGGCCACGCACTTCATTGGTGTACTGCACGATATCACTATCCAGCGCGACAATGAGGAGCGCCTGGCCTACAGCGCCACGCATGACCAGTTGACCGGACTGGCTAACCGCGCCTTACTGGAACAGCACCTGGAAAGCGCCAACCTTGATACATCGAGTGGCGGATGTCTGGGGGTGTTATTTATCGATCTCGATAGCTTTAAGCCGATCAACGATACCCTCGGTCATTGGATTGGTGACAAGCTGCTCAAACAAGTGGCAAGTCGTCTTTTGCAACAGGTCGGGCCAAAGAACAGCGTGGCCCGCTTCGGTGCAGACGAGTTCGTGGTGGTAATGCCAGCCTGCAAAGATAGAGCAGCAGTGCAATCCATGGCCAATGAGATTCTGGCTATTATCGCCCAACCCTATCGTATCAACCAAAATGACCTGCGTATCACCGCAAGCATCGGTATCGCTATAAAAGAGGGGGGTCTCGCCTCGGCGATGATTCTTGTGCAGCGTGCCGACATGGCGATGTATCGGGCCAAGCACCAGGGACACAATGCCATTTACTGGTATCGCCAGGAGCTCGGCGTAAAGGCAAGAGAAAGTGTTTCCCTGCGTCGAGATCTTCAAAAAGCCATCGATAGCGAGCAGTTCGAGCTTCATTACCAGCCCCAGATTCATGGTCCGAGCGGGCGGGTTACCGGCGTTGAGGCATTGATCCGTTGGCAACATCCACAGCGGGGCTACGTATCACCTGCTGAATTTATTGGTCTTGCCGAGAGTACCGGCCAGATCATTCCGATCAGCGACTGGGTGCTCGCTACTGCCTGCCAAGATGCCCAAGAGCTCAATGCGCTGGGCAAGGGCAAGCTCACCATGGCGGTTAATATCTCGCCAATGCAGTTTCAGCGCACCGACTTCGTGCAAGACCTTCTCAAAGTGCTCAAGAAAAGCGGCCTTGCGCCTGAGCTGCTCGAGCTCGAGCTCACTGAAGGCATATTGATGGAGAGTGCCGGGTGGGCGATGGAGACGCTGAGGGACCTGCGCCGGGAAGGTCTTCAGCTTGCCATCGACGACTTCGGGACGGGCTTTTCGAGCCTCAGCTATCTCAAGCACCTGCCCGTGAGTAAGGTCAAGATCGACCGGTCCTTCATTAATGACATCATCAGCGACCATCGTGACGCCGCTATCGTGCAAGGGGTCATTGCCATGGCGCAAGCGATGGAGCTTGAACTGCTGGCCGAGGGGGTCGAGACCCATGCTCAAGTTGACTATCTCTCCCGTCAGCTATGCACCCATTACCAAGGTTTTCATTTTGCAAAACCCATGCCCTTGGCTCGATTGAAGGGATTCCTCGAAACACGTCATTAGGAGCAGAACCCGCGCTATTAAGTAATGTTACACATTTTTTTACTTGGGTTTTGTTAAACGGTATCCATTTTATGGCAAAGCAACAGGAAGCAACGGATCTCCAGAGCGCGCTAAAAGCCTGTAAGGGATCGTTCGTACTGGTGGGCTTTTTCAGCATGTTCGTCAACCTGTTGATGCTTGTCCCACCTATGTACATGCTCCAAGTATACGACCGCGTTCTTAGCACCCAAAGCGTTGATACGCTTGTTATGTTAACGCTGATTTTGGTGTTTCTTTTCGTGGTGATGGGAGGCCTGGAATTGGTCCGTTCGCGGATGCTGGTTCGCATCGGTAACTGGCTCGACACCACCATTAACAAACGCCTTTATAGTGCGATGTTCAGCCGCAGCTTAGTAACGCAAGATGGACAAAGCGCGCAGCCGTTGAGCGATCTGACCAATCTCCGTCAGTTTTTAACCGGCAACGGCCTGTTTGCGTTTTTTGATGCCCCCTGGGTACCGGTTTATCTCGGCGTGCTTTTTTTGTTTCATCCTTGGCTGGGTATCTTTGCCACTTGCGCCGGCATTATTTTACTGGTGCTTGCCATTGCCAATGAGAAAGCAACGAAAAAACTGTTAGCTGAAGCCAATAACGAGCATATTCAGGCGCAAAACCTCGCTAGCGCTAACCTGCGCAACGCTGAAGTGCTGCAGGCCATGGGAATGTTGCCGGGCATCATGGGGCGCTGGTCCAAGCGTCATCATCAATTTCTGGCGAAACAGTCACAAGCAAGTGACCGCGCGGGGGCGATCACCAATACCTCAAAAATGCTTCGCCTATTGTTCCAATCATTGATCTTGGGGTTGGGGGCGTACCTGGTGCTGCAAGGCGATATGACCCCAGGCATGATGATTGCGGGGTCTATCATTATGGGTCGAGCACTGGCGCCGATTGACCAGATGATTGGTGGCTGGAAAGGCTTTGTCAGCGCCCGTGGCGCGTATGACCGTTTAAATGAACTGCTTACCCAGATTCCTGCTGAAGAGAAGCGGATGTCGCTGCCATCTCCGCAGGGCAATATCAGTGTTGAAGGCCTGGCAGCCGCACCTCCAGGGTCGCGTATGGCCACAATCCGCGGGATCAATTTCGTCGTGGCCCAAGGCGAACACATCGGCATTATCGGGCCTAGTGCGGCGGGTAAAACCACGCTGGCTCGCGTGCTCTTGGGTGTCTGGCCATCACAAGTGGGCGAAGTGCGCCTGGATGGCGGGTTAATCACTCAGTATAACCGTGACGAGATAGGCCCATGCATTGGCTACTTGCCGCAAGATATTGAGCTCTTTGATGGTTCTGTCAGCGAAAACATTGCCCGCTTTGGCGAGGTGGAACCGCAGAAGGTCGTCGCGGCGGCGAAAAAGGCTGGTGTTCACGACATGGTGCTGGAGTTGACCAACGGCTACGACACCGTGATTTCATCCACCAGTGGTGTGCTTTCAGGGGGGCAGCGCCAACGCATTGGGCTTGCCCGTGCGCTATATGGTAATCCCGTACTCGTCGTGCTGGATGAACCCAACGCCAATCTGGATAGTGCTGGTGAATATGCGCTGGCGGAAGCCATTCAACAGCTCAAAGTCGAAGGCGCCACGCTCTTTGTGATTAGCCATCGCACCAGCGTTCTCAAGCATATGGATAAGCTGCTGGTAATGAAAGAAGGCCAGGTCAGCATGTTTAGCACGCGGGACGATGTATTCGCCCAGTTTGACAAAAAAACACGCTCTCACGTCGGCCAAAACACGACACGACTATCGACCAGTGCCGGTGGGGAGGTTAACAAGCCATGAGCGATGACCATCATGCGGATACACAAAATTCCCCAGTTAAATCAGAGGCCGACACGTCCCCTCAAGAGCCCGCCATGTTGGAAGGTGAAGCGCAAGAAAGGCTTCCAACCAGCGAAAAGGGCTACCGTAAGCTGGGTTTTGTCATTTTGTTGATTGCTTTTGGCGGCTTCGGTACCTGGGCGACAACGGCGTCGCTTGCGATTGCCGTGGTGGCGCCGGGCAGTGTTTCTAGCGAGTCGTTCAAGCGCACGGTGCAGCATCTGGAAGGCGGTATTGTCGAAGACATACACGTTGAAGACGGCGACAAAGTAGAAGCCGGTGATACGCTTGTGGAACTCAGCGATACTCAGGTTCGCTCGCAGTTAGCAATTGCCCGCTCGCAGTACCTCATCAACCGAGCGATAGAGGCGCGGTTGCTGGCCGAACAAGAGGGGGCAGAAATGATGAACGTTCCTGAAGAGCTGCAAGATATTGATAGTCAACGTATTCAGCAAGTAGTTGCCGTACAGCAAAGCCTCTTTTTGGCCCGCAAACAATCACAGGAAAGCACGCTGGAAGCGCTGGATGAGCAGATCGTGCAGATGCGCGAGCAGATTAGTGGTCTGGAAGAGCGCATTCAGGTAAATGCACAGCGCGTCACATCATTACGCTCTGAAACGGAAGACTTTCGCGCGCTTTACGAGGAGGGGCTGGGCGACAATCAGCGAATACGGGAGCTTGAGCGTCAGGTATTGGAGTATGAGGGCAGTAGCTCGGAATTTCGCTCCAACATCGCCCAGCTGAAATCGCAGATCAGCGAGAATCGTTTGGAGCGCGAAATTCAGCAGCAAGAATTCCAGAAAGAAGTCGGCGAGCAGCTACGCGAGGCACAGTTATTAATTGCCGAGGCCGAGGAGAAAATGGTCTCGCTAAACGATCAGGTCGAGCGCACCGTGATCAAGGCGCCGGTGTCGGGTACCGTCGTGGGTTTGCAAATTCACACCGAAGGCGCGGTGATTCGAAGTGGCGACAACATCATGGATATTGTGCCTTCAAACGCTGGTTTCGTTGTAGCGGCGCGTATTCCCACCCGCGACATCGATAACATCTTTGTGGGTCAATTCGCAGAGATTCGCTTTAGTGCTTTTAACCAGCGTCTGACCAGTGAAATCGACGGTGAAGTGATTCATGTTAGTGCTGATACGTTTGAAGACGAAGCGACCGGGGATAATTACTACCGGGCAAGGGTGCGTGTAACGGAACAGGGACGTGAAGATATGACCGAGCAAATGCAGCTTCTTTCCGGCATGCCCGCCGAAGTAATGATCCGTACGGGCGAGCGCACTTTCGCAAGCTACATAGCGAAACCGATTACCGATATGCTGGCGCGCGCCATCCAGGAGGACTAATGCAACGCATGACACGCGCATGGTGCTGCCTTGTCCCTCTGGGGCTGGCAATGGCCGCGACCTCCCCGCTTTACGGTCAAAACGATGTTCCCGCTGCCGGTCAGGCAATGGCAGAGTATGAAGCCCTCGATACCACCGCTAATGAGCAGGTTCGCCTGCCTTCCCTGCCGGCGCTCTTTGCTCGCGCACTAGACCACGACGCTGAGCTAAGGCGCCAACGCTATGAGCTAGAGGCTACCCGAGAAGAGCGCCCTATGGCGCGCGCTCAGCTATTGCCGCAAATTAGTGCTAGCAGTGGGTACCTGCGGCAAGACTCGACCAATGTGCAAACCGACCCCGGTGGTTTTGGCCTTGATCAGCCCGCTCAGCGTCCCGGTGAATTCGATGAGCAGTACTGGCAACTCGAGCTGCAACAGACGCTTTTCAGCCTGGAGCGCTGGCGTGAGTTAAATGTAGCCGATGCGCAAATCAGCGCTGCAGAAGCTCAGCTTGCCGTGGCCGAACGCGACTTGGCCTTAAGTGTTTCCGAAGCCTACGTGCAAGCCTATTTAGCTTCGCAGCGCTTGGGGCTTTTGACCTCCCAGGAAGCATCTCTGGTGCTGCAGGTTCGCCAGGCAAGCCGAGCGTTTGACCTGGGTGTAGGTGACCGGGTTGACCTGCTCGAAGCGCAGTCGCGCTCTGACCAAGCGATGGCTGATGCAGTGGAGGCTGAAAACGATTTGGATAATTCGCTTAGTGAACTGGAACGTCTGACCGGCATGCGGCCGGATATGGGCGGTCTGTCAGTGGGGGAGCTGACCGATGTGGCGCTTCAGCGCGAATGGGGTAAACCGGAGGATTGGCTGGCGCGCACGGGGGGGAATGTAGACGTGCTGCGAGCTAGTAAAGAACAGAGCGCCACCGAAGCTGATACCAGTACCCGTCGTGCAGGCTACTACCCTGAGCTTAACCTCAACCTCAATTACTCTGATCGCGAAAGTGACGATCGGTTGCGCACCAGTGAAGACTACACCGCGACTGTGAAACTGAGTATGCCGATCTATCGCGGCGGCTACACCACCGCGAGCGTTAGGCAAGGTGAAAAGCGTATCGAAGCGGGTGAAGCTGCGGTAGACAACGAGCAGAACCTCGCCGTGCAAGAAGTGCGCACAAGACTTCGCTCGCTCAACGGGGGTGTACGTCGTTTAGACGCGTTGGAGCAAGCCATTGAATCTGGCCGGCTTTTTCTTGAGGCTGCTGAACGCGGTGAGCAGCTTGGGCTGCGCGACCTCGTCGATGTGCTCGATGCCCGGGCTAGCCTTCATGATCAGCGCATCAACTATATCGATACGCTGGGGGAGTATGCGTTAGACCGCCTGGCGTTGCAGGCCGCGGTGGGTGGCCTGGAAAGTGAAGACCTTGCCCGAATAATGCAGCTACTAGCATCCATGACGGCAAAGTAACAGTGCATGGCGTTACCAGGCTGGCAACATGTCGCTGTACAGTAAACGATCTTTGGTATAGCACGCGCAGGACGCCTCGATCAGGCCCTCCCGGTCAAGCACTCTGATTTCGCCACGGTGATAACGAATTAAGCCGCGCGCCTGTAGGGCCGTCGCTGCCAGCGTGATCCCCGCGCGCCTGACGCCAAGCATCATGGCCAGAAATTCATGGGTCAGCTGCAAGTGTTGAGTACCCGCGCGATCCTGGGTCATGAGGAGCCAGCGGGCAAGACGTGGCTCAATCTTGTGGAAATGGTTGCAGGCGGCGGTTCTTGCCAGCTGACTCATCACCACATAGAGATATCGCTGCAGTCGATGATGCAAGACGGGGCTTTCTCGTAATAGCCGTTGAAAGCTGTCTGCATTGATGCGTAGGGCTGCCCCCGCGCCTTGAACCAAGGCGAGCAGCGGTTCTTGTTCGATGCCAAGTACAAGGGATATACCGAACATGCCTTCTCGGCCTGCCATCGCGACTTCCAGGTGGTTATCACCGTCGATAACAGCGATAAGTGAAATGAAGCTGTCTATCGGAAAATAGACGTGGGTGATGGCATCGCCGGGCTGGAGCAGCACGTTGCCGAAGGTAAGTTCCACTGGTTCACAGGCCGCCAAAAAAGCGTCCCGTTCGGTGTCGGGTAGTGCAGTGAGGAGTTTATTGGTATTGATATCTGGCGAAATATCCGACATGTGCTTCTCCGTTTGAACGAACCTGGCAAACGGCATGATGAAGGTCTGTCTCATTTCGATGTCGACTGCAGATAGGCCATCAGTAATCTTCAAGGGCCTATCTGCATACTATCACTGGATAAATTAGGCGTCGGCACGCTAGCGTACACAACTCGGCAATCAAGGTTTTAATAGGTCGGTGGTCTCCGGTCACTCACATGACGTGATTGTGGTTGAGTAGGCGGTCGTATTCTTCCTTGACCACCGAATAGCACTCACAGACACGCTCCTCTAATCCGGGCCGGTCAAGCACATTGATACGACCTCGGTGGTAGGAGATCAGCCCAGCCCTTTGCAGCTTACCCGCCGACTCTGTGACCCCTTCGCGGCGGACCCCCAGCATGTTGGCAATCAACTCCTGGGTCATGATCAGTTCATTGCTCGGCAAACGGTCAATGCTGAGCAGCAACCAGCGGCATAGCTGCTGGTCGAGGTTGTGATGGCGATTGCATACCGCCGTCTGTGCCATCTGCGTCAGCAGGGCTTGGGTGTAACGCAGTAGCAAACGCTGCATGGGCCCGGCGCGGTAGAACTCGTCTTTGATCATACCCCCTTTGAGACGTAATGCCTGCCCGGCACTTTGTACGATGGCTCGGCTGGGTGTCGTCTCGCCACCCATGAACAGCGAGATCCCTACCACGCCTTCATAGCCCACCACCGCAATTTCTGTTGAGGCGCCATCCTCCATCACGCACAACAGCGAGATGATGGAGTCAAGCGGAAAGTAGACATGGTTCATGTGCTGTCCGGATTCACACAGCGACTGGCCTAGTGTCAGTGTCACCCTCTCAAAATGAGGCCAAAGACGATTCAGTTCTTCTTCAGGCAGTAAGCCAAGCAAAGCATTTTGCTGGAAACTACAAGACCCTGGCATTGATATCCCTCCTCTCAATAGTGTTAGCGTAACCTGAATAAAATCAGTGGGTTAAAGCATGCCTTTTTCCGAATTATATAGGGGGCCAAAAGACAATCTCTGTACGTTACCGCACATAAGTTTAGCTGATTACGCGTAGGAGTTAGCCAACTTCTGGAAGCGGTACGGCATCGTCGGCGTTCTCGCCGCCACTGTGAGAAAGCGTAAGATCATGCCTTTGAGGTCATAGCGCCGATTGAACCGGTACTCGAACTCGGCCAGGTAGCGTGGGGCATGCTGCCCGCGGATGGCATGGTAAGTTCCGGAGATAGCGTTCTTGACGTTGCCCAGCAGGGTGTTGACCCAGTTGAACGCGGGGTTCTCCACTCTGGTACGCCCACCCCCGGTGATGTGGCAGTCATGGACGTAGCGAGGTGTGTCGAAGGCTCGGAAACACCCCAGGCCATCACTGATGATCTGGCTCCTGAGCGTTGTCAATGGCCTGTTGGGCATAGCGACTATTTACGAATGCGCAGTGCCTTGCTTCGTAGAAAAAATGGGAAGGCTTCGGAGAGATTTCAGCGCCATGTCTGTCAGCGCACAGTCAGATGCTGACGTGGCGTCTATTGTCACTATTCGTGAGGCGACGGATATGCCTAAACAGGGATGTTGCACTATGCGCTGCTGGGAACGCAGCGTCTCTTTCAAACGTCACTGCCGCAAGCATCGTGGCAGTCCAGCATCGAAAAATCCCCATGTGTTCGATTACGCACAGAAGCAGGATCTAGCGCTCCTCTAAAGTAAAGTCGAATTAGCAACGGTGATTTCTCCACAGTGAACCACACGTTCAACAACAGCCGTTGGCGCAGAGAGGCTGCTGTTTCAAAACGGGGAGGGAAGCCCATGGGAAGAGAAGCGATCTTGCAAGCGGGAAAACGGCAAGCCGTGGCTGATGAGCGAGGAGGTCGAGATAATGCGGCGCGCTAACTGCCAGATCAGTCAGAGTCAAGCATTCGATAATTCCGCGGATAAGGAACAGCTCGATACGCGTCTGCGAGATACCGAAGCGGCCTTGCAAGCTGCGACAGAATGGGCGCAGGTAACCTTGAATTCCATTGGTGACGCCGTGGTCACGACGGATCTGGCGTGCCGGATCACCTACCTTAACCGGGTGGCTGAAACATTAACCGGCTGGTTGAGTGCGGATGCGCTTGGCAAACCGTTGGCTCAGGTTCTGAAGCTCATCGATGGCGAGACCCGTGAGACAGCGGCCAATCCTGGGCAGCGCGCCATGGATGAGAACCGTACCGTGGGCCTCGCCATGGGTTGCATACTGATTCGCAAGGATGGCAGCCAATTGCAGATCGAAGATTCCGCCGCCCCTATTCATGACAGGGATGGCCGTCACCAAGGCGCGGTGATCGTGTTCCACGATGCCTGCCACTCGCTCATTCATTCGTCCAGGCTGGCGTATCAGGCCCAGCATGATGTCCTCACCGAGCTACCCAATCGGATTCTGCTCTCGGAGCGGCTATCCCGTGCCATTGGGCTGGCAAAACGGCACCGGCTACAGGTCGCGCTACTTTATCTGGATCTCGACGATTTTAAGACCATCAATGATTCTCTTGGTCATGCGGTTGGCGATTTGCTTTTACGCTCGGTAGCGGATCGTCTCAACGAATGTGTGCGCAACACCGATACGGTATGTCGCCAGGGGGGAGATGAGTTCGTGGTGCTGCTGAGTGAAGTTGAAAAGCCGGAGGATGCCACACGAGTGGCCGAGAAAATCCTCACTGCGTTAGCTGAGCCATATCATATTTACCCGCATGAACTGCATATTACCGCCAGTATCGGGGTCAGCCTCTATCCTGATCACGGTAAAGACGAACCTACCTTGCTGAATAATGCGGATATGGCGATGTATCACGCCAAGCAAGGTGGCCACAACAGGTACCGGCTATTCAGTGGTGAGATGGACGCCATCAAGATGCACAATAATATCCTGGCCTCTCAGCTGCACCTGGCGCTTAAAGCCGACACCTTGTTTCTGGATTTCCAGCCGAGGGTGGATATTGCCACCGGTGCTATGGTGAGCGCAGAAGCACTGGTTCGTTGGCACAATCCGACGCAAGGGCTTATGCAGCCATCGGCCTTCCTGCCCGTTGCGGAAGCCCGTGGGCTCATGGTCCCGATTGGTTATTGGGTGCTGGGCGAGACCTGCCGCCGGTTACAGGCTTGGCGCAGCGAAGGCGGCGACATCGTGCCCATCTCGGTAAACATGTCGGTGATGCAGCTTCGAGACAAGACCTTGCCCGTCCGTGTGGCGGAGATACTGGGAAGAACCGGGCTAGATGCGCGGTTTCTGGAACTGGAAGTGTCTGAAAGCAGCCTCATGCACCTTCAAACCGATGACGCCATCATGACACTGGCCGAACTGAGTCATATGGGGATACGCATTGCCATTGATGACTTCGGTGAAGGGAGTGCCAGCCTGAAGCAGCTGCAGTGTTTCCCCATCGACACGGTCAATCTCGCGCCTTGTTTTGTGTATGACATGCCCGAAAACCGTGGAAATGCGCTGTTCAACAAATCCCTTATCAATTTTGTCCAGAATTTATCCTTGCGCGTCAACGCCAAGGGCGTCGAAACGCTTGCCCAGCTGGACCATCTGGAATTGCAAGGCTGCGAGGGCGCTCAGGGATTCTTGTTCAGCAAGCCGCTGTCGGCCAGCGATTTCCGTGCGTTACTCGGTTCCGATCGGTTGCTCGCCCGTGCCTAAAAACGGGTCTTTATAAATCTGGCGTATTCAGTGCCACAGTCAATGCCGGCCGATAACCCTGGATTCGGGTTTGAATGTTGCGCGGGAAATATATCCAATGTTTTCAAGGACGAACCAATGAGCTCATCAGTTTCCGTATTCGATACTCGCATTGATACCCCATTGATTGCGTTACATGCCCATGCTGAAAGCATGAAACCGCAGCCGCTGAGCGATTTGCTGGTGAATGACTCCGCCCCTGGTCTTGCTAGCCGCAGAGCCAATGCCCTGGCATTCACTTTCGGGCATCTGCATATCGACTTCAGCAAGCAGCGCCTGACGACCCAAACTATGGCATTGCTGACGGAGTGGGCTGAAAGCTGCGGACTGGCGGCCAAGCGCGAGGCATTATTTGCGGGGGAAAAAATCAATACGTCTGAAAAACGTGCTGCGTTGCATATGGCAGCCAGGTGGCCAGCAACTGAAACGCCGCCGGCGGGGATGGAGGAGGCCGTCGCGTTTTGTCATCAACAGCGAGAACGAATGGTAGGAATGGTCAATCGTGTGCACGCTGGCCAGTGGTATGGTACGACCGGGCAGACCATTACGGATGTCGTGCACATTGGCGTTGGGGGTTCTGACCTGGGGCCGAAAATGGTCAGTGAGGCATTGGCAGACCGGCCCAGTACCCAAAAAGTGGCGGTGCATTATGTGTCGACCATGGATGGCTCGCAGCTAGTGCCATTGATGGAGCGCTTGAATCCCGCCACTACCTTGCTGGTGCTGGCGTCTAAATCGTTCACCACAGCAGATACTCAGTTCAACGCCCGAACCGCGCTTGCCTGGTTAAGCCATGCGCTGGAGGTCGATGAAGCGAAAGTATGCCACCGGCAGCTGATTGGTGTTTCAACCAGGCCGGAAAAAATGACGGCGTTTGGTATTCCTGAAAGCCACCAATTGGTATTCGGGGAGTGGATTGGCGGGCGTTTTTCGCTCTGGTCGCCGATAGGTATCAGTCTGGCGATGCAGTTGGGTATGGACGTGTTTGATGCGCTGCTGGCGGGTGCCCATGCCATGGATAAGCATTTTATGAAAGCGCCCATCGAGGAGAACCTGCCTGCCTTGATGGCACTGGTAGGCGCTTGGAATTGCCAGTTCTTGAATATCCCAACGCATGCTGTTTTGCCCTACGATGGCCGGCTCAAAAGTCTACCGGCGTACCTTCAGCAGTTGGAAATGGAATCCAATGGCAAAAGCGTGGGGCTGGACGGTGGGCCGGTTCATCATACGACCTGTCCTATTCTGTGGGGCGATGTGGGTCCCAATGGTCAGCACGCGTTCTACCAGCTGCTTCATCAAGGCAAGCACACGGTAAGTGCGGATTTTGTTGCGGTGGCCGAGCGCCACGTTTCAACGAATGAAGACGTTAGTCATCGTCTGGAAGCCCAGGAACAGTTGACGATGGCGCACTGCCTTGCCCAGTCACAGCTTTTGGCGTTGGGAGATGATGCCATTCCGATGGCGCTGCGTGGCTTGATGGCCCAAGGGTACCGAGGCAACCAGCCAAACTCGGTATTGCTGTTGAAGTCGCTGGATGCCGGGACCTTGGGTGCGCTGATAGCGCTTTACGAACATAAGGTATTTGTGCAATCGGTGTTGTGGCATCTGAACCCTTTTGATCAGCCGGGTGTAGAGTTGGGCAAATGTCTGGCGACCAGCTTATATCAGACATTGGCCGGTGAGCCGCTAGCACAACAGAACGTGGACGACTGCGGCACGGCTCAGCTTCTGCGCAAAGTGAACGCATGGCGTAATCAATCAGATGAAAAAGGCGCGATGCATGTCTCAGGTTCGTAAGGCGATTATTCCGGTTGCCGGCTTCGGTACACGACTTTTGCCTATCAGCAAAGCGATCCCCAAGGAGATGGTGCCCGTTGTGGACCGTCCATTGATTCAGCATGTGGTAGAGGAGGCGCTGGCGGCAGGTATCAATGAGATTATTCTGGTGACTCGGGCAGGTAAGTCGGCGATTGAAGACCATTTTGACGCGCATTTCGAACTCGAGCATTCATTGGCGAGCAAGGGAAAGGATGCCCTGTTGGAAACGCTATTTGCCATTTGCCCGAAGCATTTAAAAGTCACCAGCGTTCGCCAGTCCAGTGCGACAGGCCTGGGACATGCGATTTACTGCGCGGCTCACCTGTTGGATGAAGATGAGCCCTTTGCAGTGATCCTGCCGGATGTGTTGGTTAAGTCTCAGGTTGGGAGTGATAAAAGCGACCTAGGGAGTATGGTTGAGCGTTGGAGCGCCAAGGGGGAAGCCCAGATTATGGTGGAGGCCGTACCGAGAGCTGAGGTTCAGCGCTATGGTATCGTTGATTGCGATGAACCCGCTGCTGGTGAGAGCGCCGACATGCGGGGCGTGGTCGAAAAGCCGAGCCCCGAAGAAGCGCCTTCATGCCTGTCTGTCATTGGTCGCTACGTGCTGCCGCACCGCATCATGGCGCTATTGAGTGACCAACCACCGGGAGCAGGAAACGAGGTTCAGTTGACGGATGCGATTGATCGGTTAATGCAGGAAGGCAACACCGTACAGGCATTTCGTATGCTCGGGCGCACCTTTGACTGCGGCCACATTGAAGGCTGGTTGCAGGCCAATACCACCTTGGCACGGGAAGCAGGGTATGAGGTGTGAGGCACGAGAAGGGGATACCGTAACGGTACCCCCAGTTCACGTGATGCTATAGTGGGATGACAAGCCGCATCATCACATAACGAGTTCGCCGCTATCGCTACCCAGGCCGAGCAGTTGCACCTGTAGCTCGCTGTCGCTCGTCTCGCTAACTCTCTGTTCCGGTAGTTCGTCTTCTCCGTAGGCCTTGAAAGAGAACCGCCAGGTTTCACCCGGGTCCAGGGTGCTCGGGTTATCGTCGCTGATTCGGTAGCCGCCCTCGACGTCTTCGAATAGGCCATTCCATACCGTATCGATATCAGCGTCCAGGTCGAAGAGAATCTCCGGGTCCTGAATGGCCTGGTCGGACGTGTTCTCTACAAAGACTTCAGCCACATAGCCCGAATTCCAGCTGCTGGTGATGTTGCTGGTCATCTGGGTGCCCGTCTCGGTATCCACCGGGCTGCCATTTGTCTTGACTGTCATGTAGTCGGGCAACGTCTGGTCGTCGCCGTAGGCCTTGAAAGAGAACCGCCACGTTTCACCTGGCTCCAGGGCGTTGTTATCGCGGATGCTGTAGCCATCCTCGGCATCTTCAACCTCACCATTCCATACCGTATCGATATCGGCGCCTAACTCGAAGCCCACTTCCGGGTCCTGGATGGCCTGGTCGGAGAGGTTCTTAACAAAGATTTCAGCCACGTAGCCGGTGGACCAACTGCTGGTGATATTGCCGGTCAGACCGATTTCCGTGGTGGTATCGGTTGGCTCAGGCGCCTCGGTCTCCGTCTTGGCGTCGGTTGGCTCAGGTGCCTCGGTTTCGGCCTCAGTGCCGGTGGGCTCAGACGCTTCAGTTTCCGTCTCTGTATCGGTGGGCTCAGGCTCCTCGGTTTGCGTGCCCGAATCGATCAGCCCTTCATCCGAACTGACTGCCATGTTGTCCGGCAGTGTCTGGTCGTCTCCATAAGCCTTGAAGGAGAAGCGCCACGTCTCGCCCGATTCCAGTGTCGTGTCGTGACGTACCTGATAGCCGCCATCGACATCGTCGACCTGGCCATTCCATACCTCATTGATGTCCGCGCCCAGGTCGAAGGTGACCTCCGGGTTCTGGATGGCTTGGTCGGAGTGGTTTTTGACAAAGACTTCGGCCACGAAGCCGGTGGACCAGCGACTGGTCATGTTGCTGGTTAGTTCGACGTCCCCGCTCGTGTCGACCGGATCCGGCTGCGCAGTTTCCTCCTCGGTATCCGTTGGCGCCGTTGGTTCGGTTTCCGTGTCGGTGTCGGTTGGCGCCGGCTCCTCGTCGTCGTTTGCCCTTATCGATTCCGCGGTGGGAAACGCGAGCGGCTCACCTTGTGAGGTGGTTTTTGCGTTCAAGTCCAGCTTGGTGCCGTCGCCGAAGATCGCGTACTCCATGTTGACGAGGGTATCGATGCTGCCTTGCCTGGTGATGATGACTTCGTCGCCAGCGAACTCGATCTCATTGTCAGCATAGTCGCCGGTGAAACGGGCGGTATCGAGTCCAGCGCCACCATCAAGATAGTTGTCACCCCAGCCATTGTTGGGCCCACCCTCCAGAATATCATTCCCCGCACCGCCGACGAGTGTGTCATAGCCCAGGCCTCCATTGAGGTAGACCCCATCGTCGCTACCCTGGATGACATCGTCACGGCGCGAACCAATCAGATAGTCGAAGGTTACCGTGTTGGCGTCGGGGTCGGTGGGAGCACCGAACGATTCCCCGCCTTGGTTGATCCAGAGCGATGTCGACATTTTATCGTTATCGGCATCGCGAACGGATTCGCGGACGCGGACGCTGTTGTCGTGGTCACGACCGCCGTGGAGGTTGATATCGCGGTCGGTAAAGACGACTTCGGCGTCATTGCCAACGGACGAACGCCAGGAAGCGAAGACCAGACCGTGGCGCATACCGCTGTCTTCCAGGCCGGTAAGGCTGCCGTCATAGCTTTCGTGCAGTTCATAGGCGTAGCCGTTTCCGCCACCGCCCTTGTTGAAGGTGCCATGGGCCTGGATATCGTCGGCGACGAGGTCCAGAGCTTTCGAGAAGCGAAAGGCGGTAGAAGGTCCGTCGTTGACCTCGATATCGGTCAGGTTTGCGCCTTGAGTACCCTCCAACAGCACTGCTTTATAGCGGCCTAGATCTCCCAGGGTGTTGGAAAACTCGCCCGGATCGGGGTCACCTAACTGGAACTCGATGCCGAAGCCATTGAGCGCAACGTCATCGGCGGTGTTCCATCGGTCCACCTTGGTCTTGGCTGCCTCCAAGTCGAAGTGGACACCGCGATCAAGGGTGAGGGTATCACCGTTCACCGATTCCACGCGGGCCATGCTGGTGCGCAGCTCGGCGTGTTCCACCTTGCGCCAAGCGGTGTCTCCGATCGCGTCGAAGAAGGCATCGTCGTTTTCCTGCCAGACCCTGACGGTGTCGCCTGGCTTGAGATCGTGACCTCGATCCAGCGTCAGTTGGCGATCACCCTCTTCAACGCCGCTTTTCAGAAGGCCGACGTGACTCTCCATCTCTCCTTCCACATGAATGGCGGTTTCCGAATTTCTGGCCAGCGCTTCGTCGGTGAAAGTGAGCGTTGTCTCCTGTGACCCTGCGCCCACCAGGGAGATGTCGGAGCGATCGATCCGCAGTCCATCGTCGAGCAGATGGTTGCCGGCGGCGAATTGAATGGTCGCGCCAGACTCGGCATTACGGATCAGGTTATTGATGTCATCGGCCGAGGTGCCGGTATCAATATGATGTATAGAAGCCATGATAAAACTCCAGGTTGTCGCAGTTTAGAAACGGGTTACGTAGTCGCACCTTCAGTACCCTGCAGAGCATCCTTCGTCATCGCTTCTATAAATTAGAAATTATTGTATAAGTTTAATCTAATTTAGTTGAGTTGACGTTTAAGGTTGAAGATCTATGGAAAAATCCTTTTATCTACGTATTAGTGAGTTAACGTTTCTTCGTTAAATCTGACGATGGGCTAAGTGCTGGTCAGACCCATAGGAGACGCCTCATGATCAGTAAGAACATCATGATGGTGATCGGCGTTTTGTGACGAGATGCTTGTTAAGAATTGCAGGTGAGCTCATTAACCAATCCCCAGTAAACGATTGCCACGGATGTTTACCGAAGGCAAAGGCTTGAATGAATACCAAGTAGGGGACCGAAAACACTTCTATGAAGTCGAGCAAGAGAATATCGTACTCAGACCCAGAGGGAGGGTAGGCGGTCCCGCTATCTTGAGGCTGTTAAGCCTTTTAGACCGGTGACTTTGCGCCCCCGCCTTTCGACGGGTTTGCCTTTGTCTATTCCGGCAAACGGTTGAAGCAACCAGCTTGCCGAGAGTCGCATCACCTTTCGATGAGTTAACCGGGAATCACGCTAACTGAAGGGAGTGCTTTCGACAAGAGGGGAATTGCGCGCCACACAAATCAGGAACAAAGTAACCTGATGCCACCTGTTGAGATGGATTCTCAATTGAATTGGGCGCCTGGGCGGGGTTGCTGACTGGGGGGGGAGAGATTGTACATCGTGGATTTGCGTGACATTACCTGAAGCCAACGCTCACCGGGGAGATCCGGTGAGCGAGTGGTGTCACTCCTGAGATGTTGCTTTCATCTCGTCGACGGCGGCGAAGGCAGCCTCTTCGATGAGCAGTTGATGCAGCGTCTCGATCGCCATTTGTCCCTCGTTATCGATGAGGTTATCAAGCCACAGCATTGCTTGCTCTTGATTGGGATTCTCATGCCCGCGAGCTGAAAGATAAGCCCCGGCCAAGGCGAGGCGTGCGCTTCGATGTCCTTGGCTTGCTGCCTCGTAGAGGTAGTTGACCCCACGCTCGGGATCTTTTTCGATATTCTCCCCGCGAAGGTATTCACGGCCAAGAGACGCCTGGGCGCCGGCGTGGCCCTGCTCAGCAGCATCCATCAACAGCTCGTGACCACGCTGGACGTCCTGAACAATGGCGCCTTCACCGCGCATATAAGCGATACCCAGCGCCGTTTGCGCATAGACGGCGCCACCATCACTTGCTTGTTGATACCAGCGCTCGGCCGGTACAGCATCTTTTGCAACCCCGTTACCGTGTTGGTAGGCATCGCCCAGCATGAAAGCGGCATGGGGAACACCTGATTCGGCCGCGGTAGTTAGCAGCTCGAAGCCACGCACCACGTCCTGTTCGACATGATTGCCGGTTAAATAAGCTTCACCAAGGTCGGTGCTGGCACCGGCATGTCCCCTGGCGGCGGCGGTGCTGAGGTAGTCGATACCGCTTTCACTGTTGCCCCGGTCAAGATATAGGCGGCCAAGGCTTGCACCGGCACCGGCATGCCCTGCCCGGTGAGCCCGCTTTAGCCAGTTCTCGGCTTGGCTTTGGTTGCGCTCGATCCCCTTCCCGTCGAGATAAGCTCGACCCAGGTCGGCCATAGCGCCCGGATGGCCGCCTTTCGCAGCGGCGATAAGCGCATCAATATTGCCTTCTGCCCCGAGATCACGTTGCACGTAGGTGAGCGCATCATCTGCGGACGCATGGCCTGCTTCCTGCGCCCGGGTCAACCAGTGGTTGGCCTCGTTGAGGTCGCGCTTAACGCCGATGCCTTCACGGTAGACGCGACCCAGCACAATCATCGCGTAGCCGTCATCTTGCTGGGCGGCCTGTGTCAGTAGGTGAATGCCTTCCCGAGGATTGCCCTCAAGCGTGCCATCGAGATAGGCCTCACCAAGCAGGGTCATGGCGGTGGTGTCTCCTTGATCGGCGGCTTGTGCAAGCAGCTCTTCGCCGCGACGCGGCTGTGGATGCAAAACATCGCCTTTTAAATAGGCCTCACCCAGGAGGCGCATCGCGCCGGTCTGGTTGAGGTCGACGGCATTTTGCAGCAATTCCTCCGCGCGTTGAGGATCTTGCGTCACACCGCGGCCCGTCAGGTAGGCAGCGCCTAGTTGATGGGTGGCCCATGGATGGCCAAGCTCATGGCTGCGCTTGAGATAGCGGGCTGCAATGACGGGTTGGCTTTCGACGCGTTCATCGTCCATGAGTAGCGAGCCAAGCTGGGCCAGTGCCAAAGGGTGATTACGCTCTGCTGCTTTTTCCAGCAGGTCCATGCCACGCGGTAGGTCGTCGAGACCCGCCTGGCCCTCGACGAGGGCGCGGCCGAGAATGACCCGGGCGTCGTCCGAGTCCGCCTGGATGGCTTCGCGCAGCCAGCGCTCAGCGCGGACCGGATCGGGTTGGTCGGCGTTCTCGGTCGATAGTAGGGCCTGGCCGAGGTAGGTCATGGCCTCGACGTGACCCTGACGGGCGGCATCTTCCAGCACCGTTATCCCTTGTCGATAGTTGCCCATTTGGGTCATCTCGTGCCCGACACGAGCCAGGGCATCAATGTCGCCGGCATCAGCGGCCAACGTCAGCCAGCGGATGCGCTGAGCAGGCTGGTCGCCGAGCAGCCCGTCGGGAGAGTAGAGCGATGCCAACTGCAGCATGGCGCCAACATCGCCCATTTCGGCCTTGGCTTCGAGCTGCTTGGCGTAATGCTGAGCATGCGCTCTCGATTTTGCTGCATCCTCTTCCAGCCAACCGCCGGGCGCGTGCGCTTCAGCCAGGGCGCTCAGGGCTTGCGCTTTATTCTGGGAGGCCGCCTGTTCGTAGAGCTCGCGGGCTAATGCTGGGTCTGCTTCTACACCTTCGCCGCCTTCGGACAGCAGCTCGGCAAGCTCGACTTCTGCTGTCCGGTCGAGGTTGGCCTCTTTAGCCTGCCAAAGTAGATGATAAGCAAGCACGTCGTTACGGTTTACGCCGCGACCTTCGCGATAAAGTTTAGCGAGGTTGAGCGAGGCATGGCCGCGTATCGAGGAAGGTTTGTTGAGGGCCTCGCCATACAAGCGTGCTGCTTCGGCGGGGTCTTGGTCGACACCCAGCCCATGTTCATAGAGCTTGGCCATCTCGTAAAAGGCAGGGGGGATATAGAAATGCATCAGGGGCTGCAGATACGCGATGGCTTCGTCGTAACGTTCCTCGTCGATACGATCCTGGGCACGATTGATGCTGCCCCAGTCCGATCCGTCGATATCGGCGTCTGGCCCGCTGGTAAACCAGCCGGCATAGTGGGCCGGTACGGGACGAGCATGCTGGCTGACAGAAGGTTGGTCAGTGTTGATCGCACAGCCGGCGAGCCAAGCCGACAACACTAGTGTGCCGGTCAGCCGCAACGTGGGTAATTGTCGAACCCTTTGCATTGTTCTCTCCATGGGGGCACCACGGCCTTGTGTGGTTCCGTTAGTGTTCAATTGTTCAAGCCCCGGAAGGCTTCGGTGTCCCGACGCCGTTCATTGGTGTAAATGTGCTGTTGGGCGGAGGGATCCATGAAGTACAGCGTGATGTGGCCACCCGCACTACGGTTGTAGGCGGGCCGTATTCGGGTGACCAGACTGGCCATCTTTGGATGATCGAAGTGAGAAAGGTAGATTTCCATCCAGGTGAAGTACTGCGGGTCCCGCAGGAAGCCGGTGTATTGCTCCAGCGGCGCGTAATCACCTAATGCGGCGGGGTCGTCGAGAATCTGGAACAGGTAGTCGACGGCTTCATGAATGTTGCTGCCCTCATATTCCAGATTGAAGATGTCATAGCCTTGGCGATGGATGACCTGCATATTGGTGATGAGGTAACTAAGCGCATAGTTTTGGTAGTGTGTCGCCCGTCGACCGCGACGTACCTCGTGGGGGAGGGCACCTTCCTCGGTCATGTCGTGCAGGGCTGAGTAGAGGGCTTTGACACCGAAGCGAAACAGGTCATCGTCTTCGACCAACACGCCGATCATGCTGGCGTAAAGTGCGCGACGATATAAATGGTTATTACAGCAACTGTCCTCTTCATGGCCGTGGATTGAGGAGTGTTCCAAGGCCAGGCCGTGCAGCCACTGCTCTATATCGGCCCGTTCCTCCTCAAGTCCATCGATGAAGGGGCGCACGACGGAGTAAGCCATGGCCGCCGCGAACAGCATGGATTCGGATGCGAACCAGGCTTGGGGTCGCGCCGAATCATAGACAAAAGCGGTCAGGGCTTCAGCCTCGGCCCAGCCATGCAGGTAATGCACCAGGCATTCGGCATAGTAAGGGTCGCTGCTCGCAACGTAAGCACCGGCCAGGGTCGATACGCTATCTTCGAAACCGAATATCGGCCCGGTGGCCAGCTCCCACGCATCGGGTCTGGGATAGAAACTGGGTATCGCCCCCCGCGTGGTGATGGGTTCCGAATTAAGTTTCTGGCGGCAGCTGGGGCCCGTCGAAAGGTTGTCTCTCAACTGCAGTAAAAGCGCGTTATCGGTTTGCTGAAGTAGAGGCATGACCGCGTTAACGTCGAAATAGCTGGCGTTTGTATCGGTCACGCGATATTCGGAGAGGTTGAGATCCTCGCGCTCTTCGGTGGACATAGTACTTCTTGAGGAAGTATCAGCCGCCAGGTTGATACTGGCCATCGTCGTCATCAGGGCAATGGTCAGTCCTTTTGCTACGGCATGAGGCATGATCGTTGTCGCTCCATCGGCGCTCTAATGCTGGCGCTCAGGGTCGTGGGGTGTAGAAATGGAAGGCAGCAAAATCCACGTACTGGTCGCGTGGTGTGCGCCAGCCTTTACCCGTCCCGCCAAAGAAGGTGGAAAACATCAGGCCGTCGATGGTGATGTCCGGTGTGGTACGAAAGACGATGTCTTGATGCTCCAGTACCGGTTTGCCGTCGACCCAGATCCGCGCCAGGCCGTTCTTCTGGCCAGGGTCGTTAAGCACGATTTCCTGCTCGATGGTGACCCACTGGCCGACGGGGAAATGCCATGAACCACGACCGATCGAATCCCCTTCGAAGCCGACCACGTAGGGGTAAAGCTCGCCTTTACCCTCTTCGCGCCACATCAAACGCATCGAAAAGCCATTCTCGCCGTCGACCTCCTCGCCGCCGGAAGGGGCTTCACCTCCATATAGTCCTGGCAGCTTGCCTCCCTTGACGAAGTCGAAGTCGGACGGAAAGCGAACCTTGTAGCTCAGGCAGGCACGTTCGGCCCCTCGAAGCTGGGAGGGCTCACTGTAAAAGCCCGCCCCTCCGAGGGGGTCCTCACCCGGTGATGAACTGCCCGCAGGGTAGTGAACGCGCAGCCCAGCTTCTCCGATACCGGTGTGGTCAGCGCCCAAGCGGTCCACGTTCTCTTCGGTGCCCCAGTGCCGGGTGGTATCAAAGCTTTGGCGAACGGCACGATGGCCATCTGCGTCGGGAAGTGGACGTGGGTCTCTGGCCAAGTCATAGCGTTGGGAACAGGTTTCTACCTGGGGGATACTGACGACGGCATCCGTGGCTTCGTCGGCGTTTCCAGCGCCGAGTGGCAGCACGGTCAGCAAGCTCAACAGTAGACGTTGGTAGCGAAAGCCGAGGCGCGGATTGAGGCCATTAACCTTCATTGCTGGTTTCATCAGAGCCTTCCCTATAGGTGTCTATTTTCTCGATGGCGGCGCGGTAAAGGCCCTTACTGGACTGGGTGATCCAGTTAACGCCTTGCCAGATTCTCTCTGAGGCATCACTCAACAGTTGTGTTTCGGTAAAGCGAACGTCTACCGGCTGGCCCACGCTTTCTGCAGGCAGTGGTTCCTCGGGAATCAGCAGGACGCTGGCGACGTTCTGCTGTTGCCTTACCCAACTGGGGAAGCCTGCCCGGGGCTGAAGCTCGATATCGAGAGCAACGTTGCGCACCCGGGCTCGAATCGGCTGACTGGTATTGGCCAACGTGACGTAGGCCTGCTGGTTGGGTTCAATGCGGCTAATATCCTCCATATGCACCAGGGCCTCGACCATCACATCGCCTTCATCGGCACGGATCAGGGTCATGATGCGTTCGCCTTCGTCGATATAGACCCCGGTGGCACTGCTCAGCGCCCACGCCACGATGCAGTCGCAAGGGCTGTATATTTCGTTGCTGGCCTCAAGTTCCTTGAGGGCGGCGATACGCGAGTTCTCATAATCGCGCACCACTTCGAACTGCTCGACACGCGCCTCGGCAATATCCGGCGAAACGGATTCGAACGTTATGGTGTCACCGCTGGCCGGCTGTGCGGAGTTAGCCAGACTGACCTCCTGGTTGTTGCCCTCGAGGCTTTCGCGCAGGTTTTCGATCAGCCGGTTGTTATAGTTGAGAGCTGCCTCTGCCAGGATCATGTCTGACCTGAGGTCGCTGTTGATCACATTGGTTAACAACTGGTCACGTTCAACGCGGTCTCCAGCGGTAAACTCGTGTTCACCGAGTACACCGGGGCTAGGGGCGCGAATTTCGATGCGGGGGGCCGTCACGGCGGCGAAGCTGGGCTCAATCAGCATGAAGTTGCGATAGGCTGTTGCTGCGCCGGCCAGAATCAATAAGCCGATCGCCAGAAATAGAAGAATGTAGCGGCCGATAGGTTTGGGGGGGCGCGAGGTAGGCGTCGGCTTGGTCGACTGACGCTTGCGCGGTGTCTGGGGATCTTCGCTGTCCAGTATTCCGTCGATATCGGGCGCACGGCCACTCAGCCCGCTGCGAATGATTTGACGCAGTGACTCGTGGTGTTTCGGCTCGATGTCGGTGATCTTGAAGCTGACGTCATAGCCTTTCCCGGCTTCAATGGGCGTGGCGTATAGACATTCCGCCTTGAGGGGCACGATGAGTTCAAAGGTACCTGCTGCCATCAGCAGTGAGGCGGAAATGCGCTCGCCGGGTTCGAAACTACGTTGGCTCTGGGCGGAAAAGCCTCCAAGAGAGACATCATTGCCGTTTAGCTCGGCGTTGCTATCGTTGAGAGTGACGCGAAACGGTATCGCCACTCGAATATACCCCCTCTCGTCACGACGCTCGTGCTTTAGCATCTTGCCTTGAGTAAGGCGTTGGTTCTCTTGATCGACACTTTTCGCGTGCGAGGTAGTGTCGGTGTTCGTCGCTTTCAGGCTCTCCCCGAGAGAGGGGGTATGGCGCTGGTTTTTAGCATGCAACGTATCATCTTCCATCCGTAAATCGCTCCTTGCGTCAGAGGTAAGTCGCCGCCAGTGCGGTCATGGCCGGGGGCTCGACCCTGAATCTTGTGTTGCACTTGGTCATTGAGAACGCCATGCGGTGGTCCTTCGCGATGGCGTCATGCTGCAGGATCTTGATCAGGCTGCCTTCTGTCAGGAAATGGCCAGAAGACAGCGGACTGGTTCGCAGGGCTTGTCGATAAAGGGGATGTCGAGCGAACGATCAAGCCCCTTGGGCGCCTGGCTATGCTCCCCTAGCTGATCGATACCGATTTGCAGCGAGATACGATCTGGAGGCGTCATGACGCCGGTCGAGAGGATCAGAATGAAGAGAAGGGCGCCATAGACGAGACCATGCAGCGCATGGCCCATACGGCGCTGTCTGCGCGCCGCTCTTTGATCGCCAGGCTCGCCTGCAGATATGCCCTGGCGTGACCATTTTTGCCGGTTGAAGCGAAAACTGACGTAGGTTTTCAGTATTGCGCCCCACAGCTGGTTGTAATAAATCAGCGGAATCCAAAGCAGGCTAAAGCGTCCGCGTTGCCAGGCAAGGATCAAGGTGGCAATGCTGCGGCTAAAGAGTACCCACAGCACGTAGGTGAAGAAGAACGAGGGACGTATGAAAAGTACCACCAGGGCCACCACGGTGGGGCCCACTAGGGTCGTCCACATGGAGATGCGCTGGTCGACCAGGCTCCACCAGGCGAACATTCCCATCGGGCGGGGGCCCAGGGCGATGGCGCGGTTGCTGGTGCGCAGCATGTTGCCGAACCAGCGGCGCATCAGGTCAGTTGTCGAAGCAAAGAAGCGGTGCCGATCGGGCAGTTCCTCGAACCCGGTGACGTAGACATCGGGAACGTAGAGCATGGGCCAGCCGTTCTTCAGCAACCAGTACCAGGATGACTTGTCGTCACCCGAAAGGAACTTGAAGCTACCGAAACGCCAGTGGTCGACATGGTCGCTCTCGATCAGCTCGACGAAGTCCGGCTGGATGGCGAGGTCGGTACGAAAGACGCTGTAACGGCCCGTGAGCACCAGCAGACGCCGAGATAATGACATCGAACTCATCATCAGATGGCGCTGTGCATAGCGCAGGTCATACCATTCGCGGGTGATGTCGTTACCCGTCACCTCGGCGCGGTTGTTGGTGGTCAATGCGCCCAGGTCGGGCTGGGACATAAAGAAAGCAAGCGTGCGTGACAGCGTGCCTGGCTCCAGGCGAATATCGCCGTCCATCGATATAAGCAGCGAATCCGGCGCGGGCAGGCTCCTGGAAATGGCCCGAAGCACCTCGGCCATGGCGGAGCGTTTGCCGTCACCTTTCTGGAACATGTAGCGCACTTTGACGTTGTCGGGCCAGCGGTGCTCATCCAGGACGTGAGTGATGATATCCACGTCCGTACGGTCCGACACAGAGGCGAAGATCGTCGTCGGTACACCGTACTTGCGAGCCTCTCGTATCAAGGCATCGTATACCTGAAAGTTGACATGCGTGTCGATACGAAAGGAGGTGCACAGTACGAATAGCTCCGATGGCTTTTCGGTCTCACCGACCGCGTCGGCTTCGGCACGCAGGCTCGGAAAGACAACGCGGTTGTACCAGAGCGAGCGAACAGCCTGTACTCCCCACCAGGAGTAGCGCCAGATGGCGATCCAACCGATGATGAAAAAGAAGCTTTTCGATGCTGGCGAGAACACCCCCGTTGGCAGTCCACTGATGGTGACGACCAGCAGCGCCAGGCCGAACAAAAAAGTGGTCAGCTCCGTCATCCGGCTGGCAGAGGAATAACCCCGTCGTTTAGCGCTCATCGGAATGCCTCAAGCCAGAACGGCGCGGGCTGAGTCGCCCCGGCCGATAGCGTAGTAGGCAAGTCCGGCGGCCTTGACACTTTCGGGGTGGAAGATATTGCGGCCGTCGACCAACACCGGCTCAAGCAGCGTCTTTCTCAGCTGGTCGAAGTCGACGGTGCGGAAGGCTTTCCATTCGGTGCAGATAACCAGTGCATGGGCACCTTCCAGAGCGTCTTCGCGATGTTCGGCAAGCGTGAGGTCGTCGTGATGCCCGTAGATGCGGCGGCACTCGTTGCTGGCCTCGGGATCAAACGCCTGAACGCGCGCACCTGCATCCCAAAGGGCTTCCATGAGGTCTCGGCTGGGGGCTTCGCGCATGTCATCGGTATTGGGTTTGAAGGCAAGCCCCCATACGGCGATGGTCTTGCCAGCCAACTGGCCGTCGAAGGCTTGGTAGAGCTTTTCGAACAGCTTTGTCTTTTGCCGGGAATTGACTCGTTCTACCGCCTCGATTATTAAAGCGGGGTGACCGATTTCTTTGGCGGTATTGGCTAGGGCTCTTACGTCCTTGGGGAAGCAGGAACCACCGTAGCCACAGCCGGGGTAGATAAAGCTGTAACCAATGCGCGGGTCGGAACCGATCCCGTGGCGGACCTCTTCGACATCGGCGCCGAGGCGCTCGGCGAGGTTGGCGACTTCGTTGATGAAGCTTATCTTGGTCGCAAGCATCGTATTGGCTGCGTACTTGGTCAGTTCGGCACTGCGCACGCCCATAAACATCAACTTGTCGCGCTGACGGTTATAGGGGCCATAGCATTCACGCATGGCTTCCCTGACGCGCTCAGAGTCGGTGCCGACAATGATTCGAGAACCGCGCGAGAAGTCCTCGATTGCCGCACCCTCCTTGAGGAATTCCGGGTTAGAGCAAACGTCGAATGCAAGGTCAAGGCCGCGCTTTTCAAGCTCGATGGCAACGGCACGCTTCACTTTGTCGGCGGTTCCAACGGGCACAGTCGACTTATCGACGATGATTTTATAGTCATTCATGTGCTGACCGATGGTCTCGGCAACCTTCAGCACGTACTGGAGGTCGGCACTGCCGTCTTCGTCGGAAGGGGTGCCAACGGCGATGAACTGGAGCAAGCCAAATTTAACTGCTTCGACGGCATCGGTGGTGAAGCGTAATCGACCTGCCGCCTGGTTTTGACGAACCAGGTTTTCCAGCCCCGGTTCAAAAATCGGTATTTCGCCCGCCTTGAGTCTGTCCACTTTGTCCTTGTCCACGTCGACGCAAATGACGTCATGACCGACTTCGGCTAAGCAGGCGCCCGTTACGAGCCCCACATAACCACAAGCGAAGATGCTGATCTTCATTTCCCTGTTACTCCTAGCTGATGTGCGGCGCAATGGCCTCGCGACAGGAGGCTGAAGAGGCCTTCCTGCAGGCTGTGACGCGAAGTATTAAAGCTCGACATCGAACAATTTCAATCTAAGTAAACCAACTCGTCTTCATCATTAGATGAGTGGCGAGAAGGTTCATGTCATGGTGGCGTCGCATGTTGTGTGACGCGCGGGGGGAACTTCCTGTACCAGTAGGTCCCTTGCCATCTACGAATCGAGGATATGTGATGTAGAGGTTTCTCTCTGTTCGCTGTCGCACACCCAAGGCTACTCTGTTACCGAAGCCAGCCGCTCTTTGGATGTTGGCGAAAACGCCCTGAGGCGTTGGGTAAAGCAGCTCGCTGAAGAACGTGGCGGGGTGACTCCCACCTCCAAAGCACTAACGCCGGAGCAGCAGCGAATCCAGGAACTGGAAGCTCGCTGTGAGCGCTGGGAGCGGGAAAAATCGATACAACAAAAGGCTACTGCCTGAATTCAAGTGACAAATGAACACCATCAACTACTTCAGGGGGGCGTTCTTGCAGCGTGATCCAAACCAACGGGATTCCGGGAAAACCGGGGCGGTTAAGTTTCTCGATGCCCTGAGGAATGAGGCGGGCTTACCGGTCCTGATATGGGGTGAGGGGCAAAACCGGGGCAATTCTGCTTAGGGCCTGGTCCGTATGTCGGGGACTACTTCACCTTGCGATCAAGTGGTAGATTCGGTGAAGATACCGACGCCGCACCGTGCGGCTCCCCTTGGCCACCAAACGAGACCCCATGCTTCTGCTTGTTGCGTTTGCGACACTCTCTATCGCCGTTTCCTTCCTATGCTCGCTGCTTGAAGCCGCGCTCCTTTCCATGACCCCCAGCTATGTGGCGCAGCTGAAAGAGTCGCGCCCCAAGCTGCATGAGCAGCTTGCTCATCTGAAGCACAATATCGATCAGCCGCTGGCGGCGATTCTGACGCTTAACACCATCGCCCACACGGTGGGGGCCACCGGCGTCGGTGCCCAGGTCACCGTGGTCTTCGGTGAAGCCTGGCTCGGCATTGCTTCGGCGGTGATGACGCTGTTGATCCTGTTCCTCTCCGAGATCATTCCCAAGACCATCGGTGCCACCTACTGGCGGCAGCTCTCCGGCCTCTTGGCCACGACGCTCAACGCCATGGTGTGGATCCTCAAACCTTTCCTCTGGCTCTCCGAGCGCATCACCAAGCGTATCGGCAAGGACGTGCTCGACACCGACATGCGTGGCGAGATCAAAGCCCTTGCTCAGATCGGTCAGAAGGAGAAGGCGCTGGATCCCGAAGAGACCCGGGTCATCGTTAACATCCTCAACCTTCACGACATCCTGGTGAAGAACGTGATGACGCCGCGTACCGTCTCGGTCACCGTCACGCCGGACATGACGGTGGACGAATTCGACAAGGAATTGGGTCGTTCACCCTTTACCCGCTTCCCGGTGATGGATGGCGGCGAGCAGGTGCTGGGCTATGTGCACAAGGCGGATACCTATCACGCCGAGGGCGATGCTGACCTCAAGTCGCTGATGCACCCGGTCAAGACGGTGTCTGCCGATGAGAGCGTCGAGCAGGTGTTAACGATGATGGTCCAGGATCGTCAGCACCTCTGTGTCGTGTATGACGATCTGGGGACCTGGGTGGGCATTATTAGCCTGGAGGACATCATCGAGACGATTCTCGGGCAGGACATCGTCGACGAGACCGATAACGTCGCCAACCTGCGTAAGTACGCACGTCAGCGCTGGACGAAGATGCTTAAGAAAAACGAGTAGAGTTTTCTTCTACCTGCCGGGTCCCGCATGATTAACCACCCGCTTGGTAAATAACTCAGGCCGCTTGGCCTGCCATTCTTTCATCACCGCAATCGGTGACTGATGGTGCAGCGCCTTCTGCGGGATATGGTGATTGTACAACCACATATAGCGTTTCAGCGTCTGCTCCAGATCCTCGCCTGAGGTATAGCGCCGAGTCGCCAGCACGTCACCGATGCGGCCATTAAAACGTTCAACCATGCCGTTCGTCTGCGGCCTTCCCGGCTGGATCAGGCGATGCTCGATGCCATGGACCTGGCACTCCTGGTCGAACTCATGATTCCCGCTGGGCTTACGCTCACCGGCCCGAGTGAAGCGATCGGTAAAGGATTTTCCGTAGTACCTACGGAACAATCTGGTGAGCACCGTCTGGATCTTGAAGGGGGCCTTCTCTTTCACCTGCTTCATGAACGCACGCGCATCCTTCGCTGACTGACTGCGCCTGACCTCCAGATAGACCCAACGCGTGGCACGGTCGATGGCGA
>NZ_WWNB01000026.1 GCF_012062845.1 Halomonas salinarum
GGGCGTGACCTGGTGGTCGGGCAGCTCGCTTGGCGGTTTAGGCATGATACGGACTCCTGAACCTCGGGCTCTGATATTGAGCTTAACTCACTGAGCCGGTGTATGGATTCAGGTTGATACACAGGGCTCCCACGGTACCCAGAATCATCAGCTCTGAGAGATGCTCGCCGGCACGTCCGGGTGAGAGCAGTGCCAACCCCATGCGAGCCAGTCCCATGACAAGGAAGGCACCCAGTAGGGTGCAGCGAATCGCGAGCAGCGTCATTGGCTGACGGTAGAGCATCATCACCAATGGCGGGCCATTGGTGGAGAAAAGGCCCCCCATCAACCCCGAGAAAAGCCCAGCGAGGTGAAACTGCCAGACAGGTGATGGGGACTGGCGAGGCGAGGGGGAGCGCATCAGCGCCATGCAGGCAATCAGGATGACGATTCCTAGCAGCATGCCCAGTAAGGGCGCTTGGGACTCGCCAAGCCACATTGCCAGATAGTAACCCACCGGCAGCGCCGCCAGGCCAAGCAGCAGTAGGCGTCGCATCATGGTGCTGTCGATCTCTTGCCAGCGCCCCCTGAGTGCCATGGTGTTGTTGAACAGACTCAGCAAGGTGCATAAGAGTGCGGCGCTCTCGATGGGCAAGACCTCAATGGCGGCGAGCAGACCCATGACGATCAGGCCGAAGGCAAAGCCGGTGAGCGTCTGCACATAACTGGCGAGAGCCAGCGTTGAGAAAATGGCGATGTATTGCCAAGTGTGCATGGTGAGGTCCTGCAATCAGAACGAGCATGATCAGAAACTGAAAATACCAAATGGGCATGAGTGTGCCATTTTTTCTTCTATCATTTCTATGCGTGTCATCACCGCGACCCACTACACTATTAAGGCCAACGTGTTGTCCGCTCAGGCGGCTATAAGACTAACCCAATAAAGTAGGACTCTCCTCTAAGGTGGTCTCATCTTTTTAATGTTTCTCTTACTTTTCAAGGCTTGGGTGAACATGATGATTGGTAGGTTTTTCCCATGAAATAGTCAAGGAGAGGCGAGTTATTTATGGGAGGTGCTTTTCTTCAATGATGTTGAGGTGTGCCATGAAACTCATGATTATTGAGGCGTCGTTGGTGCTCTGTATACTGGCCTCATCTTCGGCGCTGGCTGCAGACCGGGTTAATTCAGCCAGTGATGCCGGCATGCAGCCAATTCAAGAGGCTACGATGCTGCTGGCGTCAGATTCCCGTTACCTGAATGAGCGTTCTGCGCTACTCCATAAAAAGCCCATCAGTAAGAAAGTGATGCGCAGCAGCCCGCCACGGCAAGTCAGAGAAACCAATCCTTGGTGGCGTTAAGCGTGGTGTTGGCGTGAAGACCATCTTTGATGATGAGCGGGTTTTTTAGTCAACCTGATAGGAAGACCCAGAGGCAAGGAGAGTTGGGACAGCGTAAATCGACCATAAGTGAAGCATGGGTGTGTATGTTATCAATATTCAATGAGTAAAGGCCGAGGCTTATTGCCTTGGCCTTTTTTCTTTTGCTGAATTTTTTATGTCCATGTCGCTCTTCTTCTTTAGCTTAGGTATGTTAGGTGCATTGCGTTGCACTCTTGCAGTGCAGTCCGATGGTTCAAGGGAGGAAGGCATGTCGTCATCGCTGCTGTCATCATCACAGAAAGGGATTCTGTGGATGTGTGTTGGCGTGTTCTGCCTTTCGGTGGGCGATGCGATTTCCAAATGGCTTGGTGAGGTGCATTCGCCGATTCAGATCATCTTCTTTCGTACCCTGGTATCGCTACCGCTGATTGCGTTGATCGCGCACTTCAATGGCGGACTGCGCAAGCTTTCGACCCAGCGCCCCGGCGTACATCTGGTACGCGGCCTGCTGGCGACCGGCACCATGCTGTGTTTCGTGTTCGGCCTGACGGTGCTGCCGTTGGCAGAAACCACGGCGATCGCCTTCGCCGCGCCGATGTTCGTGACGCTGCTCTCGGTGCCACTGCTCGGCGAGCGCGTCGAGCGGCTGCCGCTGATCGCCGCCCTGGTCGGCTTCTTGGGCGTGCTGGTGGTCGTGCGTCCGGGGGCGGCAGGATTCCAGCTCGGCGCCTTGGTGGTCGTTGGAGCCGCGCTTTTCTACGCCCTGTTAATGATCACGGCGCGGCGCTACGGGATACGTGAATACCTGTGGGCGATGGTCTTCTATGTCACGCTGGTGCCGCTATTGGTCACCGGCGCCATGCTGCCTTGGGTATGGCAGACGCCGTGGCCGCTGCACTGGCTTGGGTTTCTGGGGGCCGGTGTCTTCGGCATCGGCGCTATGGCCTGCATTACCCTGGCCTTTCGCCATGCGCCGGCGGCGCTGGCCGCACCCTTCGACTACACCGGCATGGTCTGGGCGGTTCTACTGGGCTGGTGGTTGTGGGGAGAGATACCCGATCTATGGGTCTATGTCGGCACTATGATCATCATCGCCAGCGGGTTGGCGATCGCTTATCACGAGCGGCGTACCAGCCTTAAGCGCCGGCCGGCATCGTGAGCCCTTGAGGCATGATGGCGTATTAAAAAGGTCAGTCTTTGCATCTGCCTAGCAGTATCGCGTTGTAAGGTGCCGACTGATTCGAAGCTGACGGGCTGCTTCGCGAGACCAACTCACGCAAGTTCAGTGGCTTTGAGCATGAGCTTGGCTGTTGCTATCTGCCCCGTCGATGGCGATATGCCTGACCTGTTCCTGAGAAGTGTGGCCTTGCCTTGTGCCAGGTGAGCAGCGATGGTCGTCATCAGGTGATATCGTCGCTGTGAGAGTGCAGTGGTCAGTGATAATGGAGGCATTTGGGAATGGATGAGGATAAGAAGCCTGGTCAGCCATCCGCGATTGCGGGGGAAAGGCAATTCGAATCATTGCTATGGGGGTCGCGGTTGCTGGTGATGCTGGCCGTTATCCCCAGCCTGCTCGGCGCCACGGTGCTGTTTCTGATTGGTACCGCCGATATCATTAAGGTCGTGATCGATACGGTCGTGTATTACCTGGGCGGCGGCACGCAGGACATTCACGATACGGTGGTACCTAGCGTCATCCTGGCGGTGGATATCTATCTGGTCGCCATTGTTCTTTTGATATTCGGCTCCGGGGTGTATCGGTTGTTCGTGTCGCCTATCGACCAGGCCGAGTCCCACGCCACTAGTCATCCTTTCAACGTGAATTCATTCGACCAGCTGAAGGACAAGATCGCCCGTGTGGTCATCCTTGCCGTGATCATCGAGTTTTTCCGTGCGGTTGTCGATATTCGCTTCCAGACCCCGCTGGATGCGATCTACCTGGCGGTGTCGGTATTGGCATTGGCGGCGAGTCTGTTTCTCATGAATCATGCGCATCGAAAATTCGATCACTAAGGGCCTCTGCCTTTTGGTCTTTGATACCTGAGGATATGGGCCATCAAGAGCGCCGTTCGCTGCTGGCCAACGCCGAGCCGGTGATTTTTTGTCACCCTTCAATGACGCTCGGCGGTAAAAGCTGGATAATGGCGGGTTTTCTGCCTTTGCTTCGCTGAAGCAACCACGTCCGGTGCCCGTTCCATGGAAATCAAGGTCAATTATCTCGATAACCTCCGGCTGGAGGCCAAGTTCGACGACTTTACCGTCATCTCGGACCAGCCCATTCGCTACAAGGGCGATGGCTCGGCGCCAGGCCCCTTCGATTACTTCCTGGCGTCCTCCGCCATGTGCGCGGCGTACTTCGTCAAGGTGTACTGCAATGCGCGCAATATCCCCACCGAGAATATCCGACTGTCGCAGAACAACATCGTCGACCCGGAAGATCGCTACAACCATATCTTCAAGATTCAGGTGGAGTTACCGGACGATCTCTCTGACAAGGATCGTCAGGGTATCCTGCGCTCCATTGATCGCTGCACGGTCAAGAAGGTGGTCCAGAACGGCCCCGAGTTCCAGATCGAGACGGTCGAGAACCTGGACGAGGATGCTCAGGCGCTGCTGATGGCAGAGCCAAAGGAGGGTGTCAGCACCTGGATCGAGGGCAAGGACCTGCCACTCGAGCAGACCATCGCCAACATGACGCGGCTCTTCGAAAACCTCGGCATGAAGGTCGAGATCGCTTCATGGCGCAATATCGTGCCGCATGTGTGGTCGCTGCATATTCGCGATGCGGCATCCCCGGCGTGCTTCACCAACGGCAAGGGGGCTACCAAGGAGAGCGCACTGGCCTCGGCGCTTGGTGAGTTCATCGAGCGCTTGAGCTGCAACTTCTTCTATAACGATCAGTTCTTCGGTGAAGAGATCGCCAACAGCGAATTTGTGCATTATCCGAACGAAAAGTGGTTTCAGCCGGGGCCCAATGACGAACTGCCCGACGGCATCCTCGACGAGTACTGCCTCGAGATCTACAACCCGGATGACGAGCTGTGCGGTTCCAACCTGATCGATACCAACTCGGGCAAGTCCGAGCGCGGCATTGTCAGCTTGCCCTTTGTTCGTCAGTCGGATGGCGAGACGATCTACTTCCCCTCGAACCTGATCGAGAATCTCTTCCTCAGCAATGGCATGAGTGCCGGCAATACGCTGCAGGAAGCCGAAGTGCAGTGCCTGTCGGAAATCTTCGAGCGGGCAGTGAAGCGCGAAATCATTGAACAGGAGATCACGCTGCCGGACGTGCCGATGGATGTCCTGAAGAAATACCCGGATATCCTAGAGGGCGTCGAGGCGCTGGAGGCCCAGGGCTTCCCGGTGCTGATCAAGGATGCCTCGCTGGGCGGTCGCTTCCCGGTGGCCTGTGTGACGCTGATGAACCCGAAGACCGGTGGTGTCTTCGCTTCCTTCGGCGCCCATCCGAGCTTCCAGGTGGCGCTTGAACGCAGCCTGACCGAGCTGATGCAGGGCCGCAGCTTCGAAGGCCTGAATGATTTCATGCCACCGACGTTCAACTCGCTGGCCGTTACCGAGCCGAATAACTTCGTCGAGCACTTCATCGACTCGTCGGGATTGCTCTCCTGGCGCTTCTTCAGCTCGAAGGCCGATCTCGATTTCTGTGAGTGGGATTTCTCGGGCACAACCGAGGAAGAGGCTGCCTGCCTGTTCGGTATGCTCGAGGAAATGGGCAAAGAGGTTTACGTGGCCGTCCATGAAGACCTGGGTGCACCGGTGTGCCGAATCCTGGTGCCGGGGTATTCCGAGATCTATCCGGTCGAGGATCTGGTATGGGACAACACCAACAAGGCACTGTTGTTCCGTGAGGATATCCTCAACATTCATAGCCTGGATGACGATCAACTGGCTGACCTGCTCGAACGTCTGGAAGAGACCCAGATCGATGATCAGGAGGACATCATTACCCTGATCGGCGTCGAGTTTGATGAGAATACGGTCTGGGGCCAGCTCACCATCCTCGAGCTGAAGCTGTTGATCAATCTGGCACTTGGGCAGCTCGAAGATGCTCAGGACCGGGTCCAGATGTTCCTTCAGTTCAATGACAACACTGTCGAGCGTGGGCTGTTCTTCCAGGCGCTGAATGCGGTACTCGACATTGCGCTCGACGATGAGCTTGAACTCGAGGACTACCTCTATAACTTCACGCGCATGTTTGGCGAGACCACGATGGAGGCGGTGGTCGACTCGGTGAATGGCGATGTCCGGTTCTACGGTCTGACGCCGACCAGCATGCAGCTGGAGGGGCTGGAAAAACATCACCGGCTGATCGAGAGTTACAAGAAGCTGCACGCGCATCGTGCGGCCCTGGCCGGTCAGCAGTAAGCCGGTCACCGATCGCGCCGGCTGTTAGCGGTCGACGACCAGGACACCCCCGAGCCAGTTTTCTGGGCCGGGGGTGTTTCGTCTGGGCGTCTTTCTCATCCTCGAACACCTAAGCGAACCAGTTAAACTACTCTTTCTATGCAAATAGTGTTGCCGTGCATTCATGTCTTGCCGGCATCACCTTACCGGCTGGTTTATTGCTCAAATCAAGCCTGATCGCTTCCAAGTGGCTGAATTAGTGGGTATTGCTGCCTGTAATCTCCTGTTTTAGGCAGGTGAATCGGTCATTTACTTTCATACCATGGATCTCATGGGTATCTTAAAGATTTAAGGCCTGTCGCCGATAATACGTGGAGCGTGACCGAGTCGTTACTGATTACGCCGCTCAATCCCATGGAGGGAAGAGAGAATGCCATTTCAGGAGGCTAGCCCACGACACGTTGGCGTAGCGAAGTATGAGCAAGGAAGCCTCAGCGCTATTGCCAATAGTATCGGCTGGGTGGTGATTGTTAGCGGCGCTCTGGTTTTGTTGTCCTGGTTCTTTGATATCGAGTCAGGAAAACGCTTACTGCCTAACTTCGAGTCGATGAAGCTCAACACCGCCCTGTGCTTCATCGCCTGTGGTCTTATGTTGAAGCGTAAGTCGCCGTTCGTGACGGCTTCGGTCAGCGCTGCTAGCTCTTGGTTGCTAGCGTGCTTTGTGCTCGCGATATCAGGGCTAACCCTTGTCGAGTACGCCTTTGGGTGGCGACTCGGTATCGATAATCTTGTGGTGATAGACGAGGCCACGCTAGCGAGTCATTTGCCAGGGCGCATGTCGGTTGGTACCGCATTGTGCTTCATCATGCTCGGCGCCGGCTGGTTGGCTAGCTTGCTATCCTGGCGTCTCTCAACCTTGGCCACGCAACTCCTTGCCCTTGCCGTGATCATGATCAGCTGTGCGGCATTGATCGGGTATGTCTTCGGTATCCAGCATTTCAGGCTGTTTATTTTGTCTACCATGGCGCTACATACGTCGGCTCTGTTGGTGCTATGTGGCGCGGGAATGCTGTTGGTGCCTGTGTGACGCCCGTCTTGATGGGGTGGCTCAGCCTTCAGGGCGTATCGGCCGGCCTATATTCGGATGCCTTTGGCTTCGCATTGAGCAGCCTGTCCAGCATTCTGATATTGGTTTTCGTCGGTTGGGTAGGAGCCGATGCGCTTAACCGTGAAGAGGAACGTTTTCGCTCGACCATCGACTCCTGCCCGGTGGCGACGATCATGGTCGATGAGGATGGCATCATCCGTATGGCCAATCGGCTCGCGAATACGACTTTTCGTTGCCCGGCTGGTCATCTGGTGGGGCTGCCGGTGGAGCACCTGATACCCAGCAGGTTCCGTCCGCGTCATGAGGGCTATCGGAATGAATACATGTTTCACCCTGAGCAGCGAATCATGGGGGCAGGGCGAGAGCTTTTCGCCATGCGGCATGATGGCACCGAATTCCGGGCCGAGATTGCCTTGAACCCGGTGCGTACGGCCGATACGAACTATGTCATGGCGGCGATCGTGGATATCACCGAGCGGGTAGAATCAGAGCAAAAAATTCTGAACCTCAGCAGGATTCACAAAGTGTTGAGTGGTATCAACACGCTGATTGTGCGAGCCCAAACAAGTGATTTGCTGTGCGATGAGGCCACACGCATTACGGTCGAAGAAGGCGATCTACCCGCTGCGTTAGTCGTGCAGTACGACAGCGAGTCGGATCGATACGAGACGCTGCATGCCCACTCCATGGATGCACGGCTCGATACTCGCCACTTGTCTGACTTTGAAATAGATGCCCTCAGACAATGCCTGCGGCGGAAAAGCGCGGTAGTTCGCAACGACCTGGCGGATCAAAAAGCCAATGGCGATTCGCTGGATCTGGTCGAGATGGGAATAGGGGCCTTGGCAGCCTTTCCACTGGTCTCGCCTGATCCCCGTCTGCAAACAGCCTTCTTGATCTATCGGCGCGAGCCGTTTTCCTTCGATGAGCCTGAAATGACACTGCTACAGGAGGTGGCTGGCGACATCTCGTTCGCGATCGATAACTTGGCAAAGAGTCAGCAGCTCGAGTATCTGACGCACTATGATAACGTCACGGGCTTGCCAAATCGCCTGCTGCTGACCGACCGGCTTCAACAGGCGATTTTACAGGCCGACAGTTACCAGAGCACGGTCAGCATTCTGTACCTGGACATCGACCGGTTCAAACAGGTCAATGATAGTCTCGGCCACACTGGCGGTGACGATGTACTCCGTCAGGTAGCGCAGCGGATCAGGGCCTGCGTGACCAAGGCTGATACGGTATCTCGTTGGGGAGGGGATGAATTCATTATCCTGCTACCCGAACACTGTACCGCTGATGCCGCAGAGGTCGCTAACACCATCACCGGCGCATTGCATGCGCTTATGGTTCTTGACGATGGTCGGGAATTGTTCGTCTCGTGCAGCATTGGCATAGCGGAGCATCCGTCTGATGGCGGAGACACTGATTCACTGATCAATAGTGCCAGAGACGCGATGACCGCCATCAAGGAATATGGAGGCAACGACTATCGGCATTTTGTTCCCGATAGTAGCGGGCTGGCTGATGATGGTCTCGCGTTTGAAACATCATTACGGCATGCCTTAGGCCAGGAACAGTTTCAGCTTTACTACCAGCCTCAGGTCGATATCGTCTCCCGCCAGGTAGTGGGGCTGGAAGCGCTTCTGCGTTGGCATCATCCGATACAGGGCCTGGTTTCGCCAGATCACTTCATCCCCCTGGCCGAGAGGACCGGGCTGATTGTGCCTATCGGCGAATGGGTGTTGCGTGAGGCATGCCAGAAAGGTGCTGCCTTGCCGGAGCTTAAAATGGCGGTGAACCTGTCGGCACGGCAGTTCCACCAGAAAAACCTTGTCGACGTCGTCCGCCAGATTCTGGAGGAAACCGGCATGCCGCCGGCCAACCTGGAACTGGAAATCACGGAAAGTACCCTGATCTACGATGTTGAATCGGCCATTGCCACGATGACGCGGTTGAGTGCTCTCGGGGTGAGCATTTCCCTGGACGACTTCGGTACCGGCTATTCCAGCTTGAGTTACTTGAAGCGCTTCCCGATTGATACCCTCAAGATCGACAAGTCCTTCATCGCCGAAGTCACCATCGACTCGGACAGTGAAGTGATCGTTAATACCATTATCGTCATGGCGCACAGTCTGGGGCTCAACGTTATCGCTGAAGGAGTGGAAACCGACGAGCAACTAGCGAAATTGAGTGAACGCGGGTGCGATGAGGCCCAAGGGTATCTGTTTTCTCGGCCAATGCCTTATCAGGAAATGATTGACGCAATGCAAATCTGATCGAAGACCTTGTTGATGACCAAATCACCCCTCTATTACGGGTGCCTCAGCACCGGGTGTCAGGTGATTCAATACAAAGGAGAAGAGTGATGCATCCAACAATGTTTGGTAACGAAATGTGGACCTTTGGTCCGTTCATGATGTTGATCATGGCGGCAGTAATGGTCATACCCTTCTGGTTTATTTTTTCCAAGGCTGGCCACCCGAAGTGGTTAAGTCTTCTGATGGTGGTGCCACTCGTGAATATCGTGCTGTTGTATTTTCTGGCCTTTTCTCGGTGGCCGAGCCAAGTCAATGCTAATAAAGAGAAATAGCTCCACGACAAGGCTGGATATTCATCACGCCATCGTCACCTGAAAAATATCCAAGCCGCTACCATGCTTCGTGGTGGCTTAATTCAGGCGACGCAGTCTGGCGAAACTCACTGGCCGCGATTACCAAAGCCAAGCTAGTGATCGGGTTCGGGACTTTTCATTTTGGATGTACTGATTCGGGCGATCATTTGGCGAAAAGTGCCACACCCACCTTGGAGCGATTGGGCCGCCCGATGGTGCGGGTGATCCAGTCGCCGGTGGCGGCCAGCGCATCAAGATCGATGCCGCTCTCGATGCCGAGGCCATTGAGCAGGTAGATCACGTCCTCGCTTGCCACGTTGCCGGAGGCGCCCTTGGCGTAGGGGCAGCCGCCGAGGCCGGCGACGGAGCTGTCGATCACACCGATGCCTTCCTCGAGTACGGCATAGAGGTTGGCGAGCGCCTGGCCGTAGGTGTCGTGGAAGTGGGCGCCGAGCCGCTCAATGGGGACGTCTCGGGCCACGGCATCGAGCATGCGCTTGGCCTTGAGCGGGGTGCCGGTGCCGATGGTGTCACCAAGCGAGACCTCATAGCAGCCCATCTCAAAAAGCGCTCCTGCCACCTCGGCCACCTTGGCCGGGGCGATCTCGCCCTCGTAGGGGCAGCCGAGCACGCAGGAGACATAGCCGCGTACGCGGACCTTGGCCTCCTTGGCGCGTTCGAGCACCGGGGCGAAGCGCTCCATGGACTCGGCCACGGAGCAGTTGATGTTCTTCTGCGAGAAGGACTCGGAGGCGGCGCCGAATACCGCGACCTCGTCTGCGCCGCATTCAAGCGCGGCTTCCAGGCCCTTGAGGTTGGGGGTCAGCGCCGAATAGACGACGCCGTTGCGGCGCTTGAGGCCGGCCATCACCTCGCGGTGGTCGGCCATCTGCGGCACCCACTTGGGCGAGACGAAGCTCGCCGCCTCGATATGGCGAAGGCCGGCGGCGCCGAGCCGGTCGATCAGCTCGAGCTTGGTGGCGGTGCTGACCGGTTCGGGCTCATTCTGCAGGCCGTCGCGAGCGCCGACCTCGACCAGGCGCACGCTTTTGGGAAATGCCATTTCTTCACTCCTGTCATGGTGGCGACGTTTCCGGTGGCAGGCCCCGAAGTGTCGGACCATCGCGGAGGCGCTATGGACCCATCCCTGGGCGCTACCTCTGCCCTGCGGCGCTCTCGCGTCCCGCTTCGCTTGCAGGGCCGGTGCTGGCCATCCATGGCCAGCCCGTTCGGAGCCGTGCTCCTCACCCCTGGCAGAGGACCTCCGCTTCTACCTGCCCCCGGCGTCGCCCGCCTGCGCGCGACTCCTTACTCGTCGGCGGCGAATTCCAGTAGCACCTCGCCCTGGCTCACGGTGTCACCGGCGGCGAAGTGGAAGCTCACCACCTGGCCATCCGCCGGGGCGCTCAGGGTGTGCTCCATCTTCATGGCCTCCATCACCATCAGCGGCATGCCTTTCTCGACCGGGGTGCCGGGCTCCACCAATAGCGTCACCACGGTGCCGTGCATGGGCGCGGTGAGGGTTGATTCGGCCTCGTGATGGCCGTGATCGACGGCGTCCGCGCGCAGCCAATCGAGGCGGGTCTCGCCCTGGGTATCCGCGAGCACGATGGTGTCGCCATCGAGCCTGGCCTGCAGGCGGCGGCGATGACCGTCGAGGGTGATGGCCACGGCATCGCCATCGAGCCGCTGCAGGTTGGCCGAAAGCGTCGTGCCCCCGAGGTCGAACCGCCAGGGGGCATCCTCATGGGGGCGGCTGCCGTCGACGACGATCGGCTCGGCCGCGGGCGATTGGGGGGCGGTCGCTTTGGGGACGTTCAAGCCCACGCGGATGCGATGGTCGGCGTTGAGGCGAAAGCCGTCATGGCGGTCCCAGGGCGAGTCGCTTTTGCTCTCGCGGCCGAGCCGGTCCAGCGCCACCAGGGCGGCGCTGGCGTAGTCCTCGGCGCTGGGCTCATGGACGGCGAACAGGTCGACGTGGTGGTGTTCGATGAAGCGGGTGTCGAGCTTGGCGGCCCGGAAGGCCGGGTGGCTCGCCAGACGCTGCAGGAAGGCGCGATTGGTGACCACGCCGCGGACGTCCAGCGCAGCGAGGGCCCTGTTGAGGGTGGCCAGTGCCTGGTCCCGGTCGTCGCCATGCACGATCAGCTTGGCGAGCATCGGGTCATAGTGCATCGAGACCTCGTCACCGCTCTCGACGCCGCTGTCCAGGCGCACCTGGGTGGGATCGAGGCCGGCACCGGCGAGATCCAGCCCGAAGTGCTCGAGGTGCCCGGTGGCGGGCAGGAAACCCTGCGCCGGGTCTTCGGCATAGAGGCGCGCCTCGAAGCTGTGGCCGGTGATGGTCAGCGCGTCCTGGGCCAGCGGGAGCGGCTCGCCCATGGCCACGCGCAGCTGCCATTCCACCAGATCCTGGCCGGTGATCATCTCGGTGACCGGGTGCTCGACCTGCAGCCGGGTGTTCATCTCCATGAAGTAGAAGCGGCTATCCTGCTCTTGTGAAGAGTCCAATAAAAACTCGACCGTGCCGGCGCCCACGTAGCCGATCTCCTGGGCGGCACGCACCGCGGCCTCGCCCATCTCGCGGCGCAGCTCGGCGGTCATGCTCGGGGCCGGGGCCTCCTCGAGGACCTTCTGGTGGCGGCGCTGCACGCTGCAGTCGCGCTCGAAGAGATAGACGCCATTGCCGTGGGTGTCGCAGAACACCTGTACCTCGACGTGGCGGGGCTGGGTCAGGTACTTCTCGATCAGCATGCGCGGGTCATTGAAGGCGGCCTGGGACTCGCGGCGGCAGCCGTCCAGGGCGGCCTGGAACCCTTCTCCGGATTCGACCACCCGCATGCCCTTGCCGCCGCCTCCCCGGCTTGCCTTGAGTAGCACCGGGTAGCCGATCCGCTCGGCCGCGGCGCGCAGCAGGGCGTCGTCCTGGTCGTCGCCGTGGTAGCCGGGCACCAATGGCACGCCGGCCTTTTCCATGCGGGCCTTAGCGGCTGACTTGTCGCCCATCGCCGAGATGGCGGTGGCGGGCGGGCCGATGAAGACGATGCCGGCCTCGGCGCAGGCAGTGACGAAGTCGGCGTTCTCGGAAAGAAAGCCGTAGCCCGGGTGAATGGCGCCGGCGCCGCTGCGGCGGGCGGCCTTCAGTACAGCATCCACCCTCAGGTAGCTATCACGGGCCGCCGCAGGACCGATGCGCACGGCCTCGTCGGCCTTGCGCACGTGGCGGGCGTTGGCATCGGCGTCGGAGTATACCGCCACGGTGCGCAGGCCCATGCGGCGGGCGGTGCGCATCACCCGGCAGGCGATCTCGCCGCGGTTGGCCACCAGCAGGGTGTCGAAGTGCTGGGCGCGGGGAGAGGTCGTCCGGGTCATTTCTGGTGCTCCGTGTTCGATGAGTCGTCCGGGGCCCAGGTGGGACGACGCTTCTCTAAGAAGCTGGCCAGACCCTCCTGGCCCTCGTGGCTCACCCGCAGTTCGCTGATGATGCGGCAGGTGTGGTCGCGGGTGGCGTTGCTGTCGGGCTCCCGGGCGACCTCGGCGAGCAGCGCCTTGGTGGCGCGGCTGGCCTGGGGCGAGGTGGCGAGCAGGGTGTCGACCATGGCCTCGACGGCGGCGTCCAGGTCCTCGGTGGCGACCACCCGGTGGGCCAGGCCCAGGGTCTCGGCGGTGGCGGCGTCGATGACCTCGGCGGTCAGGGCATAGCGGCGCATCTGCCGCTCGCCCAGGGCGCGCTGCACATAGGGACTGATCACCGCCGGCGACAGGCCGATCTTCACCTCGGAGAGGCAGAACCTGGCCTGCTCGGAGACGATCACCACGTCGCAGCAGGCCGTCAGGCCCACGGCACCGCCGAAGGTGGCACCCTGCACGCGGCACACACTGGGGCAGGGCAGGGTGTCCAGGGCGTGCATCAGCGACGATAGCTCGCGGGAATCCGCCAGGTTGTCCTCGAAGTCGTAGTCGACCATGCGCTTCATCCAGTTGAGGTCGGCGCCGGCGGAGAAGTGCTTGCCCTCGGAACCCAGCACCAGCACACGCACCTCGCCGCGGTGGGCGAGCTCGCCGACCCGGTGGAGATGGTCGTTGAGCTCACTGATCAGATGCTCGTCGAAGGCGTTGTGCACCTCGGGGCGGTCCAGCGTCAGCCGGGCGACCCCGCGGTCGTCGATGGTCAGTGTTGAGAAGGTTGTCTCGGGCATATCGGACCTCATTGGCAGAGCTTTAAGCCGGAAGCTTGAAGAACCCCCGGCATCTTGCCGCCGGGGCCTGCGGTGGTGACTTCCAGCTTAGAACGTCAAGCTCACGGCTCCACGCGAAGCGTGGGCCTACATCCGGAACACGCCGAAGCGGGTCTCTTCCACCTCGGCATTCATGGCGGCGGCCAAGGCCAGGCCGAGTACGTCGCGGGTCTGGGCCGGGTCGATCACACCGTCGTCCCATAGCCTGGCACTGGCGTAGTAGGGGTGGCCCTGGTGCTCGTACTGCTCGCGGATCGGGCGCTTGAAGGCCTCTTCGTCCTCGGCGGACCAGGTCTCGGCCGGGTTCTCAAATTGATCGCGCTCATACTGGTCACGCTTGAGTTGTTCTCTTCTGACTTGTGCGAGCACGTTGGCGGCCTGCTCGCCGCCCATCACCGAGATTCGCGCGTTGGGCCACATGAACAAGAGGTTCGGGTCATAGGCGCGGCCGCACATGCCGTAGTTGCCGGCGCCGAAGCTGCCGCCGATCAGCACGGTGAACTTGGGCACCTGGGCGCAGGCCACCGCCGTGACCAGCTTGGCGCCGTGCTTGGCGATGCCCTCCTGCTCGTACTTGGAGCCGACCATGAAGCCGGTGATGTTCTGCAAGAACACCAGTGGAATCTTGCGCTGGGCGCACAGTTCGATGAAGTGGGCGCCCTTGACGGCGCTCTCCGAGAACAGCACGCCGTTGTTGGCGACGATGCCCACCGGATGGCCGTGAAGGTGGGCGAAACCGGTCACCAGGGTGTCGCCGTAGTAGCGCTTGAACTCGTCGAAGTCGGAATTGTCCACCAGCCGGCCGATCACCTCGCGCACGTCATAGGGCTTCTTGAGATCGGTACCGACGATGCCGTAGAGCTCGGCGGGGTCGAGCCGCGGCGGACGGGACTCCTTGAGCGCGAGCCGGCCACGCTTCTGCCAGTTGAGCCGCGAGACGGCGCGGCGGGCAATCTGCAGAGCATGGGCGTCGTTGTCGGCATAGTGATCCACCACGCCACTGATCTTGCAGTGCACATCGGCGCCGCCCAGATCCTCGGCGCTGATGGTCTCGCCGGTTGCCGCCTTCACCAGCGGCGGCCCGCCGAGGAAGATAGTGCCCTGGCCCTTGACGATGATCGACTCGTCGGCCATCGCCGGGACATAGGCACCACCGGCGGTGCAGGAACCCATCACCACCGCAATCTGTGGAATGCCCGCGGCGGAGAGGGTCGCCTGGTTATAGAAGATGCGCCCAAAGTCGTCGTGGTCGGGGAAGACCTCGTCCTGCTCGGGCAGGTAGGCACCGCCGGAGTCGACCAGATAGATACAGGGCAGGCGGTGCTTGCGGGCGACTTCCTGGGCGCGCAGATGCTTCTTGACGGTCAGTGGGTGGTAGGTGCCGCCCTTGACCGTGGCGTCGTTGGCGACGATCACGCATTCCACGCCCGAGACGCGGCCGATGCCGGTGATCACGCCGGCGGCGGGCAGTGGGGTGTCGTAGACCTGGTAGGCGGCCAGCGCCGAGAGCTCGAGGAAGGGCGAGCCCTCGTCGAGCAGGTGGTCGATGCGGTCGCGCACGTAAAGCTTGCCGCGGGCTTCGTGGCGGGCGCGGGCCTTCTCCCCGCCGCCCTGATGGATAGCGGCGGTCAACTCGCGCAGCTTGTCGACCTCATGACGCATGGCGACGTCATTGGACTGGAAGACCTCGCTGCGCGCATTGATCTGGGTATGCAGGATGCTCATGGAACGCCGCCCTTACTTGGATTCGTTGAATATCTCGCGGCCAATCAACATGCGTCGAATCTCGCTGGTGCCGGCGCCGATCTCGTAGAGCTTGGCGTCGCGCAGCAGCCGCCCGGTGGGGTAGTCGTTGATGTAGCCGTTGCCGCCTAGCAGTTGAATGGCATCCAGCGCGACCTGGGTGGCCTTCTCGGCGCAGTAGAGGATCACCCCGGCGGCGTCCTTGCGAGAGGTCTGGCCACGGTCGCAGCCGGCGGCCACCGCATACAGGTAGGCGCGGCAGGCATTCAGGGTGGTGTACATGTCGGCGATCTTGCCCTGCACCAGCTGGAACTCGCCGATCGCCTGATCGAACTGCTTGCGCTCATGGACGTAGGGCACGACCACGTCGAGGGCCGCCTGCATGATGCCGATGGGGCCGGCGGCCAGCACGGTACGTTCATAATCCAGCCCGCTCATCAGCACCTTGGCGCCGTGGCCTTCCTCGCCCAGCACGTTCTCGGCCGGCACGCGGCAGTCCTGGAAGACCAGTTCGCAGGTGTTGGAGCCGCGCATGCCCAACTTGTCGAGCTTCTGGGCGGTGGAGAAACCGGGGAAGTCCTTCTCGATGATGAAGGCGGTGATGCCCTTGGAACCGGCCTGTGGGTCGGTCTTGGCGTAGACGATCAGGACGTGGGCATCGGGGCCGTTGGTGATCCACATCTTGTTGCCGTTGAGGAGGTAGTGATCGCCGTCCTTCTTGGCACGCAGCTTCATCGAGACCACATCCGAGCCGGCGCCCATCTCGGACATGGCCAAGGCACCCACGTGCTCGCCACTGATCAGCCTGGGCAGGTACCTGGCCTTCTGCTCGGCACTGCCGTTGAGCTTCAACTGGTTGACGCAGAGGTTGGAGTGGGCGCCATAAGAGAGCCCCACCGAGGCGCTGGCCCGGGAAATCTCCTCCATGGCGATGCAGTGGGCGAGATAGCCCATGCCGCTGCCGCCGTCCTCGTCGGACACGGTGATGCCGAGCAGGCCCATGTCGCCGAATTTCTGCCACAGGTCGCTCGGGAACTCGTTCTTTGCATCGATCTCGGCGGCGCGCGGGGCGATCTCGTCACGGGCAAAGGCGTTCACCTGATCACGCAGCATGACCATCGTCTCGTCGAGGCCGAAGTCGAGGGGCTGATAGGGGGTATGCATGGCGTGGCTCCCGGGCAGATCGGTGGCAAGCGGCGTAGAGGAAGACTCGACAGGCCGCCGCGCGCCGCGTTGCTGGATGTCGAACTTGGATACTACGACTAGCCTAGGTCTGCTTTACGTTAACGTAAAGCAAGAGATGGTTGGGATCGACCAAGGTGGTAAACGGTCATACATGACCTATAAGTGCTGTCACTAAAAACGCCATGCCAGGCGATGAAAATGGGGAAGGTAAAGGAAACGGGGATAGTGGAGAGAAAAGTGGCGGACAGCTCAGAGTAGCGTTACGAGGAGTGATAGGGCATCCCGACGATGTGAGCAGAGACGAGGAAGGTGGTAGAAAATGTAATCGCTAAGAAGGCAGTAGCGACGAACTTAGTCGAGGGCGGGCTAACGCAGAGGCCCAGAACGAGCTCAGGCGCCCTAGAGGCGCCCGATGATCAGCGTCGAATAGCGCTAAAAAACGGCTAGCGACATCGCTTTCATGATACGGGAGTGATCAGGAACCGTCGGCATTGGGGAAGAATAGCTGTTGGCCATCGAGGCTGTAATCAGCGATTGCCTCCTGGCCCTCGTCGGAGATCAGCCAGTTATGCCACTGCTCGGCCAGATCATGTTTGAGGTCCGGAAAGCGCTCTTCACTGATCAGGATGCTGCCGTACTGATTGAAGAGGGCCTCGTCGCCTTCGAAGACGATCTCCAGGTTCTGCGGGTTATTGAAGGCGACCCAGGTGGCGCGGTCGGATATCACATAGGCGTCCATGCCAGCGGCAGTGTTGAGGGTTGGCCCCATGCCGCTACCCAGTTCACGGTACCATTCGCCGCTCGGTTCAATGTCGGCAGCGTCCCACAGGCGAAGCTCGGCACGGTTGGTACCGCTGTCATCGCCGCGTGAGGCAAAGGGCGCTTCGGCTTCGGCGATACGCGTCAGGGCTTGTTCGATGTCTTTTGCACCGCGCACACCAGCGGGGTCACTGTCCGGCCCGAGGATCACGAAGTCGTTGTACATGACGTTTTGACGTTCGCTGCCATAGCCTTCTTCAACGAAACGCTTCTCACCAGTAGTATCATGCACCAGCAGGCTGTCGGCATCGCCGCGACGGGCGATCTCGAAGGCCTGGCCGGTACCCACCGCAACGACACGCACGTCGATGCCGCTGTCTTCCTTGAACTTGGGCAGGATCGAATCGAACAGTCCCGATTGTTCTGTGGACGTGGTCGACGCCAGGGTGATGAAGGGGGCGTCATCCTGAGCAAGGGCAGCGGTCGTCAGGGTGCTGCCGATAAGGCCCAGGGCGGCAAGGCTGAGTATCCGATAGCGCATACGAGCTTTCCTTCTAATAGTGGTGACAACGAGTAAAAGCAACTGGTGAGGTCGAGGCAGAACGCGTTACCAGACCAGTTCTCCTTTCACGAAGGCTTGCGCCTCCGCAGTACGTGGTACCGAGAAGAATGTCTCGGCCTTGCTGTGCTCGACCAGTCGGCCGCTGCACAGAAAAATCACCTCATCGGCCAGTCGGCGAGCCTGGTGGAGGTCGTGGCTAGTCATGACGATGCGGGTGCCTCGGCGGTGGAAATCCTCGATCGCATCTTCGACCGCCTTGATGGCGGCAGGGTCCAGCGCGGCGGTGGGCTCATCCAGAAATAGCACCTCGGGGCCGATGAGCCAGGCGCGAGCCAGTGCCAGCCGCTGCTGTTCGCCACCCGACAGCACTCTTGCTGGCCGTTTTGCCAGGGCGGCAAGCCCAAAGCGTTGCAACGCTTCCATGGCCTTTGCGCGTCGCCTGGTGCGAGGTTCCCCGTTGATCTTCAATGTGTAGGTCAGGTTGGCCAGTGCCGAGCGGCGCAGCAGCACCGGTCGCTGGAAGACCATGGCTTGACGCGGCCGGCCATTCGGCCAACGGATCTGACCTCGACTGGGCTGCAGCAGGCCGTGGGCCAGGCGCATCAGGAGGCTTTTGCCGGCGCCGTTGGGGCCCATGATCAGGGTCTTGCCGGCGCCCGTAAGCGTGAGCGTCACGTCATCCAGCAGGGCCTGGCCACGATGTTCGAAGCTCACCGACTCCATCGCCAGGCCAGCGGGAGACGCGTTGGTACTAATCGCCATGCTCATGTCGTTCATCCCAGTCGCCTCCTGGCGGTTTCGCCGATGACGTAGGCGGCGCCGTTGATCAGTGCCACCAGACTCAACAGCACGATCCCGAGTCCTAGTGCCAACGGCAAATTGCCCTTGCTGGTCTCAAGCGCGATGGCGGTCGTCATGACACGCGTCACGCCATCGATGTTGCCACCGACGATCAATACCGCGCCGACTTCGGCGCTGGCGCGGCCAAAACCGGCCAGCACTACAGTAATCAGGCCGAAACGCGCATCCCACAGCAGGGTGGGAATGGCGCGGGCGCGGCTCAGTCCGAAAGAGGAAAGCTGCTCCCGATACTCGCCCCACAGCTCCTCGACCAATTGGCGCGCCAGGGCGGCGATAATCGGTAGCACCAGTACCACCTGGGCGATGATCATGGCTGTTGGGGTGAACAGAAGGCCTAGCTCTCCCAGTGGGCCGACCCGAGACAGCAACAGGTAAACGCCAAGCCCGGCTACCACGGGTGGCAGGCCCATGAGCGCGTTGAGTGCCACGATGACCACCCCGCGGCCGGGCAGACGCCAAAGGGCCAGGGCGGCTCCCAGAGGTAGGCCGATCAGTGCTGCAGCCAGCACGGCGCTCAACGACACACGCAGCGACAGGGTGACGATGTCCACCAGTGCCGGATCCATGTCGATGACCAGAGCCAGGGCCGTTTGCAAGGCACTGTCGTTGTGCAGGTCGCTGTCTGTTATCCCGCTGGTCGGCATGGCATTCTCCTGATAAGGCTTGCAGCATGTGGTTTATAGAGCCTGAATGCATCCTATGCTGAAAAATATGCAGTCAAATACTATAAAACGACATGTGAACACGATGGATTCTGCCCATGCTCAGAGATGACGCCTCTCAAGTGCCTCGCCATCCCTACCTAACCACCGCCGAGGTGGCCGATTATCTGAGGCTCAAGGAGCGCAAGGTTTACGATCTGGTTCGCCAGGGCGAGATCCCTTGCACCAAGGTGACCGGCAAATTGCTGTTTCCCCGACAGAGCATTGATCTGTGGTTGATGAGTCACCTGGAGGGCGATCAGCCCGGTCAACGACCGGTGCCGAGGGTGCTGGCGGGTAGCCAGGATCCGCTGCTCGAATGGGCGTTGCGCGAGAGTGGTTCAGAGCTTGCCATGCTTTGCCAAGGCAGTGGCGATGGCGCTCGCCGATTGCTTGAGGGTGACGCCCTGCTGGCAGGCGTGCATGTCATAGATGACGCCGATGGTGGCTATAACAGCCCGGAGTTGCTGGGGTTGGGCGGGGTACGCGATCTGGTGATGGTTCGCTGGGGGCGTCGTCGTCAGGGGTTGATGCTGCCGCCGGGCAACCCTTTAGGCATTCGCTCGCTGGACGCGCTCATCAAGGTGAACGCAGTGGCAGGGAATAACAGAGAGGGTGAAAATCTCGCACGAACAAGGAAGCGCGAGGAGGGTGCACCGGTAGTGGCAAGACGCCAGCCGGGCGCTGGTGCCGACCGATTACTGTGTTATCTGCTGAAACGGGCCGGTCTTGGCCTTGAAGAGGTACGGTTTGCCCGCCATCCCATGCTCAATGAGGATGATCTGGCTCTGGCGGTTCATCAGGGGCAAGCCGATGTCGGGCTGGGTGTCGAGGCCGCGGCGCATCGCCATGGGCTCGATTTTTTACCTTTACATCAGGAATGCTTCGACCTGGCCATGCGGCGGCGTAGCTACTTCGAGCCCCCGGTGCAGCATCTGTTGGCCTTTGCGAGAGAGCCACGTTTTGCAGAGCGAGCCTCCCTGATGCAGGGCTATGATCTCGCCGGGCTTGGCGAGGTCGTCTACAACTCCTGAGATGCTCGCTTATACGCCGTCCTGATATGAGGAGAACCATCCCGAGGCGCTTCATGCGCCGGTAGATGGTGGGGCGCGCGACAACCCGAGCTCCCGGGCCACGTCACTGATGCTCAAGCGGTGCTTCCTGAGTCTTACGGCGACATTCTGGGTATGACGATCGTCTTGCTCGTTCTGTGCTCCGGTCACCTTGGGCTTGCCTCGCTCGACAAGGTGCTCAGCGTTCCCTTCATGTGAAGCAGACAAGCCCAGATGCGCCTCACAGTCTGGCATTGTATTGCGTTGACGTGAGGAGAGGTTTTGGCGGTGCGATGAGTATCGAAGAGAGAAGAAAGCTATTGCAAGACTGGCCTACGTGTGGAAATGGCGTCACTGACCAGGGTCAGTGACGCCAAAGCCTGGTTCAGCCCAGCCACAGCGCCAGCTGGTGGTAGAGGGGGATGCCCACGATCACGTTCAGTGGGAAGGTGAAGCCGAGCGCTGCCAGCATGGCCAAGCCGATGTTGGCCTCGGGGATGGCGTTGCGCATGGCGGCCGGTGCCGCGATATAAGAGGCGCTGGCGGCAAGCGCCGTCAGAATCAGTAGCGAACCGCTGGGCAGGCCCAGTGCCAGGCCGACTCCCAGACCGGCCAGCGACAGGATGAATGGCGCCACCAAAGCGAAGGTGAGAAGCCGCCAGTGAAACCAGGGGATGGGGCGCAGGGTTTCGGCCGCGGTCAGGCCCATCTGCAGCAGGAAGAGCGCCAGCACCGCATGGAAGGCACCGGTGAACAACTCAGTGACATTGGCGCCCTGCATGGGGCCATACATGGCGCCGATGACGGCGCCGCCGGCCAGCAGGATCACCCCGCGGTTGGTCAGGGTCTCATGCCAGATGCCCTGCAGTGCCTCGCCAGAGTCACTGCCCTTGTGGCGTCGATAGAGGGCGATGGCCACCATGATCGCCGGCAGTTCCATCATCACCAGGTAGAGTGTGACCTCGGCGCCGATGGGGAGGCCGCGACCTTCGGCGAAGGCCAGTGCTACGGCAAAGGTGCCGGCGCTGACCGAGCCATAATGGGCGGCGATGCTGGCGCTGTCGGCAGGTGAGAGGCGAACCAAGCGGCGCAGTACTGGCATCAGGACGAGTGGGATCACTGTGCCCAGTGCTGCGACGGCGAGCAGTTCCGGCAGCAGCGACCAGCGCAGGTTGCCGTATAGCGCCATGCCACCCTTGAGGCCGATGGTCAGCATCAGCAGCAGGCTCAAAGTGTCGTAGGCGGCCTTGGGGATGTCGAGGTCGGACTTGACGATACCGGCAAGCAGGCCGAGCAGAAAGAACATCACGACAATATCGGGCATAGGTCTCTCTTCTGGAGTCGCAGTGGCAGGATAGCGGCGGATTGTGAGGATTGTTTAATATTGATTCAAATTGATTGTTTGGCTGCATAATATAGATGACTATCTATATATAAATGGAGCCAACCATGAACGTGCGCCACCTGACGTTTCGGCTACTGCAAGTGTATGTGGCGGTGGTGCGAAGCGGCTCGGTGAGCGAGGCCGCTCGTCAGCTTCACTTGACCCAGCCGACCGTTTCCCAACAGCTCAAGCGGCTGGCCGAGGCGGTGGGGGAGCCGCTGCTGGAGAGCCGTCATAGCCGCCTGGTTACCACCCAGGCCGGCAGTGGGCTCTATCGCGCCAGCCGGGATGTGCTCGACCGCTTCGGGGACTTCGAGGATTACCTTGCCGCCCTGCGTGGCGGAGAGCGGGGGCGATTCAGTATTGCCCTGGTCAACACGGCGCAGTACGTGCTGCCCCGGCTATTGGGACCGTACAGTCAGGCGTTTCCCGAGGTTGACGTGACGCTACATATCGGCAACCGTCGCCAGATGCTGACCCGCTTCGAGCGGCAGGACGACGATCTCTATGTGTTCAGTCATCCCCCCTCGCTGGCTCATGCACTGGCTGGCCGATTCCTGCGCAATCCGTTGGTGGTGATCGCGCCGCGGGGCCATGCCCTGGCGATCCGCGAGCGCGTTTCCATAAGTGAACTGCTGGCGGAGCGCTTCCTGCTGCGGGAACCTGGCTCCGCCACGCGCATGCTATTCGAGAGCTGGCTGCAGGATCAGGGTCTGTCGCTGGGTCCGACCCTGCAGATGGCCAGCAACGAGGCGATCCGCGTGGGGGTAGCATCGGGCATGGGTCTTGCCGTGCTCTCCGAGCATGTGTTGCCACCGGAGCACCCCGACCTGGTGATCCTGCCGGTGGCGGGTTGGCCCATCGAGAGCCATTGGCAGTTCATCGTGCGCCGAGACCGGCGTTTGCCTCATGCCGCCCTGGGGTTTCTGACGTTTGTCCAAGGTCACCTGGGGGAGTGCGTGGAGGCGCGCTTTATCTCAAATGAATTGGGGGCAATGCTGGAGGGGCTGGAGTCGGGCACTTAAGGTACGTCGGCGGCGTTGGGCTGACTGTTGGCCGATCTTGGAGAATGGTGATCCGTGGCACTGTGCTGCCAGGTAGTGCCATCGGCCATGGCGTACAGGCGTTCACCCTCTCGCAGTCGACCAGGTTACGCAGGGGCTTGATGCCCAAGGGGTTGAGTTTTGCAGGCGCGACCCGTTGTGTGAGGCTCTCGAAGAACAGGTAGCTCGGTGAGCTGTCGATGCCATTGTTGCCCATCAGCTGGTCCCAGGCAGTGCGCTGAATCGGTGAGAATCGCGCCGCATCGCTGACTCCCTTCCAGAAGGTATGGAGCACTTCCCGGGCGCCCTCGCGGCTACTCCTGTGCAATCCATCGGCCAGCACCACGGCATTCATGGCACCGGCGCTGGTACCGCTGACCCCGACGATCTCCAGTCGATTCTCTTCCAGCAGGCGGTCGAGTACTCCCCAGGTCAGGGCGCCGTGTGAGCCGCCGCCCTGAAGTGCCAGGTCGGTCGTCGGTTGCCATGCTGTCTCATTGAGCCCTGAATGCAGAGGCCTGAATACTGCGATGCAGCCTAGGCTTCCAGACCTTTGCTGTCTGCCCTAGGAAAGCGGGCGGCGTTGGGAGGACAATGGTGGCGTGCGTCTTACCAAGGTGATCGGATTGTCGCTGACCTTCGATCATCGCGCGGTGAATGGCGCGCCGGCGGCGGCCTTCCTCAATACGTTGTGCGAGCGTATTGAGGCGCTGGTACCGGGCGCCTTCGATGCCGAACTCGCCGACCGAGCGAAGGAGCCCAGCGAATCATGAACATGCCACTGGCCATGACCGAAACGACCTTTCCGGGTCTACGTCGGATGAGCGTGGAGGAAGGTCTGCGCGCCGAGCAGTCGTTGCTTGAAGAGGTCTGCGAAGGGGAGAGCGATAAGCTGGCACTGGCCTGGCAGCCCAGCGATCGAGCCTTGGTGATGCCGCGCCGCCATGAGCGTCTGGCGGGCTTCCCCGACGCCCGGGACCGGCTCGAGGAGGCGGGCTGGCCGATCCAGTTTCGCGGTTCAGGCGGTACCCCGGTGCCCCAGAGCCCGGGGGTGGTCAATCTGGCGCTGGCCGTGCGCTGTCGGGTCGGGGGCTCGGCGGCGCACCTGGAATGGGGCTATCACCGCCTCGGTGATCCCTGGTGTGGCTGGCTCGCCGAACTCGGTGTGGCCTCTGCCGATCTGGGCCCGGCGCCCGGTGCCTATTGCGACGGGCGCTTCAACGTGCGCATCGGTGGTCGCAAGCTGGTCGGCACCGCCCAGCGCTGGCGGCGGGTGCGGGGGTGTCGCGACATGGCGCTGCTGGTCCATGGCGCCATGCAGGTCGACGGCAGCCCCGAGACGCTGGTCGCCGTGGTCAACGCTTTCCAGGACGCCATCGACGACCCCCAGCGCTTCCAGGCGGTGAGCCATATCGCCCTGCGCGATGTCCTGCCCGATCTGGATCTCGAGGGCGCGATCCCTGGGCTGCTGAAGCGACTCGCCGCTGGCAACGATCTTGCGCCGGTCTGAGGCGCCGCCGCCATGACGCTCGGTACTTATATTGAAGGCAGAGCAATAGGCCGTGCGTGGTCGCCACACAGTCGCTGTCATCTCGCCATACGTGACCCTGATAACCACCCTTGGCATAAATGCCCCGGTTTTGCCTCATCCCCGTCTCAAGTTTTCGACTCGGCGGCGCGACGCTGGTAGCAGGACCAGTCTGCCGCCGGACTGTGACAGGGGCGTGTGTGCCCGGCGCGACTCGTCGGGAGGCATCAGCGGGCCTCATGGCGTCCCTTGCGGCCAAGGGGGCGCGGGCGCACCCAGAGCCAGCTGAGGGCGACGAGGCCGCCGAACAACGTGTAGACGATGACGAACGCCCAAGCGGGCGCCTGATAGAACAGCAGCTGGTGCAGCCAGTAGGCAACGAAGGAGCCCGAATACACGACATCTCCCGCCCTTTCGCGTAGCGCCATCTCCCACACGGTGAGCGGGCAGAGGGCGCCCAGCCAGGCTTGCAGCACCACGAAACCGATGGCTACCAGGTGCGCGAGGCGGAACCAGGGATTGCGCACCCACTGCCAGCCGAGGGGCTTGCCGGCCAGCGTCAACGCGAGTCCCAGGATCACGAACACCACGAAGGCTGCGTGGACCACCAGGATGGCATCCGCCGCCAGGGAGTAGAACAGACGAGGATTCATAAGGCCCCTCGAGGCAAGATGATGCGGCCGCCGCCTCCAACTAGTCTGTGCGATCCCGTCATCTGCGGCGGGCTTCAGGGTTGGACATCGAAGGCCGGACAGAAGATCCTCCTGGCCTCCGCAGATCGCGATATTCGGTCGGCAGGTCGAATTGCAGTACCTGAGCGCCATTGAAGGCGGTAATGCCGAGTTCGTTCAGAAGGGATATCGGTATGATCTTGAAGAGATTCGGATCGGCCCAGCCGTTCGAGTCATCCCGGACCGTGGGCGCATTGTGCCCGAGGTACGGGGCAAGCAGGACGAAGGCAGCGGCCAGGTCGCGATGCGTCACACCGGCAAAGCGTACGGCCAGCCCGCCGCCCGATGAATGGCCTCCCAGGACCACCCTGATCACATCGTCGTTGGTCTCTTTAACGTGCAGGATGAGATCGGCAAGGTCATCTTCCAACTGGTCAATAGAGTTGATATCACCGCGCGGCGGATGTTCGGCGTCCATGGCATCAGGCTACGTCCTGTCCATCAGCTTCTCCACGCTGATCGGGAGATCCCGCAGGCGCTTGCCGGTGGCATGGTAGACGGCGTTGGAGATGGCTGCCGCGATCCCGGTCAGGCCGATCTCGCCGATGCCGCGGGCGCCGAACTCGTTGAAGCGGTAGTCGGGATAGTCGAGCAGCTCGACGTCGATCTCGGGCATGTCGGCATGCACCGGGATGCGGTAGTCGGAGACGTTGGCGTTGATCAGCCGGGCGTCCCGCGGATCGTAGTCGAGTCCCTCGAGCAGCGCCATGCCGATGCCCATCACGATTGCTCCCTCCACCTGGTTGCGCGCGGCGACGGGGTTGATGGCCCGGCCGACATCGATGCTGCTGACCACCCGGGCCACCCGTAGCCGGGAGATGCCCGGGTCCCAGCGCACCTCGACGAAATGTGCGCCGAAGGAGCGGAAACTGTATTCCTGGCGCTCGTCCGCCGGCGCGGCGCTACCCTCGCCGGTGACGTCGGAGAGGCGGTGGCGCGCGAGGATCTCGGCGAAGCCGGCCTGCCGGCTGTCTCCCTGCAGGGTGCCCGCCGCGACGTCCAGGGCGGCGGGGTCGAGGCCTTCGAAGCTGCCCCCCGGGCCGGTGGCGACCTCCTTGAGGGCCGCCAGGGCGTCGCGTACCGCGGCGGCGACGGCCGGCAGCGTGGAGGCGGTGGTCATCGACCCGCCAGAGAGGGGGCCGGCGGGGAGGCCGGTCTCGCCCAGCCGGACCTCGACGCGAGCGACCGGCACGCCGGTGAGCTCGGCCACCGTCTGGGCGACGATGGTGTAGGTGCCAGTGCCGATGTCCTGGGTGCCGCAGGCCACGAATACCCCATCGGCGCGCAGTGTCACCCGGGCCGCACAGGGCTGGCGCCCGGCGAACCAGGTGGCCGCGGCCATGCCCTGGCCGATGATCTCGTCGCCGTCGCGCATGTTGCCGATGCCCGGGTCCCGCGAGGCCCAGCCGAACCGCTCGGCCGTGCTTTCCAGGCAGCGATCGAGGTGCTTGCTCGACCACGGCAGGCCGCGCTGCGGGTCCTGGTGCGCGTAGTTCTTCAGGCGCAGGGCCAGCGGGTCCATGTCGAGGGCCACGGCCAGCTCGTCGATGGCGCTCTCCAGCGCGAACAGGCCGGACGCCTCGCCCGGGGCGCGCATCGGACAGGGAGAGCCGTGATGCACCGGCAGGATACGCTGGTGGGTCGCGACGCTGTCGCAGGCATAGGCGACGGGCGTGGCGCCGCCGCAGGCATCGACATAGCGGTCGATGGTGGAGGTCTCGGTGAGGCTGTCATGCTGGATCGAGGCCAGGCTGCCGTCGAGTTCGGCGCCGAGGCGGATGCGTTGGCGCGAGGCGGGGCGGTGGCCGGTGGTCATCATGTCCTGCTGGCGGGGCAGCACCGTCTTGACCGGACGACCGAGTAGCCGCGCGGCCGCGGCGGTGGCCACGGCGTGGGGCCACATGAATAGCTTGTTGCCGAAGCCCGAGCCGATGTAGTGCGAGATCACCTCGACCTGCTCGGGCGGCAGGTCGAAGATGTGCGCCAGGGCGTTGCGCTGGTAGAAGACGCCCTGGGTGGATTCGTGGACGATCAGGCGCTGGTCCGCCTCGCGCCACTCGGCCAGGGTGGCGTGCGGTTCCAGTTGCAAATGGCTCTCGGCGGCCATGGTATAGGTCGCATCGAGGATCACCGGGGCGATGCCGAAGGCGAGCTCGGGTTCGCCGCGCGTGTACTGGCCGACCTCTTCGCCCTCGTCGTCGCTGGCCGCCAGGCCGGTCATGGCCCCCGCGTTCCGGTGGTAGCGGGCCTCCACCCGGAAGGCCGCAGCACGGGCCTGCGCGAGGGTCTCCGCCACCACCAGGGCGATGTACTGGCCGTGATAATGGATCCGGTCGTCCTCGAAGGGCAGCCGAACCTCGCTGACCGCATTGCCCTGGCGCATGCTGTTGGGGGAGCGGTGCAGGTCGGGGAAGTGGCCGTGGTGGAGGATGTCCACGACGCCGGGCATGGCGCGGGCGGCGTCGAGCTCAAGGGCTTCGAGCGTGCCATGGGCGATGCTCGCCGGCACCGGATAGCCGTAGAGCATGCCCTCGAGGCGATGGTCGACGGTATAGTCGGCGCGGCCGGTCAGCTTGTCCTCGCCGTCGACACGCGGCGTGCGCCGGCCGACGACGTGATGCTCGGGAATGGCGCTCATGCGTCGTCCTCCCTGGCGCGCCGGGCGGCGTCGCGCAGTGCCCGCACGATGGCCTGGCGTGCCAGCGGGATCTTGAAGGCGTTGTGGGTGAGCGGCCGGGCATCGGCCAGGGCGAGGTCCGCCGCCGCCTCGAAGGCGGCGGTATCGGCCCGCTTGCCCGCCAGCAGCGCCTCGGCCTCGCGGCAACGCCAGGGCTTGGTGGCCACGCCGCCCAGTGCCAGGCGCGCCTCGCCGATCAGGTCCTCGTCCAGCGACAGCATGGCCCCGGCGGAGGCCAGGGCGAACTCGAAGGAGGCGCGGTCGCGCAGCTTGACGTAGGCCGTGCCCAGCGGCATGAGCGGCGGCGCCAGGGTGACGGCGACGATCAGCTCGTCGTCGAGGTCGTGTTCGAGATGGGGCGTGGTGCCGGGCAGGCGGTGGAAGTCGGCGACATCGATCTCGCGCTCGCCGTTTGGGCCGTGCAGGGTGAGGGTGGCGCCGATGGCGGCCAGGGCCACGCACATGTCGGAGGGATGCACCGCCACGCACTCGCTGCTGGCGCCGAGTACGGCGTGCATGCGGTTGACGCCGTCCAAGGCGTCGCAGCCGCTGCCCGGCTCACGCTTGTTGCAGGCCGCCGCGGCGTCGCGGAAGTAGGGACAGCGGGTGCGTTGCATCAGGTTGCCGCCGGTGGTGGCCATGTTGCGCACCTGGGTCGAGGCGCCGGCCAGGATCGCCTGGGACAGCAGGGGGTGATCGGCGAGCACGTCCGGGTGGTAGGCGAGGTCGGTGTTGGTCACCAGGGCGCCGATGCGCAGGCGGTCATCGGGCAGGCGTTCGACGGTCGTCAGCGGCAGGGGGGTGATGTCGATGACCCGGGACGGGCGCATGACGTCGAGCTTGACCAGGTCGAGCAGGGTGGTGCCGCCGGCGACGAAGGCGCTTACCAGCTCGGCCTGCCGGTGCTCCACCGCGCGGGCGACGCTATTGGCCCGGGCGAAGGCGAAGGTTCTCATGCGTCGTCCCCTCCCTCCTGCCCGTGCCGGCGCAGGCGGACGTCCTGGATCGCCGCGAGGATGTTCTGGTAGGCGCCACAGCGGCAGAGGTTGCCGCTCATCGCCTCGCGGACTGTAACGATATCGCCGGGGACTCGAGGATCCTCGAGCAGCGCCACGGCGGACATGATCTGCCCCGGGCTGCAATAGCCGCACTGGAAGGCGTCATGGTCGAGGAAGGCCTGCTGCACAGGATGCAGCTGGCCCGCCTCGGCTAGCCCCTCGATAGTGGTGATGGCCTGGCCCTCGCACATCACGGCCAGGCGCAGGCAGGCATTCATCGCCCGGCCATCGACATGCACCGTGCAGGCCCCGCACTGGCCGTGATCGCAGCCCTTCTTGGTGCCGGTCAGGCCCAGCTGTTCGCGCAGCACGTCGAGCAGGATGGCGTTGGGGGAGACCTCGGCGGTGACCGGGACACCATTCACCGTCAGGTGGACGGACACGGCCGCCTCGGGAGAATACTCGATCGTTTCCATCATGCCGGCTCCTTCTCGGGTATCGGCACGTCGCGTCCCTGGACGACGCTGGCGAACCTTGCCGCCGGGCAAGGCGAATGTCTTTCAAACTAGGTGAGGTTGTCGGCAGGGACAAGCCCGACTGTCAGGCGCCTTTCCGCCAACCGTTGCTCCAAGGGCTGCCGTTACGGCATCCGGGCAAGCACGAAGCGATTCAGCGGTTCCCGACAGCTGGTTGGCGATCTGCCTGGAGCAGGGGGCAGCTCACACTGTTGTTATTACCCGGTTGCGGCCATGATCTTTCGATTGATACAAGGCTAGGTCGATACGCTTCAGCAAGGTTTCGGGCGTATCGCTATTGCCGGGCGAGGTAGCAACCCCCAGGCTGATGTGTCACCGCTATGCTCCCCGGAATAGCCGGAATAGCCGGAATAGCCGGGGGCGAGTACCTGGGCCCGGTGGGTCGCTCATGGACCGGGCGTGACACCCTCGCTGTTGGCAAGCGGCCGGAAGGTGTCGTCGAACACCGCGTCCAGGTCGAAGGTGGAGTGTTGGCCGATGGCCTCGAAGTGCTCGGCGAGCCAGCGGTCGGCCCAGCCGCGGCCCTGGATATAGAGCCGGTGGATGAAGTCCCATTCGGCGTTGAGCTTGCTCGAGGCGCTGAGTTTCTCGACCTCTTGCTCGGCATGGATCAGGTGCAGGCGCATGGAGCGGTACTCTTCCACTTCCATGCCGGTCGTGTCGATCAGTTGCTGCAGCAACTGGATACTGCGCAGCTCCTTGATCAAGCTCGAGTTGAAGGTGATCTCGTTGATGCGATTGATGATGTCCCGGGCGCTCTCGGGTAGTTGGCGGCGTACCAGTGGGTTGACCTGAACCACGACCAGGTCGCGACAGGCCTGGTCGTCGACCAGTGGGAATAGCGCGGGGTTGCCACTGTAGCCGCCATCCCAGTAGGCCTCGCCGTCGATCTCCACGGCGGGAAACATAAAGGGTAGGCAGGCCGAGGCCATGACGGTATCCACGCTCAGCTGAGGCTGGCGGAAAACTGTGGCGCGCCCGGTACGCACGTTGGTGGCGGTGACGAACACTTTCGCCTTTTGGCAGGCGTTCACCCTCTCGAAGTCGACCAGGTTAGAGACCAGGTCACGCAGGGGGTTGATGCCCAGGGGGTTGAGTTTTGCAGGCGCGACCAGTTGTGTGAGGCTCTCGAAGAACAGGTAGCTCGGGGAGTTGTCGAGGTTATCGTTGCCCATCAGCTGGTCCCAGGCAGTGCGCTGAATCGGTGAGAATCGCGCCGCATCGCTGACTCCCTTCCAGAAGGTATGGAGCGCTTCCCGGGCGCCTTCGCGGCCACCCCTGTGCAGTCCATCGGCGAGTACCACGGCATTCATGGCACCGGCGCTGGTACCGCTGACCCCGACGATCTCCAGTCGACTCTCTTCCAGCAGGCGGTCGAGTACCCCCCAGGTCAGGGCGCCGTGTGAGCCGCCGCCCTGAAGTGCCAAGTCGATACATTTCTTGTCGTCCGTTGCCATGCTGTCTCCTTGAGCCCTGAATGCAGAGGCCTGAATACTGCGATGCAGTCTAGGCTTCCTGATCTTTGCTGTCTGCCCCAGGAAAGCGGGCGGCGTTAGGACGACACGGGGCCTCGCTGACCTAGGTCTCCCAAGACTGTGGCCATGTGATCCCCTAGGGTAGGTTGCTTAGCAGTGGTGCGTTGAGCTGATACCTGCAGGCAACAACACAGGTGGTCCCTGCTCAGAACGAACCGACCAGCGTCCCCACTATGATGAGTACGATCAAGGCGATGATCGGCCCGATCACGGCCACCGCGGCGATGTCGAGGTAGGCCTGACGGTGGGTCAGTCCGCAGATGGAGAGCAACGTGATCACCGCGCCGTTGTGAGGCAGTGCGTCCAGCCCGCCGGTGGCCACTGCCGTAACCCGGTGAAGAAGGTCCGGTGAAATGCCCGCTGCCTGGCCCATGGCCAGGTAGGTGTCGCCGAGGGTCGCCAGCGCAATACTCATGCCGCCGGAGGCCGAACCGGTCATGCCGGCCAGCAGATTCACCGCGATACCCAGCGATATGAGGGGGTTATCGCCGCCGGCGGTCGTGACCCAGGCGCTGATGACGTCGAATGCCGTGAGCGAGGCGATCACGGAACCGAAGCCGACCAGGCTTGCCGTGTTGAAGATCGGCAGCAACGAGGCGTTGGCACCGCTGTCCAGCGAGGCGGTCAGGTGCTGCAGTCGCCGCCAGTTCAGTACGACCAGCACGATAATGGAAAGCACCAGGGCGGCAATCACTGACCATACACCGCGCACCGACTCGATGTTGGTAGCTCCATAGAGGGGATCTGACAGGTAGCCCGTGTCCATGGCCGGGATGATGAGCGCAGTGAACAGCAGGTTCAGCGTGATCACCAGCACGATAGGCAGCAATGCCAGGGGCAGCGATGGCAGCCCGCAGCGTGGCAGAGGTGCAACCTCATCCAGGTCGAACCCTTCGCCGGCGGTGCGCTCGCGCAGGTGATCGTGAGGCGTGGGCTCGCTTTCCTGTCCCCCGCCATAACCTTCCCCTGCTGCTCGGGCCTGCCTGGCACGATAGGTCAACCAGCCCTGGCCCAGGCCCAGCATGATCAGCCCGGTCATGATGCCGAGCCCCGGCGCGGCGAAGGGCGAAGTGCCGAAGAAGGGCATGGGAATGGCGTTCTGGATCGCCGGGGTGCCGGGCAAGGCCGTCATGGTGAAGGTGAAGGCGCCCAGCGCAATGGTGCCGGGGATCAGTCGCTTGGGCAGGTCGGCCTTGCGAAAGAGTGCCTCGGCAATGGGGAATACGGCGAAGGCGACCACGAACAGCGACACGCCGCCGTAAGTCATCACCGCGCAGGAAAGCACCACGGCCAAGATGGCCCGGCTTTCGCCCAAGCGTGAGACGATGGCGCTGGCCAGTACCTCGGCGCTGCCGGAGTCCTCCATCAGTTTGCCGAATATCGCCCCGAGCAGGAATAACGGGAAGTAACTGACGATGAAGTTACCCGCAGACTCCATGAAGACCTGGGTGTAGCTCGCCAGTAGCGGGGTATCCACGGAAACCAGCGCGACCAGGGCTGCCAACGCGGGGGCCAGGATCAATAGACTCAGGCCGCGGTAGGCCAGATACATCAGTAGGGCAAGGGCTGTGACGACAGCGAGGATGCCCGTCATACCTTTATTTCCTCGTTCAGCGTGTCGAAACAGCGCCAAAAAACCATGACTTCGCTTGAACGGTTGCTTTGGCTGCCGTGTGCAGTGGGGTGGTGTGCTTCTCCGTGCATGCCATCTCCTGCGTCCATCATGTTGCGATGCATTATAGGCGCTCCGGGGTGGCATTCCCTCGCCTGGGCCATTCCAGGTGGAGGGACTGACTAACGCGCAGCCGGATTTATCTATCGGGTTCCTGATGATCACTGTGCTGTCAAGCGAGAGCAATAGGCTATCATCGTTGACTGTCTGGCTTCCGCGACATTTGGGCTAGGTGGCATGAAACTTATACACTGGTTGCATTCGTTCTTTACCATCATTTTCCTGAGCCATCGGGAAGGAGCCTTGCATGAAATTGACCATCCTCGCACTGACCGTCATTGCTGGCACCCTGACACTCGCCGGTTGCAGCTATCAGCCTGCCCGTATCAATCCGGAGCCCATTATCGAGATCGGCGACGGCGAGCATCACGGCGGACATGGCGGTGGCGGCTTCTGTCCTCCGGGTCAGGCCAAGAAGGGCAACTGCTGATGTAAAAGAACGCTGTCGCTTTTTTGAGTCAGCCGTTTCCTCATTTCTTGCGGGAAGCCCTTCGACGCTGGCAGTAAACTGACGAATTATAGAACGCTGTTTGGTTACGTCGGGAGCTCTTGCCGCAGGTTCGAGCGAATGCTCGAACCTGGACGCGAGACGCCCGTCGACTACCGAACTCACTAGGGGATGTGTCTCGTCCTCGGGCTTCTCCATAGGTTCTTGTCATGAAACGCATTGTCGCTTGTCTGGTGGTCGGTACGCTGGTGCTCAGTGGCTGCAGCTACAAACCTGCGCGATTCGAGACCCGTCCTTTGATAGAGGTCGAGGGGGGAAACGGGCACCGTAATCATGATCATCATGAGGATGACCACCATGATGATCGCCGCTACCAGAATCGCCACCATGATGGTCGCCACTATGATGGCCGTTACCATGAGCAGCATCGGCGCCATGATCACGACCGTTACCGCGATAATGACCATCGGGGTGGTTTTTGTCCGCCAGGACTGGCGATGAAAGGACGTTGCTGACACCATACTTGGTGTCGCGGTCAGGCTGGCGTAGGCTTATAGCGATCCGTTGATCCTGGAAGACAGCCCGCGCTATGTCTTTTCTCAGCCTGAAAACCTGCACATTGATAGAGCAACCGGTTGCCCACGAGCACGGCTTCCATCAGCTGATTCTGGCCACCTCGGGCGTCACTGAGCTGAGCATTGAAGGCCTTGGCGAGCGGGTTACCCGCGAGCGTGGCTGCCTGATACCTTCCTCCTATCACCACGAATACCTGGGTGACGGTTGCAACCGGACGCTGGTTCTCGACGTTCCCCTCGAGCACTTACCAAAAATCGCGTAAAGCATCGCCCAATCGGGCGGTGATACAAGCGCGCACCGCGTAGCGGTGCTCACTTGATACTACCTTCGCAGGCTGATAATTTATACAGTATGACAAAGCGTGCCTACAAAGAGCGGTTCTATCCCACTTCCGAGCAGGCAGCGCTCTTGGCGCAGTCGTTCGGATGTGCCCGTTTTGTCTGGAATAACACGCTGGCTTATCGGTCTGAGGCGTATCAGCAGCACGGCGAGTCAGTCTCGCATTCCGCATCGGAAAAGCGCCTGGTCGCGCTCAAGGCCGAGTATCCCTGGTTGAAGGACGTGTCCAGCGTCATTTTGCAGCAAACCCTGCGTGACCAGAAAGCCGCCTTCGACAACTTCTTTAATCCCAAACTCAAAGCGCGGTACCCGCGCTTCAAACGCAAAGATGGACAGCAGTCCATCCGGTTGACCAAGGCCGCGTTTCGTTATCGGGATGGCGAGATCACCATCGCCAAGTCGAAATCCCCACTCCCGATCCGCTGGAGCCGCCCGCTACCCAGTGCCCCGTCCAGCATCACGATTTCACGCGACCGCACTGGCCGCTATTTCATCAGTTGCCTGTGTGACTTTGCTCCGGAGGCGCTGCCGATCACACCGAAAACAGTGGGTATCGACCTCGGATTAACCGACCTATTCATCACCAGCGAGGGCATGAAGTCAGGCAATCCGCGTCACCTGAAGCACTACGAGGTGAAGCTGGCCTATCTGCAACGCCGGTTGGCGAAAAAGCAGAGAGGGTCGGCCAATCGCGCCATGCTGCGGCGTAAAGTGGCACGGCTACACGCCAAGATCGCCGACTGTCGCCGCGATGCCCTCCATAAAGCGACCCGCACACTGATAAACGAAAACCAAGTGCTGTGTGTCGAGTCGCTGAACATCGCGGGCATGGTCAAGAACCCTCATCTATCCAAGGCCATCAGCGATGCAGGCTGGGGTGAGTTTGTCCGCCAGCTCACCTATAAAGCTGAATGGGCGGGACGCCAGGTGGTAAAGGTGAGCCAGTGGTTTCCCAGCAGCAAGCTGTGCCACGGCTGCGGACACAGGGGCGAAAAGGGCTCTTCGTCGTTGGGTGTGGAATTCGCCCCCTGATCTGGGCCAGGATATGACCTCCACTTGAACAGGAGGCATGGCATGGACGGCACCCAGATTCTGACCCTCGGCCTGGGCCTGGAAGCGCCC
>NZ_WWNB01000027.1 GCF_012062845.1 Halomonas salinarum
GCCCGATGACGACGACCCGGCCCCCTACAGCGTGGTGAACTTCCCGACACTATCGGTGGCAATCGACACCGCGACGAAATCGACATTAATTTTTAACGAGCTGTCCGAATCAGGTTGACAGGTTCCGCCTGCCAGCGTTTCGATGGCAGGCGGTGCATCCGCCAGGGCCTTGAATGCTGCCTGCTGCTGAGGCGTACACGGCGTATCGACACGCCGGTAATGCGGCTCGCCATGACGCGCAACCAGTTCTCTATAGTAAGCACTGGGGGATTTGCCGGTGACCGCCAGGATCTCGGCGGCCAGCGCAGGCACAGCAGGATGCCGTCCTTGTCGGTGGACCAGGGCTTGCCCTCCCGAGTCAGGCAACTCGCCCCGGCGCTTTCCTCGCCGCCAAAGGCCAACCAACCATCATGTAGCCCTTCGACGAACCATTTGAAGCCGACCGGCACTTCATACAGCTCGCGGCCATGAGATGCCACCACGCGGTCGATCATCGACGAAGAGACCAGCGTCTTGCCGATACGCCGTTCGGCCCCCCAGGCCGGCCGATGCTGCAGTAGGTAGTCCACCACCACGGCCAGGAAATGATTGGGGTTCATCAGCCCCATGGCATCGACAATGCCATGACGATCCGCATCCGGGTCGTTGCCAAACGCCAGATCAAAGTCGTGGCGCTGTTCGAGCAGGTTGGCCATGGCCGCCGGGCTAGAACAGTCCATGCGGATCTTACCGTCATGATCCGGGGGCATGAAGCCGAAGGCCGGATCCAGTTCGGTATTGACTACCGTGAGTGCAAGACCGTGACGTTTAGCAATGGCCTGCCATACCGGGAGTGCAGTACCGCCCATCGGGTCGGCCGCAAGCTTGAGGCCTGCAACCGCAATCGCCTCAAGGTCGACGGCCTGCTCAAGCTCTGCGACATAGGCACCCAGGAAATCCGCAGGCATGGCGGTGCTTAGGGCCTCGTCCAGCGGAACCTCTCTCACTCCCGCCAAACAAGCACGCAGATAGGCATTAGCACATTCTTCAATGCGGCCAGTGAGCTCACCCTCGGCCGGCCCACCATGAGGCGGGTTATATTTGATGCCACCGTCCTCGGGCGGATTGTGTGAGGGCGTGATGATCAGTCCATCGGCCATGGCCGCAACAGGCGAGGCGTTATGGGCAATAATCGCCCGGCTGATCAGCGGCGTCGCGGTCAGTGCATGATCACGCTCGATGTGGACGGCCACCTCGTTGGCGACCAGCACCTGCAGCACGCACTGCCAGGCCGGCTGCGAGAGCGCATGGCTGTCACGACCGAGCAGCAAGGGACCAGTGATGCCTTGTTCACGGCGCACATCGACCACTGCCTGAGTGATCGCCAGGATGTGGGCGCGATTGAACGAGCCTTGGGTGGCCCGACCACGATGTCCCGAGGTGCCGAAGGTCACGGCCTGTTCGGCCTTGTCGGCATCCGGCGTCAGCGTGCTGAACGCCTGCAGCAGCGGTGCGGTGAATTCGTGGTTATCCAAGGGTCTACTCCAGATAGCCGGCTTCGCGAGCCAGGGTCGCATTGGCCTTGTTCCAACCCTTGAGGTTGCCGCAATCGAAGGATCGACCATACATACGGTAAGCCTCTACCCCTGCCCCTTCTCGCATCAGCCGTGCGATGGCATCGGTGAGCTGAATCTCGTTGCCCGCGCCGGGCGGCTGGTCGGCCAACAACGACATGATTCGATAGGGCAGCAGATAGCGTCCAATTACCGATAGTCGTGATGGTGCCTCATTCACCGCGGGCTTCTCGACCACGCCACACATGGGCTGACTCTCACCGCAACTAGGCTCGCTCCCACCACAATCCACAATGCCGTAGCGATCCACCTCTGCAGCAGGCACATCCTCCACCATGATCTGTGCAGCCTGAGACGCTTGCCAGTGGGCGGCCATCCGGGTCAGGTCATGGCGGGAGTCATTCGGCATCGGCTTGACCAGCACATCCGGCAGCAACACGGCGAAGGGCTCACCGTCCGACAGCAGGTGTGCAGCGCAATGCACCGCATGGCCGAGGCCACGCGCCTGAGCCTGGCGCACGCAGGTCACCTTGAGCTCGGGTGGCGCGATCTCGCGCACCATGTCGAGAATCGCCTGCTTGTTGCTGTTTTCGAGGCTGGCTTCCAGCTCGAAATGCGTGTCGAAATGATCCTCGATGGCGGCCTTGCCCGTGCGAGTGACCAGGATGATCTCTTGAATGCCGGCAGCCAGAGCTTCTTCTACTACATGCTGGATGATGGGCCGATCCACGACCGGGACCATTTCCTTGGGGATGGCCTTGGAAATCGGCAACAGGCGGGTACCGAACCCCGCGACAGGAATGATTGCCTTGCGAACCTGCGTCATGGATACGTCGTCCTTGATAAAAAGAATGAAATGTTACTGATCACGGTATCTGCACGAGGAACGCCCGGTAGCATCAGTCACTGCCAAATAGATCCCGCGTGTAGACCTTTTCGGCAACGTTATCGAGTGACTTCCATAAGGTTGCTCAAAATCATGTCCGTTGTTTCTACAAGCCTGTAGGTCGTGTATCGAGCATGAAGTCGTTAGCGCGGTGTGATGCTGATGCCTAGTTAACCTCAGTGGAACGATAGCCTTGCGGATTCTTTTCCTGCCAACGCCAGGTATCGCGCAGCATGTCACTCAAGCCCAGTCCGGCTCGCCAGCCAAGTTCCTTCTCCGCCTTGGAGGCATCAGCCCAGAACGCGGCCAGGTCGCCATCACGACGAGGAGCGAAGCAATATGGCACCTGCTGGCCGGTCTCGCGCTCGAAGGTCTCGCCATCTCGAGCACCGAGTAGCCCTGCCCGGTGCCAAGATTGTAAATGTGCACCCCAGGGGTCGCGAGGCTCGAGAGTGACTGCACATGTCCCACGGCCAAGTCCACCACATGCAGGTAATCACGTATGCATGTACCGTCTTCGGTGGGATAGTCATTACCAAAGATGGACAGTTCTAGCCGGCGCCCTACGGCCACTTGGGCAATGAACGGCATCAGATTGTTGGGGATGCCCTGCGGATCTTCGCCAATCAGCCCCGAGGGATGTGCGCCAATGGGATTAAAGTAACGCAGTAGGGCCACGGACCAGCGCTCGTCTGCCCGGCATAGATCGCCTAACAGTTGCTCGACCATCGCCTTGGTGGTGCCGTAGGGGTTGGAAGTACGCCCACGGGGCATATCTTCAACATAGGGCACCGGCGCATCGGGCCCGTAAACGGTAGCCGATGAGCTAAACACAAATTTGAACACGCCCGCCGCCGCCATTGCCTGGCACAGCACCAGTGAGCCACCGACGTTGTTATCGTAGTAAGCCAGAGGCTCGGTCACGCTCTGGCCAACAGCCTTCAACCCGGCAAAGTGGATCACCGCCTCTATGCTCTGCTCGGCGAACAGACTGTCGAGGACAGCCCGGTCGCGCACATCACCCTCGACGAACGTCACCACTTTGCCGGTAATAGCCTCAACTCGCTTTAGCGCCTCAAGCGAGCCATTGCTGAGGTTATCTAGCACCACCACCTCATGACCCGCTTGTAATAACTCGACCACGGCATGCGAACCAATATAGCCCGCGCCGCCGGTAACCAGGATCGACATGTTCCTCTCTCCTAACGGGAATACTGACTTTCAAGATGTTCGTTAAATCAGTACTCACACTTTATATCAAAAGATTACAAAACACCTCTAAAGCGCCCGGCCGATCATGCCGATAACACTAATAGAGTTGAAGCAGATGAATTGACGCTAGCTGTGGAAATCCATTGAGTGAGCCGCTCAGTCAGGACGTCAACCCGTTGAATAAGTAACATACTTAAGGACGGATGATATTGCACAGACGCATGGCTAATGCCACGACACAGAGCCCCAATACGGCTCCTCCTAGATCCGCTGCAAGATCTACGAAACTAGCGTCACGGCCGGGTATCCACGCCTGCACCACTTCCGCGAGGCATCCGATGCCGATCACCACAGCCAGAACCAAGATCACCGGCCAGCGCGGATGGAGTGCTCGCAGCCCAGTCGCCATGCCAGCACTCAGAACAAAATGCGCCACTGGCGAAATAGCGAACGGGAGATGTAGGCGATATTCGATTGCTGAGCGTAAAGAACCAGGAATCATTGCCCCCATCAGAAAGGCAAGCAGCGCCACTGCCAAAACCCAAGATGGCCAGCGAAGAGCTAATCTTTCAGTAGGCATTTTTGTTGATAAAGCCCTTAAAGATCGTGAGAAATATTATCTTCAGGTCAAGCATCACCGACCAATTTTCGATATACCAAAGGTCGCACTCAATTCGCTTCTCCAGATCAGTGTCGCCTCTCCAACCATTGATCTGTGCCCAGCCGGTAATACCGGCCTTCATCAGGTGCTTTTGCATATACCCTGGAATCTCGCGTTTGAAGCGTTCTACAAAAACCGTGCGCTCAGGTCTCGGACCAACAATCGACATATCTCCCATCAGCACATTGATAAATTGCGGCAGTTCGTCAAGGCTGGTCCGGCGTATAAATGAACCAAACTTACTAGTAGTCTTGCCCTTCGCGCCACCCCACTGTACACCGTTCTTTTCTGAGCCCACAGGCATCGAGCGAAATTTGAGCATGTTGAATGGCTTACCATTCCAACTCACACGCTCCTGCCGATAGAATACAGGACCCGGCGAGGAAAGCTTAATGCCAGTTGCCACTGCCACCATCACAGGAGAGATCAACATCAGTATCAGCGCCGAGATCACCCGATCCTCGACTCCCTTTATCCAACGATTTGCTCCAGAGATAGGCGTACAGCTCATATTAAGCAAGTAGAGATTGGCTACGTTGCTAATATCATGGTTGATTAAGCGAAAGTCGCGCATGTCAGGAATGAAGCGAACATTAGCGGCGGTGGTTCCAAGCTCATTGAGGATACCCTTAACCTGATCGCCACTGGAAAGCGGAAGGCAAATCCAAATCTCATCGCTATCAATAGAATGAACGAGATCTGACGTGTAACGCACGCCAGAGAGGCCATGGGCTTCCAGTTCGCCCTCATTACCTGACTCAGTGAGATAAATATCGGCGATATCGAAGCCGGCCGTCCGCTCGGCCTGTAAATGAGAGGCCGCGGTGGCACAGGAGTGCTCATCGCCAATCAGCACCACATGCCGGCGATTACCCCCGTGAAGCCGAACACGATTGATGATAGGGTAGGCCGCCATCCGGACGATGAGTGAACCCAAAAAGCTCATAATGAACCAGCTTAACACCCACAGTCGAGAGAAGTCGGAACTAAGGTCTAGAAGAAAAAGTAGGGTCGAGCAGGTCATCCCGACGATGATATATCCTATCATCAACTTGAGCAGCAGCGGGCTAAGCACACGACCACGCCAGGTACGGTATACATGTAGGTTCGGCATCACAGTAGCTACCATCAAGGAACCTATCGCTAGCCCCCAGAAATAGTTGTCAGGCAACATCCACTGCCCAATATAGACAACATACGAGATATACCCCGCAAATAGCGTCATTAAGATATCGGTGCATCGTGCAGTAAAGCTAATTAACCAGCGATTATGCGACAGGCTGTGTGCCTTGCCACGAGCAATCGTCATTTCCATGCGTCGTTCCCTAGCGGCATCAAGCCACCTTCGTTAGTTTTAGGGTCCCGGATGGTGGATTAACCCATAGTAATTGTCCCCTGCTGACATCACTGGAAAGTGATAACTTCGCAGGGAAGTTACAGTAATTTACTCTGCTAAGAGCCATGAAAATTCAGCTTTATGCAAAAGCGAACATGGGCGGTCTCAATGACCAAGTGCAACACGTGACCCATCAGGTACGGTGTTGCCATGAACCACTGCTATCGCCATCTTTCTGCTGAAGACCGAGCCGCCATCATGATGATGAGAGCGACTCACTCGATCCGAGCTATCGCCCATCATCTGGGCCGTGCACCGAGTACCGTGTCGCGAGAAATCGCTCGCCACTCCATCAATGGCTACGATGCCAGCCTCGCAGGCTACCGGGCTCGCCTGACACGCCATCGGCCCCGTCGGCGTCCCAAGCTGCACCCCGACGGGGAGTTGTTTGAAGTCGTGGTCCATCTGCTGCGCAAGTACTGGTCACCGCAACAGATAGCCCGCACACTGAAGCGCATGTCTCCCAACGATTCACGTCGACAGGTCTCGCACGAGGCCATCTACAACGCGCTCTATGTGATGCCCCGCGGCAGCCTCAAAAAGGAACTCATCACCTGCCTGCGACAAGGCAACGGCAAACGCCGGCCACGAAGTCGTGGCACGGATCGGCGCAACCAGATTCCCGATCTGGTCAGCATCCACGCGCGACCGCCTGAAGTCGAAGATCGTTTGATGCCTGGCCACTGGGAAGGCGATCTCATCATCGGTGCCAACAATCGCTCTGCCGTCGGTACGCTGGTGGAACGCACCACGCGATTGGTGATTCTGGCGAAAGTGGATGGCACCACCGCCACCGCAGCGGCCGTTGGCTTCAGCGACAAGCTAAACGAGGTGCCGCGATCGCTGCGCTTGTCCATGACCTACGATCAAGGCAGAGAGATGGTGAAACATGCCGAAATCACCCAGAAGACCGGCACGGCGATCTACTTCGCTGACCCGCATAGCCCCTGGCAGCGAGGTTCGAACGAGAACACCAACGGGCTGTTGCGGCAGTATCTGCCAAAGGGCACGGATCTCTCTGTCTACAGTCAGGAAGAGCTCGACGAGATCGCCGACTCACTGAACACACGGCCTCGCCAGACACTGGACTGGCGAACCCCACTGGAAGTCTACGCCGAGGTGCTCAAGAAATCCGTCGGCGGTCCGAGCACCCTTCAATAGCGTTGCGCTTGGAACTTGAGACCGCCATGGCACCAAAGGTTTATTTCGAGATCCATATAACCCACTGTAAAATAGCGATTTCCTTAGTGCCCGGCTAATTTCAAACAGGGCGGCCTAAGCCTTTTCCAAATAAAAAAGCTTATCCTCGCAAAGCGGGACACATCTATCAGACCAGATGATAACTCATCCAAGGTAGGAGCAGACCATTGTCAGCGTCACGCCTCCTCGTCAGAATATAAAAAGAACCAAGCCTGAGGGGGGGCATCGCATCGTTTTAAAATTCGCCATACCGATCAAAACCGTATCAATAAAAACATTTAATAAACTTAAAATTATAATTCAAAAGAAATAGTTTAGCGACTTTAGCTATAGGCTCGTGAACTTTCACCGAGCAAAGACAAAAGAAGATTTATGAAAAGAGCAGATAAAACTAAAATAAGACCAGTTCAAAACCTCTTATCAAAGGATAGGATTTTTGGATTCACACTAGGAATACTTGGATGGCTTTGCACTAGCAACCACACACCAGCCCATCTTGAATTATGATACAACACCGAACCAATGGCTTTGATTATGCGAGATCATCAAGAACTCTAATCTCAAATAAAAATGTCGCTTGATACGCTAGACCAGCCTTACAAATATCAAAACAACCTATTAATTTCGTCCACATATCTATCTGAGCTAAATCTTTCCCGTGCCTCTAAGAAAGCGAGCTCCACCTGCCTCTCCGAAAAACCATCTTTAGCTAAAGCATTAGAAATATATCTCCCAGCCTCCTCTATATTATTATATATAAAACCAGTCCTCCCATGATCGACAACATCAACATTCCCAGAACACTCCGAGGCAACTATTGGTAGCCTAGCATAACATGCTTCAATTAAGGATACAGGCATACCTTCCCACTTAGAGGTTGACAAATAGACACTTGCCTGGAAAAGAAATTCCCAAACCTTCTCTTTAGACAACCAACCCATGACAAAAACTCCTGAAGATTTTAGTCTATCCTTCAGTTCTTCATCTCCATCACCTATCCAAATAAAATCAACTTCCGGATCCCTCTTTTTTACAGCCTCCATAATTTCTATATACCTCAAAGGATCTTTTTGCGTGCGTATTTGCCCTACTGTAACAACGGTTTTTTTACCACCTAGTCCAGGCTCTTTTTCTGGTGGTCTTTTGAAATCGACCGCATTTTCGACTATTAAACACTCACAAAATGGCAAAAACTTCATAATAGCCTCCCTTTCGCTTCTTGAGCAAGCTATATATGTGGATTTTTTTGCAGCAGCAATGCACTCCAACAAGATAAACAGTGTTTTTTTAGGTAGATTAATATCCATACGCATGAAAGAAATGCAATGAGGAATATAATAAACTTTATACGGCAACCAAATCGTAGAGATTCGTCCTATGAACCCAGCAATAGAGGAGTGCATAAAAACAGCATCTGGCATGACATTATTCAAATATTCTCTAATCTCAAAAAAACTCAGCAACTGCGCTTTCAAGCCAAGCATCTTTATGTTCACCAGACTAATACCTTGGTTAAAAAACCCTTCCACATCAGAAGGAGTTTCTAAGCGCCTCGAATAAATTACATGGACATCATAACCACGTTTTGCTTGACTATTAGCTAACATTGCAGCCATTGACAAGGTGCCAGTCGCAGTAGCTTCGATCACATGAACGATAGCTTTATTTTTATTGAACATATTTATTCTTCAACCTCACAACGGAAACGATATATATAGCCAAAAGGAAGAAATGAATATCATACCCACCAACTCCATTAACAAACGGAGCCATAAAAACGGATAGAAAAACAACACCCTTAGCATTTTTAGAAATCAACACGGATCGTTTATACAAAAAACCAAGCCCCAGTCCTATAATAGCTGAGGCGAAAATTGAAAAAGCTCCGAATGAAATGTATAGAGTACCCATCAAAGTGTAATACAAATTCTCTCTTTCCAAATAAGAGTTAAAGCTAGATATTTTACTCAACTGCGGAATAAGCCTAGATGGATCAAACTGAACTATTGGCTGTGTATTGTACACATAAGCAAATTCAAAAAATCCATGAGCTATGTACTGCGTTATCTGGACAACGGAAAAATACAAAAGCCTAAAATCTGACTCTTGCATCATACTCATGAAAAAGTCTGAAGCCGGAACAAAATCCGAATAGCCGACACTACTCAGGTAAAGAAGTGTTTTGGATATACTTTCGACTTCCGTCAGCGATTGAAATCGAAATATAAAAAACACTCCCGAAACCACTACAAAAGCAGAGCCAAAGAATATGATATTTTTTTTATTTATTTTATCGAAAAATAGAGAAACGAACACAACTAGGGCAGTCCCCCGAGACCCCGAAAGCACCACATCAAATAAAAAAAATGAAATTGAGAAAAAGAAGAAGACATTAACTGCTGACAACATCTTCCCGGGAACGGTCCTTATTTTGTTATAAAGAAATATTGCGACAGGGAAAAGAATCACTGAAAGTATTGAGAAAATGTTTGAACCAGCTTCCCTTGACACTCTATAACTGCTTATTGAAAAGTAATTTGAGGGGGCCCTTATTAAAAATCTATCTAAGACTCTTGACACCAAAGCTATAATTAAAATAAATAAAAATATCTTAACAACAGAGTCGACCTCCAAGCATATAGCTTTCTTAGACTTAACTTGCAGACCAAAAATAAAAAAAGCATAAAATATAAAAAAAAGCACAAAGAAAAATAACGAATACTCAAAATTAACATGCTCGTACTCTGGAGATATTATGGGAAGTAATAAAGATAAATGAAAAACAACCCAAGGGAGTATTATAACACATAAAACATCTTTCTTAATCAGCATCAAAGTATACAAACTCCACCATTTCGCGCTCAAATAAAGCTCTCACCTCCCCTACGCGACTATCAATCTCTCCTGTGGTTAGACAACACAACTTAACGTTCGGATAAATGATAGACGTTGATATAGTGGCAGAAGAATAAATAGAGTAAAGGGCCTCAACGTTTATATCAACCAACATTTCTTCATAGTCTTGACTGACCTCTACTGCCCAACTTTCCTCTTCTAAAAGAGAAGATACTTGAGACCTTTGGCTCGGGTGAGGCTTAAAATATACAATTTCTTTCCCATTTTTCAACATCTCATTTCTTAAAAACGAAACAATTTTTCCTGGATTAAAAAAACTCACCATCTCTTTTCTAGAATCTAAATAAATCAAAGAACCGGCACCAGGAGTATCTGGAGCCATACCTTCAGGATCTAATGGGACTTTGTTGAAACAACCGTCTACTATGAGGTCTGGATATATGCAAAAAAAAGAAACTGACTCACTAGTCATTAGATATTCAGCATAGGTTTTTTCCCCCAAATCGTCGCGACTAAAACGAGGATTAGCTCTTCTAGAAATCCAAACATATAATTCAGTTAAGAAATTCCTAGGGGTTATTGCATCATAATAGTAGGCTATCCCGTCATCAAAGAATGAACGCTTACTGGCTACGCTGACAAAAACTGAAAACCATGGATTAAAAACATGAGGAACAACTACCTGAGCATCTCTATCACAAAAACATTTAACTATGTAATAAACACCTTTAAAAAAATTAAAAAAAGATATTCGTGACTTTTTCTTTATATAAACCACGTGAACATCATCTAATTTTCTCTCTATATCTTTCGCTAGAAACACATGAAATGCCGAGGTACAAATTATATAAACCATATCTTTATAACTTAATTTATCCAATAATATCTATTTTATTTAAATCTCACAGCATTCAGTGAATTAGCTAAAAAAAGCTCACTACCGCTGGGAAAAACCACGATTGTAAAACACTTATCTGGCGAAAAAACAATAAGCATGTTATCACTTTTCCAATCAATGACGTCACCAAAGAACTGGTTCGCGATCTAGACACAGTATAAAAGATAGCGAATCACCCCAGCAGTCTGATATTTTCGATGTGACTATATGTCGTTGCTGCTGCAAAGACGCTTTCTATGATCGATCATTGAATCGTAAATACCTGCTAGTCATGTTCAAACACGAGAAGTGAGAAATTACTAATCGGCGCCCTAGAGGTCATTCGACTCGACCTCGATAATTAACTTTTCATGCTCTCATTTTAAAATGCATGCTTAATCGTCGTGAGGTGCCAATTTTGGGCCGTAACTCCCCCGAGAGATACTACTAAGTACCACTGTACTAGAAGAAACCACGGTATAAAGATACTCAAGAAAAACAAACATGAATATGCTCACCTAAGTATCCAGTATTTTGTGGTAACGCCCATCAATAGAAAACACATCGACTGTTTTTGATCATATATCGGAAATATTGGAAAGGCTTGCTGTGGACAACTGCAACATCCATGCTTCACGCGATGCAAGAATGCTCATGAAATAATTAGAAATTGAATTTTTCATGAAGACTCAAACGGAGCTAACGAATAAAGTGAGCATTCTACGGTTTCCTTCGCACTTGGCGTAAGAGCCTTCTGCCTAGTGCCATAAACTTATTGGTCATGACATCCATTATCAGCTAATAAAATCGACAACCCCCGCGGTCTCAAGTTCCAAGTGCAACGCTATTGAAGGGTGCCGGGACCGGCGACCGATTTCTTGAGCACCTCGGCGTACACTTCCAGTGGCGTGCGCCAGTCCAGTGTCTTGCGCGGCCGCGTGTTTAGTGAGTCCGCGATCGCGTCGAGCTCTTCTTGGCTGTAAACAGAAAGATCTGTGCCTTTCGGCAGGTACTGCCGTAACAGCCCGTTGGTGTTCTCATCCGAGCCCCGCTGCCATGGGCTATGTGGGTCTGCGAAGTAGATGGCCGTACCGGTCTTTTGGGTGATCTCGGCATGTTTAACCATCTCCCTGCCTTGGTCGTACGTCATGGACAGACGCAGGGATCGAGGCACTTCATTGAGCTTGTCGCTGAAGCCAACCGCCACCGCCGTAGCCGTGGTGCCATCCACCCTCGCCAGGATCACCAGCCGCGTGGTTCGCTCCACTAATGTACCGACCGCGGAGCGATTATTGGCGCCAATGATGAGGTCTCCCTCCCAGTGGCCAGGCATCAAGCGGTCTTCGATCTCAGGCGGTCGCAAGTGGATACTGACCAGATCGGGAATCTGCTGGCGTCGATCTGCGCCACGGCTGCGTGGCCGACGCTTGCCGTTGCCCTGCCGCAAACAGGCGATGAGCTCTTTTTTGAGGCTGCCACGGGGCATCATATAGAGCGCGTTGTAGATGGCCTCATGAGAGGTTTATCGATGTGAATCATTGGGAGACATGCGTTTCAGTGTGCGGGCTATTTGCTGCGGTGACCAGTACTTGCGCAGCAGATAGACCACGAGTTCGAACAACTCGCCGTCGGGATGCAGCTTGGGGCGCTGACGTGGCCGATGACGCGTTAGGCGGGCCCGGTAGCCGGCGAGACTGGCATCGTGGCCTTTGATGGAGTCAACCGTATGGCGAGCGATTTCACGCGATACAGTACTCGGGGCACGGCCCAGATGACACGAGATAGCTCTGATCGAGTGAGTCGCTCGCATCATCATGATGGTAGCTCGGTCTTCAGCAGTGAGATGGCGGTAGCAGTAGGTCATGGCGACACCGTACCTGATGGGTTACGTGTTGCACTTGGTTATTGAGACCGCCCCCGCACACATTTTCAATTTGACAAACTTTTAAGAATAGATCATTGATGTGCTGATCACTCAACATCATGAAAGAACAAAACTTAATCATGAGATGAACTATCATTAGCTTAATATGTCATGCCCATACACCGCAGGAAGTGCTGTACGATAAATCATCGATCGCGGCGGTGAAGTGATTGATTGATCGGTTGATTACACCGGGTTCGAAATCCCCCCATCAACTGCACGGTCAACCTTTTTTAACACATGTGAAGTCTGTAGGTGTATTAGCATCAATATCTATGGCTGCAGTTCTACCTACAAGTTTACTCCATAATTTTGGAGACAAGCCATATCCCGGCCTTACACTCCTCACCGCGTCTTCAGTGATAACATCACCGGCTTTAAGATCCTTAATGAAGTAAAGTGAGCGCCGAAATTGCGCATTACCCTGCTCGCTGGATTTTCGGCCGTAATCCACCCGGCCTAGCGCCTGCCATGCGGTCTTGCTGTCACGACAAAGCGCGGCGAGGTCGGCGGGCTCCAGCGAAAAGCTGTCATCAGGTCCACCCCCGTTACGGTCCAGGGTGAAGTGCTTTTCGATTAGGCTAGCGCCCAGCGCCACGCTGGTAATCGCTGTCGTGTTATCGATGGTGTGATCCGAGAGCCCTGTCACCAGCCCAAACCGTTCAATCATGTCAGGAATGGTACGTAGATTGTAGTCTTCAGGAGGTGCCGGGTAGCCGCTCACACAATGCAGAATCGCCAATTGTTTGCAGCCGGCACCCTGTGCCGCGTCAATGGCTTCCTGTATCTCCTCGGCATCGGCCATGCCGGTGGAGATGATCATCGGCTTTCCAGTCTTGGCCACGTACTCAATGAGTGTTAGATCGACGGCCTCGAAGGACGCGATCTTGTAGGCCGGCGCACCGAGCTCTTCCAACAAGTCGACGGCGGTGGTATCGAAGGGCGAACTGAAAATGGTGATACCTAGCTTGCGTGCATGCTCGAACAGCGCTTGGTGCCATTCCCATGGGGTGTGCGCCCACTCATAGAGCTCGTAAAGGGTACGCCCTTTCCACAGACCTTCCGTAATCTGGAAATCAGGCAGATCACTATCGAGAGTGATGGTATCCGGGCGATACGTCTGCAGCTTGATAGCGTCAGCCCCGGCCTTCTTGGCTTCTTTGATGATCTGCAGGGCGGTTTCGATGTTGCCATTATGATTCGCGGAGAGCTCGGCGATGATGTACGGCGCATGCCCCGGTCCGATGGTACGGCCGTCGATGTCAATCGTCATTATAGGATACCTTCTTCATTTCAATCGTGTAGATGTGCCCATAAAGCTGAAAATAAGCGGGATAACGGGCCGGGTCCATCACACGGATGGTGTTGAACAATTCACTGAGCGGTTGAGCTGGATCGACTTCACTATCCGCAGGTGAGCGCTTTGGGTAATACGACGGCTCCACCTCGGACGACTGGGGAGCAGGGGGCTTGCCCTCAGCTACTAGCAGTAATGCCTCATCCATTAATGCCAGTTCCGTCTCGAATAAGCGCTCATGAATCTCATCGTGCAGGGCATGTGCAGGGACTTCAAAGGTGCGCTTGGCCCAGATCGCACCTGTATCAACACTATCCTCAGCATCCAGCAGACTGACCGTTATGGTCTTTGCTCCTTCGAGCAGCGCCCAGATATGCGGACTCCACCCACGACCTTTCGGCAAGTCACTGGCATGTAGCACCAGCACGTGCTGGTATTTATCGCGATGCTTAGCATCAATGATCTGGCTACAGGACACGAGAAACAAGATATCGCCACCAGACAGATCTTGGCGATCACGGCAGATAGCAATATCGTGTTTACCTTGGTGCTGGTCTTTCCACCTCAACAACCAATCATTTACCGGGTGATCGACATCTGTGCAAAGAAGCGTTATTTCCACCTTTTACCCTCCAGCATCAAACCAACCAGCGTCGACACACCAAGACCGTTCGTCACATTAGCGGAATTGCAAGCAAGCGCTTGTCGATATGCAGATTCGCGCACGACCCTTGCGATGTAATCTTGCAACTGGGATTTCCAAGTACTTGAATCAATGCTTCCAAGGGAGAGCGCCGCACCGGCTTCGTGCAGACGTTGGGCTATGAGCAGCTGATTCTCCGCCAACACCAGCATCAGCGTGGGCAGTCCTAGGCAACAACGCTCCCAGGAGGTGCTGCCGGCGGCGCCGATCGCGAGATCCGCCTCAGCCATGCGCCGCGCCATATCCGACACGTTGACGACCACCTCGGTGGGCCATGGCAGTTCCACGGCGCGGGCTTTGACCTCCTCCAACCAGGGCGCTGTGGCGCCCATGACGACAGTGATCTTGAGATCGCTGGGCAAGTCGCAGGCGTTCAGAGCGTCGAGTACTTGGCCGGTGGCATTGTCCTTATCGACACCGCCAAGGCTGATCAGCAGCCGCTTGACCGTCGGGTGCCGTTGCCGGCGGGCCAGGCTGCTCTCACGCCGCTCGGAAAACTCCGGCCGCAACAGGGCAAACTGTGGCCCCGCCAATACCTGGCAACCCATCGGTACTAAGCCAGCATAGTCTTCTGCTTCACGACCCAAGTTTTGATCGAGCAGCAGGTCGGCACGATGGGAGCGATCTGCCAGATCGTCGATGACCAGCAAGCGGGCACGGTCAGGCAATACGGCGGCTTCCCAGCGAGCATCCAGCGCGTAGTGATCCACTACCAGCCAGTCCGGTGCCAACTGCGTTATTAGAAAAGCACAGGCATCAGCATCGTGTTCCCAGGACGTGCCAAGCCAGTGCGCATGATCCGGTTGGAGGTCCCCCGTCCGGGCGGTGGTGCCGTGCGGGCTCTCAACTAGCAAACGATGGGCGCGAAAACCTCGGGCCTCGATGGCGTCGATCAAATGCCCTGCGTGTTTACGGCACAAGAAGTGGCACTCCGCGCCCTGTTCCTTGAGGGCCTCGGCAAGCGTGAGGCAGCGCATGACATGGCCGGTGCCGATCTCGAGTGAAGCGTCAGCACGAAAGGCGACCACTTTCACCACGCTGTCCACCCCCCATCAACAACCAGATTGCTTCCTGTGACAAAGCTGGATGCTGAAGAAGCAAGGAAAAGAAGCGGACCCTGAAGTTCTTCTGCACGGCCGATTCGCCCAAGAGGAACTCGGCTCGCCAGCTTTTCGACAAAACCAGGGTTCGCCTCTTCTACTCCTTCTGCAGGAAAAGGTCCCGGCGAGATACTGTTCACTCGAATGCCATCATTCCCTAACTCACAGGAAGCATACCGGCTCCACTGGATCAATGCTGCCTTAGCAGCACCATAAAAAGGCGGATTGGTGCTGGCAGGGGAGTCGTACATACGAGGATCCGGGCTGACCATTCCGTACATGGAGGCAATGTTGATAACAGATGCGTCGCCATCTTGTCGTACAGCCTCTCGTAATGCTGGCAAACAGGCTTGAAGAATACGATGAGCAGAAGAAACAACCATTTCGTAACTGTCCTGATACTGGCATGTATTTGCCGTTTCGACTGTGCCTCCCCGCCCTGCATAAGCATTGTTAATCAATATGTGTAGAGCCTGCCCTTGCAAAACGTCCATGATTTCATTGACCGCTCCAGGGTCAGTGACATCAAATACGAGCGGCTCGGCCGTATACCGGTTATCTTTAAGGCGCTCTACCAACAAATCGGCGCGTTGCCTAGAACGGCTGTTCACTAGAACCCGGGCGCCGGCACTGGCTAGTGCCATGGCCATCTGTTCTCCAAGATAGCCAGTTGCACCGGTCAGAAGAGCGGTTTTACCTGCAAGACTGAATGAAGCGAACACCTGAGACATGATTATTCCTTGCTCCACTGAGCCGGGTCCAGTGTTTTACTATCGAGATCGGGTCTTGATGCGTCAATCTCCGAAATAACTTTAGCGTCAAGTAAAGCTTGGTCAAAGGACTCAATGTTACTCTGGAATTGCTCCAGAGATTCCATCCCCACCACAACGCCATCGACCCAAGGTAGAGAACGGACGTAACGAATACAGAGATCCACTACATTATTGCAACCGCTGCGGACAATTGTTTCATCCAGCCACTTCCAAAGTTCTTCGGGGTGATTGACTCCAGCCCTTTGCCAGTGTTTACGCTCTCTGCTGACCAGCAGCCCTTGCAGTAGACTGCTTCGCACATGAACTGTCAAAGCCCGCCTTTCTTTTACTTGGATAATCTCTACAATTGCATCCTCCCAGCGGGTATCTAGGATATTGAAAGGCAACTGCAGATACATCACAGACGGTTTCTGAAGTGCATCCATCAGCTCTTCGGGTGTCTGTACCGACACCCCCAAATCCCCAATCATGCCTTCTTCCTGAATCTGTAGAAGGTGCTGCCAAACGAGACCATCCCACATTGTTAAATGGTTGGCCCTGTGCAACATGAGGATATCCAGCGATGACACGCCAAGGGACATGCACGATTTTAAGATACTGGTATCCACTTGCGCTTTCAATTCTTCCTCTGCAGGTTCAGAGGAGCAATGTGTCAGCGGAGACAGTTTGGTGATTATTCTGGCACGACCACTCCACCCCCCGGAAAGGGAACGACCTATCACGGCTTCGCTATTGCCATATGCCCGTGCCGTATCAATAAAGCCCACTCCGTTAGCGATGGCCGTTTTCAGAATGCTCGCGGCTTGTGCCTGATCAGGAGCCCCCTGGTGATTGGCAATGCCGTAATCCATGCCCAGCTGGGCCGCTCCTAGCACCATATCCAATACCGGGGACGATACAGTGGGTTGGAAGATACCATCATCCAAACGATCAATAAGATCAAAGCTGCTGACGGCTACAGGGTCGTTGACGCTTTTGAAGACCCGACCAATATTCAGGTAATCATCAAAGTTATCGACAGTGCAGCGGTAATGCCCTTTATTCAAATGCTGATAACGCTTGAAATTGGTAACCCCGTATTGCCTGATGACATAAGGGGTCACATGTTCCTGATCGGCAGGATCCTCGGTGCAGCGTGCAGCTTCACGCAAGTGTCCAAGGCGTGTCACTTCGACACTCATTCCATATGGCAGACCTGATTCAAGGCCATTGCAGCAGAGGTAATTCAACTCCTGAGATAGGAATTCAGCTACCATTTCATCAATTAAATTGCCGTCTGGAAACACATTATCGGCTGTCAAGCGGATGAAAACACTGCTCTCAGAGAAGTTACTGGTGGCTGCCAGCACACGATCAAGGACACGCTTCAAACTTCCTCGATAGCACGGAATGTCAAAACGCTCTAACGTATCTACGAGAACGTCATCGCTGCCTTCCGTCGAGGTAGCAACAATCACCCTACGGCCAGTATTAGCTGCGCGCTGGGCTGCCAGCACAGCAAGCGGTACACCACAGACCGGAAGTAGCACCTTGCCCGGTAGACGGGATGAGCTGGTACGTGCCTGGAGAATGATAATACTGCTCATAAAGACTTAACTGCCGTACGCAATGCTTCTACCACTTCTATTTGCTGCATTTTGTTCATGGACGGAAACATCGGCAGACTAATCGCCTGTGCGTAATAGCGCTCGGCTTCAGGAAAGTCGCCCAGCCGGAAGCCCAATTGCTGATAATACGGCTGGGTGTGCACGGGGATATAATGCAGGTTAACACCGATACCCTGCTCGCGAAGCGCCTCGAAGACCTGGCGATGCGTCGCACTAATCTGGTCAAGCTCGAGGCGAATCACGTAAAGATGACGACCGGAATAGCTGTCGGGATGCTGCCAGGGCGTCGTCACGGGCAGCCCGGCCAGGAGATCATCATAGCGAGCGGCGAGTGCGTTGCGTCGAGCCACATAGTCATCTAATCGCTCAATCTGTGACACTCCCAAGGCGGCCTGCAACTCAGTCATGCGGTAGTTGAAGCCCAAGGCGACTTGCTGGTAGTACCAAGGGCCATCGGCTTCGCGGGTCATAAGCTCGGGATCACGAGTCACACCATGACTTCGCAGCAGGTTCATGCGGCTGGCCAGTTCGTCGTCGTTAGTCAGCGCCATGCCGCCTTCGGCGGTCGTGATGATCTTCACCGGGTGGAAGCTAAACACGGTGATATCGCTGTAGCGACCGCTACCAATGTACTCACCCTGGTACTGACCACCGATGGCGTGCGACGCATCCTCGATGATGTGAAAGCCATAGCGCTGGCCAAGGGCATGGATCGCCTGCATATCACAGGGCTGGCCGCAGAGGTGCACAGCGACCACCACCTTGGGCAGGCGTCCTGCCTGCTCGGCCAGCTCGAGCTTGGCTTCTAGCGCCTTGGGGCAGAGATTATAGGTACGCGGATCGATGTCCACGAAGTCGACCTGAGCCCCGCAATACACACCGCAATTGGCGGAGGCCACAAAGGTGACCGGGGTGGTCCAGAGCCAGTCGCCCTGCCCTAAGCCCAGCGCTAGACAGGCAACATGCAGGGCCGATGTCGCGCTGTTCATGGCGAGGGCGTGGCGAGCCACCACCTTGTCGGCCACAGCCTGCTCGAAGCGCGGCACCATAGGGCCCTGCGTCAGGAAATCTGACTGCAAGACGGCCAGCACGGCATCGATATCGCCCTGCTGGATGTCCTGACGACCATAAGGAATCATTCAGATAGCTCCGATCTTGTTCCAGTTGGCGTCTATCCAGGCCTTGAGCGCGTCTTCGCTCATCCACTCGCGGTTGTTGTCGCTGGAATAGATAAACCCCTCCGGCACCTTTTTGCCATCCTTGATACGATTGGCGTCCAGGTCCCAGCTATTGATGGCCGGCAGGATCTTGAAATGCTCGGGGTACTCGTAGGTGTAATAGGCGTCCTCGGCACCGATCATCTGCTCATGCAGCTTCTCGCCGGGACGAATACCGACGACTTCCTGCTTGGCCTCCGGCGCGATGACATGCGCCAAGTCGGTGACCTTCATGGAAGGAATCTTCTTGACGTAAATCTCGCCACCTTCCATGTCTTCGAAGGCATGCCAGACCAGCTCGACACCCTGCTCCAACGAGATCATGAACCGGGTCATGCGATCGTCCGTGATCGGTAGCACGCCCTTATCACGAATCGACATGAAGAACGGAATCACCGAACCGCGAGAGCCCATCACGTTACCGTACCGCACCACCGCAAAGCGTGTCTCATGGCCGCCAGCGTAGGAGTTACCTGATACGAACAGCTTGTCCGAAGTCAACTTGGTCGCGCCGTACAGATTGATCGGGCTACTGGCCTTGTCGGTGGACAATGCCACGACCTTCTTGACGCCCTTGTCGATGCAGGCATCGATCAGGTTCATGGCGCCCTGGACGTTAGTCTTGACGCACTCGAAAGGATTGTACTCCGCGGTGGGTACGATCTTGGTGGCCGCCGCATGCACAACATAGTCGACCCCATCCAAAGCACGATAGACGCGATCGCGGTCGCGCACGTCGCCGATAAAAAAGCGCACACGAGAATCGCCTTGGAATTTCTTGGCCATTTCCCACTGCTTCATCTCGTCGCGAGAGAAGATAATCACCCGCTTGGGGTTATATCTTTCTAGCAGCATGGGAATGAAGGTATGGCCGAAGGAACCGGTTCCACCGGTGATGAGGATGGAAGCGTTTTCGAACATTGATTAGTTCCCTTGAGTGGGTCCTGATGCTCTCAGGATTGTAGCGAACGATAGTGCGTAGGAGTCAACCTTAAAAAGGCAATCGACTTCCAGAGCAGAATCATGAAAAAAGCAACACAAAGCCCTAACGGGACGGCGAGTTGCGACCAATACATTGAGAAGAGCCAAGTGGCTATAACAAATACAACAAGACTAGCAACATGACTAAATATAATCGGGCGATCTTTCCCCTGCGCATAAAGCGCATAATGCGGAACCATTCCCAAGGCGTATAAAAGACTGGCGAGCAACACCAAGGGAAACATACCAAGCTGCTCATGGAAGACAGGCTTATCTACCCAGGACAGCAAAGGATCAATCATCACAAGAGCTGCAACCACAAAACCAATAGAAAGAATCAATGTTTGAAATAACAGCTTCCTTAACCCTTTCCGATAGCCCTCACAACTGTCTTGCTGAAAGGCAGCAATCATACCGGGGTATATAAAAGCAAATACCCCAGCATCCAAAAAAGACATCATGGCATTACCAATACCAATAAAGAGCACATAAGCACCTAGCACTTCAATACCAGAAAGAGCTTCAAGCCAATATCGATCAATAGTGAAAAGGCCGCGAATAGCAAGAGTAGCCACTAGAAATGGCAAAGCAACACGCACGCCTTTCCATATCCACGACCAGTCAACCTGTTTGCGCCAACCACCGATGTTCAACCGGTACAAACTTACGACTGCAAGGAAACTAGCTGACAATCCTCCCAAGGTCCAAGCAGTAAGCACATTATCCAAGCTGCGCATTTCAGGCCTAATAAACATGAGAGTCGTAACCACGAGAGCCCAGCTACCCGAACGCAAAAACAGCACAAGGCTAGCCAATAGCGGTTTAGATATAGCGACCAACAATCGCATCAGCTCTTGATTCACATGCTCCAAAATGAGCAAAGCAAAGAACCAACCAACGATTGCCCATGGCAATATTTCGGCACTAAAAATCAAAAGCAAAGGCGGCATAAAAACCGCATAAAGAATCAAAGTAATCGCCCCTTGATCCTTGAGCAGCCCGCCCCACTCACTGCGATTCCTTTTGATCACCTCACGAGTGCTGAAAATATAAAAATCCAGGCCGAGAAGATAAAGCGCATAGCTAATGGTTACAACTATCAATCCATACAGGCCAAGCTCAGCCGGCTCAAGAAACCTGGCCAAGAAGAAAATAAGGAGAAACTTGCTGACCAGCGTCATACCTCTCAGCATTAAATTAAAGAGGCGAGCATACCCCATAGCAATATCGGAGCTTTTTAACTTTGATAGTTTAGAAACGTTCGACACTAAATTCTCAACCAAGGCATATACATTCAAAGACTGTTTTAACGCCTATCTATCGGCGATAAACCTAACTGGAGAGACCGCAAAAAAACAACAGATAGTGATAACATCTCCGGACATACAGGTCTCCTCCAAGTCATTTTACATCTGCTTGTGACGAATATCGCAGTTAAAGCGCAACTGCCGTCTCGGGAAATATCGCGAGTCCGACGAGTCCTTATCGAGCATATCTATTACTCTGTCAATTTAAAACTGGCCAGCAAAGGAGAATCAACTTAATCGCCGACAGCTCTAACCAAACGGCTCAACGACAGGCCGACACTCGCATAGCCGCTCGAGCGATAGTTCTGAAGACTACACAGACCATGGTTTGGTCTGAAAAAAAAGGTTATGAAACTGGCAGAGACCGCAATCATGATGAAACTGACAACAGGAAGACGCTCGACTGATTGGCCACTGCCATAGCGTTGGAAATCAATACTGCCGCCATGTCATTGGTGGTCGGACTGTTGATTGGCAATGTTAACTCGAGCACCAACTAGGGCTATGTAATCTAGCCAACTAGCAGCCAGTGGAGGCATTCGCTGACTCCATCTCGGATAGACGCGCCTAAGATAAAGACACGGCATTCACCAACGGTATTTGCAGGTTCGAGTATCCCGCTTCTTGATGGCAGCAATAAAGCGACTGGCCAGCACGCCAGATTTCAGAACTTTGAACACCGCGGGACTCATCTTCACCATAATAGGCAGAATGATCTTGCCCGTTGCCAGCCAATAACTATAGTCCTGTGGCATGGAGTCTGAAGTAGCCCCATTGACCAGACCACATGGCCGGTCAACTAAATTAGGAGGGAGCCCCAGTGCCCCTTGCCTGGCGCCCGCACTCGACGTTGTCCGGTAGCTCATGCTTCCACTGGACCTCCTTGGCAGGTGGATTCTAAACGGGCCGTGGCCTGGTCCACCTTCAGGGCGCTGAGGGCAACCTTGGACTTGGGTTCCCTGCTGCACTACCGAAGTCTTCCGCCTATAGTCAAGTTATTTTGGTCGGCATGAATAAAGCTTCGCGTCTGATATCGAATACGAGACCATTTCCATCCCGCAGCGCACTGACTGCAGAGAGTCTTTGCGGTACTGATACTTAGCGACGATGTTCTGTGTGGTTTCCACCGATAGGCGACAAACCTCTCCACAACAGCGATGTTGTTCATGAAGGTGCAGAGGCCATCGATGGTTATAAGCATGCGCAGTTCCGCAAGGCTCAGATCTTTCGGATGTCCAGCAAGCATTAGGTGATGAACTAAATCACAACAGTTTCCTTGAGTTCGGTCGAGACCGCCTTGAGTAGCTCGCTACGATCATCACATAGCAGTCAGCGAACAGCCTCGAGCTAGTCAATACACGCGTAATGGCGGGCGCGTTGAGTACCAACAAGCGGATCACGTCGGGGTGTCGAAGCTGGCCAATATCAACCTCCCAATTACCGCCATTACAACGGCAATAGAAAATAGCCAACCCACTTCAAGGGAAACCTGCTTATTTGTAGGAATAGTTGTAATAGCCGTAGCCATAGCTGGTAACCGCCTTTCTCTCGATGGCATTCAAGATGCAGCCCTTCACCTCGACGCCGGCCGCCTGGAGGCGCTGACGAGCCACTTCAATTTCCTTGGCGGGATTGAGCTCAAAGCGGGCGGCCATCAGAGTGGTGCCACACTGGCTACCCACCAGAGAGGGATCCGTTACCGCGAGCACTGGCGGCGTATCGATGATCACCAGATCGAAGCGTTGGCTCCACTCTTCAAGCAGCTGGGTAAAGTTGGCATTCATCAGCAGTTCTGAGGGATTGGGGGGCGCCATACCACGTGAAATGTACGAGAGCCCGCCAATACTGGTTTCACGCAACACATCATCGGTTTTTTGTTTGCCTGATAATAGGTCGGATAGACCATTCTCGCTCTTGCCACCGAAGGCCGCGTGAATATGGCCTTTACGCATGTCCGCATCCACGACAAGTACGCGCTGACCCGACTGAGCGCAGACCGCTCCAAGGTTTGTGCTCAGGAAACTCTTACCCACCCCAGGGCTAGGGCCGGTGATCATCAAACGATTATTCGTCGCTTCCAGCATGGCAAAGTGCAAGCTTGTGCGCAGGCCACGCAGTGCCTCTACCGCCAGGTCGGCCGGCGCCCGTTCGGCCAGAATTCCCACGCTCACATTCTTTGTGCGCTTTTCGTTCTGGCGCTTGATGCTCTTGACCAACTTGCTCTGCTCTTCAGAGAGCGGAACAGAGGCGTATACCGACAGCCCCAGGTCTTCGATTTGTTCGGCGGATTCCACTCCACGATGAAACGCTGCACGAAGCAACACGCCTCCCACAGCCAGCATGCCACCCAACAGGGTGGCCACCACCACGATAAGCGGCTTGTTGGGCTTGACCGGCTCAGGCAGGGTATCGGCTGGATCAAGGATACGGACGTTGCCAACGGTGCTAGCCTCGGCGATCTCCATTTCCTGTACTTTGTTACGCAGCTGAACATAGACTTCTTGCGTCACTTCTACATCGCGGCTCAGACGCAGGATCTCCTGCTGGGTCTCCGGCATGTTGCTAACCCGCTCATTGAGGTTAGCCTTCTCGCGTTGCAGCTGCGCCTTCTTCTCCAGCAGGGCAGCATAGGTGGGGTGTCCCTTGGAAAAACGCCGAGAGATCTCAGCCTCGGTAAACTCAAGCTCGCTTAGCTGCGACTCAAGGTTGACCATGCGCTCAAGCACAGACTTGGTTTCCAGCGACAAGTCGACGCTATCCTGACTCTTGCGGAACTGATTAAGCTGATTTTCTGCCGCTTCCAGTTCGGCACGGACCTCGGGGACCTGCTCGTCGAGGAACTCAAGACTCTTGCGCGCTTCTTCTGACTGGCGACGGATATTTTGTGACAGATATATATCCGCGACAGTATTGAGCGTTTTCTTGAGTTCAGCCGGGTGTGGCCCAGTCAGCGACCAGTTAAGAATACCGGTTTCTTGGCCCTGCTCATTGATCGCCAAGTCTGTGCGCAGGTTGAGAAAGGCTTGCATACGCTTGATACGGGTCACGTCAAAGCGCGCGCCGGCGGGCGCCGAGAGCTCTGATACGCGCATTGCCACTTCGTCGCTGGCAAAACTCTCCAACTCACCGACACGCCCTTCGCCCAGCGACTCACCATCATGAAAAAGCCGGTAGCGATCATTCTCGAGAACTTCGAGCTCTACCGTCTCACCACGCCAATCATCCACGACCGGCATTTCGCTGACCGTTATGCTTTCACCCGCCCAAGTACTGTCCCAACCGGCGGCGAACCCAGGGCGCTCGACTCCTTTGCGCACCAGGAAGTCACCGATCAGAGGCATACGGTGTGGCTCAACCAACAACTCCAGGTTAAGAAGATCGACGGCCTTGCCCAGCACCATTCTGGAGCGAATGATCTCAATCTCGGCCTGCGAAGGCGGCTCTCCCCCCAGCATGCTCGTCACATCCGACAACGGGTTCATCGACGGTGACGCTTCTTCTATCTGCACCAGCGCTTCGGAGCGATAGATCGGCGTAGCAAGAAGTGCATACCCGATGCCGATGAAAGCAAACAGCGCGGTGATACCGAGAATCCACCATTTGTGATCGATCAGCAGGCCAAAGAGCCGACCCAGATCGATCTCATCACTGGCTTGAGAAGCAGGCGTTTGTGACATATACAGAAGTTCCGGCCAACATTAATAAAAGAAGAAATAGGATAGCGTCGCCATCAGAGCTTGTTCGCCCAAGTGGCAGTAGCCTGGGTGAGTTTTCGATGCACCAGTTCGAAGATTTCCGGGCTCTTGCGATACGGGTCGGGAATATCTTCGCCACTATCGCCTAGCCAACGGCCAATCCGCATCGTCTTACCCAGTGCCGCGGGCGAGATATCTCCCACCGCCCGGCGTTGGCCATCACTCATGACTAGCACCAGGTCCACCTCATTCAGCATATCAGCAGTCAGCTGGCGGGCCTGGTGATCAGCCAGATGCAGGCCGTCGGCTTCGCCAAGATGACGGGCATTGGGATCAACGCCCTCTCCTACCCTGGCGCCCAGCCCTGCAGAAGATATCTGCTTATGAGGAAACTGCTGCTTTAGCAATGCCTCGGCCACAGGACTGCGACAGATGTTGCCGATACAAACCACAAGAATGCGATCGAACATGGGGCTACTGATTCCGAATATCGTTTGACGTATCAGCAAGCGAGCCTGGCAAGTTAACACTCGGCAGCAGCAGGCTAATCACACGGTTCCAGCGTGCAACAGGCGCCGTGGTCACATAGACGACGTCATTAGGCTCGAGTGTGAAGCGCTGCCCCAGACTAAAGGCGGCGGCATTGCGAACATCTAACTGGTATACCGTAGCCAGTTGCTGGCTGTCGGTTGGCGCATTACGAACGACGAAGACACCTGAGGGCTCGGCACTGGCTTCATTGATGCCCCCCGCTCGTGCGATGGCATCGGTCAGGGACAGCCGCTCATTGCCAAGATCGACGTTCCCGGGTCTAAGCACCTGCCCCATCACAGCCACAGCCTGATCGTCCGCTGAGGTGACATGCAAGACATCACCATCCCGCAGGAGTCGATTTTCCTGCTGATCCCCCGAGCGCATCAGCGCGTAGAGCGATATCGGTGTTTCTTGACCATTGCGGGTCAGGATGGCGCGATGCATGTTGGCATTTTGACTCGTACCGCCAGCCTGACTGATCGCATCTCGAATGGTAAGCGGCACATTGGTCATTGCCTGGGCGCCCGGTTCATTGACCGCCCCGCTCACATAGGCCTTCTTGGAACGATAGGCCGCGACTTTCACGTCAACCTGTGGTTCGGCAATGTACTCGACCAGCCGTGTCGTCAGAATTCGGCGGATCTCATCCAGGGTTTTGCCCTGCACGTCGACTTCGCCGATATAGGGGTAAAAAATGCTGCCATCGTTGCGCACCAGATTGCCCGCTTGCGCTGGGCTGCGTTGCTCACCTGAAGGGATCGTCAGTTCAGGATGGTCATAAACGATGATATCGAGAATGTCTCCAGGCCCAACCTCGTACTCATATTCCTTGAGGGCCTGGCGAAACTCCTCTGATGCCGGCCGGGCTTGTCCTTTTACCGAGCGCTGGTACGCAGCAACCAACCCTGGCGTGATCGGCTGGACATCCACCAGATCATCGATAGGGGCGCTTTCAACGTCATAATCCATGTGGCTGCCCGGCGCCCAGGCGCAACCACTCAAGCCGGCAGCTATAACACCAGCAAACAACCAGACGCGCAGAAATCGGTGGAACATACGAAGCTCTCAGCTTGGTTAAATTCGGACACGCTACCGCCCCAAGGTGTACACGGCGCATCCCTGAGGCCAGTTCTCGGCCACATCAATGTGGCCATCAACATTCAAGTATGGGGCTCCTACGCGAACAATGCGGCCACCCGTGGGGGCCCGCATAGGGCCGTCTTGGCCGTCGCGAGAAGCTTTCGCGCAACGCCACATCGCGCTCAGGCACTTTTCAGCAAGGTGCTGAGCAACATTGCGTACAGCCTTTAGTCGTAAACAACTATCGGGGCGGGATACTACATAACAGCAGCAGCTCAGGCCAGTCACATGATGGCAACGGACAGACTTGTAGCTTATTTCCTACAAATTCATACAATAATTAGCGTGCATACTTAATTAATGTTCCATTTTTATCCGAATCGATCATTGGCAGTACCCAACAAGGGGACTTGACGGTAGGATTGAGGCCTCTAAGCTGCTCGTGCACATGATACTAATGTGTAATGTCTGTTGGTTATCATCAGACAAGGCAATCTCAAAGGAAGGAGTCTTTCCATGTTGAAGAAAACGATGGCAATCACCGCCATTATCGGCCTAATGACGTCCCCCCTCGCCTTCGCGCAAGGCGCCGGGGAAACTGGCGTCGGCGCAAGCAGTGGTAGTAGCGCTGGTGCGGGTGCTAGCTCCGCTGGCGGTGCTGGTGCAGGCGCTGGCGGTGCTGGTGCAAGCGCCGGTGCCGCCGGCGCCGGTGCCGGTGCTGCCGGCGGTGTCGCTGCAGGTGGTGCCGCTGCTGGAGCCGCTGCTGGCATGTCTGCTGCAGCTATTGCCGGTACGGTAGCGGCTGCTGCTGCTGCCGTGGGCGTGGCAGCATCGGCTGTTAGTGGAAATGACGGTACGTCCGGTACGTCCGGTACGACTGGTACAACTGGCACTATCTAATGACGGTGTCAGTCATAGAAAAAGGCCGCCCTTGGGCGGCCTCCTTATGTGTTCTCCTTGCTTCCTGCAGTTCAGGTGGTGGAACAACCCCCACCGGGGATACCCTATCTGCTTTCTTCGGACCGTCAGCAGCCGACATTAGTGCTTATGCACAGCAGGTCCCGTACGCTTCGCTCGCTCTGTCCATCGATGGCAACAAGACTCTGGCCATCATGGCGTACCAAGGGAACGCTGATGGTAGTACCACACTTTGGCAGGCAAAGGATCGGGCAACCCTGGCGCTGAAAGACGGCATACCCTACTCCACAGCGGGATTTGACAACAACCTGATGGGGCTGAGCTACGACAGGGCGCTGCTGGACTCACAACGCCTGGATGCCTATTGGCAAGACCGCGACGGCCAATTACGGCATGCTCGCGCCTCGCTAACCACTCAATGCGCCCCGGCCTCCTCTGTCTCGCTTCCCTTGACTACCTTGCCACTCCAGCGATGCACGCAAGAATGGAACTGGCACGACGCAGGAACGTCGATCAATACACTCTGGCGATCAGCAGAATCCGGGCGTATCTGGGCCGGCGACATACAACCGTGGCCAGGGGCTCCTGATATCTCATGGCAGGTCGCCAGACCATGGTGGTCTGATTAGTTGCCGCCTAGAGCCTGATAGCCATTAACCAGTACTGTTACGAAAGGCCGCGCAGGCGTATACCACTGCTTAGCACTCCCAACCTACAACCTGTTGTTTTCCTTCATGACTTCGCCCTTAATCAGCAACATCCTTGCTTGCACGCCACGCATATCTGCCATCCTGGCGATTAGCTTGCTGACATATTCAACATCACACGCAGAGAGTCCGGCCACAATGCTGAGTGTCAGTGACAACACGACGCTTCGTGACGCTTGGTTAAGAGCCGATATTCCTTCCGCGATACCGGCTTATTCTTTTTATCAGCGCCGTGTGGAACATGAAGAGACAAAGGCCACACTGGAGCAGCTGAAGGAGGAGTTGGTAGTACTAAGTGAGGAGCGAATTGAGCGTGCCACTAGTGCAGAAGCCTCACAATCGGCGCTGGGACTGCGGGCCTGGCAGCAACATGTCGAATATTTCCTTGAAACGCCAGACGCTAGCCGCTCGTTGGCAAGAGCAGACGTTGCCTACTTGGTGGCTCACCCTCGAGACAATCCAACGCTCAGCGATATTCATCATTTCGGATACTGCGAGCCTCCCGATTGGGTCGAGCTTTGGCATGCCGGTGGAGTCGAAAAAATGGCTTATCAACCGGACATGACACTTGGCGACGCACTGGAAGCCTTGCCCGCAAGAGACACAAACCTAAGCGACTATGTGACCTGGGTCTCGCCAGGAGGCCAGTATTTTCGTTTGGGCGTGGCGGCATGGAACCACCAGCAAGTCGACCTTGTGCCCGGTGGCCGTATCGTTGTGCCCTTGTCAGAATCCACTCCCAGCGCGGAGTGGGTTAACTACACCTTGCCGCATATCCTCGCCAAACGCTTGCCAGGCTCTGAGTGTAAGCGCTTCATGCCTACCAAGCCTTTAGCCAGTTCATCATGATGACCAACTTATTTTTTGTTCCTCGGGTTCTATGGCGTGCCCAGCGACCTTCATTTAGACACATACACTTTATGCTGGGCGCCGGCATCACCTTCGTATCCACTTCCCTTTTTGCCTCCGGTGATAACGGTATGGGAGTGCAAGAACCCTATCCGTCGCTACCGCAATATGGTTCCCACGGCACACACTTAGGCAAACATCAGAGCGACTTCGGCGGTGTGGGCTTAATGCAGAACCCCACTGCCAGAATGGCCGCTGCTGGACAATTCTCTTTCAACTACAACCGAGCAGAGCCCTACCGCCGGTATAGCATCAGCCTACAGCCCCTCGACTGGTTCGAATTCAGCTTTCGCTACAGTGAAATTACCGACCGCCTGTACGGCGAATCTATAGCGGGCAATCGGGACTACCTGGACAAAGGCTTTGATGCCAAGTTCAGGCTCTGGCAAGAAAGTCGCTATCTTCCGGAGGTGGCACTAGGGCTTCGCGATGCCGGTGGCACCACCCTGTTTGGCGCAGAATACCTAGTGGCCAACAAACGCTGGTATGACCTCGACTTCAGCCTTGGCCTAGGTTGGGGCTACCTCGGTGCGCGAGGTGATTTCGGCTCGCCCCTGTCTTTAGTGGGTGAGCGCTTCGACTCTCGCGAGGGGGAAACCGGCATAGACTCGACCGGTGACTTCGACCTTAATCAGTTGTTCAGTGGTAATACCGCCCTATTCGCTGGTGTCGAGTACCAGACACCCTGGCAACCTCTCGTGCTTCAACTTGAATACGAAGGTAACGACTACTCAAGTGAACCAGCGACCAGCTCCATCGAGCAGGAATCCCCCTTCAATATTGGCGCGCGATTCCATCTGAGCGACAGCGTGACCTTGAATGCCGGCTGGCAGCGGGGTAACACCTTGATGACCGGCATCTCCCTAAGCACCAACCTGGCCAACATATCGCAAGCCAAGCGCGACACCATGCCATTCGAGGTGGAAGGATCTTCAACTGCCGGTCCCCCTGCTGGTGACACGACCAATGAAGCAGGCACCTCGTCAGCAACTGACGCTTCGCCGACCACGCCTGATACCGACTGGGCTGAAGCCATCGATTCCCTAGCGCAAAATGCCGGGGTGAAGGTCAATCGTATTTCGACAGATGGTGACACCCTGCTCGTGGAGGCTACGCCAACCAAGTACCGCTCAATGGCCAAGACTGCGGGACGTGCCAACCGCATCCTTCATCGATATGCCCCGGCGCATATCACGACGTTCCGTTACCGTTGGCAGGCTCGTGGTATGGACCTGCGTGACGATGTGCACTCGCGGACAGATTTCGTCGCAGCGGCACAATCGGCATCCGATGAGCCTCAGTATCATTACAGCGTCTATTCGCAGTCGTCCCGCCAGCGCGGCCTGTACGATGAAGTGCTCTATGAGCCGAAGGAGACGCCGTTAAGCTACAGTATCGGGCCCGGCTATAATCAAAACCTTGGCGGGCCGGATGGGTATCTCTACCAGCTACAGCTACAGGCCAATGCCGAGCTGCGCACAGACACTAATGGCTGGTTTTCGGGCAGCCTTGGCTGGACGGTGCTCGATAACTTCGACCAGTTCGACTATGTCGCCGACTCTGAACTGCCGCGGGTGAGGACCTTTATCGGGGAGTATCTCAAAGAGGCAAGTCTTGGCATCACCAACCTCCAATACACGCGGACAACGCAGCTAAGCAAGAACTGGTATGCCATGGGTTACGGTGGGCTGCTGGAAATGATGTATGCCGGGTTGGGCAGCGAAGTGCTGTATCGCCCGTTCAATAGTGACTGGGCGGTTGGCGCTGACGTCAATTACGTCCGTCAGCGAGAGTTTGATCAACAGTTCAGCCTGCGAGATTACTCGACGACCACCGGGCACCTGAATGCCTATTGGCAAACCGGCTATGAGGACATCCTCGCTAAGGTCAGCGTGGGCCGCTATCTGGCCAAGGATATAGGCGCGACCTTTGATTTCTCCCGCGAGTTTGCCTCAGGCGCACGTATGGGAGCCTGGGCCACCTTCACCGATGCCGGAGACAAGTTCGGTGAAGGCAGCTTCGACAAGGGGGTCTATATCAGCCTCCCCCTCGATGCCTTCTTTACCACCTATAGCCGTGACCGCGTCAACATTGCCTGGCAACCTTTGACCCGTGATGGCGGTGCGCGTCTCGGGCGCCGGTATACGCTCTATGATCTGACAGGCGAACGCAGCTTGGGTGAGTTCTTCCAGGAACGCGACGCTGTCTGGAAATAACCTGATCTGGTTCCATCGCTTCGAGTCGCTGGGCCAAGACAGAGCGGTGATCGACCGTTGGATCCGGTACTACAACGAAGAGCGAGCCCATCAGTCTCTGGGCTATGGGGCACAACGGGCACATCCTACATTAGCCGCGTAGGGTGTGCAGAAACCAGGGGGACATTACACACGATTGCTGGGTAAGATCACTCAGACACAAAAAAACGCCAGTGCAGATAGGGCCATGGCCCTTCTGCACTGGCGTTTTTTTGGTGCCTATTCCAAGGCCGCTTAGCCTGCTGGCCACCGAACATCTTGGAATTTCCCACACTTTTGTGGGTTTACCGATGGCGCGAAATGCCCCACATTTAGGTGGGGAGACACCACATATGTGTGTAGCACGTCAATGCAACCTATTGATTTTGCAGGGCACTACCGATAAGGGCTCATATCATTCCAAAACGGTCAGGCGCAGACCACAGAAGTATCTCACCAAGATAAATACCAGTCAGCGTTAACTGACCGGCATTACAGCTTTATGCTGTCTCTATTCTCAATCCACATCCCGTATAAAAAAATTCACCTCGCACCATGTCCGGTAAACACCGTCTTGATAGTCTTGAACAACACTAATATATCCAGCCATAGCGAGAAGTGCTTAATGTAGTAGAAGTCGTATTGCAGCTTTGTGATCATTCCATCGACTTCAGCCGCATACCCCTGCTCGACTTGGGCCCAACCCGAGATGCCGGGCCTCACCACATGGCGATAACGGAAAAAAGGCACATCGCGCTCGTACCATTCCGAGAGCTGCATGGATTCCGGCCGCGGCCCGATGAAGCTCATCTCCCCTTTCAGCACATTGAACAATTGAGGCAACTCATCCAAGCGACACTTACGAATTACTCTGCCGACTCGCGTAATACGGGGATCATTATCACCATCGGTAAAGCCTTTGCCACGCTGATCAATGTACATGCTGCGAAATTTGAACACCTTAAAGGGTTTGCCGCGATAGCCCATGCGCTGTTGCAAAAACAGCGCAGGTCCCGGGCTATCCATCCTGATCACCCAAGCAGTTACAAGCATGATGGGAGTCAGAACAGGGAGCAACATTAGTGCACCGATAATATCGCAGCAGCGCTTGGCGCTAGCATACATCGCAGACGGCATTAATGAACCAAACTCATTCTCCGAGAGGTGATCGATACGCACCCGGCCGCTGATCGCCTCATCCATCTGGCGGACGTGGTAAACTGGAATATGGCAAAGAGTGCATTCTGCCAAGAACTTTTCCCATTCCGGGCCAAGGCTATCACTTCGCAGGTCGGCCACAATGGCATCATAACGCGTGCCGTCCGGTTCTGGCGTACAAAGCTGCCGTAATTCAATATTGGCGGTAGGCTTCAAATGAACCGCATCACCAACAGGAACGACCGCAACCTTCGACCGGCGATACCGCCGGCCAATAAAATACCCTGCAAAAAACCAGACTAGAGAGACCAGGTAACCCGAAAACACCACTTGCCGCGTATACTCTTCTCTAGTGAAGAAAAAAACAGCTACCACCAAAAGAAAGGCCAAACTTACGGCGGGTATTATATAGGATGCCACCTGTACACCGGGGAAACGTGTAAACCTACGCAAGCAGAACGTTATGCCAATAAAGGCCATAGCAATGGCCATAATCGTGTTGAAACGATGATCTGTTATCGTCTGCCAGAATCCCCAGCCCCACCGATCAAGGGCCGGAAGCGCAATCACTAACGGTAACCCAACCAGCAGTTGAAAAGGCCAGCCTAAAAGAAATTGTTCGTACCACCGTGAGTGGCGACGTTCATATGGGTATGTCACGTCCATGCCTTCATTGAGTCTCCGCGTCCAATTGCATAGTATATCAAGCCCGCGTCCTTGACGAACTTACGTGAATACAAGTTTCGACCATCACCGTCATGGCGAACTGAGGCTTGAACCCACCGAAATCAAGCTCACAAAATTTTTCCCACCCGGTGCAAGTCTCCAACGCATCGGCTCCCTCCACCTCTTGAAGCCGGCCAGGCACCAACACCGGGTCATCGCCATCACCATACACATGAATACGAAGGTATTCTTCATGGCCTCTGAACTCGTAGGCCTGGCCCCTTGCACCGGCGGCTCATAACGCCTCCATGACGTAGCAGCTCGGAGTATCAGCATACCACGTATCATCGGTGCTGGGCTTGAACGACATCCATCACAGGGCGATGGGCTTGCCGGCCAGACTGGCAATCTGATCCTTCCCAGCATCAATGGACCCGGGCCAGGGAAAACGCATGAAAATTTTCATACCGCGAGAATGTCCGCCAGGTAGGTCTCACCCAGCACTGCTTTCTTCTGTTTTCGCCGGATTCCCCCCTTGAAACGCTTCTCCCCTTTCAGGTAATTCAGCGCAATATTCCGGACCCTCGCAAGATTTTCCGCCGCCTGTCCGCAGTGGATCTTGCAGGCATCTTCACGGAGAGCAACGTCCAGAGACCAGTGAAGCTTGTGGTGAGTAGACCGCAGGAACCTCCCCTGCAGCCTCTCGCAGAACGGAACGTGAACCTCTCGATTCATTCCGCTCCCATCAAGCAAACGATCCACGCATACCCTGCCGCCAATGGGCAAATAAACGG
>NZ_WWNB01000028.1 GCF_012062845.1 Halomonas salinarum
CACGCCAGGATGTCAACGGGAAATGGGCGAGGCCCTTGGTGGAATGCCGGTGCCTCGCACATGAATCAGGCCCTGCCGCGGAGGTGGCTTGAGCAGCAAGGCCTGATCTCGGTACTTGATACGGTAAAAGGGCTTAGCCGTTCTTCATGAACCGCCGTATACCGAACGGTACGTACGGTGGTGTGGGAGGGCGCCGGGGGGAACCCCGGCCCCTACCCGATTTGCGAACTCACGGATCATTGCGAGTAGCGCAGTGCGCCATTATCTGTTTGCGTCAGCCTAGCTGATCGACGTCCGTGACCAAGCCTGCTTCCTTGGCAGCGCTATCAGCCAGTGCTCGGCCAGCCTCATCGTAGATATGATAGACCGCATTGGCACCCAGCGCCTGAATCGGTTTGATCTCGTCAGGGTACTCGACGATAGCGGTGATCTGGCCCTTGAATTCCTCACGGTCGTGGAGTTGCTTGAGAGCAAAGAGGTTACCCGCATGGTGTGGCATGGCCAGCACCACCAGCTTCAGGGTTGGTGACATCATCAGCTTGTCCCAAAAGTCCGAATCCAGCGCGTCACCTTCCAATAGATTGTAGCCCTGTTCTTTGAGTCGCTTCACGCTGTGCGGGTTGCTGTCGATGCCAAGCACAGTGAGACCATATTGTTTCTGCAGCCGTTTGTAGGTGCTTCGTCCTATGCGCCCCATGCCCATTACCACGGCTTCAGCATTCCCAACCTCGATAGAGCGTTCTACTGCGTCTAGCTCGTCGGTCATGCGCGCCGGTAACAGGTTGGAGAAACGGCGATAGAGCGTCTCGCTTGAATTGTTGAGCAGGGAAGAGAGGACGAAGCTGATCGCGACCGACAGTGACATGACTACCAGCCATTTATCGTCAATCCAGCCCTGGCCGGCCGCCAGTGCGCCGACGATTAGCCCGAACTCGGAATAGTTGGCGAGACCCAGCGATGCCAGGACCGAGGTGCGCAGACGCAGGCGAAAGGCCATGAAGATCAGTTGATAGAGCATCGCCTTGAGGGGCACCATGGCGACCAGCAGCAACGCTAGGCCCAGCATTTCTGCATCGGGCATGGCGGTGAGGCCAATGGTCAGGAAGAAGCCGACCAGCAACAGTTCCTTGAGGCTGAACATCGAACGCGCCAGGTTCTGAGCGGCCGGGTGGGGGGCCAGTAGCAGACCCACGATCAGTGCCCCCAGGTCGCCCTTGATGCCGACAGCATCAAAGAGGCCATAACCCAGTACCAGCGCCATCAGCATGCCGCACAACATCTGCATCTCGCCGTGACCCATGCGGTCGAGAAGCTTCTGTAGCAGAGGGGCGGCAGGAATCAATAGCAGCAACAGCAGCGCCCAGGGGCTTGGAAGCGCGCCTGTGGATGCGGTCAGGAACACCACCGCGAAGATGTCCTGCATGATCAGCACACCGATCGCCAGGCGGCCATAGGCGGTCTGGGTTTCGCTGCGTTTGTCCAGCACCTTGATCACAAAGACGGTACTCGAGAATGATAGGGCGAAACCAAGCAGCGCCATCGTCTGCCAGGGCACATCGTCGAGCAGCGCGAAGCCCGCCAGTCCGAACAGGCCCAGTGACGCACCCAGCACCAGGGTCGAGACTATCAGGTGGAACGAGGCACCGGCCCATACCTCGCGGCGCAGCAGAGTGCGGACATCGAGTTTGAGACCAATGGTAAACAAAAGCAGCGTTACGCCAATGTTGGCCAGTGTGCTCAGTAATGGGGTCTCTTCGTAGCCCAGCGCATTGAGTACGAAGCCCCCGGCAAGGAAGCCGACCAGTGGCGGAAGCCTAAGCGCAATGGCGCCAACGCCGCCCAGGAATGCGACCAGCAGGAAAGCCGGCTCGATCATGATGTCTCCTCGTCTGTACGTCCTTGTTCGACCGGGGGGGAATGCTCTTCCCGGTTACGACTGTCGATGTATCATGGTTTCTTATTGGCTGGCGATTGCCAAGCTTTTAGGCTGACCGCGCGTCGCCGACACACGCGCCAACGGTGTAAGATAATAACCATGAATTCTGACTGCTCAATGTTACGCCTGCTGGTAAACGGCAAATCGGCCCAGTCACCAGCCCTGCGCGATGTCGTGGAAGCCACGCGCGAGAAGGGTGCCCGGCTAGAGGTGACGGTCACCTGGGAGGCTGGAGATGCTGTAAGACTTGCGGAACAGGCAGGTAAGGACGGTGTCTCTCGACTTATCGTCGCTGGTGGCGATGGCACCGTCAATGAAGCGGTCAATGGCCTTATGCGATTGTCGCGAGAAGATCGGCCCGCCCTGGGAGTCCTGCCGATGGGTACCGCCAATGATTTGGCGACTGGCTTGGGTATCCCTGATGAGCTGAGCGAGGCGATGGACCTGGCGCTCAATGCGTCCTTGCGTGCGGTGGATGTGCTGAGCGTTGGTGATCATTATTTCCTCAATATGCTGTCGGCAGGCTTTGGCGCCGAGATTACCGCCTCGACACCCAAAACACTCAAGCGCCTGCTTGGTGGTGGTGCCTATTCGCTGATGGGGGCTCTCAAGGCTCGGCGTTTTCATGCCTGTCCGGCCAGGCTCGAGTGGCCGGAAGGTGAGGGGCATCGTGAACTCTTTCTGCTGGCGATTGGCAATGGTGCCCAGGCTGGCGGCGGGCAGCGTCTTAGCCCGCTTGCTCGCCTCGACGATGGGCTGTTGGAGGTGCTGACGGTCAGGCAGTTCTCTTCGCTTTCGGGCATGCGGCAGATGATTGCCGAACTCAAACGGCTGCCGGCGAGCGGAGAGTACGTCGAATACTGGCAGACTGACCAAGTCCGGGTAACGGCTGACCAGCCGTTACCGCTGACCCTGGACGGTGAGCCGCATCGCATGACGCAGCTCGACGTGAGCCTTGAGCATCATGCGATCGACCTGATGGCCCCTAAAACGTGCCAATTGCTTGAAAGTGCTGCACCAAAATCGTGATGACCATCAGGAGCGATGTTCGATGTTGACCCCTTTTCACCTAGCCGTGCAGGTGCGCGATCTCGACGAGGCGCGTGGCTTCTATAGCGATTTATTGGGTTGCCCGCAGGGTCGCTCAAGCGACACCTGGGTTGATTTCAATCTCTTCGGCCATCAGTTTGTCTGTCACCTGAATCCCGACATGGCCCCACAGCACCATCATAATGCGGTAGACGGCCATGGCGTGCCGGTGCCGCATTTTGGTGTGGTTCTCGAGATGAGTGACTGGGAAGCGCTGGTCGATCGCCTTACCGAAGCCGGGGTGCGCTTCGAAATCGAGCCCTATGTGCGCTTTCAGGGTCAACCGGGCGAACAGGCGACCATGTTTTTCTATGATCCCAGCGGGAATGCTCTGGAGTTCAAGGCCTTTCGCGATATCGACGGGCAGTTGTTCGCGACCTGAATGAGCCCGACCACGCCAACGACATAGCCCGAAGGAGATAGACCATGGACGATTTCATGCAGGCGGCGATCGATGAGGCCCGGCTGGGTCTCGAAGAAGGTGGTGTGCCTATTGGTTCGGTGCTTGTGCATCAGGGGCGCATCATCGGTCGCGGCCATAACCAGCGGCAACAACGCGGTAGCGTGGTCCTCCACGGTGAGATGGATGCCCTCGAGAATGCCGGGCGTCAGCCTGCATCGGTATACCGTGAGTCGGTGCTCTACACCACCTTGTCACCCTGCCCGATGTGCAGTGGCGCTATTCTTCTGTACGGCATTCCCAAGGTAGTGATCGGCGAAAATCGCACGTTTCTCGGTGCTGAAGAGGCCTTGCGCCAGGCCAACGTCGAACTCGACGTGCGCGACGATGCCCAGTGCCAAGCATTGATGGATACCTTCATTGCCCGCCACCCCGAGATCTGGGCCGAGGACATAGGCGAATAAGCATGCGCCTTGCGTGCGCCTCAGCGCTTTGCTGGAATGCCCCTACACACGATGCGAGGAAGTTCAAAATGAGAAAGATGCCATACAAGTCCCTGCTGACGGCCCTGGTTCTGAGCCTGGGGTTGGTCGGCTGTGGCAATGGTGAAGATCCTGCGGCAGGCGACCCTGCGGCAGGCGACCCTGCGGCAGGCGACCCTGCGGCAGGCGACTCCACAGCAAGTGGCTCGGCGGCCGGTGATGAAAGCGACGCCGCGCAGAATACCGCCGTGGCTGAGGGCGCTCAGGAAACCCAGGCCGGCGACGTTGAGGCCTCGGATGACGAGATAGCAGCAGATGGCACGACGTCAGGCAGCAGCGCGGAGGGTAGTGCTCAGGGAGGAAATAGTGCTCAGGCGCCTGATGCGACAAGTGATGCAGAGGTTACTGACAGCACAATGAGCGGCGAGGCGACTTTGAGCGATGAGACCATGGATACCGGATCCACCAATCAAGACCCTTTGCTCGACGAGCCCCAGAGCGACCTCAGCCCCGAGATGAGCTATGACACGAGCTCCGACACGGTCTCCGGCGGGCCTAGCGACACCGAACTCGGTGCCATGAGCAACGAGAGCGAAAACCTTGAGGTGGCGCCTGGTGAGACCAGCGAGTCGGAAATTGAGGCTTTCATGGCCGAGAACGAGCGTCGATTTAAGGAGGCACAGCAGGAAATCGATCAGCAGTTCAAGGAGGCGGAGAGCAAGTCGCCAGAAGAGATGCTTGAGAATGTCGAGGGTGAGCTCGATCAGCCGTGAGTGCCGTACCCGCTATTAAAGCGCCCTTAGCGACCTGGAAGCTAGAGCGTTAGCTTGCGTCAAACAAAAAGGTCCACCGAAGTGGACCTTGGGTAGCATCGCTTCTCTCTTCACACAGCGTTTCAACACTGGGTGGAGACAAGCGATGCGTTCCCCTCTGATGCTGTCATCCTTGCAACGTTAGCAACTGGCGAGGGGCGGGCACGTCTTTTTTCGATCAGACGGGCTTGATGTTGGCGGCCTGGAGCCCCTTCTTGCCCTGGGTGACGTCGAAGCTAACTTTCTGTCCATCCTGTAGGGACTTGAAACCCTCGGCCTGAATCTCGGAGAAGTGGGCGAAAAGGTCGTCGCCGCCATCATCCGGAGAGATGAAGCCGAAGCCCTTGGTGTCGTTGAACCACTTGACAGTGCCAGTTGCCATCTTTGATTTCCTTACCTTGCTTAATGATGATGCTGGGCCCGTCGGGCCTGTGCCCGTCGGTAATCCCCTCTATACGTGGGCTAAGCAGTAAAGAAGAACGAGCGGCAAATGATGCAACCATCGATCATCGACAGACACCGTTCGACTTTTCCAGCCACGTAGCGGATAGATGCATCGGCAGCCGAGTTAGGTCAATATAACCCGCGAAGTGGCATGCCTGAATGCCCGCAAAATCACTTTAGATGGAAAAATCATGGCCGTCCAGAACGTCGATTTCACTGCCGCCGACGCTCCTCAACGCTTCGTTGCTTCGCTGCGAGAGACAGGGTTCGGGGTGCTGCGCAATCATCCGATTTCCGCCGAGTTGGTGGAATCCATCTATCGGCAGTGGCAGGAGTTTTTTGCAGGGGAGTCCAAGCATGATTTTCGCTTCGATCCTGAGCGCCAGGATGGCTATTTTCCGCCCGAGGTATCAGAGACGGCCAAGGGCCGGACGGTCAGGGACCTGAAAGAGTATTACCACGTTTATCCGTGGGGCCGAATGCCCGAGTCCCTCGCGGAGGACATCATGGAGTACTATCGTCGCGCCGAAGCGCTGGCGGCGACGCTTCTCGGCTGGATCGAGGCCGAGACACCGCCTGAGGTGGCGAAATGCTATCAGGAGCCGTTGTCGCACATGATTGCCGAGAGCAGCCAGACCCTGCTGCGCGTCCTGCACTATCCGCCCTTGGCGGGCGAGGAAATTCCCGGTGCGGTGCGCGCTGCTGCTCACGAGGATATTAATTTGATCACCGTGTTGCCGGCGGCCAATGAGCCCGGGCTCGAGGTGAAGACCCGCGAGGGGCAGTGGCTGGAAGTGCCTTGTGACCCAGGGCAGCTGATCATCAATGTCGGCGATATGCTCCAGGAGGCCTCGGGAGGGTATTTCCCTTCGACTTCCCATCGGGTGGTTAACCCGAGCGGCCCCTCGCGTTTTCAGTCGCGCCTGTCGTTACCGTTATTTCTGCACCCGCGGCCGGAGGTCGTATTGTCCAAGCGTCATACCGCTGACAGCTATCTCAAGGAACGCCTGCGTGAACTAGGCGTCATCTAAGCACACGGATGATGAAACGCTGTCCGCCAAGCGCGAATTCATCACGACCCGACATGACCATCTTCTGACATATTCCCGATGAGGTACCCGATATGGCAACAATGAGCAGTGCGCCTAGCGATACACACAGCAAACTGATCGGCTACCTGCTGTGGATCTTCGGCTTTCTTGGCGCCCATCGCTTCTATTATGGAAAACCGGTAACCGGCACCATCTGGTTCTTTACGCTGGGGCTGCTGGGTATCGGTTGGCTGATCGATCTATTCCTCATTCCGGCCATGGATAGGGATGCCGATTTTCGTTATCAGGCGGGCCCGGTCAATTACTCGCTCGCCTGGGTGTTACTGACCTTCCTTGGGGTTTTCGGCTTGCACCGTTTTTACATGGGTAAGTTCCTGACCGGTATTCTGTACCTGCTGACGGGCGGACTCTTTCTGATAGGTGTGCTCTATGACTTCTGGACGCTCAACGACCAGATCTCGATGAAGCATGCCAAGCGCGGCATTTTCAATTGATCCACGGCCGGGTATGCCCCGGCCGTCGTCTGTCGCCCTGACGGGGCGAATCTGTATGGCAAGGAGCCCGGTCCCTCATGTTCTTCGATGCGCAGTTCTGGCCCTTTCTCATTGCCATTACTCTGCTGACGTTGAGTCCGGGCGTCGATACGCTGCTGGTGATCCGCAACACCACGCGAGGGGGCCTGCGCGACGGTGTGTTAACCAGCCTGGCTATCTGTAGTGGACTCTTCGTGCATGCCGCTGTCTCGGCGCTCGGCATCTCGGTCATCCTGTTGCAATCGGCCCATGCCTTCTCGGCGCTCAAGCTTATAGGTGCGGCCTATCTGATATGGCTTGGCGTGCAGAGCCTGGCGAGCGCCAGGCGGGGCACACCATTGCCCATAGCGGGTTGTGAGGTCGAGCGTCAGGCGGTATCGCGCTGGGTGCCGCTTCGTGAGGGCTTTCTGTCCAATGTACTCAACCCAAAGACGGTGGTGTTCTACATGGCCTTCCTGCCCCAGTTTATCGCGCCGGGCGATCCAGCATTGGCCAAGTCGCTGTGGCTTGCCGGCGTGCACTTTCTGATCGCCAACCTATGGCAGATTGGCATTGCGGTGATGCTGGGCAAGGCCGGCCAGTGGTTGGCGCGACGCGCCGTGTCGAGAACGTTGGACGGCGCCACCGGGGTGGTGATGATCGCCTTTGGCCTCAAGCTCGCGCTGTCTCAGCGCCCTGTGTGAATGTCTTAACTGTGAGTGTCTTAACGCCTTGCCGTAATGTTGCCTTGTCGGGTCTGGCAATCACCTGGCACTCGTGACCGCTGTCCCCACGCTTGAAGGTCATCCCCATACACCACGGGCCCGCAAAGCGGGCCCGTGGTGTATGGGCTTTTCTCAATGACTTGCCACACGTTCGCGGCAAGCGCGCTATTGCCTGGCGAGCAGGGACCTATCGTATCGCGCGTTTCGCTCGGCCGGGGTCAATAGCGCTACATTCTGCGTTTCGCCGCCCTGTGCGAGACTTTCGAAAATGACCCGGTAAGCCATCACCGCCTGGACGTATTGGCGGGTCTCGTGGAAGGGGATGCTCTCCACAAAAAGATCGAACTCTCGCGGGGCATCCTTTAGCCAGCGGTCGACGCGCGTCGGACCGGCGTTATAGGCAGCGGTAGCGGCCAGTCGATTGCCCCGGTAACGCGCGATCATATCCTTGATGTAGCGGCTGCCCAGGCGAATATTGGTCTCCGGTTTCAGCACACCATAGAGACCCGGGTCATCGAGCCCCAACTGCTGACTCACCTGGCGTGCGGTAGCCGGCATCAATTGCATCAGGCCGCGGGCGCCGGCCGGGGAGACCACTGTCGGGTTGTAGGCGCTCTCACGGCGGGCAATGGCCATCAGCAAGTAGGGATCGACGCCGCGCTGGTTTCCCCAGTGCAGAAAATCATCGCGATAGGCTTCGGGGAAACGCCAATCCAGGGCATCCCATAGGCCGGCGACAATCGTGGTCTGCACCGCCCGTGCATGCCAGCCACGGTAAGCGGCGTAGTCGGCCAGTGCCTTGGCCTTGTCATCGTCGGCACGGCCGGCGGCGGCGTACCACTCGCTACTGGCAAGCCCGGGCTCGCCGATGCGAATCAGGGCCTCGGCGCGCTGTACGACGGGCCATTGTGCAATACGCTCACGATACGCATCGTTATAGCTGACTCGCTCGAGGTTCAGCGCGTAGGGGGTGTCTAGCCTGTCTGCGGCAGCGAAACCGAAGAAGCTGCGGTCGCTGGCGGCGGCGCGAAATGCCTCGGCGGCCCCGCTGGAGTTGCCTAGCTGCTCAAGTGCGCGGCCCACCCAGTATTGCCAGCGCGCCTCGCGGCGGGGTTCGTCCGGTAGGCGATGGACCCAGTCTATGACTCCTGACCAGTCACGTTCGGCAAGCGCGGTGCGCACTCTGAGCTCCAGCAAGTCGGTGTCCTGGAACTCGGGCAGCGTGGCATCCACCCATCCCCGGTTATTGGCAACGTCTCTGACCAGTGAATAAAACATCAGGTCGTGTTCGATATCTCGTCTCGCAGCGGCACCGAGGTCAAGGTGGGGGCCTATCTTGCGCCAGGCCTCCAGAGCCGCCTCGGTGTCTGCACGAGTGAAGCCGTGCATGGCGGCGGCATAGAGGGCGCTGGTGCCCTGCCCATTGGGGCCGATACGCGTGGGCACCTGAGTAATCGCCGCATAATCCTGTTGCAAGCGCTCAAGTGCATCGAGACCTGGTTGCCAGCTACTGCCTAACTGGCGGCCAAGATAACTTACCATGCCGGTCTCGCCTTTCTGCCAGGCGAGTGTCAGGCGCTCCCAGGTCTCTAGGGCGCCAATCTCGCCACGCTCGCGAAGCTCGCGAAACAATGGATCACAGGCCTCCGGCTGGGAGTGGCCGACGCGCCACAATGCGAGTCCGCCGGCGGCGGCTTCCTGGGGGCGGGTATCGAGCAGGGCGGTATAGTAATAACAGCGGCGCTGTGTACCGTAGGGCTCGCCGTTGCTGATCTCGCGCAGGCTCTCAAAGCGACCGGCCTTGCCATAACGGCTGATCGCCTCGCCGCGCATCCAGTCGGCCAGCGGCGAGTCATCATGGCGAGCGATGAAGCGCTCGACATGGGACGGCGGTGCATCCGGCAGGCGGGTCAGCAGGCGGTGGTAGTCCACATAGCCTTCGAGTACATGACCGTCGATGGCTGCCTGATCGATACGCGAAAATTCTTGTGCCCGGGCGGCTGCCAGTGCCGCCTGCATGGCATTATCCTTGGCCTGGTCGGCCTTGGCAGTGTCAACGGACAGACCCAGAGGCAGGCTGAGCGCCAGGCTTGCCAGCAGTGCCGGCCAGTGCCGAAAGGGTAGAGTGCGTCGCATTTGGGGTCTCCAGAGTCGTGCCACTACGCCATCATCACCTATGTAGGGTCCTTTGAGTAGTGTCGCCAGCGCCTGACAGATCAGGCGGCAGGCAAAACGGCGAGCAGTTTACACAAGAGGAGTACAATCGCGGTGTTGAGTCGGCATTCGCGTGAAAAATGCCGCAAAAGCAACCGGGCGGATCGGGGGAGAGCAACATGGCAGGATCACCATCAGGAGGCAAGGGGTGGTTGAGTCGACGCAGTCGATCATTTGCGCGTATTGGTCGCGCCCTGGGCACCTTTGTTCCCATGCTCGGCGATGTGCTCAAGGGGCGTTATCGGCCGGTACCGTGGCGGGCGATTGGCTGTATGGCCGCAGCCGTCGTCTACTTGCTGTCACCTCTGGACCTGATTCCCGACGTTTTCCTCTTTCTGGGGCTGGCTGACGATGCACTGATCGTCGGCTGGTTGCTGTCGCGGGTGGACCGTTATCTAGCGCCGTATCATGCCTGGCGTGAAGGGCGAGAAGAATGACACGGGGCCTGATGGGCCCTTGATGTACTAGGTTGCGTCTGCATGTAACCAGGCGATTTCACTCCGCTGATTCAAAAGACTTGAAAAGCCTGTTCAGGGCCCCATATCCCGATCACGTCACCTGATAGTGGCGCGTTGCCTCTGGTAACCGCCCCCAATGCTGAGATCGATGAGGGACTCGTTACATGTCTACCGTCACCCATGAAGAAACTCTGGGCTTCCAGACCGAAGTTAAGCAGCTGTTGAATCTGATGATTCACTCCCTGTATTCCAACCGGGAGATCTTCCTGCGTGAGATGATTTCCAACGCTGCCGATGCCTGCGACAAGCTGCGTTATCAGGCGCTGGATAACGACGCGCTTTACGAGGGTGATAGCGATCTGCGGGTCGAAATCGAGCATGATGCCGAGGCGGGAACCGTCACCGTTCGTGACAACGGCATTGGCATGAGCCGTGAAGACGTGATCCAGAATCTTGGCACCATCGCCAAGAGCGGTACGGCTGATTTTCTCCAGCAACTCTCCGGCGAGCAACAGAAAGACGCGCGGCTGATCGGTCAGTTTGGTGTCGGTTTCTATTCCGGTTTCATCGTTGCCGACGAAGTCACCGTGCGCACGCGCCGTGCCGACCTGCCCAAGGATGCCGGTGTCGAGTGGCGCTCCAAGGGCGAGGGTGAGTTCACCATCGCCGACATCGACCGCGAGTTGCGCGGCACGGAGATCGTGCTCCATCTCAAGGAAGACGCACAGGAATACGCCGACGATACTCGCCTCAAGAGTCTGGTGCGCAAGTACTCCGACCACATCGAAGTGCCGGTGCGCATGCCCAAGACCGAGACCGCCAAGGATGATGAAGGCAACGAGATAGAAGGCAGTGAAGTCGAGATCTGGGAGACCGTCAACGAGGCGACCGCGTTGTGGGTGCGCCCGAAGGCTGAGATCAGCGATGACGAGTACAAGGAATTCTACAAGCACGTCTCTCATGACTTCAGTGATCCACTGACCTGGAGCCATAACCGCGTCGAGGGCAAGCTTGATTACATCAGCCTGCTCTACGTGCCGAGCCGTGCGCCCTTTGATCTTTACGAGCGAGACGGTGCCCGCGGCCTGAAGCTCTATGTGCAGCGCGTCTTCATCATGGACGACGCCGAGCAGTTCTTGCCGCTTTATATGCGCTTCATCAAGGGTGTGGTGGACTCCAAGGATCTGTCGCTGAACGTGTCTCGCGAGCTCCTGCAGCAGGATCCGCAGGTCGACAAGATGAAGGCAGCACTGACCAAACGCGGCCTGGACATGCTCAAGAAGCTGGCCAAGGACGATGAGCAGTACCAGACCTTCTGGAACAACTTCGGCACCGTGCTCAAAGAAGGCCCTGCCGAAGATTATGCCAACCGCGACAAGATCGCTGGTTTGCTGCGCTTCGCCTCGACGCACACCGACAGTTCTACCCAGGATCAGTCACTGGCCGCCTATGTCGAGCGCATGAAGGAAGGCCAGCAGAAGATCTATTACATCGTCGCCGACAGCTTCAATGCGGCCAAGCACAGCCCGCATCTCGAGATCTTCCGCAAGAAGGGCATCGAGGTACTCCTGCTGTCCGACCGTATCGATGAGTGGCTGATGAGCCACCTCACCGAGTTCGATGGCAAGTCCATGGTCGACGTCGCCAAGGGCGAGCTTGATCTGGGCGAGATCGAGGACGAGGAAGAGAAGAAAGCACAGGAAGAGACAGCCAAGTCCAAGGAAGACCTGGTCAAGCGCGTCAAGGAAGCGCTGGGTGATGACGTTCAGGAGGTCAAGGTGACACACCGCCTGACCGACTCGCCGGCCTGTGTTGTGCTGCCTGAGCACGAGATGGGCTTCCAGATGCGCCGCATCATGGAGGCTGCCGGTCAGCCGATGCCTGAGGTCAAGCCGATCCTTGAGCTCAACCCAGACCACGCACTGGTGGGTCGCTTGGAAAGCGCCGATAGTGCGTCCTTTGGCGACTTGTCGCGCATCCTGCTCGACCAGGCGATCATCGCCGAGGGAGGTCACCTTGATGACCCGGCCGCGTACGTCAAACGACTCAACGCGTTGCTGATGGCGTGAAAGCCATGAGGTGAGAGCGCTCACCGACATCGTCGATGAGTGACCGCCAACCCTGCCAGGAGACCCTGGCAGGGTTTTGTTTTTTGGGGTATCCGGATTAAGTGGTTGATGATCCCTTCTGATCCACCAAAACCTTAATCCTCCCCGGTGCCCGGTGGTGTGAGAGGACAGGGGAGGCAACTCCCCTTCCTACTCGATGCCGCGCGAGTCGGTCGCGGTGTCATCCTTTCTTGCGTCGGTTCATGATGCCGAGCGCACCCAGAGCGATGCCGATGATCACCATCACGGCGCTGACCCAGAGGGGGCTGTAGAAGGTGGTGTAGACCTCCCAGCCCATCAGGCCGAGAACATCCGAGAAGGCCGTGGCGGCGCCTGCGAGGTGCCCCCCCAGGGTGCCGGCGGCGGAGAACATCAGGCCACCGGTCAGGGCCAGGATCACCAAAGCCCAGCGACGATTTCCGTCGAAGGCTGCATCGCCGGCTTTCCAAACCAGCACAGTGATCATGGTGTAGATGCCCAGCGACCAGAAGGACATCAGTATATGGTTACGCGTCAGCGGGCTGGCCAGGTTGGCTTCCATGGGCCAGACCAGAAACCCGACGATGATGGCGGCCAGGCCGCCGATCAGGCTGAGTATCAGAACCGGCAGCAGAGCGGCGCGACTGAGCTCGGCCAGTCGGCCGGAGAGGAAGACGCCGACCAGGATCATCAGGGTAGCGAGGGCCCAGAATCCCACCGGGAAGTGGGAGAGCATGGCGTGAGTGCCGTTCATGAGCGGTCTCCTTGACGAGTGGAACGAAAGCTTGGCAGCAGGGCGAGGGTGGTGCCGAGCATGGCGATCAACCCGGCGATCAGGGTCATCCACCAGTGCGAGGTGATGGCCTCCCTGAACTCCATCTCCACCCCATAGAGGGCCAGTTGTTTCTCGCTGTGGCGGGGCCTGACCGGCTTGTTTGCGGCGATATCCTCGGCGCCTGCGTGGGCGCGGCTGATTAGCGTCGGCCAGTCCACCTGGCCTGGGTAGAAGAGCGTCATCTCGAACCAGTCATCGCTCCAGTCCGGAGAGCTGCCATTGAACGCCATGGCCTGGAAATCGGCATCACGCCCCAGACCCAAGGTGTAGGGATGGGAGACGTAGTGCCAGCGACTGCCGGTAGCATTGCGATAGACGCCGATGGCGATGTCGTAGACGCCTTGCTCATGGAAGGCCGTGTCATCCAGCGGATTGCCGGTGTCCATGTCACGCACCAGGGTCACGTCCCAGTAACCGTCCTCCCAGCGCGCCGGACCACCATGAACCGAGATGGTGCCCCGGGAGCCCTGGGGGTCGCGCAGCAGGCGGCGAGGGATGACGTCGCCGTTCTGCCAGTCATGGTCGGGATCGAAAGCGGTTCGGTTATTCTCGGAGAGGTAGTAGATGCCGTCGAAATCGACGCCACCGGCGGTCACGTCCTCCCAGCGCAGTGCTCGCTGTCCCGTCTGCTCGGGGTCGAGCATCCAGAGCGGCTGATTATTGTCCCCATCCCAGTTGGTGGTATAGGGGCCCGAGCCTTCATCGCTGTTGCGGAATTCGCCGATCCACTGATCATCGGAGGCGCCGATGGGGTTGGAGCGCCCGGCGCGCCAGTGCCAGAGGTCGAGGAAGTAGCCGGCCTCGCGTTGGGTTTGCAGGACATCGGCATCGACCACGCTGCGCCAGTCGTTCTGGTCCGACCGGGTAGCGGGAAGATACTTGCGGACATCGCTCTGGCCGAGCGTTTCACCCAGATACGGATGCGCCTGCACGTCTGCCGGTGAGGCGGAGTTGGAGAAGAACCGCATCTGATCGCCGACGGTGATATAGCCGCCATAGCGGCCGAAGTTGGGTACGCCGCCGTCATCGACCAGCATCGCCACCCGGTCCTCGTAGGTGCCGTCGGGGTCAGGCCCGGGAATCGACCTACCGTGGCGGATCCACTCGCCATCCTCGTAGCGCAGCATGTCGTGATAGACATGGGGCTGTTCCGCTGGCCAACGGTAGCGGAAAAATATTTGCCGACCATTGTAGGCCGCCTGTACCTGCAGCGGCATGGTCAGCTCTTCGGGGATGTAGATATTGCGCTCGAGATCGTTCTCGATCACGCCGCTGCCCTGGGTGACCCAGGCCAGGCCCAGGGCAATCGGCACCCCGAGCACCAACCAGGGACCCGCCGCCTTGCGATTATTTGTCATATTAAGCCCTTCCCCTGAATCAATAGGTCTTGCCTACGTCGTACAGTATGGGCTCGGGTTCATTTTTCTCTTTATGATGCAGGTCAAGCTGGGACGGATAAGCGGTGCCCGATGATGTCTCCAGCCTCTCCGAGGCGCTGTCGCCGGACCTGATCAGACTTGAACGTTGGCTACGCCTGGCCGTTGTGACACCCGACATGCATCGTGTCCGCCACTCGATTGTCCGCCAGGAAACCGGATACCCGTTTTGTGCAGTGCAAAAATGCTCGGTGATCCTGCTTAAGCCTGATAATCTTGCCCGCGTATTGTGGCCGGGCCTTGGAAGGCGACTTCCCGGAGCCCTTGATTGTGCTCCAGGCACTTGCTGTGGGGCACCATGTTGAGTGGTCGCGCTGACACCACCGTGGTCGACGAGAGCACTTAATGATAATTAGCGGAGTCCTGATGATGCGCTATGAGTTCCCTTTCTTTCTCCGGTTATCACCCTCACGTCGCTGGCCATTGCTTACGACGCTGCCGGTATTGAGTCTGTTTCTTCTTGCCCTGGTTGCCATGCCGCCACTCGCTGCTTCTCAAACAGCTTCTCTCACCGCCTCTCAGACAGTACGGCCCGTCGATGCCGGTTATGAGTCGCTTGCCAATGCCGCTGCACTGCCAGATCTGCGACAGTTGCCGGCGGGTCCGCAACGCAAGGACGCTTTCCTTGAAGTGCTGGTGCCGATTGTCGAGGTCGAGAATTCTCTCCTCGCTGCGCGCGGTGAGTGGCTACGGGCGCTTGCCCAACGAGATACGCCCTGGACCACCGTTGAACGTAAGCGAGTGGCGGCGCTATGCGAGGACTATGCGCTTGAGTGCGCGCCCGGAGAGGTCAGTGATCTGCTTCTCAAGCGGGTTGCCCCGGTACCGCTGGAGATGGTGGCAGTGCAGGCAGTGGAGGAATCCGGCTGGGGAACTTCGCGACTGGCGCGCCAGAACAACAACCTGTTCGGTATGCGAGCCAGCAGTGGCCGCTATCAGTCCTTTGATAGCGTACAGGACGCTGTGCGCGCCTATCTCAAGAATCTTAATACTCACGGCGCCTATGCTGAGCTACGGGCGCGTCGCGCTCAGCTGGCTGCACAGGGTAATGTGCCCCCAGAAGCACTGATCACGATGCTCAATGATTACGCCACACGTGCTGATTACCCTGATGTGCTGCTGTCGCTCTTGCGAACCAATGCCGAGCGCATTCGCCGTCATGCTGGCGATACGCCCGCCTGATCAAGAAGGGTGCCCCGTATGCCTGGGCATAGCGTCCACAATGCTGAGCGCCTGAATGACGCCTCCTCGGCTTATGCGGTGGAGGCGTTTTGGTTTTTGGTGGCCATGACGTCAAAAGCGTTGATAGCTTCTTGCTGCATCGCAGGGCAGTTCGGCCTGTGAGCACCTATGCTTGCATGATGGCTGTCAGAGGCAGGCGGTTGACGGTGCCTGTGCTCTGAGTTCCGAGGGGCGTAATATTGCTCTGGCGGTTCAGGGCTTCTCCAGCGGTCAGTACGGCTTCTTCCACGACAGGCGACGGGGGTAGATATGGTCCGCCAGTCAAGCAATGCACGGTTGCGTCTCTACGATGCCAGGGATGACGCGGCGGCCCTGCTGCTGATTGACATCCAGCAGGCCGTTGATGATGTCGAGCTTTACGGCGCTCACAGCAATCCAGCTCTCGACGATCGCGTTCATGAATTACTGACCTGCTGGCGAGGCGGAAATGGACATATCGTGCACGTCCGGCATTTTTCCCATAAGCCAGGATCCTCCTATCGCTGCGGACATGCCGGGGCCGAGTTCAAGTACTCAGCGATGCCTCGACCTGGGGAGCGTGTTGTCACCAAGCACGCCGAGAGCCCCTTCATCGGTACCGATCTGGACATCTGGTTGCGCCGCCACGGCATAGCACGCTTAGTCATTGCGGGAGTGGCCACCGGCCATGCCGTGACCATGGCCGCGCGTCACGCCCATTGCCTCGACTTCGGCGTGGTGGTGGTTGCCGATGCCTGTGCCAGTTTTCCGTTAGTGGGGCTTGATGGCGAGACCTTGGCTGCCGAGGATGTGCAGCGTTTCAGCTTGGCATTGCTCGGCAGTCATTGCGCGCGCATCGCCTCGACGCAGGAAGTGGTACAGCAGTTTTGAGGATTTGCCTGATGGTCATTGCAGTAGAAAGCACGAATCATCAATGAAAAATGTCGGCAGCCACCCGTCAATAATGCTTACGTTATGGCACTCATAACGATTTTGTCAGGTTGTGAGTTCCTGTTTTTACATTGCTTATCAAGTACTTGGCTCAGTCGGGTAATATAACGCCAAGCTTATGCGTTCCATAACCCTATATTTATAAAAGATTTTTTTCCGTTGGCTCTTGCCTTTGCGGCGCTTTCTCCAAACACTGCGCTGTCGCATCTGAAGGTATGAGTGGACGCCGTTAGGCGTATTACCCTTCGGATATTCCTGCAAAATCGACTCATTCCCGTCTGGTTCCGTACGGCGGCTAGCATCGCGACAAGGGAGGCATAAAGTGAAAATCGGAGCACCTAAAGAGCGAGCTCCAGGCGAGGCGCGCGTTGCGCTGACCCCGGAGAGCGCACAGCAGATCCAGAAACTTGGACACGAATGTCTGATAGAGACAGGAGCTGGCGTTGCCGCGGGCTTCGCCGATGAGGCCTATCGTCAGGTCGGTGTCAACGTGGTTGATGGCACCAAGGCGCTGTGGGATCAGGCCGACACCGTGATCAAGGTGCGCGAGCCCACGGACGAAGAGGTCGACCGGTTGCATGACGGTCAGACGCTGATTGCGTTCTTCTGGCCGGCCCAGAATGAGGCGCTGCTGGAGCGCTGCCGTGCTCAGGGCGCCACCGTCATTGCCATGGATATGGTGCCGCGTATCTCTCGGGCACAGAAGATGGATGCCCTGTCGAGTACCGCTAACATTGCCGGCTACCGGGCGGTGATCGAGGCCGGTAACCAGTTTGGGCGCTTCTTCACCGGCCAGGTCACCGCCGCCGGCAAGGTACCGCCTGCCAAGGTGTTGGTAGTCGGTGCCGGCGTGGCGGGTCTCTCCGCCATCGGTACTGCCACCAGTCTTGGTGCTGTGGTGCGTGCCTTCGATGTGCGTCCTGAAGTGGCCGAACAGATCGAGTCGATGGGCGCCGAGTTCCTGTTCCTCGACTTCGAAGACAGCCAGGACGGTGCCGAGAGCGGCGGCTATGCCGCACCTTCCAGCCCCGAGTTTCGTGAGAAGCAGCTCGCCTGTTTCCGTGAGCAGGCGCCGGATGTGGATATCGTCATCACCACCGCGCTGATTCCCGGCAAGCCGGCACCCAAACTGTGGCTCGAGGACATGGTCGAGGCCATGAAGCCTGGCTCGGTGATCGTTGACCTGGCCGCCGAGAAGGGTGGTAACTGCGATCTGACCGTGCCGGATGAGCGTATCGTGACCGATAACGGCGTGATCGTGGTCGGCTACACCGACTTCCCGTCGCGGATGGCGACGCAGTCCTCGTTGCTCTATGCCACGAACATCCGTCATATGCTGTCCGACCTCACGCCTGAAAAGGACGGCGTGATCAATCACAACATGGACGATGACGTGATTCGCGGTGCCACTGTGACGCACGCAGGGGACATCACTTTCCCGCCGCCGCCCCCCAAGGTGAAGGCGATCGGCGCGTCCAAGCCAAAGCCCAAGGAAAAGGAACCCACTCCCGAGGAGAAGAAAGCCGCCGAGCATGCCGCCTTTGTCTCCCAGACCAAGACCCAGGTCGGGATGCTGGCGGTGGGCGGGGCGCTTATGTGGCTGCTCGGCCAGGTGGCGCCGCCTTCCTTCATGCAGCACTTCATCGTCTTCGTGCTGGCCTGCTTCGTGGGTTACCAGGTGATCTGGAACGTCAGCCATTCGCTGCACACGCCATTGATGGCGGTCACCAATGCCATTTCCGGCATCGTCATTCTTGGCGCAGTACTGCAGCTCGGCTCGGGGAACTGGCTGGTGGGCCTATTAGCCGGCATATCAGTGCTGATCGCGTCCATCAATATCGTTGGCGGCTTCCTGGTGACACGCCGGATGCTGGCCATGTTCCAGAAATCCTGAACCGCGGAGAGTCGAGATGTTGGGTCAAGAGTTCGTTTCTGCTGCGGCTATCGCAGCAAGTGTATTGTTCATCCTCTCACTGGGGGGCTTGAGCAATCAGGAAAAGGCCAAGCGAGCGGTGTGGTATGGCATCGTGGGCATGGCGTTGGCAGTCGGTGCCACCATGTTCGGCCCGGGAGTCGGCGGCTATGGCTGGATGATTCCCATGATGCTGATCGGTGCTGCAGTGGGCACCGTGTTGGCGCGCAAGGTCGACATGACCGAGATGCCTCAGCTGGTGGCGGCGCTGCACTCCTTTGTCGGTCTGGCAGCGGTCTTTGTCGGCTGGAACGCGGATCTGGAACGGCGCCGGGTGTTGGCATCCGAGGGCGCCAGTGAGGGCTTCTCGGCCTTCGCTGCCCTGGTCGCCGAAAAGACGCCGGCCGAGCTGACCTTCCTGCAGGTCGAGGTCGTGCTGGGCGTCTTCATCGGTGCGGTGACCTTCACCGGTTCGGTGATTGCCTTCGGCAAGCTCGCCGGCAAGATCGATGGCAAACCACGCCAATTCCCCGGTGGCCACTGGTTGAATGCCGGGGCGGCAATCCTGTCGCTGGTATTGGCCATCGCCTACCTCAACGGGGCCGGTTTCTGGACCCTGCTGGTACTGGCGCTGCTGGCTTTCTTCGTCGGTTGGCATTTGATCATGGGCATCGGCGGCGCCGACATGCCGGTGGTGGTGTCCATGCTGAACAGCTACTCCGGCTGGGCGGCAGCGGCTATCGGTTTCACGCTCTCCAATGATCTGTTGATCGTGACCGGTGCCCTGGTGGGCTCCTCGGGCGCCATCCTCTCCTACATCATGTGCAAGGCGATGAACCGCAATTTCGTCAACGTGATTCTGGGTGGCTTCGGCGGCACCCAAGGGGAAGCGGCCGAGATCGAAGGCGAGCAGGTGTCCATCGATATCGCCGGTGTGGCCAGCGCGCTTAACGATGCCGACAGTGTCGTCATCGTGCCGGGCTACGGCATGGCGGTGGCTCAGGCCCAGAATGCCGTCAGCGAGCTGACCCGCAAACTGCGCTCCTCTGGCAAGAACGTTCGCTTTGGTATTCACCCGGTGGCCGGGCGACTGCCAGGCCACATGAACGTATTGCTGGCCGAGGCGAAGGTGCCGTACGACATTGTCATGGAGATGGATGAAATCAACGATGACTTCACCGAGACGGATGTGGTGATCGTCATCGGCTCCAATGACATCGTCAACCCGGCGGCACAGGAAGACCCGGCGAGCCCCATCGCTGGCATGCCGGTACTGCGGGTGTGGGAGGCCAAGCAGGTCTTCGTCTGCAAGCGTGGTCAAGGTACCGGCTACTCTGGTATCGAGAACCCGCTGTTCTTCAAGGAGAACACGCGGATGTTGTTTGGTGATGCGCGGTCCAGCATCGACACTCTGGTGCCGATGATCGACTGAGCCGAGCAGGGCTGTACGCCCACTCCGAGCAACTCCCGAGCGGAGAGGCATTTCTGCCTCTCCGCTTTTCGTTACAATGAGGATATCTATCACTCGTCAATGGATCGAGAATGTCTGATGATCGCTTGAAGGTTGCAGTGCTGGGCGGTGGCAGTTTCGGGACGGCGCTGGCCAGCATTGCCGCCGATAATGGTGCCCAGGTGCACCAATGGATGCGAGATATTGCCTTGGCTGACGAGATCAATCGCGACCATCGCAACCGCCATTACCTACCGGATTACGCCATTAATCCCGCCGTCACGGCTTCCACCGACATGCGTGAGGTGGTCGCTGACGCCACCCTGGTGCTGGTGGCGATTCCTTCCAAGGCCTTCCGTTTAGTGGTGCGCCAGGCTCGCCCCTGGCTATCACCCGATCAGATACTGGTCAGTACCACCAAAGGCATTGAAGCCGAGGGTTTCAAGCTGATGAGCCAGATCCTCGAGGAGGAGACCGGCTTTTCCCATATCGGTGTGATTTCGGGGCCCAATCTGGCCTCTGAGGTCGCCGACAAGCAGCTCACCGCGACCGTGATTGCAAGTGACGACCCCCTGACACGGGCGCGGGTGCAAAGCGTGCTGGGTTGCGACTATTTCCGGGTCTATGCAAGCAATGACCGCTTTGGTGTTGAGCTTGGCGGGGCGTTGAAGAACATTTATGCCATCGCCGCCGGCATGGCCGCTGCACTGGGCATGGGCGAGAACACGCGTAGCATGTTGATGACTCGGGCGTTGGCCGAGATGAGTCGTTTCGCGGTTCACCTTGGGGCCAATCCCATGACGTTCCTCGGTCTGTCCGGCGTCGGCGACCTGATCGTCACCTGCTCGTCAAAGCTCTCGCGTAACTATCGGGTCGGCTATGCCCTTGGTGAGGGCCGAACCCTGGAGGAAGCCGTTGATGCGCTGGGGCAAGTCGCCGAGGGTGTCAATACGGTGCACCTTGCTCACGACATGGCCACGGAGGAGGGCATCTATATGCCGCTTGCCGAAGGCCTGTACCAGGTGCTGTTCAATCAGGTGCCTGCCCGCGACATGGCCAAGTTGCTCATGCAGGGCGAGCAGAGCAGCGACGTAGAGTTCACGCTGTCCCGCGAGGATGTAAAAGAGGCTAGACGCCTGGAGGAATGACGACGATGCACGAGACCCTATGGATCATGCGTCACGGCGAGGCGGCGTCAGGCCGCCCGGATGCCGAGCGTACGCTCACCGAGGCAGGGCGGCGTGAGAGCGCGGCCATGGCCGACTGGCTGGCACAGCGCCTTGTCGATGAGGGGCTTGCCACGCCGCGGGTGCTGGCAAGCCCGTATCGTCGTGCCCAGCAGACCGCGACGCTGATGGCCGAACGCTTGGGCGTAGCAGTCGAGACACTGCCTCTTATCACGCCGGACGACCCGGTGGGGCCAATTCTTGACTGGCTGATCGACACCCAGGAGCAGACACCTGGCCCCTTGTTGCTGGTTAGTCATATGCCGTTGGTGGGCGTCCTGACGGCACAGCTCACCGATGGATCTCGGGCACCGGGGCTTGGGTTCCCCACCGCGGCCATTGCTCGGCTTGAAAGTGATGTTTTCGCCGCTGGCTGTGCTCGCCTCATCGGCCTGGAAGCGCCTGGGGGGCACTGAGTTCGCCATATCAGTGCTTCATTCCTATTGGCGTATCTCTCGCGCCGTCCGCCGACGGCGCCTTCCCCGTGTTGGCAAATCTCCCCCCTCGTTTTTTCTCAGGAGCACCTCATGACGTATATGGTCAACAATCGTATCCATGTGACACCGGGCTACGAAGAGACATTTGAGGCGCGCTTCCGTGCCCGTGCCGGTGAAATCGATCAGCAACCCGGCTTCGTCGCCATGCGGGTACTGCGCCCTCAAGGCAATCAGGCGCCCTACATCGTGGAAACTGAATGGGAGAGCCAGGATGCCTTTCGTGCCTGGGTTGGCAGCGATGACTTCAAGCGAGCCCATGCCAACCCCATGCCGAAGGAGGCATTTGGCGAGGGCGGTGGCATCGAGCAATTCGAGGTGGTCGAGGGAACGGTCGCTGTGGGGTCTCGTTAGTTCTTGTCTTGGCAAAAGAGCAGTTTTTGTTTGTCTTTGGTGGCGCCGTTTGGCGCCACCGGTTTCTTCCCGTTAGATCAGCTCCGCGAGCCGAAGCGCGAAGATACCCAGCGTGACGGTGATGCTGGCCATCAGCGTGGTCAGCGCGATGATATTAGCGGTGAGCGTCTCGTCGTTGCCCATGGCTTTGGCCATCACGTAGGCCGCCGCTGCCGTAGGGCTTGCGAAGAACAGGAACATCACGCCGAGTGACGGTCCGGTAAACCCTGCCGCCACGGCGAGCAGTGTAGACGCTGCAGGCAAGACCACCATTTTGGCCAGACTGGCGCTCAATGTGGTGCGATAGCCTTTCCTCAGAGCACGGGTGGAGAGGGTTGCACCGATGCAGATCAGCGCCAGGGGCAACGTAAGCGAGGCGAAGTAGTCGCCGGTGGTGATCAGCCAGTCGGGCAGTGCTACGTTGAACACGGCAAAAGGTGTCGCCGCCGCCACCCCTAGAATCAGAGGGTTCGTCAGGATGTGCTGAAGAATACTCTTCCAGTCGACGCCCTGTGATGCCCCTTCCTTTCGCGGCTGGTAGGTCGCCAGCACGATCACTGACAGCACGTTGTAGCTCAGGATCACCACGCCTAGTAGCAGGCCGGCTAGTGACAAGCCTGCATCACCATACAGGCCGGCGGCCAGGGCCAGGCCTACGACGCCACAGTTGCCGCGAAAGGCCCCTTGCACATAGACGCCCCGCAACGGGCGCCGCACGCGCAGCATGGCCCAGCCCCAGGCGGCAGCGAAGCTTGCCAGTGTGGCCAGCGCAAAAAATGCCAGCATCCAAGGATCCAGAGTCGCTTCCAGGTCGGCGTCGGCCAGGCCGAAGAACAGCAACGTCGGCAGCGTGGCCCTAAAGACCAACCGAGAAGCGGTGTTGACGAAGTTTTGATCGATCCAGTGAAAGCGCTTCAAGCCAATGCCGATGAAGACCATGGCAAACACCGGCAGAGTGACGTTGAGTGTCGAAAGGAAGATGTCGATCAATGACATGAGTGCATCCTGAGGGGATTCTGGCGTGTTGCAGCAGTACTTGGGGCGAAATAAGCGTCGCCTCTGGGAGGCTCAACTTTGGTCTAAATTTACCACAGTGCCTATTGTCAGTCTGGAGCGGGGTCGCTAGCTTGTCATTTGTATGATGTATGACATAAAGGCCGATGCCGAAGGCTGCCCTGCGAAACAAGAGAGAGGATGATCAGGTGAGTTTCACACGTGATGAAGTCAAGCAAGCCATCAGTGACGGACTACTGTCCTTCCCGATCACCGATTTCGACGCCGAAGGGCGTTTCGATGCCGAGAGCTACCACCGGCGGCTTGAGTGGTTTATCAGTCACGAAATCTCGGCCGTATTCGTCGCCGGCGGCACGGGCGAGTTCTTCAGCCTGTCTCAGGACGAGTTTCGCGAGATCGTGCGCCTGGCGGTGAAGGTCGTCGATGGCAAGCTGCCAGTGATCGCAAGCGCGGGTCTCAGTGTCGCGACCGGAAGTGCCTTCGCGCGTATTGCCGAGGAAGAGGGCGCCGACGGCATTCTGCTGATGCCGCCCTACCTGACCGAGTGCCCCCAGGATGGCCTGATGGAGTATGCGCGTCAGATCTGTGATTCCACATCCATCAGCGTGATCTACTACAACAGGGCCAACGGCATCATGAAGCCGGCGGCAGTGAAGCGCCTGGCTGATGCCTGCCCGAACCTGATCGGCCTCAAGGATGGCAAGGGCGATCTGCAGGCCCTGAATCGGATCATCAGGACGGTCGGTGATCGGCTGGCTTATGTCGGTGGTGTACCGACGGCCGAAATCATGGCAGAAGCCTATCTGGCTATCGGTGTGAACACCTACTCCAGTGCGGTATTCAACTTCGTGCCGGGTATGGCGGTTACCTTCTACAAGGCGCTGCGTGGTGGTGACACCGAGACGGTCAGGCGCATCACCCAGGATTTCTTCCTGCCCTTCGTCGACCTGCGCGACAACAAGTCCGGCTATGCGGTCAGCCTGATCAAGGCTGGCGCGGAGATTATCGGACGTCCCGCCGGTAGCGTTCGGGCACCGCTCGAAATGCCGAATGAGCGTGAAATCGCACAGCTAAAAACGCTCGTTGATAAGACCTAAATCACGTTAATTGCGCGCTGGAGAAGTTGTATGTCGATTGTCACGTCTGTTGTCGTCACGCCTATCGCCTTTCGCGACCCACCGTTGCTGAATGCCAGTGGCATCCATGAGCCTTGGGCATTGCGTTCTATCATCGAGGTGGTGACCGACGATGGTACCTATGGTCTCTCCGAGTCCTATGGTGACGAGCAGACCTTGTCGCAGCTGGAAAAGGTGGCGCCTAAGCTGGTCGGTCTCGATGTTTTCCATCTCAATACATTGCATCGCATTGTTCAGGAGACTGTCGGCGGTGGGCAGCCAGCCAAAACCGGAATGGAATTGGCACCCGGGACGGTCCAGGCGACCACGGTTCCCCGTATCTTCGCCGCCTTCGAGGTCGCTTTTCTCGACCTCATGGGCAAGCTGACCGGACGCAGTGTATGCGAGCTTCTGGGGGGCAAGGTGCGGGAAACGGTGCCGTTCAGCGCCTACCTCTTCTACAAGTATGCAAAGCACAAGTTTGCCGATGACCCCTGGGTCGACAAGTGGGGCGAAGTTCTGACACCCGATGATGTGGTGCGCTCAGCAAAGCAGATGATCGATGAGTATGGTTTCCAGTCAATCAAGCTCAAGGGCGGGGTCTTCGAGCCGGAGGAGGAACTGGAGGCCATTAAAGCCTTGCGCAAAGCGTTCCCTGGTTACCCGCTGCGTATCGATCCGAACGGTAACTGGTCCGTCGAGACGACCAAGCGGCTACTCCCGCAGATGGACGGCGTGCTGCAATACCTGGAAGACCCGTCACCCGGTAAGGATGCCATGGCAGAAGTCCATGACGTCTCATCGATGCCGCTAGCCACCAACATGTGCGTCATCGGTTTCTTCGATTTTCCTGAAGCCATTCGCAAGCAGTCCGTCGATGTGATCCTTTCCGATCATCACTATTGGGGTGGACTTCAGGCAACCCGTGAACTGGGGCAAATCTGCCGAACCTGGGACCTGGGGCTTTCCATGCACTCGAACTCGCATATGGGCATCAGCCTGATGGCGATGGCGCATGCGGCGGCTACCATCGATAACCTCTCCTATGCCTGTGATACCCATTATCCCTGGCAGGAAGAAGAGGTGATCGTGGGGGGCAAGATAGCCTTTGAAGACGGCAGCGTTCGCGTGACTGACGCGCCGGGATTGGGCGTGGAGCTTGACCGCGAAGCGCTAAAAGAACTGGCTGAGAATTACCGGAAGTGTGGCATCCGTTCGCGTAATGACGTGGAGGAAATGAAGAAATACGACCCGACGTGGACGGGGAAGTCGCCTCGCTTCTGATCTAGTGCCTCGCTTGGAGGCTGCATTCACTGTTGAAACCACAAGACTTACAAAAGGATTCCAGCATGAAGATTCGCACGCTAGTAACAACGGTATCCCTGGCTTCGGTGGCTCTGGTCCTGTCCAGCACGGCTCAGGCTCAGCAGGAGCTACGCATCCAGACGTCGTTCAACTCTGGTGACTATGCCTACCAGTACTTGCAGGACAACTGGGTGCCGAAAGTGGAAGAGCGGACAGGCGGAGATGTCACGCTCAATCTCATGCCGATCGGCAGTGTCGTGCCTTATAAGGAAACCCTCGAAGCGGTCGGTATGGGGCTGCTCGACGGCGACCTGACGGCGCCGGCTTATTTCGCTGGCCGCGATCCCGCTTTTGCCTTGATGGGCGATCTGATCGCGGGTTATGACAAGCCTTCTCAGTTCCTCGATTTCTGCCAAACCGGTGGTGGTGAGAAGGTTCTGCAGAGTGCCATTGATAAGGTCGTGCCCAACAAGATCCATGTTGTGGGCTGTGGCCCGTACAAGCGCGAAGCACTGGTCGCTGCTGTTCCAATCCGGGGTGTTGAAGACCTCAAGGGTCTCAAGTTCCGCTCGCCGGAAGGTCTGGCCGCTGCGGTCTTCGAACGCGCCGGAGCGACGCCGGTCAATATTCCGTTCTCCGAAGTTTATACCTCGCTGCAGCAGGGCGTAGTGGATGCTGCGGATGCGTCGGCATACGTCAATAACGATGCCGCAGGCTTGCACGACATCGCCAAGTACCCGATTTATCCGGGTATCCATTCCATGTCGTCTCAGCAGTTCACTATCAACGAAAATACCTGGGAATCGCTGGACGAAGAGGATCGGCAGGCACTGAGTCAGTGGTTCTACGATGCCTTCAACGACCTGGCCGAAGCGGTGCATGAGCAGGACGAGAAGCTTGTGGCCCGTGACAAGGCCGATGAGGATATCACCGTCATTGATTGGCCTCAGGAAGAACGTGACAAGTTCCGTGAAATTGCTCGTGGCGCCTGGGAAGAATTCGCCGAGAAGAGCCCCATTGCTCAGGAAGCACTCGATGCGCATCTCGAGTACATGAAGGCACATGGTCTGCTCGACGAAGAAACCAATCAGACACAGGAAGACGCGTCGTCCACTCAGGGCTAATCGCTTATGTGGGTCGCGGCAGTGAGCTGCCGCGGCCCTTTTTTTGTCCGGAGAGTTACCTATGTCATTACTCAGTCGCCTAGCGGCCGGTATGGACCGGGTCAGCGCCTTCATCGGCTATGCCTGTGCCGTACTGTTCTTCGTCTGTATCGTGCTGTCCGCCGTCGAGGTGGTCATGCGCTACGTGTTCAATGCCCCCACTCAATGGACCTTTGAAACCGTCATGGCCATCTGCGCTACCGGTTGGGTGATGACCAGTGGTTACGTCACCCAGCGCAAGCGTCATATCGCCATCACCATGGTGGAGTTGCTGGTGCCAGCCCATGTCTGGAAAAAGATGGAGCTGGTCTCGCTCTTCGTGGCCATCTTTGCAATCTCGGCATTGATTTGGGCCGCCTGGGAGCCGGCCATGATGGCGTTGCATGGCTTTGAACGCAGTGGTAGCTCGTTTAATCCGCCGCTACCTGCGTATCTCAAGCCCATTCTGGTCGTTGGAGCATCTATCTACCTGCTTCAGCTTCTTGCCAATGTCGTGCACTGGTTTGAAGATCGCGCCCGCGAGCAAGATGATCAAAATGCGGCGTCTTCAGCGACTACTACCGAGAAGGATGCCGACTGATGGGTATTGAAGTCGTTACGTTATTGATTGTCTTGGCGCTGCTGGCGCTGATGGCATTTGGCATTCCGCTCGGTGTCACTACGCTTGCCGTTTCGGTCTGCACGGCGTTGATCTATTACGGGACGAATGGATTATTTCTCGTATCTTCCAATGTCTACCATGTGTTGGAAAAGTATGAGTTGGTTGCGGTGCCTTTCTTCGTGTTCATGGCCAATGTCCTGGAACGCTCGGGTATCGCACATGCGCTATTTGACAGCATGTCGATTCTTGGCGGGCGTGCGCGTGGCTCGGTCGCTGTACAGACCTGTGTCGTCGCCGTCATTCTCGCCGCCATGAGTGGCATCATGGGCGGTGAAATCGTGATGCTTGGCCTGATTGCCCTGCCTCAGATGCTGCGTCTGGGCTACGATCGCAATCTGTCGATCGGGATCATCTGTGCCGCAGGTGCTCTTGCGACATTGATTCCACCCTCCGTGGTCATGATTGTCTACGGCTTGGCAGCCCAGGTGTCCATTACCAAGCTGTTTGCCGCTGGTGCGATTCCAGGCATGGTCCTCGCACTCATCTACATCACTTATATCGTTATCCGCTGTAAGCTTAATCCAGCATTGGCGCCCATCAATGATATTCCCGAAACGGCGCTGCCATTCCACAAGCGCCTCAAGTATCTCAAGGGTGCCATTCTGCCATTCATTCTGATTGGCTGTGTGCTGGGTGCCATCTACACTGGCATTACGACCGTGACCGAGGCGGCAGCCATGGGTGCAGTCGGTGCCATGATCATTTCCGCGATCATGAAGAAGTTTACCTATCGCATGATCCGCGATGCCATGCGCCAGACGGCACTTACGGTTGGCTCGATCATCTGGTTGGTGCTGGGCGCGGTGAGCCTGGTGGGCATTTATAACCTGATCGGTGGTGTCAGTTTCCTGACAGATTTCCTGAAAGGGCTCGACATGCACCCGTTGGCAGTCATCGCGATCATGATGGCGATCGTCATGGTGCTGGGTACGTTTCTTGAGTGGATTGCGATCATCTTCATCACCGTACCGATCTTTGCACCCGTCGTAGTGGGCCTTGGATACGACCCGGTCTGGTTCGGGGTGCTGTTCGCAATGAATATCCAGATCTACTATCTGTCGCCCCCATTCGGCCCAGCCTGCTTCTTCCTCAAGAGTGTGGCTCCCAAGGGAATCGAGTTGCAGCATATCTTCGTTGCGGTATTGCCTTTCATCGCGCTCCAGGTGATTGGCATGATGCTGGTACTGTTCTTCCCGCAACTGGCGTTGTGGCTGCCTAATCTGATGTTTAATTAAGCGATGGGAAGGAGAAAGTATGCAATCCGATGACAACCACCTGACCCGCCAAGATGACGAATTGACCATCAGTGACTCTCCGGAAGAGGTCAACGAGTTCAAGTTCGGCTACTGGCCAGAGATTGCCGGGATGGTAGCGACGTTGGCCATTATCTGGATGATGTTTCGGTGACATCTCATTCAGGAAGGTCCGGCAAAGCCGTCCAATACGACTGACGTCAGCCCAAGCTTGCTATATTCATGTTCTTAAAGTGTAAGCCCCGCGAAAGCGTAATGCCAGTCAGTTAAGCCTACCTTCAATAAGCTGATCATGAGACCTTTCCCTGTCAGGTACACTGACACGGGAAGGTCCATGCATTTCAGCAACGCCATCGATGCCATTGCCAAGGCGGTGCCCG
>NZ_WWNB01000029.1 GCF_012062845.1 Halomonas salinarum
CAGGTGCGACAGCCTCGTATGCGGTTCCTGTTCGTCGGGCCAGGAGTTTGCCTACAGCTTCCTCCAGATTCCGCCTCGCGACGGACACCCTTGCTGTTCAGCTAACGGTTCCCGCTATCAGGGTCCGCAGGGGACTCTCACCCCCGAGTCATCCCGAGGCACCACCCTCGGGAACAGCACCTGTCCGGCGCTGCGCGCCATGCCTGGCGCACCAAAAAACGCCCGGCCAATAGCATGGCCGGGCGCTTTTGTTTGGTCGTTCTGTACTCTCAATACTGCTTGGTACTGCTTAATAATGCTTGGTAGCGCTTGGTAATGCGCTTACAGCTCGCTGCGTTCACGCCCCCGGCGCACCCGCACGATGTCGGCCATCACCGCCAAGGCAATTTCTGCCGGCGTCTTGCTGCCAAGATCCAACCCAATCGGCATCTGAATGCGGGCAAGCGCGGTCTTGCTCAACCCACCGCTGCGTTCAAGCCGTTCGGCACGGGCGGCAGACGTTTTCCTCGACCCCATCACCCCGATATAGAAGGCATCGGTTCTGACCGCCTCGATCATCGACAGATCGTCGATGCGCGGATCATGAGTCAGCGCCACCACCGCGGTGGCTCCATGACAGCCGCCTTCCGCGATGAAGATAGAGGGCAGGGTCTCGACACATTCAACATCCGGCAGCGATAGCGTCGCGAATACGTCGGGTCGAGGGTCGCAGAGGATCACCTCGAAACCCAATCGCTGTGCAAACTCGGCACAGGCTTCCGCCACCGGTGACATGCCGGCAAGCACCAGCCGCGCGGCCGGCCCCACGCGCATCTGCACCTGTCCAGGCGCCTGGGAGCTGCCCTCGTTAGAGCTTTTCGCACCATCACTTTTGCCGCCAGAACTATCCTCGTCAGAACTTTCCTCGACAGAACTTTCCTCGACAGAACTATCCTCGACTGACCATACCACCCGCGCACCGAGGCCAGAATCGTCAGCGAGGCTCGTCTCACCGCTCACCAGATCGACATGGCGCAATTGCGGACGCTGCCCGGTCAGTGCCGCTTCAAGTGCCGCCAGATGCGCAAGCGACTCATCACCCGGCGCCAGCCGCTCGACCAGCACATCGAGAATACCGCCACAAGGCAGGGTGATGCCGGGGCCATCGCCCTCCCCGCCGTCGCCATAGCGAACCCGTTGCACTGGCGCCTGGAAAGCGCCGTCGGCCAGCCGAGCCAGGAAGTTTTCCTCGACACAACCACCAGACAATGACCCCACATGCCGGCCATCACGGAGCGCCACCAGCCAGGCACCGGGTTCTCGCGGCGATGAGCCGAAGGTTGAAAGCACCGTGCACAGCCACACCGGCTGCCCTTCCCGCGCCCAGGCAAGCGCCTGGCGGATTACCGTCAAATCTAGGTGTTGCATGATATGCCCTACTCAGCAAAGCCCCGCCCCGGACATGCCGGGGCGGGGCTTCTGGGTCAAGATGAAAGCGCTACCCTAGAGAGCCGCCTTGAGTGCCTCGGCACGCATGGGCATGTCACGCAACCGAACGCCGACTGCATGCTGGATCGCATTGGCGATGGCGGGCGCGACCACGGTAGTCCCGGGCTCACCCAGGCCGACCGGCATGGCATCGCTATCGACAAACTCCAGATCCATCTTGGGTACCTGGTTCATGCGCAGCGGCGTATAAGCACCAAGGTTCAGCGCCTTGGGCTTGCCCTGCTGGTACTCGGTGCCCTCGTACAGGGCCATGGAAAGCCCCCACAGTAGCGAGCCTTCGAGCTGCGCCATGGCACCGTCGGGGTGCGCCAGCGTGCCGGCATCGGCCACTGAGGTCAGCTGCTCGACATCGACCGAACCATCACCACGATTGACCTTGACCCGAACGATACAGGCCACCCAGGTCGGCATGCTGCGCTCCTGACCAAAGGTCAGCGCCACGCCCATACCCACGTCATCAGGCAGGCTGTCACGGCTGTCCCAGTCCGCCTTGGCCATCGCCCGTTCGAGCACTGCCTTGAGCCGCTCGGCACCGCCGACACTATGCGGTGCCTGACCGGCGTTGCGGCCTTCGGCGTTGAGCAGTTCGAGGCGGAAGCGCGCGGGATCCTTCCCGGCAGCCAGCGCCAGCTCGTCAATATGCTGCTCCACGGCCCAGGTCGTCCAGCCCGGCCCCACCGAGCGCAGGTAACCCGGCACAAAGACCTCATGCGCCTTGTGGTTTTGCTGCGCCCAGACGCGCTGTGCGCCCACGTCATACCAGTGATCGGCACCGCTGATAGCGAAGGAGTCGACCTTGCCACCGTTCTCGACCGGCTCGATAAGAAAGGCCGGCGCCATGGCGGCAGAAGGCCAACCAGCGGCCGCGGCATGCTCGGATGCCACGACCTTGCCATTGCCGTCGAGCCCGGAGCGCAGTCGCTGTACCGAGGGCGAGCGCACGCAGTCAAAGCGCGTATCGTCAGGGCGCGTGAAGAGCATCTTCACCGGACGACCCAGCGCCTTGGCGGCAAGCGCCGCCGGAATGGTGTAGTCACCGTACAGGCGACGACCGAAGCCGCCGCCCAGGTAGTACTGGTGCAGGGTGATCTTGCTCTTATCGACCTGGAGCGACTTCGAAAGCATCCCCACCGCCAGCGTCTGCTGCTGGTTGCCGCAGTGCACGTGCCAATGGCCGTCTTCCTCGAATACGGTGGCGTTGACCGGCTCAAGCTGGAAGTGCAGCACACTCGAGGTGGTATAGGTGGAATCGATCACCTCGCTGGCACCCTCGAGGCCGGAACTGACATCGCCGATATCGACGAACAGCGAGCCGTTGTCGCGGCTTGGCGAGTTGACCAGGGTGTGGCCCTGCTCCTGGATATCCGCCTCGCTGATATCGTAGCTGTCGCCCCGCTGCCACTCGACCTTGAGGGCATCGGTTGCCCGCATCGCCGACGAATAGCTATCGGCGATCACGGCAAGCCAGCCCTGGCAGACGCCAGAGGGGTCATCAAGCTCGATGGTCTGGCGATAGCCGTCGATCTGCTTGGCGGCGCTGTCATCGATCGAGACCGGCTTGGAACCGAAACGGGTCGGTGGCAGTACCGGACGGGCATAAAGCATCTTGTCGACGGTGACATCGATGCCATAGATCGCCTCGCCATTGACCTTGGCCGGCACATCCAGGGCCGTCCCCTTGGTACCTAGCACACGGCGCTCGCTGGCCGGTTTCAGGCTGATGTCCTTGAGCTCCTCCTCGGAGAAGGTACGCTCGAGCCCTGCCTGAGACACGATCTCGCCATAGCTGATCGACTTGTCGCCGCTGATGACCTGCCCATTACGGGCCCGGCAATCGGCGGGGTCGACGTCAAGCAGCTTGGCACCGGCCTCGATCAGCGCAATACGCCCAGCCGCGCCGGCACGCGACAGCGGCAGGTAGCTATGGTGCACCGACCAGCTACCACCGGTGACCATGTGGCCCCACTTCGGATCGCTATCGACATAGACGACCTCGATGCTCGACCAGTCCGCCTCAAGCTCCTCGGCAACCAGACGCGCCAGGCTGGTGGCGACATGCTGGCCCATTTCGGCCTTGGTGATGTGCACCGTCACCGTGCCGTCGGGCGCGATGGCATACCAGATCGTCGGCTCATAACGGCCGGCGGCCAGTGACTCGCTGGCCGAGCCATTACTTCCCGAGACATCGCTTGCCGCGCTGGCTGCGCCGGAGAGCCCGAACGCCATCATCGCCGACCCGGCCATGGTGCCGATCAGAAAGCCGCGACGCGTGAAGCCCTGGGCACCATTGCCCGATATATCATTGCCTTGGGCATCGCTGCCTTGCGCTTCAACAGCCGCCAACTGGTCTTCAAACCTGGCCATGGGTCACCTCCTGATCACGGGTCGGGTCGAAGACGCCAACGCCGGCGGTGCTGGCCTCACCTGCCTGGCCAATCTCGGCGGCACGCTTCACCGCCCGATGAATACGCACATAGGCCATGCACCGGCAGAGATTGCCGGACATGGCCTCGGTGACCTCATCATCGCTTGGGTCCGGAGTGCGACTCAGGAAGTCAGCGGCCTGCATGATCTGGCCCGACTGGCAGTACCCACACTGCGGCACCTGGTGTTCGCGCCAGGCCTGCTGCAGAGGATGGTCATCGTTGTCCGACAGCCCTTCGATGGTGACGACCTCGCCACCTTCGGCGGCGGACACGGGCAGCACACAGGTCCGTGTGGCAGCGCCGTTAAGGTGGACGGTGCAAGCGCCGCACTGCGCGATGCCGCAGCCAAACTTGGTGCCGGTCATGCCCAGGTTATCCCTCAGGACCCACAACAGTGGGGTCTGAGGGGACACCTCGACGCTGACGGGCTTGCCGTTCAGAGTAAAGCTGGCCAAGGGGAATTCTCCTCCGGTGGTCATCGGCGACGCATTGCGCCGCACGTGCGCCGTGATCCGGCGTCTCGTGTGCGTGATTGAATCGTGCACAATATTAGCAGGCTGACGGTTATTGTCGAATCAGCCCCGACTCGCCAGTCCACGCTGCCATCACGCTGTCGGCCCACAACCCCACAAAAAACCCCGCCTCGAAGGGCGGGGTCGTTGTTCGTGCGAGGTGCGCGAGTGCTTAGCCGATGGTCTCACCGGCCAGCATGAACCACGTCTCGAGCACCGCATCAGGGTTCAGGGACACCGAGTCGATGCCCTGCTCCATCAGCCACTTGGCGAGATCCGGATGATCCGAGGGTCCCTGGCCGCAGATGCCCACGTATTTGCCCTGCGCCTTGCAGGCCTGGATGGCCATCGACAGCAGCTTGAGCACCGCCGGATTACGCTCGTCGAACAGATGGGCAATCACCCCGGAATCACGGTCCAGCCCCAGGGTCAGCTGAGTCAGGTCGTTGGAACCGATCGAGAAGCCGTCGAAGTGCTCGAGAAACTCATCGGCGAGCAGTGCGTTGGCCGGCAGCTCGCACATCATGATGACCTTGAGACCGTTCTCGCCGCGCTTGAGGCCATTCTCTGACAAGATGTCGATCACGCCGCTTGCTTCTTCGGTGGTGCGCACGAAGGGCACCATGATCTCGATGTTGTCGAGACCCATGACGTCGCGGACCCGCTTGATGGCCTGACACTCAAGATCGAAGCAGGGACGGAAGGATTCCGACAGGTAGCGGGCGGCACCACGGAAGCCAAGCATCGGGTTCTCTTCACCCGGCTCGTATTGCTTGCCGCCAATCAGGTTTTCGTACTCGTTGGACTTGAAGTCCGACAGACGCACGATCACTTTCTGCGGGTAGAAAGCCGCGGCCAGCGTCGAGATGCCCTCGACCAGCTTATCGACGTAGAAGCTCACCGGATCATCATAGCCGGCGGTACGCTGCTCGATGGTCTGCTGCAATTCAACCGGCTGGCTATCAAACTCGAGCAGCGCCCTGGGGTGCACGCCGATCATGCGGTTGATGATGAACTCGAGGCGCGCCAGGCCCACGCCGGCGCTGGGCAGGCTCGAGAAGTTGAAGGCGCGATCCGGGTTGCCGACGTTCATCATGATCTTGAACGGCAGTTCCGGCATGCTGTCGACGCTGGTGGTCTTGCACTCGTAGTCCAGCAGCCCCTCGTAGACATGACCGGTGTCGCCTTCGGCGCAGGAAACCGTGACGTCCTGACCGTCGCGCAACACATTGGTGGCATCGCCGGAACCAACGACCGCCGGAATGCCCAGCTCGCGGGCGATGATCGCCGCATGGCAGGTGCGCCCGCCACGATTGGTCACCACCGCCGAGGCACGCTTCATGATCGGCTCCCAATCCGGGTCGGTCATGTCGGTGACCAGCACGTCGCCGTCATTGATCTTGCCCATCTCGTCCGGGGTCATGATCACCTTGACCTCACCGCTACCGATGCGCTGACCGATGGCGCGACCGGAGATCAGGTTGCGACCCTTTTCGCGTAGGTGGAAACGCTCGAGCTTGCCACCCTCTTCCTGGGAGACCACCGTCTCGGGGCGTGCCTGCACGATGTAGACATGGTTGTCGTCGCCATCCAGTGCCCACTCGATATCCATCGGGCGCTCGTAGTGACGTTCGATGATCATCGCCTGACGGGCAAGCTCCATGACCTGCTCATCGTTGATGCAGAAGCGACCGCGATCGGCGAGCGGCACGTCCACGGTTTCCACTGACTTGCCGGCGCTGGCATCACCGGTATAGATCATCTTGATCAGCTTGGAGCCCAGATTGCGGCGAAGCACTGCCGGACGACCCGCATCCAGTGTCGACTTGTGAACATAGAATTCATCGGGGTTCACCGCGCCCTGAACCACTGTCTCGCCAAGCCCCCAGGAGGCCGTGACGAAGACGGCATCGCGAAAGCCGGATTCAGTATCGAGGGTGAACATCACGCCGGAGGCGCCGGTCTCGGAGCGCACCATCTTCTGGACGCCGGCGGACAGCGCCACGTTCTCGTGGGGATAGCCGCGGTGCACCCGGTAGGAAATCGCCCGGTCGTTGAACAACGAGGCGAACACCTCGTGCACGGCACGCTTGATGTTGTCGAAACCTTCAATGTTGAGGAAGGTCTCCTGCTGCCCGGCGAAGGAAGCATCCGGCAGGTCCTCGGCGGTAGCGGAACTTCTCACCGCGACCTTGAGGTTCGGGTGGCGGGCGACCATGTCATCGTAGGCCTCACGAAGCGCTGCCTCGAAGGTCGGCGGCAACGGCGTATCGATCACCCACTGACGAATCTCGGCACCCGTCTTGGCCAGTGCCGCCACATCATCGACGTCAAGGCGAGCAAGCGCTTCATTGATGCGCTCGTTGAGGCCGTCGTGAGCAAGAAATTCGCGATAGGCGTGAGCGGTGGTAGCGAAGCCACCCGGAACGCTGACACCAGCATTGGCCAGGTTGGAGATCATCTCGCCAAGTGAAGCATTCTTGCCACCGACCCGCTCGACGTCGTTCATGCCCAGCTTATCGAACCACTCAATGTACTGATTCACGGACTCTTCCACGCGACCCCCTAGTCGACTGATGACGCTCACTGCCCACGATCGTTGCGATCGAAAACCGCCACGGCTGAATGGGAAGAACCCTACCAAGGTAGGGAGGTGTTCGCCATTGGTCTAACAGCGAAGTCATTGGAGGATTTTTACAACACAGACCTTTTGGCGGCGTTTCCTGTAGTCAGGGCTTCGCCGGAAACTTATCAAGCCGCAGTGAAGCCGTTCGCTGCCACCCTGGAGAGGGCATGACAGCTCGCGCGGCGCTTGCCGCGACGGCCACGAGCCGAGACAATCACGCCATGACCTCGCCACTACTCGCCACTACAAGAACCGAAGGTTTCCCCATGACCCGCACCGCCTTTTTTATCTCCGATGGCACCGGTATCACCGCCGAGACCCTCGGACGCAGCCTGCTGGCTCAGTTCGAGAGCGTCGAGATCCGCATGGTTACCAAGCCCTACATCGATGACAACGAGAAGGCACAGGCGCTGGTCGACAGCATCAACGCCACCGCGGCCCGGGATGGCGAGCAGCCGATCATCATCGATACCATCGTCGACGAGGACGTGCGTCGCATCGTCTCCACGGCCGAGGGCTTCAAGGTCGACATCTTCTCGACCTTCTTGAAGCCGCTGGAAGAAGAGCTCGCTACCCACTCCACCTATACCGTGGGTCGCACCCACTCGATCGGCCAGGACGAAGTCTACATGAACCGTATCGATTCGGTGCATTTCGCCCTGGACAATGACGACGGTGCGCGGCTCAACCAGTATGACAAGGCCGATGTCATCCTGGTCGGCGTATCTCGCTGCGGCAAGACGCCCACCTCGTTGTACCTGGCGCTGCAGTTTGGCATCCGCGCCGCCAACTACCCGCTCACCGAAGACGACTACGACGAAGACGGCAGCCTCAAGCTGCCCCGTGCCCTGACACCCTACCGCCACAAGCTGTTTGGCCTGACCATCGCCGCCCCTCGCCTCGCGGCCATCCGCAGCGAACGGCGCCCCAACAGCCGCTACTGCTCGATGGACCAATGCATGCAGGAAGTGGCCCAGGCCGAAGGGCTGTATCGCAAGATGCACATCCCCTACATCGACACCACCCGCTTCTCGATCGAAGAGATCTCGACACGAATGATCGCCGAAGCCGGCCTGCAGCGTCGCTTCAGCCCCCGCTGATCAACGGCGGTTCCTAGCGCACGACGCCGAGATCCCGCAGCCTGGCAATATCCTCAGCCAACAGCCCCATCTCGGTGAGCACCGCATCGCTGTCGGCGCCAAGCGTCGGCGGCGCCGACTCGCTGGTGCATGAGACACCATCGAAGCGCAGCGGGTTACCTACCTGAGGCACGTCGGTGCCATCACGCTCGAGGCGCCTGACCAGGCCGCGATGCCGCACCTGGACATCCTCGAGGGCTTCGGCGACGCTATGGATTGGCCCGGCGGGAACGCCGTGTGCCTCGAAGGCCGCGAGCCACTCATCCCGGGTGCGACTCGCGAGACACAAGGTGATCTTCTCGACCAGCGCCCCGCGATTGGCGACCCGAGCGGCATTGGTGGCATACGCCGGGTCCTGAGCCCATTCGGGGCACTCAAGCAGCTTGGCAAGCCGGGCGAACTGGGCATCGTTGCCCACGGTTAACACCAGGTAGCCATCGGCGCAGGCAAAGGCCTGATAGGGCACGATATTGGGATGCGCATTGCCGTGGCGCTCAGGAGCCCGGCCGCTGACCAGTGTATTCAGGGCCTGATTGGCAAGCGTCGCCACCTGGACATCGAGCAGCGCCACGTCGATGTAGCGCCCGAGACCGGTGCGTGAGCGTTCATCGAGTGCTGCGAGAATACCCACCGCGGCATAGAGCCCGGTCATCACATCGGTAATCGCCACCCCGGTCTTCATCGGCATGCCGTCCGGGTCCCCGGTCAGGCTCATCAAGCCCCCCATCGCCTGGATCATGAAATCGTAGCCAGGCCGACCGGCATAGGGGCCATCCTGGCCGAAGCCGGTAATCGAGCAGCCGATCAGCCCCGGGTTCTCGGCTTTCAGGCTCTCGTGGTCGAGACCGTAGCGCTTGAGCCCGCCGACCTTGAAGTTCTCAATCAGGATATCGGCGCGGTTCGCCAGGGCACGGATCAGCGCCTGGCCCTCAGGCTGTGCGATATCCACGGCCAGCGACTGCTTGCCGCGGTTGGCACACAGATAATAGGCCGCTGCCACCGGGTCACCGGCGGCGTCCTCGAGCCAGGGCGGCCCCCAGGCGCGGGTATCATCACCACGGCCAGGGTGCTCGATCTTGATCACCCGGGCGCCGAGGTCCGCGAGCAGTTGCCCGGCCCAGGGGCCCGCCAACACCCGCGACATATCCAGCACCACGCGCCCTTCTAGCGGTCCTGCCATGGGCGTTACCTCCCTACTGGATGGGCGTTCGACTGGCTCATTCGGCGCCGAACGCCTGCAGACCGGTCTGGGCGCGACCGAGAATCAGCGCATGGATATCGTGGGTCCCCTCATAGGTGTTGACCGCCTCGAGGTTCATCACATGGCGAATGACGTGGTATTCGTCGCTGATGCCGTTGCCGCCGTGCATGTCGCGGGCGACACGAGCGATATCCAGCGCCTTGCCGGCGTTGTTGCGCTTGATCAGCGAAATCGCCTCCGGCACCAGCTGGCCGTCATCGATCATCCGCCCGACCCGTAACGCCGCCTGCAAGCCAAGAGCTATCTCGGTCTGCATATCGGCGAGCTTCTTCTGGATCAGCTGATTGGCCGCCAACGGACGCCCGAACTGTTTACGATCGAGGGTGTACTGGCGCCCTGCATGCCAGCAGGCCTCGGCGGCGCCCATGGTGCCCCAGGCGATGCCGTAGCGGGCTCGGTTAAGGCACGAGAAAGGCCCCTTGAGGCCGGTGACGTTGGGCAGGCGCTGATCATCGCTGACCTCGACATCGCTCATCATGATCTGACCGGTGATCGAGGCGCGCAGGCTGAACTTGCCTTCGATCTTGGGCGCGGTGAGGCCCGGCATGTCTTTTTCGAGGATGAAGCCGTGCAGGATGCCTTCTTCATCCCGGGCCCAGACCACGAACACATCGGCGATCGGCGAGTTGGTGATCCAGGTCTTGCTGCCGTTGAGGCGCCAGCCATCGGCGGTACGCACCGCTCGAGTGCTCATGCCGCCGGGGTCTGAGCCGTGGTCCGGCTCGGTAAGGCCGAAGCACCCCACCCATTCGCCACTGGCAAGCTTGGGCAGGTATTTCTCGCGTTGCGCTTCGCTGCCAAAGGCATGGATCGGATACATGACCAGGCTCGACTGCACGCTCATCGCGCTGCGATAGCCGGAATCCACGCGCTCCACCTCACGGGCGATCAGGCCGTAACTCACGTAGTTGAGCCCGGCCCCACCGTAGCCATCGAGGGTCGCCCCCAGCAGGCCAAGCTCGCCCATCTCGTTCATGATCTCGCGGTCGAAATGCTCGTGGCGGTTGGCCTCGAGCACCCGCGGCAAGAGCTTGTCCTGGCAATAGTCGTGGGCGGTGCGTTGCACCATGCGCTCGTCTTCATCGAGCTGGTCGATAAGGCGGAAGGGGTCATCCCAGGTGACAGGGGTAATCTGACTCATGTGGTACTCCTGAATAATGTCGACATTTTAAAATAATGTAGATCAATCACCCTACCCTGCCAAGCCGACCTTGGTCTTGGCCGGCTATTTCGCGTTCTACCGGGTCCTGAAAGGTTAGGCTTCCGTGAGCGTAGGCCATCCGTCAGCCCAAGTCCGTCAGTTCACCCCCGTCAGCGACGCCACTCCCCCTTCCTCAGCTCGACGATGCAGGAGCCGCCCGCTGCTGTCGCGCCAGCACACCGCGCAGGCGCCACCAGGCGATACCCGCCATGATCAGATTAGCCGTCAGCATGCCGGTGAAAATGCCGCTGGGCCCGGCTATCAAGCTGCCAAGCCAGGCCAGGGGCACGAACAATACAAAAAGGCGTACCACGGAAAGGCCCATGGCATCGCGCGGCCGATGCAGGGCATTGAGCGAGGATACCGAGAGGATCACTACCCCCTGAGCCCCAAGCCCCAGCGGCACCAGCCAAATGAAGGCGCGTAACACCTCACCCACCGCCGGCCCTTCGGCATAGTGGGCGGTCAGCCAGGGCGCCAGGATCTGCAGAACCGCCCAGATCACCAGTTGCAGAATCAGCACGAAAATAAGGCAGCCGCCGATGGCCCGGCGCACCCTCGCCAACTGGCCGGCGCCCTGGTTCTGGCTGACCAGCGGCGATAGCGTCATCGACAGCGCCAGCACCACGATCTGGGCGATGGCATCCAACCGCGATCCGACCCCGAAGGCCGCCACCGCGGCATGGCCATGCTCGGCGACGATGCGCGTCACCAGGGCCATGGCCACCGGCGTGAACAGGCTGGTTACCGCCGCTGGCAGGGCAATGCGCCCAAGCACCTGCCAGGATTCCGCCAGCGCCTTGAGGGTCATGCCCCGCAGGGCGATCAGGCCGCGCAGCCGTGGCTGGCAAATCAGCCCAAGCGTCATCAGCCCCCAGCTCAGCACCGTGGCAAGCGCCGCACCGGCAACCCCCATCGCCGGCACCAGCCCCCAACCAAAGATCAACAGCGGATCGAGTGCCATATTGAGCAACGCCGCCACCCCCATCGACAGGCCCGCCGCCAGGGTATTGCCATGGGCACGCAGCACGCTATTGATGATGCGCGGCGCGATCACCAGCGCAGCGCCCCAGTACCAGACGCCCATATAGGCCTCGAGATAGGGCATCAGCTCGGCATCGGCCCCCAGCAGCGAGAACAGCGCCTCGATGCTTGGCAGCCCGGCAAGGGTGACCAGCGCCCCGACAAGCAGCGACAGCAACACCGCATCGGTGGCACGCCGCGCCACCCGGTCGTGATCGCCCTGGCCAAGCAAGCGCCCCACCACCGCCGAGGTACCGATCCCCAGGCCAATCGCCAGGCTGATGACTGCGAAGACCACCGGGAAGGTGAACGACACCGCTGCCAATGGCACGGTGCCGAGCTTGGCGATATACCAGGCATCGACCAGGTTGAAGGTCATCATCGCCAGCATGCCGCCGATGACCGGCAGGGTCTTGCGTACCAGCGTGCGCGCAATCGGCGCTTCGAGCATCGAGCCGCGCCGGGAGGGGGATGGGGAAGACGGTGTCGACGTCATGGCAACCTCGGTCGAAAGGGGGCGTCATTGTGCCCCACTCCGGCCATGGCCCCAATGCGTGCTGGGTGTCGGGGCCTAATCGAGGCTCAAGGGTGGTCGCGGCGGCTCACTCCTTGTCCCGGCGATAGAGCCGCTGAATGCTCGAGAAATCGAGCCCGCCGCTGCCCTGCGCCGCATGCAGGGCGAAGAGGTTACGCGCCTGGGAGCCCATCGGCACCGTCGACTTCGACTTAAGCGCCAGCTCCCAGGCAAGCCCCAGATCCTTGGCCATCAGGTCAGTCAGAAAACCGCCCTGGTAGTCGTTCGAGGCCGGCGCTTTTTCCATCACACCCGGCCAGGGGTTGTAGCCGTTAAGCGCCCAGTTACCACCGCTGCTCTGCTTCATGATCTCGGAGAGCACCGCCGGGTCCAGGCCATTCTCGACACCCAGCGCCAGGGCTTCGGCAGTGCCACTCATGAGAATGCCGAGCAGCATGTTATTGCAGAGCTTAGCGACCTGCCCTGAGCCGGTATCGCCGGCATGGAAGATGTTCTTGCCCATGGCCTCAAGTACCGGCCTTGCCCTCTCAAAGCCTTCCTCGCTGCCTCCGACAATAAACGTCAAGGTGCCGGCGACTGCGCCAGCCACCCCACCGGATACCGGCGCATCGACAAAGGCAAACCCCCGCTCGGCGGCAGCGGCCCCCACCCTGCGAGAATCATCCGGCGCGATGGTCGAGGCATCGATGATTAGCGGGTTTCCCGTCATCGTGGCCAGCAGCCCTTGAGCGGCATCGTTGCCAAGATAAAGGCCCTTAACATGGGCCCCGGCGGGCAACATCGAGATCACCACATCCGCGCCTTGTGTCACCGCCTCGGCGCTTTTCGCACGGCTGGCGCCGGCATCCTCGAGGGGTTGCATGGCCTTTTCCGACAGATCGAAGACGCAGACATCATGGCCTGCCTTGATGAGATTGGTGGCCATGGGCGCCCCCATGTTGCCAAGACCGATAAAGGCGATACGCATGGTGAGGCTCCCTGTTGGTTGTTGTGTTGGTTGCTTAGTTGGTTGTGGTGTCCGTTACGGTGCTGGCTGTTGAATTGGCGCACAGCGATGCTCTGGTGAGGGCCATGCGCTGCGAATTACAGATTGCGCAGCGGGTGTGTCTGTGAATTCCACAGCGGGCGCAGCATGGCGTCGATATCGGCCTTGGGCACCTTGCCTACGCTTGCATGCGACCAGCGAGGCTGCTTGTCCTTGTCGATCAGAAGTGCGCGCACGCCCTCAGCGAGGTCTCCCCGCAGGCAGCACTGCACCGAGAGGTTGAGCTCCTCGCGGAAGGCGTCGGCGAGGCTCGCCCGGGAGTGTCGCTCGATCATCTGCCAGACCAGTTGCGCGCTCAGCGGGCAGCCTGCCGCAAGCCTTGCCCGATTGGCGGCGAGCCATGCATCCGAGTGCGTATCGTCAAGAATGCGCTCCGCGGCATCGGCTGGCGTTGCACAGGCGGTCAGGTGCTGAATATGATCGCGCTGCGGCCAGAGTTGCGCCGCCGGCGCCTGGCCGCGATCCTCGAACTGGTCAAGCACCTGACTGACCACCGCGTGCACTAGCTGGGTGTTATCGGCCTCGCCGTAATCGGCATCGGCCAGCGCCTCGAGCAATGCCTCGCGGCTTTCCCGAGGCACGAATCGATCGGCAAGGCCCAGGTCTAGCGCATCGCGCGCATTAAGCTGAGCACCCGTCAGCCCCAGATAGGCGCCGATGCCTGGCGGCATGCGGTTGAGAAACCAGCTGGCACCGATATCCGGGTAGAGGCCGATGGTGATCTCGGGCATCGCCATCAGTGAGGCTTCGGTGACCAGGCGGAAACCACCGCCCGCCATCAGCCCCATGCCGCCACCCATCACGATGCCATCGCCCCACACCAGCAGCGGCTTGGGGAAGCAGTGAATCTGATGATCAAGGCCGTATTCGCCAGTGAAGTAGGTCTCGGCAAAGGCGCCTCCCTCGCCGGCCTGAATCGCCTTGTAAAGCGCCACCACGTCGCCGCCGGCGCAGAACGACTTCTCCCCGGCGCCCTCCAGCCAGACAGCCACCACCCGGTCATCGTCGGCCCACCGGGTCAGCCGAGCCGATAGCTGCTCGATCATCGCAAGCGACAGGGCATTCAGAGAGCGAGGCGCATTGAGGGTCGCCACGCCGATAAGGCATCCATCGCGTGTCGGGCGCTCCTCGAACAGCACGGGTGCATCGGTCATCGCTCGGGCTCCTTTAGCGGGTTGTGTGAAATAGGTTAATTAATGGTCGATCCATGACCGCGATAGCGACGCCTCGGCGGGCTTTCCTCATTGCAGTGATTCGATCACGCCATCGGCGAGCAAACGCCGGGCGGTGATCACGCGCATGATCTCGTTGGTGCCCTCGAGAATCTGATGCACGCGAGTATCGCGGACCAGCCGCTCAAGCGGGTATTCCTTGATGTAACCGTAGCCGCCATGCAGCTGCAGGGCTTCGTTGCAGACGTTAAAGCCCATGTCGGTCGCGACTCGCTTGGCCATGGCGCAATGCGCGGTGGTCTCGGGTGCCCCCTGATCGAGACACCAGGCCGCGTGGCGCACCATCAGTCGTGACGCCAGCAGATCGCTTGCCATGTCGGCGAGCTTGAACTGCAACGCCTGAAAACTGGCAAGCTCACGCCCAAACTGGTGGCGCTGACCGAGATAATCGCGAGCAAGCGTCAGCGCCTGTTGAGCGGCACCCAGCGAACAACTGGCAATATTCAACCGACCGCCATCCAGGCCCTTCATGGCCAGCCGAAAGCCCTCGCCTTCCTCACCGAGACGATAATCGGCCGGCACCCGCACATCATCGAAGCTGACCATCCGCGTCGGCTGACTCTTCCAGCCCATCTTCTCTTCATTCTTGCCGTACTCGATACCGGCGCTGTCGGCGGGCACCAGGAAGGCAGAGATACCACGGGCACCGGAATCCGGCGCCCCGGTACGCGCCATCACCACCAGTACATCGGTCTCGCCAGCACCTGAGATAAACACCTTAGAGCCCGTAATCCGGTACTCCTCGCCCTCGCGTACCGCCTTGGTGCGCAGGTTGGCCGCATCCGAACCGGCGCCCGGCTCGGTCAGGCAGTAAGAGGCCAGCAGCTCACCGCTGATCAAGCGCTCAAGCCAGGTCTCGCGCAACGCCTCGCTGCCCCAGTTGGCCACCATCCAGCTCGCCATGTTGTGAATGGTCAGGTAGGCGGTGGTCGAGATGCAGCCCTGGGCGAGCTGCTCAAAGATCAGCGAGGCTTCGAGCCGAGAAAGACCCAGCCCGCCGCGATCCTCATCGATATAGATGCCGAGAAAACCGGCCTCTCCGGCGCGCTTGATCACCTCCACCGGAAAGTGCGAACGGGCATCCCAGTCGGCGGCATGAGCGGCAAGCTCCGCGTGGCAGAAATCGGCTGCTGCCTGCTGCAAGGCACGTTGATCCTCGGTCAGGGCAAAATCCATGGTGCTCTCCTTTAACGCCACAGGCCGTTATACGTCTCGACTCCGTCAGGCCATGACCGGCATCACACTGACGGTTAGCGGTCGCGTCGGCCCGGTGCGAGGCTCGCGATGACAAGAATGACAATGGCAAGCACAAGAGGCGTTTAGCGCCTCAACCGATGATGTGACCAAGCTAGCATTTGCTTGGTCGGGCGCAAGCCACCCCTTGGTCTAAGGGTAATAGCAATAACTTTGCTTTACGTTAACGTCAACTATAGTCAGCTTAAGAGTCGAAGCGCCACAACGTTCATGCGATCATTCCTTCATTCACAACAACATCGTATACGCCAAGGAACGCCACCATGCCCAAGTCCAGCCATATCGCGTCACAGGCCACGCCACCCGACAGCACCGAGGGCGACGTGTCAGAAAAGCCTACCTACGCGATCGGTGAGCTGGCCGAGATGTTCGAGGTAACGCCCCGCACCATCCGTTTTTATGAACAGGAAGGCTTGCTGGCACCCGAGCGGCGCGGTCAGCGGCGTATCTACCATGACAAGGACCGGGTACGGCTGAAACTGACCCTGCGCGGCAAGCGGCTCGGTTTCACGCTGGCCGAGATCCGCGAGGTCGTCGAGCTCTACGACGCCATGCCCGACGGCAACGCTCGCCAGCTTCACCGCATCCTCGAAATTCTCGCCGAGAAGCGGGCCGAGATGGAGCAACGCAAAGAGGACATCCGCCTGATGCAAAATGAGCTAGACGACGTCGAGACTCGCTGCCGCGCGGCACTGGAAGGTCTGGCCCCCTAACCTGCTACAAAGCACAACGCGCAATCGCCAGTAAAAAAAGAACCGCACCCCGAGGGGTTGGATGCTCATCCGACCTTGGGGTGTTTTTATATGAGAAAGCTGAAATCGACCGACGACTTTTACCCGCCGCCTTTTGCATCCAAAGCCACTAATGAATAGTCTGACCGTTAACCTTCAGTAACAACGGCGGAATGACCGACAGCATCGCGCTTGGTAACGGACTACTGCATGGATGGCAGGACGCCATCACGGCATGCCCAGGTAGGGGCGGTAGCGTGCCCGGTGCCCTTTAGTCTGCTCATATCCTTCGGATTCAGGCCTCGCCGCTAACCTGTAGCGCTTCAAGTGCATGGTCGTACCACTCGATCTAGCACAGACGCTGGTATGCATTGTGCGACTATCATTCTGCCATTCCGAAGCATGGATGAATGCACAGTATTATTGGATCCGGCAAAACGAGCGCGCAGTCTAATCACTGTTGAACTAAACCATTTCTAAGTAGCTGTTATGATTGATATTAGACAAGAAGATGTAAAAGATTATCTAGACTGGACCAAGCTTCTGATCACCATCAATTCTGCTGCCGTTGGAACACTTTTGGTCAAATTTGATGCATCTTCACCGCCAAGCTTGCCTATTCAGATTGGCGCGGTTTGCTTCCTATTGTCTCTTGTTGCGCTCTTGGTCTCCTATACCGGGCTTGTTGAGCATCAAAGAGAGAGCCAGGAACGCACGAATTGGAAAACCTCTGGATCTCTTATGTTTTCGTGGGCGACGTTCCTTGCGGGTTTTGGTTCACTCGTATTTAACCTGAGCTTAGTTTAACAAATTATTGTAGTACGTTCCGGGCCTGAAGGCCCTCCACCGGACGCCCTTGTCAGGGCGCCGCTAAACAAGGGCGTTAAATTTCGTCGGAGGACTCGAGTGCAATCCGTCTACGGCTGTATTGATATTGATCACCCAATGGTGGCGTGGAGCGCATACCGGGGAGTATTGGTCTCCGCTCAAGCAGGCAATGAGTATCCTAAGTGCCCAATTTCCGTGATGCTAGCAGGCATGCTCAAGCATCGTAATTCGCCGAGGCTTAGCAACGAATTAGCAATTGAGCGAATTCGTCAGTTGAAGTACCCAAGCAAGATATCTCGATTGGTTGGCATGTATTTCTTCGAAGAGCAGTCAGCATTTGAAGCGGCTAGAGAATGGGGCAACCACTTCTCCTCTAAGTATCAGGCAGAACTCGGATTGTTGCCTGGAGCAACTTTCAGTCGCCACGACGCTAATTGGATTACATATGCACCATTGGATAGTAATGGCGACCTAAAGTCCATTGATTGGGTCGATCCATATTGGCTCGGCGAACCTTTTCCGAATCGAGCGCCGGTCTGGGAACTAATTGTTGATGGTCGAGCTGCTGTATATGGAACTGAGCTCAGGGAGCGCGCGTACGCGACCATTAAAGCTGAATTTCCAAAGTGTGTAGCGATTTTGGAGATGGGAAGAATCGCTGCCCTCCTAGGATCGGACCTTGGACAAATTTCCTCTTGGTTGATACAGGCCTCAGAGGCGGAACTCTTACTGCAGTACTACACTGATATGAGAGATGCCCAAGATCCCCAATTCTTGGAGAAATTGAGGAATTATGATGGTCCAAAGAATCACGCTGATTTGGCGGTAGGCGGGAATAAGTTTTCAGTGCCGGATTTACGGGGTCTTGGCGAGTCGTTTTACACAAAAGAACAGTTTTCCAAGCAATTCCTTGTGGGCGTCCATGCAAACAAAATTTAACCAGGGGCTCAAGCCGACCGGTACTCCGCGGCGCTCCGTCTCGGCGGCTTAGCCCAAGCGTTAGGCGGGCTCACAACTGAACCATGATGAGTTAAAAATAGAGAAAAATGCATGAGTGATATCAGGGATGCTATAAGAAATCAAACAGCGGCAAGTGCCTTCAGGACGATGAATGGCAAGAGTAGTAAGGAGGCGGCACTTGAACAAATGCGTAACCTGACTGATTCTCAGCTAGATATAATGGCAGCTAAATGTGGAATTCCTGAAGAACATAAGTTGATATATCGCTCAATGATGAGGGGCGAAGACAACGTCCTTATTCAAAAGATGAAAAGCTTCGTAGATACGCTGAAAACGGGTGATTTAATCTTAATGTGCGGAAGCTCTGCGCGATCAAAAGCTTTGCGAAATTCCCAAAAAAGTGTTTATCGCGGTGCAAGGTCAAGCCATGTGGCGGTAGTGCATGCTGACTTTATTTGTATAGATGCCATTCCTAATGTAGGCGTCACGAATCGTCTAATATCAGAAGTTCTTCATGATGCTTCTGATGATTGGAGAGTTATTCGACTAAAAGATATTTCCGATGAAAAAACCGAAAGGATGCTAAAGGTTTGTGCGTACTATCTAAATCAGCCATACAAGATATTCCCTAAGAGAAAACCTGCAAAAAAGTACTCATATTGTTCTGAGCTTGCGAGGAAAGTCTATTTAGATTGCGATATGAAAGGAACGGGAATACCTAGCCATGCGTTAATCAAGCCGTGCGATTTTGATAGGGTGGCTGATAAGTCTAATTGCTGGGATGACGTAACAGCGAGCGTCACGCCCTTCATAGAATTCTGCATAGAATATGAAGCGATGATGAGGGTTACCTCAAAGGCTTTTATCGATGGCTTAAAATTAAATCGCTCTCGATTTGATGACAGAGTAAAGACTATACGAACTATTAGAGCAGCTGAAAAGAATGGAAAGATAAGCTCAGAGAATGCATCTAACCTAATAAAAGAAGTTCATGAAAGTGAAAGAAAAATGAAATTCAATTTTTGGGACGTGAGTGATTGATCGAATAAAGTTGGCAAATGCCGGAATGGCCTAATCACTGTTATGTAGCAAATTCAGCCAAGGAGAATTAGATGGCAATTTTTGGAATTGGGGCATATTACGGCGAGGACGTAAGCGCTGAATTTATTAATCACGGAATCGCTGGGCCCGGCTGGGGGCAACGTGAAGCTCCTGAATTGTTTCAGTACATAGCATCTCTTAAGGTCGGAGACATCGTTTACATCAAGTCTTGCTCCGCTGGAAGTAAAGACATCCATATTAAGGGGATTGGCTTCGTTGCTGACCATAAGTTTCTAACTGACGAAGAAGATACCAAAGGTATCGTGAGTGCAGGCAGACGCATAAATTGGATAAGTCGTGAAAGGTTCACTGTTCCAAAGCCTAAAGAGAAGAACAACGTTCGCTCAAATACCATCTATGAGGAATTTCACCCCGAGATTCAGCAGGTAATAATGTCAAAGGTCGTGAGTTCGGTCGATGCTACATAACCAGTGCAGGCACAGCGACGCCCTTTACATTGCGCCTTTGGCTCCATTCCAAGGGCGCGCATGCTGCAAGCGTTAGCACTACAACCAAAAGGAGAGAGAATGGACACTTTTAAAGCATCAGTACAATACAATGACATGAAAGGTAGTGCAGCTGCCGACCGGGCGGATAAAGAGAACGCAGCAAAGTGGCTCAAAGACAATGATTTGATCAGCGACGAAGAATTCGTTGTGGGCGTCAAGATGTGGGCTGGAGAGAATCATGGCACCCATGATGATCCAGTTTACGTTACGTTTTTCGTGACCGACCTGAACGGACACACTGACATTCCTTCTTTGCTTGCTGCTAGCGGTGATGTGATAGAAGCAAGGCGCGTACGCGTGGATATGAACCTCGTTGACTTCCTCGGCCTGTTCAAGCGACTGGAAATTACTCTATCGAATGGCGGCGTGCTAGAAGGAAGGTCCTACCCGTATGAATAGGCAGTGTGCTAACAAACGCGTTAAAGGCGACGCTCGTGCCTCGCACTCTTTGCGCGAGCGTTAGGCCCAAATGCGACCAATAGATGAGTCACTGAACACCTGGAAGCAGTCTCTGTGTCGCCAAGTGGATGTTGGCGGGCTGTTTTCGCGAAATAGTATTGCGCACAAGTGGAAGGCTCCGTTTCGGAGTCTGTCACTACGTGAAACTGTCGCTTGGCGCGCCCAAAATTTGCTGGAGCAGTCGGTTGCGCTCTGCGATGCGGACCATTTACTTGGTGCACGAATTCTGCTCCGGTCGGCTTTTGAGACAGTCGCCGTCCTCATCTATCTGAATCAGATCACACGCAAAGTTCTCGAAGGTACGCTCGACTTTCACGACTTCTCTGACAAAACTGCGACCTTGCTTCTTGGCTCACGGGACGACTCAACTCCGCACAAATCACTTAATATCGTCACTATCCTCGAGAAATGCGATGCGAGGTACCCGGGGATGAGAGATCTATACGCCAAGCTGTCTGAAAGCGCCCATCCGAACTATGAGGGCATGGCGATCGGATACTCTGATGTAGACAGAGAAAGTAACGTTGTGAACTACAGGAATAAGTGGCAGACGATGTATGGGCAGTCGCACCTTCAGGCGGTTGAACTTTGCATATCCGTCTTCTGCGACGAGTACAACGAGGAGTGGCCTGAGGCGTTCGAAGAGTTGGAGAGGTGGATTGAGGGGAACGATGCCGCCCTAGAGGCCACAAAACTTGGTGCCTAGGCAATGTCTGAAAAGTACTGCGCTCGCCCATACGGCGTTAAAAATCGGCTCAAGATGCTCATTTACACTCCGTAAACTCCGCTCTTTCGCCAATTTTTGCCTTGTCTGGCCTTCGCTCGTCGACTTTTCAGACAAAGCCTAACACGACGCTCAACCTGACTCGCTACGTCGGCGCTACGCGCCTCGTAGCGAGTCAGGTTGGCTTGGCGTTAAGCCTCATTTGGAGACCTTGTGCCAAAGTATAGAAGTATCTTTGACGCTCCCCCTGAGGTAATAAGCCGTTATTACAGGCGGAAGTGGACGCGGAAGTACTGGCCGCCCGTTGAAGCCGCAACACGGCGGTACTCAAGGTTGTCGGGTCCCGTGTGATTAACCACCCGCTTGGTAAATAACTCAGGCCGCTTGGCCTAATGCCAGTCAGTTAACGCTGACTGGCATTTCTCTTGGTCGGGTACTTCTGGGGTCGGCGCCTGACTGATCGGGGGTAAGATCGCTCGCGTCGCTCAGGCAAGACGAAGGCAGGCGCCATCTCCAGCATCGACTGAATCACACCGGGCACACGCCCCGGCGAGACCCAAGGGAGGACCGTTAACTCCTTGATGATCCAGTGGGCGGCCTGGTGGAAGCTGAGTTGGTTCGGGTGCACCGCTTCTAGGCTATAGGCCATACGGGCCATCTGGAAGCGAATCAGGTTATAGGCCAGCAAGGTGCCCCAGAGCTCCTGGAAGACCATCTCCGGCGTCCGGCTACGCAACGTCAGGCGATTACCCAACAGGGATTGCTTCATTTCCCGGTAGCCCAGTTCGATTTCCCAGCGATGGCTGTAGAGATCGACAATATCTGCCGCCGGAAAGCGCAGCGGGTCGGTCATCGAGGTCAGGATCTGGACCTCCTTGCCGTTCACCTTGCGACGTAACAGACGCGCCGTCATCGTCGGCGGCAAGTCCGGCCATTTCTTGCGCGCCTGAGGAGACGCCGTCAAGGTCACCAGGCGGTCTTGCCGACCCAGCGAGCGCTCTTCCTGATACTGCGTTCCCT
>NZ_WWNB01000003.1 GCF_012062845.1 Halomonas salinarum
CCATGGCAACGGCGGTATCCGTGAGCAGACGTTTGTGGTGAACATCAGCTTACTCGGATTTACCGTCGTTTCTCTATCCCGTCTCTACCTAAGACCACTTCGCTTTCACGCCAGTCTGCGATGAACCTAAAAAAAGCTCAACCCGACCTGGAAGAGCCGCTCCACATCACGGATGCGGCGCTTGTCGATGACGAACAGGATGACATGATCGCCAGATTCCACCACTACGTCATCGTGGGCGATCAGCACCTCCTTGCCGCGCACGATGGCGCCGATGGTCGTGCCGCTGGGCAGATCAATATGATCGATGGTTCGACCTACCACCTTGGAAGAGTGCGCGTCGCCATGGGCGATCGCCTCGATGGCCTCGGCGGCACCGCGACGCAGCGAGTGGACATTGACGATATCGCCTCGCCGTACATGGGTCAGCAGGCCGCCTATGGTGGCCTGCTGGGGCGAGATAGCGATGTCGATCTCGCCGCCTTGCACCAGGTCGACGTAGGCGGCGTTGTTGATCAGGGTCAGCACCTTCTTGGCACCCAGCCGCTTGGCCAGCATCGACGACATGATGTTGACTTCGTCATCGTTGGTCAGTGCGCAGAAGATATCGCAGTCCTCGATGTTTTCCTCGAGCAGCAGCTGCTTGCTGGTAGCACTGCCATGCAGCACCACGGTGCGGTCGAGCCGTTCGGATAGCTTCGTACAGCGCTCGAGGCTATGCTCGATGATCTTGACCTGATGGCTGTGCTCGAGGGTTTCGGCCAGGCGCTCGCCGATATGGCCGCCGCCGGCGATGACGACGCGACGGAAATCACGGTCCAGTCGGCGCAGCTCGCTCATCACGGCACGAATGTCGCGACGCGCGGCGATGAAGAAGACCTCGTCATCGGCTTCGATCACGGTGTCGCCGCGGGGGATGATCGCTCGGTTGCGACGATAGATAGCCGCCACCCGCGTATCCACGTTGGGCATGTGGCGGCGTAAAAAGCCGAGTTCCTGCCCGACCAGCGGCCCGCCATAGAAGGCCTTCACCGCGACGAGTTGCACCATGCCGCTGGCGAATTCCAGGACCTGCAAAGCGCCGGGATAATCGATCAGCCGGCGAATATGGTCGGTGACGACCTGCTCGGGGCTGATCAGGACATCGATGGGGATGGCATCGTGGGCGAACAGGCCCTTGCGGGTCAGGTAAGCAGTGGCACGCACGCGGGCGATCTTGGTTGGCGTGCGAAACAGCGTGTGCGCTACCTGACAGGCGATCATGTTGACTTCGTCGGAGTTGGTGACCGCAATCAGCATATCCGCGTCTTCGCAGCCCGCCTGACGCAGCACGGCTGGATAAGAGGCCGAACCCGACACCGTGCGAATATCCAGGCGGCTATGCAGCTCGCGCAGGCGCTTATCATCGGTATCCACCACGGTAATGTCATTTTCTTCATGGGCCAGGTGTTCGGCCAAGGTGCCGCCGACTTGGCCAGCGCCTAGAATGATGATCTTCATGAAAGATTCTCCTTCTTATTGTTGGCGAGATCGTCGGCACGTTCAGGCTCAATCATCAGGCGATAGCCGATACCGGCTTCGGTCTGCAGAAGTGACTGGGAATCGGGGTCATCACCGAGCTTCTGTCGAAGCTTGCTGATCACAATGCGCAAGTAGTGGGTATCTTCGGCATGGCTCGGCCCCCACACTTCGCGCAATAGTTGTGTCTGGGTGAGAACCCGACCGCTATGGCGGCATAGGCGTTCGAGTACGGCGAACTCCTTGGGTGTTAGGTGAACGGGCGTATCGTTACGCCACACACGCCGCTTGACGTGATCGATCACTAGGCCATTGCCGCTGTAGCGCTGGTATTCCTGAACATCCTGGAGCGCCCCGCGAAGGCGCAATAGGGCGCGGATGCGTGCTAGCAGCTCCTGGATGCCGAATGGCTTGGTCACGTAATCGTTGGCGCCATGGTCCAGGGCTCTTACCTTTTCACCTTCTTGGCCACGCACCGAGACCACGATGATGGGCATCTGGCCGCGAGCGCGCAGGCGGTCGAGAACCGCTTGGCCGTCCATGTCTGGCAAGCCCAGATCCAGCAGGGCCAAGTCGGGAGCCTCCTTTAGAGCTAGGTCCAATCCCTCGCGACCGTTCGCTGCCTCGTAGACCACGAAGCCCTGCGAGACCAAGCTAATACGCAGGAAACGGCGTATTTGCGGCTCGTCGTCGATGACCAGGATGCGGTGGGGTTCACTCGACATAATGGGAGGGCTCCAAGGTGGCGTCGGGTAGCGGCAGGTGCATCACGATGCGGGTCCCAGTTCCCTTATGGCCGGGCTCGGCGGCGATGGTGCCGCCATGGGCCCCGAGCATGCCGCGACAGATGGCTAGTCCCAGGCCGCTGCCGTGGCGACCACGGTCGCCCTCGCCACCGGTGTAGAACATGTCAAATACTCGCTCGCGCAGGTGGGACTCGATGCCAGGGCCCTGGTCGGTCACCGCAAGCCATAGCTGGTCAGATTCCACGCCGGCCTGGAAGTGCAATTCCCCATCCGCTGGTGAGAAGCGCGCCGCATTCTCGATGACATTGACCAGCGCCTGCTCGATGAGTGCCGGATGCACATGTAACAGCGGCAGGTCATCAGGCCAATCGCGCTGCACGTCTAGCCCACGCAACGCAGGCCCCAGGCGCCTCAGGGCGCTGGCTATCAGGTCCTCCACTGAAATCCAGTCGCGTTCCAGCTTTAGGCCTCCTTGCCCGAGTCGTGTCATATCCAGCAGATTCTGGATGTACCGGTCCAGTCGCTCACTTTCACTTAAAACGCCGTCGAGAAGTTCGCCACGGTCGGCCTCATTAAGTTGGTCGGCCAGGTCGCGTAGGGTGCTGGCAGAACCGATGATCGAGGCCAGGGGCGTTCTGAGGTCATGAGAGACCGATGACAACAGGGCCGAACGTAGACGCTCGTTCTCCTCGGAAATCCGCGATGCCTCAAGGTCGGCGACCAGGCGGGTACGCTCCAGCGCCAGTGTCAGCAGGCGCAGCATGGCGTCGATGCGCCCATCCTCGTCGGGAGATGGCGGGTGCTCCCGTTGCCCTAGGGCCAGGCAGACCAGCGCTACCAGCCGCCCTTGTTCCATCAGTGGAATAACTTGCCAGTCGGTATCTAGCGGCTGCTCGGTGCCTTTGCCGCTGGGACGACGATGGAGGCGGCTCCAGGCCACGGCGGTCCTGGCATCGGGGCCAAGTTGGTGTCCCGCCGGCGCACTATTGAGCAGTGACACATCACCCTCTTCATCGGTGGCATCCAGCATCACCACCGGACAGCCGAGCCAGCGCATTAGAGTGGCCACGCCCACTTCGCTAACACGCTGTCGGTTTGTTGCCACCGTGAGTTCTCGGGAGAAGGTGAGCAGCTGATAGGTCTGTTCTCGGCTTGCACGCAGGGCGAGCAGGCGCATTCGAGCGCTACCTGCGAGTTGGCCGACCACAACGGCGACCAGCAGGTAGACCACCACGGTAACCAGTTGATCGTCTTCCACCATGGCCAGGGAATAGCGCGGTTCAGTCAAGAAGAAATTAAAACTGACAAACCCCATTATGGCGGCCAGCATGGCCGAGCGTGTCCCTGCCAAGGTGGCACTGAGCAATACCGCGCCGAGAAATAGCAAAGACAGATTGCCTAGTGCCAGCCAGGACTTCAGGCCTGCAGAAAGGCCCAGCGCGGCTAGGGTTGAGCTTACGGCAATCCCCGCATCCCGCCAGAGCCAACGGCGTTGGTGGGAGCGAGGACGAAAGCGTGGCCGCTGACGCCCCTCGGCGGCGACCACGAGATCGAATGGTCCACCCAAACGGGCTAGGCGCTCTGCCAGGGGGCGACGCCAGACTCTCCAGCCTGATGGGCGCCCATGACCGACCAATAGGGTGGCAACCTTTAGCTCATTCGCCAGTGCCAACAGTTCTCGGGCGCGATCCTGTCCTGAGACCACGCGGACATCGCCTCCCAGGCGCTGAACCTGAGCAAAGTCGCGCTCCAGCATCAGCTGCCGTTGTAGATCTTCTCTACCGCTCTCTACGTAGGCGGCACACCACTGGACACGGTCTCGCCTCGCCAAACGATGGGCAGCACGCACCAGGGCGGTATCCTCTGTTCCACCGCTCAGCGCGACCAGTAGCCGAATTGGTGCGGGGTGGTTCGACGGACTGGTCGTGTGTTCGTCGATATCCTGCATGGTGTCAACAAGAGCCTTTTGCATGGCTATCTATTGCCGCCAGAACATCGGGGTCAGGAGGACCAGCACCGTCAGGATCTCCAATCGTCCCATCAGCATGCCGATGCATAGCAGCCACTTGGCGGCATCCGGAAGGGTGGAGAAGTTTCCGGACGGGCCGATGATGTCGCCGAGCCCCGGTCCTACATTGGCCACCGCTGTGGCGGCGCCCGAGAGCGCTGTAACGAAGTCCAGGCCCATCAGGGAGAGGCCTAGTGCCAGCCCGGCGATGGTCAGGAAGAAAAAGAACGAGAATGCGACCACTCCTCGCGTGACTTCATCGGTCAGCTTCTGGCCATTGTAGCGCGAGACAAAGACGCCACTGGAGTGGATCAGGAAGCGCAACTGGCTGATCAGTAGCAGCATGGCGACCTGAAAGCGGAAAATCTTCATCCCCCCAGCTGTCGAGCCGCTGCAGCCGCCCACGAAGGTAAGATAGAAGAACGCCACCGTGGCCATGGGGCCCCACAACGTGTAGTCATCCGACGCGTAGCCGCAGGTGGTGACGATGGAGATGACATTGAAGACCACATGGGTGAGGGCTTCGAAGGGTGGGGTACCCAGCCATATTCGCCACAGGGTCAGCAACAAACACACCGTACTCAGCAGAATCAGCAACCCCTGCACCTGCTGGTCCTGCCACAGTGACATCCGTGCCCCACGCAACACGCGTATATAGAGCACAAAGGGCAGCGCGCCCATCAGCATGAACAGGGAGCCCAACCATAGCAGCTGGGGTTGTTCTGCATAGGCACCGAAAGAGGCATCGGAATTGGCGAAGCCACCGGTTGCTAGTGAGGTCATGGCATGTACGATCGCATCCAGCGGGGTCATGCCCCCCAACCAGTAGGACAGCATGGCGAGCGCGGTGAACCCGATGTAGATTAACAGTGTGGCCATGGCGATACCGCCGGTTCGTGGCATGATTTTGTCCGACCAGTCGGAGGACTCGGTGTGGAACAGCCGCATGCCGCCTACCTTGAGGAACGGCAATATGGCGATACCCATGACGATGATGCCGATACCGCCCAGCCACTGCATGATGCCACGCCATAGCTTGAGGCCATCGGAAAGCTGGTAAATGCCTGATAGTACTGTAGAGCCGGTCGTGGTAATCGCCGATACTGATTCAAAAACGGCGTTGGTGTAGGAGAGCTGCGGGGCTCCCAGTATCAACGGTAGGCTAGCAAAGGTACTGATACTCACCCAGCTAAGCGTGGTGACGAGAAACATTTGCCACGGCTTGAGGGCGCTTGTTACACGCAGCGTTGCAAGCCAGCTGATGGTCACTGCGGCCAGTACGATGCCGATGGAGAGGGCGAAGGCTCTTGCATCGGGGTCTTCCTCGATGACCAGCACTAGCCAGGGCACTGCCATGAAGACAGCTAGGACTAGCCACAGAACGGAGAGCACCTTGAGGATTGGCGCCCAGTTGAGCCAATGCTCCCGGAGTACGCTCTCGAACATGGCAGCCTCCTCAACTCGTTACGGTTATGCCATCTGACATGGGGCAAAGACGTTATGGCATCACAGGTCCATCTAAAAAATCCGTAAAATCTAGACAGGACATTGCCACCTGCCTCCCGCTACGGCCCCACCTATGGGCTTACTCAACCCACGGGAAACTCGGTGGTCGCATATCGGATATTTGTCTTTCGCCGGATCGTCAAGGTATAGCCCAGCGTAAGAGGGCCCAAGCGCCCGATCAGCATGACGGCCATGATGATTAACTGGCCAGCAGTACCGAGCTCGCTTGTTGTGCCACGGGATAAACCGACAGTTCCGAACGCAGACACCACTTCGAAAGCAATATCCATGAAGTCGTCTTCTACCAGGATGGCCAGCATCCATACCGCCATGAAAATCGTGGCCATTCCAATGGTCGTGGTAGCCAATGCTTTCAGTAGGGTCTCACGACTCAGTGACCGGCCGAAGAAGTTGATGACCAGGTTGCCCTTGAGGAAGGAGCGCGTTGCGGTGATCAGGATGAAGAATGTCGAGATCTTTATCCCGCTGGCGGTTGAGTTGGGGGCGCCGCCAATGAACATGAGCAGCAGCATCAATACGGTGGTGCCAGCCGTCAAGGCACCAATATCTAATGTATTGAAACCAGCTGTCCTTGGTGTGACACCCTGAAACCAGGCGGCCAACAGCTTGTTGCCAAGCCCATCCAGTGCACCCAGCGTACTGGGATTGTTAAACTCAAGAACCAGGATGGCCACAACGGCGGAAGCGTTGAGCACCACTGTGGTAATGAGGATGACCTTTACGTAGACCGAAAGCTGGCTCCAGCGTCTTTTCTCCAGCACCTCCATGGTGACGATATAACCCAGGCCACCGGTGATGAATAGCGCAGTAACAGAAAGGCTGATGCCTGGGTGGCTGACATAAGCCGATAGACTGTCCGGGGAGAGGGCGAATCCCGCATTGTTGAAAGCAGAAATCGCATAGAAGAGTGCTTGGTAAAGGCCCTCTTGCCATCCCAGTTCGGGAACCATGAACGTAGCAAGCAACAGGATGCCAATGGCCTCGGTGGTAAGTGCAAAGAAAGCAATGGATTGTCCCGCTCGCCTGGCAGTCTTGAGAGAGACTTCATTAAAGGCTTCCTGCGCGACAAGCTGGTGCTTGAGTCGTAACTTGAAACCAAGTGCCAGTGCTGTGAGCACGGCAAATGTCATCAGCCCCAGTCCACCGAGTTGAATCAGGCAAAGTATGATCAGCTGTCCAAAGGTGGTGAACTGGTTACCTGTGTCGACGACAACCAGCCCCGTCACGGTTACTGCCGAGGTTGCCGTGAACGCTGCTTCCATCCAGCTAATAGGCGTTACCGTGGCGATGGGCAGTTTCAGCAAGCATGACCCTATCCCAATCAGTACGATGAATGCCTGAAGCAATAGATGTGGCGGTTTGATGCTTCGCCTACGGTTTTTCCATCTCCCTTTTTGCGGGGGAGGTGCCTTGTCAATCCTCATGTCAGTCATAGGTTCTTGACAAGTCTTCTCAGCTCTTCCAACCATCCGCCAAGAACAAGACGGTCTCCTTCAAGCACTTCCCAGCTATTATCGGGCGGTGCATGAACCTCTTGGCGACGCTTCACAACAAGCGCATTAACGTTAACACCATCAATGATCTCGCCAACGGTTTTTCCTATCAGGTCTTCCGTGGTCTGAAACTCAACAACAAAATAATCATCATTGAGACCTAGGTAATCATGCACCATGGGGTAGTTGAGCTCCTGAGAAATTCGAACTCCCATTTCATACTCTGGTGCAATAACGCGCGTCGCACCAAGGCGCTCTAAGATGCGGTGATGGGGAATTGTCAGTGCCTTTGCCCATATTTTTTTTACGCCAAGCTCCTTGAGTTGAAGCGTTGCCAGCATGGTGGCTTCCACATTTCGCCCGATGGCTACCACGGCCACATCATAGGTCCCGGCATTGAGCTCCACGAGAGCATTTTCGTCCGTAACGTCGGCAATGACAGCTTGTGTGATGTCATTCGCTAGCCGATCAACGCGCTGCTCGTCATTATCAATCCCAAGCACGTCGTGTCCTAGCTGGGTTAGCTCGCGTGCAATGGTGGTGCCAAAAATGCCCAAGCCGATAACAATAAACTGTTGCTTTTCTATCATGATGGCCCTTGATCATTTGGATGGGTGAAGGTCGGCAAAGGTAAATGCTGTAACACTAGGCTGGTACGGTAAACATGCAAGGGCTTTGATCGTAAAAATTTCGTAAAAATGCAGGGTTTATACTCCTGATCTTTTCGTAAGGTATGCTTTACTCATGGCCATACCTAGAGTCAATCAGGGCAGATATGCCATGAGGTTGCGTTGTTTAGAGTCAAGTTTTGTCACCCACATATTGTTTTTCCTCGCCTGGCTGGTGGGGTTGGCAATATACAATTTTCATGCTGAAAACCCGTTGTTGTTCGTGCTCCCTTACATGGTACCTGTTGTATTTTTTGCATGGTTTCACAGCGCAGCATGGGGGTTCTTATTTGCTGCCATAGCAACCTTGTCCGCTATTCCCGCAGAGTATATTTCCACCCATACGCATTCAGAGCTTATCTATGCAGGCATTACTACTTACGCTCAGTTAACCGGTGCCGCTATCGGAATGTCACTGGCAAGGCGAGTCGTTAAAAACCGTAATCATACATGACGCTGTCTGTTGATCCTGAATTCAAGCAATAAGCGCAGCACCTGGCTACCATCGCCGAAGAACTGGAATTGCTATACCAGGCAGAACACCAGCCTGGCGGCCTCAATGCCCTGCTCTACCGAGCCGCAGAACGCAACCAACCTCCAACTATTAATAGAGGCCTGTATCCGCATCGCCAAGCAACGCCTGAAGTCCCTTGCCATGGTGGTTCCCAGTGATGCATGTCAGGCATTTCACAAACTTCAGAGTCAGGGACATGACAGTAGCCAAACACCATGGAACAAAGTCATAGGCTTACGCAACGCACTCGTTCACGACTACCTAGACCTTGATGCCGAGATCGTTAAAGGAGTCATCCGAAACCGCGATTACCGCTCGCTGCTTGCCTTTTCCGCAGTCCTGCTCAGGATCGTAACCGCTGTCGGCGGCGTTGCGGCGCAGCTCCCGGCTGACCGTGCTGTTGTGGATGCCAAGCTCTCTGGCGATCTGACGTCGGCTCATGCCCAGGTCATGACGGGCATAGATCTGGTATCGTTGGGTCTGGGGCAGCTGTCGGTATCCCATGCTCTGCTTCACTTTGGACGGTGGGCCGAGAAGGGTACCGGCCCTCCTGCCTCTACCTCGTGGGCCAAAGTGCTGCGGTTACTCTATGAGTCCAGGCTTGACATAGGAGAAGTTCATGCAAGATATAAGACAACTTGAGGTTGGCATGACCACAAAGATTGGCACGGATCAGGTGAAGGGGCCTGAGGTGGGCAGGGAATATGTGCGCGCTCTCGACTCCAATACTTGGCTCCTGTTTACCGAAGATCCGGCCGAAGATCGAACAGTTGTTGTTCGTATTGATAGCATCGACGGTGATGTGTGCCACTGCACGGTTACTAGAAAGCTAAGTTGATAGCTGTCCCGCTCTCGACTTGGCTGACTAGGCTAGCGTGCGGTTCTACGCAGTGACGTCATTTCTTGGTGCTGAACGTTCGTCTAGCAGGTGCAGTGGCCTCGGCAATTGACGAATCAAAGCGGTGGAGCGGGCGCTCTAATGCCTTTTATTAAGTGCTTTATCTTAAGTTTTCGTGCATAATTGCGCTAGGATTTCTGACACGGATGACCCCATGGCAAGGCGCTTCGTTGCCCCTCTCACTGACTCTGAACAGCAAACGCTGACCTCGGCCTATCACCATGGTGAGAAGCGCGCCTTACGGCGGCGTGCTCATGCCATCCTGCTAAGTGATAAAGGCCATACGATCAATCAAATCAGTGAAATACTGCAGGTTCGCCGTGATGCTGTGTCGCGATGGCTCAAGCAGTGGGAAGCATCAGGACTTGATGGGCTCATCGATAAACCGCGCAGTGGACGAACGCCGGTCTTGGATGCGGATGACCACCAGCGATTGCAGGAACTGGTTGCCGAACAGCCCCATCAGATTCGGTCCTTGCAGGCCCGCTTTCAAGAAGAGACCGGCAAAACGGTCAGCACGGTGACCCTTCGCCGGGCGTTGAAAAAAAAATGACTTCAGCTTCAAGCGGATTCGGCACTCACTCAAGGCGCGGCGTGACGAAACGGATTTTCGCAATACTCAGGGCCTTCTCAAGGCGCTTCACCAGCGAGAAGACCAGGGCGAGCATGAGCTCTATTACTTTGATGAATCAGGCTTTTCACAATCATCATCGGTGCCATATGCATGGAGCCCTGTCGGTAAGCCTTGCGAGGTAACCGCCTACTCTCGCCTGGCGTTGCACGCCGGCCGAGTGCTGACCTTTCTTGACAAAGCCGGTCTCGTCCAGGACCAAGACACCGTCAGGCGACCCCAACGTATCGATGACCCACTGGCGGAGGACATCGCGTGCCGCTTCCGCATCCCAGCGGGCACGATCCAACAGGTACTGCACCCCATCTGGGCTGGCATCGCCGAGCCACTCGGCAAGATGCCAGCTATTCTTGCGTTCGCACTGACTGAGCAACCCCTGAATGTAGCGTAAGGCACGATCGCGCGTTTCAGAGCGCGGAAAGAGCGGGCCTAACTGATCTGCCAGATCATCCAACAATACTGAGACAGAGAGATCGATTTCCTGCATCCTTCACCGTGTAATTGCTTCCGTATCAATCACATGCATTGTAGCTTATTCAATTACGACTGTAGTATTAGGCCATGTCTGAAAAGTGTCTGTGCTCGGCTATACGGTGTTAAAAACCAGCTCGTGCGCGAGCCCGGTCAAAATACTCATTTACCGCCTGTAAACTCGAACGCGAGCCCGGTCCGTTTTTCGCTGATTTTTTGCCTTGTCTATCCTTCGCTCGTCGACTTTTCGGACAGAGCCTAGGGTGCCGACTCGTGATTTACCTGTGGTAAGAGCGTCAAATAATCTGATGGCGGCGTCTCAAACTGCAGCCGACATCGAAATCATATGTTCCTCATTGTTCCGTTTGCCAGGTTTTATAACCGGAAAGGCACATGACGTCTATTTTGCAAACTCCCGATGTCCATCAACTGATCGCTGGGCTCCCGGACGTCGGCCACTACTTCACCTGCTACAATCAGGAGCGGCCTCGCCAGGGGCTGGACGATGCGACACCCGATGAGCTGTATTTCCCTCAACCACTGAACAATGCGGCCTGACGCTGATGATGACCCGATCCGAACTTAGATGGCCTGTCAGGTAGTCTGAACAAAGGGGCCCACTTCAAGGCTCTTCGACGTTTTTTGCATTCACTTATTTTTCATCATCACGAGTCAATCTCTGATACACGCCAAGGCCTACTACCACAAAAACAGATGAAATCAACAAGAAAGTGGGGTAGATCAACGTAGTAATATCTTTTGTCCCAGCGTCAAACACGAACACCAAGGACTCAAGGCTTATGGCAATGGCAATTATGACGAGGAACTTTAACAAAGCCCCTCTCTGTTTTGCGGGCGACTTTGTAGCGCTGCTGCTAAAAACCTCTTCCTCCAACAGGAATTTGGATACATCAAATACAGCCATCCCAATCACGATCAAGCCGATGGCGTTAAGAAGGGCTGCAACAAGCAAGGTTCTTTCATGTACCGAGAGCCATATATCCCATAAGGCAACGCCCATCATTGTGAGACTTATAATGCCCAGGCTCAAGCTGATGAGCCCATAAACAGCACGCCCCATCAAATCAGAAATAATTTTCAGCTTATCCATCTTTTCTCCGGCCCGCCAATAGAATTACTACCATATATAAAAACGGGGTTTTTCCTGAGGGGTTGCAACTGGTCTGAGCTGAAAGGAAACTGCTCGAAACGCGTCACTACAGAAACTCTGGCAGAGAGTTTCTAACTCACTGAAATTTTCAGTCCCCATGTGCCAGTTTCAGGCCCAAAACGGGCTGGAAGTGTCGAACTCGGGCAAGTCTATCGCAATCGCCTAACTCCATTGCTCATATACCAAGAGGCCGCCGATCATGAATCGGCGGCCTGGGGCCTGGCGTGACCGTGGTCCGCGGGTGGCCTTGGGAGCGGTTTCCTTGACCGCTTTGGTCGCGGTCTTAGGGGGCTGCTGGAGGCCTTCTTGGGCCTGCTTCACACTGCTTTCGGTCTGCTGCTGGCTTTCCTGAACGAACTCCTGCTGCAGGGCTATCGCCTTTCCGGCATCGCTCTTCAGGCGCTCGGTGAGTTCCTTGGCAACAGTCTGCTGGCCTTCCAGGTAGCTTTGCAGGCCCGCGGCGTCTTTGATCTCCACCAGGCTACGCAGCTGCGTCAAATCGGTGTCGGGATAGGCCTTGGTAGCGTCGAGCTGGGCATTAACCAGCTTCTCGGTGACGCCGATGGATAGGACGGCGAAGGCGCGTGCCGGGACCAAGAACACGGGCTCGAACTGGGCAGTGTCAAACTGCTTGGCGTCGAATGCGAAGAAATTGGTCATGATGGGAACCTCCAATGTTCTGAATGTCGTGGAACGGGAGATACCCTCTCTACTGCACTGCACAATAGCAAGAAGGTTTGTGCAGTGCAATATAGGCCGGCGCTTTGGCGCCGCATCTACCACCGTAGCCACCTTCGGAGTGAATGAGACCACGTCTCAGGGAGGTACGCGTTATGTCACGGTGTTCACACCGTGCAGACCTTCACCAAGGCGCTGGACGAGGTTCGCAAAAAGGAACGCCATGAGAAGGGGACCAAAGGCATGCGTTGGGCGGTCTTGAAGACCTGGAAAACGGCAACCAGGCGGCCAAGCATCGGGTCGCCCTGTTCGATCAGGCCAAATCCACATGAACGTCGAAGAACGCTTTATTGGAAGGGGAAGGCTTGGGGCTTTCAGAATTAAGATGCATGGCTAATGGTTGTATCAGAAAGAAATGCCAAAAAGCTGACCAAGCACAATCTCCAATAATCAAGAAGTGCCATTACTTTTGGTTACGTACTTTTACGCAGTAAATCATGGTTCCAGTTTAAAAAACGAGCCTTGCCTATTAATAGAAGCTCCTCCATTATCATGCTATATGACTAGGTAAACTAGTTCGTCGGCTACCCTTGGCACATGGAGGCGTGGGAGTGCTCGATGAAATGAAACTAATGGAGGCGCAGCAGGAGGTCCACGAACGGATCGCGCAGCAGGCCCCGCTTGATGAAACATTGGCGGCCATTGCTCGCGGGGTCGAAGTGCAACTCCCTGATGCCATTGTGGCTTTCATGCGCTTCGACGCCAGTCGTCAGACGCTGAGTCTCACTCCCAACCAAGATTTTTCGCCGGCCTTTCAGCAATCTCTCCAAGACGTTCCCATTGGCCCAGAAATGGCCGCCTTCGGCTGCGCGGCATTCTGCCTTGAGCCGGTGATCACCGAAGATATCCGCACTGACCCACGTTGGCCGACGTTCCGCGCTGCTGCTGAGCGCGAGGGGTTACGATCCTGCTGGGCAATCCCTGTACTGACAGCTGATGACGAGCTACTAGGTACCTTTAGTCTCTATTTTCGCGAGCCTCGCCACTCTACTGATATGGGGCGTTGCCGACTGAAGCAGGCCGCAGCGCTGATGGCTCTAGCCATTGTGCGTAACCGTGACGCTATCAACCATCGGACATTGTCCGAGTGGCATCGCTCGCTATTTGTGAACCATCCCGATGGCGTCTATGAATTCGATTTGGAGGGGCACTTTCAGCGTAGTAACTCGGCACTTACGCGTATCACGGGATACCCCGAAGAGACGATAATCGGGCGCCATTTCAATGACTTCGTGGATCCCGGCTACCGTGAGTTTACCCAGTCCTGTTTCGATATCGCCCGACGAGGCGGGTCGCGCCAGTACGAAACCATAGGCCGGCATCGAGATGGTTATGCCGTTCAGCTTGAAGTCCTCAACTTCCCGGTATCCGTGGACGGTGAGGTCGTAGGGGTTTATGGCGTTTGCCGTGATGTCACGCGTCAAAAACAGGAAGAAGAAACCCGCTACCTGCTTGAGCGAGGCATCCAGGCTACACCCAATGGGATGGTGATGGCGGATGCCAGTCATCCTGACATGCCACTGGTGTATGCCAACGACGCTTTCTATACCCTTACCGGCTATCCGTCCGACGAGGTGCTGGGTCGCAATTGCCGCTTCCTGCAGGGTCCTGACACCGATCCCGAGGCGGTCATGGCTATCCACCGAGCCATCGGTGCGCAGCAGTATGTCGATACCATCCTGCTAAACTACCGCAAGGACGGCACGACCTTCTGGAACCACCTCTCGTTGAGTCCTGTATTCAGCGCGGAAGGAGACTGCACTCACTACATCGGCATCCAGCAGGACATCACGCAGCAGCACGAGCAGGAAGCACAGCTTGCCCGCCAGGCCTACCGGGATCCGCTGACCGACCTGGTCAATCGTTTGGGCTTCACAGAAGCTGCTTCACGCCACATTGAGCGGTATGGCTGGAACCCGCAGACCATGATCGCGCTGCTGGACATCAAGGAGATGCGCAACGTCAACGATGCGCATGGCTACGAGGCCGGTGATCGCTTGCTCATCGAGATGGCACGTCGCCTTGAAGAGCACCTATCGGATGATGTCCTGATCGGCCGCATCAGCGGTGACCAGTTCATTGTCTTGATGCCTGTTGATGATGCTTCTCGTATCCACGAGCATCTCGACAAACTGGCCAGTATCTTACACCAGCCGTTGCATCTTTGTGGGCTGGCCATCGAAGTTGCAGCGCGCGGGGGGTATACCCTGTTAGGTGAAGAGAAACGCAGCGCCGAAACGCTGCTTCACGAGGTGGAGATCGCCTTACACGAGAACCGCCGGCTGTATAGCAACGACTTCCACCGTTACGACAAGGAAATGGACCGACTTGCCCAGCAGCGCATAGACCTAACCCGGGAGCTCCGCCGAGCCCTGGACGATGACCAGTTCGAGCTGCATTACCAGCCCAAGGTAAACCTGTCGACCGGCAACGTGATTGGCTGCGAGGCATTGATCCGCTGGGTGCATCCCGAGCGTGGCATGCTGATGCCGGGGCAGTTCGTCTCCATTGCCGAGCAAAGCCGATTGATCGGTCCGATTGGCGAGTGGGTGATCTTTGAGGCCTGCCGCCATCTGCGCGAATGGCAGGACGCAGGACTCGACCTGGTCAACGTCTCGGTGAACGTCTCGGTGGAACAGCTTCTGCGCGGCGATCTAGCTTCCACGGTTCGCCAGGCCCTTGAGTTGCATGTCATTGTCCCATCATCACTGACACTCGAAATCACCGAGAGCATATTCAGTGAGGAATCCCAGGCGCTGCGTAAGCAGCTCAATGATCTGCATGCGCTTGGTGTACGGCTCTCCCTGGACGACTTCGGTACCGGCTATTCATCGCTGCTCTACCTCCAGCAGTACCCCTTCGATGAGATCAAGATCGACATGGGCTTTGTGAGGGGGCTCATTGAAGAATCCTACAATCGCGATATCGTGTCGATGATCCTGGGCATCAGCCGGGTACTGGGTGCCGACACGGTGGCAGAGGGTGTGGAAAATAATGCCGTGCGTGATGTTTTGCTCGAACTGGGGTGCCGGATCGGCCAAGGGTACTATTATGGCATGCCGCTTGAAGTGGAAGACTTCCGCTGGTTACTGGAGAAGCGCTCGCGTCTGCCCCTGAACGCAATCCCAGATGCCACATTTACGTAGAAGATCCTATCGAGAGCGATCTTTCCGCAGGAGATAGCATGAGCGATACCGAAATAGCAGCGGAGCAGGGCCTCGTCAAGCGCCCCACCGGTATCCATGACCTAGATACAGTGACTCATGACGGGCTGCCGGCTGGCGGCGCGACGCTGGTGATCGGCGAACCCGGTTGCGGCAAGACCATTATCGGCCTCCAGATACTCGCCAGTGCCCTGGAACGAGGGGAGGGCGGTGTTTTCATGAGCTTCGAGGAATCTCGCGCACAGATATTGCGCAATGCCGATGCCTTTTGTTGGGGGCCGCAGCTTCGGGAATCATCGCGTTGCGAGATCATCGATGGCCAGCCGATGCGGCGGGCCGAGTTTTCCGGGGCCTTTGATATCGAAAGCCTTATCGCCATGTTGGACCTTTGCGTCAAGCGCGTGGCCGGAACCTGGATAGTCCTCGACGGGATCGATCAATTGCTGCGTCGCCAGCCCGACAGCCAGGTAGCCATTGATCAGATCGCCCAAATCAATGACTGGTGTATCGACAACGGCTACTCCCTGATCCTGACCGGCAAACACAGTGGGAATGATCGCCCCCAGCCAGACCATCTCACCGGCATTGAGTTCATGCTGTCCACCATCCTCGTGCTGTCGAGCATTCTGGTGGACAAGCGCCTCAATCGGCGTTTTCGTATCGCCAAGTATCGGGGGACTCGTCATAACCCTGATGAGCTTGCCATGCTGATTGACAGCGCCGGCATTCATCTGCCCTATGCCGATACCTTCAACGCCGAGGCAGTGCCGGCTGCCGGTAAACGCCTTGGCACTGGCATCCAGCGCCTCGACAAGTTACTCGGAGGCGGCGTTTACAGCGGCTCGATTACGCTGATTTCCGGCAAGCCCGGCACCTCCAAGACCACCCTGGGGGCGGCTTTCGTTGCGGCTGCTGCCAGACGGGGAGAGCGGGCACTTCTGATAAGCTTTGACGAGTTCGCCCGCCAGATCGTGCGCAATGTTGCCACCGTGGGTATCGACCTGCAGACACCCATCGACAGCGGTCTTCTGAAGGTTGTTGCCCGCGCGAGCTGGGATGGCCTGGTCGAAGAGCACTACATGGCGCTACTGGGGCTGCTTGATGATTTCAAGCCAGACTGCCTGGTCATTGATCCCGCCTCGGCACTACTCAAGTCGTCGGGTGCCGAAGATGCGTTCCTTGCCCTGGAGCGCTTGATTGCCGTGACACGCACTCGCGGCATTACTACCATGCTTACCTCGCTGTCCGAGTCGGAAGAGCCTTCAAGCGAATCCAGTCTGAGTCATGCCTCGACGCTTGCCGATACCTGGATTGTGTTGAATTACCAGATTAACTTGGGCGAGCGCAATCGCTCGCTATCGGTCGTCAAGTCGCGGGGAACGGGGCACTCCAACCAGGTCCGGGAGATGCTCCTGAGCCACGAAGGCATTGATCTTGCCGATACCTATCCCTTTGGCAGCGAAGTGCTGATGGGTACGGCACGCCTGCAGAAAGAGAGTGAGGAGGCCGCGGCACGCAAGCACCGGGCCCAGGAACGGCTTCGCCAGCAGCAACGACTGGAACGGGAAATCAGCAAGACCCGCACTATGATTCAGCATGGGCAGGAGGAGCTTCAGCGACTCCAGGAAGAACTGAGTTTCGAGCATCATGATCAGACGGCAAGCGATCAGGAAACGGACCTTCACGACAACAGCATACTGCGACACCGGGATCCAGGTCAGGGAGGACTCGACCAGTGAATAAGCCACTTGCCGACGATAACCAGCAAAACGAGAGTTCGCTTGTCCTTTTCCTTGCTGGCGATGCGCCGCGTTCCCGACGAGCCCACCGCAACCTGTCAGCGGCGCTCGCAGCAACCTGCCCCGATCTTGCGCCAGTGCACGAGATCGATCTTCTGCGAGAACCGCAACAGGCCATCGATTTTGGCATCTTCGCCACCCCTGCACTGTTGCACATTGATGCGGAAGGGAATCGTCGATTGCTCTATGGCGACCTCTCCGATGAAGGCCGTCTGACAGATTTTATTTCGGTGCTCTGATACTGATGTAGGCCATGGAAACGAACATTTAAGCTGGCAGCAGCGCTGCCAGCGTTTAGAACATCATGGCTCATCACCCTTCACTCTACGGTCAGCAGCATCTTGATGGCGTGCTCCTTCGCCGCTTCGCTGAAGATATCGTAGGCTTTCTCGATTTCGTTGAGCTTGAAACGATGCGTCACCAGACCGGCTGGTTCGACGCCGCCACTCTCGACAACCCGCATCAGTACCGGAATGGTGTCGGTGTTCACCAGGCCTGTCCTGAGGGTGATGTTTTTGATCCACAGATCCTGTAGCTGGAAATCGACGCTCTTGCCATGCACGCCGATATTGGCGATGTGGCCGCCTGGGCGAACAATGCGCTGACAGATATCGAAGGTTTCCGGGATACCCACTGCTTCCATGGCGACGTCCACGCCTTCGCCACCGGTCAGCTTGTCGATGGCCTCCAGCGGGTCTTGAGCAATGGTGTCGGTAGCGCCTAGTTGCTTGGCCATCTTCAGGCGGTTCTCGTCCGGGTCAATCATGATGATCTGCGCCGGAGAATAGAAGCGTGAGGTCATCAGTGCCGCCAGGCCGATGGGGCCGGCACCGACAATGGCCACACTATCACCCAGCTTAACTTCGCCATTCAGCGCGCCGATCTCGTGCCCGGTGGGAAGGATGTCGCTGAGCATGACGGCCGCGGCACGATCCATCTCTTCAGGTAGCGGATAGAGGCTGTTATCAGCGTGCGGGATCCGTACATATTCGGCCTGGGTGCCGTCGATCAGGTGGCCGAGTATCCAGCCACCGTCGCGACAGTGAGCGTACACCCCTCGCTTGCAGTAGTCGCAGCGACCGCATGAGGTGATGCAGGAGATCAATACTTCGTCGCCCACACGAAGGTTGCTCACGCCTTCGCCTATTTCCTCGACCACTCCGACGCCTTCATGACCCAGAATGCGTCCAGACTCCACGGCGGGCACGTCGCCCTTAAGGATATGCAGATCGGTACCACAGATAGTGGTATGGGTGATGCGTATCACGGCATCCGTGGGTTCTTGAAGCGTTGGTCGCGGCCTTTCTTCCCAGTTGCGTTTTCCGGGGCCATTGAATACCAATGCCTTCATGAAGCGTCCTCCTTGATGAAAAGCAGCCGAGTTCAACGGTTGCCAGATAATTGCTGTCTAGGATGGCCTGATGTGTCCATGGTCGCATTGATACACATCAAGGCAACCGCATAAGTGAAGGGGCTATAAACGTGAGGCCAGCCTCTTCGTCTCCAAGGTTAAGCGGATGATGAGTGAATGCAGTGTCTCAGCGCGAGAGACGGCGATAGGCTGTATGATCGCACCATGATATAGCCGGCTCGATGGGGGCCCCGTGTTGAAGCGAATCATTCCCTTGCTGATCCTCGCGCTGGGAGGGTTGGTATTTCTGTATCTCAAAATGACGGCGCCGGCTCCGGTCGAGGTAACCGCTGAAGAACGTAGCTGGCGCGTGGCATCAATGCCCGTGAAGCTGGGTGAACATCGCCCTGTCGTGCCGCTTTATGGAAACGTGGTGGCACCCGACTTGATTACCGTGACCGCGCCTCTTTCGGGGCGGATCGCTTCGCGCCCGGTGCACGACGGGCAGCGTGTGGCGGAGGGGGAATTACTGGTGGCCCTCGATGAGGCCGATGTCCAGCCGCCGCTGACACAGGCCCGCGCCGAGGTCGCAGACCTTAAGGCGCAGATCGAGAGCGAGAGCATCCGCTATGCCAATGATCAGCAGGCCCTGTCGCGTGAGCAGGCGATACTCGGCAACGCGCAGCGCCGACTAGAGCGTGCGCGTTCGCTGGCCTCTCGCAACCTGCTTTCCCAGTCCGAGCTTGATGATGCCCGTGAAGGGGAAGATCAAGCTCAGCTGACCATCACCCACCGTCAGCGTGCTCTAGCCGAGCATCCGACGCGTCTTGATCGCCTCGAGGCCCAGCTCGACCGAGCGCAGGCGGGCCTTGATGCCGCAAAGCGAGATGCCGAACGTAGCCGTGTGATGGCCCCCTTCGATGGTGTGATAACCCGTGTTGAGGTGGCACCTGGTGATCGTGTTGCCAGTGGCGTGGCCTTGTTGAGTGTCTACCCCGTGACCGGGCTTGATCTAAGAGCGCGGGTGCCTAATCGGTATCAGGACGAGATAGTGATGGCGCTGCGAGACGGGCTGTCGCTTCGTGCGCAAGTGCCTGAGCGAGAGATAGAATTGCGCCTGGAACGCTTGGCCGGCGAGGGCGACCCCGCCGGTACCGAGGCGATCCTTTCGATTGTTGCAGATCCAACGGTTGCCAGCGGGGGCGGTCAGGTACGTCCCGGTAGCATGCTATCCGTGCTGCTCGAGTTGCCTCCGGTTGCGGATACGCTGGCTGTCCCCTACAGCAGCCTATACGGCAACGATACGCTTTATCTCATCGATGAAAATCGGCTCGAACGACTGAGCGTCAGGGTTCTGGGCGAGACGGTTGTGCCTGACTCAGTGTCGGGTCAAACACAGGCGAGCGCGGGGGAGCGTTGGCTACTGGTGCAAGGGGCAGATCTGGCGACGGGCCAGCGCGTGGTGACAACCCATCTGCCTAACGCTGTCGATGGTTTGCTGGTCGATGATGGCAAGGCGTTGGACGCGAGCGGCGGTGAGGAGGTCTCGCCTTGAGTGAGCGTCGCGGCATCATCGGTTTCTTCGTCCACCACAAGGTGGCAGCCAATCTCATCATGCTGATGATGCTACTTGGCGGTTCGCTGGCCCTGTTGCGCATGAACATTCAGTTCTTCCCGACGTTTGAGTTGGACGTGGTCAGCGTGCGGGTCGTCTGGAGCGGTGCATCTGCGGAAGACGTCGAGGAAGGCATCACCGTTCCGCTTGAGCAGCGGATCAAGAGTGTGGATGGCCTCAAGCGCATGACGTCGACCTCGGCTCAGGGGATCTCGAGTCTGACGCTCGAGTTCAACGAAGGCGTTGATCCCATCATTGCGCTGGATGATGTCAGTCAGCAGGTCGATGAGTTCACCAATCTGCCCGACGATGCCGAAGAGCCTCAGGTGATTCGGGTCGCCCGTTATGATCCGATCGCCAGGCTGTTGATACACGGCGATCTGGCGCCGGCGGAACTGCGCCGGCTCGCCCATCGCTTTGAGAACGAGTTGCTGCAAGCCGGTATCGACCGATTGCAAATCAATGGCTTGCCTGAGCAACAGATCAGTATCGAGGTGCCCGCCGAGCGACTCATGGCCCTGGGACTTAGTCTCGATCAGATCGCTGATCGCGTGCAGGGCCTGTCCCGTGATCTGCCCGCGGGTCTCATGGGGCAACAGGACAGTACCCGAGAGTTGAGGTCGGTTGAGCAGCGACGTGACCCCCAGGCATTTGCCGAACTCCCTGTCATTGCCAATCAACAGACACTGCTGCGCCTGGGCGATATTGCCACGCTTCGCCAGGAGCCTCAGGACGGGCAAACCACGCTGACGCGGTCGGGTTCGCGAGCGGTCGAGCTGTTGCTGCAGCGTGCCGAGAACGGTAACTCCCTGGAAGCGGCTCAGCTACTCGAAGAGTGGTTGGCAAAGACCCGACCGACCCTGCCACCGTCAGTTACCCTTGAGACCTATGATGAGAGCTGGCAGTTGATCGACGACCGCATCTCTCTGCTGGTCGGCAATGGGTTGGGCGGTCTGTTGCTGGTGATGGTGCTTTTGTATTTGTTTCTGCCCGGTCGGGTGGCCTTGTGGGTCGCTATCGGCATTCCGACCGCCTTTCTTGCGGCATTGGCCGTGCTGTGGGGGATCGGCGGGTCGATCAACATGATATCGCTGTTTGCGCTGATCATGGCGCTGGGGGTCATCGTCGATGATGCCATTGTGGTCGGTGAGGATGCCGATGCGCATTACCGGCTCGGCGAGGCCTCTCATCTCGCCTCGGAGGGGGCGGCAAAGCGAATGGTCTGGCCGGTGCTGGCCTCGTCCTTGACCACTGTGGCGGCCTTCATGCCGTTGTTGGTTGTCGGTGGCGTGATCGGCAACATTCTGGTCGATATTCCTGTGGTGATGATCTGCGTGCTGGTGGCCTCATTGATTGAGTGCTTCATCGTGCTGCCGGCGCATTTGCGCCATGCCTTCCAGCCGGCCCCTGTGGGTCGTCGGCCACATCCCGTCACGCGATTGCGTGAGCGCTTCGATAAAGGCTTCGAACGCTTCCGTGAAGGGCCTTTTCGCGCCTTCTCTGTCCTGACCTTGCGCTACCGTGCGGGCACTATTGCGTCGGGGGTGGCCTTGGTGCTTGTCACGGTGGGCCTCTTGGCCGGCGGCCGGATTAGCTTCGAATTCTTCCCGACGCCGGAATCCAGCATTCTCTATGCCAATGCCAGCTTCGTCTCAGGGACTGAGCGAGAACGCGTGGATCGTTTCATGGCTCATCTGGAAGAGACGCTGGACGAGACCGAACAGAGCTTTGATCAGCCGCTGGTCTTGCATGCCGTAACGCTACACGGCAGTAGTCTCGATGATGGTGGCGGTAGTCGCACAGGAGATCAGGTCGGCGCGATGCGCCTTGAGCTCGTGTCTCCGGATGTCCGCGAGGTACGCAATAGCCAGTTCATTGCCACCTGGCGTAAGCGCATTGAGCTTCCGCCAGGGCTGGATAACTTGAGTATCAGTGAACGACGCGCGGGGCCGCCGGGGGAAGATGTCAATATTCGCCTGACCGGCAACGATGCGACGGAGCTCAAGCAGGCGGCCACCTCGCTTGCCGCATCGCTAGGCAACCTGCCCGGTGTCCTCGATACCAACGACGACATGCCGTGGGGGCGTGAGCAACTGATCTATTCATTGAGTCCTCGAGGTGAGGCACTGGGACTGACCACGGCGTCACTGGGGCGCCAGCTTCGCGCGGCCTTCGACGGCCGCCTGGTGCAGAAATTTCAGGATGGTGCCGATGAGATCGAGGTGAGGGTCTTGCTGCCCCGGGCGCAGCGTGAGCAGTTGAGTAGCTTATCTCAGCTGACGATCCGCCTCGATGATGGACGCTTCGTGCCCCTCCAGCAGGTGATGGATATGTCGTACCGTCAGGGTTTCGAGGCGCTGCGGCATGCCGATGGTCAGCTTGCAGTCGAAGTGACCGCGGTTCTCAACCAGGCTGTCACCTCAAGCGACAAGGTGCTCGCAAGCCTCGAAGCCCAGGTATTACCTCAGCTGGCGCAGGAGCATCGTCTTCGTTACAGCTTCGAGGGTCGCTCCGCGGATCAGCGCGATACGCTCGGTGATATGCGTACCGGCCTGGTCATGGGGCTGGGGCTGATGTTCGTGGTGCTGGCCTGGGTGTTTGCCTCCTGGAGCCTGCCACTCATCGTGATGGCGATCATTCCTTTTGCGCTGGTGGGAGCGCTGCTGGGGCACTGGGCGCTGGGCATCGATCTCACGATTCTATCGTTGTTCGGGCTGTTTGGCCTTTCCGGCATTGTGGTCAATAGCGCCATTATTCTGGTGAGCTTCTACCGCCAGCAGCGAGACAAGGGCCTGGATATCAATGCGGCATTGGTAGAGGCCGCTGTGCAGCGGGTGAGGGCGGTACTGCTGACGTCGCTGACCACCATCGGTGGCCTGTTGCCCCTGCTCTTCGAGACCTCTCTGCAGGCACAATTTCTGATTCCCATGGCGGTGTCCATCGCCTTCGGTTTGGGCTTCTCGACGCTGCTGGTGCTGGCGGTGGTTCCGGCCTTGCTCTCCTATCTTGAACATTGGCGCGCGGCAATCGCTTCAACATGAGCACATACGTCGCCTCCCATGGCATGAGCCGCAGTTGAGATAAGCCGATTGCGGCCCTGGGAATGACTAGCTTGTGATTCATAGACGACTGGTCTAAATTGTTTTCTATGACAGATACTCCAACCATTCGCCGTCGAGGAAGACCGCCCAACGTTGCGCGGGAGAACCCGGATACCAGGGCAGCTCTCATCCGTAGTGGCCTGGAAGTGCTCACCGAGCAGGGTTTCAGAGCGGCCGGGATCGACGGTATTCTCAAGCGTATAGGCGTGCCCAAAGGCTCCTTCTATCATTACTTCACGAGCAAGGAGGCGTTCGGGCGTGCCGTACTTGAGCAGTATGCCGCCTATTTCGCCCGCAAACTCGACCATTACTTGCTTGATGAGACGTTGCCGCCGTTGTCACGTATCGAGGCGTTTGCCACTGATGCCAAGAAGGGCATGGCCCGTCATGGTTTCCAGCGGGGCTGTCTGGTGGGCAACCTGGGTCAAGAAGTTGGCCTTTTACCGGAAAGCTATCGCGCCGCGCTCGAGCAGGTGCTGGCGGACTGGCAGCAGCGGCTCGCACAATGCCTGGTCGAGGCGCAAACCCTAGGTGTGCTGAGCCCAGACGCGGATTGTGACGCCTTGGCCGACTATTTCTGGATCGGTTGGGAAGGGGCCGTCATGCGTGCCAAGCTGCAAGAGTCGCCTAACCCCCTTGATACCTTTGTGACTGCCTATCTGGCAGGTCTACCTCGCCGACGAGAATAAGCCGGCGTCATAGAGAAAGTTTTTTTATCCAATATTAGACGATCGGTCTAAAAGGAGGAGTGATGTTCAAGGCCATTCTGATCGAGAAGGACGATGCGGGTTACCGTGCGGGGCTGACGGAACTGAACGACTCGCAGTTACCTGATGGCGAGGTGACCGTGCGGGTGGAATACAGCACGCTCAACTATAAGGATGCCCTGGCCATTACCGGCAAGGGGCCCGTTGTGCGCCGCTTCCCCATGGTGCCGGGGGTCGACCTGGCCGGAACCGTCGAATCCAGTGATTCCGACCGCTACCAGGCCGGGGATCGGGTGCTGCTCAACGGCTGGGGCGTCGGCGAAGGGCATTGGGGAGGGCTTGCCCAGAAGGCACGCCTCAAGGCCGACTGGCTGATCCCGCTGCCAGAGACGTTCTCGGCCAAGCAGGCCATGGCCATTGGCACAGCCGGCTACACCGCAATGCTGTCGGTGATGGCGCTTGAGCAACATGGGCTCACGCCCGCCTCGGGGCCGGTATTGGTCACCGGGGCCAACGGCGGGGTCGGCAGCTTCTCGATCGCGCTGCTGGCCGCGCTGGGGTATACCGTCATGGCGTCAACCGGACGTCCGGAGGAAGCGGACTATCTCAAGCGCCTGGGGGCGGCCGAGATCCTTGATCGGGCCGAACTCGTCGAGAAGGGCAAGCCCCTAGCCAAGGAGCGCTGGGCCGGCGCCATCGATTCGGCGGGCAGCCATACACTGGCCAATGTCTGCGCCGGCACCCGCTATGGCGGCGTGGTCGCGGCCTGTGGGCTGGCGCAGGGCATGGACTTTCCTTCGACCGTCGCCCCCTTCATCCTGCGTGGCGTGACCCTTGCCGGCATCGACAGCGTGATGCGTCCCCGCGAGGATCGTCTGGCGGCCTGGCAGCGCCTGGCCGATGTCCTGGACACCGGTATGCTCGACGAGATCGCCCACGAGGTCGGCCTCGAGGAGGCTATCGATACGGCGACTCGGCTGATCGAGGGCAGCGTACAGGGGCGTACTGTGGTAGACGTCAATCGCTGAGGTTATCGCTTTAGGGTTACCGATACAGTTTGGCCGCGTCGTACGCTTACCTGGTGAATGATAGGAGGGCCATTGAGTTCACTGACGCGGCCAGCGACGTAATAGTCTCCGGCGGGTAAGCCATTGGCAACGAAATACCCGTTGGCATCGGTGCGCGCATAATGCGTGTATTCCCTGGCGCGGGGATCCGCTGGGGCGATGGCGCGGCCAGAAAGGGCGACCTCGGCAGCCTCTGCTGAATAGGTGGTAATCGGTGCGATGGACACGGTTTCACCAGCTCCGGGTACTGGATTGCCGCTGGCATCGTGTTGGTAGAGACGTCCTCGAATGCTTGCGTTTCCGGTCTTTTCGAGAGCGGCGTATTCCTGTTCGGGAAAACTGACCTGCCTGGGTACGCGGCCATCCTGTTGCTGCTTATCGGGCGGGGGCAGCTCCTCGACGGTGGGATCACCCTGCTGCGAGGTTGGCCATTGAGGGGCTATCTGACAGCCTGCAAGCATCAGTGCGAGTATCGTGACTAGGCTCCATCGCATCATGTCCGTCTCCTCCTGCGTGTCTGAATAGGCCAGTATATCCGCCAGTATCCTGTGTCACGAGGTGTCGTCGAATCGCGTCAGGGGTGCCTGTCATGTTGCATTGGGTGCCTGCACTCAGATGGTCTGAACGGGAAAGTTGTCTGGAAAAGAGACAGTTGGCCGTCGAGGCGTGGCGTTGAATCGCCACGCCTCGACCAACGTTATGTTCTTGCGTCGAGAACTCTGACACGGCATCCTTGGTCGTAGGTATGATAATTAACAAATGGAGCATCGACAGATGGCTTATCAAGACACGCAGGTAACACAACGCCATGAGAGTGCGCTGAGCACCAACAAGGTGCTGCGAAACACTTACGCGCTGTTGGCCATGACACTGCTGTTCTCTGCTCTTACCGCAGGCGCTGCCGTCGTCATGGGCGTCCAGCAGATGAACATTCTGGTCTTCCTCATCGGTGCCTATGGACTTATGTTCCTGGTGCACAAGACGGCCAACTCCGCCATGGGTCTGCTATCGACCTTTGCCTTTACCGGCTTCATGGGCTTCACGCTGGGCCCGATCCTAAGTGCCTATCTCACGCTGCCCAATGGGTCAGCATTGATCATGACGGCCCTCGGTATGACGGGTGCCACCTTCATTGGTCTATCCGCGGTCTCGTTGATTACCAAGAAAGACTTCGGCTTCTTGGCGAACTTCCTGACCGCTGGTGCCATTGTGTTGATCCTGGCCATGGTGGCCGGCATTTTCCTGCAAATTCCGGCGCTCTCTCTGGCCGTGTCAGCTGGCTTCGTGCTGTTCTCTTCAGCGGCGATCCTCTACCAGACCAGTGAGATCGTGCATCGCGCTGGTGAGACGAACTACATCCTCGCGACCATTACGCTTTATGTGTCGATCTATAATCTGTTCATCAGCCTGTTGTCGATTCTCGGCATCATGAGCAACGACTAAGCCTCGCAGGTAGACCCTTTCTTGGCCCCGCCGCTCTGGCGGGGCCAAGTCGTTTCTGGCTGACTCGTTAGCGCCTACGTTCTGACCATACACTGATTCGTGAATGCGCCCCCTTGTTGAGAGAAAATCATGCGTTATGCATTGCTGGTCCAAGGCGGTCCTTACAGTTCACAGGCATCCCACTCGGCTCTGCGCTTTGCCCGGGCAGTGATCGAGCGAGGCCACAGCCTGGCTACCGTGTTCTTCTATCATGACGGTGTCTATAATGCCGCCCGTCTCGCCGCTCCACCTCAAGATGAGCCCCACCTGGGGGATGGCTGGCGCTTACTGCATGACGAGCATGGCACGGAGTTGCTGGTATGCATCGCAGCAGGCCTTCGTCGTGGTCTGCTTGATGAGCGAGAGGCGGCGCGCCATGGCAAAGAGGGGCATAGCCTGGAGGCACCCTTCGAGCTGACAGGACTTGGGCAGTTGGTAGAAGCCGGTTTCAGCCATGATCGTCTGATCACCTTTTCCCCATGAATGAGGCCCCGTGATGAGTGGACAGGAGATACGTGAGCCTGAGGCGAGTGAGTCCGATAGTGTGGTCGACAATAGCACCACCACAGGAGACCTGCTGGTCATCCTGCGTCATGCCCCCCATGGTTCCAGTTGGCTACGTGAAGGTCTCGATACAGCCCTAGTCGCCGCCGCGTTCGGACAACAGGTTACACTGTTGTTTGCCGGGGAAGGTGTCTTGGCATTGCTGACCGGCCAGACGGCCGGGCCGCTGGGGCAGAAGGGCACGCATGGCGTGATCGACATGCTGGCGATGTATGATATCGATACGCTGATGGTCGATGGTAGAGCCCTCAAGAGCCGGGGACTTTGTACAGACGACTTGATGCTACCAGTGACGCTAGTCGAGGGTGACGGTGTTGTGTCGCTTCTCCATGGCCATCGATTGGTCCTGAATTTCTAGGCTCGTCGCCTAATTTGAACTCTCATGATGAGCCGCCATATCTGGCTACTTTGATCTCTTGCTACGTGGAGAGCCCCGCGCATGATTCTGCATCTTCTCAATCGCTCGCCAGTGACCAGTCGGGTCATCGACGATGCGTTGGCGGCAATGGGTCCTGATGACCAAATGCTGCTTATCGAGGACGGTGTCTTGGGTGGACTGCCGGCGCAGGCCGTGCCTTTCAAGAACCTGGCTGGTCGGCTCTTTGCCCTGCGCGAGGACCTGCTATCTCGCGGCTTGCTCGAGCGCTGCGGCGAACACGTGACTATCATTGACGTCAGGGGCTTCGTTGCCCTGACCGAAGAAGCCGATAAGACCGTGAGTTGGTACTAATGGCCTCTAGCGAAATATACCGTTATCTATCCATAGAAGGAAAAAAGATTGGCCTGGATCCGGAAGGGTTCCTGGTCGACATGGGGGATTGGTCACCAGCAGTCGCCGAAGCACTGGCAGCAGAAGAGGAGCGCATCCTCACCGAGGATCACTGGGAGGTGATTGAGGTGCTGCGTGATTTCTATTCACGCTACGAGATGGCGCCAGCGATGCGTCCGCTGGTCAAGTCGGTGGGGCTGGCGCTTGGAGCGGAGAAGGGGAAATCCCTGCATCTGATGCGCCTGTTCCCGGATAGCCCGGCTAAGGTCGGCGCCCGGCTTGCCGGGCTCCCCAAACCGGCTAACTGCCTGTGATTCTTGACCTTGTGCCTGTGTGGCCCTCAGGTGCGAGGGTTTCATCGTCATGAATTTTCTTGCTCATGCCTGGCTTGCGCACCACGGCAGTGATGATTTCCTGTACGGCAACTTGATTGCCGATGGCGTCAAAGGCAGCGATCTTGCTGCTTGGCCACAGGCTGTGGCCACCGGCATTCGCCATCATCGTCGTGTCGATGCCTTGGTGGATCGCCATCCTTGTACTCAAGCCGCACGGGGCAGGGCGCCTCAAGGACATGGGCGTTATGCGGGAATCGCCCTCGATCTGGTGTGGGATCACTTCCTTTCACGATTGCTGGCCGACGATCCGGCTCAACAAGCCTTGATCGCGCGCTGTTATCGCTTGCTCGATGCCCAGCAGGCCCCTGACCGGTTGGCGTCGATGGTGCCGATACTTGTCGAGCAGGATTGGCTGAATCGTTATGCTGATTTCGCCTTCACATGTCGCGCCATAGCGGGCATCGGTCAACGCCTAAGTGGGCCCAATCGGCTTGCCGAACTGCAGCCCTGGTTGGAAGCCGACTACCTGCAGCTGGAGGCCGACTTCCGCTCATTATGGCCAGACATGGAGAGCGCCATGGAGGCTCCTGGCATCAGGCTTCCGTGAGCCACAGGCAGTCGATCATATCGCCTGGTGCCACCCGGGAATGGGCGGGTATCACGGCCAACGCGTTGGCCGTCACGCAGGAAGATAGCACCGCTGAGTTCTGGTCGGAGAAGGCACGAGCGCTGGGGCCTTCTGGTAGAAAGCACAGCTCGACTCGCATGTAATGACGGCGAGCCTTGGTTTCGGTGCTGAATTCGGCACGGGCGCGTAGCTGAGGGAGTTCAGCCAGTGCCGGGCTGCCCAGCATGGCACCGAGCAGTGGACGCAGGTAGATCCAGGCGCCTACATAGCTTGATACCGGATTGCCAGGCAGGCCGATCAGTCGTGCTTCTCCTGTGTCCGTTGGCAGGCGTCCCAATGCAAGAGGCTTGCCCGGACGCATGGCCAGCCGCCACAGATCAAGTTGGCCCAACTTTTCCAGCGCCGCCTTGACGTGATCCTCTTCGCCGACACTGACGCCGCCCGTCGTGATCACTACGTCGGCCTGGGCGGCGGCTTCACCAAGCAGCTTGCAGGTGGTGGCAAAATCATCGGCGACCCGCTTGGCCATCACCACTTCACCGCCGAAACGCTCGATCAGCCGTCGCAGCATGGGGCGATTGGAATTGTAGATCTGACCGGGGGCCAGAGACTCGCCGGGTTCGATAATCTCATCGCCGGTCGATAGTAAGGCGACGCGGGGACGGCGACGTACGGAGACTCTGGTGATGCCTTGCCCCGCCAAGTGGCCCAATGACGCAGCCTCGAGTCGTACGCCAGCGGTAAGCAGCTTCGCACCGACGCTGACGTCTCGCCCCCGAAGGCGGACGTTATCTCCGCTGGGGATATCGCCAGGTATCCAGGCGCTGTCACCATCGAGTGCGACGCGTTCCTGCATGACGACACAATCCGCGCCTGCTGGAAGTTCGCTGCCGGTGAAGATGCGCGCGCAGGTGCCCTGCATGAGTGGCGTCGCTTGCGATCCGGCGGGAATCCGTTGGCTGATGGCAAGCCACTGGCCGGCGTCGGAGGCGCGTAGCGCATAGCCATCCATGGCGCTGTTGTCGAAAGAGGGAACGTCCAGGCGCGCCGCGACGTCTTCGGCCAGCACTCGTCCGGCAGCAGCATCGCAGTCGATCGTTTCCGGCGCCACTGGCGTGACGCCTTCCAACAAGGCTGCGAGAGCATCCTCGACACGTTGTAGCTCGCTTGACGTGTCAGCCATGGGTGCCGCGCTCCGGGATGACGAGGTTGGCATAGTTACAGGGCTTGTGGCTGCCGTCTAGCTGCTCGCGGAGTATGCCGTCCCAGGCGGTGCGACAGGCGCCGGTGGAGCCCGGCAGACAAAACACCACCGTTGCGTTGGCGAAGCCACCAAGGCAGCGGCTCTGAATGGTCGAGCTGCCGATTTCCTGCCAGGACAGGTGGCGAAATAGTTCGCCGAAGCCCTCGATGCGTTTATCCAGCAGTACATCAACGGCTTCCGGGGTCGAGTCGCGGCGGGTGAACCCCGTACCGCCGGTGGTCAGTACTACCTGTACGTCGGGTGCCGCGATCCAGTTGGCAACCTGGGCCCGAATCACATAGACGTCGTCCGGCAATATACGCTTTTCGACCAACACATGGCCTGCTGCGGACAGGCGCTCGACCAATGCCTGCCCGCTGCGGTCGGTGTCTTCGCTGCGGGTATCGGATACGGTGAGGACCGCGATGCGCAGTGGCTCAAAACCGGGACGCTGCTCACTCATGCCTTATCCTTCTTGGCCTGGTTACGCGCTTCCAGAGCAGCCAGCTGCTCGGGGCTTGCTGTCGTCTGGTAGTGCGTTTTCCATTCGCTGTAGGGCATGCCGTAGACATATTCACGGGCCGTTTCATAGTCAAGCTCGGTGCCGTGCTCGTCGGCGGCGTTCACCAGCCATTTCGACAGGCAGTTGCGGCAGAAGTCGGCAAGAATCATCAGGTCGATGTTCTGCACGTCCTTGTTGTCGTCCAGATGCTTGAGCAGGCGACGAAAGGCGGCGGCTTCGAGTTCAGTGCGGGTCGCGTCGTCAAGATGGTGCATGGCGATGGCTCCTGCTGGGTAGCGCCGCTGGGCGCTAGATTGATGGTGCACCAAGGATAACAAAAGACACCGCCGTTGGGCGGTGTCTGATGATCGTTCAAGTCGTCGTTGGAACAGTTGCTTAGGTGGGTTTGCCGGGCGGCTGGCGTGGTTGACCTCGCTGGCTGTCTGACGCCGCCGGGTCTGGTGCTTCAGCCTGATCCTTGACCTCCTCATACCACAGATTGTGGTGCTCCTTGGCCCATGTCTCATCGACGTAGCCAGTGGTCATACCCTCAAGAGCGCCCTCGGTGCCGATGGTGCCGATGTAGATATGGCCTAGGGATACGGCTGTCAGGGCCAAAGCGCCCAGAGAATGGATGACGTTCGCCCACTGCATGGTGTCACGGCCTTGACCATAGTTCGGAAAGTCCATCACCAGGCCACTGGCAATCACCAATACGCCAGCGGTGGCGAGTAACCAGAACCATGCTTTCTCGCCGCCGTTGGCAAAGTGAGCGTCGACGTGTCCCTTGCCGACCATGCCACCGCCCTTTTTGAACCATTCCCAGTCAGTTTTGTTGGGAATGTTCCTTTTCAGGAATTTGGCCAGGATGACGATCAGCAAGGCACCGAATACCGGTCCAAGGTAGTTATGCAACAGTTTGGTGCCGGACATCATGGCGGCCCATATGCCGTCTCCCAACAGGGGGTTGAAGACGTATTTGCCATAGAGGAGATTGAGGCCAGTGAGTGCCAGAATTACGAACAGGGTCGCCACTGTCCAGTGCAGGGAGCGCTCCAGGGTGGACCAGCGCAACAGCTTGCGGCCGGTACGGGGTTCTTCGAGATCCTTGCGACCGACGATCAGGTAGAACACCAGTATCAAGGCAGCCATGCCACCAACGGTGATCAGCCCGAAGGGTGATATCCAACGATTACGAATCTGTCGCCAAGTTTCACCGCTTGGGTTGACCAGGTTGTAGGTGGAATCAAAGCGCGTGTCGATGAAGTTGTCGCCGCTCTTCACCTGTCGCCATATCTCGGCATCGATGGGTGGCACGGCGGTGGCCAGTTCACCCTCGGGGTCGGCGCTCTGAGCCAGCGCCTGTCCGGCAAGCAACATGCTTGTCACCAGCAACAGGAGCAGGGTCAGCCGCCGGCCAAGGGCCAGGCATGCGTTGTGAATGTGCATAGGGCCTCCTTACTCCTGACGGGTCGCGTCGTAGGCGAGGGTATCCATTGAGGTCTGGGGACCGGCACGGTCCACCGAGGACCAGGCACCGTCCTCATGACCGCGATGGACGACGCGTTGACGGAAGATGTCAGCCACCGTCTGGGCATCACCGGCGATCAACGCCTTGGTGGAGCACATCTCGGCGCATAGCGGCAGCTTGCCTTCATCGATGCGGTTGGCACCGTACTTTTCGTACTCCTCTTCCTTGGTATCAGCAGGTCCGCCGGCACAGAAGGTGCACTTGTCCATCTTGCCGCGTTCGCCGAAGGCTTCGGTACCCGGGAACTGAGGGGCACCGAAGGGGCAGGCGTATAGACAGTAGCCGCAGCCGATACACTGATCCTTGTCGTGCAGCACAATGCCGTCGTCACGCTTGAATAGCGTCTCGGTGGGGCACACCGCAATGCAGGGGGCATCGTCACAGTGCATGCAGGCCACCGAGATCGATACTTCGGTAGGTTCGCCGTCGTTCAGTGTCACTACGCGCCGGCGCTGAATGCCCCATTCCACTTCATTGGCGTTCTTGCAGGCGGTCACGCAGCCGTTGCATTCGATGCAGCGCTCTGCGTCACACATGAATTTCATCGTCGCCATGGTTATCTCCTCACCCCGGGGACGAATAGTGCCCCGGGGGATATCCTGTAGAGTTCAAAGGCTCAGCTTGCCCGCTCAATCCGGCACAGCGTGCACTTGGTTTCCTGCATCTGTGTCACGCTGTCGTAGCCATAGGTGGTCGCCGTATTGGCGGCCTCGCCCAGTACGTAGGGTGCGGCGCCTTCCGGATAGCGGTCGTGCAGGTTTTCACCCTGGAACATGCCGCCAAAGTGGAAAGGCATGAACACCACTTCACGCGCGACGCGCGGTGTGACCATTGCCTTGACCTTGACGCGTCCTCCTTCTGCGCCTTCGACCCAGACCATTTCGCCATCCTTGATCGCGAGATCATTGGCCAGTGCCGGGTTGATTTCTACGAACATCTCTTGCTGCAGTTCAGCAAGCCAGGACATGGAGCGAGTTTCTTCGCCACCGCCTTCATACTCGACCAGGCGCCCGGAGGTTAAGATGATCGGATAGCGGCCGGTGACATCCTTCTGCTGAATGCTCTTGTAGAGGGTCGGCAGGCGGTAGTGAGAGGCGACATCGTCCCAGGTCGGATAGTCCTGCACTAGGTCGCGCCGGCTGGTATAAAGCGGCTCACGATGCTTGGGAATGGGATCCGGGAAGGTCCAGACGTTACAGCGTGCCTTGGCGTTGCCGAACGGTGAACATTCGTGGGCGATCGCCACCCGCTGGATACCGCCAGAGAGGTCGGTTTTCCAGTTTTTGCCCTCGGCGGCCTGCTTTTCGTCAGCGGTCAGGTCATCCCACCAGCCCAGATCCTTGAGCATGTCGGCAGTGAACTCCGGGTAGCCGTCATCCAGATCGGAGCCTTTGCTGAACGAATTGTCGGCCAGTAGTGAGGTGCCATCGCGCTCGATGCCGAAACGCGCGCGGAACGTCAGGCCACCTTTTGACACCGGTTTGGAGGTATCATAGAGGATAGGTGTACCGGGGTGTCGCATCTCGGCGGTGCCCCAGCAGGGCCATGGCAGACCGTAGTAGTCTCCATCTGCAGGTCCACCCTCAGCCTTGAGATCGCTAAAGTTAAAGGTGTGCCAGTTCTGCTGGTGCTGCTTGAGTCGTTCCGGGCTCTGGCCGGTATAACCCACGGTCCACATGCCGTTGTTGAATTCGCGGGTAATGTCTTCGATCAGGGGTTCGGTGCCATTGACGGTAATGTTCTTGAATAGCTCATCGGCGAAGCCCAGCTTTCGAGACAGCAGGTACATGATCTCGTGGTCAGGCTTGGATTCGAAGCCAGGCTCGATGACCTTGTCGCGCCACTGGATCGAGCGGTTGGTAGCGGTCACGCTGCCGTAGGTCTCGAACTGGGTACAGGCCGGCAGTAGGTAGACACCGTCGGTACGCCCGTGCATGACGGCGGCAACGGTCGGGTAGGGGTCGACGATGACCATCATTTCGAGTTGCTGCATGGCCTTCTGCATTTCCGGCCCACGCGTCTGCGAGTTGACGGCATGGCCCCAATAGAACATTGCCTTCAGCTTGGAGCGCTGGGAAATCTGGTCTTCCTGCTCGAGCACGCCATCGATCCACCGTGAAACGGTGATACCGCTGGAGTACATGGGCTTGCCATCGGTGTAGTCGGACTGGTCGAAACGGCTCTTCAGCCATTCATAGTCAAGATTCCACACGTCGGCCCAATGTTGCCAGGCGCCTTCGGAAAGGCCGTAATATCCGGGTAGCGAGTGCGACATCAGCCCCAGATCCGTGGCGCCTTGTACATTGTCGTGACCACGGAAGATATTGGCCCCGCCGCCAGACTTGCCAATGTTGCCGAGTGCCAGTTCGAGGATGCAGTAGGCACGGGTATTGTTATTGCCGGTAGTGTGCTGGGTACCGCCCATGCACCAGACCACGCAGCCGGGGCGGTTGTCGGCGAGTGTCTTGGCGGTGTCATACATCACTGCCTCGGGAATGCCGGTGATGTTTTCGACCACATCGGGCGTAAAGGCAGCGACTTCCTCGCGCACCTGATCCATGGCATAGACACGCTGGTCGATGTACTCGCTATCTTCCCAGCCGTTCTCGAAAATGTGCCATAACAGGCCCCAGATGAAGGCCACATCCGAGCCAGGGCGCAGGCGGACGTACTTGTTTGCCTTGGCGGCGGTGCGCGTGAAGCGAGGATCGACAACGATGATCTGGGCCTTGCTGCGCTCCTTGGCCAGCAGGATATGCTGCATGGCGACAGGGTGAGCTTCGCTGGGGTTCGAGCCGATGAAGATGATCGACTTGCTGTTCTGGAGGTCGTTGAGCGAATTGGTCATCGCCCCGTAGCCCCAGGTATTGGCTACGCCAGCAACGGTGGTCGAGTGGCAGATGCGTGCCTGATGGTCGGTATTGTTGGTGCCAGCCAGGGCGGCGAACTTGCGAAGCAGGTAGGCTTGTTCATTGTTGAACTTGGCCGAGCCGAGCCAGTAGATGCTGTCGGGGCTGTAGGTCTCGCTCAGTTCTTGCACCTTGGTACCGATCTCTTCGATGGCGTCTTCCCAGGAGAGTCGCTGCCATTCACCGTCGACCAATTTCATCGGATACTTGAGGCGCCGGCTGGAGTGGCCATGCTCGCGAAGGGAGGCGCCCTTGGCGCAGTGGGCGCCACGGTTGATCGGGTGGTCGAAGGCCGGTTCCTGGTGTGTCCAGATGCCTTCCTGGACCTCAGCATAAACGCCGCAGCCCACCGAACAGTGGGAGCAGACGGTACGCTTGGTTTCCACAGGTGAGTCGAGGTATGGCGTCTTGTCGGCGGCATCCGCCGAGCGCACCATCGAATGGCCCATGAATCCGGCACTGGCGATACCGCCCGTGGCCAGAGCACTGCGCTGCATGAATTGCCGGCGGGAAATACCAAGGCTGCTGGTTGCCTTGGCGGTGTTGGAAGTACGCGTCAATCGCATGGTGTCGATCCTCTTGGCCGAAAGGGCGGTCCGGGTTAGTCGCGCAGGGTGGCGTAGTAACGGCGGATATGGTCGGTCTCTCGATAACCACGGGGCTCTTCAGGAGCGGTTGACGGTGTGGTCTTGGCTTGTACCAACGGTACTTGGCCGATCGCGAAGAAAGCGCCAGCTGCAGCAGTGCCAGTGCCGAGCGTTTTAAAGAAGAGGCGCCGTTGCGGGTTGTGTTGTTGTGTCATGTTCTTCTCCTCTGCGGTCCGGCTTCGTTGGCACGGAATCGTTATAATTAGTGCTTATCGCTTTAGTTATCGGTCACGTCGGGCGTTGGTTGAACGGTATCCTGGTCGGCGGAAACGATCCGGACTGGCTGGCGAGTGGCTTCCTCTGCCTGATGGCGTTGCTCTTCGCTGATGAAGGCGCTTCCAAGCGCTCCTACATGAGCATAGAACGGGGTATCAACCGCCGCCAAATCGTCGAAACAGCGCTTTGCCCAGGGAGCGAGATGTGCCATGAAAATCTTCGCGGCTTCCTCGGTTTGGCCTTCGTCGAGCAGCATGGCCATGGTTTCGCAAATGGCGGCGATATGATCCTCAGGGTCATGGCAGCCTTCTGAGCGGCTAATCCCGAGACGGCGCAGATCGCGACGCAATGCCACCAGCGGTTCGTCCATCAGGTTGCCTTGCCGGTACCAGGAGGCGTAGGGCGTGACGTCTCCCTGGATCACGCCGACCAAGTGACGGAAATGTGCTGACGCGAGTTTCTTTGCGAGTTCCTCTTGTGGTTGTTCAGCCGCTGAGTGAATCAGCGACGCCCAGCGGTGAGACAAGGTGCTGCCATCGTCCTCTGCATCGAGTTCTGTGAGCCATTCCAGCAACGCCGCTGTGGGCGGTTCACGGACCAGTCGCGCCAGGATCCGATAGATGTCGGCCCGTAGCGCGTTCATGTCATCGTGAATGTCTTCGCTTGAGCCGTCCTGCTCTGCCGGGGTCGTCGATGGGGTATCGGTCATGACGTTTACCTTGTCGTCTAGCGCATTACTAAGACTGTCATCATCAACGATGATGCCACTTGGCGCTTCAACTAGATTTTCAACTGTGATTCGGGGTCATGGGCCAGGTCCTGCCACACATCCTTGACCCTGCAGTCCTCGCACATTTCCAAGCGCGCCATGGCGTCACCGGCAAAATAGGGATGATCCGCGAGCTTGGCCTTGATGCTTGAAATGGTGCTGACGCTGGCGAAAGGCTTGCCGCAACGAATGCAGGGGAAAGCCGCCTCCTCCTTACGGACCTGGCGGGATGTTCGCTCCGGTGACGCCAGGAAACCCGGAACCAAATGAATGGCATCTTCCGGACAGATCTCTTCGCAGAGTCCGCACTGCACGCAGTCGGCTTCCCGGAAACTGAGTTCGGGGGATGTCTTGCCCCCGGCGAGTGCCGGTGTTGGACATACCGCAACGCAGCCGAGGCAGAGGGTGCAGGTATCCTTGTTAACGGCTACATCACCAAAGGGCGCGCCTGCCGGCATGATATGGCGCTGCCCGCTGGGTTGGCCCGTCTCGGCGAGGTAGGCGAGGATGGCATTGAGCCGGCCGCGCTTGCCTGCATCTGAAGGGGATGTGAATTCCGCTTCAGTGCTGTCTCGCTGGGCAATGGAAGGCAGTAGTGGCGGCGCATCTCGACGCTCGCTATCGTTAGGGGCAAGAAGACTCAGGCGCCGCGTATCATGGCCGAGTGCCTCAAGCAGCGTAATCGCTTGGTGATACTGATCCTCGATCAACGCCCGCAGGCTTGCTGGCAAGTGCTCGGTCAATTGAACACGAACTTCAGCTGCTCCGGCGGCGAGTGCTGCAAGCCAGTGGTCTTGTCCCGCTGCGCCGAGTTCCTCAAGTGGAACGTCCAGAACATGACCAGCGGGCGTAGATTCGCCTGCAAGGAAATCAGCCTCGGCGAAACGTACGACGGCCTCTTTGCCACCGGCTAGTCGATAGGCCGCAAGCAAGCGCTCGACGTAGGCTTGTTGATCGACAGGAGGGGGGAGTCGGTACTGAATGGCGCCTGTCGGGCAAGCGCTGGTGCAGCTACCTGCGCCATGGCAGCGCATCGGATCTATCTCGATCCAGGATTCAATTCGGCCTGACTTTCGTGAGAGGGCATCTGCAGGGCAGACGTCCAGACAACGGGTGCATCCTGTCTTGCCGTGGCTATCATGGGCACAAATATCATGATTGATCTGGAAATAACGTGGCTTCGCGAACTCTCCAACCTGTTGTGGGAGATCGCTGATGGCCTGTTGATACGGCTCTGAGCCCCACCTTGCCGCGGTGTAGCCGGGAGGTGGCAGTTCGAGGGTAAGCGTCGGATGCTCTGCAAGGTCTAGCACCAGGTCGAAATGAGCACGACCAATGCTTGCCTTGGCAAGATCAATCCCCCCATCTTCATGGGGCAGGGTGAGTGTGAACTGCCCAAGGTAGCCTTCAAGCTGCCAATCATGGGCGTAGTGGACCGACAGAAATGTGGTGTCCTCAAGCAATGACGCAAGCTTGGTTTCTTCTTCGAGAGGGGTATCGTTTCCGCTACTCGGGTCAGCGGTACGGTTTTTGTCAGTAGGACGATGGCCGTCTGCGGATACAGCGGCGATTACCAACAGGGTGATCGACGCTAGACCTTGATTATGCAGCTCACGGGCTGCATGCCGGCCTGATAGCTCGTCGGCAATGATCAGTAAATGACCATCGCTTGAGTAGGTGACGCTCTCCGGCGTGAGGTTGACGGGCCAGGAGATACGGGACTGTGCTGTTTCACGGGCGGCCAAGTTGTGATCGGCATCCAGTGATGTAAGGTCGATGCGCTGATTCATGTGGCCTCAACGGTCAGGGACAGAATTCTTTAATTAATCTTCGTCATTCAGTGAGATTGGCGCCAATGCACATTGGTCTATATTGGGCGCTAATTTAACTATCGATTTAATAGCTATGATCTATTCTTGTTTTTGTTGAGATAATTTACTATTTGGACATTACATGTCGTTTTACACGCTGGTAGATGAGTTAGCGCCGGGCTTGGGTGGTTCACTCGTCTCTTCGTCTGGAGCCGTTGTTTTATTAGCGTCATTAGTCTCAGCTAGGTCTTGGTTCTGACTCTCCGGAGCATCTGATGACTCTTGGGCATGCTGATCTGCCTGCTCGGTGCTGTCTTCCTTCTCAGCGTGTTGATGTGTCCATTGACGTAGGCGATCCGCAACCTCTTGAGAGAGATTCTTGAGTTGTCGGTAATCGTCGTCGTAGTCGTTGAGCCCGTCACGATGGTGATAGTGATCCGCTGCAAACATCCGTTTCAGCGCACGGCGACGGATCTCACGGCTTACACCATCGCCCAGGTAGGCAGTCAGATTGCTGTTTGGCGGTAGGGTGTCAGGATCAGGAAGCTCATCGACAGGCACCTGCAACGTCGTATCGTCTGTCTCAGATGACGATACTGTCTGTCCTTCGATGGGGATGTCATGAACGGCCAGCTCATCTTCTTTCAACGAAGAAGAGGTGTCGGGAGTCTGCTGATCATCCGGTTCCAGTCCGCGTTTTCGTTGCGACCAGCGTGAGAAGCGAGTCATGTCTGATTCTCCTGAGCGCGCCCCGCGCCCTTGCGTTTTTTCTTGCGGCCTTCAACGGGGGCCTCTCCATGATGAGAGAGATAGGCTTCAAGCCACAGCTGAATGGCTTCTGGCATCGCCACCTCAAGAACCTGCTGTTCGCCATCCAGCCAGCTGGCGGCAACCTCTTGACTGGCGGTCAAGGCAGTGGGGGTCGGCGTTTGCCCTGAGAATCCTGCGCGTACGAACAAGCGAGGCGTCGGTGATTCGAGGTTGAATCTGTAAGCCGCTCGTTCGGTCATGTATAGCTGAAGTGCAAGAACCTCAGGCCCGCTAGCACCGGGCGCCAGGTCGTGGATATGCCACTGGGTCGAAGTGTAGCCCTTGATGCTCTTATGTTCGGGAACGAGGCTAAAACTAAGCTGCTTGCGACTGATGGGGCCGGGCGTATCGGGAGCGGTCATGGCGTGGCTACTCGCGTCAGGACGTCTTTGAAACATCTGAAAGCGCTATGTCTAGTCTGACAAGGTGCGGCTAGCGCGGTTCGTCAAAGATGGATAGGAGATAAAGACAGTAAGCGCCTCGAATGCAATGATGGTCAATATGGTGCAGTTAACGCTGGCCTCATTGAATTAACGCGCGGCGCCACCCAAGCGGTTGTGGTTGCCGTGCCTGTCGCCAAGGAGCGATGCATGTGTTCGTTACGTCTTAGTCATGCCCGTCTGCCGGCAACGCTTGAAATAAATGTCCATGACGAGTTCGGAGAGCTGCGTCGGCAGGCTATATCGGCCGAGCGCTCGCTTACCGTCTACCTCAACAAGCGCGAAATTGTCACGCTGATGACATTGGGGGCTGATCCAGAAGCTCTGGTGGTGGGCTATCTGCGTAATCAGGGGCTGGTGCCTGAGCAGGACGATTTGGAGACTGTACATGTCGACTGGGATGTCGAGGCGGCGGCAGTCGTCAGTCGTCGAGCGCCTGAAGACCTGGAAGAACGCCTCGGGCAGCGCACCGTGACGACCGGTTGCGGGCAGGGAACCGTTTTCGGTCGATTGCTCGATGCAGTCGGTCTCGCGCCTGTGCCAAGTACACAACTGAGGCAGTCCTCGTTATATGCGCTGCTCGAGAACCTCGGGGCCTATAATGAAACCTACAAGAGTGCCGGCGCAGTGCATGGCTGTGCGCTTTGCTGTCAGGATCAGGTGCTCGATTTCGTTGAGGATGTCGGGCGTCACAATGCCGTCGATACTCTGGCTGGCCGTCAATGGCTCAGCGAGTATCCCAATGAAACGTCTGCGGATATTTTCTATACCACCGGCAGGCTGACCTCCGAGATGGTCCTGAAGGTTGCCCAGATGGGGATCGGTATTCTGGTGTCGCGTTCGGGGATGACCCAGAAGGGGGTCGAGCTGGCCGAGCGTTTCGGGGTCATGCTGATTGCCCGTGCCAAGGGGCGTCACTTTCAGGCTGTCAATTCGAGCGAGCGCTTGATCTATGACGCCATCCCGGCAAAGCGTCCCGGCGACCGCAAGTCATAGCGCCTGCTGGAGACTGCCTGTTTGGCGCCGCTCCATGGCGGTGATGCGTATTGATGGGCCGCATTTGCGATATGCCACCCAGTGCATGGATGAAGTCATGAAGCGTGAGCTTTGCGGCGGCGATCATACACCGAGACGTTGAACGGCTCTGATATCGTGATCACAGTAAAACGCCCCGACACAGTTCATCTGCGCCGGGGCGTTTTACTGTGAGGCCAAGCTATTGTTCTAGCTTGAGTTGCTACGCGTGCAGACGGACAGCACAACGGCATCTTCGTCGCTGATGGACACCAGCGCATGCCCCATGTCGCTGTCGAAGTAGATACTGTCGCCATGCTCCAGTCGTAAAGGCTCGTAAAACTCGGTGTAGAGTAGGATTCCCCCCTTGAGGACGATCAGAAATTCCTCGCCATCGTGGCGCACCCATTCGCTGAATTCGCTGAAAGCTCGGGCACGGACGATGGTCTTGAAGGGGATCATATGCTTCTGGGCCAGTTGCCATGACAGAAGCTCATGCTCGTAAGTGGGTGTCGGATGTTGCTGGCCGTCACCGGCTCGGGTCAGGTCACGCCTGCCAAGGGTTCGGCTCTGGGGTTTGGGCTGCTTGAGTAACTGTGGCAGGTCAATGTCGAGCCCGTTGATAAGCTTCTGAACGGCGGTGAAAGTCGGGGAGATGTGATCATTTTCGATCTTGGACAAGGTCGAGCGAGCCAGGCCCGTTCGCTTGCTGACATCTTCCAGCGTCCAGCGATTGGACAGTCGGATTTCCTTGAGTCGCTCCCCAAGCTGCAGTGGCTCGACAAAAGCCTTACGGCCTGACGTGATCTGCAGGGCGGCGGTTTGGTCGTTATTGGCGCTCATTGTTTTTTCACTATCGGAAACTTAGTTTCCGCTAGGCTATCACAGCATGCCCCGCTGAGAGGGCGCTTTTTTTTACCCTCCGTCACGTCTCCTGGTCTCGGCTAACGGTCTCATTTACATGGAGTTGCTATGAATGACCCCTGTATCGAGGTGGGGCAGCATTTCCTTGGCCCTGGAAACACATGACGCATAGGGTTCGGTAGCAGTCATTCCTTGAAGGGCAAGCCGAGCAGGGCGCTGACGTGGGCTTCGGCACAACGGCCGAGCGCTTCCATGTCATATCCGCCCTCGAGTACCGACACCACACGATTATCGGCATACAGCGCCGCAATCTCCATGGCGAGGTGCGTCACCCAATGAAAATCAGCGGCTTCTAGACACATATCAGCCATGGGATCGTCTCTATGGGCATCGAAGCCGGCAGAGATCAGAATAAGGTCGGGCTTGTAGGCATGCAGGGCCGGTAGCCAGTGATCTTCCACTGCGCGTCTAAAAGCCGGTCCGTCGGTACCAGGCGGTAGCGGGGTGTCGATGATGTTATGCCATTGGCTGCGAAGATAGCGCCATGGGTAAAACGGGAATTGAAAACTCGAGCAGACCATCACGTTGGGATGATCCTTGAAGATGTCGATAGTCCCATTGCACTGATGTACATCGAAATCGAGGATGGCGACACGCCGTGCTCCATGTTTTTCGATGGCATGAGCCGCCCCGACGGCGATGTTGTTGAGAAAACAGAACCCCATCGCATCGGTAGCCTCAGCGTGATGGCCGGGAGGGCGTACCGCACAGAAGACATTGTCGGCCTGACCACGATAGACCTGGTCCACACCTCGCACGACCGCGCCTGCGGCATGGCGTGCAGCATCCATGCTCGCGGGGTTCATCAGGGTGTCACCATCGAGAAGGGTAATGCCTTCCTCTGGCACGCAGCGCTCGAGGGACACCAGGTGGCGATGTGGATGAACGCGCTCAATTTGCTCATCAGTTGCCGGTTTGGATTCCGACTGCATGGTTTGTTGAAGCACGCCGCTCAACGCTAGTCGTGCACGAATGGACTCAATTCGTAGCGGGCTCTCCGGATGCTCGGGCCCCATAAAGTGATCATGGCATCGAGGGTGGGTGATATATGAGGTGATCATCGACGGCTCCGAGGTTATTAATGCGACCTTAATCGCCTGGCTTCCTTGCATGACAGTGGCAATAAGTCGTACACAAGGAGACTACACCCACGCGGGAGGATAGGTCTTGGGTACGCGATTCTTACGCCACTTCTTCGAGCCACACAGCCTGGTCGTGATTGGGGCCTCAGAAAAGCCGCATTCCATGGGCGGACTGGTGGTGCAAAACCTCCAGGAGAGCGGCTTCCCCGGCAAGCTTTGGTCGGTCAATACCAAGGGGTATGAAAGTGTCCATGGTGTGCCCTGCTTCAGTCATGTCGCTGACCTTCCGGCGGTGCCTGAGCTTGCTGTTATCTGTGCGCCGGTGGATACGGTTCCTGCCTTGCTAGGAGAGCTTGGTACGGCAGGTGTTCGTGCCGCGATGGTGCTGTCAGGTGGGTCCCACCTGGATGATCGCAGTCACGACGGCGGCTCCATCCGCGAGCAGATGCTGCTTGCTGCCAGGCCTTCGGGGATTCGCGTGCTGGGCCCGGAGTGCATGGGCATACTGGTCCCAGGGCGCCGGCTCAATGCGTCCTATTCCGGTCAGCCGGTCAAAGCAGGCCGTGTCGCCTACCTGGGCCAGTCGGGCATGCTCGGCAATGCCATCATCGACTGGGCGGCCGGGCGTGGTATCGGCCTATCGCACCTCGTGACCGTGGGAGACAGTGTCGACGTTCTTCTGCCCGATCTGCTCGACTACATCAATCAACATACGGCAGCCCAGTCCATCATGCTGCATCTTGAGCGCACGCCGGATGCTCAGCACTTGATGACCGCTCTGCGGGAGGCTTCCCGCCACCGGCTGGTACTTGCCATCAAGAGTGGGCGCACGCCTGCCTCGTCACTATCGAACTTGCCACCGACGCCGGGTATCGCGAATCGTGACGTGATCTTCGATGCCGCCCTGGCGAGGGCCGGGGTCGTGCGTGTCGATAACTCCGATGAGTTGTTCGATGCGCTGGAAACGCTGTCGCGCATGCGTCCCCTGCAGGGAGATCGCCTGGCGATTGTCTCCAATGGCTTGGGACCTGCGATGCTGGCCATCGATCGGCTGATCAGCCAAGGCGGACGCCTGGCCGACTTCAACCAGGATACCCGCGAGGCGCTGGCAAGAGACGATGTGGATATGACGCTGCCGGGACGCAACCCGGTAGATCTCGGCGGTGGCGCGACACCGGAACAGATCGTTGAGGTGCTGGCCATTGTGGCCGCCGATCCCGGAGTGGATGCGGTGTTGCTGGTACACGCACCGACTCGCTTGGCGCCGTCGAAAGTCACCGCTGAGGCGGTGGTCGCCAATCGTCGGCGTCTCAAGCGCAACCTGCTTACCAGCTGGATGGGGCTTGAGCAGGCACTGTCTGCTCGGCATGAGAGCAACCTGGCGGGTATCCCGACGTATATGTCACCTGAGAAGGCGGTTGGCGCCTTCATGCATATGGTCAATTATCGACGCGTGCAGGCACTGCTGCAGCAAACGCCGCCCTCGTTGCCCTTTGCTACCAGTGCGGGCATCCGTCAGCAGTGTCATGAGTTGATCAATCAGGCCCTGGAACAGCAGCGGTATTGTCTTACGCATGCCGAAACGGCGCAGGTGCTGGCCGCCTACGGGGTTGATACACCTCAAAGCCGCTATGCCGTTACCGCGGAGGAAGGCGTTGCCGCGGCTCGAGCTCTTTTCGCTGCAGAAACGGAGCCAGGTGCTGCTCTCGCGTTGAAGATCGTCCACGATCACAACATCGTGCCATTTCGCTATCGAAGTCATCCGCACAAGCTCTCGGCAGGATTGCTCCAGGACCTTACGAGTCCTGAGCAAGTCGCCGATGCCATGCGCCAGCTCGAGCAGAAAGTCCAAGAGAAGTTTCCTGAGTCGGGCATTCACGAGTTTTGCCTTCAGCCCATGCGGCGCGGCAAGCATTCACTGCAACTGTGTGCTGGCATCACCCGCGACGCAGAATTCGGCCCCGTCGTGGTCTTTGGGGTTGGAGGGTACAAGGTCAATGTGTTGGCCGATCGGCATGTGGCGTTCCCCCCCTTGAACATGACGCTGGCGGCTGACCTTATTAGCCGAACCCACGCTGCCAAGCTGATCGAAGAGCATTCCCGTCACCCGCAAAAAGATATCGATACGATCTGTGAGCTGTTGGTGAAATTATCCCAGGTGGCGTCCGACCTGCCGCGCCTGAAAGGGATGGAGATCAATCCGCTGCTGCTCAACAACGATGGACTCCTGGCGGTGGATTTTGCCTTGGACCTGGGCGCTCCCGCCCGCCATGCGATCATGCCGTATCCTGAAGAACTTCGGGAAAGAGTCGAGCTCGATGGTATGGACGTTGAGGTGAGACCCATTCGGGCAGAGGACGCACCGCTGATCACCGGCTTTCACAGGCATCTATCCGAGGAGAGCATTCGCTTTCGTTACTTCCATCACAAGGCGGATCTGACCAAGCGAGATCTGGCGACCTTAGCCGACATCAATTATGACCGGCAGATGGCCTTCATTGCCGTGCGATTGGATGAGTCTGGTCTGTCGGAGATGATGGGTGTCGTGCGGGTATGGAACGATCCGGACAATATCCGCACTGAGTTCTCTATCATCATTCGTGATGACCTGCATGGTCATGGGCTCGGGCGCCTCCTGATGACCAAGATGATCCGCTACTGCCAGGGAGTAGGGACCCTTGAGATGTTCGGCAAGATCATGATCGATAATCAACCCATGCGTTCACTATTGAAACAACTGGGCTTTCGCCTTCGCTATAACATGGAAGAGCAGGTGGTTGATGCATTTCTTAGCTTGAACGACCCTGAGTCTGACTGGCAGCGACATCGTCTGGCGTCGCCTCAAGACTGAATGCCGTGAGGTCTATTCCTGGCTTTTCAGCAGCCTGTGTTGCCACTTGAAGTGGGTATATCCGTTGATTGATCATCATCTGTTCTGATTTGAGGGGGTATTTATAAGTATGTATGATCTTTCGAGTTTAATCACGACAGTCATAGACCGCGCATAGCCGGATAGGTCCTACGAGCGGCCTATAAAGGCATGTTGGTATGACATAACCACAGGCAGAGCCGATGAGCGAAAAACGACCCGTCAAGATCCAGGTGCGCGGCCTCAGCAAGGTCTTTGGCAACCAGCCGATGAAAGCTCTCGAGCTGCGCAATCAAGGGCTCAAGCGTCCTGAAATCCTGGAAAAGACCGGCCAGACGCTGGGCTTGTCCAACCTCGACTTCGACGTCTACGAAGGTGAGCTTCTGGTGATCATGGGGCTTTCCGGCTCGGGCAAGTCGACCCTGATTCGTTGTCTCAATCGCCTGATCGACACAACCGAAGGCTCGATCATTATCGATGACGAGAATATCCCAACGCTCAGTACCAAAGAGTTGTTGGAATGTCGTCGGCGCCATTTTTCCATGGTTTTCCAGAATTTCGCACTCTTCCCTCACCGTACGGTTCAGCAGAACGCCGAGTATGGTCTGGAGATTCGTGGTATCGACAAGGCCGAGCGGACACAAACCGCGCGTAACTCCTTGAAGCAAGTGGGCCTGGATGGCTGGGAAGATGCCATGCCCAGCCAGCTTTCCGGTGGCATGCAACAGCGAGTCGGCCTGGCGCGTGCCCTGGCCAATGATTCAAGTGTCTTGCTGATGGACGAGGCCTTCTCCGCTCTTGACCCGTTGATCCGCAAGGATATGCAACAAGAGCTGCTCGAGCTGCAGCATCGCATGAAGAAGACCACGGTCTTTATTACCCACGACCTCGATGAAGCCCTCAACATCGGCGACCGCATCATCCTGCTCAAGGATGGTGAGATCGTCCAAATCGGCACGCCGGAAGAAATATTGACCGCGCCGGCTGATGAATATGTCGAGCGTTTCATCGAGGGGGTGGATATGTCGCGCATCCTCACTGCTCGCCATGCCATGCGTCCCGTTCGTGCCACGGCCCGTGAAGATGACGGCCCGCGCACGGCACTGCGCAAGATGAGCGAGAACGGCCTGGACTCGATCTATGTCACCAGCCGCGATCGCAAGCTCGTTGGCCTGATCGATGCTGAAACAGCCGAGAGGGCTGTCAAGGAAGGCCAGCAGACGATTGACGCATTATTCATCCAGGATTTCCGCAGTGTTGCCCCGGATGAGCCGATGCATAACCTCTTTGCCATGTTCAACGACAAGAGTTTTCCCATTGCAGTGATTGATGACGAGCGTCGCCTGCTTGGGGTCGTGGTCAAGGGTGCGGTACTGGCCGAACTGGCAGAAGCAGGAGACAACTGAGATGGCGATTGAAATTCCCCGTATCGAGTTGGGCGACTGGATCGAGTCCGGTCTTGACTACCTCACCGGTAACTATTCCGGCATCACGCGCGGCATTTCCGAAATAACCCAGACGGGTATAAACGGCCTCAATGATCTGTTGATGTGGCTTCCCGAGTGGGGCTTGATGGGCTTGATTGCGCTGTTGTGCTGGCGAATGTCTGGCCTTCGTCTGGGTATCGGTGCCGTCTTGGGGCTGTCCCTTATCTGGAACCTTGACCTCTGGGATCCGATGATCGAATCGCTGACGCTGGTAGTCATCGCTACCCTGGTAGCCGTCGTGATCGCGATTCCTGTCGGTATCGCTTCGGCGCTTTCTGAGCGACTCTATCGAGTGATCATGCCGGTGCTTGACTTTATGCAGACCATGCCGGCCTTCGTGTACCTGATTCCGGCAATTCCGTTTTTCGGTATCGGTTCGGTATCGGCCATCTTTGCCACGGTGATTTTCTCCATGCCGCCGGCGATTCGCTTCACGACGCTGGGTATTCGTCAGGTTCCCAAGGATCTGATCGAAGCCGCTGATGCATTTGGCTCCACGACGTCGCAGAAGCTCTTCAAGGTTCAGCTGCCGTTGTCGTTGCCTACCGTGATGGCAGGCATCAACCAGACCATCATGCTAGCCTTGTCGATGGTAGTAATCGCGGCCATGATCGGTGCCGATGGCCTGGGCAACGAAGTGTGGCGCGCCATTCAGCGCTTGCGTCCCGGCGACGGCTTCGAGGCAGGTATCGCGGTGGTGATTCTTGCCATGCTGCTTGATCGCCTCACTCAGTCTTTCCGCAAGACACGTAAGTCCTGATGCATTGCGTGATTCGCCATCCCGCCCTTATCTCGAGTGTGGGATGTCGTCAACATGACGTACGGCAGTCCGCGTCATGCGGAGGTCAGGCGCAACCTGGATGCTGTTTTCATGAGGTACTGCGTTTGATGTCCAGCTAAATACCAATAAGCAACGAAGAGGTGAAAGATGTTCGATATCAAGACTCTGTCACGCGGTGTGCGCCTTGGTGCCATGATGATGGCGGCGGGGACCGCCGTCGCAGCCGGTCAGGCGCAAGCCCAGGAGAAGGGTACCGTAACTCTTGCCTACGTTGAGTGGGCCTCGGAAGTCGCTTCTACCAACGTGGTGCGTGCCGTGTTGGAGGATCAGGGGTATGAAGTTGAAATGTCATCTCTCTCGGCCGCAGCCATGTGGCAGGCACTGTCCTACGGTGATGCCGACGGCATCGTGGCGGCCTGGCTCCCCACCACACACGCGGATTACTTCGACCGCGTTAAAGATAGCGTCGAGGACCTGGGCCCGAATCTGGATGGCACTAAGCTGGGGCTTGTGGTGCCTGCCTACAGCGATATGGAGACCATCTCGGATATCGATGCCAACGCTGAAGCTCTCGATGGCCAGATCGTAGGCATCGATCCAGGCGCCGGCTTGATGAGCCTCACCGAAGAGGTGATCGAGGAGTATGATCTCGAGACTGATCTTCGCAGTGGTAGTGGGGCGACCATGACCGCCGCTCTTGCCAGTGCCATCCAGAATGAAGAAGAAATTGTGGTAACCAGCTGGACACCACACTGGATGTTCGCTCGCTGGGACCTCAAGTACCTAGACGATCCGAAGAACGTCTACGGTGGTGCTGAGCAGATTCACACCGTCGTTCGGGACGGCCTGAAGGAAGACATGCCGGGCGCCTACGCGATTCTCGATAACTTCGAGTGGACGCCTGAGCTGATGGGTGAAGTCATGCTCATGAACCAGAAAGAAGACAGCGATCCCTATGAGGATGCCAAGCAGTGGGTTGCCGAGAACCAGGATGTGGTCCAAGAGTGGCTGCCATCTGGCGAGTAATGTCGGCTAGTCGGCTCCACTGAAAACAACGCCCCCGGCCACATTGGTCGGGGGCGTTGTTTTAAGAATAGATAGTGTTGGAAAGCATGCCGGATACCACACAGAGCTCCCTGTGAGGAGGCAGTATTGGCGTCAGGGGGCAAGGCGTACCTTGAACCACTTTCCATCACGAACCTGATAGCGAATGCGGTCATGTAGCCGACTCGGCTGACCCTGCCAGAATTCGATCACTTCGGGCAGGAGCCGATAGCCCCCCCAGTGCGCAGGGCGGCGAATATCCTGGCCGGCATAGGCTTGCTCGAAGCGCGACTGGCGATCCTCTATCCACTGGCGATTGGGGATTTCCACGCTTTGCGTGGCGACCCAGGTACCAAGCTGACTTTCTCGCGGGCGACTGGAAAAATAGCGGTCGGACTCCTCAGCCGTGACCTGCTCCACCCGGCCCTCGATGCGAATCTGGCGGCTCAGTGAGGGCCACCAGAAGACCAGCGCTGCATGCGGAATAGTCGCCAGTTCGCTGCCCTTGTGGCTTTGATAATTGGTATAAAAGACCATGCCGCGCTGGTCGTATCCCTTGAGTAGCACGATGCGTGCATGGGGCCGGCACTGGCTATCGACGGTGGCCAGTGTCATGGCATTGCCATCTATGCCTTCGCTTTCGAGTGCTAGCGCTAGCCACTCGTCGAAGAGTGTATCGGGTGTATCAGGCGTACTCTCTTCGCTGAGACTGCCGCCCTCATAGTCGCGCCGAATATCGGCAATGTTCCTTGTCATGGCAATCTCTCCCTCGCTATTTCCTCTATCTTCACCCTTGCGCGGCGAAGGCTCAACCGTTGTCGTGCTCGGCTGACAAACGAATTGTCCCTGGTCAAAAAAGCTGGATCATGGCCATGTAGCTGACGGTGCCGGCAAGAATCGATAGCAGAGCGTTATGCCGCCACAACTGCAGTATGGCCACGATCAGGGCTGCCAGCAGCATCGGTAAACCATTGGCATCAAGGTTTACTGCACCCTGGGCCAGGGGGCTGCAGTCACGCATCGCATAGATCACCAGAATCAGCATTACTGCTGGTGGCAGGTAGCGACCAAGGTGCAGGACCAGCGGATGTTCGGCCTGGCGTGAAAAGGCAATGAAGGGCAGTACACGGGTCGCGAAGGTGGCAAGTGCACACACGGCAATGAACCCAAGTAACAGAAGTGGATGCTCTGTCACGGTGCCTCCGCCTGTTGACGCTTGCTTATATCCAACCGGTACTGGATCAGCAGGATCATGCTGGCCGTGGCGATGGCTCCCAGTAACATATGTCGATCTGGTAGCAATGCCAGGGCAGCTAGCGCTGTAACCATGGCAACGATGAAGGGCATCCATTGGCGAAGGCGTCGTGCCTGTTCGATTGTCAGTACGATGAACAAGGCCGTCAGCACAAACTCAATGCCGGTTGTGTCGAAGGCAAGCTGACTGCCGATCATGACACCAGCAAGCGTCCCTAGCACCCACCACAGCTGGTTCAAGGCACTGAGTTTGATGGCGAGTGCGTGATTCTGTCCGACAGGGCCGCGATGAGACGTCAATAGTGAATAGGTTTCATCGGTCAGCGCGAAGATCAGATACGGCTTGCGCCACCCTGCACCGCTGAAGGCTCCTAAAAGCGACAAGCCATAGAAGAGGTGGCGAGAGTTAAGCATCAGAGTCGCCACCGCGACTTCCATCAGGCCGGCCTGATTAGCCAACAAGGCTACGGCGAGAAACTGCCCCGCACCTGCGTAAATCACGAGCGACATGGTTATCGCGGCCCACCAGGGAACGCCAACATCCATCGCCAGGATGCCGAAGGCGGCTCCCAGCGGCAGATAGCCGAACATGACCGGCATGGTGGCCTTTAGTGCAGAACGCCAATCAGTTGCGCCTGAAATATCAGCTTGGTGTGACGTCATTGCTCAGATTGGCGGCGCTGTTGGCGGCTACGAAACCGCGCATAACCGAGACTGCCAACAAAAAGGGCCAGCGAGGCCAATGCAATCAGTACCCCAAAAAGGCCCTGGCCGGGCAGGGTGGCGAACATGACGCCCTGCATGAAGTAGAGCAGGCTGACGAAGCACAGCCAGGCATGACCACGGGCCCGCCTGGTCAGAATTGACGGCAGGAACAACAGCAGCGGGACGATTCTCACCAGCAATGGACCCCAACCATCGGTCTGCACATCATGGATGATCAGGCCGCCATAACTTAGCAGGGCGATCAGGAAAATATAGCTGTAGATCACCAATCGACGACTTTTGTCGACCAGTGCGTCCAGGCCTCCTTCGCGCTCCATACGTTCCATCCACTGTCGCATCAGGTTTCCTCTCGCATAGTGCCAAGCGCCAGTGAAAGACGTGCAAGGCGGCGACCCTGAGCGATACACAGATTTCTTTCCTGCTCGTCGAGGGAACGGTTGCTGCGCTGTCCGGCCAGGTGAGTTGCACCGTAGGGCGTGCCGCCGGTGGTTGTCGTGAAGAGTTCTGTTTCGCTGTAGGGCAAACCTGAAAGCACCATACCGTGATGCAGAAGCGGGATGAGCATCGTCATGAGCGTGGTTTCCTGCCCGCCATGGAGGCTTGCTGTCGAGGTAAAGGCGCTAGCCGGCTTATCGACCAGGGCGCCGTTCATCCATAGCTCGCTGCTGCTATCCAGGAAATACTTGAGCGGGGCTGCCATATTGCCAAAACGGGTCGGACTGCCAATGGCAAGACCGGTGCAGTGTCTGAGGTCGTCAAGGCTTGCGTAGACAGGGCCATCAGCGGGGATATCAGAATCGATTGCTTCACAGGTAGCCGAGACCGGTGGGACGGTACGCAGCCTTGCATCGATACCGGGCTCCGACTCGACGCCGGCAGCCATGGCCTCGGCCATTGCACGTGTCGCTCCATGGCGGGAATAAAAGAGTATCAGCACGTAAGGGGTGGATGTGCTCATCGAGGCTCCAGGGAACGAGAATTGAAAAGGCGAATCAGGCGGCATCAACTAGGGTGAGTACCGCTTCGGGTGGCCTGCCGATAACCGCCTGGTCACCTCGGTCGGCAATGGGGCGCTGCATCAGTTTCGGGGTGGTGACAATGGCGGTGATAACGGCTTCGCGATCCTGGATATCGATGCTCTGACTTTTCCATTCAGCTTCGTTCGTTCGAACCAATGCCTCGAGGCCACCGTCGAGACGGTCTAGCAGGTCATTGAGTTGTTCGGCACTTAGCGGGTCATTGAGGTAGCGATGAACACGAAACTCGATGTCGGCTTCTTCCAGCAGGGCAAGTGCCTGGCGAGATTTTGAACAGCGAGGATTGTGATAGAGGGTGATCACGTCGCAGGGATCCTTGTGAAAGCACGTAAAGTAATTGCCGATATTGTAGGCGGCCCCCAAATACCCCACAACCATTAGCCGGAGGATAGGTAGGGTATGATTTTATACCGTTATCTTTGTTTGGCCGTAAATAAGCTGATCGAAGTGGAAACTAGTTAAACAGGAAGGGCCTCACAGACGCATGTATACCCAGACATTATGCCCGTCGGCTAGCTGAACCCGAACTCGCTCATAGCGATAACCAAGACGTTCGTAGCGGTCCAACGCTGCAAGCTCCTCTTCGCTGACATTGAGTACCAATCCTTCGACTTGATGCCCTTGTTCAGCGACCAGATCCAGCTCTCGCTTGCGAAAGCCAGGCAGGATGGCAGCTTCGGGACTACCCGACCGGCCATAGACCAGCCAGCGAACGGGCGCATGAGTCAGGGTGCCATAGACGAACACTTGGGACTCACCATCCGGGATCGCCGCGAGATCCTCGGGGCGCTCATACCCAAAAGGGCTCAACAGGACCCACCACAAGTAAACGGCAGCGATCATCATCAAACCGATCGTTGAGCCGAGAGCGTATCGCAGGACGCGCATTGGTGAGTCCTTTATTTGATTAACGTTGTCAGGGGGTTCGCGTATTCATCTTGTCATGGCATGCTTCTTGGAGGCTAGTCAGGGCATCGAGCTGTTTTACACCCCGGTTTACATCCCGTGTCGGAGATTATCAGCATGAGCATGATGGATCGTGAGTTTCGCCGTCAGATGGGAGACGTTCATCCTATTGCCAAGGGGAGGGATAGAGCGGATGTGAGCCATCGAAGCAAGGGGCCGAACGAGGCACAGCAAGCTCGACGCCATGCAGCACAGCAATTAAATGAGCAGGGCAATTTTCTATCTGATGATTTTGTGGAACTGGTGGGGTCTCATGATCCGCTGGAGTATCGGCGTGATGGTATTCAGTTGGGTGTAGTGGAGCGCCTTCGTCATGGCGGTTATGCTCCCGAGGCTCACTTGCATCTGCAGCGTCGTCCATTATCGGAATGTCGCCGCGAGCTGTTCGGCTTCATTCGGGATGCGCATGAGCAAGGATTACGCTCCTTGATGGTGGTTCATGGGCGAGGGCGCGAGGATGAGAGTTCGGCTAATATACTGCGTTCCTACCTGGCCAAGTGGCTGGCTCAGTTTGACGACGTCCAGGCCTTTGCCTCTGCACCCGCGTCTCAGGGTGGCCTCGGGGCAACTCTGGTCATGTTGAGGAAGTCAGAGCGAGCAAGAGCCAACAACCGTGAGCGCCAACAGAAGCGGCGCGGATGAGGTTACTGGCCGTTGACATAAAACGCCAAGGCCCGGTTTAAACCGGGCCTTGGCAGAATGGCTGTCGACGAGCATCAGTCGAGTGAAAGCGGTGTTAGGGCTGGTTGCCTTCGCGCAGCCGACGCTCGAATAACGCCTCCTGGGTATCGACACCAGGCTGATAACTCACGCTGAACGCCCCCAGGGCACGCTGAGCGTCATCCAGGCGCTGGTCATCGCGCAACGCGAGCGCATCGAAGCCACAGCGGCTCATGTAATAGAGCTGATCGACCAAGACGTCGCCAATGGCGCGGATCTCACCCTGATAGCCGTAACGTTCACGCAGCAGTCGGGCGAGGGTATAGCCACGGCCATCAGTAAAGGCGGGAAAATCGATGGCAATCCGCGGGGATGCCATCAACTTCTCAGCAAGCTCGCCATTAAGCTCTGTATCACTAGGTAGCCAGGGCGCCAAGCCATCATCGTCACTGGCATCAAGCCACAACGTCAGCGGTACGATCGCCGGGCGCGCCTGGGGCAGGGTCTCGCTGTCCCGGGAAAGCGACCAGGTGTCGGTTTCCGGCTCGCCCAGTTTGAGCAGCGTCTGGGCCAGCGTTAGCTGTTGATCAGGCATAGACCCGCTCCTTGAAAGGTTTGATCCCGATGCGACGATAGGTATCGAGAAAGCGTTCATCGTCGTGACGCGTCTCGACGTATACCTTGAGTACCTTATCGATGACGTCCGGAACATCTTCGCGATTGAAGGACGGCCCGAGGATCTTGCCAAGCGAGGCATCGTCGGTGGAGTTGCCGCCAAGCGAAACCTGGTAGTACTCCTCACCTTTCTTGTCGACACCCAGGATGCCGATGTGACCCACATGGTGGTGACCGCAGGCATTCATGCAGCCGGAAATATTCAGATCCAGCGGTCCCAGGTCATACAGGAAATCCAGATCCTCGAAACGCTCCTGCAGGGCCTGAGCGATGGGAATCGACACGGCATTGGCCAGGCCACAGAAGTCACCACCCGGGCAGCAGATGATGTCGTTGAGGGTGCCAACGGTGGGGTTGGCCATCCCCAGGTCGTCCAGCGCCTGCCAAAGGGCTTCCAGTTGATCCACGGGGACGTCTGAAAGCACGAGGTTTTGCTCGTGAGTCACGCGAACCTCGCCGAAGCTGAAGCGATCGGCGAGATCGGCCACGGCTTCCATCTGGTCGGACGTCACATCGCCGGGAGCCAATTCACGACGCTTGAGCGACAGCGTCACCGCCTTGTAACCCGGCACCTTGTGGTCAGTGACGTTGTTGGTCACGAAGCGAGCGAGGGCGCGGTCGTCTTGGCGCTTTTGCTCATAGGCCGCGATAGCTTCGTCGCTGACCGGGCGACGCTCGGGCTCCGGAAAGTGAGACTTGGCAGCTTCTACGGCAGCCGGTGTCAAGGTCTGTGGCCCATCCTTGAGGTGTTGCCACTCGGCATCGACGCGACGGCGGAATTCCTCAATGCCCAGTGCTTTAACAAGAATCTTGATGCGAGCCTTGAACTTGTTATCGCGGCGACCGAACTGATTATAAACGCGCACGCACGCCTCAAGGTAGGTCAGCAGATGCTTCCAGGGAAGGTCATCACAGACGACATCGCCGATCATCGGCGTACGACCCAGGCCGCCTCCTGCCAGAACGCGCACACGGACTTCGCCTTCAGCATCGCGCCACATGCGCAGTCCAATGTCGTGGACCTGAATAGCGGCCCGGTCAGCGCTTGCGCCACTGACCGCAATCTTGAACTTGCGGGGCAGGTAGGCGAACTCGGGATGCAGCGTTGACCATTGGCGAATCAGCTCACACCAGGGGCGCGGGTCTTCGACTTCATCGGCGGCAATGCCCGCAAACTGGTCGCTGGTGGTATTGCGAATACAGTTGCCACTTGTCTGGATCGCATGCATCTGCACCTCGGCCAGTTCAGCGAGGATATCGGGAACTGTTTCGACGGCAGGCCAGTTGAGCTGCAAGTTCTGACGGGTACTGAAATGACCGTATTCCCGATCATAACGCCGCGCGATCGACGCCAAGCGACGTAGCTGATCGCTTGACAGCATGCCGTAGGGGATCGCGATACGCAGCATCGGCGCATATTTCTGTAGGTAGAGACCGTTCTGGAGGCGCAGCGGGCGGAATTCCTCTTCGCCCAGGCGGCCATCAAGGTAGCGGTCCATCTGGTCACGGAACTGGGTGACCCGCTCATCGACGAGGGTCTGGTCGTAGTTGTCGTACCGATACATTCAGTCGTGTCCTGCTGGTCAGGGCGTGATGAAGGAGTTGTGCCTTTTATCGGCGACCATACTCCTAACCTTATATTCTATGAAAGAATAAATGTTCATAGTTTTTGATTAATTTGTTATTAGGCGTGAGCCATTCACGTGCCGATGGTGGTTCGTGGGAACCTCTCAGGCGCCTGCTCCTGCCTATCTGTGCGTCATGATAACAAGACGAAGGCCTGGAATGGTGGCCATGTCATCGTCATAAAGCCAGTCGTTGCCAGTGGCGACGGTGCCAAATCAGCGCAAAGCCCAGCGAGTTCAGGCAGCGATAGCCGAGTTGAACCCACCAGATGCCCAGCAAGCCGTAACCCAATCCCACGCCGACCCACCAGGCGAGAGGGAGAAAAACCAGCCACTGCATCGTCAGTGTCATCACCATCACCGTGCGGTTGGCACCTGCGCCAAGCAGCGCCTGCCCAAGCACCAGTGCACAGGCATCCAATACGATCATCAGTGCCGTCAACTGCAGCGGCAGATGACCTAATGCCACCAGGGCGGGGTCGCGCAGGAAGATACCTAGCACTGCATCGGGGAATAGCAGCATCGGCAGTGCGAGTACCGCCAGGCACATCCAGGCGATGCGCACCACATCCCAGCCCCAGCGGTGGGCGTCCTGATTCGATTGTTGCCCCATCGCCTGACCGACCAGGCTCATTGCTGCTACCCCGAGGCCGACACCGGGAAGGATCAGCAACAATGAGAGATTCACCAGCACATGACCGACCGCCACACTGGCCGTGTTCAGCTGACCAAGGATCCAGAACAGTACCGTATAGCCGCCTGCGAACCAGATTTGCTGAAAGGAATGCGGGGCCGCCAGACGCAGAGTGGTAAGCATGGTGCCAGCAGGATGGCCGAAAATCGGCGCGGCATGGCGATGCGTGTAGCTAGCCCATAGGATTAGTCCGAGCAGCAAGGAGAGGCTGGTACCTGCACCTGCCCCAGCAGCACCCAGCGCAGGCAGACCCGCGTAGCCAAAAATCAGCCCGACGCTTGTGAGTATGTTGACCCCGTGCATGATCAAGATGATGCGAAGGTAAATGCCGGTCTGCTGAACGCCGTTCCAGTAACCTCGAAAGCAGAAGATCATGGCAACCGCCACCAGAGAGACCACGCGCCAGCGAAAGTACTCGACTGCCTGGCTGTGGACGCCCGGATCCGAGTTGATCAAGCCAAGCAGTGCCGGGGCTTGCCACATGCACAGCACCGTCAGTGGCAGCGCCAGCGCCAGGGCAATCGCCAGACCGGCATGCAGGGCATCGGTACGGTTGTACCAGTCCCGCTCACCATGACGCCGAGCGGTCTGTGCCTGCACACCAGATGACAAGCCGAACACCAGAGCAGTGACCATGAACATGGCATAACCGCCAATGCCGACACCGGCAAGCGCCGTTTCACCGAGCGAACCGACAAGGGCAGCATCGATGAGATTGAGCAGGCTTTGCGACAGCATGCCAGCAATGATCGGCAGCGCTAACTTGAGGATGATATTGCGTCGCGAGGGCTCGGGCAGCATGCCGTCTTCCGATCAAGTGAGAAAGCCCACCGCCAGGGTGGGCTAAAGGGTACATCGAAGGAGAGTGAGTGGCGGCCGATAAAGATCAGTTCATGCGCTTTCAGCTTGGATCGTAGGAGAGCACCGGTGACAACCAGCGCTCCATTTCGGCAAGCGGCATATCCTTGCGTTCGGCCAGCGACTCGACCTGATCACGGGTGATCTTGCCGGTCGAAAAGTACTTTGATTGCGGGTGGGCGAAATACCAGCCAGAGACCGCTGCTGCTGGCCACATGGCGAAATTCTCGGTGAGCATGAGGCCGCTATTCTGCTCGGCATCAAGCAACCGGAACAGCGTGGTCTTCTCGGTATGGTCTGGGCAAGCCGGGTAGCCTGGTGCCGGCCGAATGCCCTGGTACTTCTCGGCAATCAATGCCTCGTTGTCGAGTGACTCCTGAGGGACATAGCCCCAGAATTCCTTGCGGACCCGCTCATGCATGCGCTCGGCGAAGGCTTCGGCAAGGCGGTCGGTGAGGGCTTGCACCATGATCGCATTGTAATCGTCACCGGCGGCTTCATAACGCTTGCTCAGCTCATCAACGCCGTGTCCGGTGGTGACAGCGAAACCGCCGATCCAGTCCGGTATGCCGCTTTCTTCCCCATCGGCGTTATAGCGAGGGGCGATGAAGTCGGCGAGGCTATAACAAATACCATCACGATTCTTGGTGGTCTGCTGGCGGATGTGATGCAGGCGTTCGATGACTTCGCTGCGCGATTCGTCGGCATAGACCTCGATCGTATCGTCGTCGACGCTGTTCGCCGGCCAGATGCCAATCACGCCGCGAGCGGTGATATGGCCTTCGTCGAGCAACTTGGCAAGCATCGCCTTCGCATCCTCAAAAAGGTTGCGGGCCGCCTCGCCGACAACTTTGTCGTCGAGAATCTTCGGGTACTTGCCGGCTAGCTGCCAGCTCATGAAGAAGGGGGTCCAGTCGATACGCTCGATCAGTTCCTCGAGGTTGTAGTCATCGAAGACCTTGAGCCCGGTGAATCTCGGCGCTACCGGCGGGGTGGCCGCCCAGTCGGTCTTGAAGCGACGCTCGCGGGCCTGGGCGTAATTCAGGTCGGCTGCCTTGGGACGACGCTTAGCGTTGCGCTCACGCACCACTTCGTATTCGGCGCGCAGGTCGGCGGTGTAGGCCGGTTTGAGCTCGGGCGATAGCAGGCGAGAAGCCACACCAACCGCCCGGGAGGCGTCGGTGACATAGACCACGGGCTGGTCGTATTGTGGCTCGATCTTGACCGCCGTATGCGCCTTGGACGTCGTGGCGCCACCGATCAACAGGGGCAGGTTGAACCCTTGGCGCTGCATTTCCTTGGCCACATGGACCATTTCGTCAAGCGATGGCGTGATCAGGCCCGACAGGCCGATGAGGTCGGCATTCTCGTCGCGGGCGGTCTGCAGAATCTTCTCGGCCGGTACCATCACGCCGAGGTCGATAACCTCGTAGTTATTGCACTGCAGCACCACGCCGACGATGTTCTTGCCTATGTCATGGACGTCGCCCTTGACGGTGGCCATGACGATCTTGCCCTTGGCCTGGGTCTCGCCACTTTTTTCAGCTTCGATATAGGGAATCAGGTAGGCGACCGCTTGTTTCATGACCCGCGCGGATTTCACCACCTGGGGCAGGAACATCTTGCCGTCGCCGAACAGGTCGCCCACCACATTCATGCCGTCCATCAGCGGGCCTTCGATGACCTCAATCGGGCGGGTCGCACGCTGTCGAGCAAGCTCGGTGTCATCCTCGATATAGGCGGTGATGCCCTTGACCAGCGCATGCTCGATACGCTTCTCGACTTCCCAGGAGCGCCACTCAAGGTCTTCCTTCTTGGCGGCACCACTGCCATCACCCTTGAACTTGTCGGCGATGTCGAGCAGTCGCTCGGTGGCATCGTCGCGACGGTTGTTGACCACATCCTCGACCGCCCCGCGAAGCTCTTCGGGCAGGTCATCGTAGACCGCCAGCTGGCCAGCGTTAACGATGCCCATGCTCAGGCCGGCACGAATGGCGTGGTAGAGGAATACCGAGTGAATGGCTTCGCGCACCGGGTTGTTGCCGCGAAACGAGAAGGAGACGTTGGAGACACCACCGGAGACCATGGCGTGAGGCAGATGCTCACGGATCCACTGGGTGGCCTGGATGAAGTCCACGCCGTAGTTGTTGTGCTCTTCGATGCCGGTCGCGATAGCGAAGATGTTGGGGTCGAAGATGATGTCTTCCGCTGGGAAACCTATCTCATCGACAAGCAAGCGATAGGCGCGCTCGCAGATCTCGGTCTTGCGGGCGAAGGTGTCGGCCTGGCCTTGCTCGTCGAAGGCCATGACCACAATGGCCGCACCATAACGGCTACACTTGGTTGCCTGCTCACGGAAGGCCTCTTCACCTTCCTTCATGGAGATGGAGTTGACGACCGCCTTGCCCTGAACGCACTTGAGCCCGGCTTCGATGATCTCCCACTTGGAGGAGTCGATCATGATCGGCACACGCGAGATGTCGGGCTCTCCAGCGATCAGGTTGAGGAAGCGCACCATGGCTTCCTCGGACTCGAGCATGCCCTCGTCCATGTTGACGTCGATGATCTGGGCGCCGTTCTCGACCTGCTCCAGCGCGACCTCCAGAGCAGTGGTGTAGTCCTCTTCCTTGATCAGGCGCTTGAAGCGCGCCGAGCCGGTGACGTTGGTGCGCTCGCCCACGTTGACGAACAGCGACTCGGCGCTGATGTTGAACGGCTCGAGACCGGAGAGCCGGCAGGCGATGGGCCGCTCCGGGGGCCGGCGAGGCGCCATGCCTTCGACCGCATCGGCAATGGCCCTGATGTGTTCCGGGGTGCTGCCACAGCAACCGCCAATGATATTGACCAGGCCGCTTTCAGCGAACTCGGCAACGATTGACGCCATCTCCTCAGGGGTCTGGTCATACTCACCAAACTCATTGGGCAAGCCGGCATTGGGGTGTGCGGAGACGAAGGTATCGGCCTTGTTGGAAAGCTCTTCAAGATAAGGGCGCAGTTCCTCGGCCCCTAGCGCGCAATTCAGTCCCACGGAGAAAGGGTTGGCGTGGCGAATCGAGTTCCAGAAGGCTTCGGTGGTCTGGCCGGATAGCGTACGACCTGAGGCATCGGTGATGGTGCCGGAGATCATCACCGGCAGGCGTGTGCCCAGATCCTCGAACAGTTCTTCAAGTGCATAGATCGCCGCCTTGGCGTTCAGCGTATCGAAGATGGTCTCGATCAGAATCAGATCCGAGCCGCCCTCGATCAGGGCTGCGGCGGCCTCATAGTAGTTTTCACGCAGCTCATCGAAGGTGACATTGCGCTTGGCCGGGTCGTTGACGTCCGGCGACAATGAGGCGGTACGCGAGGTCGGGCCGAGCACGCCTGCGACATAGCGTGGAATCCCGGTTTCCGTCCCCACGGCATCGCAGATCTCGCGGGCCAGACGCGCCGACTCGCGGTTGAGTTCGGGGACCAGTTCCTCCATGCCATAGTCGGCTTGCGACAGGCGCGTACTATTGAAAGTATTGGACTCGATGATTTCAGCACCGGCTTCCAAATAGTCGCGGTGAATGCGCGTCACCAGATCCGGGCAGGTCAGTGCCAGAAGGTCGTTGTTACCCTTCAGGTCCGATGGCCAGTCGGCGAACCTGTCGCCACGAAAGTCGGTTTCGTCGAGGCTGGCATTCTGCAGCATGGTGCCCATGCCGCCATCCAGGATCAGAATGCGGGAGGCAAGGCGTTCGGCGAGGGTAGCTGTAACGGGGGTCGGGGTAGCGGCCATGATTCGGGGCGGTCTCCAGCGTGAGTCGCGTCTTATACTGTGTCGAGCAGGTCAGGATATCGAGGGCTCGGTTTTGCGCGTTAGCTTACCAGAAAGGCGGCAGAGACGGGCAGCGCCAAGTGGAGTCGATGTTGGATGCCTGAGTATTTCACTCGGGATTGTTTCGGCACTCACTTTTCCTTAACATGAAAGGCAAATTCGACCTTTCGAATCAGGAATAGCGTCCCATGAGTCAGAGCATCCAGATTACAGACAGTGCCCAGGGCTATCTCGCCGAACTGCTTGAAAAGCAGAATGTCGAAGGCATCGCCGTGCGTATCTTCATCACCCAGCCGGGTACGCCCTATGCAGAGACCTGCCTGGCATATTCCCGCCCGGGCGAGGAAGAGCCGACCGACGAGAAACTTGACCTCGACAAGATCACGGTCTTCCTCGATAAGAACAGTGTACCGTTTCTCGACGAAGCCGTTGTCGATTTCAATGCCGACCGCATGGGTGGGCAACTGACCATCAAGGCGCCCAACGCCAAGATGCCCAAGGTCAATGCCGACAGCCCTCTCGAAGACCGTGTCAATTACGTGCTTTACAGTGAGATCAATCCCGGGCTTGCTGCCCATGGCGGTGAAGTCAAGCTGACGCAGCTTACTGAAGACAGTGTCGCCGTGCTGGCATTTGGTGGTGGTTGCCAGGGCTGTGCTGCCGTCGACCTGACGCTCAAGGACGGCGTTGAAAAGACCCTTCTCGAGCGGATCCCTGAGCTCTCCGGCATCCGTGATGTTACCGATCACAGCGATACCAGTCAGGCTTACTACCGCTAAGCATGCGGCGCGGAGTTCAGTGCCCCCTCGGGGTTGCCCAGGACTCGCTACCGCATTGACACAAGACGGGCGCCCATTGGCGCCCGTCTTGTGTTTCAGTAAATAAAGGGCGGTAGAGGCGTATTAGCCAGCCGCGCTTGTGTTTCGAGCAGCCGTTTCTTTAGCGTCTCGATTTCCCCATCCTTTTCTTCCAGTCGATGCTCAAGGCGTTCCTGCTCGCGCCTTCTCTCCCGATCCTGTTCTTTGCGTTGCTCTAGCTCCCAGCTTGCCTCGCGTTCCCGTTGCCGGTAATCAGCCAACTGCGTACGTTGCTCCTGCAGCTGCTTGTCGAGGCTTTCATTGCGGGCCTCAAGTTGCGCCTGTCGGGTGCCATGCTGCTTGTCGGCGTTCTGACGCTCCTGCCTGACATCGTCCAGCAGGCTCATTAGACGGGCTTCGGCAGCTTCGTTGCGCTGTTCTTCTTGCTGCAGACGCGTTTGATAGTCGGCATCACGTGCCACCAGCTCTTCCTGATGCTGGGTGCTCAGCGCCTCGTTGCGCTCTTGAAGTCGTGTGAGCTCCTTGCTGAGCTGCTGAACCCGCTGCAAGGCTTTTGCCTCGCGATCCGCGAGGGCATCGCGCTCGGCTTGGCAACTGGCAAGGGTGGCACTCTGTTCCTCCAGTCGTGACTGGGCCTTGGCTAGATGATCGGCGATTGCTGATTCACGTTGGCCGGCATCTTCTGCTCGGCGCTCACTTTCCCGACTGGCCTCCAGGGCGGTGGTGACGCGCTGTTCAGCCTCCTGACGATAGAGCGCCAAGCTCTCGGTAGCGGCTTCCTGCGCCTGTCGCCACAACTCAAGCGTCAGCGTCTGCAAGGCTTCGGGTAGCTCCTGAGGCGGGGGCTGGTCTCGGTTTTCGTCACGCTCTATTCGCCACAGGCGTAAATGCTCGCTGATGGTCGTAAAGCTGCCGGTGCCCAACACTTCGCGAATGCGTTGCACACTCGGCGTGTCTCCACGGCTCATCAGGGTATGAATCGCCCGCTGCACATCCTCGTACTGCACACCGCTTCGCGCCATGACGCCTCTCTCCTCCGTTGTATCGACTCACCGCCTGAGTGGCCTGGTGTCCATTGCCTTCTGTCGGCATTCAGATGCCTAGGTTTCTGGATATTTAGCCATATTAGCGCCAATCGGGGCATCAATAAAGGAAATTACATATTACGTTTTACGTAATTTTATTTATCCTATGGCGTATAAATTCATGATTACGCGGCTTATCTTGATTTATAGCACCTGTAGCAGCGACAATGACTCAACAGGCGGCAAGGTGAATGCCTGATGAGAAGGCGTCACCGCTAAGTTGGCAGTAAGTTGACCGAAAAGTAGTAAAAAGCGGATAAAACAAAGGGAAATGGCCGTAAATAGAGAAATATCCTAAAGGCCAGCACGAGGAGCGTTAGGTGACAGAGGAACATTGGCCGCCACAGGCACAGCAGCCGCCAGTCACGTATGAGAGCAGGGCAGCGACACTTGCCGATAGCGTACGGATTTCTGCTACCAGTGATGTGGAAGCCGTCTCTGCCTGGTTAGAGGAATATCAGGATAGTGCTCAGACCTTCCGCGCCTATCGCAAGGAAGCGGAGCGACTGTTGCTATGGCTCGACAGCCAGGGACTGACACTGGCAACGCTTCGACGGGACGGGCTGGATGCATTTGAAGCGTTTCTGTCTGATCCACGGCCTGCCACGCGCTGGATAGGACCACCCAGGCCACGCCAAGCTGACGACTGGCGTCCCTTCCGGCGCCCGCTCTCGGCGTCGAGCCGTCGCCAGAGCCTGGTGATCCTGCAGGGCTTATATAGCTGGCTGGTTGAGGCGGGGTGGGTGGACCATAATCCCTTTCGCTTGATGCGCGGCAAGCGTCGTCGCCTCGACAACCGCCAAGAATCTATTGAACGTTACTTGGAACGGCCACTGTGGGACTGGTTCTGGGCATGGCTCAACCGGCCACCACTTTCCACGGCAACTGCTCGCCAGCAGTTTGACTGGCAGCGCCGACGTTTGATCTTTGGTTTCGCCTACCTGCTGGCTCCGCGCATCAGCGAGATGGCTGCTGCCCGTATGGGAGATTTTTACCTTCGTGAAGGTCGATGGTGGTGGAGGGTTATCGGCAAGGGCGACAAGCTGGCGACGATCCCGGTGCCACCGGACATGATGTCGATGCTGGGTGACTGGCGCGAGCATCTCGGCTTAGCCAGGCACCCTGAGCCCGATGATGAATCGCCCCTGTTGAGGGGGCTTAATGGGCAACGCAGCCTAGGTGACAATCAGCTCTACCGGCTGATCAAGAAGGCATTCGATGCTGCAGCATTTGAGCTTGAGACAGCGGGTGCCTGCAAGCCGGGCCAGGCAGGCCAGGCAGGCCAGGCAGGAGAGGAGGGCAACACGGGGGGAGATGATGACACGGGAAATGGCAATGCTGCCCTGGCACGCACCCTGCGCGCCGCCACGCCCCACTGGCTTCGCCATACCGCCATCACCCATCAGGCCCAGGGGGGTGTCGAGCTACGCTACCTAGCCCGCAGCGCCCGTCACTCTCGGCTGGATACGACTGCCCGCTATCTGCACGCTGAAGCTGAGGAGTGGCAAAAGCAGATGAGCGGTCATGGCCTCAAATGAGCAGGCCACGGGCTTAGTACCCAGTGCGATAGCTGGCGTTGCAGGGGACGACGCCCAGGGGCACGAGTCGGTATAATGGTGGTCAGAATAAGCGGGGATGCTTCGCCCGCTAACACTCATGTTTTGGAGGGACCATGTCCGACACCGCCCAGCAAAATCAGGCCGAACTGATCGAAGAGTTCGAGATGTTCGACAACTGGATGGATCGTTATCAGTACATCATCGACATGGGCAAGCAGCTGCCGGCATTTCCCGAGGAATGGAAAACTGAGGAGCTGAAAATTCAGGGCTGCCAGTCCAATGTCTGGATGCACGCCACACGCGATGGCGATCGACTGCATTTCGACGCAACCTCTGATGCCGCTATCGTTTCCGGCCTGATTGCCGTATTGATGCGCATCTTCAATGACCGTCCGCCTGCCGAAATTGCAGCCACGCCACCGAGCTTTCTCGAGGATCTGGGGCTGGACAAGCATCTTTCACCGACCCGCAGCAATGGGTTGCACTCTATGCTCGAGCGCATCTATCAGGTGGCGCAGTCGGAAGCCTGAGGCTATGAGTAACGGCTCGGTAGCCTGGGCGGATACCGGTTGCCGACCATAACGTGTTTCATCAATGACCGGCTTTCCCAAGGTAGCCTGGGCGGATAACAGCAGGGTAGGCGGGACGCTGCGTATGGCGTCCCATACGTGGCTGCCCCAAGCGGCAAGCGCGTGTAATGGCAAAGCCGTAACGGATACGCTTGGAGTGAAGCGTCAGGGTTGCGATCGCTGTTGCTGATCATTCGGGCGGCAGCAAAAATTCTCGTCGAGACTGTCGTCCTCGCGGCATAGCGCCTCGCTGGGCCCGCCGGGTACGGGGTCGATGCCGCCCGGGTTCCAGGGATGGCACTTAACCAGTCGCTTGAGTGCCAGCCAGCCACCGCGAGCTGGACCATGCTCGCGCAAGGCTTCAAGCGAATAGCTTGAACAGCTGGGCCAAAATCGGCAGCGCGGGCCCAGCAGAGGGCTGATGCCGTACTGGTAGCCTTTTATGAAGGCGATCAGAGGCAAGCTCGTCAGCCGACCAATCCTTGTGGTCGTTCTTGGCCGGCAATTCTCGCGTGCACGATGATGGGCCATACGGTTCAGGACGGGGCGTAAAGCTGGTCAGGGTCAATCAGCGCGTCACTATCGACCTGTGCGCCGTCAGCGTCGAGGGCAACATAGAAGCAGCTGCGCCGCCCGGTATGGCAGGCCGGGCCGGTCTGATCGACTGACAGCAGCAGGGTATCGCCATCACAATCCAGATGCGCGGCCTTGAGTATCTGCATTTGGCCGGATGATTCTCCCTTGCGCCAAAGCTTGCCGCGGGAGCGGGACCAATAACAGACCCATCCAGTGGCAAGGGTCTCTTCCAGCGATTCACGGTTCATCCAGGCCATCATCAGCACGTCACCGCTGTCGTGCTGCTGTGCAATGGCCGGAATCAGCCCAGCGTCGTTCCAGCCGACATGGTCCATGATATTGGCCAGTGACTCACGTGTGCCGGTAGAGACGCGCTCGAGGCGTTTGAAAACTTCGCTCATGAGGACTCGACTGATGAAGGTTGGGCGTTAAGAGTGGGATCGCGTTGAGCGGCCAGACAGTCGTGACAGCTACCGAGCAACTCGATGGTTTGTCGTTCGACGCGGAATCCTTGGTCACGGGCCCGCTTGGCCAGCTGGTCATTGACGTCATCAAGATGCAGTTCTTCGACGCGACCGCAGTGCCGGCAGATCAGCAGCTGAAACCCATGGGCATGTTCGGGGCAGGGACAAGCGACATAGGCATTCAAGGATTCAATACGATGAATCAGTCCCTGTTCGATCAAGAATTCCAGCGCCCGATACACCGTGGGCGGTCGCGCCGCTGCGTGCTCTTGGGTCAGGCGATCTAGAAGCTCGTAGGCCTTTAGGCCACCACTGGTGGTGGCGATCATTTCAAGCACGCGACGGCGTATTGGCGTAAAGCGGGCACCCTGCGACTCGCAGTGGCGTTCGGCTTGTTGGATCACTGAGTGCGTATCGGGCATGGAGCGCCTGGCAGTCTGACGAAAGCACCTATTCTACGCGCCCCATCAGCCGCCAGCCAGTGTGCACCATACTTGGTCAACGTCAGGCCGGTGTTGCATCGGCTGAAGAGACAAGTTCGGCCCGACGCGCAAAGTGTGCCCGGGCGAAAGACACGCGAGTGGCGGCATCCACGCCATCGGGCTGTTGCTCGATCAGATCCAGGCGCGAACGCAGGCCTTCACCATTGGCCATCTGGATAGCAAGCCCGGGGCGCGCATTCAATTCGAGCAGCATCGGACCATGCTCACGATCAAGCACCATATCGGTCCCCAGGTAGCCAAGGCCCGTCATCTCATAGCAGCTCGCCGCCAGCTCCAGCAGTGTTTCCCAGCCGGGGATGCGTAGACTCGCCAGCTCATGGCCAGTATCCGGGTGGTCGTGTCGGGCTCGGTCAAATTGCACACCTCGCAATGCCGTGCCTGTTGCGATGTCGAGCCCGACCCCGACAGCGCCCTGATGGAGGTTGGCCTTACCGTCGGAAGCGGCGGTAGATAGTCGCATCATCGCCATGACCGGATAGCCCTGAAACACGATGACGCGAATGTCTGGCACACCCTCATAGGTGTACTCCGTCAGTGTCTCGTCGAAATTGATGAGAGCCTCGATCACGGCCACATCCGGGGACCCACCCAGGGAGTAAAGCCCGGAAAGAATGTTGGAGACATGGCGCTCGATGTCCTCACGGCCCAAGTGCGCACCACTGGGCTTGATATAGGCACTGCCATCGATGTGCTCGATCACGAGAATACCCTTGCCACCTGATCCTTTGGCCGGTTTGATGACAAAGCCTGGATGCCCCTCTAACAGATTGGTGACTCTCTTGACCTCGAACTGGGTGCTCACGGTCCCGATCAGCGCCGGTGTGGTGATCCCATGCTTTCGAGCCAGTAGCTTGGTCTGAAGCTTGTCATCGACCAGTGGGTAGAGCCTGCGGCTGTTATAGCGTCCAATGTAGCGAATGTTGCGCCGATTCATGCCGATGATGCCTTTGGCACGCAACCTTCCAGGTGTCGTCCACATTTCCTCAGTCCTCCGTTACCGGCTTGAAGCGCCTTAGTTCCAGCAGGCGGTAACCGGTGTAGTTACCAAGCAGCAAGATTAGTGCCATCAAGATCAACTGCACGCCAAGGAAATTGAAGGTGATATGACGCACCCATGGATTGTTCATCGCCAAGTAGGCCAATACCGCGGTTAAAAGGCTACCACCGCCCTGAATCAGCACCTCCTTGGGGCCTTCCTCTTCCCATAGGATCGACATGCGCTCGATGGTCCAGGCCAGGATGATCATCGGGAAGAAGGTGATCGTCAGGCCCGCATTGAGACCGAAACGGTAGGACAGCACCGAGAAGACCGAAATAATGGCGATGACCGTGATGATCACCGCCGACACTCGTGCCACCAACAACAAGTTGAGATAGGAAAGGTAACTTCGAATCACCAGTCCGACCGTCACCACCAGAAGGAAGCCGATGAGGCCGGTAAGCAGCGTCGTCTGGATGAGGGCCAGGGCAATCAATACCGGCATGAAGGTGCCCGAGGTCTTGATGCCCACCAGTACACGCAGCAATACCACCATGAGGGCACCGATCGGAATCAGCAGGATGGTCTGGAAAAGGGCCTGTTCCTCGAGCGGCAGACTATGTATCGAGAAGTTGATCAGGGTGTCGCCGGCAAGCTGATTGCGCACCGCAGTTGAGGCCGGCTGATTATGCTGGATCATCGAAAAGCTGACGCGGGAATTCGTGCCGCCCTGTACTTCGAGTACTGCGCCACCGCGATCTTCCCACAGCACCAGGTTATCGGGCCGCCCCTGTTCTCCTGTCACCGGATTGAAGAGTACGGCGCTGCCGTCATCGCTGAATACCTGCAGCCAGCTTTTCAGCGACTGGCGTCGGCGACCATCATCTAGCGCCAAGCCGCTGACCTCACGTGCTCGGATATCGGCTTCATTAAGCAAACGCACCAGTAGCGGAGTTCTTTCGAACTGGGTCAGCAGCAAGCGTGCATTTTCACCTTGCCGGTCACCGGTGAAGTCACGGATAAGTTCTCGAGCGAAAGTGACGGCATCAGCCGAGCGCTGCTGGGCACGCTCGATGACCTGACTGGCCGCCGTATCGAAGGGACGTTCCCATGCAACCTCACGCGGCAATTCCGGCGGTTTCACATCACGATCAGACGCTTGAGGCGCCACCAAGAGTTGCACCGAGTAATAGAGTTGCTGTGGCCCGGTCGCCTCGCGGATCGACCATTGGGCCTGGCGGCCCCCCTTGTCTTCGAGAAAGGCAAGACCATAGCCAGAAGACGCTGTGTTCTCTGTCAGCACCCGATACCCCTGCTGGGTCGAGGGGAGGGCTAGGTTCACCATCACGGGATCACCCAAGGCCGTGAAGTTGACCTGCGCTTCAACCTCCCAGACCTGGCGTTGCTCACCCGGCGTCCAGGGCACTTCGAAGGCGACGTGGCGATGGATACTGAGGGCAATGCCAGCGATCAACAGCATGCCGACAAGTAGATAAAATGGCAGACGTGACATGCGCAGTCCTCAAATAAGACGTCACCTGCCGGCATGACGGCAGATGACGGTGTTGATGGCAGGCGGATAGGTGAGGGGAAACCGCCTTAATCGGGTGTCTCGGCGTTGCTATCGCGTGCTTCGTCGGCAGATGCTTCGCTCGAAGGCGCCCCTTCCGAGAATTCCGGACGGGGGTGAAGGTATCGTTCGGCAACGTCGATCACGGCTATATCCATCATGAAACGCCGCCCCAGCAGCACCGGATAGCTGAGCTGGCGGCGATCACTCAGGGTGAACTCTACCTGTTCGCGAATCGGGCCCAAGGTCATCAGTAAGCTGATGACTGGACGCGAGGCCTCGCCATTGGACTGCATCACTCGTACTCGCCGCTCTATGGGCGCTTCAATCCATTTGTCGCGAATGGCATCAACGACGGCATCATCTTCCTCTAGAGCAAGCTTGAACTTCACCCAGTTTTCACCATCGCGCTCAAATGGTGTGATATCTCTTGCCGAAAGCGATGACGTATCTGCGCCTGAATCAACGCGTGACTGTAGATAAGTGCCGATACCTGGCAAGCCTACCCATTCGGCGCGGCCCAGTAGTGCCTTGTTACCGATGTCTGAATCAACAGCGCAGTCACGCACAACCGTTTTCGGGTCCCGCTTGGCGTTGTCGATATCGGACCTAAGGCCACGAAGAAGACTACCCACTTCCCGGACATCGGCATCCAGCCGGTCGAGACGCTGCTTTTGCTCGGCCCGATGCGCCTGCTGGCCACCGCACTGGCTTTCAACCGCTGCTTCCAGTTGCATAAAACGCGCATCCACCTGGTCTGAGGTGGCGAGCATAGAATGCGCTTCTTCCTGAGCCTGAGGCGACCAGGCACACCCCGCCAATAGCGAGAGTCCCACGCACACCACCAGGTATGAATAGCGATTGCTCATCTTTCTCCTGCACCTTTCACCGGTCATCGGTATCCGGCCCTAGCCACCGCCGGAATGTTTATCCTGATCTTTGCGCACTTTGTCAGGAGTTCAGCGATGGTAAGGAGTGATGACCTTACTGTCCATTTGGGCAAGGGCCATGCAGGCTCTAGAACACCCAGAGCCTGCACATTCATCACCACGTTCACGATGTTGTTACTGCATCGGCGCCCGCATCCTTGGCCGCATTATGGTCACGAGCCAGGAGTAGGTAGAACGCCGGCAACACGAACAGAGTGAGCAGGGTGCCGATGCCAAGACCAGAGGCAATGGTCAGACCGATATCGAAACGACTGACTGCACCGGCACCGGTGGCAATCAATAGCGGCACCATGGCGACAATCAGCGCCACTGACGTCATCAGGATCGGCCTAAGGCGAATCGCTGAGGCTTCGATGACCGCCTCACGCTTGTTGAGCCCCCGCTCATGCTGTAACTGATTGGCAAACTCGACGATCAAGATTCCATTTTTGGCCACTACCCCGATCAGTGTGATCAAGCCCACTTGAGTATAGATGTTCAGGCTTGAGACACCGAGTGTAATGAACGTCATGGCACCCGCGATCGACATTGGCACCGAAACCAGAATGATGAGTGGATCACGCCAACTTTCGAACTGCGCCGCCAGCACCAGGTAGATGACGACCAGTGACAAGAAGAAGGTCAGGACCAGGGCACTGCCCTGATTCATCAACTGTCGTGACTCGCCCTTGTAATCGACGGAGTAGGCCGGAGGCAGGCTATCCGCCGCTGCCTGATTGAGCCAGGTAAGTGCATCACCGAGGGTGACGCCGGGGCGTGGTACGCCTTCGAGCACCACGGAGTTCAGCTGCTGGAATTGGGTGCGGGCAGAGGGCTCTACGCTGTCTTCAAACGTCACCAGGTTGCCAAGCGGGACTTGCTGGCCTGAATCTGCTTCGACGTAGTAATTGTCGATCATCGAAGGATCAAGGCGGTATTCCTGCTCTACCTGAGGAATGACCTTGTAGCTGCGGCCATCCATGCTGAAGCGGTTGGTGAACCCCTCGCCAAGCAGCGTTGACAACGCCTGGCCAATATCGGCCATGGTGAGCCCGATATCGGCAACCCGTTCGCGATCGACCAGTATTTGAGTGGTCGGTCGATCAATATCAATCGACTTGCGCAGGAAGGCGAAGTTGCCGCTCCCCATGGCCTGGCCGAGCAGGTCGTCAGCGATGGCATTAAGCTCCTCATAGCTGTTGCCAGAGGTCAGCACAAACTGCACCGGCAAGCCTCCACTGGAGCCTGGGAGAGAAGGACGAGCGAAGGCAGCAGTCTGTAAGCCTGTGACCTGGGAAAGTGCGCCTTGCAGCTTCGGCATTACTTCCATCTGCGAGATATCCCGCTCGCTCCAAGGCGCCATCTTGAAGCCACCGAACACCGTATCGGCACTCATGCCACCGAGGATCATGAAGGACTCTTCGTAGCCATCGATGCCCTCAATACTCTCTTGGATATCACTGGCATAGCGCTCCAGATAATCAAGCGTCGCCGTTTGTGGTGCAGTGCCCTGAAAGAAGATGATGCCCTGATCTTCGGTGGGAGCCAGTTCATTCTGGCTGGTAATGAACATGAAGTAGATCGAGGCCAACACCACGGTGGCAAACACCACGGGCACCCAAACGGTCTCGAGCGTGCGTCTGAGAACTCCACGATAGCCGTTCGACAGCCCATTGAAGGTGCCTTCGACCCCTTTTTCAAAACGTGATGCTTTGCCGTGAGTTTTCAGCACCTTGCCAGAGAGCATGGGGGAGAGCGTGAGGGCAACGATGCCCGAGATGACGACGGCACCGGCCAGGGTGAAGGCAAACTCGGTAAACAATGAGCCGACCAGGCCGCCCATGAAGCCGATCGGCGCGTAGACCGCTACCAAGGTGGTAGTCATGGCGATAATGGGGACCGCCATTTCCCGCGCGCCATTGATGGCCGCGTCGAATCGGGACTCACCGGCTTCGATATGTCGGTGTACGTTCTCCACTACGATGATGGCGTCATCCACCACCAGGCCGATCGCCAATACCATCGACAATAGCGTCAGCAGGTTTAGCGAGAAGCCCAGCATGAGCATGACGAAGGCCGCACCGATGAGAGATAGCGGCACCGCAACGGCAGGGACCAGTGCCGCACGGAAAGACCCCATGAACAGGAAAATGACCACCAGCACGATAATCATCGCTTCAAGCAGTGTCTTTACGACCTCCTTGATCGAGTCATCGATAAACTCCGACGCGTCATAGGGCAGTACAACCTTGAGTCCCTCGGGCAGTTGGCGCTGGATTTCCGGCAAGGTGTCTCGGACCGCCTGAGCGACATCGAGAGGGTTGGCGCCGGGTGCCTGCTCGATGGCCATGAAGGTAGAAGGTGTCCCGCTATACCAGGCCGTACTGTTATAGCTTTCGGCACCCAGTTCGGTGCGCGCCACATCTCTGAGGCGCACCAGATCACCGCCATCGTTGCGCACGACAAGATCTTCGAACTGGTCAGGGTCGGTGATATCGGTATCGGTGGTCAGGTTAACGACCACGAACTCGCTACGCGTCTTGCCGACACCGGCCTGATAGTTATTGTTTTGAAGAACATCGATGACTTGGCTAGGACTGACATTCAGGGCTGCCATACGCTGAGGATCTAGCCAGATGCGCATAGCCATGCTCTGACCAAAGCTGCGTGCCTTGGCGACACCTGGCAGTGCCTGGAGCTTGGGCTGGACGACACGTGTCAGGTAGTCAGTAATGCGTGGCACGGCCATGCGATCAGAGTAAAACGCCAGATACATCAGCGCCGTACTATCACCCGTCGATGACTCGATGACGGGGCTTTCCGCCGCACTGGGAAGCACACTGCGCTGGCTGGCCACCTTGGCCTGGACCTCAGCCAAGGCAGCGTTGGCATCGTAATTCAGCTCCATATTGACTTCGATGGTCGAAGAGCCTTGGGAGCTTGTCGACTCGATGAAGTCGATGCCGTTTGCCTCAGCAATAGCCTGCTGCAACGGGGTCGTCACGAAGCCCTGCACAAGCTCGGAGCTGGCCCCGGGGTAGGAGGTCGACACCGTAATGACGGTGCTTTCAAGCTCAGGGTATTGGCGGATTTCCATATCCATGGCGGCCCTGAGACCCAGGAGCAGTATCAGCAGGCTGACAACAGTGGCAAGTACCGGGCGCCGGATGAAAATATCGGTGAATTTCATCAGCCTTTTGCCTCCTCGCCAGTATTATCCGTCGCTTGTGACTCGGAAGCGTCTTGATCGCTTACCTTGACCGGCTGACCATCACGCAAGCGCAGCAGGCCTGTGGCAACCACTTGGTCGCCCGCGGACAACCCCTCAATGATTTCGATCACATCACCGCGAGTACTGCCAGTCGTGACTTGCTGGCGAGATGCAATGGTCTGGCCTTGGTCGTTTTCGGTAATACGAAAGACAAAATCGCCATAGGTATTGAAGGACAGCGCGGTGCGGGGGAGGGTGAGGACCTCACGAGATGCCGCCGAGAGTGTACTGACCTCGGCAAACATGCCCGGACTCAGCGCGCCGTCGGTATTATCCAGCTGGGCACGAATGTTGAGGGTCCGGCTCGATTCATTGATCGAGGGCGCAATGGCAAGAATCTCACCTTCAAAGACACGCTCAGGATACGCGGCGACGGTCAGTTCTATGCTGCGCCCGGCAGCCACCTGGCCAACAGCACGCTCCGGCACGCTATAGTCAACCTGAATGGGGTCGAGCATGTTCAGGTCGACAATCGGCGTGCCGACGGCGATGTATTCGCCCAGGTCCACTTGGCGTAGGCCTACCACGCCACCAAAGGGGGCCCGAATAGTCTTCTTGTTGAGCTGAGCACGTTGCTGCTCGGCATCAGCGCGGGCCGCCTGGTAATTGGCCCGGGCTTCGTCGAACTGGGACTGAGAAACGGCATTTCGCGGCAAGAGGTTCGAGTAACGCGTGTAAGTCTCATTGGCGAGCTGCGCCTGTGCTTCCAGTGCAGAAAGGGCGGCGCGATCGACGCTATCTTCAAGCCGGATCAGCACATCGCCTTTGCTGACTCGCTGGCCAGATTCGAAAGCGACCTCACTGACGACGCCAGCGACTTCATTGGCCACCTCGACACCATTGATCGCGCGAATAGAGCCGACTGAGCTCAAGGCAGGGCGCCAGGACTGAGATTCGATCGTGACGGCTTCAACGGGCGATGGCGGCTGGGCTTGGGAGTTTTGCTCTTCCATTTCCTGCATCTTCAGGTACTTCCACCCAAAGATACTGCCCAGAGCCACCGTCAACACGATGATGACAATGACGAGACGTAGTGTGGTTTTCATAGCTTGTTCCCGAGAAGCGTCGACAAAGAACCATGCCCGCTAGGCCGTAAGGCTTCGAGGCGGCACAGGGAAGATGGTATAAGAGCTCAATGATGTAAGTATGACGAGCAAATGACCAGCCACCTATGGGAAAAAGTCGGGTCTAGTGCAGGAATCTTAATCGTCGCATATGCTTTATTTAACATAATATACATTATGCGAATTCCAGGGTGGCACACTCATAGTGACCGGAGCGCTCCCTCTTGTAGACGAAGCTGACCTATCGTGCATGCTGAGGATCAATGACTCAGAACCCGGCAAATAGAACCAAACTGACATTCTTGGTGTCAGGATTTGACGCACATCGTCTGCCGCGATAACTCGCCTGCCGGGTTAATCGACACTCGTGGCGGCAAGTGCTAGGGTTCGCGACTTTAACAAACGGAGACGAGCGATGAGCGCAGAATATTCCCTGCATGACCTGACCAAGGCCAAGGAAGCGCTGGAGCTTGCCGAAAAGGAATGGGAAGAAGACAACGGCAATAATCGCCAGGCCCATATCAAGAAGATATCCGCCGCCCGTGCCGACTTTGCCATGATCGAAGGCCAGCTCAAGCGTGACGGTATCATCGCCGAGGAAGACGCGGCGTTTTAATGATGTATAGGGTTCTTCCATGTCTTTGGGTTGGCCATCTCACCTCGGGCAGGCCCTGAAGCAAGCTCCAGGACGCCTTATTCCTTGGCGGCTGCCTGAAGGTTAACCGTGTGAATCGTTTCCAGGAGAACGCATGTCCCAGAAAATCTATTGCATCGCTAGCTTCATGCCCAAGCCCGGCCGGGAAGATGCTGCATTCAAGGCCCTGCAAAGCCTTGAGCCTAATGCTCACCGCGAGGATGCCTGTCTGCATTACACGGTAACGCGCCAGATCGACAGTCCCTTTGCTTCGGGCACAAGCTTCCCGATTGTATTTCATGAAGTCTGGGCCAATCGTGAAGCCTTTGAAGCTCACTGCCAGCGGCGTGAAATTCAGGAATTTTTCCAGACACACGTGGAATCTGCTGATGGTGATATCGAAGATGCCAATGTATGTGTCTATACCGATGAGCCTGCCAATTTCGATGCCCCGCAAGTGTAGTGCCCTCCGGGCATAACGCGGGTACTGGACATCACACTGTTACGCAGGTTTCGCTGCCGGATCTGCGTCTTTGCTTCTGAGAAGCGCAACCGCCCTTCTGCTGCACTTGCCAATGAGATCAGCGCTTCTCAATTAGGTACGTTTCCTGTCAGGAGGACAGCATGCATCATCTTGTTAAACGACGTCCCCTTTGGGCATTAGCGCTTCTCAGCCTTGCCCTGGTGGGCTGTTCGGGCGTGAGTGTCGAGGATTATGCGGGCAGCGAGCCGCGTCTGGATATTGCCGAGTACTTCGAGGGCGATACCCGCGCCTGGGGCATGGTGCAAGACTACTCAGGCGAAGTTCAGCGGCGTTTTACCGTTGATATTACGGGGACGGTCGACGGTGAGACGCTGACGCTCGATGAGCGATTCCAATATGCCGATGGTGAAACGGATCGCCGTGTCTGGACGTTTGAGCGCGTCGACGAACACCGCTGGGTTGGGCAGGCCAGCGACGTGGAAGGCGACGTAGAAGCGACACAGTACGGGCATGTCTTCCACATGAACTATCCGCTGGAAGTCACAGTCGGCGGTCGACAACTGACGTTTACCATGGATGACTGGATGTATCTGCAGCCTGACGGACGGCTGATCAATCGTACCGACATGTCCAAGTTCGGTGTGACGCTTGGCGAAATCACACTGTCTTTCGATAAGATACCCTGATTGATCATTACCGCTTGCCCCGACCAATGAAGACCCGAGTCGTCAGCCAGACGATAAAAGGCCCCGATAACGCCGTTATCGGGGCCCGACTAGCTAACTAGCGACGTTGCCGCTTAGAGCGGCTTCTTGTCGCCCCCATCCTCGCCCGGCGCGGCGTAGGATCCATCCTCGCGGTGCACTTCGTTACCGGTCAAGCCCGGCGTGAAGACACAAGCGAGATGCATGGTCTTGCTGGCACGTAGGAGATGTTCGTCATGCTGGTCGAGGATATAGATATCGCCCGGCTTGATCGGCCAGATCTTGCCGTCTGCCAGGGTTTCTACCTCACCCTCACCTTCGATGCAGAAAACGGCTTCGAAGTGGTTCTTGTAATGGATGTGCGTCTCGGTACCTTCATAGATACGAGTGATATGGAAAGAACAATGGCCACCGTCGTCCGCCAGAGAAAGACGGGTGCTGTCCCAGTTGCCGCTGTCAGCTTTTACCAAACGTTCTGTCTTACGCGCTTCTTCGAGATTGCGAACGATCATTATGCACTTCCTCTGTTGAAATACTTAACGGGGAGCCCGATGAGACCGGACTCCCAGGGCTCTGCCATCACGTGATAGCGATGCAGACGTCGGCTTACCCAAATACATGCTTGATGCTAGCTTCGACGATGTCCAGCCCTTCGAGCAAATCTTCGTCGCTAATGGTCAGCGGGCACAGGCACTTGATCGCCTGACCGTCGTGGCCACTGGTCTCGATGATCAGGCCACGCTTGAAGGCTTCAGCGGTGATCTGGTCGGCGATATCGCCAGTCCCTACATCCAGGGCGCGCATCAGGCCGCGACCGCGCTCGGAGGCAGGGATGCCCTTATCGGTCAACCACTCGGCCAATTGCTGAAAGCGTTGCTCGACGATACGCCCCTTGCGGGTCACGTCACGCTCGAGCTTGTCGTCGCTCCAGAATTCGCGCATCGCGGCAGTAGCCGTGGTGAAGGCCAAGTTGAAGCCACGGAAGGTGCCGTTGTACTGGCCGGGTTTCCACTTATCGAGCTCCGGGCGCATCAACACGTGAGCGAACGGCAGACCGAAACCGGATAGCGACTTGGAGTTGGCAACAATATCCGGCTTGAGGCCTGCATGCTCGAAGCTGAAGAACTTGCCGGTACGGCCACAGCCTGCCTGGATGTCGTCAACGATGAGCAGAATGTGATTATCCTGGCAGATCTGTTCCAGTCGCTTGAGCCACTCGATGCCCGCTGGATTGATACCGCCCTCGCCCTGCACCGTCTCAATGATCACGGCAGCGGGAATATCCAGGCCGCTAGAGTTGTCGCCGAGCATCTTTTCAAAGTAATCGAGCGTATCGATGCCTTCACCAAGGTAGCCGTCAAACGGCATGAAAGCGGTGCCCTGCGTCGGTATCCCACCGGTGGCTTCGCGGAACTTACGGTTCCCGGTAGTCGCCAGAGCCCCCATCGTCACGCCATGAAAGCCGTTGGTGAATGTGACGATGTTGTGACGCCCCGTGGCCACTCGGGCCAGACGAATCGCAGCCTCAACGGCATTGGTGCCGGTGGGACCCGGCAGGTGCACCTTGTACTCGAGACCACGCGGCCTGAGGATCAGCTCATCGAGGGTTTCCAGGTATTCGCGCTTGGCCTTGGTCCACATGTCCAGACCATGAACGATGCCATCATCAGCCAGGTAATCCAGCATGGCTTTTTTTAGCTTCGGATGATTGTGCCCATAGTTGAGCGTGCCGGCGCCGGCCAGAAAGTCGATATATTCATTACCCTCTTCATCCGTCAGACGCGCGCCTTGAGCCTTGGCCAATACGATCGGGAAAGAGCGCGAATAGGTGCGGACGTTGGATTCCATTTGTTCGAGGATCTGGGTTTCCATACTGATCTCCTTGTAAGAAAGATAAGAAAAAATTTGGACGCGAGAAATGGCAGCCCGCCAAAGATTGGCAGACTGTCACGCCACATCTGGCGAAAAAGGAACTAGATGCGATCAGGCTTGAAGGGGCCAATACGCACGAGATTCTCTGGGTCGTGTTCCCCACCGAGTTGGTCGGTTGAGAAATATTCACGGCTATTGAGCGGTGCATGCCAGCGGGCAGCGAGACGGGTAAACAGCCCCCAGGAGGCAGCATTATCCGGCGTTATCGTGGTTTCCAGGTGGCGTACGCTGAGTAGCGCTGGACGCCCCATTACCGCCTCGACCATTCGACGCGCAAGGCCGGTACCGCGGGCCTTTTCACCGACGGCGACCTGCCAGAGGAAGTAAGTATCTGGTGCATTGCTCTTCACGTAGCCAGAAACAAATCCAACGATTTCCCCTTCCTCGTTGGTAGCAACGGCGCAACTGTCACGAAACTGCGTGGCAAGCAGTAGATACGCATAGGCAGAATTGACGTCCAGCGGCGGGCATGCCTTGATGAGCTCGTAGATGCCCCAGCCGTCGTCGGGATTCGGCTTGCGAATATAAAGCGGTGTTTCATCATTTCCGACGACGGCATCGGCAACGCTTGGGCGTGCCAATTCTGCGGAAGTCGTGAAAGGCTGCGTCGATACGTTCATAGGTATGCTTCGCTATTGGCGAATTTGTGCATAATCATAACAAAGGGTTATGAACAGATCAAAGCCCCCCTTATCATGATTCGCAACATCCATAACCTAGGGTTATGGCCAAATACGCGACACCATGCATACCAAGGATGGCCGACATGCATGGTGTGACGATACCTTGCAGTTTAGCCGCATCGGGCCCAAGTGAGTGCCAAAATACAAAAAGGCCACCTCGTACGAGATGGCCTTTCGACTGGCGAACGGCATGTGGGCTTATGGCGGCGTCCTGCCGCATGCTTTAGCGGCGGGTTACACTGCGCATAGTGACGAATTCTTCAGCGCCAGTAGGATGAATACCCACGGTGGCATCGAAATCAGCCTTGGTCAGACGTGCACGAACGGCGATGGCGATACCCTGAATCAATTCGCCCGCATCCTCACCTACCATGTGAGCACCCAGCACGCGGTCGCTGGCATCATCGACAATCAATTTCATCAGGCAACGCTCGTCACTGCCGGAAAGCGTGTGCTTCATGGGCTTGAAGTCGGCGGCATACACGCGGATCGCGTCAAATTCGGCTCGTGCTTCCTCTTCGGAAAGTCCAACCGTGCCGATATTGGGATGGCAGAACACCGCGGTGGCAATGCTTGGGTAATCCAGAGGCTTGGGCGCACTATCTCCGAAGTGATGCTGTACGAGCTGCATGGCCTCTTCCAGGGCCACCGGTGTCAACTCTGGTCCGCTGGTCACATCGCCGAGCGCCAGAATAGACGGCGTCGATGTTTCGAAACGCTCATCGATGGCGATCTTGCCATCCTTGTCTAGCGCAATGTCCAGCTTGTCCAGGCCCAGACCTTCGAGGTGGGGCTTGCGACCGGTCGCTGAGAGCACCGCATCCACCTCGAGAGTCTCCCCATTGGTGAGGGTTACCAGATAGGCATCGCCTTGGGCGTCAATTCGCTCGATATTCGTCTCGAAATGCAGGTTGAGGCCCTTCTTGACCATCTCATCGCGGGTGAACTCGCGCACTTCACGGTCAAAGCCACGCAAGAACAATTCGCCGCGATAAACCAGGTGGGATTCACTTCCGAGGCCATTGAAGATGCTGGCAAACTCCACCGCGATATAACCTCCACCAAGCACCAGGAAGCGATCGGGAAATGTATCCAAATCAAATACCTGGTTGGAGTTCAGCACATGCTCATTGCCTGGAAAATCCGGTACCCAGGGCCAGCCACCGGTGGCCACCAGAATTTTCTCGGCGCTGAAGGTCTCGCCATTCACCTCAATATGGTTGGCATCGGTTACCGTGGCGCGACCGTTGATCAGTCGCACATCGGCATTATCGAGCAGGCGCCCATAAATGCCGTTTAGGCGTTTGATTTCTTCGATCTTGTTATCGCGCAGGGTTGCCCAGTCGAAGCGCGGCGCTTCGGATAGCTGCCACCCGAAGCCGGCACTATCGTGGAAGGCTTCCTGGAAGTGGGCGGCGTAGGAATAGAGCTTCTTGGGCACGCAGCCTACGTTGACACAGGTGCCGCCGAGATAGCGGTCTTCGGCGATGGCCACTCGGGCGCCCGCGGCGGCAGCGGTTCGCGCAGCACGAACACCACCAGACCCTGCGCCTATGACAAAGAGATCGTAATCAAACTGGGACACAATATTCTCCTGAATGCTGGAACCTAAAAAGCGATACAGGGATGATAACAGTGATAAATCCATGCTGGGAGGTCCGCCGTTGACCGCCATGGCTGTACACGGTAAAAAGCGTGCCACCCCAATGGCCGTCTCTACGAGGGTTCGACGATGATGAATGAAATGAAGAAACTGCTAGAGCGCAATCGCGAGTGGGCGCAAAGTGTGCACGAACAGGATCCCGACTTCTTTACCCGACTCTCGGAACAGCAGAATCCCGACTACCTGTGGATCGGGTGTTCGGACTCGCGGGTCCCTGCAAACCAGATCATCGATCTGCCGCCGGGCGAGGTCTTCGTTCACCGCAACGTCGCGAACCTCCTCCACCACAACGACATGAATGCCCTGTCCGTGGTGCAGTTCGCGGTCGATGTGCTCAAGGTCAAACACATCATGATCGTAGGTCACTATGGCTGCGGGGGTGTAAAGGCCGCAGTAACCGGCGGCGAATGCGGCATCGTCGACTACTGGCTGCATAGTGTGCGTGAACTCTACAGCCGCCATCGCAAGAACCTGGAGACACTCCCGCTCGAGGAACAGGTCGATCGCATGTGCGAGCTCAACGTCAAGGCGCAGGTCGATAACCTCTGCCGCACCAAGATCATCCAGCGCGCCTGGCAGCGCGGCCAGAAGCTGGCGGTACATGGCTGGGTGTATGGCTTGAGCGACGGCCGCGTCACCGATCTGGAGTGCACCGTTCAGGGCCTCGATCAGGTGCCTCAGCTATATCGCGTCGACCGCCTGGTGCCTGCCGATCAGGTTGACTGACCCCTCCTCTTTTTGCCTCTGCCATTCGTTGGCTGATTCAGCCAACGAATGGCGTCTCTCATAATTTCGATTGTCCGTCCCTCAAACGACTGTCTAAGGTGTTCAACGTCATCGCTCCCCGCGAGGCTTGATAACAACGGAAAGACAACGTCGATAACAACCACAATTGGGGACCTACATGATCTTTCGAAAAACCCTGCTGGCCACCCTCATCGGTGCCACTGCAGTGGGCGCTGCCCTGCTGCCCGTCACGGCTTCTGCGGAAAACACCCTGCGCATGGCCTATGATGCCGACCCGGTGTCTCTGGACATTCACGAGCAGTTGTCCGGCGGTATCCTGCAACTATCGCATATGACCTTCGACCCCTTGGTTCGCTGGACCAAAGATCTCGACTTCGAACCGCGCCTCGCCACGTCCTGGGAACAGGTCGACGACACCACCATGCGCATGACGCTGCGCGAGGGGGTGACCTTCCACAGCGGTAACAAGTTCACCGCCGAAGACGTGGTCTTCACCGTCGAACGCTTGAAGGAAAGTCCCGACTTCAAGGCGATCTTCGCGCCGGTCGAAAGCGTGACAGCCATCGATGACACCACCATCGAATTCACTACCACCAAGCCTTATCCGCTACTGCTGAACCTGGCGACCTACATCTTCCCGCTGGATAGCGAGTTCTACAGCGGCACCGATGAAGACGGCGACCCCAAGGACGAGATCGTCAAGAACGGTAACTCCTATGCCTCGCGCCACCTATCAGGCACCGGTCCCTTTGAAGTCACCAACCGTCAGCAGGGCGTACGCATCGACTTCGAGCGTAATGACGACTATTGGGACCAGTCTTCGCCGGGTAATGTCGACAACATCGTTCTGACCCCGATCGGCGAAAACGCAACCCGTGTCGCGGCCCTGCTCTCGGGTGATGTCGATTTCATCGCGCCCGTGCCGCCTAATGATCTGGATCGCATCCGCAACGACGAAGACGTCCAGCTGGTGACCATGTCGGGCACGCGGATCATCCTGTTCCATATGGACCAGAATCGCGTCGAGGCCTTCAAGGATCCCCGCGTGCGTAAGGCGTTCGCCTATGCCATCAACCAGGAAGGTATCGCCGACCGGCTGATGAAGGGCTTCGCCACACCGGCTGCTCAGCTGTCTCCTGCCGGTTATACGGGGCATAACGATGAGCTGAGCCCGCGCTACGATGTGGAAAAAGCCAAGGAACTGATGGCCGAGGCCGGCTATGAGGATGGCTTCTCGATCACCATGATGGCGCCCAATAACCGCTACGTGAACGATGCCAAGATCGCCCAGGCGGTGGCTGCCATGCTGGCCCGCATCAACGTCACGGTCGATCTCAAGACCCTGCCCAAGGCCCAGTACTGGGGTGAGTTCGATGAGCGGGCCGCCGACATGATGATGATCGGCTGGCACTCTGACACCGAGGACTCAGCGAACTTCTACCAGTACCTGACCGAGTGCCCGGATGCAGAGACCGGTGCCGGCCAGTACAACGCCAGCAACTACTGCAATCCCGAGATTGATGCCCTGGTGGCCGAGGCTAACGTCGAAGTCGATCTGGAGAAGCGCGCCGAAATGCTGCAAGCCGTGGAACAGGCTCTCTACGATGATGCGGCCTTCGTTCCGCTTCACTGGCAGGACCTGGCCTGGGCCTCCGCGGAAAACGTCAATATCGAGCCAATCCTCAACGTCATGAATTTCCCCTACCTCGGGGATCTGGTGATCGAGGAATAACCCTCGCCTTCCGTGCCGGCTCTCTCAGGGCCGGCGTTTGCCGATACCGTTGTCATCGCACAGCCTTGAGGGCAGTGCGATGATCACCGCATGCCTACAGGACGCAATCCATGATTGCCTTTCTGATCAAGCGACTGTTCCACGCCTTTCTGGTGATGTTTGTCATCAGCGTGATCAGCTTCGCCATCCAGGACAACCTGGGCGACCCGATCCAACAGATGGTCGGTCAGTCCGTGCCCGAGAGCGAACGCGCTGAACTGCGTGAAGAACTGGGCCTCAATGACCCCTTCTTCGTCCAGTATCTGCGCTTTGCCAAGAACGCGGCGCAATTCGACTTTGGCTATTCATACATCTTCAATGAGCCGACCACTCAGGTGATCATGCGCCACCTGCCTGCCACGCTGGAGCTGGTCGCGGCGACCACCTTGCTGATTGTACTGCTGTCGGTGCCTATCGGCGTTTACAGTGCTATCAAGCCGAGAGCCTGGCTGTCTCGGGCCTTCATGGGCATCTCGATCGTCGGTATTTCGATCCCGGTGTTCTTGACCGCTATTGTATTGATTCAGCTGTTCGCCATCGGCGTAGAAGTTACGCCCTTCCCCGTTGATACCGTCTGGGGGGCCTGGCTCAACGACCTGCTCTCGACCGATGGCGGCATGCCTGCCTATGGCCGTGGCAACCCCGTCAATGTGTTCGGCACCTGGGATACCAACTTCAGCTCTCTTGAAGGTCTGACCTACCTAGTATTACCGGCCATATCGCTGGCCTCAATCATGCTGCCGCTGTTCATTCGCCTCATTCGTGCCGAAATGCTCGAGGTACTGCAGTCCGAGTACGTGAAGTTCGCACGGGCCAAGGGCATCTCGCTGCGTCGCATCTACTTCGTACATGCGCTCAAGAACACCATGCTGCCAGTGATCACCGTCGGAGGTGTCCAGATCGGCACGCTGGTGGCCTACACCATTCTGACCGAAACGGTCTTCCAGTGGCCGGGCATGGGGTTGATGTTCCTCGATGCCATCGAGCGCTCGGATATTCCCTTGATCGTCACCTATCTGATGATCGTCGGGCTGATCTTTGTGATCACCAACACTCTGGTCGATTTGATTTACGGCCTGGTCAATCCCACCGTCAAGCTTACCGGCAAGCCCGCCTGAGCCTGACTGCCATGAGAGAGAACGTCATGAGTGACACAATCGTTCCCGGCCGGTGGGCACGCTTTCGCGATTCCTACCTGCTCTACAGCTTCAAGCGCGACCTGATAGCCCAGATCAGCCTGGTGATCTTCGCGTTGTTGATCTTCGCCGCCGTGTTTGCCCCCTGGCTGGCCCCTGCCAACCCTTATGATCTTGCCCAGATCGATATCCTGGCCTCGGAGCTTCCACCCTTCTGGATCGATGGTGCTGATCCTGCGTATCTCATGGGCACCGATGCACAGGGCCGAGACCTGCTGTCGACCATTCTTTATGGCGCACGGGTCTCGCTGATCATCGGCTTTGGTGCGGTACTGATGCAGGCCGTCATCGGCGTCAGCTTTGGCTTGATGGCGGGTTATCTGGGGGGGCGAGTGGATGCCTTCCTGATGCGCCTGGCCGATATCCAGCTGTCGTTCTCGACCCTGATGGTCGCCATCATCGTCGGCGCTCTGGTCAAGGCGATCTTCGGCGGCGCGACCTTCAGCGAGTATGCCGTGCCACTATTGGTGCTGATCATCGGGCTGGCCGAATGGCCACAGTATGCTCGAACAGTACGCGCCTCGGTGCTTGCCGAACGCAGCAAGGAATACGTTGATGCCGCCCGCGTCATGGGCCTCAAGAGCCGGCGAATCATGTTCCGTCACATATTGCCCAACACCCTGTCGCCGATCTTCGTGATCTCCACGGTGCAGGTTGCCAACGCCATCATCTCCGAGGCCGCGCTGTCCTTCCTGGGACTCGGCATGCCGGAAACACACCCGTCACTTGGCTCGCTGATCAAGTCAGGCTTTGACTATATCCAGTCGGGCTCCTGGTGGATCACGCTGATTCCCGGTGCCGTTCTGGTCATTCTCGTGCTGGTCATCAACCTGCTGGGCGACTGGCTGCGCGATGTCCTCAATCCACGTCTCTACAAGGGCTGAGGAGTCACCCATGGCACTCTTGGAAGTGAATAACCTCGATGTCCGCTTCGCCCTGCGTGGCGGCGACGTGCGCGCCCTGCGCGACGTCTGCTTCACCCTCGACCGCGGTGAACGGCTGGGTATCGTCGGCGAATCCGGTGCCGGCAAGTCGGTTGCAGCCTTCAGCCTGTTGAATCTGATCGCCAAGCCGGGCTACATCGCTGGCGGCAGCATCATCTTCGATGGCAAGGAGCTGTCGGGCATGAAGGATCGTGGCCTGCGACGTGTCCGTGGCAACCGCATCTCGATGATCTTTCAGGATCCGATGATGACGCTGAACCCGGTTCTGTCGATTGGCGAACAGATGGTCGAATGCCTGAAGGCCCACCGCCGCATCTCGACGCGTGAGGCCCGGGCGATCGCCCTTCACAAGCTGAATCAGGTGCAGATTCCTTCACCGGAAACCCGTCTCGATCAGTACCCACACGAGTTGTCTGGTGGCATGCGACAACGGGTGATTATCGCCATCGCCCTGCTCCTCGACCCTGACATCATTATCGCCGACGAGCCGACCACTGCGCTGGATGTGACCATCCAGGCCGAGATCATGGACCTGCTGCTGGAGCTCTGCGACAAGCACAATGTCGGGCTGGTACTGATCACTCATGATCTAGGCGTGGTCAGCCAGGTCACCCAGCGCATGTTGGTCATGTATGCCGGCCGCGTGATTGAGCAGGGTCCGACCCGCGAGATCATCAACGACCCCCAGCACCCCTATACCCAAGGGCTGATCAATGCTCTGCCGCAGATGGCCACCCCCGGTTCACGGCTCAATCAGATTCCCGGCAGCATGCCGTCACTCTCGAACCTGCCCAGCGGCTGCGCCTTCCACCCGCGCTGCGGTTTTGTCAAAGACGCCAATGGTACGCCTCGTAAGGCCTGCCTCGACAAGGTCCCCGGCTTTGTTGAATCAGGCAACTGCCGGGTGGCCTGTCATATGGTCGCCGAGATGATCAACCAACAAGAACGCGACTCGCGAGAGGAGATCCTATGACCGCTGCCGTGTCACAGCACGACCCCAAGGCCTCCGAGGTCGCCAGCCGGGCTAGCGACGCCGACGTGCCGCTGATGGAAATTCGCCATCTCCACAAGCGTTTCTCGCTCTCGGGTGATTTCCTCGAGCAGCTCAAGTTCAAGGGTGGCAAGCTGATCCGCGAACAGGAATATGTGCATGCCATCAATGGTATCGATCTCGATATCCGGCGTGGTGAAGCACTGTGCGTGGTGGGTGAATCCGGCTGCGGCAAGTCCACGGTAGCGCGCACGGTGATGGGCCTTTTGACACCGAGCCAGGGCGAGATCCGCTACGCAGGGCAGCGCATCGACAATATGTCGACGAAGGAACTGCTGCCCTATCGCCGGCGCATGCAGATGATCTTCCAGAATCCCTATGCCTCGCTCAACCCGCGCATGACCATTCAGCAAACCCTCGAGGAACCGATTCGCCTGCACCACCCCGACTGGTCGAGGGAACGGGTACGCGATCAGGTGCGCGATGTCATGGATTCAGTGGGCATTGACCCGGACTGGGGGCCGCGCTTCGGTCATGAATTCTCCGGCGGCCAGCGGCAGCGCATCGCCATTGCTCGGGCACTGGCCGTGGACCCGGAATTCATCGTCGCCGACGAGCCGATCTCGGCACTCGACGTCTCCATCCAGGCGCAAGTGCTGAACCTGATGATGGAGGCGCAGCAGCAACGCAACCTGACCTATCTGTTCATTACCCATGATCTTGCCGTGGTCGAACACGTCGGCACCCGGGTGGCCGTCATGTACCTGGGTATGGTGTGCGAAATTGCGCCCACCGGCACGCTATTTGCGAAACCGCGACACCCCTACACCCAGGCCTTGCTGTCGGCGATCCCGCGACTGGAAGATGATCGCCCTCAACATATCCGCCTGCAGGGCGAGGTACCAACGCCCGTGAACCTGCCCTCTGGGTGTGTCTTCCACGGTCGCTGTCCCCATGCCAACGAGCGCTGTCGAAAGGAAGTGCCGAGACTGATCGACGTCGAGGACGGCGCCCGGGTCGCCTGCCATGGTGTCGAGGAAGGTCGCCTATAAGCCGCCCATGGCGAGGGTTTGTATATCGACTTCATACGAGTACGTGTGCGTAGCTCACCGCTCAGTGTTTTGAACCTCAGTATCTTGAGCAGATGGGTACGCCACGGCTCGTCATAACACAGGAAAGGTATGGAATTACGCTGGCTGGAAGACTTCATTGCCCTGGCCCGCACGCGACACTTCTCGCGGGCCGCGGATGAGCAGAACGTCACCCAGCCAACCTTCTCTCGCCGCATCAAACTGCTTGAGGAGGAGATGGGAACGACGCTGATCAACCGCCAGACGCTGCCACTATCCCTGACGCCTGCCGGAGAGGAGTTTCTGGCACTCTGCGAACAGATCACAGAGCGTGTGCGTATTACCCGCGACCGGATTGCGCGGCTAAATGAATCGCAGTCGCGTCGACTGTTGCTGGCAGCCCCCCAGAGCCTGCTTTCGCATTTCCTCACCGACTGGCTGGATGAAATGGGGCAGCCTCCGTTGCAGCCTTATCTACGTGCGACCGGCTGGCTAGCGGCCGACTACTTCCAGGCACTCGAACGCGGCGAGTGTGACCTGGCGGCCTGCTACTGGCCTAAAGGACGCACACCTCTGGAGCTCGATATCTCGGGATTCGAGCACCGGGTGATCGGCAGTGAGCGGCTGGTACCGGTCGCTATTCCCGATGACTTCGGAAAACCCCGCTTCTGCCTGCCGGGTGAACGCCGCGCCCCCCAGCCGCTGATTGCCTATCATGCCCGGGGGCTGATGCAGGCAGCCATTGAGGATCATCTAGTGCGTCAGCCGAAGGTCTGTCACTTCAATGTGCTGACCGAGAGTATCCAAAGCAGCAATGTCCGGGAACTGGTGTGCCTGGGGCATGGACTGGGCTGGCTACCCGAGCGGGTGGCACGCGATGCCTTGGCGTCAGGTCAGCTGGTCCGGGCCGGTACATCTGAATGGGATATTCCTCTGGAAGTGCGGCTATATCGTCATCGCGAGGCCCATCAAAGCGGCCTCGAGGATTTCTGGTCGACCCTCGAGGCCTCACGGACCTGATTCGATTCATATACGAAGACTTAGGAATAGCCACATGATGAAAGAGACGCTTGAACGCAAGCAACTTGCCCACCTCCAAACCCTCATGACCAGCTATGAAACGCTTCTGGCGGCGCATGGCTTTGATGGCGTACTGATCTATAGTGGCCATCCACACCGTCATTTCGCCGATGACCAGCATGCCAGCTTCGCGACTTATGGCCATTTCATGCACTGGGTTCCCCTACAAGGCCTAGAGCACAGCTGGTTGCTGATTTGTCCGGGCAAGGCGCCGAAACTTCAGTTGCATGCCCCCGCGGATTTCTGGCATCTGGGCACCGAGCTTCCCGACGAAGCCTGGGTCGCAGCCTTTTCCATCGAACGTGTAGCTACACCAGCGCCGCCTCGACTGCCGGCGGGACGCTTTGCGGTACTGGGTGAGGTCGATGTCGACACCGCCAAGGCGTTAGGCGCCGAGCTCAACCCTCAGACACTAACGCAGGCGCTGGACGAGGGACGCGTGCGCAAGAGTGACTACGAGATCGCCTGCTTGCATGAGGCGAATCGTCGTGCCGGGCTTGGTCACCGCGCCGCCCGTGAAGCCTTTTTCGATGGCGGTGCTGAGCTAGATATTCAGCTTGCCTATCTAGGCGCTAGTCGTCAGCGGGAATCAGATCTGCCCTATCAGAACATCGTCGGTGTCAATCGGCATGCGGCCGTATTGCACTATCAGCACTACGACCTGACACCTGCTCGCAGCCATCACAGCCTGCTGGTTGATGCCGGGAACCGCTTTCGCGGCTACTCAGCCGATATTACTCGGACCTGGGCGGGAGGTGATGCAAGCGATGCCTTTGCCGGCTTGATCGAGGGCGTGACGACGATTCAGCGCAACCTGACCAAGGCGATAGCCCCAGGTATCAGCTATCCGGCGCTACATGCTCGCATGCATCAAGAACTGGGAGCGCTGCTCGGTGAGTTGGGTATTACTCGCTGTGATGCCACGAGCGCTGTTGAGCAAGGCATTACTCGGGCATTCTGCCCACATGGCCTCGGGCACTTGCTGGGTCTTCAGGTTCATGATGTGGCAGGCAGGCGTGCGGCGGACGGCACCGAGTTAGCGGCGCCTGCAGAACATCCGGCGCTGCGCCTGACGCGCACATTGGAAGCGGGCATGGTGTTGACGATGGAGCCGGGCTGCTATGTGATTCCGATGCTGCTGGATCCGCTGCGTGAAAAGGCCGCCGGCGGTGACATCAATTGGGATGCGGTGGAGGCGCTGGCACCTCATGGTGGGGTACGTATCGAGGACAATGTCCTGGTGACCAACGATGGATCAGAGAACCTGACCCCGGTCATCTGAGAAGCGTGTAACCTTGCACCCGCCCTCAAGCGCGATAAGCTTGAGGGTATCCCCCCCAACGCGAGGCAGGCATGTCACGCCCTATTGTTCCCGCCGACTTTCGCCCTGCCAGAGGGCTTGGCAACCGCCACCTGCAGACCTTGCTGCCGCGGATGTTGCCTGCACCGCGCATGGTCTGCGAGACGGAGATCGTCAACCTGCCTGATGGTGACTTCGTTGAATTGGCATGGGGACCGCCTGTCCCTGAACGTGATGATGCACCACTGTTCATCCTCTTTCATGGACTTGAAGGCTCGATCGAATCCCCTTACGCCAAGGGCTTGATGCACACCGCAACGCGCCTGGGCTGGCGCAGCGTATTGATGCATTTTCGTGGCTGTGGTCAAGCCCCCAACCGTCTGCCCAGAGCCTATCATAGCGGCGATACCGCGGATGCCTACTGGGTGATCGGCCAACTGGCGAGACGCTATCCGAAGGCTCTCAAGGTAGCTGCTGGTGTTTCGCTTGGCGGTAATATGCTCGCCAAGCTGGTCGCAGAACAGGGAGGTGATGGCCTGGATCTGGCGGGCGCCATTGTCATCAGTGCTCCACTAGACTTGGCAGCCAGTGCCGATGCCCTGAATCGCGGCTTTGCCAAGGTCTATCAGCGCCACCTGCTGAAAGGTCTGAAAAAGAAGGTGTTAGCCAAGATGCAACTTGGCCCCTTGCCGATAGCCCTGAACCCACATCAGCTCTGGGAGCTCGACTCTTTCTGGGCTTACGATAATGAAGTCACGGCACCACTGCATGGCTTCCACTCAGCAAGCGACTATTATGCCCGCGCATCAGCCGGACCTCTGCTTGGCAATATCGAGTTGCCCACCTTGATGCTGCATGCCGCTGACGACCCCTTTATGCCCAGCGACCTCTTCGAACGTCTGCCCTCCCCGTCGGATGCGGTAAGGGTCGAAATTGCAAGGCATGGCGGACACGTCGGATTCATCGAGGCCCGCCACGGCTGCCTACGCTCTTGGCTGCATCGTCGTGTCGCGAGTCAGCTTGACGATTGGGCATCGTCAGGGCCCCAGACGCACTGGCGAACCTCTCTGGCTAGCCGATCGGACAACTGACGCCTGTTCCCTTCAGACCGCAATACCCGTTGGGATTCTTGGCCAGATACTGCTGGTGATACTCCTCGGCGTAGTAAAACGTCTCCAGCGGAGCGATCTCGGTGGTAATCTCCCCACCACCGGCTGCCTTCAGCGCTTGCTGGTACCTCTCGCGGCTCTGTTCGGCTACTTGACGCTGAACGTCCGTCGTGACGTAGATCGCGGAACGATATTGAGTGCCGATATCATTGCCCTGCCGCATGCCCTGAGTCGGGTCATGGGCCTCCCAGAAGATGCGCAGTAGGCGCTCAAGCGAGAGTGTAGTTGGGTCATAGATCACCCGCACCACCTCGGCATGGCCGGTCCAACCGGAACAGGTCTCTTCGTAGGTGGGATTGGGCGTGTAACCGCCGGCATAGCCAACGGCCGTGACCACAACGCCGGGAAGTTGCCAGAAGAGTTGCTCAGCACCCCAGAAACAGCCCAGACCCAAGACGATATCCTCACTTCCCTCGGGAAACGGTGGACACATCGAAGCGCCATTTACCTTATGACGCCCGCTGATGGCAATTGGTGTGTCGCGTCCTGGCAAGGCACGTGCGGGGCTGACAGGTTGTTGCTTGTCGGCATGGCGCATGGTGAGCTCCTTGGTCTTGCGAGTGAGTAATGAGACGGTTTTCAAGGTCTTGGTTCTGCCTTGCCCAGACTGAAGCTATACACCAAGTCGACGGCCTGGGCGGCACCAGACACGGCCTCAATATAGAGGTTGCGCCAAAGGGTATAGCGCAGCGTCAGTTCGGCGATTGGCTCGAATACCCCGACGCCATAACTGACACGCAAATCCTCGCTGAGTTGCCCGCTGACCACCACTTCCGATTCACTGCCGCTGCCTGCCGTTTCGACTGACAGGTCACCGATGCCGAAGGTCTCTCCAATTTGGCCGATGGCTCCGCCGGTTTTGGACAATGACAGGCCGATCAGGGCCGACGTCAACGCGCCACTGTCCGACTCTGTATCCGTCGGGGCTCGGCCACGCAGCAGGTAGGACAAGGCTCGCCCTTCTTCCATGGCCGGCTCAGAGAAGACCGACAGGCTTGGCGATTCTGCCGAACCGGTGACCCGCAAACCGGCAATCACGCCGTCTTGAGTCTTCTCTTCGCTGCGAATCGCCTCGAACTGCAAGAGTGGCTGACCAGCGGGACCACTGAACAAGAGTTGCCCCTGACGAATCCTCAGATCCTGGCCATAAGCGCGAAAGCGCCCGCCCACCAGGCTGACTTCACCAAACAACTGCACAGGGCCACTACTTTGGCGGACCTGCAACCGGCCTTCCAGGCCGGTTTCCAGGCCATAAGCCTCAAGCTGCATGTCAGGGCCCAGCAACAGCTCGACTCTGATGCTGGTGGCCATCCCGGCTTCGGCCAATGCCTCTGCGGTGTTTTCTCCTGTGCCGGCCTCTTTGGCTATGGCGGCCTCGCGACGGGCACGTCGATCATCACGACGGGTAATGATCACCTCATCATCACTGGGGCTAGTCGCGGAAGGCGGGATCTGACCGATTTCCAAACGTGCCCAAGGCACTCTGACCTGGCCACGTACGCTAAGTAGCTCGGGGCTGACATTGATGGCGATATCCGGTGCGATACGCAGTCGCCCGATATCAGGAATCTCGAGTTGCAAGGGCTCTTCCTGACCATCAATGGAAAGAGCCAATGCCCACTCCTCGGCACTTGGCCAGCGAGCATCGCCACTCAGATCCAGGCGGCCCCGATCGCTGTGGATCACCCCCTCAATCTGACCACTGTCACCACGTAGCCGAACACCCAGACGACCGTCACGCACGGCCACAGGAAGACCGCTACCCGACGCTTGGAGCGAATCCAGCGAGAGATCACCGGTCAGGGTGGGGAAAGCAATGTCGCCACCCACTGCGACATCGCCGTTCAGGCTACCTTCAAGGGTTTCAACATCGCCAACCAGTGGTTGAAAAGGGGCAAGCTGCAGACTTTGGAGCCGCAACCGCCCATCAAGGGCTCCTTCGCCCTGAGGGTCATCAATCCGCAGCGATAGATTGGCCGACCCGGCTTGATTCAGGCCAAGGTCGAGCTCGATATTCGCTGCCTCAGGTGTGGCATCGGCGCTCAGCGTCAGTTGGGTGGTCGGAAGCGTGACGGGCTGTCCGCCGGCATCAAGGGCATCGATATCCAGTCGGCTATCGAGGTTGGCATCCAATGTCCAATCACTGCCCTGCTCTTGCCAGGCGACGACCACGCTTGCGTTACTGTCACCGCTGACTTCCCACCCCATCGGCAGACTCGGCTCGAGCATCGCCATGGGCAGCTCCGTGAGCCTCAAGGTGGCGCGTCCTTGCTGAGCAGAGGCATCAATGGGTTCGGTGCTGCACAGTTGACCGCCTTCCTCGCGACGTAGGCAAAAAGGCGACAGGCTAGCGCTCGTCTTGGGGATATCGACATCGAATGCCAGTGCGTCATCCAGACGCAACGTGCCGAGGTCCGCATCGACCTCCAGCGGCATCAGCTGTCCCTGATAGCGATCACGATCAGCGTTAAGCCCGCCTTCAAGCGTCAGGCCAGCACGAGATAGTGGCATACCCTGCCCGGCCGTCGCCTCGAGCGTCAGGCGGTGTGCGGAGAGTTGACCCGTGAGGTCCATCTCGAAGCGCGACAGCCGCTGTCCGCCGGCCAGCAAACGCTCGACGTCCAGCTGGACATCCAGATCAGGGTCATCAATCCCCTGAGTACGCGCTCGAAGTGTCAGACTACCGATGCGATTATCAGCAAAGATAAGCCTATCGCCACTCAGGTCCAGCGCCAGGGCGGGAGTGTCCAGACTTCCGCTGAGTTGAAAGTCGCCCGCAAGCGTACCCCCTAGGTCAGGAGATAGCGCAGAAAGCCCTGATGCCTGCAGCGAACCTGACAAGTCCATCTGTTCACCGACCTGGCCTTCGGCGGTGAGACGGTTATCCCCTTGACGTAGATCAAGCCGATCAATGTTCCAGCGCATGTCGCTGTTGCCGCTAAGGCTTGCCGATAGAGAGAGCGGTAAGTCGTTGAGTTTGCCGTCGATGGCAAGCTCTGGCACGCCGAGCCGCCAGCCTTGGTTTGCCTGCACAAAGCGAATGGTGGCATCGCCGTCCAGACGGCCTGCCACGGCATTGGTATAGGCACCAGGATCCAGACCGTCCAGATTGACGGTCGCATCGAGTGTCAGGCCATCGGCCCAATTGACGTCACCACGACTGATCAATGCGCCATCCCCGCTCTTGAGCGAGAGGGGGAGCCAGGAGAAGTGCTCAGCATCGCCAGAGCCTGTTACCGCCAAGCGGGTTGGCGCCACCTGCGGGCCAGAAGCCTCGGCCGAAAGCGCGAGGCGATAGTCAAGCAGACTCCCTTCCAGGCGCGCCCTGAGATTCGTCAAACGGTAAGGCTCCACCTTCTCGCTCGTATCTGCTGGCGTCGCACCGGGCAGAGGCCATTGAAGCGCATCGGAATCAAGCTTCAGCGAAAAAGGCAGCGTCGGTGCCAGCGCATCAAGACTGGCATCGAGTTGCGCATTCGCCGGGCCAGCCGCCCTCAGCGATACGTCCAGATCAGCCAGACTGCCCGTAAGGTTCAAGTCGAGCTGCTCGCCAGACAGCTCAGGCAAGGCAGCCAATTGCTTGATCTGGGCGTTGAGAGAGGCGTCCAACGGATAGTTATCGCGAAGCGATACTTTGGCCTCCAGACGCGCATCGGTCTCAGGCATGGCAAGGGTAAGAGGTGATATCTCTATGTCACTGCCCTGCCCAGAAAGGCTCAGGGCCAGGCGATCGATTCGATAAGCACTGGGCCCGGTTAGCGCCGCATCCTCGACGATCAGACTTGGGACTTCGATTGCCAGCGGCAGTGTGATGGCTGGCAGAGCGATTCGTTCGCGCTGGTCCAGCGGAACGGCCGGTTCAGTGGAGGCAACGTCCTCATTGCTGACAGCAGGCGGCACTTGGCGAGCCACGCTTCCTGCACTATCGATAGCCTCAGCGGTCAGCGACGATGATGCCCCAGTTGTTTCCTCAAGGGCCAGCGTCTGTCCCTCTGACCCCGGAAGGGCGACACGCAAACCGGAGAGCGTAGTCGGCGACAGTGTCAAGGTGCCGGCTTCAAGCGACGCCCCGGTCTGGAAATTCGACCACGTCAGCCTGGTACCATCAGCAAGACGCACATCGACGTCATCGAGGAAGATCTCCCGAAGTTCGATCGGGAACGGCACCATGATATTGGGGGGAGACCCAGCCTCCGCAGGGGCTTCATCTTGCACACCAGGTTCACTAGCGGAGAGATGTATACGAGCCCCTTCGACACCCAGGCGATCTAGACATAACTTGCTGTCCAGCAAGCAGTCGTCGGACCAAGCAAGCTCAAGACGTTCAATGTCAATGCTGGCTGGCCCAGCCTCAAGAGAGAACCCTTCGATCACCAGGTCGTCGAGGGGCGCTCCAGAGACGTCGCGGTAGGTAAAAAAGCCTCTAGACTGTCCCTTTTCGAGCAGCAGCCCGGTGCCCCAGGGGGATAAGGCTAACCCCGCCACAAACAGCACCAGGCCGATTAGCCAAATGGGTAACCATAGTATTAAGCGGAGTAGCGCCCGACTCCATGCCTTGAGTTTCGTCATGCCGGTGTCGTTCCTTGCGGGTTAGAGCTCCGGGCCAATGGAGAAGTGAATGCGATAGGCGTTGTCCGGGTCGTCCACAGGATGCGCTACATCGAAGCGAATCGGGCCCACAGGGGAAATCCAACGCACGCCGAGCCCTGCCCCCGTCTTTAGATCGGCACCCGCCCAGTCTTGGAAGGCATTGCCGCTATCGACAAAGGCTGCGCCCCACCAGTCACCAGTGACGCGGCGCTGGGCTTCGATGCTGGCGGTAAAGCGCTGTTGCCCACCCGTTAATTCACCGTCAGCATTTTCAGGTGAGAGGCTTTCATAGCTATAACCCCGCACGCTGCTATCGCCACCCGTGAAGAAACGCAGAGAAGGCGGAATCTTGTCGAAGTCATCGGTTTCAATGGCCCCAAGGCCGACGCGACCGATGAAGCGATTGTTATCGCCGAGCATGCGGATCCACTGGCTATCGAGAGTGGTTCTGAAGAAAGTCGCGCCCGAACCCCAGGCCGTGTCGGAGTAAGCAAACGAGATCCGCTGTCGGTCTCCCCAGGTCGGGAAAATGGGATTGCGGCTACGCGTACGTGACCAGCTGACACCCGGGTAGTACAGCAGCACCTGGTCATCCTCGTCGGCTTGGGTGTAGTCCTCGTAAGTGGTGCGTACAAACAGGTCTTGTGTCCAGCCGTTGTCAAACTTCCAGCGCCTCGACACTTCTGTCGATATCTCCAGGCTCTGGGTATCCTCGTTGTCGATCTGTTGCAACCCATAGGTGATGCTATAGCTATCGCGTAACGGGTTCTCGAGAGGTATTAAATACTCGCCGGCAAACTCCTGCTCGGGCCCAGAGAGGAAAAGCTCGTTAGTAAGACTGTGACCCGCACTGTTTAACCAGGGCTGCGTCCAGGACAGTCGAGCGCGGGGGCCTACGTCCGTGGCATAACCAATCCCCGTTTCAATACGATGCCGATCAGCCGGCACCAGGGTTACCTCAACCGGGACCTCATGACGATTATCTGGGTAGATCCGACTGGCGGCGGTCAGTGCCTGTTGATCAATACGATTCGCTTCTGCCGACGTGCTGGCAGGGATAGGGTTTTCTATATCAGCTTCTTGCCACCACGGGGAAAGGGATCGTCCCGAGGGGGGAGCGAGTGCCAAATCGGCGGAAGTGGTCAGTTGAGGCCGCACGCTGATCCTGGAAAACCAATCACTCTGCGATAGGCTCTGATTGTATTGAGCCAGTTGGCCAGCCAGGTAAGGATCACCCGGGGCGAACGGCAACATCTTACGCAAGCGTTCATCATCAATCTGGCTGCCTTTGATGGCGATGTCACCAAAACGGTAGCGAGGGCCGCTATCGAGCGTCAGATAAATACGGGCACTCTGTTCCCAGGGGCGTACTTCCATGCGGCGTTCAGGAAATGTCGCATCAAAATATCCCCTCTGTAGTGAAAGGGATGACAATCGGCTACGTAGGCTTTCATAAGGCGCGTGAACCAGCGGTTCTCCGACCTTCAGCCCAGGTTCAGCAAGCACCTCATCAAAGGCTTCATCCTGTTTGGCATCTCCGTTGACGACCAGATCAAGCACGGTAATCTTGACCCGTTCCCCCGGTGAGATGGAAAGCTCGGCGCTTTCGATAGGCTCGCCGGTAAAACGGATATCAAGACTGGGCTCGTAGTAGCCATAGACGCGCATGGCCTCGAATGTCTGGCTTCGCACCTTGGCGCGGAGGCGTTCTTCACGAAATTGGGCGGGATCTATGGCATCAAGATAGAGCACCACATTCTCGGCAGCTGGCCCCTCAAGGCCCTCGATGTCGACATCCAATGCCTGAGCAACAGATGATATTCCCAGACCAAGGCCGAGAATGCTCAGTCGCCATCCAGGTCTAAAGCGCATATTAACGTGCCTCCAGTGACTCCAGCTGGGCACTTAGAGCCAGCTGGGACTGTCGCAGTTCAGTGAGTTGTGCGCGATAGTCTTCTAGACGCTGCTGAATGGCTTCCTGTGTTGACTCTGCTTGATCCCATTCAGTGGCCGACTCCTCGATATCCGAGGCCAGATCATCCTGGTCTTTCTCGAGCGAGCGCGTAGCACTCATCAGAGAGGCTGAGACCACTTCCTGAGCAGACTGACGCTGCTCCGTCTGAGTCAGTTTTTCGGCAAGCGTGTTCATGCGTTCTTCAAGTGCCGCTGTGTCGCTCTTGACCACATCTAAACGCGCCGACAGGGCAGCTCTGGCATCATCACCGTTACGCTCCAGGGCATCCAGTGAGGAGCGAGTAGCGTCGAGCACGGCCTGGAAATTTTCCTGGCGGTCGGCCTGTTCATCAAGACGCGTATCGAGCGTACCGATCTCTGTGCTGCCGCTCATATCCTCACGCAAGTTGGCGATTTGCGCTTCCTGCTCATTGAGACGCTGTACCAACTGGCCCTGCTCTTCCCCCATCACATCCAGGGCGTTTTCAAATTGCTCGAAATTGCCTCCACGATTCGCATCAAGTCCGTCGAAACGCGCATGCACGTTGGATAGCTGCCCCTGCAGCTGGCGGAGCTCCTGCTGCAAGCTCAGGCGCTCCTGCCAGGCTAAATAGCCCAAGCCGCCAAGAGCACCCGACAGCAACAGCACCAGGCACCATAAAGGCCAAAGCCTTGGTGCTGGCTGCGCATAGCGAGCCTGGCCGCCAAGGCTGGCATTCACATCCGGTACGATGTGGGTGAGGCGCTCTTCATCCGGGCGCTCGGCCATAGGTGACTCCTTGCCGGGAGGTTAAACAGGTATCAAAAACAAAGGTCGTGTCCGCCATGATTGAGGCATGCCCCTCAATCATTGGCGAGGATACCCCAGAGTGCTATGATGAGGCGATACTACATAAGCGCAGATGCTTGGTATCATAAGGTTTTTTGTTCCTGTGATCATCTTTTTGGCACGATCCTGGCATCTCGATTAGAGGGTAGGAGCCCACCCTGAATGAATTGGACTCCCGCCCCTTGAATTATGTTCGGAAGGGCACCAGTACTAGATCTGAGTCACCTTCCCAATGACCGACGAGGAGTAAATCATGGCATTTGAACTACCCGCCCTGCCGTACGAAAAAAATGCGCTGGAACCGCACATTTCTGCCGAGACGCTTGAGTATCATTATGGCAAGCATCACCAAGCCTATGTGACCAAGCTCAACCAGCTGACAGATGGCACTGATGATGCCAACAAGTCACTGGAAGAGATCATCCAGTCAGCTTCCGGCGGCCTGTTCAATCAAGCTGCTCAGGTCTGGAACCACACGTTCTACTGGCACTGCCTGTCTCCGAACGGCGGTGGTGAGCCGACCGGCGCACTGGCCGATGCCATCAACGCCAAGTTCGGTTCCTTCGAAGAATTCAAGGAAGCCTTCAACGCCAAGGCGGTAGGCAACTTTGGTTCAGGCTGGACCTGGCTGATCAAAACCGCTGATGGCGGTGTTGATATCGTCAACACTGACGATGCCGACACCCCGGTTGCACATGGCCAGACGCCGCTGCTGACTATCGATGTTTGGGAACACGCCTACTACATCGACTATCGCAATGCCCGTCCCAAGTATCTCGAGAATGTCTGGAAGATCCTGAACTGGGACTTCGTTGCGCAGAACTTCGCGTAAATCGCGCTTGAATCAAGCCATCTTTCGAGATGTGCCTTGAACAAAAAACCCTCGCCATTGGCGAGGGTTTTTTTATAACGGAACCAACCTTACTTGCCGGCCATCACGGGTCGGCACGGCGTCCAATTCCGCGATAAACGAGACCACGGCCGGCCACATAATCAGGATCGAAGATATTGCGTCCATCAAGGACGAGCCGTTCGGCCAACAGCTTTCCAAGCAGGCGCCAATCGGGGTTCCAGTAGCACTTCCATTCGGTGACCAACATCAGTGCATCGGCCCCCTGACAAGCGACATAGGGATCGCTTTCACACAACGTGAGCTGCGGGTGATCGCCAACAGCCTTACGCAAGGCCGGCAGTGCCGAGGGATCATGAAGGCGCACGTTGACACCTTGAGCCCACAGGGCGTCCAGAAGAGGCAGCACTGGCGCATGATCGATGCGTGCCGTGCCCGGTTTGAAGGCCGCCCCCCAGATGGCGACAGTGCGCCCCTCCAGTTGCCCCCGAAAGTAGGCCCAAAGCTTACGGAACAGGGTCTCTTTCTTGTGCTCGTTGATGTCGATCACCTGGCCCAGCAGTGCAGAGCCGCGACCGCTGGCAGACTGCACGTCGGCGAGCCTCATCAGATCGCGCGAAAAGTTAGGGCCACCGAAACCACAACCCGGATACAGATACTCATAGCCGATTCGCGGATCGGCTCCCATGCCCTGGCGAACATACTCAACATCGACCCCAAGGGTGTCGGCCAGACCGGCGATATCATTCATGTAGCTGATGCGGGTAGCCAGCATGCCGTTGATGGCCAGCTTCGTCAGCTCGGCGGCACGTCGCGGCATGCACTGGAAGACCTCGCTTCGGCGGTTGAAGGCCCGCAGCAGTTCACGTACCTGGTCAGTGGCGCGACTGTCTTCACTCCCCAGCAACCAACGCACCGGGCGAGTGAAAACTTGCCAAGCGCGTCCTTCTTCGAGCATGTCCGGCAACGCCACAGCGACCTGGCCGGCATGCCCCATCAGTGCTTCCAGGCGCTCGGTTTCACCGACCGGAAACATCGAGTTGTTGACCACTACAAGCGGTGCCGTCTGGCGTGCGGCCAAGGCCTCGACGGCAGCCTGCGCCGATTCGCGCTGATCAGGCGCCAGAGCCAACCATAGTACATCGACCTCTGAGACCCCACCTACCGGTTCGTCACCGGCGTCAGTGATCTCGAGAGCGCCATCGCGACAGGCCACATCCAACTGGACAATCAACTCCGGTTCACGAGTCAACCAATCGGCTTTCTTGAGCTCGGCCCAAGGCTGATCGGCATGTGCCTCCCAGATGACACGGTGCCCCACACTGGCCAATGCTGCCGCAGCGGTCGCCGCGGCTAGCTCACTTCCCTGTACGACAACGCGCATGGCTTACTCCTCAACGGCATAGCGTTGCATCAGGTTTTGGAAGCCTTCGCCAAATTTGGGATGGCGCTTAGCGAAGACCAGGATGGCTTCGAGGTATCCAAGCTGATGACCACAGTCATAGGTCTCTCCCTGCATGCGAAACGCTTGGACCCCTTCTCGGGCAATCAGGGTATCGATGGCATCCGTCAGCTGGATCTCGCCGCCGGCACCGGGCTGCGTCTTCTCCAGCAGCGCGAAGATGGAACCGGGAAGCAGATAGCGACCTATCACCGCCAGGGTCGAAGGCGCCTCTCCAGCAGCGGGCTTTTCGACCACGCTTGCCATCGGAGCGGAATGTCCGGCCTCTGGTGTGTCACCTTTCAGGGCCACGATGCCATATTTATGGGTCATCTCCTCGGGGACATTTTCCACCATGATCTGAGACTGACCACTATCTTCGTAGGCCTTCATCATCCCGGCCAAATCATTCTGGGCAAGCCCATGGCCATCTACCAGCACATCGGGTAGCAGCACGGCAAAGGGCTCGTCGTCCCCTATCACCGGCCGTGCACAGGATACCGCATGGCCGAGGCCGAGCGCCTCGGGCTGGCGCACGCTGATGATCTTGACGTCATCAGGGATGATATTGCGCAATTCCTCGAGCAGTTCCTGCTTCCCCTTGGCCTCAAGGGTAGTCTCAAGTTCAAAGTGCTTGTCGAAATGGTCTTCGATAGCGCCCTTGCTCGAGTGAGTCACCAGCACGATTTCCTTGATGCCGGCGGCCACGGCTTCTTCTACCACATACTGAATCACCGGTTTATCGACGATGGTGATCATTTCCTTGGGTATGGCCTTGGAGGCCGGCAAGCAGCGAGTACCTAAACCGGCGACGGGCAACACAGCCTTACGAATCATGGTGTTCCTTCCTGTTGGATATGAAGTGTCGGTTAACAAATTTGCTAATTATGGCATTGCCGGGGCCCGGGGTATCTCGGCTGCCAACAATTGTGCAATCGCTGCACGGTCTGGCCTTTCGATCACCCCTCGTTCACAAACAATGACATCGATTAATTCAGCCGGCGTGACGTCGAATACCGGATTGAAAATATCGATGTCATCAGGGGCCACAGCTCGTTCGCCCTGATGGGTCAATTCCCTGGCGTCACGAGTTTCGATGGGAATGTCAGTCCCGCTGGCCAGGCTCGCATCGAAGGTGCTGGTCGGCGCCACTACCATGACCTTGACGCCGAAATGACGCGCCTGAACGGCCAGCGCCAAAGTGCCAATCTTGTTGGCGACATCGCCGTTGGCGGTGATCCGATCGGCGCCGACGATCAACCATCCGATGTCTCCACGGGCCATTAATAGTGAAGCCGCTGAATCCACAGCCAGTGTCACAGGAATATGCTCCTGCGCGAGTTCCCAGGCCGTCAGGCGAGCACCTTGTAGCCAGGGGCGCGTCTCGTTGGCATGCACGCGAGTAATCAGCCCTCGCGCCCAGGCGCTGCGGATGACGCCTAGTGCCGTGCCATGGCCGCCGGTAGCCAGCGCACCTGTGTTGCAATGGGTCATGACCGCCTTGGGAGATTCGCGGGCGAGAATGTCGGCACCGTATTCTCCCATGGCCATGCAGTCGGCAAGATCCTGACGCTGAATCGTCCTGGCGACCTCAAGCAATGCCGTGAATGGCGGGGCTTCATGTTGGCTATGCGCCGAGACGATCGCTCGCATACGTTCTAGCGCCCAGAATAGATTGATCGCCGTGGGGCGTGAGGCGGCCAGCCTGTCTATCGAGGCATTCACCACGGCTGGCCAGTCGGCGCCAGATGCCTGGTGTGCAGCCAGCACGACGCCGTAGGCGGCGGTAATGCCGATCGCAGGCGCCCCCCGCACCACCATGCTGGTGATGGCTTCAGCTGCCTCTTCGGCGGTTGTGATCCGCAGCGTCTCGTGACGGCTTGGCAGCCAACGCTGATCGAGTAGTTCAAGGGTATCGTCGGCGCACCAGCGAATCGGCTTAAGGGTCGCGGTCATGGTGTCTCCGGGAAGGCAAGCAAGAGCAGTAGCGGGTAGAATGGGGGCCATCATACCGAAGGAGTGATGCGATGCCATCTACCGCACCGCGTGATGTCGAACTCTTGATCGAAGCGAGTTGGATTCTGCCCATGAGCGATGGCCTGCCAACCCTCGAGGATCATGCGATCGCCATTGATGGCGGTTACCTGCTGGGGCCCTGGCCGATTGCCGATGCCGCTCAGCATGTCCGCCCGGCAAGAACACTGCGCCTTAAACACCATGCCCTGCTGCCAGGACTGATCAATGCTCACAACCACGCCGGCATGAGCCTGATGCGTGGGTTTGCCGATGATTTGCCGCTGATGACCTGGCTCAACGAGCACATCTGGCCAGTCGAATCTGCCCACGTGAACCCTGAATTCGTGGCGGCGGGTACGCGATTGGCCTGCGCCGAGATGCTCGCCTCCGGGACGACGACCTTCGCCGATATGTACCTGGCGCCTGAAGCCGTGATCCCAGTGGTCGAAGAAGCCGGCATGCGTGCTCAACTTTGCACTCCATTGATCGACTTCCCGACCCCCTGGTCTCAGGACTTCGAGAGCGGCGTGCGTCAGACCGAGGTGCTCAAGGCGCACCTTAGCGATCATCCGCTGATATCGCTTGCCTTTGGGCCCCATGCCCCCTACACCGTGGGCGATACAAGCTTGGCTCGCCTCCGCGAGGCTCGCGATTCCCTTGGTCTTCCCATTCAGATGCACGTCCATGAGACCTTTGACGAGGTCAAACAGGGGCTTGCCAATGACGGCAAGCGCCCACTGCGCCGGCTTTACGACGCAGGTCTGCTCGGCTCACATTTCCAAGCCGTGCATATGACCCAGGTCGACGATGAAGACTTGGCGTTGCTGCGCGAGACCGAGACCGCCGTTATTCACTGCCCGCAATCCAACCTGAAGCTCGCCAGCGGCTTTTGTCCGGTGGCAAGGCTGCAGAAGGCAGGTATAACGGTCGGACTCGGCACCGACGGCGCCGCCAGTAACAACGACCTGGATATGTTCGATGAAGTGAAGACCGCAGCGCTGCTCGCCAAGGGGGTCAGCGGTGATGCCTCTGCCCTGCCGGCCATGGCGGCACTGGCCATGGCCACACGTGAAAGCGCCCGCGCTCTTGATATGGCCAAGCGCCGAGGTCAGCTCAGTGAAGGCTTCGATGCGGATCTGATAGCCGTCAATCTGGAGGCCTTGAATACCGTACCGGTTCACCACCCAGCCTCTGCGGTGGCCTATGCCCTGCAAAGTCGCCAAGTGACGCATGCCTGGGTGGCGGGCGACGCGCGCCTCCATGACGGCGAACTGGTGGGAATAGACCGCCAGGCGTTGTTGACGGAAGCACGACAGTTCGAGCGGATCATGCGCCCTGGGTAAGACAATAGCGCTACGTCTCACATTGAGCGAATCACAGTCAAAGACCCAAGCTCACGTTGTTGTGGAACGTGACTTCAGATCATCTAGCGGGAGACATATCACATGAGCAGCGAACCCCAGGCGCCCCATCACGACCCTCAGGAGCGTTCACAGCAACGCTCTCAGGGCCAGGATGACACCCGCCAAGGCAACGACTATCGGGATAATGTCGATGCCGCTGAAGTGGCCAAATTCGAGGCCTTGGCTAGCCGCTGGTGGGACAAGGACAGCGAGTTCAAGCCGTTGCATGAGATCAATCCACTGCGCTTGGACTTCATCGATGCCCGGGCCGGTCTCGCAGGCAAGCGCGTGATCGATGTCGGCTGCGGAGGTGGCATTCTCGCCGAAGCCATGGCGCATCGCGGAGCCCAGGTGACCGGCATCGACATGGGAGAGGCCCCCCTTGCCGTGGCACGCCTACATCGCGAGGAAAGCGGCGCGGAAGTCGATTACCGTCAGGCAAGCGCTGAAGAAATGGCAGCCGAGCAGCCGGGTGCCTACGATATTGTCACCTGTCTGGAAATGCTTGAGCACGTCCCTGACCCTGCTGCGGTGGTTCGTGCCTGTGCCACCCTGGTCAAACCTGGCGGTCAGGTGTTCTTCTCGACTATCAACCGCAATCCGAAAGCTTACGCTTTCGCGATCCTTGGTGCCGAATATGTGCTGCGCTTGCTACCTCGCGGCACCCATGATTACAAGAAATTCATTCGTCCTGCCGAGCTAGTCAGCTGGGGACGTGCCGCCGGCCTGCAGTTGGGTGAGCAGACCGGGCTGACCTACAACCCGCTGACGCGTCGCTATCGCCTAGATGCCAATGATGTTTCGGTGAACTACATGATCCAGACACGGCGAGCAACACCATGAGCGCCAAGCAACCAGCGAGGCCTCGCGCCCTGCTCTTCGATCTCGACGGCACGCTGGTCGATACAGCCCCGGACCTGGCTCGGGCCACCAATGCCCTGCGTGCCCATCACGGCCTGCCCGCCCTTCCCTACGAGACGATTCGTGCTCAGGTATCCAATGGCGGCAGTGCGCTTGTCACCCTGGCGCTGGGGCTTGAACGAGACCATGCGAAGCACGATTCCGCACGCAGCTTTCTGCTCGATGCCTATGGCCAGGATGTCGCCGCTGAGAGCCGAATGTTCGAGGGGCTGGCCCCCTTGATTGATGCCTGGTCTGTCTCACCCCGGGCATGGGGCATTGTCACCAATAAACCCCGTCTTTATGCCGCCCCCCTGATTGAGATACTGGGACTCGCTCCCGGGGCTTTCCTGTGTGCTGACGATCTTCCGGTAAAGAAGCCCGACCCGGCGCCATTGTGGGAGGCCGCACGACGAATCGGTGTCACTGCCGAAGAATGCTGGTACATCGGTGATCACCGCCGTGATATCGAGGCCGCTCACGCCGCCGGCATGACCGCAGTGGCGGTAGGCTATGGCTACCTTGATGAGGAAGAGGACATCCATGCATGGGCCGCAGACCATGTTTTCGACACGCCGGCAGCTCTCGCCGAAGCACTCGGGTATTGATCTACGCTAACCATGGCATCCTCTGATGGTCTAAAACGACAACGGGCCTGACTCATGAAGCCAGACCCGTGACGGCGTTGGTTGTGACCCTCACGCCAAGGTCAGAATACCCTCAACACAACAGCATCATGCCTTGGGCGGTTGTGCATCGAAACGCTCACCGCTATGCCCATGACTGTCTGGCCCCATCAGCCACAGGTAGGTCGGCATAATGTCATCCGGGGTGCGCAGCCGCTGGGGATCTTCGGCAGGATAGGCCGTCTTGCGCATCTGTGTCCGGGTGGCTCCTGGATTCAGAGTATTGACGCGAATAGCGGAGACATTCTCCAGTTCATCGGCCAGCATCTCGCTGAAATTCTCGGTTGCCGCCTTGGAAACCGCATAAGCCCCCCAGAAGGCTCTTCCTTTGCGCCCCACGCTCGATGAGGTGAAAACCACCGAGGCATCGTCAGATGCCTTGAGCAACGGCAGCAGTGCTTGGGTCATCCAGATCGGACCGTTGATGTTGACCTGCATGACCTGCTCCCACAGCTCGGGATTGTACTGATCGAACGGCGTCAACCGCCCCAGCAGGCTCGCGTTGTGCAGGATTCCATCCAGCCGGCCGAACTCCTTGTCGAGCGTTTCGGCCATGTCGTGGTAATCCTTCAAGGTGGCGCCTTCGAAGTTCAACGGAAAGATGGCTGGCTGAGGGCCACCCGCCGCCTCGATGGCATCATAGACGGCTTCCAGCTTATTGATCGTGCGACCTAGCAGAATCACCGTGGCGCCGTGATGGGCATAGCTCAGCGCGGCTGCGCGGCCGATCCCGTCGCCGGCGCCAGTGACCAGTATCACACGCCCGGCTAATAGGTCGGGACGCGCCTGGTAATCGATCTTGCAGCTCATTGATGCTCCTTGGATGACCTAGAGGCTCATTCAGCAGACCGGTTAAGGAAATCGCTGGCAAGCCCTGCCGCACTGCTATCCGGGAACTCCTCGCCCACCCGTTCAAGCAGTGCGCGGCTTTCATCAGGCTTGCCTTGGCGAGCCCTTAGCAGTCCCAGCTTATAGAGGGCATCCGGCATCTTGCTGCTTTGTGGAAAATCCTGAATGACCCGCTCGAAAGCCGCCGACGCCTTGTCGAGCTCCGTCTGGGCAGAATACAGCTCACCCAACCAATAGTGACCATTAGCGGTCAGCCCGGAATCTGGATAGTCAGCGACAAAGGCTTCAAACGCACTGATGGCGGCGGGAAACTCCCGCGCTTGAACCTTGGAGAAAGCGGCCTGATAGGCGGAGCGTGCGTCGTTACTGGTCCCGGGCTCGCTGCTGGCCGATGCCCCCGCCTGATTGCCCTCTTGCTGGCTATCGCCTTGGCCGGCTGTGCCGCCCGCCGATCCACTATTCGACTCAATGCGCTTCTCAAGTTGCAGATAGCGCTCCTGCGCCATCTTATTTTGCTGCTCTAGCTGGTAGCGCAGTTCTTCGATCTGGCCACGCAGACGTTTGATTTCGTCTTGATTCTCCTGCACCTGGTTAAATAGCACCAAGCTGCCGCTGGACTCTTCGCGCACTTCAGCGCGTTGATAGAAGTTGCCGGAGCCTTGCGAGAGGTCCTCGACTACCGGTGCGGCACTCACCAACGGCGGCAGCGCCAGGCAAAGCCCGGCGCCAAGGGTCGTCAGTGTTGATCTCGACAGACCATCTTTCATGTATCACTCCATCTGCGACAGGCGATCGGTGACGCCTCAGTAGTCAAAGACCACGCGACGATTCTGAGCGTAACTGTCTTCGCTAGTCCCCCGCACAGCCGGACGTTCTTCACCATAGCTCACCACCTCGAGCTGCGACGGCGATACACCTTGGACAGTCAGGTAGCGCTCGACCGCATTGGCGCGACGCTCGCCGAGGGCAAGGTTGTATTCACGGGTTCCGCGCTCATCAGTATGTCCCTGTAGCACCACGGAGGCATTGGGATGAGACTTCAAGAATTGGGCGTGAGCGGTCATGACTGGCTCGAATTCGCTGCGAATGGTATCGCGGTCATAATCGAAATAGATCGTGCGAACCTGCGGGATGCCGTCCTGCTGGCCATCGCGCTTGCCCATGCTATTAGACCCAACTTGTCCGCCGTTCATTCCCTGCGTGGAGGCTCCACCATTCATCCCGGCACTGCCGGCGCCATTACTGCCTGCCATGGAACCATCCTGGGTACCGCCAGTACTGGAACAGCCAGCCATGACGACCAGTGAAAGGGCTACAGCGAGGTGCTTGGCATAGGGGGTAACGTGCATGTTCGACTCCTTGAAAGATGCCAGTGACTGGCGGGACGCTAATGGGTTAATGGGTTAATTCAGAAACGGTGACCAGGCAGGCTCCCGAACATCTCCCTGTGCAGCGGGTAGCCGGAAGGATGCATTGCCGTCAGCAGAGACCGCCGAGAGAACACCCCTGCCGCCCTGCTGGGTTGCGAAAATCACCATGGTGCCATTGGGGGCAACACTGGGTGATTCAGCGGCCCGTGAGTCGGTCAAGGTGATCAAGCGGCCCGTTTCCAAATCCTGTTTCGCCACCTGGAATCCTTGGCTACCGCGATGAATCATGAAAAGGCTCTCGCCATCCGGTGCATAACGGCCGCGAGAGTTGTAGTTACCGGTAAACGTCAGGCGCTTGGCTTCCCCGCTCGCAAGATCATAACGATAAAGCTGAGGGCCTCCGCTGCGGTCCGAGGTGAAGACCAGACTCTCACCATCCGGGGACCAGCTGGGTTCGGTATCGATGGCATCGCTGCGCGTCAGGCGCTGGAAGCTGCGCGCACCGATGTCCATCACATAGATCTCCGGCTGACCATCCTTGGAGAGCGTCATCGCCAGCTTGCGCCCGTCTGGCGACCAGGCCGGTGCGCCATTGATGCCACGAGAGGAGCTGGCTCGAACGCGCTGACTCGTCGCTATATTCTGTATATAGATCGCTGGTCGCCCGGTTTCGAATGACACATAGGCAAGTTTCTGGCCATCCGGCGACCATGCTGGAGACAGGATCGGCTCATCAGACGACAAGATCTGCTGGCTGTTATGGCCGTCAGCATCGGCTACCTGGAGGCCATACTGGATATCTTCTCCGACGCCTTGAGAGGTGACGTAGGCGATCTGGGTCGAGAAAGCACCACGAATACCGGTAATGGCCTCGAAGATTTCATCACTGATGCGATGCGCGGCCGCCCGTGACTGATCAGGTCCAGCTGGGGTGATGACCTTGCCGAGCATGCGCTCCTGGCCGTAGACATCCATCAGTTCATACTGAATGCTGCCATCACTGTTGACCCTGCCGACCACCAGATAATCGGCATCCACTTTCCGCCAATCGCCATAGTTGACTTCGCTGCTGGCACTCGGCGAGGCAATCAGGTTGCCACGATCCAACGGCTTGAACTGGCCGCTACGCTCCAGATCATTCGCAATCACCCTGGCGATATCGGTAGGCAGTTGGGCCCCCTGCTCAGCAAAGGGCACCACCGCAATCGGCGTTGCTCTATCACTTCCCTGAGTGATCTCGATGGTGAGGTCGGCATGGGCAAGGCTACCCATTAGCAGCAGCAGCATGCCGCACCACAAGCTCATATAACGTTTCATCAGCGCACATCTCCGGGTCTGAATCTCAAGTTAAAGTCTCGAAAGCGGCGCTGGGCCGCTGGGGGCAAATCTCGCATTTCGCGGAAAGGAGCCGCACGTTGCACCGCTTGAAGCACCGACCGATCGAAAGCTGCATCGCCACTGCTCTGGACAAGCTGTGTATTCACCAGCTCACCGGTCGGCAGCAGTGTCAGGCGCACCAGCGCCTCGACGCCTGAAGTCAGATTAGGCGGAACAATCCACGCCTGCTCAACCGCATTGCGCACCAAGTTCTGAAAGCTATTGCTAGCCTGCTCGGCCTGACGCGCATTGGCAATGGATTGTTCCTCGCCGGCAATGGCGCTGTCCAGACTGCTGCTTGCCGCTTCGGCAGCACGTTTAGCGGCCTCTTCACGCCGTTTGCGCTCGGCCTCGGCTTCTGCCTGCTGGCGCGCCTCCTCCTGGCGTTTGCGCTCGGCCTCCGCCTCTGCTTGCTGACGGGCCTCTTCTTGACGCTTTCGTTCGGCTTCAGCTTGTGCCTGTTGGCGCGCCTCTTCCTGACGTTTCTGTTCAGCTTCGGCCTCTGCTTGCTGACGCGCCTCTTCTTCACGCTTTGCCTGTGCCTCAGCTTCTGCTTGGCGTTGTGCCTCAGCTTGACGCTGGCGCTCGGCCTCCTGCTGACGCTTGGCTTCTGCCTCTTGTCGTGCCTGCTCTTCCTGCTGTCGGCGGGCCTCAGCGGCAGCGGCTTCCTCGGCACGGCGCTTTGCATCGGCTTCCGCCTCGCGACGTGCCTGCTCGGCCTCTTGCTGTGCTGCCTGCTCAGCAGCAGCCTCTTCGGCTTCCTGCTGGCGTTGTTGCTCTGCGGCAGCAGCCTCTTCGGCTTCCTGCTGGCGTTGCTGCTCTGCGGCAGCGGCCTCTTCGGCTTCCTGCTGGCGTTGCTGCTCTGCGGCGGCGGCCTCTTCTTCAGCCTGACGCTTTGCGGCACGAGCCTTGGCGGCTTCGGCACGCTGAGCTTGATCCGTCGCCGTTTCGGTGCTGACCAATGTGGCCTGTACGACAGACGCGGAGGTCGGCGCCTCTTCGCTTCCGGGAAATTCCAGCACATTGATCACGATGACCCCGACGTGCAGGGCAAGCGCCAGTACCACCGGTAGGCCATAACCCACGCGGGAGTCATGTCTGGCCATGCGTGCTCCTTAGTTGTCAGCGGTCGGCGGTTCGGAAATCAAACCTACATCACTCACCCCTGCGACCTGCAGTGTGCTCATCAGGGTAATGACCTGACCGTAAGGCACATTGCGATCTCCTCGGACCAAAACAGGCGTCTCGGGGCGACGATTAAGAATAGCGATCACCTTGTCGGAGATGTCATCGAGGCTAGTGGCTGTTTTATCATCCCCGACGGAAATGAAGTAGCTCCCTTCGCGGTCAACGGAGACGACGACAGGTTCGCGGTCCTGCATGTCTTCAATCGGTTCGGAAGCCGTCTTCGGCAGTTCGACCTGAACGCCTTGCGTCATCATGGGTGCAGTGATCATGAAAATCACCAACAACACCAGCATCACGTCGATGAAGGGCACGACATTGATCTCACCCATCGGCTTGCTGTGACCACCGCGGTGGAATGGACCATGCATCATGGCAATGCTCCTTCAGGCCGCATCCTGATCACCACGACCCTGAAGGTTGCGGTGCAGAATCGAATGAAACTCTTCAGCAAAATCTTCGTACTTGCCGAGTAGTTTACTGGACGAGGAAGACAGGCGGTTATAGAAGATGACCGCCGGGATTGCCGCAAAAAGGCCCATCGCCGTTGCAATCAGTGCCTCAGCAATCCAGGGCGCGACAGTTGCCAGTGTTGCCTGCTGGGTCATCGACAGACTCTGGAAAGAGCCCATGATGCCCCATACGGTGCCGAACAAGCCGATATACGGGCTGGCAGAAGCGACGGTCGCCAGGAAGATAAGGTGGTGGTTGAGGCGCTCCTCTTCCCGTGACCAGGCGACTCGCATCGAACGTTGGACGCCTTCAAGGATGGCTTGAGAATTGCGCGTCTTGGGCAGCAGACGATTGAATTCGCGAAAGCCCGAACGAAAGATATGCTCCGCCCCTTGAGTCTCCTGTTCCGCGGGTGTCTCGCGGTACAGCTCGTTCAGGTCGATGCCGGACCAGAAACGCTCTTCAAATTGCTTATGTGCTCGCTGAGCACGGCGTAATACGAAGCTGCGCTGGAAGATCACTACCCAGGACAGCACCGAAGCGATGGCCAGCAGCAGCATCACAAACTGCACCACGCCACTGGCGTTCAGGATCAGATGTGGAATGGACATGGAGTCGTTCACGGAAATCCTCACTTATCAAAGGGGTTCGTCACACGAAAACCTCGGGCCTTGTCAGCGTCAATTTAGCGCCAGGCCGGCGAAGCATGTTTCAGGCTGACAGCGCCTCTCTCAGAGCACTAGGCCAGCGTCTGGGCTTGAGGCTAGCCGCATCCAGGCAGGCGATATCGACCGTTGCATGGCAAAGGGGTTCACCTTGATGTCGTACAACCTGGAGGAACGTCAGGCGACAGGCACTGTGATCCTCGATCTGGGCACTTACGCTGAGCTCATCATCAAGGCGAGCAGGCTTGGCATAGCGGCATTCCAGACGATGCACGACCAGTTGAATACCCTCGTCGAGAAGTGCGCTCTGTGTGATGCCCAGTTGTTTAAGCCACTCGCTGCGGGCCCGCTCCATGAACTTGAGATAATTGACGTAATAGACGATGCCACCGGCATCGGTATCTTCTATATAGACGGTAACCGGGTGCTGGAAAGCGCTCATGCGTTATCCTTATTCCCGCTAGAAAGCCCAGAAGCCGGCTCACTCGACGCCAGGTTCTCATCCCGGCACAGACCGAAATGCAGGTAGGCTTGGCGCGTCACCACACGGCCACGAGCAGTGCGCATCATGAAACCCTGCTGGATCAGATAGGGCTCGATGACGTCTTCGATGGTGTCACGCTCTTCGCTGATCGCCGCGGCGAGACTGTCGACTCCCACCGGCCCCCCTTCAAACTTCTCGATCATGGCCAACAGCAGCCGGCGGTCCATGTGATCGAGACCAAGGGAATCAACATTCAGCATATTTAACGCTTGATCAGCGATGTCGGCTTCCAGTGCGCCACTTCCTCGCACTTCGCTGTAGTCACGCACTCGCCTTAGCAAACGATTGGCGATACGAGGTGTGCCCCGGGCCCTGCGCGCAATCTCGGCGGCGCCTGCCTGATCCGCCTCGACTCCCAGCAGGCCCGCCGAACGAGTGACGATCTCGGTGAGCTCCGAAAGGCTATAGAATTCAAGACGCTGCACGATGCCGAAACGATCGCGTAACGGCGAGGTAAGAAGCCCCGCCCGAGTCGTTGCACCGACCAGGGTAAAACGCGGCAGATCGAGCTTGATTGAGCGAGCCGCTGGCCCCTCGCCGATCACGATATCGAGCTGGAAGTCTTCCATCGCCGGATAGAGCACTTCCTCTACCGCGGCGGAAAGACGGTGGATCTCGTCGATGAACAGCACATCCCCTGGCTGCAGGTTCGTCAGCATGGCCGCCAGGTCACCGGCTCGCTCGAGTACTGGCCCCGAGGTGGACTTGATATCGACATCCATCTCGTGAGCAATGATGTTAGCCAAGGTGGTCTTGCCTAGCCCAGGTGGGCCAAATACCAGCGTATGATCGAGGCTCTCGCCTCGGCCACGGGCAGCACTGATGAAGATATCGAGCTGCTCACGCACCGCGGATTGGCCGATATAGTCAGCTAGTCGCTGAGGGCGAATAGCATGGTCGATCGGTGCGTCACCTTCCCGAGGCTGGGCGGCAATCAGGCGATCACTGTCGATCATAGATGCCCCAATGCCTGAGGATACTGTGCGGGAACTGCCTTAAGGCGCATGCGCTCACTTTTGCCATGGGTCATGAATCCTCACCCCGCCAATTTCTTGGCAAGGGCTCCCTTGATCAAGGCCTCGGTCGACAGGCCCGCGTCTTGGGCAGAGATCATCTTGGTCGCTTCGGTGGGCTTGTAGCCCAGGGATACCAAGGCTGCTTCGGCATCGGCACGGGCGTCGTTTGCCTTCGCGCCCCCGCCAGCTGCCTGCTCAATGCCTGCAAGGTCACCTTCAGATGACTGGGTCCAGTGCGGAAAGCGGTCTCGCATCTCGATAACCAGTCGTTCGGCGGTTTTCTTGCCAACGCCTGGCAGACGGGTCAGTGCCTTTACGTCATCATCCATCACGCAGCGAATGAACTGATCTTCGTCCATGCCAGAGAGGATGGCGAGGGCCAGCTTGGGGCCTACTCCGTTGACCTTGATCAGGGCGCGAAACAGCGCCCGCTCCTGCTCCCGAGCGAAGCCAAACAACAGGTGAGCATCCTCGCGTACGGTCAGGTGAGTGTGCAACTGTATCGTTTCACCGACACCAGGCAGAGCCAATATACTCGTCATGGAGGCTTCAAGCTCGTAGCCGACCCCCCACACATCCACAACCAGCCAGGGTGGCTGTTTCTCCAATAGGGTGCCACGCAGGCGTCCAATCATGCCGTCACGATCCTTGAGAGAATGCTTGAGAAAGCACTTGAGAGAGTTCTTGAGAAAGCACTTGAGAAAGTCTGAGCCACTATACTGATCGCCTTATGGGCTGACCAGCGTATCCAAACAGCGTTTCATAATATGAAAAGCCACCATATCGATTATTACCCGGTCGGGATAGCGACGTTATCATCCTGGCCCTTCATGAGCGGATCAGTCGGGGCGATAGTCTCGCCAGCCCTTGCCTCGGCCCTGGCGACCGGTACGCCCCCCAAAGGCACCTTGCTTCACCAGACCCAATCGCGCATGGGCATGTGTCAGCGCAATGGCCAAGGCATCGGCGGCATCCGCCTGCGGTGTGGCCGATAGGCCCAGCACGGCTGTCACCATATGTTGCACTTGAGTCTTGTCGGCAGCACCGGTACCGGTGACCGCTTGCTTGATCTGGCGTGGCCCGTATTCGCTGACCGGCAGGCCATGATTGGCGGCACAGACGATCGCGGCGCCACGCGCCTGGCCAAGCTTGAGCGCGGACGCTGCATTGTTCGACATGAAGACCTGTTCAATGGCGAACTCTCCAGGCCGGTGCACAGCAATAAGTTCGCTGATGCCGGCATAGCATTGCGCCAGTCGCTGCGCCAGGTCATCGTCTTTAAGCCGAATACAGCCACTGGCGACATAAACCGGCCGCGGGCGGGTGACATCCAACACGCCATACCCTGTGATGCGCGACCCCGGGTCGATACCCAGTATCAGCATGAAAACAGCGTATGCCGCATGGCCACTTCAGTAGAGCTCATCGAGGACTGTCTCGTCGAAATCGGCGTTTGAATAGACGTTCTGCACATCATCGAGATCCTCGAGCATGTCCACCAGCTTGATGACCTTCTGCGCCACCTCGACGTCATTGATCGGCGCGTAGTTGTCCGGATACTTGCCGATCTCGCTATGCGATGGTGACAGTTCGGCCTCAAGCAAGGCTTCTTTTACCGTCCAGAAGTCTCCCGGCCGGGTAACGACTTCGGTAGTGCCATCTTCATGATTGATCACATCCTCGGCGCCGGCCTCCAGCGTAGCCTCCATCAGTGCTTCCTCGCTGGTGCCATCATTGAACTGAAGACGCCCCTGATGGTGAAACATGAACGATACCGAGCCAGTCGTCCCCAGGTTGCCGTCATTCTTGGAAAAAGCATGGCGCACTTCTGAAACGGTGCGGTTGCGATTATCCGTCATGCATTCGACCAGCACCGCCACACCATCCGGCCCATATCCCTCATAGACGGTCTCCTCCATGGCATCGCCATCGGTGTTCCCCGCCCCGCGATCAACGGCACGCTGAATCGTGTCTTTGGTCATGTTATTGGCGAGGGCTTTGTCGATCGCCGCACGCAAGCGCGGATTATCGTGAGAGTCACTGCCGCCGAGTCGAGATGCCACCGTCAGTTCGCGAATCAGCTTGGAAAAGATCTTGCCACGCTTGGCATCCTGTGCCGCCTTGCGGTGCTTGATATTGGCCCACTTACTGTGTCCGGCCATGAAAAATACCTCCTTTTCATGCGCCGCCGGCGCCATAAGGCGCCGGCGGATCGGAAAGACGTGTAGATGACATACCGCTAATTAACCAGAAATCGCGCGCAGCCCCGTTCATCAGCGAGGCTGCAACACTTGTAGGCTCCGCTCTGGCTTATTCGCCTTGCTCACCCTCAGGCTTGGCTTTCTGGCGAAGACGGATGTTGAGTTCCTTGAGCTGCGTTGGCGAGACGACACCCGGCGCATCGGTCATCAGGCAGGCGGCGCTCTGTGTTTTCGGGAACGCAATGACCTCACGGATGGTCTTGGCACCGGTCATCAGCATGACCAGGCGGTCGAGACCGAAGGCCAGACCGCCATGGGGCGGTGCGCCATACTGCAGAGCGTCGAGCAGGAAGCCGAATTTCTCGTCGGCTTCTTCCTCGCTGATGCCCAGCACATCGAGGACCGCGCGCTGCATGCCGTGGTCGTGGATACGAATCGAACCGCCACCCAGCTCGGTACCGTTCAGCACCATGTCATAGGCCTTGGAAAGCGCCTCAGCCGGGCGATCGCGCAGCGTCTCGACATCGCAGGACGGCGCGGTAAACGGATGGTGAAGCGCCTGCATGCGGGCGTTGCCGTCTTCCTCGAACATGGGGAAATCGACCACCCATAGCGGCGCCCATTCGCGGGTATACAGCTCGAGGTCTTCGCCCAGCTTGACGCGCAGCGCGCCCAAGGCTTCGTTGACGATCCGCGCCTTGTCGGCGCCAAAGAAGATGAGGTCACCATCCTGGGCATCGAGCCGATCAAGCAGCTCCTCGATGATGCCGTCCATGAACTTGACGATTGGCGACTGCAGGCCTTCGATGCCTTTGGCACGTTCGTTGACCTTGATCCATGCCAGGCCGCGAGCGCCGTAGATGCCGACGAACTTGGTGTACTCGTCGATCTCCTTGCGCGACAGCTTGGCGCCGCCAGGCACCTTAAGCGCTGCCACGCGGCCATCGTCGGCCTGCGCCGGGCCAGAGAAGACCTTGAAATCGACGTCCTTCATCAGGTCGTCGACGTCGGTGAGCTCCAGCGGGATACGCAGGTCCGGCTTGTCGGAGCCGAAACGGCTCATCGCCTCAGCGTAAGGCATGCGTGGGAAGAGCGGCAGCTCGACGTCGAGCACTTCCTGAAACAGCTGGCGGATCATGGTCTCGGTGATCGCCATGATGTCATCCTCGTCGACGAAGGACGCCTCGAGGTCGATCTGGGTGAATTCCGGCTGACGATCGGCACGCAGGTCTTCGTCACGGAAACACTTGGCAATCTGATAATAGCGATCGACACCGGACACCATCAGCAACTGCTTGAACAGCTGAGGCGACTGCGGCAGCGCAAAGAAGCTGCCGGCATGGGTACGACTCGGCACCAGATAGTCACGCGCACCTTCCGGTGTGGCACGGGTCAGGATCGGCGTTTCGATGTCCAGGAACCCCTGACCTTCGAGGAAAGCACGAACGCTATGGGAGATGCGCGAGCGCAGGCGAAGCTTATCGATCATCTCCGGGCGACGCAGGTCGATGTAGCGATGCTTGAGGCGTGTTTCCTCACCGACCTTGCCATGCTCATCGAGCTGGAACGGCGGGGTGGTCGCGCTGTTGAGGACTTCGACGTCCTTGGCCAGCATCTCGACCATACCGGTAGGCATGTTCGGGTTCTGGGTGCCCTCCGGACGGAGGCGGACACGGCCGGTAATGCGCAGCACGTATTCATTACGTGCACGGTCGGCGGTCGCAAAGGCTTCGGCAGTGTCGGGATCGACCACGACCTGAGCCAGACCATCACGGTCGCGCAGGTCGAGGAAGATTACCCCACCATGGTCACGGCGGCGGTGTACCCACCCGCACAAGGTGACCTGCTGGTCCACCAGAGTCTCGTTCAGCTGGCCGCAATAATGGCTGCGCATGTCAAATCCTGTTCTGTTGCGTGATCGAAGTATGAAGGACGGGGCGCTCAGGCCGCCGCTCCGTCCTTGGCAGTTGTCTTGGGCGTGGTGCCTTTCTCGGCCCCGCCCTCGCCGGCAAGATTCTTCTTGTTGCCGGACTTGAAATCGGTCTCGTACCAGCCATTACCGGCCAGTCGGAAGCCGGCTGCACTCACCAGGCGGTTGAGTTCATCTCGCTCGCAGGCTGGGCATTCCGTCAGCGGATCGGCACTGATCTTCTGAAGCTTTTCCAGGCGATGGCCGCAGGCCTTGCACTCATATTCATAGATGGGCATCGTTCAACTCTCCTGAGTACGACTACTACTTGATAAGTGGCGCGGCGACGAGTATCGCCTCACCGCAAGACTACCGGGCCGGCGGCATCTTGGCGTCCAACCCTTGAGTCAAGGTCGGGGCTGCCATCGCACTTTCCAAGCCTGCTACGAAAGCGAGCCATTATAGCGTGTTGCGCCCCCTGACGGGCAAGGCGAGCATGCGGGTATTCACAGCGTGTGATGCACGCGCAATCACAACACAATCAGGATGCTCCGATGAAAGCCGTGATTCTTGATGCTGCCAGTCTTGGCGATGATATCGACCTCAACCCGATTCGTACCGAAGTCGACTCGCTACAAGTGCATGACACCACTGCACCGGAAGAATGTCTGGAGCGCTTGGCCGGCGCCAATGTCGCCATCGTGAACAAGGTAGTGTTGAATGCTGACACCCTAGAAGCACTGCCTAGCCTGGAGCTGATCTGCGTATTGGCTACCGGCACCAACAATATCGATATGCAGGCCGCCAAGCGCCTGGGGATCGCGGTACGCAACGTTACCGCCTATGGCACCGCGAGCGTTGCCCAGCACACCATGATGCTGATGCTGGCACTGGGCAACCGACTGCCGCTATACCAGCGTGAGGTTGCCGATGGCGCCTGGCAACAAAGCGATTTCTTTTGTCTGCTTAACCACCGCACCTTGCAGCTTTCGGGCAAACATCTGGTCATCGTTGGCCAGGGCGAGCTTGGTTCTCGGGTCGCGGCACTAGCCGAGGCCTTCGATATGCGCGTCAGCTTTACCGCTCGTCCCGGCAAGGCCGGTGACCAGCGCCCCAGCTTGTATGACTTGGCGCCTGAGGCCGATGTGTTGAGCCTTCATTGCCCACTTACCGAACAGACTCGTCATCTGGTCGACGCCTCACTTCTGAATCGCCTTAAGAAAAACGCCCTGCTGATCAACTGCGCACGAGGCGGTATCATTGACGAAGAGGCGGCTCTCGAGGCGCTACGCGATGGGCGCCTCGGCGGTCTTGGGGTCGATTCGCTTCCGGCGGAACCCCCGCGAGAAGGCCACCCCCTGATCACCGCCCTCGACGAGCCGCTCAACCTGATCGTCACCCCGCACAATGCCTGGATCACACCCGAAGCGCGCGCCAACGTGGTCCGGCTGACCGTCGATAACCTTCGCGCCTGGCAAGGAATACCTGATGCCTGACACCTCATGCCCGCTCTACAACCTGGGCTCCATCAACATCGATCACGTCTATCGTGTTCCCCACCTGGTTCGGCCCGGCGAGACCCTCGCCAGTACCGGCTACCGGCAAGTGCTCGGCGGCAAGGGCGCCAATCAGTCAATCGCCATGGCTCGAGCAGGTGGACGAGTCGAACACTGGGGTCGCCTTGGACGTACTGACGACTGGGCACTGGACCAACTGCGCGAAGCCGGTGTTGGTGTCGGCTCACTGGAACTGGTCGATGAACCCAGCGGCCATGCATTGATCCAGGTCGACGATCAGGCCGAGAACGCCATCATCCTCTACCCTGGCGCCAATCATGGCTTTGGCGATGCCGATGTCGATGCTCGAATCGACAACGCCGACGCTGCTGGGTGGCTCCTGTTGCAGAACGAGACAAACGGCCTCTACCGGGCCATGCAGCGCGCCGAAGCGCGTGGACTCTCGATCGCTTTCAATCCGGCGCCCATGCATGCAGCCGTCAGCGATCTACCGCTTTCTACCTGTCAGTTGCTGTTCGTCAACCGAGGCGAAGCCGCGACCCTGATCGACCTGCCTGAAGACAGCAGCGCCGATGAGCTACTCGTAGCACTCAGCAGTCGCCTGCCCGGCGTGGAACTGGTGATGACTCTGGGGAGCGACGGTGTCAGCTATCAGCACGGTGATACCCGGCTCGACCTACCGGCTTACCGCGTCGAGGCCAAGGATACGACCGCGGCCGGCGATACCTTTATCGGCCATTTCATGGCCGCGCGATTGTCGGGACGTGATATCGAGACCTGTCTGCGCCGAGCCAGCGCCGCTTCAGCATTGTGCGTGCAGCGCGAAGGTGCGGCACCCAGTATTCCCGATGCCGCCTCTGTCGACGTTGCACTCGCCGAATGGCCGGCGCTGGCAGTCACGCAGAACTGAGCCTCTAGTGCTCGAACGATGGGCAGAGCCTCATCTCACACAACAGTCTCTTCACTGATGCGCAGGCAAGCGCCTGCGTTGAAAAAGGAAGCCCCATGAGCCAACCGATCATCTTCGATACCGACCCGGGTGTGGACGACGCTCAGGCCATTGCCATCGCCCTTGCTCATCCCGAGATCGAATTACTCGGCCTGACGACCACCTACGGCAACGTCAACATCGACACTGCGACCCATAATGCCCTGCTACTTGCCGAACTGGCGGGGCAGCGTATCCCGGTCGCTCAAGGTGCGGCAGCACCGCTGGTCAAGCCCAAACACCCGGCACCGGCCCATATCCATGGTGCCAACGGCCTGGGTAACATCGAACTGCCCGATATAAAAAGCGCCGCCCTCTCGGTCAGCGCTCCTCAGTTCATCGTCGATACCGTCAACGCCCGCCCCGGCGAGGTCACACTCGTGGCCGTAGGGCCGCTTGGCAATCTGGCAGCCGCGCTGCAACTTGATCCCGAGCTCACAGAGAAGGTCAAGCAGGTCATCGTGATGGGCGGGTCGATCAAGGAAGGCGGCAACGTTACCCCGGTGGCTGAGGCCAACATCTTCAATGATCCGCATGCCGCCGCCCGGGTACTGACCGCTGACTGGCCGCTGACACTGGTGGGGCTGGATGCGACTCACCGCTGCGTACTGGCACCCAAGGATATGGACGTTATTGCCGCAGGCCAGGGTAAGCTGGGGGAGGTATTAGCCGATAGCTACGCCTTCTATCGAGCCTTCTATCAGCAGGCGCTGGGTATCGATGGCTGCTGCCCCCACGACAGTTGTGCACTGGCCTATCTGCTTCAACCCGAGCTATTCACAACCGCCAAGGGCCATCTCAACGTCGTTACCGAGGGCACTGCAGAAGGCCAGACAGTCTTCGCTCCCGAGGGCCGTGAGTTTCTGGCACCTCGTTGGTCCCAGACCCCGCTGGTCAATGTCTGTCTAAGTGCCGATGGCCCTGGCGTCATCGATTGGATCGTCGACACGCTGAAATAAGCGTCAGTTCGACGGAGCTTGCAAGCCCTTCACAACTTATCCTGTGGCGAAGGCGTCGTGATTCTCCCATGCGACGCTTTCCACCTCGACATGGCTGACCTGTGCATTGGCAGGCCCCTGCCAAAGCCATTGGGTCACCGCATCGACAGCGGCAGCCTCACCGCACAGCAATACCTCGACACGCCCGTCTGAGAGGTTCCGGGCGTGCCCGGTGACTCCCGCCGTTAACGCCTGTTTCTGAGTCGCTTGACGGTACCCAACGCCCTGAACGTTGCCAGTAACCAGCGCCTTCACGCAGCATTTGCTCATGTGCTTCCTCCTTGTACGCCCGACTGGTCAGGACATCACCCCATACCACAGGGGGCAACGCCCTCAGTCGGTCATCAATTCATGCTTGACCAACACGGCTGAATTGCGCGGCACGATCGATTTGCCACGGGCCAACAAGTGGCACTTGGTAAAGGCAGCGCCGAACAGCAAGATCAGCGACGAGTAGTAGACCCAGAGCAGAATCAGCACCACCGACCCGGCTGCGCCGTAGGTCGAGGCCGTCGCCGTATAGGTCAGATAAATGGCGATACCCGAACGGCCGAGCGAGAATAGCACTGCCGTCACGCAAGCCCCGACAAGGACATCTTTCCATCGCAGCACGACGTCTGGCAACACCTTGAAAATAGTGGCGAATAATAAGGCAATCATGGCCAGAGAAATCAAAAACTCCAGCCCGCCAATCATGAAGCCGATCCCAGGCCAAAGATCATTGGCGGCGTTCAACACGGCGCGCACGATCACTCCAAGTACCAGTGATACCAGCAAGAGAAAGCCGATAGACAACACCACTGCCAGCGACAAAACCCGGCTCTTGATGAATTTCAACATGCTGTTGGAGCTAGGATGGGGAACGACTCCCCAGATGGTATTCAGCGAAAACTGCATCTGCGCGAATACCGTGGTGGCACCTATCAACAAAGCACCAAACCCGAGCACACTCGGTAATAGGCCAGATTCCTGCACCCGCGACTGTGCCACAGCATTCTGGATCGCCTCCGCGGCCCCAAGACCCATGGTGCCCTGTAACTGAGCGACTATTTGCCCCTGTGCCGCTTCCTCGCCAAGCACCAGGCCAATCACCATAACGGCAATAATGATGGTCGGTGCCAAAGAGAAAAGTGTGTAGAACGCCAGTGAACCGGCATAGCTGAATGCATTGCGCTCAAGCCACAGCGTGAATGCATGGCGGATGACTGCCCACCAGAAAAGAATCCTTGTTCGTATCATGCAAGCTCCCTGCAACAGCGTCGTCGAATACATCCAGCATACCTGAGCTCATGGGGCTCTGCCTCGTCAGCCAGATTGCAGGTGAGGTGGCAAGCGTCGATAATGCGCCTCTTAGCGCAACTCGGTCATCAGCCACGGAGCCCGCATGGCGCAAACGCAGCTAACCTCGGATTGCCACAAGGATTTTGACTGTCTGGTCTTTATTGGTCGTTTCCAGCCCCCGCATCTTGGTCACAGAGCGATCATCCACGAAGCCCTGAAACGTGCTCATCAGGTCATCGTGTTGGTCGGATCCGCTTGGCAGGCCCGTTCGCTACGCAACCCCTGGCGCTTTGAAGAGCGCTCAGAGATGCTACGAAGCTGTTTCGATGAGAACGACAATGCCCGCCTTGAAATCGAGCCCTTGCTTGATGCGCTCTACAATGACGACGTCTGGGTTCGTGACGTACAGCGCAAGGTGCGAGATATCGCGTCACCGAGTCAGGGACGCCTACCCCGCATTGGGCTGATCGGCGCTAGTCGTGGTCAATCAAGTTACTACCTAACGCTCTTCCCACAGTGGGAATCCGTTAGTGTGCCTATCGTTGAGGGCATCTCGGCCAGTGGTATTCGCGAACGACTTTTCCGCTCACCGGCTGCCGCCAGCGATTATACCTCTACAGGGGCTGCCCATGATCTTCCCCCTGGGGTACTGGATACCTTGGAGGCTTTTACCCGAAGCCAGCACTATCAGCATCTGCTCGAGGAACAGCAACTGCTGCAGCAATATCGCCAAGCCTGGGCCGATGCGCCCTACCCGCCCATTTTCGTGACCGTCAATGCTGTGGTCGTGCAATCAGGGCATGTGTTGATGGTCAAACGCAGTGCGGCACCAGGCAAGGGCTTGCTTGCACTCCCCGGCGGATTCATCAATCCGCATGAGCGATTGCTCGATGCTTGCCTGAGGGAGTTACGCGAACGCGTGCGCCTAAAGGTACCAGCACCGGTGCTAAGAGGCTCGCTGCGTGGCCAGCGCCTCTTCGACGAGCCACATAGAAGCTGGCGCGGGCGCACTCTGGCTGAGGCTTTCTATTTCGCCCTACGTCCAGAACAACAACTTCCCCAACTCAAACCTGCTAAGGGAGGTGATCGGGCTCGCTGGGTGGCACTCGCCGACCTCGAACCAGAGGCGTTGTTCGAGGATCACTTTTTCATCATACAGACGTTCTTGGGCCTTCCCGCCAGCTTTGGGTCGCCATAGTTAGGCTTCTAGGAAATCGCGCGGCAGCTTCATCATCTGACGCCACAGTTTCTCGACCCCCGGCTTGTGAACCAGCGAACAACGATAGAGGCGGATCTCCAAGGGCACGTCCCAGTCTTCGGCCGCGGCGCGGACGAGTCGCCCACTAGACAACTCCTCGCGAATGCAGAAATCTGGAATCCACGCCATGCCGACGCCCTGCATCACCATCCCTTTGAGGCCTTCGGCCATGGCCGTTTCATAGACGGTGCGTAGTCGAAGGCGTAATGGATCATTCTTGAGCAGCATTCGCACGCTTCGACCCAGAAAGGCACCTTGAGTGTATGACAGGAAGGGGATCTGCCCTTCTCCTGCCAGTGGGAAGCGCGGCTTACCGCTGGCATCCGGGAGACAAACCGGAATCATCTTGACCTGACCGACAGAGAAGGAAGGAAAGACTTCTGCATCGAGCTGCATGCTGGCATAGGGATCATAGTAGCCAAGCATCAGGTCACAATTGCCCTCACGCAGCACATGAATGGCCTCGCCAACATTCATGGCCACCAGACGCGTCGGTAGCTCTCCCAAGCCCTGCTGAAGCCTTGATATCCATTGCGGGTAGAAGGCTAAGGCCAAGGAGTGTGCTGCGACAATGTCCAGGGCCTCAGTATCCATTGCCACACCGCGCAAGTGGCCCAAACACTCATTTAACTGCTCGACCAGGTTTCGTGCGGTGATCAGGAACAGCTGGCCCTCTGGTGTCAGCCCAACAGGGGTGGTGGAACGATCCACCAGGGTTACGCCCACCGCCTGCTCAAGCGAACGTATGCGGCGACTAAAAGCCGGCTGAGTCACATGACGCTGGCGCGCCGAGGCGGAAAAACTGCAGGTATTGGACAGGGCGACGAAGTCTTCCAGCCACTTGGTTTCGAGATTCACCGCGACTCCGTTGGAATGTCATATAAAGGTGATAACCCGACCAAGCCGGGTTCACGAGGCTTGCCACTCTAGCCGCTCCTCTGCTGATTTCCAATTGCAGGGTCGGCTTGCTGAAAATCGCTGTCCCATCAGAGCCATCGGGACAATAACCGGTCACTGGATAGGCGACAGGAGGTAAGCCGCCCGTGATATCAGCTTACGCCATAGGGCGCGCTTCTGAAGCTCTTCGTACTCGACTCGGCGACAATTGGCAAAGTCGGCCTCCAGCATCGCTTCTACATCACTGGCAAAGCGCGAATCGGAAACGAAGGCCGTGATCTCGAAATTGAGCCTGAATGAGCGATTGTCGAGGTTGACAGTCCCCACACTGGCGGCAGTGTCGTCGATCAATATGACCTTCTGGTGCAGGAATCCGGGCTGATAACGGTACACCTTGATGCCGGCACGCAGCATGTCCGGGAGGAACGCGAAAGCGGACAGAAATACCAATAGATGATCAGGTCGTTCAGGCATCATGATGCGCACATCAACACCGCGCATCGCTGCCAAACGTAACGCATCCAGAACGCTGTGATCCGGCACGAAGTAGGGGCTGGTCACCCATAGACGCTGCTCGGCACTATGAATGGCGTGTTGCACCAATAGACTCGCCGTCTCCTGGTGGTCCGCTGGCCCCGAGGGTACGACCACGACATTTCGCCCGTTTTCACAAGCTCCCTGCGGCTTCCAGGCAAGACCCAAGACCTCGCCTGTGGCCCAGTGCCAGTCTTCCCAAAACGCTTCCTGCAGCCCCAGCACGCTCGGCCCTGTCAGCTTGAGGTGGGTATCACGCCAGTGCCCATGTCGCGGATCCTGGCCCAGATATTCGACACCGACATTGAAGCCACCGAGCCACCCTTCCCGGCCATCCACTACCAGTATCTTGCGATGGTTGCGGAAGTTGAGCTGGAAGCGGTGCCGCCACCCCCTTGATGAGTGAAAGGCACTGACGCCTACCCCGGCTTCACAAAGGTCCCGAAGATAGCCTTCCTTTAACTTGCGACTGCCGATTTCGTCATACAGGAAATAGACGCGCACCCCGCGCTCGGCGGCTTGCATCAAATGTTGCTTGAGGCGAAGACCAAGGGCGTCGTGGCGCACGATGAAGAACTGGACGAGGACATAATCCTCGGCCGCATCGATACCCGCAAAAAGGCTCTCGAACGTCTCATCCCCATCGATCAGCAACTGGGTATTGTTGCCGCGTGTCATCGGCATCAATGCGAGCTGCTCGACGGCACGCAGGTCACCATGGCTACTACCGGCGAGAAAAGGATCGACCTGGGGGCGATAACGCGCGAGTACGCGGCGTAATACCGTATCTCGCTCGCCGCGAGCCGACACATAACCGTAGAAACGCGGTCGACCGAATATCCAGTAGGCCGGCAGCGCAAGATAAGGGAAGGTCACTAGAGAAATGATCCAGGCGATGGCCCCCTGAGAGGTTCGGCTGGACATGAGGGCCAGAACCGCCGACAGCAGGCCTGACACATGAATCAGAAAAATGGCCGTTGCTACCAGCCATGAGGTCATGGTCGCATCCTTCGACGATGAAAAGCGAAAGTGGTACCCCCGACAATGTCGAGAGCACCGGTTAGCACTAGCGAGAAATGACCAGGCTCACACCCGCTCGGCGATGATTTCCTTCCACTTGGCCGGCCCGCTCTGGTGAACCGACTCCCCCTGGCTATCGACCGCCACGGTGACGGGCATGTCTTCCACCTCGAATTCGTAGATGGCTTCCATGCCCAGGTCCTCGAAGCCGACTACCCGAGATTTCTTGATGGCCTGAGCAACCAGGTAGGCAGCGCCTCCCACGGCCATCAGGTAGGTAGCTTGGTTGTCGCGGATCGCTTCAATGGCCATTGGGCCGCGCTCGGCCTTGCCGACCATGCCCAATAGCCCGGTCTCCTCGAGCATCGTGCGGGTAAACTTATCCATGCGAGTCGCAGTGGTTGGACCGGCAGGTCCCACGACCTCGTCGCGAACCGGGTCGACCGGCCCCACGTAATAGATGAAGCGCCCTTTCATGTCGACAGGCAACGATTCGCCCTTGGCCAACATCTCGGTCATGCGCTTGTGAGCCGCGTCACGGCCGGTAAGGAGCTTGCCGTTGAGCAGCAAGGTGTCCCCCGGCTGCCAGTTGCGCACTTCTTCAGGCGTGACGGTATCGAGATTGACGCGCTTGACGTTCTCGCCGATCTCACGCGTGATTTCCGGCCAGTCTTCTAGCTTCGGCGCGGGCAGTTCAGCAGCACCGTTACCATCCAGACTAAAGTGCACGTGACGGGTGGCTGCACAGTTGGGAATGATGGCGACCGGCTTGTTGGCGGCATGCGTCGGGAAATCCTTGACCTTGATGTCGAGCACCGTGGTCAGGCCACCAAGCCCCTGAGCGCCAATCCCGCTTTGATTGACCTTGTCGTAAAGCTCCAGGCGTAATTCCTCGGCACGATCGCTTGCCCCCCGTGCCTGCAGCTCCTGAATATCGATGGGATCGAGAAGCGCTTCCTTGGCAATCTCCATGGCCTTCTCGGCAGTACCCCCAATACCGATGCCTAGCATGCCGGGCGGGCACCAGCCGGCGCCCATTTTGGGCAATTGCTCAAGCACCCAGTCCACCACCGAGTCTGATGGATTAAGCATGGCAAACTTGGACTTGGCCTCGCTGCCACCCCCCTTTGCAGCCACATGGACCTCGACCTTGTCACCCGGCACCAGCTTATGGTGAATAATGGCAGGAGTATTATCCTTGGTGTTCTGGCGCTTTCCGTCAGGGTCGGCAAGCACGGATGCCCTCAGCACATTATCAGGTAGCTTATAAGCACGGCGTACGCCTTCATTGATCATGTCATCGAGGCTCATCTCAGCGTCCCACTGAACGTTCATGCCGACATGCACAAAGACAGTGACAATGCCCGTGTCCTGACAGATCGGACGGTGGCCCAGCGCGCACATGCGCGAATTGATGAGGATCTGGGCAATGGCGTCCTTGGCGGCGGGGTTTTCTTCCCGCTCATAGGCGCCATGCATGGCGTCGATGAAATCCTTGGGATGATAGTAGGAGATGTACTGGAGTGCGTCGGCAACGCTTTGAATAAGATCATCCTGGCGGATCACGGTCATATGGATGCGACTCCCTGGCATTGTCATCGGGCTCACCGTGGTCAGGTCACGGTAAACGAAGTGCGCGCATTATACCGTATGGACTTCTAGGGCTGAATTACCTCTTCAGCATTTCACATTAGCAACAACTCACAGGGATATAAGGTAACGGTATAAAATCATCCTGTAAGGGGATTCTCCCACGCACCAAAATAGGCGGCACATCATGTCTTCGCATGTGAGACAGACGAACTGGGACTTGGCCTTCGAGTTCTACAAAGGCAAATCACATTGCGCGCTTGAGGAAGCCCAAGGAGTCGATGCATCCAGTAGCCAACCCCGAGACGAATCTCGGGGCCTTCAGGCATCCATTAACTCAACGCCAACTGGCGCTCCTTAAGGGTGTGCAACCTGTCGCGAAGGCGGGCAGCCTCCTCGAACTCGAGGTTCTGCGCTGCCTCGTGCATGGCATCTTCCAGTTTCGACACCTCACGGCGCACCTCGTCAGGCTTGAGTGCTGCCAACTGCTCAGCGCTATACTCACCTGCAGGCTCAGCCACCTTACGCTCACCTCGCTGGCGACTTCGCTTGCTTCCCGGCGCCTGAGCACCCTCCATGATGTCTTCTACCGACTTGGTAATCGTCACTGGCGAGATGCCATGCGCCTCGTTAAAGGCCATCTGCTTCTCACGGCGGCGTTCGGTTTCATCCATAGAGCGCTGCATCGACACGGTGACCCGATCGCCATAGAGGATCGCTTTACCGTGGGCGTTACGGGCGGCCCGGCCGATGGTCTGGATCAAGGAGCGCTCGTTACGCAGGAAGCCCTCCTTGTCGGCATCAAGGATCGCCACCAGCGACACCTCGGGTATATCCAGTCCCTCGCGCAACAGGTTGATGCCAACCAGCACATCGAACTTGCCAAGACGCAGATCGCGAATGATCTCGACGCGCTCAACCGTATCGATATCAGAATGCAGGTAACGCACACGCACATCATGATCGTCGAGGTATTCGGTCAAATCCTCGGCCATCCGCTTGGTCAAGGTGGTTACCAGCACACGCTCGCCGACCTCGGTACGTAATTTGATCTCGGACAGCAGGTCATCGACCTGCGTCGAGGCCGGTCGCACTTCGATTTCTGGATCAACAAGACCCGTCGGGCGCACCACCTGCTCCACGACCTGTCCGGCATGCTCCGCCTCATAAGGTCCCGGGGTCGCAGAGACGAAGATCGCCTGAGGGGCAATTCGCTCCCATTCCTCGAACTTCATCGGCCGATTATCGAGCGCCGAAGGCAACCGGAAGCCGTACTCGACCAGCGTTTCCTTGCGCGAACGGTCGCCTTTGTACATGCCGCCGACCTGGGGCACGCTGACGTGCGACTCGTCTATGACCAGCAAGGCATCGGATGGCAAGTAATCAAAGAACGTCGGGGGTGGCTCTCCTGGGGCGCGTCCAGACAGATAGCGGGAGTAGTTCTCGATGCCATTGCAGTAACCGAGCTCATGCATCATTTCGATGTCATATAACGTGCGCTGCTCGAGCCGCTGCGCCTCGACCAGCTTATCGTTCTTGCGCAGGACATCGAGGCGCTCCGTCATCTCATGCTTGATGTGCTCGGCTGCCTGGAGAATGGTATCCCGCGGCGTGACGTAGTGACTCTTGGGGTAGATGGTCATGCGCGGCACCTTGCCGCGTATCTCACCGGTTAGCGGATCGAAAAGACTGATGCCATCGATTTCATCATCGAACAGCTCGACCCGCACCGCCTCATCTTCGGCATCCGCTGGGAAGATATCGATGACGTCACCCCGCACCCGATAAGTGCCACGCCGAAAGTCCATATCATTGCGGGTGTACTGCAACTCTGCCAAACGACGCAGAAACTTGCGTTGATCAATCAGCTCGCCGCGGGTGAAGTGCAAGCGCATCTTCAGGTACTGATCCGGATCACCAAGGCCATAGATTGCCGAGACGGAAACGACGATCAAGGCGTCGCGGCGCTCGAGAAGCGCCTTGGTCGCAGACAGTCGCATTTGCTCAATGTGATCGTTCACCGAGGCGTCTTTCTCGATGAAGGTATCAGAAGACGGCACGTAGGCTTCGGGCTGGTAGTAGTCGTAGTAGGAAACGAAATACTCGACGGCATTGTCGGGGAAAAACGCCTTGAACTCGCCATAGAGTTGAGCGGCCAAGGTCTTGTTGGGTGCCATGACGATGGTCGGCCGCTGTACACGCTCGACCACATTGGCGACGGTGAACGTCTTGCCCGAACCTGTCACACCGAGCAGCGTTTGATGCGCCAACCCTGAATCCAACCCTTTGACGAGACCATCGATGGCGGCTGGCTGATCCCCTGCGGGTTCGAATTTAGATTGCAGACGAAAGGGCTTGCTCATATGGGCTCTCGGCTATGAGTGGTCACTGACCGCATAAGTGAGATAACGGTATAAATTAATCAGGACTCCTCTTGTGGGGCCTGCCGGGTCGTGATCTCAACCGTCGAAGCCGTCATCAGACGGTGGATGGGGCAACGATCAGAGATCTCCGTCAGTCGCGTGAGTTGCGTCTCATCATCGATACCCTCGAAGCGCAGACTGACATCAAGTCGATAGACCCCATGACGCTCATCGCGTTCATCACGAACCACCCAAGCCTTGACGCCCTCTAGCGGCCATCCCTTACGGTAGGCATACATCTGAGCGGTTATCGCTTTACAGGCGGCCAGCGACAGATCGAAATAGTCATGGGGGTCCGGCGCACTGTTATCGCCGCCGGCCACCTTGGGAGCATCGACATACAGGTCTTCAAACCCTTCCAGCTCGACTTTCTGGCGAAGACGACCATCACGCTGACTAATCACGGTAATCGTCATATCAACTCACCTTGACGCCAAGCTTGTCGACGGCCTTGATCAGCACATCGCGACGCACCCGCCCTTCTACCTCAGCCCCATGTCGTCCTACTTCAGCGCTCTCGACGCCATCGAGCATCATCAGCGTGGTGGTGATGCGATTGACCAGTTCAGTGCTTTCGACCCCTTTAAAGGTCAGCGATACGGTCGCCATGGACATTCCTCTGAGCGGCGCTTGGTTGATCTATCAGTCTAGCACGGCCTTGCCGGCGGCCGGCCAGCCTTGAATCATCGCCAACTGCCCCCATAGCCCACCCACAGACCACGGAAACACATCCGCCGGATGCCGATCCTCAAGGGAGATCCGTATGACCGATTGGAGTGCGCGCATCGGCGCCACCGCAAATGGCGAGGCCCGCGTCACCTTCGACACCCCGAATGCCGCGCGCCAAGCATTGGACAGCACCGTCATTACACCACTGGTGCATCTGGGCATTCTTGAAGTGTCGGGCGGCGATGCCGAGCGTTTTCTGCAGGGCCAGACCAGCGCCCAGCTATCTCTCGCCAATGGCGATTTTGCACCGCTGACCTGCTTCTGTGGCACCAAGGGACGCATGCTGGCCAACGCCCAAGTGTTTCAGGTTGCCAAGGACTGTTATTGGCTACTGATGGAGCAGTCACTTCTCGAACCGCTGAAAGGGCATCTTGATAAATTCGCCGTCTTCTACAAGGCCGACATGCGCCTGCGTGACGATGTGGCCCCGATTGGCCTGATTGGCCATGATGCCCCCGCCTTGCTGGAAGCTCGCCTTGATATCGAACCGCCGCATATCTGGCACCAGAGCCAGCAAGATGAGCGCGTCGTGTTACGCCACCCCGGGCCTCGCCCGCGCCTGATTGCACTGCTGCCTACCGCCGAACTAGAGGCGAGCTGGCAAACACTGACGCAACAGGCGACACCCGTTGGTAACGACGTGTGGTGCCTGCATGACATCCAGGCCGGTCTCGGCTGGTTACGCTCAAGCCAGCAGGACAGCTACCTCCCACAGATGCTCAACTGGGAAGCGCTGGGCGGGATCAGTTTCAAGAAAGGCTGCTATACAGGTCAGGAAGTCGTGGCACGCGCCCACTTCCGCGGACAGGTGAAAAAACGCCTGGTGAGACTGACATTCGAAGGGGGTGAACTGCCTGAGGTCGGTACCGAGGTCATGGATGCCAATGGCAAACGCCAAGGTGTCGTTTTTTCCGCCGAGCGAGACGCCTACCATCAGGTTGAGTTACTGGCCGTGCTCAACATCAAGGAATTCCCGGAACCACTCACAGTTGAAGGGGTGCGTTGCCAGCGTCAGCGTTTGCCCTATCCACTAGAACGCCTGGACCCCGAAGTGCTGATTACGCACAAGGGCTGAGACGGCTTGTTCAATGGCCTGAACAGACGGCCAAATTGAACACGCGCGCCGCGTTGGCCGTAGTGAGTTCCTCCAACGTGGCGCGAGATGTTTTTTGCAGTGTGGCGACCTCATCAGCGATCATGGCGAGCCTCGCGGGTTCATTGCGTAGGCCCTTGAAACCTGCTGGGGGCATGTCAGGACTGTCGGTTTCCAGTACGAAGCCATGCGTCGGCAAGTCGGCAACGCAGCGTCGTAAACGCTTGGCTCTCTGGTGAGTCATTGCCCCACCCAGACCTAGCACAAACCCAAGCTCTAGGAATCGTTGTGCCTGTTGCAAGCTACCGGCGAAGGCATGAATCAGCCCACCCGCCGGCAGTCCAATCTCCTTGAGGCATTTCGCTACCTGGTCATTGGCGCGCACACAGTGAATCACCACCGGCAAATGGCGTACCTTGGCAATACGCAACTGTGCCTTGAATAGCGCCCACTGGGCATCGAGTGTGTCCTCAAAGCGTGCATCAATGCCGCATTCGCCCAACGCCACGACCTCCGGGTGGGCATCCAGCGCCTCCTCTAGCGCGACCAGGTCGTCATCATCGCTGACTCCCTGGGCATCACGCCCATGCTCACTGAAGCAGTGTTCGTCTAGAAAGTAGGGGTGCAGCCCCAGGCACACACTGACATCAGCCCGCTGCCCCAGCGCCAGCACCGAGGACCAACGGGCCCGCGTTGTACCAGGCACGACAAAGTGCTCGACGCCCACTGCGTTCGCCCTTTCGAACATGGCATCACGATCGACGTCAAAATCCGGGAAATCCAGGTGGCAATGAGCGTCAATAAGCATATCGGTGTCCGCCTTAGTGCTCGCGCGTCGCACTGAAGCGTACGTCAGGCCAGCGCTCCTGGGTCATCTGCAAGTTAACGCGAGTGGGCGCGATATAGGTCAGACAGCCGCCGCCATCGTAAGCCAGGTTGGTGCTCGCCTTGCGCTTGAACTCGTCGAGCTTCTTGGGGTCATCGCAGTAGACCCAACGGGCCGTCTGAACATTGACGGCCTCATAGATACAATCGACCTTGTATTCCTCCTTGAGTCGATGAGCCACCACATCGAACTGCAACGTACCCACGGCGCCAAGGATCAGGTCGTTGTTGTCCATGGGCATGAACACCTGGGTAGCCCCCTCTTCGGATAGCTGCTGCAAGCCCTTCTGCAGTGCCTTCATCTTCAGCGGATCCTTGAGCCGCACGCGCTTGAAAAGCTCTGGTGCGAAATGCGGAATACCGGTGAAGCGCATGTCTTCACCCACCGTGAAAGTATCACCGATCTGAATGGTGCCGTGGTTATGCAGACCAATGATGTCACCAGGCCAGGCTTCTTCCACATGGGCACGATCCGATGCCATGAAGGTCAGGGCATCGGGTACCTTGACGTCCTTGCCGATACGCACATGGCGCATCTTCATGTTGCGATCGTATTTGCCGGAACAGACCCGCAGGAAGGCAACGCGGTCACGGTGCTTGGGATCCATGTTGGCCTGGATCTTGAACACGAACCCGGTGAAGCGCTCATCCTTGGCATCCACCTCACGGGTGTTGGTCTCACGGGGCTGGGGAGATGGCGCATGCTCGACGAAGCCATCCAGCATCTCACGCACCCCAAAGTTGCCCATGGCAGTGCCGAAATACACGGGCGTCAGCTCCCCGCGACGATAGGCGTCCAGGTCGAATTCATGAGATGCGCCGCGCACCAGATCGACTTCCATTCGCAACTCTTCGGCCTGTGACTCGCCGAGAACCTCGTCGACCTCTGGGTTGTTCAGCCCCTCGATGCGCACATCCTCGGGAATGCGACTGCCCTGCCCCTGCTTGTAGAGGTGGATGATGTCGTTATAGAGATGATAGACACCACGGAAATGGCGCCCCATGCCAATCGGCCAGGTCATCGGTGCACACTGGATATTGAGCACGGTCTCGACTTCGTCCATCACCTCGATGGGGTCGCGAATGTCGCGGTCCATCTTGTTGATGAAGGTCAGGATAGGCGTGGTACGCAGACGACAGACATCCATCAACTTGATGGTGCGGTCCTCGACGCCCTTGGCACCGTCGATGACCATCAACGCCGAGTCGACAGCGGTCAATGTCCGGTAGGTGTCTTCGGAGAAGTCCTCGTGACCCGGCGTATCGAGCAGATTGACGATGCGCCCATTGTAGGGAAACTGCATCACCGAGGTCGTCACCGAGATGCCGCGCTCCTGCTCCATCTTCATCCAATCTGACGTCGCATGGCGGTCATTCCGCTTGCTCTTCACGGAGCCCGCCATCTGGATGGCGTTTCCGAATAGCAGCATCTTTTCGGTGATGGTGGTCTTGCCCGCATCGGGGTGGGAGATGATCGCGAAAGTGCGTCGCAGATCGACTTGATTCTCAAGCTCGCTCATGAAATTCATCACTGCTGGAGGGGGTTAGCCACAACGGGCGGAATATGACGACATCTTAACACTCCAAGCGCAGTGGCCCAATTGGCCATGCAAGGCGCCCCCTTCTTCGGGGCGTACTGGGCGTAATCGAGAATCAGCTCATACCAGACAGCGACGATATTGATCCCGCTCGGCAAAAATGATCAAAACGGCTCTAGAGCTGGCAGCGTAGGCACACAGATCAACACCACCGCTTAAGCGCAGCAAGACCAGGCCTACAGGCAGGACAGGGCCTTGCTGGACGCAATAAAAAAGCCGCCACCTTAAGAGTTGCGGCTTTTTTATGTTGATCATGGCGTTGCCCCTCACATGAAACCGGGCCACTCCGGTGATGAGGCTGATATAGCCAGGGAGGATTGCGGTATGATGCAGGGATCATCGGAACGGAGCCACCATGCAAGCTGCACTGCCGCTACCCCTGTCGACCCCCAATCGCAATCTGGTGCGCCTGACGATCGTGCGTGGCATCACCTGGACGGGCTTTCTGGGCGCCATCATCTTCGGCATCGAGGTACTGGACTTTCAGCTGCGTGTTCTGCCGATCATCACCGTGATTATTGCCATGGGGCTCATGAATGTTGCCACATGGTGGCGTCTGGGACGTCCGCGCGCGGTAACAGATACCGAATATCTTCTGCACCTGATGGTCGATGTAACAGGCCTCACCCTGCTCTTTTACTTCACTGGCGGCTCGACCAACCCCTTTATCAGCTACTATCTGGTGCCCGTGACCATTGCCGCGGCCACTCTCCCCTGGCTGTATGCGTGGATCATCGCCAGCGGCTCCATGGCCGCCTATACCTTCCTGATGCTGTTCTACGATCAAGTCCCTCAGCTGAGTAGCGGCGTCATTGCCGCCCCCGTCAATCTTCACGTGCTGGGCATGTGGATCAACTTCGGCCTCTCGGCCGGCTTGGTGACCTTCTTCATTTTCAAGATGGCGCATGCCCTGCGTCGTCGCGAGAAGACACTATCGCGCACCCGCGAGGCGGCACTCCGTAACGAACAGGTACTGGCAGTGGCCACCCAGGCCGCCGGCACGGCTCACGAACTGGGTTCGCCTTTATCCACGATGGCGGTACTGCTCTCGGAGATGCGCCAGGACGCTGGCGATCGCCCTCAGCTGATCGAGGATATCGATTTGCTTAGGGCTCAGGTCGACACCTGCAAGACCCGGCTGCAACAACTGGTGGCCAATGCCGACCGCCGGCGTCTCGACAAACCCGAAGCCCGGGTGGCCGAAGAATGGCTCTCAAGCGTGGTACAGCGCTGGCTGGTGGTACGCCCAGACGTCAGTCATCAGCTGGACATTGCTGATCGGCGTGGCACCCCTGAGCTCGCGGTCGATGCGACACTCGAGCAAGCGCTGATGAATCTGCTCAATAACGCCGCCGATGCCAATCCAGAGAATATCGTCATCAGCATGAACTGGGATGCCAACGACGTAATCATCGATATACGCGATCATGGTCCCGGCGTCAGCCTATCGATTGCCGATCAGCTCGGTGACACCTTCATCTCAACCAAATCCAAGGGCATGGGCATCGGCCTGGTACTCACTCATGCCACCATCAACCGATTCGGTGGCAATGTCAGCCTGTATAATCATGAAGAAGGCGGCACCCTGACCGAGGTCAAACTGCCGCGAAGAGACGCCAGCCAGGGCTGAATTTCGACCACACGCATCGCACACGATCGACGCTGTCAGACTAGACACGAGGACAACATGCCAGAGACGCCACAACGCCTGCTGATCATCGACGACGACGAGATGTTCTGCCATGTCATGCAGCGTGCCATGAGTCGTCGCGGTTTTGAGGTCATGGTGGCGCACGATGCCGACCAGGCCCTGGTACATGCGCGTCAATCACCGCCCGGGATCGCCACTCTGGATTTGAAACTCGAAAATAGCTCAGGGCTAAAACTGCTGCCGGAACTGCTCGACATCGTGCCCTCCTGCCGCGTGGTAGTGCTGACCGGCTATTCGAGCATCGCCACCGCTGTAGAGGCGATCAAGCTCGGCGCAGCGAACTATCTGTGCAAGCCAGCCGATGCCGACGAGATACTGGCGGCGCTAGAGCATCAAGATGGCAACCCGCACACCGAGGTCGCTGATAACCCCCCGTCGATCAATCGTGTGACCTGGGAGCACATCCAGAAGGTTCTGCAGGAGCATGACGGGAACATTTCAGCCACCGCCCGCGCACTGGGCATGCATCGTCGTACCCTGCAACGTAAGTTGCAGAAACGTCCGGTGCGTCACTAGCCTACAGGTACGTCCGTGTGCCTACTCCCTAGCCCTATCGACGCAACACCCCATGCCATGGCATGGGGTGTTAGGGTTAGCGTCATCACAGGCGTTGCCCACGTCATGATGAGACGCCGCCGTCCTATTGCGCGGTCCAACCGAGATCAATGTTCCAGCTCGCCCCGGTAACCGCGCCAGCGAGATCGGAAGCCAGATAGGCGACCAGTGATGCCACTTCAGCCGGCTCGATCAACCGTTTAACAGCCGCATTCTTGAGCATGATCTGCTCAATGACCTCTTGCTCATCCATGTCATGCAGTTGAGCCTGGTCGGCGATCTGGTTATCGACCAGCGGCGTTTTTACGTAGGCAGGACAGATAGCATTGGCGGTAATACCCTGACTACCGCCCTCCAGCGCCGCCGTCTTGGTCAGGCCGATCATGCCGTGCTTGGCGCTGACATAGGCCGCCTTGCCCGGCGATGCCACCTGCGCATGCACCGAGGCAATATTGATGATTCGCCCCCATCCCCCTTCGCGCATGGACGGCCAGGCCGCCTGAGTCAACAAGAAAGGGGCTGTCAGCATCAGATCGATGATCTGGCGCCACTTGGCCTCTGGGAACTCCTCAATACTGGACACATGCTGGATGCCGGCATTATTGACCAGGATATCCAGGCGCCCAAAGCGACGCAGGGCCTCATCGACAGCCGCACGGCAGGCATCTGCATCCGTCAGATTAGCTTGAAAGAAGACCGCGCCAGCCGCTTCTGCCACGGCCTTCCCCTCACCATTGAAATCGACTGCCAACACCTGATGACCTTGGCGACAGAACTCCTCGACCACTGCAGCGCCGATACCGCTGGTGGTTCCAGTGACCAGCGCAACGCGCGGCGATGCCTCCTTTGACGTGATACTCATCGCTAGCTCCTGATTAAGGTGAGGTTGATGAAGGGGGGGGACACTCCGCAGTGCGGAGACGTGGGCCAGCATACGACGAGGCTTGAGCCAAACACCAGTGCGGCACTGCAACATGCCCTGTCGATCAGACGAAAGAATGTGTCGGAGAGCCCTAGCGAGGCGGGTTGTGGTGCGCCTCAGCCTCGTTATGCACGCCGGAAGAGTCATCCATCGGTGATGCCATCACACGCTCCATCAAATGTTGCGCCAAACGGCTGGCATCCTGCATGGAGGTCAGGTGGCGAAGATCATCGAGCAGCTCACAGCGCCATAGCCAGTGCTCGTCATCGACCCTCTCGGCCACGAAAAGATAATAGCCCCCGGGCAAGGCAATGGTGCACTCAGCCGCTTCAGCCTCGGATGGGGCATCAGCGGGCATGACTACCGCCAGCGAAAGCGATAAGGGTGTGATCAGCGCTCCACATAAGGCGTTGCCAAAAGGTTGAAAACACAACATATCAACGCCGAGATGCGGATTGCGCGCCTTGGCCGTCTTGAATGTCGACACGTGAGTCGCGTAATAACGCTCGGCCAACCGCTGAAGGCGGGCATAATCCGACGGCATTAAGGCTTGCATGACACGACTTTCATCACTGAGCGTTTCCTATCTGGCGTGCATCAAATCGACCGCATGATGAAGCGATCCGCTGGGCAATCTCAAGTACTCTCTCACGTACTCTCTCACGTGCTCTCTCAAATACTATCTCTGTGCGTTTCGCACGGCAGCGACTGAGCCATGAGACTGCTAGAATACCTGCATTCTCCCTTATCAACGCTAATGCCCGACGCGGAGCCGCCATGCAGACTGACCAACGCCTCGAGATCGCCATTGATATCGCCAAGCAGGCCGGCCAGGCCATCATCGATGCCCGTCAGTCCCAGGACTTCTCTCAACGCTACAAGGCGGGAAGCGAATTGGTGACCGACACCGACGTCGCCGTCGATACACTGATTAGTCGCGCCCTCGACCAGCACTTCCCCGACGAAGCACGCCTGACCGAAGAACTCTCGCCAGACCGAGGCGCCATCGAACAGTCTGGCCCCCTCTGGGTGGTGGATCCCATCGATGGCACCGTCAATTTTGCGCATGGCCTGTCCCACGTCGCCGTGTCTATTGCCTGGGTGGAGGATGGCAAGATAGAGATGGGGGTCGTCCACGCCCCTTTCCTCGGAGAAACCTTTACCGCCGTGCGCGGCCAGGGTGCATGGCGCAACGGCGAGCGTATCCGTGTCAGCCGCGCCTCACAGTTGACCCAAAGCCTGGTCGCAACCGGCTTTCCCTATCGTCGGGATAGTCGACCACCGCTGATCCGTCGTCTATCCGCCGTGCTTGAGCACTGTCAGGATGTTCGTCGCAACGGTGCTGCCGCACTGGACTTATGCGATGTGGCCTGCGGTCGCATGGATGCCTATTACGAGAGTGTCTCTCCCTGGGATTTTGCGGCCGGCGTTCTGATTGCCCGCGAAGGTGGTGCGCGAACCGGACACCTCTACGACTGCCCATCTAGCATTCCAGAGGATCTCTATGGAGAAAACCTGCTGGTGAGTGCCCCGGATATTCACGGTGACTTGGCCAAGCTATTGATTCGCGCGGATGAAGACCGTCACGAGACCGGCTGATTCGCCAGGCACTCAACGCCAGCGCTCAATCCATAGCAGCGTGCAATAATTTATGTAGCCATACTCTATTGGCATCCTAAGGCGCATTGGGGAACAATGTGCCCAACTCAACACATCCCTTGCCACTCATTAGCCTTATTTCAAGGAGCCATAAATGTTTGTTGTTATCTTCGGTCGCCCCGGTTGCCCCTTCTGCGTACGCGCCAAAGAGCTGGCTGACAAGTTGAGCGATGTCGGCGCCATTGGCGGTTATCGCTACGTTGATATCCATGAAGAAGGCATCAGCAAGGCCGATATGGAAAAGACCATTGGCAAGCCTGTCGAAACCGTGCCGCAGATCTTCATCGATCAAACCCACGTGGGTGGTTTCACCGAATTCAACCAGTATGTCAGCGATAACGAGCTGATGCCGGAAAGCACAACGCAGTAATATCACGGCATGCACTGACTGCTTGAAGCCGCCTGAGGGCGGCTTCGTTCGTTTAGGGAGGAAAGGCCGGCGTACAAGGTATGCGTTCCGCTCGCGTTGAATGCCCCAAAGCTCGCTGCACCTATACTCAGCGAGACACCCAAGGGCTCGACGTCAGGGAGAGCGTCCGATGCAACGTCAAGAGTTTCTCCAGCAATTGTGGCTGGACTTCATCCATCTACATCCAGAGATCGGCGGCCTTCGCCTATGGCCGGTCGGCAGTGAACCCGAGTTCCTCGCACTGCTGACGCTGAATCACGGCCCCTTCGCCGCCGACAACCTCTCCCCGACACTCCTCAAGTTTGGCTATCGAACTGTCGAGCGACATGCCATGGCGGATCGTGGTCTGCTGGTCTCGCTTTATGCCCCACCCGATGATGGGCCCTGGTTAGTCCTGGGTGAGCTGCAGCTAGGCACCTTGACGAAAGAGCCACGGGATATTCTTCAGGCGCTGGTCGAAAAAGCGCACCCAGCAGACACCTCTGACCAGAACCTGCTGGCGAATGGTCGTCCCTGGCCAATGCCCGAGTGGAATACCTTCTGTCTCTTGCAGCGCATGCATCCACTAGCGGCATGGCTTGCCGTGATGGGGCCAAGACTCCATCACGTCGGCTTCGACTGTGGGCGCCTGGGTAACGACCTCACCACGCTGGACATGCAGCTCGAACAGGCAGGCTTGGATGGCAGTAACGACCGCCATCACGGTGTTTTTCCGGTATCGGCATTGCTCAACTACCGCTTTTATCCCACCTGTTCACAGCGCTTTGCCTTCGCCGGCGGGGATGAACACCGTGTTACCCTCGGTGGCTTGGCGCTGATCCAGCCATGTATACCGAACAATCATGACCGCTCAGCACAGCTGCTCTTGCCCCAGCACACGCGCTGCGAAATCGCCTGATCTGGTAACCGCCTCCTTCGCGCTCCATAGGGGCGCGCCTTCACGCCCCCAGAACGTACCCAACCCTGACGCCATGATGGCACCAGCGTCGCGCTCTGTGTGACAGGTTGAGTTATGCGCGTACCCTACTTACAGTCGCGCGCACTCCTTCACTTGAGCAAGAGACGACTTCATGCAAAACGATCAGCGCACACTGCTCGCCTCCGCTATTGTGCTGATAACGGGAGGGCTCTGGGGCTTCTATTGGCTGCCGGTTCGCACCCTGGGCGATATGGGGCTGCCTGGCGCCTGGGGAACCGTCGCCATCACCGTCGCCACCGTGATCCTGCTCCTGCCCTTTGCCATCAGAGAGCGCCAGCAGCTGGCGCAGGCATCGCCCATTGCCTTGATATCGATCGCCATGGGTGGGGCGGCCTTCGCCCTCTACTCCATCGGCTTCATCTATGGGCGCGTCGCCATCATCATCCTGCTCTGGTTTCTAAGCCCGGTCTGGAGCACGCTGATAGGTCGCTATCTGATGGGGTGGCCTACCCCTCGATTGCGCATTGTGGCGATTGTCCTGGGACTGACAGGGCTGGCCTTGATGTTGGGCGCCGGTGGCGGTCTCCCTCTGCCACGCGGGGCTGGCGAATGGATGTCATTGATTGCCGGCATCCTCTGGTCCTTCTCAACGACCGGCATGCGCACCCGCTCAGACATTGCGGCCCTGCCCTCGGCCTTTGTCTTTGCTGTTGGTGCCGCTATGACGGCGCTTGCCCTGGCACCCTTCCTTGAGCCGGCACCGACGTTTCCCACTCATCACGCCATGAGCATAGCGGGCCTGGCCTTCTTGACCGGTGGGCTGTGGTGGGGGCTGACCCTTGTCGGCTTGATGTGGGCGACCGTTCGCCTTGAGCCCGCGAGAGTCAGCATCCTGTTAATGACCGAAGTGCTGATAGGCGCCGTATCTGCGGCAATCTTTGCCAATGAGACACTGCATAGCATCGAAGTCGTAGGGGGGATCATCGTGCTTCTTGCAGGCCTGCTAGAGGTCCTGCCTGTGCGAGGCAACAGACCCGCGTAACGCCCTCAGGAACACTGCCAAGCGCATTGCCTAAACCAGGGCCAAGATAGGGTCTTTTTCCCGCATATGAGGATTAAAAGTGGCTGAAAATATTAGCTTGCGAACAAAGGGGCGAAAGCGGTAGGGTATGGCGTTTGGCGTCACACAATGCCTAACACGACATCCGGTATGACGCGACACGCAACATCCAAGGAGAGCGATTCATGGCCAACCTGACCGCAGTGACCGACAGCAACTACACAGAAGACGTCATCGAGAGCAGCACGCCGGTGCTGGTGAAGTTCTGGGCGCCCTGGTGTGGCCCCTGCAAAATGCTCGACCCGGTCGTTGAATCTATTGCCGAAGAGCAAGGCGATGCTCTGAAGGTCGTCACCATCAACGTGGATGACGCCCCTGACCTCGCCGCCAAGAATGGCGTCCGTGGCCTGCCGACCATTGCCCTGTTCAAGGAAGGTAGCAAAGTGGAAGCCCTCACTGGCGTGCAACCGAAGGAAAGCTTCGAGGAAATGATTGCCCGTCACAGGTAAGCATCACGTCCCATTCTCGTGATACGCCCAGGCCGTGCCATGCACGCCTGGGCGTTTTTGTGGCGACGCATTCAAGCCGCTGAGGTGGCCTGATCGAGCTTGCCCCTGCCGCGAGGATACCGATCTTCATCGGTCAGCCATTCACCCTGCAAGTCCAACTCGAACTGCACAGGCTCATGTCGCGGGTCGAGCTCATTCAGATAGTGTTGGGTCTCCAACACCGGCATGGCCACAAAGGGCTCCTGTGAGACAGCTTCTCTGGCCCTGCCACGGCGAATCAGCAGCCGCAGGCTGATGAAAGCGGCAAGCGACAGGGCGACGGCGCCGAGGAAGAACCAGAGGCCATCGGGGCCGACAAAGTGCATCACAATCGAGGCACCGAAGGGCCCCACGATCGAGCCAACACCGTAGGCCATCATCAGCTTGCCGTTGGCCGCCACGATCTCTTCAGGTTCCAACCAATCGTTGGTATGGGCCAGGCTAAGCGAGTACAACGTGTGCAACATGGCGGTATGGAAACTCGCCACCACCAGCAGCATCAGGTAGTCGGCCCTCGCGGCCACCGAGATGAAGGCCCCGGAAACGGCCATGATCGCCGCCATGGCAAGAATCACCTTGCGCCGATCGATACGGTCGGACAGCCGGCCCAGTCCCCACTGGGCAAAGAGCGCCACCAGGGTGGTAATGGCCATGAACTGGGCGGTCTGGGCAGTCGACAGGCCGATTTCCTGACCATAATAGGGCGTCATGGCGAAGAAGGCCTGCACCATCAAGCCTGCCGTGAAGGCGCCGACCAGGCCCACTGGCGCACGCTTGAACAATTCCCGAATCTTGATCTTCTGAGGCTTGAGCTCCTGGGCCGCCTTTGGACCATGAATACGATGGATCGATAGTGGCACCAGCGACATGGCGAACAACATGCCCGCGACCGAGAACAACACCATGGTGGCGGGATCCGCCGTATTGAGGAGCCACTGCCCGCCGGCAAGCGAGAGCGTCGAGCACACCAGGTACCAGCCCAACACCTTGCCACGGTTATCATTGCTGGACTCGCCGGACACCCAGGATTCCATGACCATCAACAGGCCCGCCGTCGCCCCGCCGCCGAACACGCGCCATGCAAGCCATGCCCAGGGATTGACCCAAAGGCCATGCAGCATGGCAGTGACCGCCAAGGTGGCCGCACAGGCCGCGAAGACGCGGATATGCCCCACCGCGCGAATGCGTTTCTCGAGCCAGTAGCTGCCGATCACGAAGCCGAACGAAAAGCTCGACATCAGAAGACCCGCCATCTGCGAGGGAAAGCCCTCAAGCGACATGCGTACGCCAAGCAGGGTCATGATCAAGCCATGGCCCAGCAGAAAGCTGATCTCACAGACGAACAGGATCGGCAGTGTTGCCGGCAAACTACGCACCAAACACTCTCCCCAGTAACGACAAAAGGTCCTCATGCGCCTCATGACGATGACCATGAAACGTCACGCCTAAGCGCCGATCTGATGGGTCGACGGGCCCCTGCACGGAAGCATGAATAGCCCGCATCAGGGAGGCTGGAAGGACGGAGCGCATTCTACTGACTTAGCGAGGACTTTCCAGTCCGGGGGAACTTATGCACAGATTCTGTGGATAACACTGTGAAAAATCACGGGAGAGCCGTGATCGGCACCTGACACTGGGCAGTCATTCTCATCATGGTTAGTTTTTCACCACCGCGTTCAATAACCCGATAGCGAGCGAGACACGAAAAAGCCCAGGGCCGCTACTCGGCACCTGGGCTCAGGCGGATCACATGTCCGTCTCAGGGGGAACCTGAGATGGCTAGATCATCAAGCCTCGAAGGTCATCTCCGGCACATGGTCGGGCACCACCAGCGTGCCGGCGGTCTTCTCGACGATTTCCTCGACGCTGACGCCGGGGGCACGCTCGACGAGATGGAAGGCGCCATCCTTGATCTCGAGATAGGCCAGATCGGTCAACACCCGGTTGATGCAGCCCGCCCCGGTCAGCGGCAGATTGCACTGCTCGAGCAGCTTGGATTCACCATGCTTGGAGGCGTGCGTCATGGTGCAGATGATGTTCTCTGCGCCAGCCACCAGATCCATGGCACCGCCCATGCCCTTGATCAGCTTGCCCGGAATCATCCAGGAGGCGATGTTGCCGTGCTGGTCGACCTCGAAGGCGCCCAGCACCGTCAGGTCGACATGGCCGCCGCGGATCATCGCGAAGGATTCCGCCGAGGAGAAGATCGCCGCGCCGTGACGAGCCGTGACGGTCTGCTTGCCGGCGTTGATCATGTCCGCATCCACCTCGTCCTCGGTGGGGAAGCGCCCCATGCCGAGCAGACCATTCTCGGACTGCAGCATCACGTCGATATCGTCCGGCACATAGTTGGCCACCAGGGTGGGAATGCCGATGCCCAGGTTGACGTAGAAGCCGTCTTCGAGTTCGCGCGCCACGCGCATTGCCATTTGTTCGCGAGTCAGTGCCATCTTGTTGCCTCTTGTATCTTGTAAGGGATAAGCGCCAGTGGACCCCGCTCGAGGCCGATGCCGGCGACAGATCTACGAGGAGGCGCTGTGAACCCTTCCTTGGGCGCTACCGACGCCATCCATGGCGTCGGACCTCCTCTATGATCTGTCCCGGTCGCCTCTCGCACCTTCCAGCGGCGCACGTCCTGGAGAGGGAGAAAAACGCTCAGCCCTGGTGGACGGTGCGCTTCTCGATGCGCTTTTCGAAGCTGCCCTGGATGAGGCGGTCGACATAGATGCCCGGGGTATGGATCTGGTCGGGCGCGAGCTCTCCCGGCTCGACGATCTCCTCGACCTCGACCACAGTAATCTTGCCAGCGGTGGCGGCCAGCGGATTGAAGTTCTGGGCCGTGTCGCGATAGACCACATTGCCGTAGCGGTCGGCCTTCCAACCCTTGACGATGGCGAAATCCCCCACCACCGACTCCTCGAGAATATAGTGACGGCCGTTGAACTCGCGCACCTCCTTGCCCTCGCCGATCGGCGTGCCGTAGCCGGTGGCGGTATAGAAGGCAGGAATGCCGGCGCCGCCGGCGCGCATCTTCTCGGCCAGGGTACCCTGGGGCGTCAGCACGACCTTGATCTCGTCTTCCAGCATCTGCTGCTCGAAGAGGGCGTTCTCGCCCACGTAGGAGGCATGGATCTCGCGGATCTGCTTGTCCTCCAGCAGCAGACCGAGGCCGAAGCCATCGACGCCGCAGTTGTTCGAATAGACGGTCAAGTCCTTGACGCCGCGGTGCTTGATCTCAGCGATCAGGTTCTCGGGAATGCCGCAGAGGCCGAACCCGCCGGCGATCACGGTCATGCCGCTCTCGAGCCCGGCCATTGCCTCTTCGTAGGAGTAAACACGCTTGTCGAATCCGGCCATATCGCTGCCTCGATGGTTGAAGAGTGATGGTTGTCGAGTCATCGCCAGTGTCGTGGCAAGACGATCTATTTGTTAAGTTTGTTTTATTTATTGATTGTTTTGTTTTTACAATGAGTTTAACTGCCAGCCTTCGGGTGACCCCATGACCGTCAAGCAGCTACGCGCCTTTCTTGCCGTGGCCCAGACCCTGAGCTTCACCCGGGCCTGCGATCGCCTGCACCTCTCCCAGCCGGCCTTGAGCCTCACCATCAAGGGCCTGGAAGACAGCCTCGGCGGCCCACTCCTGATTCGCAGCACCCGTCGGGTCAGCCTGACACCGGAAGGCGAAGTCCTGGTCCCGCTGGCCAAGCGCCTGCTCGCCGACTGGGACAACACCGAGGAACGCCTGCGCCAGCATTTCACGCTGGAACTAGGCCGCGTCGCGATCGCCGCCATGCCGTCCTTCGCCGGTAACCTGCTGCCCGATGCGCTGATGGCCTTCCGCGCGCGCTTCCCGCGCATCAATGTCACCGTCCATGACGTCATCAACGAGGAGGTCATCGAGATGGTGCGCCGTGAGCGCGTCGAGCTGGGGATCGCCTTCGCCCCCGAGGCCACCGATGGTCTGGCCTTCACCCCCCTGTTCAGGGACCACTTCGTGGCCGTGGTCCCCGCCGCCTCAGCGCTTGCCAACGAGACCTCCCTGGCCTGGTCGGCGTTGCTCGAGGAAGACCTGATTGCCCTGCAGCGTCCCTCGATGGTGCGCCGCCTGCTCGAGCAGGAGCTGGCCGCTCAGGGCGTCGGCCTGTCAGTGGCCTTCGAGAGTCACCAGCTTGCGACGGTCGGCCGCATGGTCGCCAGCGGGCTCGGGGTGAGCGCCGTGCCCTCGCTATGCACCCCCCAGATGCAGGCCCTGGGCGCCCGCTGTCTGCCCCTGCATGGCCCGGTAATCGCCCACGAGGTCGGCTTGCTGTCGCCCAAGGATCGCAAGCTGTCGGTGGCCGCCCAGGCGCTGGCCGAGGTGCTGAAGGGAACCGTCTCGACGCCGGTGCTATGCTCGGAGTGATATTTCCAGTCGAGGAAGATAGCCATGTCGACACGCCTCTGGCAGCCCAGCCCGGATACCATCGCAGCCACCCGGATGGCCACCCTGATGCGCCGCATCGAGGCCGAGCACGGCGTGACCCTCGATGACTACGCCACCCTTCACGCCTTCAGCATCGAGCGTCTAGACGCCTTCTGGTCCCTGCTGTGGGACGAATTTGGCATCATCGCCGAGGCGCGGGGCGATCGCGTGCTGGCATCGCCATCGGCCATGCCGGGGGCTCGCTGGTTTCCCGACGCCCGTCTCAACTTCGCGGAGAACCTGCTCTGGCGCCGAGACGAACACACGGCGCTGATCTGCTGCGACGAGCGCGGGCGACGCCAGCTCGTCAGCTATGCCGATCTGTATCGTGATGTTGCTCGCCTGGCACAGGCACTCAAGGTGCGAGGGGTAGCGCCTGGCGACCGGGTCGCCGGGATCGTGCCCAATGGCCGACACGCGGTCATCGCCATGCTGGCCAGCGCCAGCCTCGGGGCGATCTGGTCGTCCTGCTCGCCGGATTTCGGCGTTCACGGCCTTCTCGACCGCTTCGGACAGATCGAACCCAAGGTACTGATCGCCGCCGACGGCTATACCTGGACGGGCAAGCCCATCGATATTCGCGACCGCGTGGCAGAGGTCGTGGACGCGATCGCCTCGCTCGAGACGGTGGTGGTATTCCCCTTCCTCGATGATGACCCGGACCTGGCAGGCATCGAGGGCGCCATCGCCTGGTCACGGTTTCTCGATAACGATGCCGATACGGTGGTCTTTACGCCACTGCCCTTCGCCCATCCGCTTTATATCCTCTACTCCTCGGGCACTACGGGGACACCCAAGTGCATCGTGCACAGCGCTGGCGGGACCCTGCTGCAACATCTCAAGGAGCATCGCCTGCACACGGACCTGAGCAGTGACGACGTCCTTTTCTACTACACGACCTGCGGCTGGATGATGTGGAACTGGCTCGTCTCGGGCCTTGCCACCGGCCTCAGCCTGGTACTGTACGACGGGTCTCCGTTCGCCCCGGATCCCAAGTCACTCTGGTCACTGGCTGAGCGAGAAGGCATCAGCGTATTCGGCACCAGTGCCAAGTACCTGTCGGCCTGCGAGAAACAGGGACTCAGGCCAGCACAGCGGTTCGATCTCGGCAAGCTGCGGGCCCTGCTTTCCACCGGCTCGGCGCTGCTCCCCCAGTCGTTCGATTACGTCTATGACGCGATCAAGCAAGAGCTGATGCTGGCCTCGATCTCCGGCGGCACGGACATCGTCTCCTGCTTCGCCCTGGGCTGCCCGATCCGCCCGGTGTACCGCGGCCAGCTACAGTGCCGAGGCCTCGGCATGGCGGTCGCGGTCGTCGACGATGACGCTCAGCCGGTATACGGCGAGAAGGGCGAGCTGGTCTGCACCCGCCCCTTCCCCTCGATGCCCATCGGGTTCTGGAATGATCCGGGAGACGCACGTTACCGGGAGGCCTATTTCTCCACCTTCCCCGGTATCTGGTCGCAAGGCGACTATGCCGAGATCACCGCCGAGGACGGCCTGATCATCCATGGTCGCTCGGATGCCGTCCTCAATCCGGGTGGAGTGCGCATTGGCACCGCTGAGATCTATCGACAGGTCGAGAAAGTCGAGGAGGTCCTGGAGTCGCTGTGCATCGGTCAGGACTGGCAGGATGACGTCCGCGTCATCCTCTTCGTCCGGCTGCGCGACGGCCTGACGCTCGATGACGCCCTGAGCGAGCGCATCCGCCAGACCATTCGCGCCAATACTACCCCGCGCCACGTGCCCGCCAAGATCCTCCAGGTGGCCGATATCCCGCGCACCCTGTCAGGCAAGATCGTCGAGCTGGCGGTCCGCAACGTGGTGCACGGGCGTCCGGTCAAGAACCGGGACGCTCTGGCCAATCCCGACGCCCTTCGCCACTTCGAAGACCTACCCGACCTACAATCCTAAGCGGCAGGCCACTCAACCCTCGCCGGGTTCGCCCTTCAATGCGGCGGTGGCGTTGATGCCGCCGCTGGGCAGCCTCGGGGACATGAAGTAGCATTAGAGGCTTGAGCCAAGTGGTTGAAGGAGAACGTATGTCGATCATCAAGGGACTCGTCAGTCTGCTGCTGCTGGTGATCAATACGTTGATCTGGTCAATCCCGCTGCTCACGCTGATTTTTCTCAAGATCATCACGCCCGGGCGCCCGCTACGCCGACAGGTACTCAAGGGGCTGAACGCCATTGCCGAGCAGTGGATCGGCTTCAATCTCTGGTGGATACGTCACTGGTTAAAGCCGGATCTGCAGATCGACCGTCCGGACGGGCTCAGTCCAGGTCGCTGGTGGCTGGTGCTTGCCAATCACCAAAGCTGGACCGACATTTTCATGCTGCAGATGGCGCTGCATCGGCGCATTCCGATCCCGCGTTTTTTCATCAAACGCGAACTGATCTGGATTCCCATCATCGGGCTTGCCTGGTGGGCATTGGAGTTCCCCTTCATGGGACGTTACTCCCGCGAAGCCATGGAGAAGAACCCGGATCTGGCGCGACGTGATCGCGAGGCCACCAAGCGCATGTGCGAACGCGCCCAGGACATGCCGACCGCGATCTACAACTTCGTCGAAGGTACGCGTTTGACGCCAGCCAAGCATGCGGCTCAGCAGAGCCCCTACCGTCACCTGCTGAGACCCAAGGCCGGCGGCACGGCCCAGGTGATAGGCTTGCTGGGGCATCAACTGAGCGGCATTCTCGATGTCACTATCGTCTATTCGCGCCCCCAGCCGACGTTCTGGCGCTTTCTCTGCGGTCGCGAGGGGGCCATTCGGGTTAACGTGCGGCGACTCGAGGTACCGGCCTGGATGCCGGGCGGCGATTATCACCGGGACCCGGATTACAAGGAACGCTTCCAGACATGGATCAACGAACTGTGGCAACACAAGGATCGGACCCTCGACGCCAGCGACTGAACCTTGCCGTTCTGTTCCTGACCGCTCTGCTATTGGTCGGCTGTGCGGGTCATGGCGGCTGGAATCAATCCGTCACGCCCGGCAACTGGATCAGTGTGAAGCGAGGCGACACACTGGGCGAATTGGCCAGTCAGGCAGGTGTGCCCCTGGAACGCCTACAGCGCTTCAACCCCGGCGTGAAAGCTCGCTCTCTGGCCATTGGCCAACGCCTGCTGATTCCCACTCACCAGGAACGCGCCCCCTACGGAGGCCCCTATCGTTACCAGGTGCGCCCCGGCGATACCTATGCGGGCATCGCCCGCCACTTTGGTACCCGCACCCGTCGCCTGAGCGCCGGCAATCCCGGTATCTCGGCATCGTCGCTACGTGTCGGCCAACTGATCCAGGTGCCGATGAATGATGCCAACGTGTCCCGAAGCGCCTCGTCTGGTGCATCATCTTCATCCCGGTCATCGGCCTCAAGCACACAAAAACGTTCCGCGCCCAGCGGCCCCTTGCCGTCTTCGGCTGGCAGCTGGCCCTGGCCTATCGACAACCACCAGGTGACCCGGTCGTTTGGCAAGGACGCCCGCGGCACCCTTCAGCCCATGATCCTGTCAAGCGCCAGCTCTGATGAAGCCCGTGCGGTAGCTGACGGTGAAGTGCGTTTCGCCGGCAGCATGCGCCAGCTTGGCCGCGTCGTTATCGTGCATCATGCCAATAATCTGCAGAGTGTCTATGCCCTCTGTCGGTCACTGTCGGTCAGTGCGGGGGAAAGCGTCAGCCGTGGTCACACCGTTTGCCGCACAAGCAGTGGCGATAGCGGCAATGAATTGCTCTTTGATATGCGCCGCGCCGGTAAGCCGATCGATCCCCGCCGGGTACTTCGCTAGCAAAAGCTTCGAGGCGCGCCCGCCATGCGCCTTGACCGCCTTCGACGGCCGACGCCACTCGGTGTCATCTAGACGTCATGGATTGGTCCCTGTCCTGTCATGCTCCGCCGTGATCCTGATATCACGCCTCATGAACGGGACACACGAGCCTTATGCGCATCTGCTTCGTCAGCGATACCTGGTCGCCGGACATTAACGGGGTGGCCCACACCCTAGGGCACCTGAGTCGCGAACTTACTGCACGCCATATCACCTTACAGCTGGTGCGCCCGCGGCCCGATAACGGCAGCCGGGCAGAAGGGATCGATGACGAACTGCAGGTAAGTGGGTTCCACCTTCCCGGCTACCAGGCCATCAAGATCGGCCTCCCCGCCGGGCGCGCCTTGGCACGTCTCTGGCAGGCTCGCCGACCGGATGCGGTCTATATCGCCACCGAAGGCCCGCTGGGCTGGTCGGCGCTGCGACAGGCCAGACGGCTGGGGCTGCCCGTCGCCAGCGGCTTTCATACCAATTTCGATCACTATGCCAGCGACTATGGCGTTGGCTGGCTGGAAGGCTCGGTCACCGCGGTACTCCGCCACTTCCATAACCGTACCGGCGCGACGCTGGTGCCTACCGCGGCACAAGTCAGGGCGCTGAGCGCCAAAGGCTTTGCCAACGTTCAGGTGATGAGCCGCGGCATTGATGCCCGACACTTTTCACCGGACAAACGCGACGCGACACTTCGCGAGAGCTGGGGCGCCGTTGAGCATCAGCCGGTGGCCTTGCATGTAGGGCGCATGGCCAGCGAGAAGAACCTGGACCTGCTGGTCGAAAGCGTGGAGGCCATGCAGCAGGTTCAGCCAGACCTGGTCACCGTGCTGGTGGGTGATGGACCATTGCGGGACAACCTGCAGAGGCGACTGCCCAATGCCATCTTTACCGGCTTCATCAACCGTGAATCCCTTGCCCGGCATTACGCCAGTGCCGATATCTTCGTGTTTCCCTCCTGCTCGGAGACCTATGGCAACGTCGTCGCTGAAGCCATGGCCAGCAGTCTCGGGGTCGTGGCATTCGACCATGCTGCCGCCAGCGAACTGATTACATCGGGTGAGCAGGGGCTGACGGTCCCGGTGGGCGACGAGGCGGCCTTCATCGAGCAGGCCGTCTCCCTGTGTCAGCACCCGGCGAGCTACGCACAGCTAGGACGTCTGGCCCGGCAGCGTGTCGCCGCCACGGGCTGGGATCGCATCACCGACGATTTCATGCGCATTCTGCTTTCACTCAAGGAGACATCCGATGACGCCGCGAACGCCCTCCGTCTTTGAGCGCCTCGACTCACTCGAGTGGAAGCTATGCCACCGGTTCGCCCTGGCCAGTAATACCCGGCTGCTGTCGCTTGTGACACTGCGGCTCGCCAGTCGCGTCGGCGATTGGCCCGCCTGGGTCCTGTTAATCATGGCGCAACCCTTGTTGGACCCGGGCCAGGGATGGCAGCGACTGGTGCAATTCAGTCTGACGGCTGTCGTGGCCTTGTTGGTTTACCGCCTGCTGAAGACGCGACTGTGTCGCGAGCGCCCTTCCATTACCTTTGAGTGTATTCCCTGTACGGAGCCGCCCCGCGACCGTTACAGCTTCCCCAGCGGCCACACCATGCACGCGATGATGTTCACGGTGCTAACCGCCGTTTCGACTCCCTGGTTGCTCTTGATCGTGGTCCCGCTTGCCACCCTAATCGCGATCTCGCGGGTCGGACTGGGACTTCACTACATCAGTGATGTCGTCGGCGGCGGCGTCATCGGCATCATGTTTGCTTTAGCAAGCCTGGCGCTCTTGCCGCTGGCAGGCTGACCCCGCGACAGATGCAGCAAGGACTGGCAAGCTGAGGTCATGAACGACTTATTCTCCGGGTCGCTAGCCTGGCAGACCCTTCTCGATTCGCCACCCTTATCGCTGGGGGTTGGCCTGCTAGGCCTCGAGCGAGCCAATACGCTGCTAGGGCAAGTGGACCGGCAACTGCACTGGCAGCGGCCCAGTATCACCCTATACGGCCGCCAGCATCCGATACCCCGCCGCCAGCTATGGATGGGCGACTCAGACGCCACCTATCGTTATTCCGGTGAGACGTTTTCACCTGAGCCCTGGCACCCCGCCGTTCAGGCCATCAAACACGCCATCGAACGCACGCTTGCAGCAAACGGCCATCCTGCAACCTTCAACAGCGTGCTGCTCAATCGCTACGCCGATGGTGAGGATCGCATGGGATGGCACAGCGATAACGAACCAGAGCTGGGTCACGACCCGCTGATCGCCGCGGTAAGTCTCGGCGCCGAGCGCCCCCTCCGCTTTCGCTGGCAAGACCGGCGAGCGCCCGCTTTCAATGTCTGGCTACCCCACGACAGCCTGCTGGTGATGGGCCCCGGCACCCAGCGTCAGCTGCAACATGCTCTGCTACCCCGCAAGCTGCCCGGCCTCCGTATCAGCCTCACCTTTCGCCAGGTATATCCTCGCTGAGCGTACACGCTCGTCACGCCCGTTCCGGTTTCGCACAACACCTGACCCCGCCTGATTCATGGGTCCGCTGACCGAGGGCTGTAAAGCTATGAGCTTACGGCATCACGCTTAATATAGTCGGGCTCGCCTCAAAGGTTTGGAGACTATATTGCATCATCGAGGGAAGGGAAGAATTACCTGCTAGACTGGAAACGAGACGGGGTTCACCAGGAACGGGCGTCAACAATCTCATAGGAAGAAAGTCATGAGATCCAAGAGTTCAAGGGACGAGATATATGAGAAAGGGGTTCCCGAAAGCTGGTTTTTTGCCTAGCAGCCCCGTCTGGAAGTTTCCACCGAAAAGGGAAAACACTTCGAGATACAGGTCGCGGGGGAGGACATCTATCCTTGGACCTTTCATGTAGATGACAATCCACCATGTGGAAACATGTGTTATGGTGATGAGTCATTTTTTCAGCCATCGCAGAGGGGAAGATCAGCGAAGGCTCGCGGATTGGTCCATCTCTCGGCTTACGTAGTTAAACGAACAAAAACACTGGCCGATTTACCTATGACAACCGCCACTTGGTTTATCTTATTAGGCTCACTGCTTTTGGTAGTGGGTTTCACTTTTTCCTATATCAAAAGCGTGCCGGCCACCTCCGCTATTGTGTACCTTGTCATCGGGTGCATTGTTGGCCCCATGGGCTTGGGGCTTTTCCATTTTAATCCGCTGGAAGAGTCGGGGTTACTGGAGCTACTGACCGAGATTGCCGTACTGATTTCGCTCTATTGTGCTGGCGTAAAAATGCCAGCGCCAGTGAGCCTGAAGCGATGGCAAAACCCCATGCAACTGGCGGTAGTATCGATGGCACTCACGGTCGGACTAGTGACACTTTTCGGCTATTACTGGCTCACTTTACCGCTTGGGGCCGCCGTGTTGCTAGGTGCCGTAGTGGCACCGACTGACCCTGTTTTGGCGACCGAGGTGCAGGTCCGTAGCGCTGATGACCCTGACGAACTACGTTTTTCATTGACCTGCGAGGCCGGAATGAATGACGGCAGCGCCTTTCCGTTCGTCATGCTCGGTCTGGGGTTGATGGGGCTCCACGACCTTGGCGATGGGGGGTGGCGGTGGCTGGCAGTGGACGTGCTCTGGGCAAGCGGCGCAGGCATCGGTATCGGTATCTTGGCGGGCATTAGTGTCGGTTGGTTAGTCACCAGGATACGCGCTCGCTTTGCAGGTACCTCCTTTCTAGAAAGTTTCCTCGGCCTGGGACTCATCGCATTTGCTTATGGAGTCAGCCTGCTAGTGGGTGCATGGGGCTTTTTAGCCGTTTTTAGTGCTGCGGTTGCTTTACGCCATACTGAATTGAAATTGTCCGGATACAAACAAGATTACTCATCACCTGCCGAGGCAAGTATAGATGGAGAACCGCATCCTATACCGCATGTGAGTGCAAGCTCGTTGATATTCAATGAGCATCTCGAACGTCTGGCAGAAATTGTATTGGTTCTACTGATAGGTGGCTCGCTCTTCTGGGACTCCTGGAGTTGGCGAGCCGTAGGTTTCGCAGCCTTTCTATTTTTCGTCGTTCGTCCTATCAGTGTTCATATTGGCATGTTGGGAAGCAGATCATCCATGCGTATGCGCCACCTCATGGGCTGGTTTGGAGTGCGTGGCATTGGCTCGCTTTACTATCTGATGTATGCCATCCAGCACGGCATTCAAGAAGACATAGCACTGGAATTGATACACCTTACCCTAGTAGTGGTTGCCATATCGATCCTGGTTCACGGGATTAGTGTCAAGCCCGCTATTTCTCGTTATTGGCGTTCACGGAACCTTAAACATTAGCGATATATTGAGCCTCGAATATTCAATTACCTGGCCCCGTCGTCTACGGTGTTCTGCTCACCGAACAGACAGGTTAGCCAGGTGGTGCGCACATAGAAATCCATGGCCACCACCTGGCTAACCTGACGACTCACAAGTATAAAAAACGTTAAGCGCTACCGAGAGTAAAGGCTTCGTTGTTATCGAATTTACGGGGTAATTTGAAACGCAGAATGGGTATTGAAAAAATGAAAAAAGCTCTCCGGTGGTAACAAAAGCAATGTCGATGATGGCCATGCCGAATTACCGTCATGGCTTACCGGCTAGCGTGTGTCCTTCAATCATGACCCGACGATAGATGCTTTGATCGGCAGCATAGCAGCCACAGGAGGCCTCGATCAGGCCCACCCGATCCAGCACTGTGATATCCCCACGGTGATAGCTGATCAAATGTCGCCCCTGAAGCGACATGGCGGCCAGTGTGATGCCGGCGCGGCGCACCCCCAGCATCATGGCCAGAAATTCGTGGGTAAGATGCAGCAGATCGGAGTGCGCACGATCCTGGGTCATCAACAGCCAGCGCGCCAGTCGGGCTTCGACCTGATGAAAGTGGGTACATCCCACCACACGTGTGAGCTGGTGCATCAGCACATAGAGATAGCGCTTCATCAGCGCCTGAAGCGCAGGGCTCTGCTCCAGATGACGACAAAAGGCTGCCGCCGGCATCCGCAGAGCCGGCCCTGCGCCTTGCACCAGGGCACGCAAGGGTGATTCATCGAGCCCCAGGGCCAAGGGGATCCCCAGCATGCCTTCACTTCCCACCATCGCCACTTCCAACCGATCCCTGTCACTCAGGTTGGCAATCAGAGAAATGAAGCTGTCGAGGGGGAAGTAGACATGCAGGATCGATCCACCGGGCTCGGTGATGACCTCACCGAACGTCAGGTCGATAGTCTCGCAGTCGGCTAGAAAAGATACCCTGTCCTGAAGTGACAGGCTCTCGATCAGAGCATTGGTCATCGTACTGGGGATAGAGGACTGCATGTGCTCGCTCCTGGTGACAACCCGACCATCGGCACATGGCAAGTATCCACCAGGCTCCGAGGCCAGCGACAGCCAAGGGTGATCGGGCAATCACCGATAAGCCACCAAGAGAAGCGTGGCATGCTTATCATCATGGCGTCGGTACGCCAGGAGACACACGAAGGACACATCCTGCTCGAATACGATGCTGCGCAACGAGGGCAAGGGGCCCATCAAACGGGGCGATGATAGGACAGCAGGCGATCATATTCCTTCTTGACGACTGAGTAGCACTCACAGACTCGTTCTTCCAGGCCAGGCCTATCCAGGATACTGATACGTCCGCGATGGTAGGAAATCAGTCCAGCCCTCTGCAGCTTTCCGGCTGATTCGGTGACACCCTCTCGACGGACGCCGAGCATGTTGGCAATCAGCTCCTGGGTCATCACCAGTTCGTTGGTTGGCAATCGGTCCAGGCTCAGCAACAGCCAGCGACACAGTTGCTGATCCAGGCTGTGATGCCGGTTGCATACTGCCGTCTGTGACATTTGGGTAATCAGCGCCTGGGTGTAATGCAGCAATCGGTACTGAAGCGTTGTGGCGCGACCGAATTCATCCTTCAGTAGCTGTCCCTTGAGACGGTAGGCACTGCCAGCGTTCTGCACGACGGCCCGACTCGGCGTGGTTTCCCCGCCCATGAACAGCGATATGCCGACGATACCCTCGACACCGACAACAGTCATTTCAGTCAAATCACCATCGCCCATGACGCATAGCAGCGACACGATGGCATTCGTCGGGAAGTAGACATGGCGCATCACCTTGCCCGACTCGGCCAGCGATTCTCCCAGCCGCAGATCGACTCGCTCAAGGTGAGGCGACAAGCGCTGGCATTCATCCCTCGGAAGTGCCGCCAGCAGGTGATTCTGAAGAGGGTCATCTTGCAGGGCCAAGCGAGACGCTCCCGGATCGAACAAACCACCCTATGGGAGGAGTTGTCCGATGGTGGTCAACGAACCAAGACAGCCACTAGAACGCCTTATCGGACTCCCTTCGGATCACGTCAAAAAGCAGGTCAAAGGTTACCCTAAAGCACCAGGCAGTCGATAACCCATTGAAATAAAGGCTAGTCACGCTGAATCATGTGAGTCTCAACGTACTCTCACACCCGCCGCCAGACTCGCAATAAGCGAAGACCATGATCCGTACGCTACCGCACGGAAGGGGCGCCGTCACGCCACTACCATCGCTGATATTGGCCATGAGTTCCAAGATGGAGAGACGACTCGATGTTTCAATACACCGGCAGAACGCCGCTCAACTCCACTTCCTTCCATGCCGAGCAGCCGTTAGGCCAAGGCCTCACCCCGAGAACGGAAGACCTCCCCGAGCGAAAAGCGACCGACGTTTCGAGATGGGACATCGAAGCCGCCATGGATGCCGATAAGGCATGGGCTCGGGTGGCTCTCGACGCCATTGGCCTGGCCCGACGGCACAGGCACTTGGTCGCCCTGCTTTTTCTCGACCTTGACGCCTTCAAGCCCATCAATGATTCGCTCGGCCATGCCCTAGGGGACATGCTCCTTCAGGCCGTTGCGAGCCGTCTCCAGGACTGCATGCGCGACATCGATACCGTCTGTCGCCATGGCGGAGACGAATTCGTGGTCCTTCTTGCCGAGATCAGGCGCCCCGAGGATGCCACCCGGGTCGCGGAAAAGCTGCTTGCCGTCCTGGGTAGGCCGTACTGCATCCAGGGTCATGCAATCTTCATCACACTAAGCATCGGTATCAGCCTCTACCCGGATGATGCAGAAGATGCCGATACCCTTATGCACAACGCCGACACTGCCATGTATCACGCCAAGCGACATGGCCGGAATGGTCAGCATTGCTTCACGGCCGAGGTGAATACCCACCCCCTTCAATGCAGGCGGACGGAGCCGGGCCTGCATCTCCCCCTCCAGCCCTCGCAATGCCTTCTCGACTTCTAGTTGAGGACCAGGCAGCCAACGAAGAGGCCAGTACATACTAAGGCAAACACATTAAGGCGCCCAAGGGCCGCTTCAGCACTACGTGAAGGTGTACAGAGAGTGAGTGGGCTCTGGTCCACTGAGATGCCGCCAGGGTCGTGGCCCTGCTAATGCAGTACGTCTCAGTCTGTTGAGGCTGCCACCTGCTTGCGATGTTTTGAAAATATAACGTTTGAATGTTCAGGATTATGGAATTTTCTTGCGCATTAAACGAATCAAGAAGGGCATTACATACAGTACCATCCAAGCCAGCACGGCACACAGCACCGCGGTTTGCTCGCGTCCCAGGCCAACGGCTATTCCAATGGCTGCAGTGAACCAAATACCGGCCGCTGTGGTAAGCCCTGTGGCGCCCTGGTCATCCTTGCCGATGATGATAGATCCAGCACAAAGAAAGCCGATGCCGGCAATCACTCCTTGAATGACACGGCTCATTTCTGAATCCGAGATACCCGCTTGCTGAGGGATAAATATAAATAGAGCAGCGCCCATGCACACCAACATATGGGTACGTATACCGGCAGACTTTCCACGCTGTTCTCGTTCGAGCCCAAGCAGGCCACCCAAGAGGGCAGCGAACAATAACCTAATCACGACAATAACGAACTCACCCAAATCGTTAAAATCCGAAAACTCAGACTTTATAATACTGGCGATGTAATCCATCTGCTTATTCCTGAAAAGATAGGGTGAAGTACATCCGAAATCCATAAAATGGATCAAAAAAACAGCCGACTCCACACCCTGAGAACCATCATACCCACTGAGCTTGAAACCCGGGTATTCCTGACCATGCCAGTGCATATCCGCGCTGGTGGAGAACTGGACCGAGCAGCCGACGCAGGCTGTCTCATCTTCCCGAAAAACTGATTCTCAGGAAGGGAGCATCCTTGGTCCCGCGCAGCCTGTCGAGATCACTGCCGTGGCAGAGTCGATTAGACCGTACTTCCCAGATGCGAGGCGCACTGTACGCCAGCGCACAGTCGATAAGGCGCCAATCGCATATCATTATCTTGGGTGAGGCAAGGGAACGGCCTGTACAGGAAGTTGCGCCAAGCGTCGCACGGACGGCGACGCTACCATGACACGAGCCACTTCGCAGTAGCTTGGCACAGGACCATGCACCAAAGAGGATTACTTAATGCACAACATCGTCTATATCGTCGGCGCCGTCGTGATCGTTGTGGTGGTTCTCTCCGTTCTCGGCCTTATTTGAGACAAGCGGAGAGCGAGTGGAGTGGCAAGACATCGGAAGCCGCGAGGCTGCCGGTCAAGCCTCCACCTTGCGGGAGACGCCCTCGTGACCATCTTCAAAAGATTCGTGTTCCTGGTCTCTTCCTGTTCGGTCACATCGCGCTGACCAGTGTCGATGACACCTACACAGTCTCCCTGAGGAGTTATGAACGGCAGGAGTTCTGCCAGGCTTTGCAGATAGTCGACCGCCCTGGCACTACCAGCGACGCCGACGCTCAGTAAATGCTGGGGCAAATCCATGAAACCGGCCCTGGGCCGCCAAGACTTCATAGAAAAGCCGCCTCCCAAAGGAAGCGGCTCATGTGGCATATTGAAAAGATAACGGTATATTAAGTGCGCTCAGCCGCGATAATACCCCGGCGTTACGAACGGCATCTTGGTCACCGTCATCGGCAGGCGCTTGCCGCGGACATCTGCAAACACCTGTCTGTCGACGACGGCATGTTCGATGCTGACATAGCCCATGGCCACAGGTTTGCCGACACTGGGCCCGAAGCCACCCGAGGTGACCACACCGATCTTGCGATCTTGAGCATCATAGAGCTCGGCCCCTTCACGGACCGGCGCGCGCCCCTCGCCCAACAGGCCCACCCGCTTGCGTTGATGATCCTTGGCTTCGATCTGATGCAGCACCAGATCAGCGCCAGGGAAGCCACCGGCCCGCTCGCCGCCGCGGCGACGCGGCTTACTTACGGCCCAAATCAGCCCACCCTCGACTGGCGTGGTGGTAGTATCGATATCATGGCCATAAAGGCAAAGTCCGGCTTCCAGGCGCAGCGAGTCGCGTGCCCCCAGGCCAATGGCCTCGACCTCTTGCTCGGCCAGAAGCAGACGCGCCAACGCCTCGCTTTGCTCTGCCGGCACAGAGATCTCGAACCCATCCTCGCCGGTGTAACCCGAGCGGCTGACCCAAACCGGAATGCCTCCGATCTCGAAGCGACCGTGCTGCATGAAGACCAAATCACAGGCCGCTGGGCACAGGCGCTCCATCACACTGGCAGCCTTGGGGCCCTGAAGCGCCAAGAGGCCACGATCCAGCACCTCGACCTGATGATCTTCACCTAGCCCAGTTCGCAGGTGCGCAATGTCCTGCTCCTTGCAGGCGGCATTGACCACCAGATAAAGATGATCACCGGCATTCACCACCATGAGATCATCGAGGATACCGCCCTCGTTGTTGGTGAATAGCGCATAGCGCTGCATACCTTCGGGCAGGCCAAGAATGTCCGCAGGAACCAGCGTCTCCAGCGCCGCGGCCGGCTCGCTGCCGGTTATCAGCACCTGGCCCATGTGAGAGACATCGAACAGCCCGCAGGCCGCTCGGGTATGTTCGTGCTCCTTCTTGACCCCCAAGGGGTACTGCACCGGCATGGAATACCCGGCAAAGGTCACCATCTTGCCACCGAGTTCCACATGCAGGTCATGAAGCGGTGTCTTGTGTTGTTCGTTCATCGGCTCGGCTCATCCTTCCATTGCTTACTGCAAATGCCGCGACCATTTTATGGCCGCGGCATTGACTCACTTGTTGAGTTCTTCGCCCGGCAAGACCGGCTTGCCATCGAAGTAATCCTTGGTCAACTTGAAGACAACCGGCGACAACAGTGCCAGCGCGATCAGGTTGGGGAAGGCCATCATGGCATTGAATACACTGGCCATCAGCCACACGAAGTCCAGCGGCGCCACGGCACCGGCAAGAATCGCAAGAATGTAGACGACGCGATACGGCTTGATGGCGCGGACACCGAACAGAAACTCGATGCACTTTTCGCCGTAGAAGGCCCAACCGAGGATGGTGGTGAAGGCAAACACGGCCAGCGCAAAGGACACAATGTACTGCCCAATGCCCGGCAGGGATTCATCAAATGCCAGGGATGTCAGGGCAGCGCCTGTCTCGCCACTGGTCCACTGTGTGGACGTCAGGATGGCCAGTGCCGTGATCGAGCACACCACAATGGTATCCAGGAAGGTACCAAGCATGGCGATAAGCCCCTGACGCACCGGGTTCTTGGTCTGTGCCGCCGCATGCGCGATCGGTGCACTACCAAGACCTGCCTCATTGGAAAAGACACCACGCGCCACGCCAAACTGGATGGCCTTGGCGACGGCTGCACCAGCAAAACCGCCAGCCGCCGAAATCGGCGAGAAGGCATATCCAAAGATCATGCCTAAAGCACCACCAATGGCATCGGCGTTGATAATCAGCACCACAATGCCGGTAAGGATATAAGCAACTGCCATGATCGGGACCAGCTTGCCAGCCACCTTGGCGATACGGCGGATACCGCCGAGGATCACCGCACCGGCCAACACCATGATCACCACACCGGTGATCCAGTACGGCAGACCCAGTGACTCATTGAGACCCGCTGCCACCGAATTGGATTGCACGGTGTTACCAATGCCAAAGGCCGCTACTGCACCGAAGAAGGCAAAGGCGCCCCCCAGCCAGGCCCACTTCTTGCCCAGACCATTACGGATGTAATACATCGGGCCACCGACGTGATCACCGGCTTCATCCACCTCGCGATAACGCACTGCCAGCACAGCCTCGGAAAACTTGGTGGCCATGCCGACGAGCGCCGTGATCCACATCCAGAAGACCGCACCCGGGCCGCCGAGAAAGATGGCCGTCGCCACACCGGCGATATTGCCGGTGCCGATGGTGGCTGATAGCGAGGTCATCAGGGCGTTAAATGGCGAGACTTCGCCTTCGTCCTCATCACCCTTGCCTGTTTCGCGTCCTTTCCAGAGTAGTGAGAAGCCTGTACCCAACCGACGAATCGGTATCAACCTCAAGCCCGCCTGCAGATATAGGCCGACCCCGAGCAGCAGGACCAGCATCAGCGGCCCCCACACCACGCCTTCTATCGCTGAAAAAATACTAGTGATTGCTTCCAAGGTTTTTCTCCCATTAATTGTTGTTAAGCACCTAGGTGCATGGCATCAGGCCTAATGGAGCGCCAGTGCACGATGATGTAGAAAGCCGATGGACGAACCAGCGACACCATAGCGGAAGCCACCAGCCATACTCCACCTTCCAGCAGGAATTTTTTGCCATTTACGCTAAAAGCAGCATTAAGCATTACCATTTGGTCTAAAATACTAGGATAATGGCCGTATTTTCTCTACTTTGAGGCTTTTTACCGGACACCCGCTTGCGCGATTGATTGCAGAGAAATTGTTTCTTATCAGAAACAACAGAACCTTATAGCTGATGGGGCCCCTGAGCAAATTAACGCTGCTCACACGTTGTCATACCGCTGTCGGATGGTTTATCGCCTTACGAGAGCCGGCAACCTGCACCAGTGCACTGGGTAAGCGTAGCGCTAAGCGCATTATCATGCCGCAACGAGGGGTAATGGCTCCGCACTCCCGATAGCGGGGATGAAGCTCATCGTGAATCCGCCTAAGATGAGTCGTCGACAGCACCGATGTCGGCAAGAATGACATCCGTGGGACTCGCCAAACGCTGCAGAGGGCGTTACGATTCTCTCCACGGTAAATCTTTTTCTTATAGGAAAATGCGATGAGTACTATCCCTGCTAATCTGCGCTACACCGAAAGCCATGAGTGGATCCTGGATAACGGAGATGGAACCGTCACCATCGGCATCACCGACCACGCTCAGGAATCCCTGGGTGATGTGGTCTTTGTGGACCTTCCTGAGGTCGGTCAAATGCTCGAATCCGGCGAAGAATTCGGGGTCATCGAATCAGTCAAGGCTGCCTCCGACCTGTATGCACCGCTAGCGGGTGAGGTAGTTGAGGTCAATGAGACGCTCGAAGACTCACCGGAGACCGTCAACGAAGCGCCCTATGGGGGCGGCTGGATCGCCAAGCTCAAGCTTGCGGATGTAACCGCGCTGGATAAGCTGCTCGACGCTGACGCCTACACCAAGGTCGCCGAAGCCGACCAAGACTAACCCAATCCCTGACGCGGGCACCCACTCGCCCGCGTTCTCTTTGCGACGGCCCGCTCGCGTCACTGCCCGCTTGGCCACATCGTTCGAACAACCGCATAGGTGTTTCATGGCACTTGATACTCGCCGTCTGGCCGATCTGGCCAGCCACGATGCATTCATCCAACGCCACAATGGCCCCAGCCAGGCCGATATCGCCGGCATGCTCGACCAATTGGACACCGACAGCATTGCGACGCTGATCGAGCGGACCGTGCCGGGTGGCATTCGAATGGGCCGTGAGCTGGATCTGGATCCCCCGCGCAGCGAGGCCGAGGCCCTGGATTACCTGGAGCGTTTGGCCCGTCAGAACCGCGTCTTCAAGACCTACATTGGCCAGGGCTATCACAACACTCACCTGCCGGCGGTCATTCAGCGCAACGTCCTGGAAAATCCGGGCTGGTACACGGCCTATACGCCCTATCAGCCGGAAATCGCTCAAGGCCGGCTGGAAGGCCTGCTCAATTTCCAGCAGGTAGTGATGGATCTGACCGGCATGGAGCTGGCCAACGCCTCGTTGCTCGACGAGGCTACCGCCGCCGCCGAGGCCATGGCACTTTGTAAGCGTGCCAACAAGAAAGCCAAGACACAGGCCTTCTTTGTTGCCGACGATGTGCTGCCTCAGACGCTTGACGTAGTGCGCACCCGTGCCCACTACTTCGGCTTCGAACTGATCACCGGCCCGGCCGAGGAACTCGCCTCGCATGACGTCTTCGGCGCTCTGCTGCAGTATCCTGGACAGAGTGGCGAAGTGCGCGACCTGGCGCCACTACTGGCCAATGCCGCCGAGCGCGGCATCATGACTTGCGTGGCTGCCGATATCATGAGCCTGGTGTTGCTCAAGGAGCCGGGTAGCCTGGGTGCCGACACCGTCATCGGCTCGAGCCAGCGTTTCGGTGTACCGATGGGCTTCGGCGGCCCGCATGCGGCCTTCTTCGCCACCACCGACAAGCTCAAGCGCTCCATCCCGGGCCGCATCATCGGCGTGTCCAAGGACAGTCGCGGTCACCCGGCCATGCGCATGGCCATGCAGACGCGCGAACAGCACATTCGCCGTGAAAAGGCGACCTCCAACATCTGTACCGCCCAGGCACTGCTGGCCAACATCGCCGGCTTCTACGCCGTCTACCATGGTGCCGAGGGCCTGCGCACCATCGCCTCGCGCATCCACCGCCTGACCACCATCCTCGCCGAGGGCCTGGCTCGTAAAGGCGTGCAGCTAGCGCATGACAGCTGGTTTGACACCCTGCGCCTGACTGGCGTCGATACCGGCAAGATTCACGGTCGGTCGATGACCCACGAGATCAACCTGCGCTATTTCAAGGGTGGCGATATCGGCGTCAGCCTTGACGAGACCACGACCGCTGCCGACCTCGGCGTGCTCTTCGACGTACTGCTTGGCGAAGAACATGACCTTTCGGTGCCGGCACTGGACGACGACGTGCTGACCCAGGGCAAGAGCGGTATTCCTTCCGCCTGCCAGCGCGATAGCGATTTCCTGACGCACCCGACCTTCAACCGCTATCGCAGCGAGACCGAGATGCTGCGTTATCTAAAGCGGCTGGAAAACAAGGATTTGTCGCTGACCCACGGGATGATTCCGCTGGGCTCATGCACCATGAAGCTGAATGCAACCAGCGAAATGGTACCCATCACCTGGCCGGAATTCGCCGACATCCATCCCTTCGCGCCCCAGGATCAGGTGGTCGGCTACCACCAGATGATCACCGAGCTGGCGGACTTCCTGGTGGAAATTACCGGCTATGACCACATCTCGATGCAGCCCAACTCGGGCGCTCAGGGAGAATACGCCGGACTGATCGCCATTCGTCGTTATCAGGAAGCTCAGGGACAAGGCGAGCGTCATATCTGCCTGATCCCAAGCTCGGCACACGGCACCAATCCGGCGTCGGCAGCCATGGCCCATATGAAGGTCGTGGTAGTGGAGTGCGACGAGGACGGCAACATCGACCTGGCGGATCTACGCCACAAGGCCGAGAAGCACAGTGCCGAGCTGTCGGCGATCATGCTGACCTACCCCTCGACCCATGGCGTGTTCGAGGAAGGCGTCCAGGAAGCTTGTCAGATCGTTCATGATCATGGTGGCCAGGTATACATCGACGGCGCCAACATGAACGCCCAGGTGGGCATCACCCGGCCCGGCGACTTCGGCGGCGATGTCAGCCACCTCAATCTGCACAAGACCTTCTGTATTCCGCACGGCGGCGGCGGTCCGGGAATGGGCCCGATCGGCGTCAAGTCGCACCTGGCGCCCTATGTCGCCAACCATGTCGTCACGCCGATTTCTGGCGTCGAGAAAGACTGTGGCGCGGTCGCCGCAGCCGCCTTCGGCAGCGCGTCGATCCTGCCCATTTCCTGGGCCTATATCAAGATGATGGGTGCGCGCGGCCTGCGTGAAGCCACCGAGCTTGCCATCCTCAACGCTAACTACATCGCCTCGCGGCTGAGAGAGTACTACCCCATTCTCTACAAGGGGCGTCATGACACCGTGGCTCACGAATGCATCCTCGACCTGCGCCCGCTCAAGGCGGCGTCCGGGATCAGCGAGGAGGATATCGCCAAGCGACTGATGGACTATGGCTTCCACGCACCGACCATGTCTTTCCCGGTGCCAGGCACCTTGATGGTCGAGCCCACCGAATCGGAGTCTCGCTACGAGATCGACCGCTTCTGCGATGCCATGATCAGTATCCGTGAGGAAATCACGCGGGTCGAAAACGGCGACTGGCCGGCGACGAACAACCCACTGGTTCATGCCCCGCACACCATGGCCGATCTGATGGATGCCGACTGGGAGCGGCCCTATAGCCGCGAAATAGGCGCCTTCCCCTCCCCGGCCGTCAAGGCAGCCAAGGTCTGGCCGTCGGTCAATCGCGTCGACAACGTACAGGGTGACCGCCAGTTGATCTGCACCTGCCCAAGCATCGACGAATACCGCGACTGATCGACATAAGGCGCTGCATGCAAAAGGCCCTGGCAATCACTGCCGGGGCCTTTTCATTTGCGGCTGTTGTTGGTGAAGACCTTCAGCGTGCCCACTGTGCGGATGGTCACACGCACTAAGGCAGCTGACAGCTTTGATAACTGCTCAGGACTGACCGCGTTCGGTATTCAGCCTTGATTCAGCTTGATAGCTTATAGAGGGGACTATGCCCGTACACGATGGAGCTATCGATATGCGTAAACTTATCCTAACAACGGCCCTAACCCTTGCCTCTGCCGCAGCGCTAGCCAGCGGTGAACATGGCAGTGGGCATAATACTCAGGTGGATCGCACCATCAGCTTCGAAGCCGGTGACATGTGGTTCTCGCCTGATGAACTGGATATCACGCCAGGGAGCACGGTGAAGTTTGAAGTGACCAACATCGGCAAACTTGAACATGAATTCGTGATTGGCACCGCCGCCGCTCAGGAGCAACACCGCGAAATAATGCGGGAGATGGCATCGGGAAGCGGCCACGACATGTCGAGTGGGCATCATGGGGAAGGCCACGACATGTCGGCTGGCCATCATGGTGAAGGCCATGGCATGCCTTCCATAACCATCGCCCCAGGCGAGACCGCCACGCTGGTATGGACCGCCCCGCAGAACACCGATAAGCTCGAATTCGCCTGCAATATACCCGGCCATTACGAGTCAGGCATGAGCGGAAGCATCAACCTCAAAGGATGAAGGAAGGAAGCTTTCGCTGGTCGAGGATGATGACCTGCTGGCTGTAGGGCTGTCATCTCAAGTCAGCTATGGCTATCGAAATGGGGTTCTTCAGGATAGCCATATAGGGTGTGACGGCGCTGCTCGAGAAATTCATCGAGCAGACGCGTATAGCGTCGAGGTGTCTCGACACCGGCAGGGGTCAACAGGTGAAAAGCCTCATACACCGGCTGTGGCAGCGGCAACTCTTTCACTTGACGCTGCCAGGGCGACGTCTCGAGCACCGGGCGCGATACCACGCTGAACCCCAGGCCTCGCGCCACGGCGTCCATGACCATCGACACCTCATTGGTGTAGCCCTGACGCGGAAAGCGGCTCATCGAGCGAAATTCACCGGGGAAATTGGCCCGCAATAGCTGAGTGGCATGATGGACGCCATCGGCGTAATTCATGAACCCAAGTGCCGCCAGGTCGGTCAGGGTCGTGCCCGTGAAGTCTGCCGGGACGACAAGGCAAAGCGGCTCCTGATGCCAGGGTGCGTAATGAAGCTCAGGATGCCGGCTGACTTCCGTCACGATTCCCACATCATATCGCCCCGCCATCACATCCTCGGTGATCGCACCATTGAAGCCAAAGCTGTAGCTTACCGTCAGCCCCGAATGCATCTGCTGGTACCCGAGAATGAAGGGGTACAGCATCATGCCCACGCTGGCAGGCGACGCGATGCGACAGTCGCCGCTGTCGAGAGATTCGTTATCCAGTGAGTGCCGAAAGTGTTCGTGCTCGGCGAACAGTTTGATCGCGTAATCATAGGCCCGTCGCCCGCTCTCCGTCAGGGTAAAGCGACGCCCTTGACGAAGCAGCAATGACCTCTGCAGGTATTCCTCCAGCTTGCGTATATGCTGGCTCACGCCTGGCTGCGTCATGTCCAAACGACGGGCCGTCTGCGTGAAGCTGCCGGTTTCGACAAGCGTAATGAAGGTGCGGAAATACTGGGCATTGAACATGTTGCAGCGACGCACTCTATTACGGATCAGGAAGAGATTATGGATGCTGATTTTACCAGATCCGCATCCATCCCGCAGCGCTGCGGGGGGCTTGGTGACGTGTTAGCATCGCAAGGCAAAGCCAACGGAGAATTTAGCCTCATGTCCGACCCTCTCGCCCGGCGTGCCGACGCCATTCATCACGCCTTGCTGGGCATGGAACGCCAGGCCAGCGACGAACAGCTCTTTCCGCTGGGCTACCTGATTCCACAGATTCCCCTGGTCATGGAAATGGTGGAATATGATCCGGAGGAGGTGCTGGCTGAGGACTTCGACGCCATTTTCCATGAGTGGCTGGAAAGTACCTTTAGCCAGGATGCCATGAGCGCCAACGATCAGGACGAGATTCGTCGCCTGCTGGCACACGCCTGTGCCCAGGCCGACGCGGCATAATAAGGAAACCGCCCATGCCCCAGACCATTTCCACGACACTATCCCCCGAGGGCAGCCTCGAGGTCCTGTCACAACACGAAGTCAATCGCTTGCGCGATACCTCGACATCAGGTCTGCATGACCTACTGCGCCGGTGTGCCTTGGCCGTTCTCAACAGCGATAGCATGACCGACGATGGACTCGCCGTCATGGAAGCCTATCGTGATTTCGATATCGAGGTGCTGCAGGAGGATCGCGGCCTGCGCCTCAAGATCAGCAATGCCCCCATCGAGGCCTTTGTTGACGGCAAGATGATCCGCGGTATTCGCGAACTGTTGTCTTCGGTCGTTCGGGACGTCGTTTACGTCTATAACGAGATCCAGACACATCCGCGCTTCGATCTGAGTTCCGGTGAAGGGACCACCAACGCTGTGTTCCATATCCTGCGCAAAGCCGGCGCCCTCAAGCCCTCGCTGGATCCTAGCCTGGTCGTGTGCTGGGGAGGCCATTCGATCTCCCGTGAGGAGTATGACTACACCAAAGGGGTCGGCTACCACCTGGGGCTGCGCGAACTGGATATCTGCACCGGATGCGGACCAGGGGCCATGAAGGGACCGATGAAGGGCGCCAACGTGGCCCACGTCAAGCAACGCCGGTCACAAGGGCGGTACCTGGGCATATCGGAGCCAGGCATCATTGCAGCCGAGTCACCGAACCCGATCGTCAATGAACTGATCATCATGCCGGACATTGAGAAGCGCCTGGAGGCCTTCGTGCGTGTCGGCCACGGCATCGTGATTTTCCCCGGAGGGGTCGGCACTGCCGAGGAGATCCTCTATCTGCTGGGTATACTGCTGCACCCAGCCAATAGGGATATCCCTTTCCCGGTCATCTTTACCGGCCCCGCCAGCAGCGCAGACTACTTCAAGCGCATCGACGAATTTTTGGCCTACACCCTCGGCGAATCAGCTCGCGAACGCTATCGCATCATCATCGATGATCCCACTAGCGTCGCCAAGGCCATGCGGATGGGGGTCGATGAGGTCACGGAATTCCGGCGGGCCCATCAGGATGCTTTCTACTACAACTGGCGCCTGAACATCGACCGCAACTTCCAGGAACCCTTCGAAGCGAATCACGAGGGCATGGCCGGGCTTGCCCTGCACCGCAATCAGCCGATCCATGAACTCGCCGCCAACCTGCGTCGTGCTTTCTCGGGTATCGTCGCTGGCAACGTCAAGGAACCCGGCATTCGCGCCATCGAGGCCCACGGTCCCTTCCGCCTGCATGCCGAGCCCGACCTGATGGCGCGACTGGATGAGCTGCTGACCTCATTCGTCGAGCAGGGACGCATGAAGCTACCCGGAAGCCATTACGAGCCTTGCTATACCCTGGGCTGAACGGCACCGGCTCCTTCAGAAGGCTCTCAGGTCAGGATGTAACGGGCATGGCGGCAATGATGGGATAAGAGACGGACCTGAGACACTGACCGAAAAAGGGGCTCGCTTAGCGAGCCCCTTTTTTCGTTTGATGCATCAACCAACTGTCGTCTTCTAGGCTTTGCCTGAAAAGTCGCCGAACGAAGGATAGACAAGGCAAAAATCAGCGAAAAAGCGGAGTTTACAGGCCGTAAATGAGAATTTTGAGCTGATTTTTAACGCCGTATAGCCGAGCGCAGGCACGTTTCAGGCATGGCCTAGTGACAGCCCATCACTTGACCTCTGATCCAGGACGATGCCAAAGCAGGCCCACCACGTGGATAAGGAGTCCAAGAGCCGTGCCATGTGCAAGCAGCAGGACACCATCAATTCCCCCGAGACTGACCGCCTGCCAGAACGCCATCAGCAGCCCCCCCCCCAGCAGACATGCCACTAGCCGCTTGGAAAGGCCTGGTAGCTGGCGGCGCGCCTCTACGTCGAGAAGCCGCCAATGAAGGCCGGCGGCGATTGCCACCGCTGCAGCAGCCATTATCAGGAGCGTAAGACGTGTGTCATGGCCTTCGAGAAGATAGCGCGGCACGCTTGAGAGCATGACGATCTCAAGCCCCGCCATCACACTGAGCCTTTCAGGGGTCGCTGAGACCTTCATTCAGACACCGCAAGCTGCTGCGACTCAATCCACTCCTCAGCCCAGGGCAAGGCTGCATCATCCGCCATGAACGTTTCCATGGCATCGACTTCAAGCCGCTCACCCAGGCGCTGAGCACCGTATTCCGACAGCAACGCATCCAGTGACCTGCCAGCACCGCAGAAGCTATCGACATAGGAGCTATCGCCGAGGGCCACCAAACCATAGTTTAAAGCTGACAGATCGGCGCCCTGCTCTTGCAGTGCTCGTGCAAAAGCCATGAAGTTACCCGGATAGTCGCCGGAGCCCGTGGTCGACACACAGAACAGCGCCAGATCAGTCGGCGACCCGGTAAGGTCCTCGAGGGTTGGCTGATCATAGATCGCAACCTCGTAACCGGCCTGCTCGAATAACGGCTTAACTTGCTCAGCGACGTCGAGGGCGCCGCCATACATGGTGCCAACGAAAATCTTCAGCATGGACATGGATCAGCTTTGCTTGAGAAATTTACTCGGATATTACCATAGTCGCTGCGAGAGCCGAATCCCTACCGCTACGCATTGATCAGCGAGCAATATCGACTTACGTTCGGCGAGGTTATACTCGGCCTTTTGACTAACCGGGAGACAAGATGCAACAGACCTTCGAGGCTTGGATCACCCCCATCATGATCGGCGGGCTAATCCTCTTCATGTGTTTCATCATCTGGGACTTGGCCCGCAAGTCAAAGGCCGGAAAATTCGGCACCATCATGCTGTTCATCGTGCTCGGGGCGGGGATATTGGGCTATGTCCTCAAGGTCATCATCACCTATGTGATGGAAAGCGGCGGCGTATAGACGCTTTCGCACGGAACCCAGACGAGCGTCTTGATAGGCGGCATGGAGCGACACTGCCCACACCCATTCGCCAAACGCAAAAAAAGGCGCCACCCGATAGGTGACGCCTTTTTTATATTGCAATCGCTACCTTGCGCTTAACACGTCAACGGACCTTGAAAATCCTCGACTTGGGCCTTGAGCTTCTGCCCTGGCCGGAAGGTCACAACACGACGGGCTGAAATCGGAATTTCCTCTCCCGTCTTGGGGTTCCGTCCCGGCCGTTCGCGCTTGTCACGCAGATCGAAGTTACCGAAACCGGACAACTTGACCTGTTCGTTCTCGCGTAAACAGCCACGAATTTCTTCGAAGAAGGCCTCTACCATCGACTTCGCATCACGCTTGGACAAGCCAAGTTCTGTGTGCAAGTGTTCGGCCAGCTCTGCCTTGGTCAACGCACCCATGGTCATTCCCTCGTACAGGATGGCAGCGTCGCCTTCTTCCGAGTCAAGGCTTGGTAGCCTCTTGGATCAGCTTCTCAGCTGCGCGCCGAAGCGCTGACCGGATTCGGTGACGATTGCATCGACTAACTGATTGATTTCCTCGTCATTCAGCGTGCGCGATGGATGCTGCCAGGTCAAGCCCAGAGCAACACTCTTGCGACCATCCTCTACCCCTTTGCCCTGATAGACATCAAACAGATTGATGCCCGTCAGCCACTCACCGGCCTGCTCACGCAGACAGTCGAGCAGCGACTGTACCGGCAACGACTCGTCGACCAGCAAGGCAAGGTCGCGACGAACCTCCGGATAGCGCGATAGAGGGGTGAAGGCCGGCAGCTGACCCTGGCTCAATGCATCAAGGCGCACCTCGAACAGCACGGCTTCGACCTTGAGCCCCAGTTCGGCGCGTACCGCAGGATGCAGGGTACCAATCCAGCCAGCCTCCTCGCCCCGATACAGGACACGGGCTGTCTGACCGGGATGAAGCGCCGGGTGCTCACCAGGCTCAAAGCGCCAGGCATCCGGCTCACCGCCCATGGCCAACAGACTTTCCAGATCGCCCTTGAGGTCGTAGAAATCGACCTTGTCATCGCGCGCGGCCCAGCCTTCCGGATCACGATTGCCACAAACCAAGGCACCCATCATCGGAATCTGAGACAAGTCATCAAGCTCACCTCGGAACACTAGGCCTGTTTCAAACAGACGCACCCGGTTTTGCTGGCGGTTAAGGTTGTGCTCGAGCGCCTTGATCAGCCCGGGGAACAGGCTGGCCCGCATGACCGACATATCGCTTGAGATCGGATTGGCCAGTGTCGGCGACACCGCCTGAGGCATCAGTGCTTTCTGAAGCTCAGGTGCCACGAAGCTATAGCTGATGGCCTCTTGATAACCACGGGCGACCATCTGACGCCGCAGACGCGACAGCGGCTGGTAGATCTCGCCGTCAGGACGCAGTCCCAGGCGCGCCTGAGGGCGACGGACCGGCAAGCGGTTATAACCGTGAATCCGGGCGACCTCCTCGATCAAGTCTTCTTCGATCGCGACATCGAAACGCCAGCTCGGAACCGCCACCCGCCAGGCCACGTCATCAGCTTCGACAGGCATACCCAGACGTTCGAGTATCTCGGTGACATCTTCCCCTGGCAGTGACAGCCCCAGTGCCTGCTCAAGCCGCTCGCGACGCAGGGTAATCTGGCGCACCGCGGGGAGATGTTCGGCCGCTGCCGCCTCGACCAAGGGGCCAGGCTCACCCCCGGTGATCTCGAGCAACAGCGCGGTCGCCCGCTCGACGGCATCACGCGTCAGCTCAGGGTCAACGCCACGTTCGAAACGATGTGAGGCATCGGTGTGCAGACCATAGCTGCGCGCCTGACCGGCCACGGCGAGCTGTGTAAAGAAGGCCGATTCAAGGAAGATATCCTTGGTCTCGGCATTCACCCCAGAATGCTCACCACCCATCACCCCGGCAATCGCCAGGGCGCCACGGCCATCGGCGATCACCAGCGTATCGTCGCGTAGCGCAATTTCCTGGCCGTCGAGGAGCGTCAGTTGCTCACCGGCGCGAGCCAGACGTACCTCGACGCGCTCATGGAGGTTGGTCCGGTCAAACGCATGCATCGGCTGGCCGAGCTCGAGCATCACATAATTGGTGATATCGACGATCGGGTCGATGGACCGCACGCCACTGCGACGCAGACGCTCGACCATCCACAACGGCGTTTCAGCAGTAACATCGACACCCTTGATCAGGCGGCCGATGTAACGCGGACAGCGCTCACCGTCGCGCACCTCTACCGGGAACGTCTCATCATGGGTCGGTGCCACCGGGGACATTGCCGGGCCTTCGACCGCCAAGCGGTTAAGCACGCCTACCTCGCGCGCCATGCCCTTGAGGCTCAGGCAGTCACCGCGGTTGGGCGTCAGATCAACTTCGATGGTGCTGTCATCCAGCCCCATCCAGGCGCGAAAATCTTCACCGGCCGGCGCATCGAGAGGAAGTTCCATGATACCGGGCGACGTCTCTTCCTCGAGTCCCAGCTCTGAGGCTGAGCAGATCATGCCGCGGGATTCGACACCACGCAGCTTGGCTTTCTTGATCTTGAAATCGCCAGGCAGTACAGCCCCTACCTGAGCGAAGGCCACCTTTTGACCCACATCGACGTTGGGAGCGCCACATACCACCTGCACCGACTCACCACTTCCATCGATGACCTGACAGACATTCAGCTTGTTCGCATCGGGATGCTGCGCCTTATCGACAACCTCGGCTATCACCACGCCCTGGAAGGCAGCCGCAACGGGTTCAACGGCATCAACTTCCAGCCCCGCCATGGTGATCTGGTCGGCCAACGCCTGGGTCGCCAACTGCGGCGACACCCATTCACGCAGCCACTGTTCTGAAAATTTCATGACATATCCTGTGTTCTGCAGTCAGGGATTCAGGCGAACTGGCGCAGGAAGCGCAGATCGTTCTCGAAGAACAGGCGCAAGTCGTTGACGCCGTAGCGCAACATGGCCAGTCGCTCGGCACCCATGCCAAAGGCAAAGCCTTTGTAGCGCTCAGTATCGATACCGGCATGATTGAACACCTCAGGATGCACCATGCCGCACCCCATCACCTCGAGCCAGCCACTATGCGAACAGACACGACAGCCGTCGCCGCCACACATGACGCACTCGATATCCACTTCGGCGGAGGGCTCGGTGAAGGGGAAGTAAGACGGCCGGAAGCGTACCGACAGATCGTCACGTTCGAAGAAGGCATGAAGAAAGTCTTCGATGGTGCCTTTCAGGTCGGCAAAGCTGACGTCCTCATCGACCAGCAGACCCTCAACCTGATGGAACATCGGGGTGTGAGTCAGATCCGAGTCGCTACGGTAGACACGCCCCGGGCAAACGATGCGAATCGGCGGCGCTTCGTTCTTCATCGTCCGCACCTGTACCGGCGAGGTATGCGTGCGCAGCAGTCGGGTAGCGTCGAAGTAGAAGGTGTCGGCCATACCGCGAGCCGGGTGATGGGCCGGAATATTGAGGGCTTCGAAGTTGTGGTAATCGTCTTCGATCTCCGGCCCTACCGCCACGTCGAAGCCGATGCGCGTGAAGAGCCCTTCAATGCGCTCGAGGGTCCGCGTTACCGGGTGCAAGCCGCCACCGGGTTGCCCCCGTCCGGGCAGTGTCACGTCCAGGCTCTCGGCTGATAAGCGGGCATCGAGAGCGGCCTTCTCAAGCAATTGACGACGACGGTCCAGCTCGGCGCTAAGCTCCTGCTTGGCCTGGTTGATACGCTCGCCTGCGGCCGGACGCTCCTCAGGGGGCAGCTTGCCGAGGCCCTTCAGCAAGGCTGTGATTTCACCCTTTTTGCCGAGATAGCGCACCCGCACTTCGTCGAGCGCGGAGATGTCTTGGGCAGCTTCGATGGCGCCGCGCGCCTCGGCAACCAGGTTAGGAAGGTGGTCCATCCGTTGAGCTCCGAATGCGCTGCTGCGATATCGATGCGCCATATCGCAACAGGGTCATATAAAAAAACAGGGGAAGAGCGTCTGCTCTTCCCCTGCGACCTTCACGGGTGCGATGCAAACGATATGGCGTCGTTCATGCACTCGCACGTCGAAACGATCAGTTCACTCAGTGAGCAGCCTTGGCCTTCTCGACGATAGCGGCAAAGGCGGCCTTTTCGTGAACGGCGAGATCGGCAAGTACCTTGCGGTCGATCTCGATGCCAGCCTGCTTGAGACCAGCGATGAAGCGGCTGTAGGACATGCCGTTATTGCGCGCACCGGCGTTGATACGCGTAATCCACAGCGCACGGAACTGACGCTTGCGGACGCGACGGTCACGATACGCGTACTGACCGGCTTTGATAACGGCCTGTTTGGCTACGCGGAAGACGCGCGAACGCGCACCGTAGTAACCCTTGGCCTGCTTCATGATTTTCTTGTGACGGCGACGTGCAACGACGCCACGCTTAACACGTGTCATAGCTTTCTCCTGACGTTAAAAAAGGGTCTACCGGCGTCGCTTACAGATTCGGCAGCATGCGCTGAATCAGCGGCACATCGGATGCGTGGATCTGCTTCATCCCACGCAGCTGACGCTTACGCTTGGTGGTCTTCTTGGTCAGGATGTGGCTACGGAACGACTGCTTGTGCTTGAAGCCGTTGGCCGTCTTCTTGAAGCGCTTGGCAGCGCCACTGTTGCTCTTGATTTTTGGCATGAGGTAAAACTCCGCTCAAGGTTCTTCAGAAAACCCAAGGCCGATGCCGACCGCAGTACGGTCGACACCCGTTCAACTGCCTTTGGATCACTTCTTCTTGGGGGCAAGGATCATGATCATCTGGCGTCCTTCCATTTTCGGGAAGGACTCCACATTGGCGATCTCTTCCAGATCACTGGCCACCCGTTCCATCAGCTTGCGGCCGATGTCCTGGTGGGCCATCTCACGGCCGCGGAAACGCAGCGTGACCTTGCCCTTGTCGCCCGCTTCGAGGAAACGTATCAGGTTTTTCAGCTTGACCTGATAGTCCCCCTCGTCGGTACCAGGCCGGAATTTCACTTCCTTCACCTGGATCTGCTTGGTCTTCTTCTTCTGAGCAGCTTTTTGCTTCTTCTGCTCGAAGACGAATTTGCCGTAATCCATGATCTTGCAAACGATCGGATCGGCATTGGAGATCTGCACGAGGTCCATACCAGCCGCTTCCGCCTGTTCCAAGGCATCACGGGTGGACACAATCCCAAGCTGCTCACCTTCCATTCCGATGAGGCGGACTTGGTCTTCGCTGATACGCTCGTTCATTGGAGGGCGCTTGTCCTGAGGACGGCCGCGCTGTGTATTTCTCTTGATCGTTACATCTCCGTATTGGTTGACGTCGTCTAAATCACCGCTCGTCGTTAAGCTTGGTGATCAGGTCATCGATTTTCAATGAGCCGAGATCTTCTCCGGTGCGAGTCCGTACTGCAACGGCACCTGCCTCGACTTCCTTATCTCCCACAACGAGGAGATACGGTACCTTCTGCAACGTATGTTCACGGATTTTAAAGCCGATCTTCTCGTTCCTCAAGTCTGCCTTGGCGCGAAGACCGACTTTCTGCAGGCGATTCACCACTTCTTGGGCGAAATCACGCTGCGAATCAGTGATGGTCATGACTACTGCCTGCTCGGGGGCTAGCCATAGCGGCATGGCTCCGGCGTAGTGCTCAATGAGGATACCAAGGAATCGCTCGAAAGACCCGAGAATCGCGCGATGTAGCATCACAGGCGTCTTGCGTGCGCCATCTTCATCGACGAACTGGGCACCGAGGCGTCCCGGCAGGTTGAAGTCGAGCTGAAGAGTGCCGCATTGCCATACGCGATTCAAGCAATCGCGCAGAGCAAACTCGATCTTCGGGCCGTAGAAGGCGCCCTCGCCCGGCTGCAGCTCCCAGTCGAGGCCTGTGGCATTTAGCGCTGCCTCCAAGCCGGCTTCGGCACGATCCCAGAGTCCTGGCTCGCCCATGAAACCTTCAGGGCGAGTCGAGAGCTTGAGCTCTACGTCATCGAAACCCAGTTCCTTATAGACCTTGAGGGTCAGGGCGATAAAGTCTTCTGCTTCAGACTGAATCTGCTTTTCGGTGCAGAAAATATGGGCATCGTCTTGCGTAAATCCGCGCACGCGCATTAAACCGTGCAGCGAACCGGATGGCTCGTTACGGTGACAGCTGCCGAACTCGGCCAGGCGCAGCGGCAGATCCCGATAGCTCTTCAGCCCTTGGTTGAAGACCTGCACGTGGCAGGGGCAATTCATCGGCTTGACCGCGTACTCGCGTTTCTCCGACTCCGTAGTGAACATCAGATCGGAGTAGTGGCCCCAGTGACCGGAGGCCTTCCAGAGAGACAGATCAACCACCTGGGGCGTCTTGATTTCCTGGTAGCCGTGCTCGATCTGCACGCGGCGCATGTACTGCTCGAGCGCCTGATAAATCGTCCAGCCATTGGGGTGCCAGAACACCATGCCCGGCGCCTCTTCCTGAATATGGAAAAGGTCCATCTTGCGCGCCAGCTTGCGATGATCGCGCTTCTCGGCTTCCTCGAGGCGCTTGAGATAGGCCTTGAGCTGCTTCTTGTCGCCCCAGGCCGTGCCGTAGATGCGTGTCAGCATCGGATTCTCGGCACTGCCCCGCCAATAGGCGCCGGCGAGCTTGGTCAGCTTGAATGCCTTGAGGTGCGAGGTATTCGGCACATGCGGTCCGCGGCACATGTCGATATATTCCTCGTGGTGATAAAGACGAATGGTCTCACCCTCGGGAATCCCGCGCACCAGCTCTTGCTTGAAGGGCTCATCACGATGGAGGAAGGTCACCATCGCCTTGTCGCGATCAACATACTCACGCACGACGTCGTAGCCCCGGTCGATGAGCAGCTTCATGCGTGCTTCGATGGCTTCGAGGTCTTCTGGGGTAGCAGAACGACCGAAATCGATGTCGTAGTAGAACCCATCATCGATCACCGGGCCGATCGCCATCTTGGCTTCGGGATAAAGCTGCTTGACGGCATGGCCGACCAGGTGAGCACAGGAGTGACGAATCACCTCAAGGCCTTCGTCGTCACGAGCGGTCAGGATAGCGACCTTGGCGTCATGGTCGATGATATCGGCGGCATCGACCAAGACATCGTCGATCTTGCCGGCCACACAGGCCTTGGCCAGACCGGTACCGATGGACTCGGCCAGCTGCATCACCGTAAGCGGCGCATCAAAGGTTCTCTGACTGCCGTCAGGCAGGGTAACGATTGGCATTGGGCATCCTCGAGCGCAGTGGTCATCCATACCAGGGACGACATGCGACAGGCTGAAATGAATGAAGACGGAGTGGCAGTGTATAGACACCGCCTCTGGAGAGGCTCATGGGCGCAACCCAGATTGGAAGCGCACATTAGCAGGGGCAGGCAATGAGCGTCCAGCCGGCTCAGTGGGTAAGGGTTGCGCAAGCGCAAGCGATGATGGTTTGACGCGCATGCCCCAACGAAACGAGGGGTGCCAATTGGCACCCCTCGTCAGCTAAACCTAACTCAATAAATCAAAGAGTCAGATCTTCACTCCCACTCGCCAAGCTCTACGCGACGGTTTTCCGCGCGACCGGCAGCAGTGTCGTTGGTAGCAATCGGCTGCTCTTCGCCATAGCCGATAGCCTTCATGCGCTCGGTGTCAATCCCTTCGCTCGCCAGGAAGGCCCTGACCGAGTTAGCACGCTCCTGAGACAGCTCCTTGTTATAGCTATCCGAGCCGATGGAGTCGGTATGCCCTTCCAGACGCACGCGAGCTTCCGGGTTGGCGGCGAGCTTTTCAGCCACACCTTCCAGAATGCTCTCAGCGCCCATGGTCAGCTTGGCAGAGTCAAACTCGAAGTTGACGTCTTCCAGAACCAGGTCATCGACACAACCCAAGGAGTTGACTTCGGCGCCGGCCGGGGTGCCCGGGCACTGATCCTTGAAGTCAGGTACGCCATCGGCGTCGGAATCCAGCGGGCAGCCTTTACGGTCAACCTCGACACCGGCCGGGGTTCCCGGGCACTGGTCGCGGAAGTCGTAAACGCCATCGCCATCGGAATCCAGCGGGCAGCCTTCAGAGTTGGTGGCCACACCGGCGGGAATCGTTCCGCCGAATGTCGGGCACTGCGGCTCAGCCGGCTTCGGCTTGGAACACAGCATGCCACCTGCTGTCGCGCCAACGGTGCTGCCAATGGCGGCACCCTGATCTTCATCAGACTCGCTGCTTGAGGCGTAGCCGATACCACCACCAATCAAGCCGCCCGCGACAGCACAAACGAAGGGGCTCTGGTACCAAGCATCGTTTGCTGAGCTACTAGCGGACTGTGAAGCTGAGCTGGCACAGCCAGAAAGGCCAATTACCAATGCTGAACCTATCAGCAACCCTGTCATTGATTTTTTCATGCAAGACTCCTTCTTATGTGTATCACTGCGGACCCAACCATGGTGTCAGGAAACAGCGGTGCTTAACTGCGAGGGTCAGAAAAGCGCTTTATTTCGCTTCGTTACCAAAGATAAGCACAACATGGGATGTTCGGCTAGGCAACAGATTTAATCAAGTGTCACCTAATAGAGACAACGAAAAAATTCGGCCAGCGCGGCAGTGACCTCGATGCGATAGCTTTGACCTCGAAAAGGAGGTCTCTCCTTACTGGCAAACGACTGATTTAGCGCGGGCTTTCCGGCCAGCGCTCTTTGAAGGTCAGCACGCCCTGAGCGGCCTCGATGAGAGGTGTCTCGAATTCTTCCTCAACAGTAATACGTTGGCGATCTTCATCAAGGCGTTCTTTAAGGCTCAGTTCCTTGCGGGCCGAGTGAGTATGTAAGTGCTCTGTACGCTCATGAACATCGCCAAACACGCGGAAGCTATCACGCTGCAGCAGCGCTGGATCAATGATCTCGAGTAACACCTTGCACCGCATAGACCCCTCCACCAGATCAACCTGGCGACTGATCATCGAGCGCGCGATCGCATCCAGGCTAGCGAGGCACTGCTGATTGGCGCGCTCTACTTCTTCACGTTTGAAAGCCTCACGCCGCCGCACCTCTTTCCAAAGTGTGAAGGCATAAGCACCAAGACCCGCCAAAAACACTACTGCGAGGCCAGCCACTATCCAAGCTACCGTCTCACTCATGTCATCGCCTCTCGCTGTCCATCGGAAAATACCGGCATTGTACGCGGCTGAGGCGCGTCAACCCAACGCGGACAAGGCCACTAAGGCCGATAGCGCACACAAACGGGGCATTTCCCCCCATCCAAAATGTGAGGCTGCCAGGTGGACAAAACGCCACCACGACTGAACAAGCGGCATGGCCTGTATTCCGCGAAGTGATCGATAAGGAAGGTGCTGTGGTGTTTCTCACAGGAAATGACAGCTCACCTGCTCTGCCCAGCGCAAACTGACCATTCCTTCGATCAAGCAGGCGCCAGGCAGGTAAGCGCCTAATTGGCTCCGTTGCAGAGCTGTTCAGCGCTGAAGCGGTAAGAATAGATAATATCCTTCGTAAGGAAGCCATAGCGCATCAGCGTCTGCTGCCAGTCGCCATCACGCTTCTCTTCCTCCAATTCGTCGTTCACTGCCTCCCGCAGGCCCTCGGCATCCAGGGGGAAGGCGAAACCACCGAAATAACGAACCTCACGCCCATTTATAACCGGATCAGTGAAGTTGAATTCGGCTTCTACCTGGGGGCTCAGCTGCTCCATGGCGGCGACTGTCATGCCGGTAGCGGCGAAGGCATCAGCGCGACCGCGCAGAATGGCGTCGACGGCTTCCGGGAGGCGCTCCACTGTCACGATCCGATCCGGGTCGACGCCCAGGGCCACAAACATATCTTGGGTAACTGTCCCCTCCTGAACCGCGACACGAATGTTGTCCGCCCGCTCGACGAAGTCCTCGTAGGCACGGATCCGATTGGGATTTGAGGCCAGTACCAGTAAACCTTCGCCATAGGACGTATTGGGGTTAGAAAAGAGTACGCGCGCGCAGCGTTCTGGCAGGATAGCCATTTCCGCTGCGGCCATGTCGAAGCGGCCGACCTCGAGCCCGGGCATGAGGTTCTTGAATTCTGTTTCGACCCATTCGATCTTTTCTATGTCGAGATCCTCCAGAATACGACGAGCGACTTCTGGGCCGACACCCAACGCCTTACCTTCTTCGTTCATGTAGCCATAAGGTTTTTCGTTGGCGATGGCAACGCGGATCATGCCGCGCTCCTTGATTTCCTCAAGCGTAGCGGCCTGTACCCCAGGAATGGCCAGCAGGGTGGCAAGCGTGCCGGCTATGAATGATTGCCCAGGGGAAAATGTATGTCGTTTCATTGTTATCGGCTCCGGGTGGCTTGGTTCCGGCCCGCTTTATGACAGGTCTCACCCTGGAGTCCCGTTGGAGTATTTGGAGACGCTGGGTCGGAGCGATGTAATGGGCCCTGTTCGTGCACCTTTGTGTTGGAACCATGTATTGGAACCGCGCATCGGAACCATCATGGCGTCGCGTTCACCGCCTCTCTGTGACGATTCATTAAGCGTAGCAGCGCCGTTGACAAGCTGACCGCATGAAACCAAAAACCCTAAGATAGGATCAGCTGTTTGCTAAAAGTGCGCGACAACCCTCCCCTTCTAGGCAGCTAAGTTCATAACCATGCACTAGAAGCACAACGCCAATTTCCCTCCACGCCTCCCACATCAGCGCAACGGAAGTGCCACTAGTAAATTGCCATGTCTTGGTGGTCTACGCGCTAGCTGAAGCCATCGCGTCCTTCGGCCCTGAGGTTCTGATCGCCGCACGACTATCCCTCTGCACCATCCCGATACTAGGGTTTTCGACTGTGGCCTTTTTAAACTACGGCCTTCTTTAAACACCATAAACACCATCGCCCGGCCATTTGGCCGGGCGATGGTGTTTTATAAGGAGGGTTGTTAAGCGGACAGTAGCGTCGCGTAGTGATCAATCAGCAGGACGGCGAAGACGCCCAGAATATAGCGAATCGAGAACCAGAAGGCCGCTAATGGCGCCTGAGAATCCTGGCCACGCCAGACCCGGAAGTTCCATACCATGAAGCGGACATTCAGCAGCATGACGCCGATCAGATATATGAGACCGCTCATGCCAATGACGAATGGCAGCAAGGTCACTGCCACCGTAAGCCAGCCATAAAGCCATACCTGCAATCTAGTGAAGGCATCACCATGAGTGACGGGCAGCATCGGCACGCCAGCCTTGGCGTATTCATCGTGCTTATGAATGGCCAATGCCCAGAAGTGCGGAGGTGTCCAAGCAAAGATGATCAGCATCAACAACAGCGGCTCAGGCCCGAGCTGCCCCGTGATAGCGGTCCATCCCAGCAAAGGTGGCGCTGCGCCGGCCACCCCACCAATGACAATGTTTTGAGGCGTAGCATGCTTTAGGAAAGCCGTGTAGACCAGCGCATAGCCCAGCAATGACGCCAGTGTCAGCCAGGCAGTCAGCGTATTAACCTGCCAAGCCAGCCATCCAATCCCCACTATCGACAGCAGCGATGCCCAGCCCAGGGCATAGGATGTCGGCAACCGGCGAGAAGCCACGGGGCGTCGCGCCGTGCGCAACATCATCGTATCCAGCCTACGATCGAGCACATGATTGAAGGCCGCGGCGCCGGATGCGGCCAAGCCAATACCCACGAGACCATTAAGCACCAAGCCGATGGGCGGGAGCGACGGCGTTGCCAAAGCCATGCCCACTGCAACGCAGACGAGCATCACTATCACCACACGAGGCTTACCCAGGGTGATCAGGTCACGCCACCGCCAATCGAGATCAGCCGATGCCGGCGGGGCCACCATCACGTTATCGCGCATTTGCCTACTCCCTGCACCTGGGTAATACCAGCCGACGATATGCCGACCTTGGCATGCCACGCGGCTAATGCCATCGCAAGCGCCAACAATACAGCACCTGCCGTATGCGCCAGTGCCAACCCTAGGGGCAACCACAAAACGACATTGGCAATGCCAAGCCCCACTTGGAGCCCATAGGCCGCCAGCATAGAGGTAAGCCACGGGCGTAACCGAGGCTCATACCAGTGTCGGGCCGCCAAGAGAATGAGGCTTAACCCTAGCGCCAGAGCGCCAAGCCGATGCGTCAGATGAATCGTGGTGCGAGCATCGGCATGTAACTTCCCATGCAGGTAGTCTGGCCCTAGCTGCTGAGTCAGATGAAACCCTTCGGTCCAATCCATCGTCGGCCACCACTGCCCGTTGCAGGTCGGAAAGCCCTGACAGGCGATACCGGCATAATTACTTGAGGTCCACCCACCCAGTGCCAGCTGCAGGGCCAGTAACATCGCCGCTATTCCCCACCAGCGAGAGAGGCGTGGAAGCGGCCGACTTACCACTGACGCATTCATCAACAACGCCCGTAGCCGTAGGTGTAGCCATAGAAACATCAGCATCACCAACAACCCGCCGAGCAGATGCAGGGTGACGACCTGAGGCCATAACCGAAGTGTGACAGTGAATGCACCAAAGGCCCCTTGCAGCCCAATTACCGCGAGCAGACCAAGCGTCAGACGCCACGGGTATCCTGGCCGATTTCGCCGAGACCAACCCAACACCAGCATCATGACCACCATCCCACCAAGCATCGTGGCGAGATAGCGATGGATCATCTCGAGCCAGGCCTTGAGAGGCTCCAACGGCACAGCCGACGCATGAGTTTCGGCAACGCTAGGCGCTGGCACGACCCATTGCCCATAGCAACCAGGCCAATCGGGGCAACCCAGCCCTGCATCCATCAATCGTGTGAATGCCCCCATCAGGATGACAGCCACCGTGAAGGCTATGCCTAACTGGCTTAGCCGAACCAACAGGCCCAGCCTGGGATCGTGCTGAGACATGACCACCTCCTATCCTGGAGCAATCAGATCCTGATGGCCGTATCCCAAGCTCAGATCATCGGCCATGCCATGCTGTCAACATAGGCAACCCAAGGCCCGCTTACGCGTTGAAAGCTTCAGCAAAACAAGGTTCTCTACTCACGCAACCAACTTTTTCTTGGGGCTATTGGTCAATATTTCGTCCAATTGTCCTCTCAAGCGCCCACTTAGCCGTTCAACTGCACCGCTGGTTCAGGGTTCATGCGCAAGAGTTGCTTGAGATCGTCGAGCACATCGTAAGGATCAACGCCCGCCCGATAGCCCAACACGGCCTCTCCCTGTGGGCTAACGATCCAGACATACCCCGGGTCTTTCCAACCCGGCTCACTAGCCCAGTTAAGCCGGGTTTCGCCGGGAAGAGATTCGGCCTCGCCAAAGGTAAGCGCATCAATGCGCAGTCTGCGCACTCGAGTCGCTTCCTTACCCAATGCTCGATGCAGTCGCCACCACTGATCGGCCATCTGGTCGCAATCAAGCGTGCAGTCAAATGCCAGCAGCCAGTCATCTTTCTCTGAGGCGGGCATACGACCCTCAAGAGGCCAGGCACCGAGAGCTGGCACCTCAGGCTTGAGCTGACCATGCGCCGTACGCGCATCAGGGATACCCACACGCCACTCCACCATTACCCAGGCTGCCACCAGCGGCAGGGCAAAAACGGCAATCAGTGACAGCAGCTTCAAGCGTTGGCGGTTGACGTATGTCATGGCTAAGACTCCTGCTGAGCGGAAGCATCTGGATGTGTAGGCGCATGCTTATTCGTAAGGCGAGCTCGCCGCAGGCGACGACCACCCAGTAACATCACTACCAGAGCAGCGGCAGATAACCCCCACCATTGCACGGCATATCCAAGGTGGCGGCTAGGGGGGAGCACGCTGGGCTCCCACCAGGGACTCAGCATGCCAGGCCCCTCTTCCAGATGAAGCCACCCCGAATGGGCAAAACCACCCGCTGCCTCCCAGGCATCAAGCTGAATACGCTGCAATCGCACACCCTCCTGGTTATCGCCAAACAAAGGCGCCCGCGCTCCATCTGACTGCCATTGTCCGGTTAGCCGAACCGTGCCCTCAGGAGTATCGACCGTGGGCGCCTCACGGCTGACACCCGTGGCCAAAAAACCGCGCTCAATCAACCATCGACGTCCGTCGCGGCCCTGAAAAGGGGTCAAGACCGCCACGCCCAGCTGCCCTTCATGAGTCCGATTGTCCAGATAGCGTGTCTCATCGGCCTGGTATTGTCCTTCGAGAATCAACGTTGCCCCATCGGGAGGCGACGCTTGCGGAGACTCCAACGTCGGGGCTGCAGCAAGGGCTGCCAAATAGGCCTCTTTCTCTGTTGCGCGCTGCCACTGCCACTGACCCAAGGCGAGCCCCAATACCACGAGCAAGCTCCAGAAACTCCACCACAGCAGAACGACCTTGACAGTCGGCACGCGCTTGCTTGAACTGGAAGGGTCGAAATTCACGGAGTTCCTCATGTTGAAGGCACTGATCACTCTGGTGTTTGTATGCATGGTCGCAAGCTTGGCGGCCGGGGCCGGATTCCTGCTGCGTGATCAGGGACGTTCTCGGCGCCTGCTGATATCGCTCAAGCTTCGCGTCAGCTTGGCCGTCTTGCTATTCGCCCTGCTGGCTTATGGCTTTTATTTCGGTGACCTGGCCAACAATTGAACGGAAATTCCGTCAATTGACGCGCACTCAGAACACATAGACAAAGATGAAGAGACCGATCCATACCACATCAACAAAGTGCCAATACCACGCAGCCGCTTCGAAGCCGAAGTGATCATCACGGACGAAATGCCCCTTCATGACTCGCATCAGTATGACACCAAGGGTGATGGCCCCGATGGTCACATGAAGCCCGTGGAAGCCAGTCAGCAGAAAGAAGGTCGAACCATAGATGCCCGCCTGCAGGGTGATACCGTAATGATGATAGGCCTCGTAGTACTCGATGCCTTGAACGATCAGGAAGCACACCCCCAGAAAAATAGTGCCAATTAACCAGTTGCGCGCAGTCTCCCTGAATCCTTCCTTTAATGCTTCATGAGCAATCGTCAGTGTGACACTAGAGGTCACCAGGAAAATGGTATTCACCAGCGGTAGCTGCCATGGGCTGACCACAGCCCGCGGGCCACTAATATCGGCCCCTGGCGGGTTCATCAGCGGCCAGCTGGCCGTAAAATCAGGCCAGAGTAGCGCCGCCACCCCCTTGGCGCCCTCTCCATCCAGCCAAGGCACAGCAAATACCCGTACATAAAAGAGCGCGCCAAAGAAGGCAGCGAAGAACATCACCTCAGAGAAAATGAACCAGCCCATTCCCCAGCGGAAGGAGCGATCCATCTGAGCGTCATATAACCCTTGACGAGATTCGCGGACCACATCACGAAACCAGAGCCACATCACCACAAGCACGGCGACCAAGCCCAGGAGCATGAACAGCAATCCCGTGCCGTAAACCAACTGGATGCCGAGACTCACCATCATGGCGCCGACGGCCAAAGAGCCCAGCACTGGCCATTTGCTCTGCGGCGGAACGTAGTAGCTGCCACTCATGCTTCACCTCCTGGAACGCCCGATGTGGCCTTGGTGGCCAACGGCTTATCGTCTACCGGATACAGGGTATAGACCAGCGTCACCGTCTTGATGTCGTCCGGCAGGTCGCGGGTCAGCTGGAACACCAGAGGCGCTTCAAGGCGCTCACCGGCGGCGAGGCGTTGCTCCTGAAAACAGAAGCAAGTGATCTTTCGCATATAAAGGGATGCTTCGGAGGGTGACACACTGGGTACTGCCCTGCCCCAACCCGCTGTTGCACCATGATTGGTGAAAGCGAAATGCACTTCTGTGGCAGCGCCTGGGTGCACACGCACTTGGCGATTAAGTACCTCGAGTTTCCAGGGCAGTCCGGCACCGGCCCGGGTAACGAACTGCACGGTGATGACACGTGACTCATCGATGCTGTCACGGACCATCGCCTGGGCGGTGTTCTCTACCTTGCCGTTGATGCCAGTGATGCGACAGAAGACGTCATACAAGGGCACCAAGGCAAAGGCGAAGACGAACATGGCCAGCAGGACCACGACTGTCCGCGTCACCGTGCGCTGTACTCCTGTCATGAGTTCCCTCCCTTCGCCAATGCCTGGGCAACCTGCCCCTCGCCCATCTAGTGGTTCCGATAACGTCTTTGCCAGTCGCCGGATTACCCTTCTCGATGATGGAACTGAGGCGGCGTGTCGAAGGTATGTAACGGTGCGGGACTCGGCACTGTCCACTCAAGATCTTCAGCACCCTCCCAAGCCTTGGCCGGCGCCTTCTCGCCTCCCCTTACGCACTTGATGATCATCAGCACAAACAGCAGCTGCGAGGTGCCGAATAGTAAGGCGCCAATGCTCGAGGCCATGTTGAAGTCGGCAAACTGCAGAGCGTAATCAGGAATACGCCGCGGCATGCCGGCCAAGCCTGAGAAGTGCATGGGGAAGAAGGTCAGGTTGACCCCTATTACCGAGGTCCAGAAGTGCCAGCGGCCGAGGCGCTCGTTGGGGTAATGGCCAGTCCACTTGGGTAGCCAGTAATAGACAGCCGCCATGATGGCAAAAACCGCCCCGGGAACCAGCACATAATGGAAGTGCGCGACCACGAAGTAGGTGTCGTGATACTGAAAATCGGCGGGAGCAATGGCCAGCATAAGACCGGAGAAACCACCAATCGTGAACAGCACCACAAAGGCCAGCGCGAACAACATGGGCGTCTCGAAGGAAATCGAGCCCTGGAACAGCGTAGCGATCCAGTTGAAAACCTTAACCCCTGTGGGCACCGCAATCAGCATGGTGGTGTACATGAAGAACAGCTCGGCTACCAATGGCAGCCCGACGGCGAACATGTGATGCGCCCAAACCAGAAATGACAGGATGGCAATGGAAGACGTGGCATAAACCATCGAGGCATAACCAAACAATCGCTTACGGGCAAAGGTCGGGATGATAGCCGAGACGATACCGAAGGCCGGCAGGATCATGATGTAGACCTCGGGGTGCCCAAAGAACCAGAAGATATGCTGGAACATCACCGGGTCGCCGCCACCCGCCGCATTGAAGAAACTGGTCCCGAAATTGATGTCCATCAGCATCATGGTGATGACACCAGCAAGCACGGGCATGACGGCGATCAGCAGGAAGGCCGTGATCAACCAGGTCCAGACGAACAGCGGCATGTCCATCATACGCATGCCCGGCGCACGCAAGTTGAGGATGGTGGCGATGATATTGATGGCACCCAGAATCGAGCTGATACCGGCTATGTGCAGCGAGAGAATGAAGAAGGTCGTGGATGGCGGCGCGTAGGTCGTCGACAGCGGCGCATAGAAGGTCCAGCCAAAGTTCGGACCACCACCTGGCATCAATAGCGTCGATAACAGCAGCGTGAAGGCGACGGGTAACAACCAGAAGCTGAAGTTGTTGAGCCTGGGCAATGCCATATCCGGCGCCCCTACCTGCAGCGGGATCATCCAGTTGGCAAGACCAACGAAGCCAGGCATCACCGCACCAAACACCATGATCAACCCATGCATGGTCGTCATCTGGTTGAAGAACTCAGGCTGAACGAGCTGCAGCCCTGGCTGGAAGAGCTCGGCGCGCACGACCAAGGCGAAAATCCCGCCAATGAAGAACATGCTCAGCGAGAAGATCAGATACAGCGTGCCGATCTCCTTGTGATTCGTGGTCAACAGCCAGCGCATCAGGCCACTAGGGCCGTGGTGGTACCCTTCATTCACATGACCAGCGGTTGCAGCCCCATCACCTGCCTGCTCGGCGGGGGTCTGAAGCGGCTGCTGTGGAGGTAGCTTGGGCGCCATCGAACATCTCCTATTATTCGGGTGACCGCGACACGCATGTCGCGAAACGAGAGCCCTCGGGCCCCGCTACTCGAGCTGCGATTGAATCTCCGACGGCTGCACAATATCGCCGGTTTCATTGCCCCAGGCATTGCGCTCATAGGTCACAACCGCTGCAATCTCTACCGGGCTGAGCGTGCTGTTGAAGGCCGGCATGGGAGCACCCGACACGCCATTGATGACAGTGGAGATATGACGATCACGCTCCTCCATCAAGGTCGGGTTGTTGGCAAGAGCGGGGAAAACCGGCGGATTTCCTGAACCATCCACCTGATGGCAAGACGCACACACGGACTCATAGACTTTCTGCCCCCGTGTCATCAACTCATCCATGCCCCACTCACGATCGACGCCGCTGGCTTCACGCGCAGCTGCCTCCTTGCGCTCCGCGAGCCAGGTATCAAATTCTTCAGGGGAGACGGCCTCGACGACCACTGGCATGAAGCCATGGTCGCGGCCACAAAGCTCTGTGCACTGGCCTCGATAGGTCCCGGGCTCTTCGATACGCACCCAGTTCTCGTTGACGAAACCAGGGATAGCATCCTGCTTGACCGCAAGCTCAGGCACCCACCAGGAATGCACGACATCATCGGAGGTCAACAGAAAACGCACCTTGCGATCGACTGGCAGCACCAATGGCTGATCGACTTCAAGCAGGTAGTTCTCGCCTTTGGCCGCCGCACCGTCAATCTGATCGCGAGGAGTGGACATATTGGAGATGAAGCTGACGTCTTCGCCAAGATATTCATAATGCCAACGCCACTGCTGACCGGTCACCATCACATCCAGGTCCGCATCTTCCGCGTCATACATCTCTTTCAAGGTGGCAGTGGCAGGCAGTGCCATGCCAATCAGAATCAGCAAGGGAATAGCGGTCCAGATCACTTCAACGGTGGTGTTCTCATGAAAATGGGCCGACTTCGCGCCCCGGGAGCGACGGTAGCGGAAGAGGGAATAGAACATCACGCCAAACACGACAATGCCGATCACCACGCATATCCAGAAGATCGTCATGTGCAAACCGTGAATATCACGACTCACGTCTGTCACACCAAGCGGCATGTTCCAGCCATCGGCCAGGGCCGAACGGGTCAACCAGACGCTACCGCCAATGGCCGCCACCACACCAGCCAAATTGCGCATCGGCCCCTCCTTGTCATTATCATCGCGCGAATCGCGCCGCTCACGTTCATTCACTGCAGCCACGGTCCTTAATGGCTTTGCCCTTCAAGGTTCCATCGAGTATAGGAAAAATGACGAGACATCATTCTCTGACAAGGCACAACGACTAAACGCAGTTATCAACGGTCACATTAGGGAGTGCTGTAGCCAGAGGCCTCGTTGAGCGAGCCAGTTGACCCTACTCGGCCGCTGTCGTGGCCAGCAGGAAAATGCCCACCACCAATACCAGTGCCATCAGCAAGCCGACGATGATGAAGGTCATCGGCCTACCCTCTTCAAAATCCTTCTTGCGCTGCTGCTCCTTCTGCACTCCGAAGAAAGCCGCCAACACCGACTTGATTACCTGCCACATCGCTGCCTCCTGCTACACTTAACGTCCGCTGGCTCTCGCAAAAAAAGCCGACGCCCATCAGAGAATGGGTAAAGAAACCCATTTCTGCACGGCATTGCGACAAGCCGATCTATACTTAAACTGGGATGGGAGAAGGCAGGATATGCCCCAAGACAAGGGACAACATACTGACGGAGGTAACAGGAGGAGTAATGACCAATAGACCCAAGAATGCCACTGAGCTGCCATCAGCGGCTTTAGACGCCAGTGAGCCGATCATCAACTGGTGGTTGAATCATTGGATGGGATCCGCCAGCCCATTCACCCGAATGCAGGTCGCGTGGATGGAAACGCTTTACGAAGCCATGCAGATGGAGGCCGAGCTACTCACCGCCTGCGCCGCCAGCCAGCAGCAAATGGTAAAGTGCTTATCCAACCAGCAGACGTTGACGGATCCAACCGTAATGAGCGACTGCTATCAGGACATCATGCAAGAGTTCATTGATGCTCATAAGCAGCGGATGAATAAGGTCAACGAGCTAGCCGAAGACTTTCGCCAGCGCGTGTGGGAAGAAATTTAGTCAAGAGACCGCGCGTAATAACGAGCAGTCGGGTGGATCAGGGAGAGAACTTCACCCAAGCCACCCGACATGCCATGCATTTATATGGCCGTATCAAATACCTAGCCGTATCAAATACCTAAAAGTGCCACGATCAGCGGTAGCAGGAAGGCTGTCACCAGCCCCGCCAGGCCCATGGCAAGCCCCGCAAACGCACCAGCTAATGCCCCAATAGAGCTGAAACTATGTGCCGTGCCAAAGCCATGAGCCGCAAGCCCCAACGTAAAGCCCTGCACGGTCGGGTCCTTGATTTTGAGCAACCTGAATATCCAGGGGCCCAAGGCACAGCCGATTGACCCTGTCAGCAGTACCAAGCCAGCAGCCAGTGAAGGAATACCTCCCAATTGCTCGGCGATCCCCATGGCAATCGGTGATGTCACGGACTTGGGCGCAAGGGTCAGCAGGGTTTCCCTGTTCGCCCCCATCAGCAGGGCAATGCCAAGGGTCGATCCAACGGCGGTAACAATGCCGGTAATACAACCGATCATGACCGGCCATATCATGCGTTGCACGCGCATCCGGTGGTCATAGAGTGGTATCGCCAACGCCACTGTCGCCGGGCCGAGCAGAAAGTGTATGAACTGGGCACCTTCAAAGTAGGTGCGGTAATCGATGCCTGTGAGCAGCAAAAAGCTAATCAGCAACACAATAGAGATCACCACCGGGTGCAGTAGAGGCGTGCGCCCCAGCAAGATATTGAGCCGAGTCGCCAGATAGAAGGCAATCAGCGTCACCAGCAGCGACAGTAATGGATTGCCTGAGAGATAGACCCATAATTGGTCCAGTGCCACGACGTTCATTCCGCCCTCTCCACCATACCGCGTTTGTTCACCCGCTCCATGACCTTGGCCGTTACCGCCAGGGTGGCTGCGGTCGATACGATCAACGTGACCATGATTATCCAGAAATCGGCTCGAATCAGCTCGAAATGCACCATCATGCCGACACCTGCCGGCACAAACAGCAAGGTCAAGTAGTTCAGAAGCCCCTCGCCTGTTTTACGCAGCCCTTCCGGCACTCGTCCATTGACCAGCAAGGCCACCAACAAGATCACCATTCCCATCACAGGCCCGGGAACAGGAATACTGAAACCTCGCACCACCAGCTCACCCAAGAACTGGCACCCCAGCAAGATGATAAATCCCACGATCAACGACATGCCTGCGCTCCTCCCAACATAGCTGACGCCAGTTTACCCCTTTCGTCTAGGTGTGACCCCATCACCCAGCCAAGCTTTTGAAAAAAAAGCGCTTAAGGGGCTTCCCATTTTTAAAATCACGAGATAGTATACGCCTCGTTCTCAAGCGACAGGGGCCGCAAGGCACTGTAGAGAACCAGAGTCGGAGCGTGGCGCAGCTTGGTAGCGCGCTGCAATGGGGTTGCAGAGGTCGCTGGTTCGAATCCAGTCGCTCCGACCAAAAAGATTAAGAAAAACGGCCACTTAGCTCATAGAGCGGTGGCCGTTTTTTTGCGTGGTAAAATTTTGGGAAAACTCTAGTGCCCCCATTCCATCCATTTAGATAGAAGTGTTGACCCATGGGTTACCAATGGATGGTATGGATTAGCCCATTTACTGCAGCCATCGGCTGGTAGGCCGGACATGCCATGGGGGTATGCAGCACCGAAGAGGAGCGCGAGGGGGTGCGAGCTGCATTGAAGCAGGTGCTTCAGAAGACAACCATCAAGTAGATGGCCAGGAGGAGCGAACAAAGGCTGTTGTTCAATGGTAGAGCCGCAACCAGCCGAATCCCCTTCCAGAATCATCGCGTCACGAGACACCCTGTCTCATATTTCCCGAGCTGTCTCACGAATTGCCGCCCTATCCTTCCCAAGCGCCAGCTCACGTGCGCTTCCCCATGATTGACAAGCGTCACAAGAAGCCGAGAGACATGCTTCGCCCCTTCTCCCCGGATTGGCCGCTTCCGAGTACGGCTGAGTCAATGTTGAGCGCATCACTTCGATTTATGACGGGGATACCTTTCGCGCAGACATCGCCGGCTGGCCTGCCGTGATCGAAAAGCGCATTCCTGTGCGTGTAGCTGGAGTCGATACGCGGATCCTGGAAGCAGAGAAGGCGGATTTTACAGTCACAGACCACCAGCAAAGTAAACATTATCAGGAGGACAGCACAGCGGGTTCCGTAACGGTAGGCACAAAGATGATGTCGTCACTACTCAAACGCGGCTACTCTAAGCATGTAGGGCTCTGCTGGCAGGCTGGCTATCTGCTGCCTACAACTAACTGGCATATGAGGGCTATAATGACTTGGACGTGTGACTCATGCGGACAGCCCATCCATAACGCTCACGATGGGTGGGTAGAGTGGTTGACAAGGATGGGGCAAGAGGGCTCATCCCTCTTTTCTCATTCCATTAGGCTGGTTCACTACATGCCATCGTCTCCTATTGAAAGTGGCTGCCAATATGATGGGAACCGAGCCTACACTCACAATAGAGACTTGGTCTCTGATTTAGGTCTAGATTTCTTTTCGTCAGCTAATGGCTTAACTCTTCTTCTACAGATGCTATCTGACAAAGAATTCAAAAACCCAGAAGAAGTTCTTGAGATGATTAAGCGACTTCATCTCCCAAACTATGAAGCCGCCCGCCCTTACCTGGATCAAGCGATTGCCGAGGGCGTATTCGAACCCAATTCTAGGCCTGGATACCCACATCAAGATCAACTGATAATGGTCCGCAATTGGGCTGGGGTTTAAAAATAAGCAACAGGCCTACCTATGTGGGCCTCCTTTTTCCCGCATCAGATCATCCCACCCGGTCGTTCGGCGCCGCGTTTTGGCTTTCTTTGCCGCACAACCGCCTTAATCCCCTCCCGATCCTCGGCGACCTGCGCCGCCTCGATCGCATCCTTACACGTCCGACTGCTGATAGATGGCCAGAATGCCACCGAGAGTAGGCTCAGGGCCCAAGACTAGCGGCTTTCTTCGACCGGCATGCCAACCTCTTCCAGTAACCAATCACGAAACTGGCGGGCGATCGGGCGCTCCCCCCCCTCGCCCGCGCTGACCACGTAGTAGGCCTGGTCACAGTTCAGCGGACGCTCGGCCAACACTACGAGCTTACCGGCGGACAGCTCCGCCTGGTGGAGCTCCCGACTCCCCAGCAGGGCGCCTTGGCCGGCGACAGCCGCCTCCAGCGCCAGCAGCCCGTTACCGAATCGCAGCTCGCGTAGCGTTCCGATGTCATAGCCCTGCTGCTTGAACCACTCCTTCCAGCCATAAGGTTCGTTGAAACGAGTCAGAGTGCTGTCGCACAGCAGCCGCAGCGTCTCGATCCCGTCCATGCCGCTGGCCAGTTCGGGGGCACAGAGCGGCACCAGATCCAGATTCATCAACCGTCGAGGTTCCAGATCCGGATAGTTGCCATAGCCCAGGCGCACCGAGACATCGATGCCGGCGCGCTTGAGATCGGATACGCCCAAGGCACTCTCTCGGCCACGATCCACCGTATGCAGGCTCGCCTGCAACCGCACTTCAGCATCCGGACAGCGGGCATAGAAACGATGCAGGCGTGGCACGATCCATTTGGTGGCAAACAGAGGTTCGGCGCACACAGTGACGACCAGCCGCTCCTCACCGTAGGACCGGATCTTGTCAACCGCACGTCCCAGGGTCTGAAAACCTTCCTGCAGCTCCGGCAAGGCCCCACGCGCGGCCGGTGTCAGGCTGACTCGCCGGTGATGGCGGACGAACAGATCGACACCAAGATACTCCTCGAGCGCCTTGACCTGATGGCTGATCGCCGCCGGCGTGACATTGAGCTCCTTGGCCGCCGCGGCGAAGCTCTTGGTGCGCGCGGCAACCTCGAAATAAGAGAGGGCGATCAAGGGAGGGAGTCGTGACATTACCAAATACTCACATGAATGGCGGTAGCCATCGGCCCGATCGAGTGACTCGGAGGAGAGTCACTATAATCGTTGCTGTGGCGAGCGCCATACTACCCACCACAGGGCAGGTTCCCAACGACTCACACCGGCTGATGGCTCTTGATCTGCTGGCGTAACTGGAACTTCTGGATTTTGCCGGTCGAGGTGGTCGGTAGCCGAGTGAAGATCACCTTCTTGGGGGCCTTGAAGCGGCTGAGGTTCTCCCGGCAGAAGCCGATCAACGCCTCCTCGCTCAGCTCGCTGCCGGGGCGCAGCTGGACAAAGGCCGCTGGCACTTCCCCCCACTTCTCGTCCGCCATCGCGACGACCGCTGCCAGCTCGACGTCTCCGTGGCGCTGAATGACTTCCTCGACTTCCTGGGAGGAGATGTTCTCCCCGCCCGAGATGATCACGTCCTTGAGCCGATCACGGATCTTGATGTAGCCATCGGCTTCCACCACGCCAAGGTCTCCGGAGTGGAACCAGCCACCGGCGAAGGCTTCCTGGGTGGCGGCGTCATTACGCAGATACCCCTTCATAACGATGTTTCCCCGGAACATGATCTCGCCCACCGTCTCGCCGTCAGCAGGAACGGGAGCCATCGTGGCTGGATCCAGCACCGCCATGCTTTCCTGCAAGGAGTAAGCCACCCCCTGACGCCCGTTAAGCCGAACCCGCTCTTCAAGGGGGCGTTGCGCCCAGCTCTCCTGTTTGGCACACACCGACGCCGGGCCGTAGGTCTCGGTCAGGCCGTAGACATGGGTAAGCTCGATGCCGAGGGTCTCCATCCGTGCCAGCACCGACGCCGGGGGCGCCGCACCGGCAATCAACCCAGCCACGGGGTGATCGATGGGTTCATCGGCCACCATTGCGGCATCGGCAATCATCGAGTGGACGACGGGCGCCCCACAGTAATGGCTGACCCGATGCTGCCGGATCAAATCCAGAATTACCTGAGGGTCGACACGGCGCAGGCAGACGCTGGTTCCGCCGATTGCAGCCAGCGTCCACGGGAAGCACCAGCCGTTGCAATGAAACATCGGCAGTGTCCAGAGGTAGACCACCTCGGCGGGCAGTGACCAGGACAGCACATTGCTGACCGCATTCAGATATGCCCCCCGGTGATGGCTGACGACCCCCTTCGGATTGCCGGTGGTGCCCGAGGTGTAACCCAGCGAAATCGCATCCCACTCGTCGGCCGGTAGCTGCCAGTCGTCAAGCGCCGGCTGTTCGGCCAGCAACGCCTCATACTCCAGGTCGCCGAGGAAACGCTCTGCGCCCTGGCTCGAGTCGGAGACGTTGATCACCCGGGGCGCCGGCCCTTCGAGCCGGGCCAAGGCCTTATCAACCACGTCCGCGTACTCAGGGTCGACCAATAGCAGGCGTGAACAGCTATGATCGAGGATGAAGGCCACCGTATCCGCATCCAGGCGAATGTTGATCGCATTCAACACCGCGCCGACCATCGGGATGCCGAAATGCGCTTCGTACATGGCAGGAACATTCGGCAGCATAACGGCCACCGTATCGCCCTTGGAGATGCCGAAATGCTTCAACAGGGAAGCCAACCGATAACAGCGATCATAAGTCTGCTGCCAGCTGTACCGCTTGTCGTTGTAGATCAGCGCCGTCCTGTCGGGATAAACAGCGGCTGCCCGTTTGATGAAGCTCAAGGGAGACAGCGCCACATGATTCGCCGCTGTTTTCTCGAGAGCCTCATTGAATTGGCAAATATCATTCATGGAATAACCCTGTTTCTCTTCAAGAAGGGTTGATAGCCCCGCCCTTCAACCAACTTAACGGGTGGACAAGCGCAAGCATTGTTCAGACATCGCCTAGGCCTTGTCTGAAAAGTCGACGAGCGAAGGATAGACAAGGCAAAAATCGGTAAAAAGGCGGAGTTTACAGGTAGTAAATGAGCACTTTGAGCCGATTTTTAACGTCGTATAGCCGAGCGCAGGCACTTTTCGGACATGGCCTAGTGCCCTGGCTGCTCCCAGAGGGGCTTACGCTTGCCAAGGAAGGCATCGATCCCCTCCCCCGCGTCTGGGCTCATCATGTTTTCTGCCATCACATTGCCGGCGAAGTCGTAGGCCTCGGCCAACGCCATCTGGCGCTGAGGTTGGAACATCGACTTGCCAAAACGGACCGCCGCCGGGCTCTTGTTCAGGACCTGCTCCACCTTGTCCGCCACTGCAGCGTCCAGATCATCATCATCGGTGACGGCACTCAGCAGTCCCCACTCCGCTGCCGTGTCTGCACTGATGAAATCACCCGACACCAACATGTCGAATGCCCGCTTAGGCGAGATGCAGCGTGACAGTGCCACCGCCGGTGTTGAGCAGAACAAGCCCACATTGATGCCCGATACCGCAAAGCTGGCAGAACGGCCGGCGATGGCAAGATCGCAGCTGGCCACCAACTGGCACCCCGCCGCTGTCGCCATGCCCTGGACCTTGGCAATGACCGGCACAGGCAGGGCGACGACACTCTGCATCACCCGGCTGCAGAGGCAAAAGAGCTGCTGGTAATAGGCCTGGTCGGGATTGGCACGCATCTCCCGCAGGTCGTGGCCGGCGCAAAACCCCCGACCATTGGCGCCGATCACCACACAACGGACGGCAGGGTCTAAAGCGATGGCCTCCAGCTCTCTCTGCAACACGCTCAGCATCGCTTCGGACAGGGTGTTGAACTTGTCCGGACGATTCAGGGTGAGATAGACAGCCCCCTCCTTATCTTCCCTGAGAAGGATCTCGCCCGTGGTGTGACTGAGACTCATGAATGCCTCCCGATAGACGTCGCGGATTAAAGATGATTGATCGTCACCTCGGCGGTGATCGAGTTACGGATGAAACAATTCTTGTGGGCACCGGCGTGCATCCGGGAAATCGACTTCTGATCGGGCATGTTATCGCCACCGAAGGTGATGCGCGGTGAAAGCTCAATACGCGTCACCTCCATCCCCTTCTTATCGTTACGCTCCAGATAGCCAACCGGGTCATCCTCATAGGATTCGACCTGGTAACCCTGAAATTCGGCAATGGCCAGAAAAAACAGCATATGACAACTGGACACTGCACTGATCAACATTTGCTCCGGGTCGGCGCAATGGGGATCGCCCTTGAATTCGGCCGACGCGGACACTGCAACCTCCTGATCCCCGTTCAAGGTCACTCGATGATTACGCGAATAGGAACCTGCCTCACTCTCGTGAGGAGAACGCTGCCAACGAATAACGGACTGATGGACTGACATAGATAAACCTCCTGAGCCTGTCAGAAGGCTAAGGGAGCCAAGACACACCCGTAAAACGAGGATTACTAACCAGGAGCGTTAGCCCAGCTAATGTGAAAGCTCACCGCCGAGACTATTACCCACCAGCCGATCGCACAAAAGAAGGGAAATACCGACGTTTTAATACGCGAGACGGCAATGGGTGGGTGAACAAAAATAAGCCAATCGCTTAGGAAGCATCACTTTACCCCCTTGAAGGCCGCCGCTTAGCCTACAGGGATCGTGACGTCATGTCGGACGGGGGTGATAGAGCATGCAGACCATGAATGTTGAATACGCGATCATTGGCGCCGGCACCAGCGGACTCGGTGCCTACTCAAGGATCAGCCGACAGACCGACAGCCTGGTGATGATCCAGGACGGTCCCTACGGCACGACATGTGCCCGAGTCGGCTGCATGCCCAGCAAGCTGCTGATCACCGCTGCCGACTACGCCCACCACTTGCAAACCAGCGAGTTCTTCGGGGTACCCACCTCAGGGCATGTGGAGGGCCGCCAGGTGCTCGAACGCCTGCGCCGAGAGCGAGATCATCGTTTCGTCGCGCGCAACCTAAGCTACGTCGACAAGATTCCCGCCCATCACAAGCTGGAGGGGCGCGCCCGATTCACCGGACCGGGTCGCCTGATGGTGGGCGAATCGGTCGAGGTCAGGGCGGAGAAGGTCATCCTCGCCTGCGGCTCGCTTCTGGATAGGTAGGATGACGCTATTAGCCCAGCGCGACATCGCTAGTTGCATGACCGCCGGACACCATAGGCAGAGCCCCAAGAGACATTGCATCTCACTCCTAAATCGGCCACACCTTAAGGGGTTACCATGAAGGCTGAGAATGAATGAGGAAACTTGCAATCGATGCGGCAGACATTCGCATTCTGCGCGCCCTTCAACAGCACGGTCAGCTCAGTAAGACCAAGTTGTCAGAACTCGTCAACCTGTCTCCGACGCCATGCTGGATTCGCTTCACTCGCTTGAAGGAAGCCGGCCTGATCCGTGGCTATCATGCGGATATTTCCCTCAACAAGATCGCCAATGCCACCAAGGTAATGGTTACCGTATCGCTAGAGGGACATCGCACGGTTAACTTCGAGCGTTTCGAGGCTTATATCGCTCAAGTTGATGAGATCGTCGAATGCATCGCGACGGGGGGAGGCATGGACTATGTGTTGAAAGTCGTGACCCCCAGTCTTTCCGCTTTTCAGCAAGTAATGGACCGACTTCTGGCAGCAGAACTGGGCATTGAACGTTATATGACGTACATCGCCACCCGAGAGATCAAATCCACTCAAGTCAATCTTGCCAACTTGATGACCGATTCTGGTCACTCAACCTGAAAGGCCTTGATGTGGGAGACGAGCCACATCAAGGCCCTCCGGCACCGCCCAGCACCCGCCCAGATACAATCACGTACCGACCCTCATGATCAGCCTCCATGGGGATTTCGACTCGAAGGCATAAACTCTAAAGCCACGGTCCTCGACTGCCGATCCACGCAGGACGGCATGGGGCTATCTGTCACCCTCAGCCCCGCTTCCACACTAAGCGCAATCTCATCGTTCCCCCCCCTTGCTCGCTATCGTGAGATGGCGAGGACATCGTCGTACAGCCATGCAGACAGGCTGCCCCGACGTCCAAGGTGTTGTTTATCAGGAGATCATAACAGCCGCTTTTCAGCGCCGGACCAAATGGCCTTCGCACCGCCAATAATTGGCCTTTTCATCCTAGTTATGCCGTGCTTTTAGGCCGCGTTTCGATGATCTGAGGGGCTATAGTGATTCGTGCCAAATAAGTGATTTTGCGCAGCCAAAAGAGTCCTATATCACGTCGAAGGTGGTCAGCATGACAAACGTCTCACACAGCAATGTAGTGCAAATAGGGAAAAAGACTGAGTTTGGTTTCGGCACCCAGATTCGAAAGTCCCCATACTTTGACGCGACCATCCGTTGGGGCGCGACGGCATTTTCGGTATACAACCACATGTATATCCCGCGCGAGTTTGGCGACCCAACACAAAACTTCTGGAACCTCGTCAACACTGCCATCCTCTGCGATGTCGCGGCAGAGCGTCAGGTGGAAATCACGGGGCCAGATGCGGCAATATTCATGCAGAACCTGACCCCGCGCGACCTGTCAGGAATGGCGGTTGGCCAGTGTAAATACATCCTGATCACCAATGCCGACGGTGGCATCCTGAATGATCCCATCCTGCTGCGTCTGGCAGAGAATCATTTCTGGATTTCTCTGGCTGACAGCGACATCCTCCTATGGGCACAGGGTGTCGCGATCAACTCCGGACTCGATGTCACCATTCGCGAACCCGATGTTTCTCCGCTGCAATTGCAGGGCCCTCAGTCCGGCGAGATCATGAGGGCCCTCTTCGGAGACAGCATCCTGGATATGCGCTACTTCTGGCTTCGCGAGCTTGAGCTCGACGGTATTCCGCTGGTCATCTCGCGTACCGGCTGGTCAAGCGAACTGGGCTATGAGTTGTATCTTCAGGACAGCTCCCTCGGTGTCGAACTGTGGGAGACAATCATGGCGGCTGGCCTACCCTTCGGTCTGAAGCCCGGTCATACGTCCGCTATCCGCCGCATCGAGGGCGGCATGCTCTCCTATCATGCCGATGCGGACATAGATACCAATCCCTATGAACTTGGGCTGGATCGTCTGGTCATGCCGGACATGGAGGCTGAATTTATTGGCAAGGCCGCGCTGCAGCGTATCCGCGAGAACGGCGTGAATCGCAAGCAGGTCGGCCTACGCATCGAGGGCGCGCCCCTTGGGGGGCCGAACACCTTCTTCTGGCCGCTGAGTCATGAGGGTGAGACCGTCGGCAACGTGACGTCTGCCGTCTACTCCCCGCGGCTCGAGCAGAATATTGCGCTGGCCATGGTATCTGTCGAGCACTCTCAGCTCGGAACAGAGCTGAGGGTGCAAACCTCGTCGGGTCCGGCGAATGCCATCGTCGTCGAGAAGCCGTTCTTCGATCCTAAGAAGACAAGAGCGGTATCCGCTTGAGCGACGTCTTACTTTATGAACATCTAAAGTGTGCGAGGACTGCTACGGAGGGAATGGTGGCCTGGGATCGTCAGTCGAGACGTCGTAGAAACGGCCTCGAGCCATCCAACTCAGCGATTTCCCTCAACATGACTGGATTCGTGAAAGCTCTTGGAAGGAAAATGACCGTCAATGGAGCCCGACGTTAAACGGCAACTGCTTGACGAAGCCATCCAGGCCTTGAGTGGACGATGGCCAACCCTCTCAAGAGACGAGTCACCAATCCAGCTCGCAACAATTGGCTCCACGGTGGTGCTGCCGTGGCAGGAGAAGCTTGTGTATTCCGTTCGTCTATGGGCCGCACGTCACGCGAGATTGTTTGAGCGCATCTACCGGGCATTCGAACCCGTGATCGTCAAGCTACACCCGCTGTGGAAGTCGGTAGGCTACCAGCGTGCAGAAAAGCCAATGGCCAAGGTAGAAGAGATCAGCAAGGGGGTGCTTTTCGACTGCCAAATGTGTGGTCAGTGCATTCTCAGTTCTACCGGCATGTCCTGTCCCATGAACTGCCCCAAGTCCATGCGCAACGGCCCCTGTGGAGGTGTGATGCAGAACGGGAACTGCGAAGTACATCCCGAGATGCTCTGTGTCTGGGTCGAAGCCTGGGAGGGAAGCCAGAAGATGAAAGAAGCCGACGCGATACAAGTGGTGCAACTGCCAGTGGACCATCGCCTCCAGGGCAGTTCGTCCTGGCTGCGCGTGGCTCGCGGCGCATCGGAATCACCCGTAGAGCACCAGGAGGCTTCGCAGTGAGCATTAATGATGGAGCCGGTCGTGGCCAACTGGCATCCGGTGTGCAGGGCTATAGCTCTGACGGACGGCTGGAACATGTACTGAGAGCCGGGCACTTCGCTATCACCGCTGAATTGGCACCCCCCGATTCCGCCAACCCAGAGGAGGTCTACGCCCGGGCCCGCGTCTTCGACGGTTACGTGGACAGCATGAACGCCACCGATGGCTCTGGGGCCAACTGTCATATGTCCAGCATGGCGATGTGTGCGCTGCTGTCACGGGAGGGTTACGAAGCGGTATTGCAGATCTCCTGCCGGGACAGGAATCGGATCGCTATTCAAGGGGATGTGCTGGGAGGGGCCGCACTGGGCATCCACAACATGCTCTGCCTGACGGGAGATGGCGTACAGGTGGGAGATCATCCCGAAGCCAAACCGGTATTCGATCTCGATTCCATGTCGTTGCTGGAGACGGTCGCCCGATTGCGCGACAAGCATGTGTATGCTAGCGGAAGAAAACTCAGCGATCCGCCGAGGGTGTTTCTCGGCGCGGCAGCGAACCCTTTCGTGCCGCCTCATGACTTCCGTCCTCTTCGGTTGGCGAAGAAGATTGCCGCGGGCGCTCAGTTCATTCAGACACAGTACTGCTTCGACCTGCCACGCTTCCAGACCTTCATGGCCCGTTCCCGGGATCTGGGATTGCTGGAAAAATGTTTCATCCTGCCCGGCGTGGGACCGCTGGCCTCGGCACGCACGGCAGACTGGATGCGCAGACATATCCCGGGAGTTCACATTCCGGACGCCATCATCAAGCGACTGGAAGGCGCCAAGGATCAGAAGGCGGAAGGCCGCAACATCTGCATTGAGCTAATCCAGCAACTGCGAGAGATCGAGGGGGTCAGTGGCGTGCACGTCATGGCCCATCGCCAGGAGTCATCCGTCGCAGGCATCATTGAAAGATCCGGGGTGCTGGGGGGACGTGAGCCATGGGCTCCCTCCAATAGCACCACTCGCGAGAGAGACTACGCATGAGGGTAGGCGTTCATTCTCGTATGACAAACGCGACAGCCCTCTGAACCAAGTGCCAACGCCTACTAACGATAAGCGGGCAATGGTGACCATCCAGGTTCCCGGCAAACAACCATTACGGTATAAGGCTTCCTTTTATGAACACCTCACAGGAACAGGACAACCAATTCGTCCTTACCGTCAGCTGCAAAACCGGCACAGGCATCGTGTCCGGCATCACCTCTTACCTGTCGGACCGAGGTTGCAATATCATCGAGCTGGCACAATTCGACGACAAGGTCACCGGCCGGTTCTTCATGAGGAGCGTGTTCAGCATCCTGCCGGATGCTTCCCACACCATCGACGACCTGCGCTCCGGGTTCCTCGACCTGGCGGAAAAGTTTGACCTGGAATGGGCCATGCATGATGCCCACCGTCCGACCAAGGTCTTGATCATGGTATCCCGGTTCGACCACTGCCTCGTCGACCTGCTCTATCGTCACCGTAAGGGCGAGTTGAACATCGAGATCACGGCAGTGGTATCCAATCATCTGGATGCTCGGCCGATCGCTGAACGGGAAGGCATTCGCTTCGTCCACCTCCCCGTCACTCAGGACACCAAGCCGGAGAAGGAAGCCGAACTGCTCAAGATCGTCAACGAGACCGGCACCGAGCTGGTGGTACTGGCGCGCTACATGCAGGTATTGTCCGACCATCTCTGCGAGAAGCTACATGGTCGTGCCATCAACATCCATCACTCCTTCCTCCCCGGTTTCAAGGGTGCCAAACCCTATCACCAGGCGTTCGACCGCGGCGTCAAGCTGATCGGCGCTACCGCGCATTACGTGACCGCGGACCTGGATGAAGGGCCGATCATCGAGCAGTCCGTCCAACCGGTGAACCATGCCTACTACCCCGAAGAGCTGGTTGCCCTGGGCCGGGACACCGAAACGGTCGCGCTGTCACGCGCCGTGAAATTACATGCCGAGCACCGGGTGTTCCTATCGGGCAACAAGACCATCATTTTCAAGTAGGAGCGAACGTAAGCATGGCGCAACTCATCGACGGAAAACATCTCTCGAACCAGGTGCTCCAGGACGTGGCCGCCGAGGTTGAGCGGCTCAGGGCCGAGCACGACGTGGTGCCTACGCTCGCCGTGGTGCTAGTAGGTGAGGATCCTGCAAGCCAGGTGTACGTGAGAAATAAGGTGAAGCGGGCGAAAGAGGCGGGGATGAGGTCCATTGAGCATTATCTTGGTACCGAAACCACCCAGAGTGACCTGAATCAGCTGATCGATCGGCTGAACCATGATCCTGAGGTGCACGGCATCCTGGTGCAGCTGCCGCTACCGTCGCATCTCAATGAGGAGGAGGTGATCTGCGCCATCAACCCGATCAAGGATGTCGATGGCTTCCATCCACTCAATGTCGGGGCCCTCGCCGCCGGATACGCATCGCTGGTGCCATGCACCCCCCAAGGCTGCATGATCATGCTGCGTCAGGAACATCCGGAACTTAGCGGCAAGCATGCCGTGGTGGTGGGGCGTTCCAATATTGTCGGCAAGCCGATGGCGGCCCTGCTGCTCCAGGCGGACTGTACTGTCACCATTGCACACTCACACACCAAGGACATCGAGTCGTTGTGCCGCAACGCCGATATCGTGGTAGCCGCCGCCGGCCAGAAGGGACTCATCAACGCCAACTGGATCAAGCCCGGTGCCACTGTCATCGACATCGGCATCCATGCCACCGAGGTGGAAGGCAAGCGTAGGCTCGTAGGGGACGTGGCATTTGACTCGGTCGCCGATAAAGCAGGGGCCATTACCCCAGTGCCCGGTGGCGTGGGCCCGATGACCATCGCCTGTCTGCTCCTCAACACGATACGTGCCGCCAGGAATCAGCTGGCCTGATTCTCCTCACTTGCCAGAGAAGCGGCATCTCCTATCGACAAACCCCGGAGTGATTGGCCAGCGCCGGGGCTTGCAGACTCAAGGATCGGCGGCAGCGAGATTCGATGAAAAATCGACTGCCGCCGGAGCGCCTTCGATATTAACCAAACACTCGGCGCTGGGGATTGGCTTTCACCGAGTGAGTGATATTGCATGATCAAGGGGGCAGGATCGGCTTCTAATGCGGCACCAGTTGCACCCATAGCCTAGCGCTTATCTCGAATTTCTGTGGCCATTCATCCTTCACGTGGCGATGAAGCCATAATATTTACAATCATGCAGTATCATACTCCAGCTCTCGCTCACGCTGGCGTAACACCGCCCACACCGATATCAGTAGAAATGCATACATCATGGTGCCACTGTTATGACTCAAAAAAGCCTGTGTCAGGCCGTAGTCAATAAAAGCGACGGGCAACAACACACCCGCAGTGGCAAGAGCATTAGTCGCCGCATCACCATCTCCCTGCCGCTTGGCGAATAGACGCATAGGAATCAAATACAAGGTTAATAACGCAACAATACCCAGTAATCCACGCTTCGCTGCCGCATCCATGAACTCGTTGTGTGGGTGCCCAAATCGAGCACTGGTTTCTATGATGACGCCCTCGTCAGCCAGCTCATTCATACGCTGCGAGTAGCCACTGTCTCCCCACCCCAGCAATGGGCGCTCCAAAAAAAGCACCGTAGCGCCTTTCCACATTTCGAAGCGATACCCCACCGATGTATTTTTCTTCTCTCCTGACACATACTGTGTCACGTTGCTGATGGCCTCATGAAAGCGCTGTTGCACACCAATTTGAGGAAGTGAATATACAAGACCCACGGCAAGCACCAGGCACAGGGCCAACCCAGTGATTTGCTTACGTGTTGCTCCGTAGCCGTAGCCTCGATAAAACACTAACAACACGAAAGGTATGCCTACCCAGCCACCTCGGCTACCCGATAGCAGAGACCCCAAGACGCCGGCAAGTGCCGCCAAAATCAGCAAGGACAGCCACGCACGTCGGCGGGGCTGTGTTACTGCCCACCCGATCCCCGCTAGACATAGCACGCCCATCAGCATGCTGAGATTGCCGAACTGAATCGCGTTTGTTGAGCCATCAGCACGCGCAACTCCCGCAACAAACTTCTGCCACGCAGCCATGGTCCCCGCGCCTAGCGAGCCCAGCGCCAGCCCAGCCCATAATGCCTCTTGTCGAGGTGGATGACGCAATAGCACCAGCAGGGCTGGAACAGCCAAAAGGTATCGGCTGGGTTTGTCAAAACCAGAGCTTCCCAGTCCATCCAGCACAGCCGTCAGGCACCCCACCAAACCGAATACTGCGAGTGATCCCATGATCAAGAGATCCTCGCGACGAATGTCGGATACTGGGCGGGCAGCCCAGATAGTCAGACTCGCCAATACCAACAACGCCGGCCCTACTGAGTAGCCACTCGGTATCACAAGTGCCAAAGCGCTCAGCAGGAACACGCAAGTGCTAGTAAAAATAGTCATCAGGTTCGGACAATTACGGGGAGATACCGGATTCTCAGAGGAAAGCATAGAGGGGCTCAGATCAAGCAAAGTATCGTGAATCGCTAGGAGGGCTTACGCCAGAGCGGTCTAAACATGACATATTATCACCCGATGATGACCTGACCCCAGCAGAGTGTCTCTTTTGCTCCCTCTATATTTCCTGGGACGGCCCTGATGCAGTGTTCGCAACCTAGATGGCATGCATGATTCACAACTCATTACTGCCGCACTAGGCATCATATGCCTCAGCACTTGCGAAGAATGCTGAGTGCTTGATTATGCTGGAGTCTCCACAAAAAAATCTCTCAATATCAACTATTTAAATACAAAATCGCAGCGGACACAACGTAGGCGCCCAACACAAATAATAGCCTATAAAGGCTATTATCTTGAAAAATAGACCTTAAGGGCTATTATTAACCGAAAACGACATCGATTGAGGCTATATACATGAAGCAGTCCATCGCCGTGCTTACCGGCGACCTCATCGGGTCACAGCGAATCACCGAGACAAAGGCGCTCTATCAGGCACTAGAGACGGCGTTAGAGCGACTTGCCGGCCATTATGGAGGCCGCTTCGAGCGCTACCGGGGGGATGGCTTCCAGCTGGCCATACCCGACGCCAGTTCGGCCCTGGATGCCGCGGTGGCGCTGCGTGGTGAGTTGATCATGCACTCCGAGGAGCAACGCTGGGATGCTCGCGTCGCCGTGGCGGTCGGTCACAACGAGTGGCGACCAGATAGCCCCCTGGCGTCGGCTGATGGGCCGGTATTCGTGGCCTCAGGCAAGGCTCTCGATGCGCTGACTGAAACAGGCGAGCACCTCACCCTGATACGGCCCCACGCCCCCGAAGATGACGCCATGACACTTCTGGTGCGCTATATGGGCGAGCTGGTCGACGGCTGGTCACACCACTCCGCGGAAATTGCCTATCTGAAGTTCTGGCACCCTGAGTCCCAGCAGGCCATGGCCGAGCGACTGAACATCCGCCAGCCAAGCGTGCACAAACGACTGCGTACGGCGCGCTGGTCAATGCTGGCCGACACCCTGGATTTCTTCAGACACCGCCTGGCCACGGAGAACAAAGCCTCATGACCAACCCTGAAATAGCGACATTGCTTGGCTTGGTGCTAGCCCACCTATGTGGGGACTTCCTGTTTCAGCCGCGGAAATGGGTCGACTCTAGGCAGCAGCATAAGCATTTCTCACGCGCACTCTACCTGCATGCCGGGCTGCATGGTTTGCTGGTCACACTGGTGCTTGCCCTCGCCGGCGGCGGGGCTGGCATGTTGGTCGTCAGCGTACTGGTCGTGGCCATCAGCCATGCACTGATCGACCTTGGCAAGGCTCACCTGGTTCCGTCGCGGCTTCGCTGGTTCTTACTCGACCAACTATTACACCTCCTGGTGCTACTCGGGGTTTGGCTCACTTGGCTTGGCAGCCTGCAGCCATTGGTCGAGGTCGCAGCCTGGATGACCACTCCACCGGTGCTGACGTTGGCTAGCGCCTATCTGCTGGTGACCCGCCCAATGGCGATCGCCATTGCCCTGGCCATGCGCCCCTGGAGCAATGAGGTCTCCGATCCAGGGACACTAGTGGCAGCCGGAGCCCGCATTGGCATGCTCGAGCGATTCCTGGTGCTCACTCTGGTACTGCTGGGCGAGCTGACCGCCGTAGGTTTCCTGCTGACGGCCAAGTCGGTACTGCGATTCGGTGACCTTCGAGAACGTAACGACCGCAAACTCACCGAGTACGTGCTGCTCGGCACCCTACTGAGTTTTTCAGCCACCCTGGCGCTCGGATTGATGGTTCGCTCAATATCATAGCGTGGCTGAGCGCGATGCGCCGCCCTCATTCCGCGCTCCAATTCGCTCTTCTGCCTATAGCTGCTTGCGCCAGCGATCCACCACGGTCTCAACCTCGGTGGGGCCGTAACACGCCGACTCTCGCCCACTGTGATAGGCCCAGAGCTGATCACCACAGTCGTAATGCCACCATTCGCTTGGCAGATTGGTGAGCCCTTGGGCGGCCATCGCATTATAGAGCAGGCGCCGGTTGTCTCTTGCGATACGCTGTCGATCGGTTGGCGCTGTCAGGGCTTCCAACGCGGCGGTATGTGACTCCCTCACCGGCTCATCGAACGATGTGCCCATATCGAGCAAGATTCCATCAGCATCACAGAGCGTGACATCGACTGCCCCACCGGTCAGGTGGGGACTGGGGGCTTGCTGACTTTGACTGGGTACGGACACGAACTCGCGCGTCTGTATCGTCAATTCATCCTCGTTCAAGTCGCTACGATGGGAACGTATTGACTCGTACAGGGTGTCGAACAGGTATTGCTGAACACGCCAAGGGCGCCATCCATCCAACACCACCAGCCCCATGCCGTGGGGCAGAGAGCGCGCCACCTCGAGCACGCGCCGATAGGTTGTCTCCCTGACATAACACTCATCGACGGCCCCAGGCACTCCTTGCTTGGCATAGACCGGAAACACCTTGATCGGCAGCGGCGCAAGGCTGAGCGGGATCAAAGGCTCGTCACACTCCATGATCGGAATACCATTCACCGTGGCCCAGTCAGGCTCCCCCGCATGAGGAATTGGCGCAGCTAGTTCTTTCGTTGTTGGCATCTTTCTTTATCCCGGAACCGTCGGCAATCACAAGGTTAGCGACGGGAATACGATTAAAACCTAAACGCCCCCAAACGCGGTCAGCACAAACGTGCCAGACCGAGGGCAACAGCACGATACGATCTAAAGCCATCAGCAGTGTGGTCAGCGCGATGGAAATCTGTAGCCTAATGATGACGCCCAAATGTACCGGAACGCTACCCGCCATCATCGCCGCCAGCGAAAGGATCGGCGTCAACAGAGATGGTTTGAGGTGTAGAGCCTGAAGTCCAGAGTCTTCGCACTTCCTCGGTAGACATTTCAAGAGCGGGCTGACTCAATGGCCTCAAGTACAGGAATGCAAGGCCTTCTCCAGGCGGCCTTGGAGAGGCACACGTCATTGCTAACCAACCTGAGAGGCAAACACGATGATCGATGAAACGGACATTCGTCACCTGGAACGCTGCATTGCGCTAGCGGAGCAAGCCTTGGAAGCCGGAGATGAGCCATTTGGCTCCGTGCTGGTGAGTGGAAATGGCACTGTACTGGCCGAGGATCACAACCATGTCGCAGGGGGTGATGCCACTCAGCATCCAGAATTCTTCCTGGCCCGTTGGTCGGCTGAGCATATGACGCCTGAAGAAAGAGCGCACGCCACCGTATACACCTCAGGTGAACACTGCCCGATGTGCGCAGCAGCCCATGGCTGGGTCGGGCTGGGGCGCATTGTCTATGCGAGTTCCTCTGAACAGCTGGTGGAGTGGCTAGCTGAACTAGGTGTCGCGCCGCCGCCCGTTCGTCCGATCGCCATTCAAGAGGTAGTGCCAACGGCCATCGTCGAAGGGCCCGTTCCGGAACTCGCCGAAAAGGTACATGCATTGCACCTGCGCCTACACAGGGGTTGAGGTATCGGCGTCTCGTGCCGCACTGCTCACCAGCCATTTCCCTTATTCGCACGTCGCAAGGCGATCGTTGTTAGACGCTCGGGCCAGACATTACTAAGCCCAGGATTCCTGCAATAAGCAGCCGAAACGGGCCATACCGGGTTGCTAACGTTGCATAGTACAGTCTTTCCTTGAGGAGCCAGGAGAGGGAAAGTGTCTCCATAACAGACTTAAGGCTCTGATCCCAAGAGAGGCTTAATAACGCAGGTTCTCACTTGCTGATAACGAGATTCCGCCTCTGCCCGCCGAACTGCCACCCAACAAACCACGCAGAGGCCGAGATACCCACTCAGGCCACGAACATCGCGCAGCATCGATTGAGTGAGGCCGAAATCGATGAAGGCGATGGGCACCATCATCCCGGCCGACGCCAGCAGGCATACCTCCGGTGCGGTGCCAGGGTCTGCCAGTCGTCGCCAAAACAGCCAAAGCGGCACGCAGTAGAGAAGCAATAGTACGACTAGGCCCAACAACCCTCGACGAGCCGCCGTATCAATCAGGTCACTATGCAGCTGATCATGCCGGAGAATACCGGGATGAAGCATTTCCTGCCTGACCACGGCATCGCGCGCAACCTCTAAGCGCCCCTCCCCCCAACCAGTCAGCGGGCGTTCAAGTAAGAGAGTCCCTCCAGCTCGCCACATCTCTAGCCTCTGGCCCACTGATGTACCGCGAGACTCGCCCTGCCAGTACTGCTCAATGTTACTGACGGCGAGATGCATTCGACCTATCACTCCATTATGCGATAGCAGAACTAACGCCAGCAGTGCCGCCATAGCGCTTATGGCAAGGCGCTGACGAATGCCAGCAGACACAAGACCATGAGCCGCTCGATACACCACCAACAGTAAAAACGGCGCTGCGACCCAGCCGCCCCGTGTCCCCGAGAGCAACGACCCCAACAGGCCAGCCAGCCCTCCTAATATTGAGAAGGTCAGCAGGCATTGGGGACGAGGCCTGCCTTGGCTCAGACAACTTAGTGTTGCCAACAGCGAGATCGCCCCCAACAGCAACGAGAGATTCCCGAAGGGAATAGCATTCATGTCATTGTTTGCACGTGCTTGCCCCAGCACGAGTCGTTCATAAAGCGCAATGCTGCCAGCGCCCAGCGCACCGAACCCAGCCCCCCACCAAAGCACTGGCGGATTCGGTGGATGAAGGCGTAACCCCACTAGCAACACCGCTGCCAGCAAAGGCCATAATGGCAGCAGTAAGCCTTGCTCCCCATCGCCCGCCGGCCAATGGCCAGTTCGCCACACATCCAGCAACCATACGCAGGCATATGCCAGCAAAACTGCGCAGAACAGCCCATCCTCGCGGTCGAGTTGCCGCCATTCGGACCCACAGGATACTAGCACCAGGCCGGCCAGCAGTGTCCCTGCCGCTAGCAGGGGCACAAAAGCATAGCCCCAGGGGACCACAATCAATAACGCCATGAAGGCGAACACCCAGATGCTGTTCAACCGGGACCACAGGCCCCTGCGTCTCATTGACCTTTCCCCCCGATTAGGAAGCGCCATCAATGTGAAAAATCACTCCTCCATGTCGAGAGTGCATTCGCCAGCAAGTTCTTCACGCGGGCATTCTCGATTTCCAGGTCACGAAAAGCGCTTGGCTTCTGATACTTCCATATCGATGTATTTGGCCTTCCAACGATAGGGTATCTGTTCTGCCACAACATCCTGTCAGGCTGGCCCGGCAATTAAAGCGCCTCACTTAGGGGGCTTTAAGGATGGTGATGACCTGCTATTCAGTAAGACTGATTTCGCTGCATCGTGAGATATGCTGCTATCGGGATAACGTAGCGTATTTCTCACATAAAGGTTAACCCGAGTTAAAAAGAATCAATGCAGCTACAACCGCAAAAGAGTGACTTTATAATGACAACTCCAGAATTTAACTATCAATATCAAATCAACACAAAGCATTTATCAAATAAATCCACGCCTACACCATATCACAAGCGCAAATCAGAATCCCCAATATTTAGCATGTATTTGAGGTCATAGAGTACATGCTCGGGCTTTCCCCAGGCACGAATTCTAGCTGTGCCTATATCGCTGAATTCGCGATGAGATACTGCGAGAATCACCGCATCGTAGACCCCGTCCTGCGGCTGATCTACAGGACGAATACCGTATTGAAGCACAGCGTCATCTACATCAGCATGAGGATCATAAACATCTACGCTGATATTAAAATCACCTAATTCACGGATAATATCAATCACCCGAGTATTACGTAGATCCGGGCAATTTTCCTTGAAGGTCAACCCCAGTACTAGCACTCGTGACCCTTGGGCGTGAATGCGCTGCTTGATCATCTGCTTGATGAGCTGACTGGCTACGTAGGCGCCCATACCATCGTTGATGCGGCGACCCGATAGGATAACTTCCGGGTGATACCCTACTTGCTGGGCTTTATGGGTCAGATAGTAGGGATCTACGCCTATACAGTGCCCACCCACTAACCCAGGTCGGAAAGGCAAGAAATTCCATTTCGTGCCTGCCGCCTGAAGCACTTCTTCAGTATCGATATGCAAGCGATTGAATATCATCGCCAACTCGTTAATAAGCGCGATATTCACGTCGCGTTGTGTATTCTCGATAACCTTGGCTGCCTCCGCTACACGAATCGAGCTTGCCTTGAAAGTACCTGCAGTGATGACCGACGCATACAGTTTATCGACAAAGTCAGCCACCTCAGGAGTCGAGCCCGATGTCACCTTACGAATGGATGTGACACGGTGTTCTTTGTCCCCAGGGTTGATACGTTCAGGACTATAACCAGCAAAGAAATCAACATTGTAGATCAGGCCTGACACCTCTTCTATTACAGGAATGCACTCTTCTTCGGTGGCCCCAGGATAAACCGTGGATTCATAGATCACCACATCTCCATGGCTCACGACCTGACCCAAAGTCCTGCTAGCCATTAACAAGGGACTGAGGTCAGGGCAATGCTGACTATCGATGGGAGTAGGCACCGTAACGATATACACATTGCATCCGCTTAGCCTTTCTCGCTCACTGGTGAATGAGAGATGCTCAGCCATTCGTAGCAATTCAGGCTCCACTTCGCGAGTAATATCGATTGAATCATTTAATTGAGCAATGCGCTGGGTATTGACATCATACCCCACTGTTGGGAATTTTTTCCCAAATTCCACCGCTAATGGAAGCCCCACGTAGCCAAGGCCAATAATCGCCAAACGGACACCTGTTACATCTAGTGCTATCCCCATGATCTATTGCCCTCCCTTGCCATCAAAAGTTATTACCCTTGGCCAGTGTGACGACTGAACTTTTTAACATGCTTGCTTGATATTTATCAGCTTCAGAAACTAGTTCCGAGACTTCGTTTTTATTAAATACGGGGTTATTAACTTTTGGTCGTGTACTACACTGCTGCCATGTTATATCAGAAATTGGGCCAAGTGGGTGGTAGTCCGTAGGTGCCTCTTGCAAAAGCTCACTTATAACTAAGTACTGCGCATTTAATACAGCAGAGTGCAGCCGATGCAGGTATTCATTGAGACGTGGCCACTGCCAAAATTCTTCTTGAGCGGTCATTATTCGAGGATGTGCCGTAGGAGAAATATCATTTCCTAGGAGGAGCTCCTCAAACAACTTTTCTCCGTGCCGGAGGCCGCTATATGTAATCTCTATATCACCGACAGGATTATCCTTGGATAACATATCAAGTCCAGATAGGCGGATCATTTGCCTAGCCAGCTCGGCTATTTTTATCGGCTCCCCCATGTCGAGAACAAACACATCACCGCCACGCCCCATCCCACCGGCTTGAATAACAAGCTGGGCAGCTTCAGGAATGGTCATAAAGTAACGTGTAATTTCAGGATGAGTAACCGTAATTGGCCCACCCAGGCTGATCTGCTTCCGGAACAATGGAACAACAGAGCCTGATGACCCAAGGACATTGCCAAAGCGCACAATACAAAAACGAGTGGTCAACTGACGGCTTGTAGCCGCTTGGCATATCAATTCAGCAATGCGCTTAGTAGTGCCCATGACATTGGTGGGCCGTACTGCCTTGTCAGTGGATACCAGAACAAAGGTCTCTACTCGGCAGTCGATAGCTGCGGTAACGGTTTCCAATGTTCCAAAGACATTGTTGAGAACGCCTTCTACAATATTATGTTCGACCATCGGAACATGCTTATAGGCGGCTGCATGGTAAATGGTTTGCACTCCAAAAGAGCGCATTAATATTTCAATGCGAGCACGATTCTGTACGGAGCCCAGCAAGGCTCTTATCGATACCGTTAATCCCTCTGCCTGAACAATTTTCAGCAGCTCATTCTCTACCTGATACAGCGAAAACTCGGAGATCTCGAACAACAGCAGTTCACGTGGGTGCTGTCGCAGAATTTGTCGACACAGTTCAGAACCGATTGAGCCACCTGCACCCGTTACCATTACCACCTTGTTGCGAATATTGGCAGCCATCAGAGCCTGGTCAGGTGGTACGGGGTCGCGTCCCAGGAGATCTTCTAAAGCGACATCGCGGATATCATTGATTCTCGCCCGACCAGCCACCACATCAGCCATCCCAGGTACGGTTTGCACGGACACCTGAAGCGATTCAAGTGATCTGAAGATATCACGACGACGAGAACGAGGGGCGCTTGGCATCGCGAGTAGGATACGTTCGATTCCATAGTCATCGATTAGCTTCTTTGAAGCTGAGGGAGGGTAGACCTTCAACCCCTCGACATGCGTTCCATGCATACCCTTCCAGTCATCAATATACGCAACGGGGGTATACTCACTACCTTGCCTTAGTGATGATGCGAGCTGCGAACCCGCCTGACCCGCACCATATATCGCCACACGCACCCTATGCCGAACGGGGTTCTGCATGGCATTTAGACTGCGCAAGAAAAACCGTATACCGCCAACACTTATCAATGCCAGCATGGCATAAATAAAAGCGACTGATTGAGGCACTGGGAAGCCCATCATGAAATTTAAAACCGCTAAGACAGTAGCGGACAACACAATTCCAGCAGATATATTTATTAATGCCTTTTCGCCGATGTACCGGATAACAGCCCGATAGAAACCAAGATTTATGAAAAAAAACATGCTAAAAGGTAATGATCCTAAGAAAACGATCCATGCGCGCGGATCAAAGGTAGCCCCCCAGTCTTCAACCCTGAGCAACATGGCCACAAGGTAGCTTGAAGCGAGCATAGCGATATCGGTAGAAACTTGAATGATGCGCTTATACTTCCGCGGAAGACGGAAAAGGCGATTTAGTGATAGAAGTGACATTGATCATTCCCTTGAGTGCCCTTGGTGAGAACGTGTTTTTTTATATTTTTTTAAATAGCAGCATCTACTCCAGCCATACACCTAAATTTGGCGCACCCTTAGGAGATCAAAGAGCTAACTTTATTTTAGCTTTATCTCCTCCGGCTTTCAGGCAGTGCCGAGACATCCTTTCCATTACTAATTTATCTCTTTTCCGCTCAAGATAATTTTCCATGTAACAGAATGGTAATCCACGTGACATTAAGTTCCAAGGTGATTTTTCTCATCATAAATCGACGACTTTACTCCTTTTTCCATATGGGGAAACTAATACCATGACTACTTTATTTACTAGGCACAACGTTATTGCAGAGCATTAAGCCTTACATCAATTTTCTTGAGCCCACCGGCGATGACTTTAAGGGGAAGGGGGCAGCCCAGTATATTCCGTAGCTGTGCGTTCAGGTTGACAGGCATCAAGCCGCCTTTCGGTCTAAGACAACCGCAAGGAGATGCTTACCAGGTCGCTATCTGAAATCTGATAGCCCTCCCCCCGGCCTTCCCCCATTAAAGAGGCCGAAGCATACGGCTCTCCACCTGATAACAGTCAATTAGTCTTTTTGAGACGAGTGCGCGCCGCTCCACAGGCAGCGTTCTCTATGTGCTATGCAGGACGCTCCGACGTAAGACGTTGCAAGGCATGCGGTTTAATGCGTTCTGGCTAGCTGATGCAACAACAGATAGTCCTCCGCGAGGTAGACACCACAGCGATTCGGAGCTGGCAGCTCGCACAGCGCTGACCTGAACGGCCATACGTGAAACGGGCTCAACGGCCCGTCATGCTTTGATGAGGCCGAATACGCGGGTCCGCGCGATACTATGTTCAAGAAATTGTCCAGAGGAGTAACGAGGGTCCGACACAGGCGAGGGGATCACATCACCTTGAGTGCGAGGGGCTTCCGCGTGAGATGAGCGGTCGCAATGTTGCCTGGCTTCCGGATAGATCAGAATCGTATTTAGTAAATTTGATAACGCGGCTGGAGAATTTCTGCCCGTTTTTCAGGAAGGCTGCTAAGCTGATTGTTATATAGCCCAGGCGAATATAGTTAATATGCTAATTTTCTGATATATAAAGTAACCTAGAAGAAACTAACTAGAAGGCATACTCAGTCTCTTTGATTAGATTTGTCATAAGAGATAATGAGTCTATGGGAACTATTACGTCTGGGCGGCAACCTCTGCAGACCAGACATATCTAGGAAGGAACCTCTTATGACCTACAGCTCTTGCCGCCGTTTATTACCCGTTGCGTTGCTGACACTCGGCCTTCTAAGTGGCTGCGCCTTGGCACCAGGCAGCCACATGGATTACGAGTCCGAGAGCATTTCTTTCAACGAGAAGATAGACATCATGCCTATCACCCAAAGCCTGGTGGCTGATTATCAACCCATGCCATTGCCTAGGGCCACCGCCATGCCAGCGGCACTGCGCAGCGAACTGGAGGACTATGAATACCAGATCGGCGTAGGTGATGTGTTGGATATTATTGTCTACGACCATCCAGAGCTGACGATTCCCGCCGGCGCAGAACGCAGCGCCGCTGAAGCCGGCAACCGAGTGCGCAACGACGGTACCATCTTCTATCCGTATATCGGTCGGGTAAAGGTAGTCGGCCGGACACTGGATGAAACTCGAAGCCTGCTGACCCGTCAGCTGTCCTCGTACATCACCGATCCTCAATTGGACGTACGGATTGCCGGCTTCAATTCCAAGAAGGTTTATATCAGCGGCGCAGTTTCACAGCCGGGCACTTTGCCCATCACCAGCGTGCCTCTGACAATTATTGATGCTATCAGCCAAGCTGGGGGCGCCCTGGTCAATGCCAACTGGCACAATGTTGTCCTAACCCGCGATGGAGATGAAATTCCAATTTCGCTTTACGCTTTGTTGCGAAGGGGAGATCTGAGGGAAAATCGCCTGATGCGCAATGGAGACATTTTATATGTTCCCACCTCAGAAAATCAGGCAGTTGCTATCATGGGGCAAATCCGAAATCCAGGCAGCATTCAATTGGGGAGCGAACGTCTCTCGCTTACCGGTGCTTTGGCACGTGCAGGCGGGATAATAGAGAATACTGCTGAGCCCTCGGGCATCTTCGTTATTCGTGGAGAAGAGGTAGGTGCTGAAAAGCTGGCAACAGTTTACCAACTTGATGTAAGGAATGCGGTTGCCTTTACGCTGGGTAACCAGTTTATCCTGCAGCCACAGGATGTCATCTATGTCACTACCGCACCAATTGCGCGCTGGAACCGGGTAATCAGCCTTTTACTTCCGACCGTCGGACTACCTGGCAGCGTGGCCAGTACTGGCAGCAGCCTCGACGGCTTGTAAGAACTCATGTTTCTTATCAAGTGTAGGGTAGTGGGTGGTAGCGCCACTGCCCTTCTTCACAACAAGTTTTGTGAGTTGCCGGGGGCTTCTGCCTGCCCATCACCAAGGGCTAAGGCAGAGATTTGGTTGAACATGTCGACATCGTATTGTCGATCTACCGTCAAGAGGGAACTCGGAGAGACTGCAGGTTCAGTGAATAATCACGCGAAAATTCTTGCATGGAAAACACCACAGGATGATTATGCCGAGATACCACACAAGGCAGGCACTGACTAGGGCACGTTTCAGTAGCGTTCATTTAAAATTTTAAATCAACGAAAATCACAACCAACCGTTAGGATGAGCGTTTCACATCTTCAAGTATAGCAGCATGAACCTGTGGCAGTTTTTTGTACCCTGACGGATAGTACAAGCGCTTGACGGACACGCCTTGCGCCATTTTTGCTAAACGGTGAAACCGGCTGATATGCCACTCTTCTCCCCCCCTACCGCTTCGCCCATCGCCACACGAAAAATCGCTGAGGGCACCACGCCTCTCAACGATATTTGCAAGAAAAGAGTGACGAACTAACTGCGTCAGCGAATCCCCTGTAAGCACAGGTTTAATCTGTATTCTTGGGGCGCTATCATCACCGTCGTAACCATCTGTCCGACGCTCGAGTAGATAGACACAAGAGACAGGCAGCGAAGCTGCGGCGACAGAGCCAACCTCACTTGCGGGAACACTCAGCTTGCTGAAATCCGGATGGACCAACGGGAAGCCATCGGCACGCCCTGCAAATCGCAGCGCTTGCTCGGGAGTAAGCTTAAGCTGTGGAAATCCATGCCGACAAACTACCGTGCCATTGAGTGATTCCAACGCAGCAATGTCATCGGCGATCAGGGGAAAGCCCGCTTGCACCATGGAGGCTACCAAGGTGCTCTTGCCCCCCGTACGGTCGGCCACAAATAGCACCGCACGATCACCTATGGCCACCGCACCAGCGTGCAGAGCCGCCACGCCAGAGGCTTCCAGATAATAGGACATAACATGCCCTAGCAGACAGATCTCGATCATACAATTGAGCTTGGGATCGAATAGTTCGCACGTAATCTCACCCGATCGCAATATAAAATCGGCTATACGAGGGAAGTGCAAGATAAAGCCAAATTTCAATGCAAACACCTGCAACGCACTTTCGCCATAACGGTTCTTGGCTGGGCTAAGGTAGAGACAGTCATTGGTTGGTGTGCTATAGCTATGGGCAACGAGTCGGCAGGTAAATAACAGATCAGTCTCAGCTTCAGGCGATGCTGCAGTCATCGGTGTACGAAAACGATAATCCGTTTCAAGGCAGAAACCGAAGACGCAGTACCGATTTGACTTCATGTTCGCCACGATTCCTTAGTAATTCTAGTTAAAAGACACTACAACGGATTATTGTTGCGCAATATCCCATTCTGCTCAAGCTCTAATACCAATGCAGCAAGATCCTCTCGAAGCCTTGCCGGGTCAACGTCATAACACTCAAGCAACGTCGATTCGGCGCCCTCAAGCGTGCCATGCTCGAGTACACAGCGCCACATATCGGCAGCCACGCCTTCCAGGCCAAAGCACGACGTCGATTCTGACGCGTCTTCCGGCATACGAGCGACCGCGATTGTCGTATCGATCTCCGCCCACAGAACACGACTAGCGACACAAATGGGACCTGAACCACTGGATTGAAGAGCGACAACTCTTTGATTGCCATTTGAATAATCACGACGCATCTTCTCGAAGGCAATGCGGCGATTAAGGCACAGGTCCGGTGGAAAAACGTTCCAACCAGCCTCGAATTGACTGGTCCCGGTATTCCAATATTTCGTTTGTGGCTCACACCAGGCGAAGGCGAAATGCTCAACCATGCCAACCCAGTAGCCATGGCCAGTCATTAAATCTTGTTGCCGGGCACGCCATTGGGGATATGACGCACCGAACTTTTCGGGCGCCATATCATAAAGCTCCCTGGCATTTATACAAACTTCGACGCTCGGCTCTGCACGTTCAATGGCACGACACAATGCAGACGCCGCATACAGTGGACAAAAAACAACTCTAGGGCTACCGACCTGTTTCAGGAACTGCTGAAATCGGACGCCAGACAGCGCGCAATCATCGACCACTACCAGCGTCTTATGGGTTGAACTGGGCGTTAATTTATCCGACATCACAATCTGGTCGGGACGCAAATTAAGTAAATATGACAACATACCGAGCACTATCAATCCGCCTCTAGGGATCGCCGTATACTGAAAACGTGACAGTTCATCGCGACCGAAGTATTTAATCAACTTATGTGCAAGGTGCTCCGCACTCCGCTCAGCGTCATGATAATCTATATACTTATGATTGTTACCCACCTCTTTTATTTGATTTGATAGCTCCCTTAAGCGTGCTCTTTGCGTAGAATTAAAACTCCCAAAAACTGCAAGCATAGGCTGGGGGTGAGCACACCCAACAAGTGATGAACCGGCCAGATCGCCCCATAGTGGGTTCACAAAAAAACCTTCCCCCAAGGCCCGCAGGGAAGAAGCCACGTCATCTTTATGAGCAAATCTTAGAAGTTGCTTATTATCCACACTACCATCAAAAAGCAAGATAGCATCCAAAGCAACCTCCGCACCAAAAAAGCAAATAAAATGGCGCAACGTATAATATATCTGTTAATCACATAGCAACTATTTTTTGAATTAACAACATATTAACCGTTGCTTCCACCAGCGCTGCTATGCGTAATACTTCCCCCGACATGATCCGCATTGCCGGGCCACACATCATCACCTGGATTGGTTAAGCCCACTTTCGTAATATCCGACACGGTACCCCAACACTTTAACTGCGGAGTGTTGTACTCTCGACGGGAAGTACCTTCTTTTGAAGGTAGACGTTGGTTATTCATAAATATCACCTCATGATAAGAGGCCTGGATCATTCCCCACCTCTGTAGTTAAATATTAGATAACCAAGGCTCAACTGGCCACATCAGGACCGTATGCTTTTCCTAACAAAAAATAATGAAATTATAAAAACAGTCCACATCACTTTTTCTTATCATCAGAAACCCTACACCGACGTCATCTATGTCCAGTAGCGTCGAAGCCATATCTCGAGGGATAGGGTCGACCAAAGATCAAATGCCGGCACTTCTCCCTTTACGAATTGATCAAACCGCACACGCAACGCATCCTCATCAATGTAGCCGAGGTCGGCACAGCGGCTATTGGTCATGAGATCGACCACCGCTTTGTATGATTTCTCGCGCAGCGCATGCAGATACAATGGTCCGGGCGATACCTTTTGAGCGGCATTGATGGCTGCCGAAGGCATGATACCTTCCATGGCATGTCGCGGTAGCCGTTTCACGTCGGTGGCCCTGCCTATCCAATGCTGGGGGCAGGCGAGCATGAATTCCGCTATGCGCCGGTCACTCCAAGGGTCGGCAGAACCCATGCCATACCCTGCACATAGACGCTCTGAATGCATGACCCCGCGCATAACAAGCGGAGAGAAGATGTGAATATAGCGCTGTCGACTCGCTGCCCCCGGCCAAGTCTGCGCCGCCAAGGTGACCGGATCACTGGCCGGCAGCGCCGTCCGTCGCAGAAAACTTTCGCGCACATGCTCTTCGGCGCGCAATGCAGGACCACACCTTATTGTACAACGCTTCTCAACGCCCCCCCCACCCACCAGCGACCTTAGTCGCTGTGAAGCGAGCTGCCCCGACACAACGAATCCCCTGGGAAAGACGTCTTCGACCACCGGGCGCAGTACATAGCGTGACAACGTAGAGGCTTTGGATAAGCTGGATAGCCGTGACAATCTCGCCAGCTCCACTCGAGCGTCAGCGAATAATCCCGCACGCAGCATCCCCGGCACGTCGTTTACGCTCCCTCCGCACATCATATCGCCCCGAAATCCATAGAACATCTCCACAGCCCGATCAGCCTTGGCAGCCGTTAACCCTCTAATCAGGAAGGTTTGAAACATCGTAGTAAAGGGATCATCTTCATGCGGGACATAGGCGGTCTCATCGACCAGAGGATAGGTTTCCTCGGCGGGTATCTCATGCGTCGGAATCTGGTAACGATCAGTAATGCGGTAGATATTCTCCCGCTCATCACACTCAGGAAAGTCTGAGAACGCCCAGCTATATGCACGCATTGCGGGAATATGTTCTTCTTGTTCGCCAAGCCAGCCTGCAATCGAAGCGATGGTCGCCGAATCCATCCCTCCACTTAGACTTACGCCAACTGGTGATCGCACGCGAAGCCTACTACGCACCGCCTCTAGCAGAATCTCGCGCAACTGGTCAGCATATTCACGTTCGTCACGGTAACGAATGCGATTGCTGGGGTCGGGACGCCAATAGGCGCGCCTGTGTATGCGACCATGCACTGTGATCACAACTTCCTCAGCCGACTTGACCTCCTCGATGCCCTCATAGAACACAGATCCTTGCGGTACCTGCATACCGGCGAGATACCAGGCCACCGTTTGCTCATTAAGCTTTCTCGGCACCTTTTCGGCGGCGAGAATTTGCGTTACCTCGGTGGCAAACAGCACACGCTTGGGCTCCACGCGGTAGTAGAGCGAGCGCATGCCCATGGCATCGCGCGCCAGCCGCAGCTCACAGCGGCCTTCGTCCCAGAGTGCATAAGCGAAATCACCAATGAGTCGCCCAGGGCCGAGTTCGCCGTGGCGAAGCAGGGTGCCAAGCATGAGTTCGGCATCGGTTGTCTTATCAGTACGGCTCACCGGTTTGCCCTCGAGACACTCGGCGCGATTATCAAGCCGTGCATCGGCCGCAAAAACTAGACGCCTTGCCGGGTCTACGATCGGGCGGCATGCCCCACTTCCGTCAGACGTTATATCCAACGACAGACAGGCAATCCCCACAGACCCTACGCAGTGGTAATGAACTCCATCAGGTCCGCGGTGTTTTGCCCGGCTCACCATCCGCTCGAGCTCGGTGCGACTGACCGGCCCACCATCAAAGCGAATGATTCCACACATGCCGCTCATGGTCGTGCTCTCGCTATCCGACAAACCGAATCCATGCTAGGTCCCCACTTTGCGGTAGTGATGCGCTTGCTGATTGAACAACTCGCAGTAAATTCCCTGTTGCTGCATAAGCTCGTTATGCGTTCCTGATTCGCGGATCACGCCTTGATCAAGCACGTAGATATAATCCGCCATTCTCACCGTGGAAAGCCGATGACTGATCACTAAAGCGGCACGATGGTCGATCCGCTCACGGAAGTTCGCGAACAAGTCGAATTCAGCTCCAGGATCGAGGGCGCTGGTAGGCTCATCAAGGATGATGACTTCGGACTGGTGCATGAAAGCCCGGGCTAGCGCCACTTTCTGCCATTGGCCGATGCTCAACTCCTGGCCGTCGTCGAACATGCGGGTAAGCGGCGTGTCGTAGCCGCTATGCAGGAAACGAATGAAGGGATCCGCTCCCGATTTCTTTCCCGCCGCCTCGACCAGCGGCGTCTCCTCAGGCTGACGGATATCGCCGTATCGAATGTTGCTACGTACGGTATCCGCATACTTACCGTAATCTTGAAAAATCACGCTAAACTTTCGACGGTAGTCTTCGAGAGAGTATTCCCGGGCGTCTACTCCATCCAAAACGACACGTCCCGAACTGGGGTCGTATAGGCGGCAGAGCAACTTGATCAATGAGGTCTTGCCGGACCCATTGGCACCCACCAACGCCACAACCTGACCCGGCCGAATAGTAAGATTAATGTTGCTCAGTACTTCTCGTTGGGTTCCAGGATAGCAAAAGCTAACATTCTCAAAGCGCACTCCTGTGCTCATACGAGTCGGTAATGGCAAGGGATAATCGGGTTCAGATACAATCGGGCGCACATCCAGAAACTCAAAAAGCAGCCCTATATAGAGATGATCTTCATAGAGCCGTGACAGCTGCCCAACGAGCTCTTGCCCCATGGACTGAGCGCGCTGAAAAACCAGCAGGAAAAGCACTAGATCACCGACGCTGTTGCGGCCCTCTGAGGTTTCCCATGCAAGGTAGCCTAGTGCCGAGAAAAAAGCGGCCGTGGCCACTGCCGACACACCAACCTCGACAATGGTCCTCTGGCGGCTGATGACCAATCTTTCTTCTCGAATCAGCGCTTTAAGTTCGGCATATCTTTCACGAAGGAAGTCACCGAGCTGATTCAGACGAAGTTCTTTAGCGTGGATGTCCGACGTCAAAAGCCAGTCCAGGTAGCCCGCCCGACGCTCCATCTGTGTCCGCTTGTGCTGCCAATCGAAGAGCCGACGAGTAAAGCGCAGCCTAACCAACAGCGCAGGTAAAATGGCCACCAGAAGCAGCGGTAGTAGCATCCAATTTATAGTGGCCAGCAGCACAACGATGGCGGCAAGCATCAGCGTATTCTTGATCAGCAACATCAGGTTATTGACGACCTGCACAGGACGCTGATTGCCTGACGCGCGGGCGCGCTGCAAGGTGTCGAAATAGCGCGGGCTCTCGTAGAAAGCCAGATCCGCACGCACTGCCCGCTCATGGATGTCCTTGTCAATACTCTCCGATACCAGCAATCCCTGGGTTTCTCTGGCAAGCCCGGAAAACCCTCGGGCGGCCAAAAACCCCAGCGAGCATAAGCCTGTAGCGGCCACCGCCCAGAGTACGTAACGAATACCATCTGCTGGTCCTTCACTGCTCAGCATGGTCGTCACGACATCGACTAGCTGCTTGAGGAGAAATAGCACCGCCAAGCCAAAGACAATCTCAAGCACCATCAGGCCAGTGGATATCAAGGTCCACTTTCTACTGCTGGCCCAAAGGATGGGAAAAATGCGACACAAGGTGGAAAGTGGCGCCATCAACTTGGCTATGGAAAGCATAACGTTCCCGGGTGCTAGTCAGTGTCGAGATTAGTCCCAGCGGCGACGGCTCTCTCGCCAGGGTCGCAGGGGTCGATACAGCCATTGCCAGGTTCGGGGCAATGGCCACCCGTGGTAATCGGCATAGCTTGGTCGAAAAATGCGCAGCCAGCCCAACAGTTGCCAGCGAAGTCGATGGCTACGATCTGTCTGCCAGTGAAAGGCAAAATCCGGGGTCGGCTTCAGTTCGCCCAATCGATGTTCGAGCTCAAGATCCCCTTGCATGGCCTCAAGCGAACGTTTCAACAGCTCATTGACTCGCTCGTCATCGTGGCCTTGAGGGTCAAATTCGGGTGAGCCCAATAGCTCGGACATTCTCAAACATACCTCCACCGTGGCGCTTAAGCCGTGACGCTCGGCGCAGGCAAGGGCTCTCTGCCGATCGAAGCTCGGGTGACGCTGAATCGCGTCAAGGTCTACCAACCAGTGCAGGCGAGACCAAAAATGCTTGGTATGGTGCCAGCAGATGTATACGAAGAGCTCATCGGTTGGCAGAACCGACACATCCGAACTGCCCACGCGGGCCGACTCGGCCCGATCTATGAGCCCACGCGAATCGTAAACCGTGCCGATATTATCGATTCTAGAGTGGAACTCGATGGCAATGCCCCGCGGTGAAAGCAGCGTTATCACTTTCTGGTGGCACGCAACGAAATCCAAACTGGCGGGAGTATTGGTCAGTTCCTGAGGGTCAAGCGCCTTATACCCCGCGACCAATGCACGATCCAACAACTCTGCCATTCGTCCTCGGGGCACTAAGATATCGATATCCCGAGAGAAGCGCATGGCGGGCTCATCGTAGTAGCACACAGCCAGCGATGGCCCCTTGAACGTCACATAAGGGATTTCCAACGGTTCCAGCAGCTGCTGATGAATCTCTGCCAGGCTAGCGATCATATTCAGGTCGTGCCTATACTGGCCCATTACCTGCTGCTTCATTAGGGCCAGCTGCTTTGCAGGCAACGAAGGTGGCTCAAGGTGACACAGGTGACGATAGACCAGGGGGAGGACAAAGCGATGAGTCGCCATGTGGTGAACCGCCTCCCAGTCCTCCACCTCATCGCAGAGACCCCGTGCCGCCCGTTCCTGGGTGCCGTCAAGTTTCAAGCGAGACAACAGAAGCAACAGGCGAAACTCTGTGCTCAGTGTTAGTGATTGAGAGGAGGAAGCCACCTTGTCATATCCTTCTGACGATGCTGCCGAGCCAATGATGACGCAAGGGCCTCGCAATATGAGAGCCCCTTGCTCCTCACCTCAAGGTAACATAAAAATACAAAAAGATGCTTTTTGTTGCTTGATGGGGACGATCTGCTAATTTGGCTGATAAGGAAACAGACTTGATGGCAGCGCATTGCTTGGTACCAACACTCGCTCAAGACCCAATGCGAAACGCCCCACCGAATGATGGGCCGGCAGTATGACTGGCCCACAGACTAGGACCTTGTATCGCCGTCATGAATGACTCGAACCAGTTACGTCCAGAGGCCATCTGCGATACCCAAAAGGCCTTTCAAATCAAGGTACCCTGGACGGTACCAGCCTTCTATGAGGCCGACTCTCACGTACCTGAACAGGACGACGCCTTTCGCTTCGTCCACGAGGTAACACGCGCATTGTTGTTAGGCTTTGCCCATAATCGCAGGGTCTACCTGCATGGCCCCCATGGGAGCGGAAAGTCCTCGCATATTGAGCAGGTTGCCGCCCGACTGAATTGGCCCTGTATGCGCGTCAATCTGGACGGACACGTCACGCGTGCAGACCTGATCGGCAGAGACATGGTCATGATTCGCGATGGCCATCAAGTGACTGAGTTCGTGCCGGGGATGCTGGTATGGGCTATGCAGCGCCCCATGGCGCTGATTTTCGATGAATACGACGCCGGCCGCCCTGACGTCATGTTCGTGATACAGCGGGTACTGGAATCCTCCGGCAAGCTGACACTTCTCGATCAAAACCAGGTGATTACCCCTCACCCGGACTTTCGCTTGTTCGCCACAGCCAACACGGCGGGCCAGGGTGATCCCAGCGGCCTTTACGCCGGCACTCAAGCGCTTAACCAAGCCCAACTGGACCGCTGGCAGGTCATTACCGAACTGGGCTACATGCCCGCAGAGCAGGAAGAAGCCATCTTACAGTCACGCCTACCTGACCTACCCCATGTCAGCATTGCGAGAATGGTGGCTTTCGCTAACTTGGCACGCCGAGCATTTGAACAAGGAGACCTATCCTCACTGATATCGCTACGCACCCTGGTGTCCTGGGGTGAAAATGCCGCCCTCCTCGCCGACACCCACGAGGCAATGCGCATGACCTTCTTCAACCGCTGCGACGAAACAGAACGCCCACTCATCAACGAGATCTACCAGCGCTGCTTCGACGTCGACCTTTATCTGGACAGTCGTGATGCCAGCCCTCTCTACTGACACATCACGATGTGAGGAACTTGCCGCAGCCTGGGAGCGAACCTACGCTGCCGGCAGAGAGGTACCACACCATCTCCCTCTTCTTACGCTCTGGGATGTCCCGACACGAAGCACTGCCGATGCGCTGGCAGCATGGCGCCGCTGGCATGGCACTTCTCAGGAAGAACGCTTCAGCGATGAACAGCGACCGTGGTATGACGCACTAGAGCGCGCACGCGTTGAAACACTGGCTAGTGCCAAGCTACCCGGCATGGCCAGCAATCTGGCCGAATTGGTAAACAGCGACAACGAGGGGGGTGCCAAGGAAGAACTCTATCGCATAGCGCGCCTAGTCTTCACCGGCAAGCGTCCAACTCAACTTGCTTTACTGGCCCCTCCCGCCTCCTCAGACGAATCCTCTTGGCTTGCTCATCTGATGAAATCCCTGCCCAGCCGTAAGCGGCAAGCCAGCGTGACCATCGCTAAAGCTGACATCTCTGAGCACCAATTGATGGAGGCCCTGAGTGGCGCTATCGAGCATCTTGACGACGATATAGCTTTCACCGATTGCCTAGTGGAGCTCATCGACAAACTGGCTCCGCTCAACCCCACCACGACCTCGTATTCATCTGAACCACAATCAATTAGTGCTGAAACGCGTGGCAAGAATGAGCAAGACCGCGAAGATGAAGCCGGGGACATGGAAAAAGGGCGCCCTAACCGGCGCAGCCTGGCCGAGGAGTTGGAGGAGCGCGACGATAAACGCCAAGGGTATGCAGTATTTTCACGGCAGTGGGATGAGGAACAACCTGCCAGCCGCTGGGCCACGGAAGACGATGCCGTCGCTCTGTGTCAGCTCGACACAATAGATCGGCGAAGAGTGCGTCATCTGGCACATCGCCTACAGCGCAAACTGATGTCAGCCCGCCAGCGCCACTGGCAATTCGACCAGGAAGAAGGCCGATTGGACGGCCGCAGGCTAGCTCGCCTGATAGGCGACACTCCGACGCGAAGGGTCTTTCGCTACGAACAGACCAGTCCCTTGACTGATGCCTGCGTCACCCTTCTGGTTGACCAGTCAGGCTCCATGAGCAGCCGACGGCGTCACATGGCGGCGCTGGCCATCGACTTGGCCGTGCATACCCTGGAGATCTGTCAAATCCGCTGCGAAGTGCTGGGCTTCACTACCCGCTATACGGCAGACAATCCGCTGGTAGAACAATGGCGCCTTCAGGATCTGGCCAGCCCACCCGGGCGGCTCAACGCCATTCGCCACATAATATACAAGTCAGTTGACCAGCCATGGCGTCGCGTAAGACCACAACTCGGCTTGCTGCTACGCGAGTCCCCCGGGCATGAAAACATCGATGGCGAGGCACTTCACTGGGCCGCTACGCGCTTGTCACGCCAGCCCGAACCTCACAAGATTCTGGTCGTGCTTTCCGATGGCGCGCCCTATGACAAAGTCACTGCTCAAGCCAACGGCCGTGACTTCCTTGAGCGACACCTACGCCATGTCATCAGCGAAGTGGAGTGCAGCCCGATCCACCTGGCCGCCATTGGCACGGGACAGGACGTGGGCCGCTTCTACCGTCAGGTCATGACCGTGCGACAGCCCGACGAGGTAGCTAATAGGCTCTTCGAGCAGCTGGGAGAACTACTGACTACCAGGAGGTCATCATGAGTGCCATCGCCGGCCTGATCCATATAGACGGCAGCCGCCTGGATCGCGACACGCTACATCGCATGCAGTCCCTGCTCGCGCCATATGGCCGGGATGCCCAGCACAGCTGGCACCAAGGCAGTGGAGGACTGACGCGCACCCTGCTTCGCATCACCCCCGAGGATAGCCTCGACCAGCAGCCTATGTGGCATTCTCGACAACAGCTGGCGCTGGCATTCGACGGCCGATTGGATAATCGCGAGGAACTCATCGCGAAACTGGAGATCACTCAGAGCAGCGCCAACCGAATGGCTGATAGCGAACTGGCCTTACACGCGTGCATCCGCTGGGACAGCGACGCTCCGGCTCATCTGCTTGGAGACTATGCCCTGGCCTGCTGGCAACCACGTCGCCAGCGACTATGGCTTGCTCGTGATGCCTTGGGCATGCGTCCGCTGTTCTGGTATCGCACCGATAACCTCTTTGCCTTCGCCAGCATGCCCAAGGCCCTTTTTGCCGTCCCTGGCCTGACAAAGGCCCTATGCGAGGAGAGCCTCCACGACTATCTCTGTATGATGCCAATGAGCGGGCCTCAATCTATGTACAAGGAGGTATTCCGAGTTGAGCCTGGAGAGATTGTAGAGCTTTATAAAGGCAGGATATCAAAGCACTACTACTTCCGCTTCGACCCCGACCGGGAGATTCGGCTCGCAAGTAATGACGATTACGCTGAAGGCCTCAAGGAGCAGCTAGAGCGTGCCACCCAGCGTCGGTTAAGAAGCCGAGGGCCCATTGCCTCGCACTTGAGCTCGGGGCTGGACAGTTCGGCAGTAACTGCCGTTGCGGCAAGGTTGCTGCAAGGCAAGGGCGAGTCATTGCTCGCTTACACTGCTGCACCCCGTGAAGGATTCAATGGACCGGTCCCCTCACATCGACACGTAGATGAAACATTGGGCGCAAAGTCACTGGTCAAGCAATTCGACAACATTGAGCACATCATTCTGCGGCGTGATAAAGACTCAACGCCACTTGATGACCTGCAGGCGATAATCGAACAGCTCGATCGCGCCCCTCTCAACGCCTGCAACATGCAATGGGAGCAAGCGATACGCGAGGATGCTGCTCAGCGAAATGTCAAGGTATTGCTAAATGGCAACCTGGGGAATATCAGCATTTCGCACGATGGCATGCCATATCTTCCCTGGCTCCTCTTGCACGGTCGATGGTTGCTTCTCGCAAAGCACTATCGGCAGCTAAAACACCGCAATCCGAGCTTACACTGGCGCCGAATGGTTCGTCCCTGGTGTATGCCGCTGGTGCCCAACACGCTTTGGAGGGCACGTGAGCACGCTAAGGGTAGAATCGCCTCGCTGTTCGACTACTCGGCAATTAATCCAAGCTGGTCGCGACATATGAATAGTGAGAAGCGCGCACGCAGAATGGGCTTTGACCTGAGCCACCAGCCCAGTTGGCAGGGGCGAAAACAACGTATCACTTCGCTCTATCGAATCGATATCGGTGAGTACAACGCCAGCACCAACGTGCACGGTATGGAGGACCGAGATCCAACTGCTGATCGCGAACTGATGGCCTTCTGCTTAGCGGTGCCTGAGTCACAATATATGGGGGGTGGTCAAACCAAATGGCTGATACGCCGCGCTATGCGCGGTACGCTTCCAGGTGAGATTCTTGATACGGTGACCCGTGGCATACAAGCACCGGACTGGCATGAGAATACTGAAAAGCTAATACCACAGATGCGTCAGGCACTCGAGAAGCTTAGGAACCATGAAAATGCTGGAACATACCTGGATATTGATGCCATGGAACAGGCCATAGAAGATTGGCCTGAGGAGGGGTGGGATGATCCTAAGGTTGAAACGCGTTTCCGATTGCAACTGCTGCGGGGTATGTCGGTAGGTGGGTTCATCCGCTATGCTGAAGAAGGAAATGAATGATTCCCCTATCTTCGTTACCTTAAGACTAAGCCAAGCACTATTTTCGTAAAACAGTCACTTAGGATGACCACTCATGACCATGCGCAATAGAATATTCCACAAGAATGCTATAGTATAAAAATCGACACTGGGTCGCTTTCCATCAACAGAAAACATCACTTTGAATAACTACACTCGACGCCACACTTCTCCATCAAAAGGCAATAAGCGTGAGCAACATGACATGCGTTTTCATGCAGGTTGTTCAATAATAAATATTATCCATCGCAGAGAGGTAGATCGCATGTCACACTCACCCCCCCCGGGAAACGACACCCTCCTGCAGCGAAATCACGACGTGGTTGCCGCTGATCTGGATGGTGAGTTAGTCATGATGAATGCCGGCAAGGGAAGCTATTACGGAATTTCAGGGGTTGGGACGCGTGCCTTTGAACTATTGTCTTCGCCGGTAAGTATCAACGGCTTAGTAGAGGCTATCACTCAAGAGTACGAGGTAACTCCTGAAACATGTCGGCAAGATATAACAAAATTTGTACAGGAGTTAATGAAGAACGACATTATCCGCCCTGCGAATTAACAGAAACGCAGATTTTATTAAAGGCACGCAACATATTCAGGCGTCGCCGATGAATTGGCGCTCGTTTTCCAGAGTGTCATGGCAACGGATCTTTATACCATGCACTTCGTTCCGGGTAGCATCCACTCATTAGTCAAAAAACCAAGATTCACTAGAATCTGGCTCGGCCCTGTTTGGATCATGCTGGGCCTGAGCCGCCTAACCATTCTGACGGTCACCTTCCGACGGCTTGCACCACATCTAGGTCAAGGGGTGGGACTACAAGCTTACACTCATTTGCTCACGCTAAAGCAAGAAAAGCGCGCCATTCAAATCGCCCACGTGATTCGGCTCGCATCACGTTACAGCCCGTGGGTCGCTAACTGTTTCCCTCAGGCTGTCACGGCACGATTGATGCTCGGTTTAAACCGCATACCTTATGCGCTGTACTTTGGGTTGGCCAAAGATGAAAAATCTCAGGAATTTAAGGCTCATGCCTGGGTAACAGCAGGACGGATAGCGGTGACCGGTGGTCATTGTTTTACAGAATACGTAGTAGTCGGGTGCTACTTAACTAAACCATCTCATGCTGACATTAACAACAACCCCTCATACCTTTAGACTATAAATAACATTAAATTTAAGCAGCCTTAATTAACCAATAATAAATTGGTTTTTAGGTTGAAAAATGTTTGTTTTTGTAAGCAATGAGATTACCCTTAGGTTACATGCTGTTCGCCAGCGTGTGAAGTCTAGATAACAGCCTAACAAGGAGGTACCTCTTATGCATAACCTCGACCGTAAAACCTATGAAGCGCCTGTAATACAAGAGCTGGGGGAATTGAAAAACATCACCCAGGGCGCCAGCAGTTTAAATAGCGACACAGGGTCTTTTCCATCAGATAGCAATCCGAACGATGCGTACGGGCCCATCTCCTGACGTAACCCCTACGGGGTTGTAGTAAGCACAGGATTGGCGAGCGGGGCATCTGCCCTGCTCGCCACTTAATTTCTAATAAAAACTTTTCCTAATAATCAACCATGCCAAGCATCATGCCAATGCCCTACCTCTAGAACAGGCTTCTATCTCGGTCAGTAGTGGCGCCAAGCCTCGCTCAAAACCTTCGAGAGCCCAAGGCCGACGAAATCGGTAAACGTATATTTGAGCAGACAATGAGGCTACATCTTGCATCAGGCGCTTGTTACTATTGAAAGCTTCAGCCATTTCTGGTCGATATAGTGAGGACATAATGCCCTTGAAGGCCTCAACGCCCTTAATACGTTCCAGGGTCGCGGTTTCACCCTCTTTACCGCGCTCAAGAATTACCAAGGAAGCCAGCGGATGCGCCGTGTCCTGAAAACCTTCCTTAAGCATCAAATGGTATTTATCAGCACGAGTAAGATCGCGCACTAGTCCGTCCATCTGAATACCCAGAACGGCTAGGGCATCCTTCCATAACTTGACTCTAGGTGGACCAGGATGAAGGTAAGGAAGGTTTTCGTCAGGCTTAATGATCGCCACATCATCCGTAACCAGCGGCCAACCTAGAGTATGATGAAGCCAAGCTCCCAAGGTAGACTTGCCCGCACCAGAGTCTCCGGTGAAAGCCCATACGCCACTCGTCGTCTTGAGCGCACTGATATGTAGCGGCAACCATTGACGCTGATGCAATAACGCACCCAGCGCACCACCTAACAAAAAAAGCCTGATATCACCAGGTGCCGCAACAGCTTGTTCATCGCGTGATACTCGGCGGTCGATCAGTATTTTCTGGCCATTCGTTACCTGATATCGCGCTATACCCTTAATGTTAATCTGACAACGCTCATCGCCCATTTCTAGCCAGTTATTACGGAAAGTAGCCCCATCTAGAGAATCCTCTACCTCTCCCGCCTCTATAACCACATCGGGTTGCGCGCATGGTAGGCTTTCTGGAAGTTCAGGCAACTCTAGCTGGGACCCGATCCTCAATCCATAAGTCCGGTAAGAATAGAGATGTCTACTCGGAGGGGAGTTCCCACGCCGTTCCACATTAGCTTCCGCCACCTCCTTCCGTCGGCTATGGGGCTGGCTATCATGACTCGCCACTATTTTTTCTCTCACCATGACACTCCTTATCGAACAGTCGCAAATACCACGTGCTTTTACCTGACAACGTGAAACTCGCACTTCCCCCAAAAACCCACTAACCACTTTTTAAAAAGATACCCTATTTTATAGATAACATGCTAATCATTACCCGGATACAAGAACTCGACTGGGACCAATAAACAAACACTCAGCAAGCCAAGATAATGGTAATGCACAGGTAACATTTTCACTTCTGGGTGACCACTAAACTGATACTAAATACTTGCTCAACTTATACTTCCCGGCCTGACGACGAATATATATGGCTTCACACTTTAGTCGTAAAGGTTAGCTAAAATACCCACCAGCTACGCGCTCATAAGTTAATAAAACTTAAGGCTGATTTAAAAATTATAAAAACAGCACCCGCCCCTTTGAATGACTGTGCTGCGTAACCTTCTGGCTGACATCACTGGGAACGCGATTTTCATAATACTAGGCTTTACTCGCGCTCGGCCCTACCTACTCGATCTCAAAGCGGAGTACCGTATGCGGGCAGAATCTTGCAAAACTCCGACGAAAGAGATAGACACACTAGCCTGGCAATGTGATTTACCGCCTTTGATCCATATTGCAGCTAATCTAAAACGGCCGACCCTTCACATCCTCTGCGATTAATATCAGTTTTCTACAGACCGGCCGATCATTCCTATGCCGCTACCGGGTATGGCGGATGATGGACAGGATCATCAAGAATAAGATGCTATACGATATTTATACTGCCCCCAGTCAGTAACTCTCTCCCGGAACTCAATAACCTCTCTCAACATTTACCGGTGTCACAAGTGGCGCGCCGACAGCATGCGCCTGGAGATTGGCCACCAATACACCCAAAGCTCGTTCCAGATAGTACGGGGTCGTGCCAGACACATGTGGCGTAATCAACACATCTTCACGCTTCCATAGCGGCGACTCAGGGGGGAGTGGCTGCTGTTCGAACACATCCAAGGCTGCTCCTTTGAGGATGCCAGTGTTGAGAGCATTTAGTACCGCGCCCCCCTGCACCACGCCACCGCGGGATATATCGATCAGGACGGCACCGGGCTTGAGATTACCCAACAGGTCATCGTCTACCAGTCCCCTGGTGGCTTCGGTTAGCGGTAGGCAACACACCAGAAAATCCGTGCGAGCTAGTTCATAGCCGATCTCCTCCATGGGCACCACGCGGTCTACCTCCTCGACAGGGCGCAGGTGCCTCATCGTTCCTGCCACTTCCATGTCGAAGGCCTTGGCACGGCGTGCCAAGCTTAGGCCGATGTTCCCCAGACCGAGCACAGTCAGTTGCTTACCAGTGAGTTCTTCAAGCCAGCCTCGCTGCCATTCGGCACGGCGGGATTGATCATGAAAACGACCGAGCTGTTTGGTGAAATAGAGCATCGCACCGATGGCATATTCACTCATCGGTGCACCATGCACACCACTGCTCTTGGTCATAAGAGGCCGTGTCTTGTCGAAATCCATTTCCCAGATCTTTTCCACTCCGGCGGAGAGGAAATGAATCCAGCGGTAGTCGGTTAATCGCGTAAGCGCCTGAGGCAGCCAAGGCAACGTAGGAGTGATTACCACATCGAACTCGGCGTCTTGCGGCACCATACTTACGCTGCTGGCAAACGAGATGCTGGCCTCTGGAAGTGCCTCTTTCAAGAAGGCAATGACCTGCCCCTTCTGTTTCTCCAGGACATCTGCACTCTGTAGGAATAACAGACGGCTCGGCACAGATAGGGTTGGAACTTGCGTGACGGTCGAGGGATGGACAGAGATCACGAGCCTCCCCTCTGGCAAGCCACGCGATAGGCGCACAATGCCAACTGCTGCAAATTGGCCATCAGTGCCTCAGGTGAAGCGTGCTGCCAATGAGCCTCGGCCTCACGCAGGCTGGCAAGTTCGGCGGGAAAGTCCAATGTTCCAATTAACTGCTCCACCGTGCGCACCCCCTGGTGAAACGCTCGGGAAAGGATCACCCACCGTGAGCCCAAACGCATGTGCTCCCCCAGTACTGTCTCCGCTGGAAGTTCGCCCTGGCCGATACGCGCAATGCCGCCTACACCCCAGCGGATGCCTGTTGCATTAAGCAGATTCGCGGCAGGTTCCAGCAACCGTCCGGCCAGAGGCTCGAACAGAAAATCGAGCCCCATGCCCAGCGAAAGATCGTTGAGCCCGATATGCACCTCATCACGGCCGGCAAGCAATAGTGGCAGCCAGTTGGGTAAACGCGCTAGCGCCTGGGGGGTTTCCAGTAGAAAGGTCACCGGTACTCGCCCAGCCACCAAGGACAAGAAAGCGTCTACCTCGTACCGGCGAGTGAACATCGGTAGCATCAGGCGTTGTGCCCCACAGTCCAACGCTGCCTCGACCTCTTCACGGCTTTGCGGGTTCCAAGGGTTCACCCTCACCATTAGTTCCGCATACCGCAGCACCTTTGCGACTGAAGCGATCTCCTGCAATGAGTGCGCGGCCTTGTGAGTATCCAGGTGGCCTTGCCGTTCTGCCTTCCCCAACACTTCTTGGTCGAGAAATATACGCGCCACACCATGCTGCTCGATGAAAGCGGCTATTTCTGGGCTCGGCGTGATCATCATAAAATCAAGCTGGTTCACGACGGCTCCTCTCTAGATTTCTCAGTCGGAGATTCCTGAATCGATAAGGCGGCAAGAACATCCTCATCCGCCGGTAACCGCCCATTGAGACGATCACGATAGGTGCGCCAGTTAAGCCCTTCTCCACCGTAGACACCACTACCTAACAGCACTATCTTGGCAGTCATTAGGATAATGCCCACATCGTAAAAGAAACCGCGTTTTTCCACATATTCGGCATCATAAGCTAGCTGATTTAACCAGCCTAGACTGCGCCTACCTCGCACTTGCGCGAGGCCGGTAAGACCCGGGCGCAGGGAAAAGCGCGTCATGTAGCCGGGGGGAACCAGGGCTTTCTGTTCCATCAGCACCGGGCGGGGGCCGACAACGCTCATGTCACCCTTGAGGATATTTAGTAGCTGAGGCAACTCATCCAAGCTGCTAGAGCGGATTAGGCGCCCTGCGTGGGTGATCCGAGGATCGTTCCCTTCACTCACCACCTTCTCATTTTGCTGGTCAATCTCATCCGGGCGGCGGTCCAGCATGGTACGGAACTTAAAAATGCGAAATGGGTGTCCAGCGAGGCCGGCACGTTGCTGCATGAAGAGTACCGGACCGGGGCTGTCGAACTTGATCCACACAGAAATCGCCAGTAGCAGTGGACTACACAACAGCAGAACCACGGCGCTGGATACAATATCAAACAGGCGTTTTGCCAGATCATTCATGTCAGTTCCATCGCATCGAGAATCACACGATTTACCTTGCGCACGTCGTAAAGGCGTTTCACCAGCTGCCAAGAGGCATCCCCCATGCGAGCCACGCATTCAGGCTCGTCCAGAAAACGACGCATGGCAACGACCAGGGGCTGGATCTGCCGCGGAGGTACCAGAAAACCATTGACGCCCTCATCAACAGTTTCTCTACAACCGGGGGCATCAGTGGTGATGATTGGGCGGCCCATGCTCATGGCTTCCAGCACAGAACGCGGTGTCCCCTCCCGGTAAGAAGGAAGCACGAAGACTGAGCTAGTAGCGATCCAGGGGCGTACATCACTCACTCCGCCGACAAACTCCACCACACATTCAGCCTTCCAACGGTCGATATCTTCCTCTGCACAGGCGTGTGGCAAGGTCGGATCATGGGGGCCAACAGCTATAAACCGCGCTTCGGGATATTCATTGCGCAGCTGGCTTGCCGCCTCACAGAACTCGGCAACGCCTTTTTCCGTCAACAACCGACCAATGAACAGAAAGGTCACGGAGCCTTCGGGGAGTGATTCGCGTGCGAACCGCTGCATATCCACGCCAGAGCCGAATGTTCGTACTGCACGGGTACGGTCCTTGAGCATCCCACGGTCAAGAAACTCCTGGAGATCGTCAGGGTTCTGGAAAAAGACCTTCTCGTTGACAGCAAGGCCACGGCGGTAGAAAAAAACGATGACCTTCTGCAAACGGCGATTACGCTCATTCTCGGTGGTGAATACATGGCCAAGCCCCGTGATCATGGAATAGATCTTCGGTACACCCGCCATTCTCGCCGCCAAACTTCCGTAGACCACCGGCTTGATCGTGTACCCGAACACTACTTCCGGACGCACAGAGCGCAGAAGCTTGCGCACAGACAGCAAGTACTTCAGATCATGCAGCGGATTGATGCCAGTGCGCCCCATTTCCACCGGATAGATCGTAATTCCCAACTCCTCAACTTCAGGGAGATAATCCGCGGTAGGCACGGCGGCCGATACTTGTAAGCCGAAAGTGCACATTTCGCGAATCAGATCACCACGATTGGCAATCAGTGAGCGAGCGTTACCAGCCAGAATCATCACATTCAATTATCACTTCCTTTTTATTCTTATCCTTAAAGTATTGAAAGACGAAGCAGCCAAAATCACGAACAGACCAAGAAGTTTCGTTTTATGGCGTATCGCAGTACCGATATTTGTAACGCCTAGAGCAAAAAGGAAAGTGATCGCGGCGAAGATAAGAAGCATAGCTATGCAATCTTCGCGATCTTTCAATCGATCCCAACCGCGATAAACGCGCCAGGCCAAAAAACCATAAAGCACCGATGAAACCAAACCGAATAAGTGGGTAGGACTACGTATATCCCAAGGGAAAGGTGAAAAGTGGAAATACATAACCCTTGCTGGTATCAGCCAAGGCTGAGTATAGGGGTTACCTTGGGCTACAAAGCTGGGATACGCCGAGTCCCCACGAGCCTCACCAGAAAATTCGCCTTCAATAAGAGCAGAGACGCCACCTTCTGACCCGGTACCCACCTCAATACCTTTACCCAAGGACAAGCCCCCTCCGGCCATCACCATACCAATTGAAAAAACCAGCATTGATATAGACATTATCATTTTTAAAGCATAAATACGGCTTACAAAACGAGGGCGTTTAACAATTATATTTCGATAAATAAAATAGACCAAATAAGCTGCGACACCAACAAAAGCCGCTACCCAGCCAGGGTGGAAAAGGACGGCCACACTAAATAACGCCCCACCCCATAAAAGACCAAATGCAGATTTACCCGCAACCCAACGAATATAAAAATAAAGCCCTATCATAAAAAACATGATGGCAATTTCTTCACGCAAAGCCACTACCGAGTTGAAAGCTCCAAAAGGATATAATGCCATGATCATGGTAGCGAAAACCGCTGCACGCCTACCCCATAACTGGTAGCAGATGAACCCAGTTACAACGATAACCACGTGTCCGAAGAAAAAATTCGTAGAAAGCAGGAAAAGCGCTGACTCCCCTGTTACTTTCTGGGCGACACCGCCTAGCCAGGCATAATAGGAGGAATGAAAAAGAGGAATATTTTCAAAAAGTGACTTCCAATCCATGTTGGCATAATGACGAGCTTCGTTAACGAACCGAGAAGCATCTGCAGTAGCCCCAGGTGGTCTAAAGACCCTAGTATAGTCGAGGAAGAAAAGGAATAGTCTAAAAAAATACGCAAAAACAAGAGGCCAGAGAAGCCATCGGTGACGAACCCCCATCCAAAGACAATAAACGGCAGTGAGAGCAAAAACAATAAACACAAAATTTATTTCAGGCATAGGCAAGCTACTTAAAAGCCACACGTGCGTAGAGTTCAATATGCCTTTCCACGGCATTACTTATCGTGTATTGGCTTGAGTTGTTTAGAGCATTCTTGTGAAACTTCAACCTTAACGCCGCATCGCTAATAATTTTTTCTAATTTATTTGTATAGTCCTCCACATCAACCTTTGCAACAAGCCCATTACCAACTTGATCTACAATTTCCGAGCATCCTCCGACATCTGTAACCAGTAAGGGCAACCCAGTCAAAGTTGCCTCAATCTGAGCGATGGGCAACCCTTCCCAAGCGGAAGACATAACAAAAACGTCAGACTCGTTCAGCAACTTTTTAACATTTTTACAACTACCCACGAATTTTACTTTATCTTCGATACCAAGGGTGTAGGCTAAGTCTTTCAGCTCTGACAGTTTAACCCCCTCACCCGCAACCGTAAGCACATACTCAAAATCAGGTATACGCGACAAGGCATTTAACAACAGTATATGGTTTTTCTGGGCACAGAGCGACCCCACACACACCAACTTAATCGGCGAGTAAACCTGATAGTCATGTTTCGGTAAAACACGAGTCAAAGCCACGCCATTGTCGATCCTCACTACCTCGTTGTGAGTTACCTGGCGGAGCAACGTTTCACACGCTCCACATATACCAATATAGGCGATGGTTCTTAAATCTAGCAGCCTATAGAACCAAGGCGAAGCCTTTAGCTTGATATTGTGATGAGTATAAATATGAGGAACGCCTAACTGAAATAAAGAGAAGATGGCACCGTAATACAAGTGCGAGTGAATAACATCTGGACGAAACTGTCGGCAGATACGTGCTAGCCCCAAGAGGCCCTTTATTGGATTATTACGACAAGATTTACCCATAAAATCATATGCAATTCCACTCTGGTAAAGTTCATCAAGGAAAAGCGACTCAAACTCTAGATCACGGCCTGTTTCAGAGGCTCGATCAAGGAAAACCACAAACACATCATGCCCTTTCTCAGACATTGATATTGACAAGTCTTTTACATAGACCTCCGCGCCTCCTGAAGCGGCTGAAGAAACAACATGCATAATCTTAATTTTTTGCATCTAAAGGCCATCTCAAATACGTTTACTAAATAGAAAAGAAAGGCATCGCTTATTTATTCTACCGAGCGAAATAAAAAGTGCAATAAACCTATTAAAAGCAAAAGCTATTTAAAACAAAACCACTCATTTTTTCACTGCAGCACTAAGGTAGAAATCCGTAAATAACGTAACAATCAACTAGTAAACTCGACACCTACCCTCCCCACTTAATACATCATCGTAAAGATCAGTAACAAGTGAAGCATGCCCCTCCAATGAAAAACCTTTTGCATAGTTTACCAAGACCAGTGGATCAAAATAGTTGTCCTCGATTAACAAATTGATTTTTTCCAAAAAATCAGAAAAATTGTCATCACAGCAAGCATAGCCATGAATACCATTTTCCACTATCTCTGGTGCAGCACCAGAGCTGGTCGTTACTACCGGCTTACCACATGCAAATGACTCTATAAATATTCGCCCAAACGGCTCATTTTTTGCAGGGTGAATCAAAGCATCCGAGGCGCATAGAAAACTTTCGACATCTTCAACCCAACCGGGGAAGTAAACTTTTTTACGGTTAGGCAGGGAAACAAGGGAGAGGAGCTCCTTTATTCTGTCATCACTATAGTCACCCAACATTATCAACTTTATATTACTGAATTTACATGACAACTCTTCGATAGATCTTAAAGACCACTCGGGACGCTTGTATGGATCATCACGTCCAATCTGTATTAGTACAAAATCGTCAGAAGATATCCCTATATCCATTCTTTTCTTGGCACCTTTCTCATCAACTCCTTGATGGCAAACATCTACAGGATTGTAAATGACAACTCCATCACTTTTATCAAAGCGGCTGGAAACATAACCTGATATACATATTTTCTTATCGGAAAAAAATGACCGAATGAAATCAACTTTACTCTTCCTTGACCTCCTAACATGCCAAACGCATGGGATCTTATTTATCCGGCAAGCTCCGCCCCATGGCAAGATGCTGGAATCATCATTACAGTGGACAATATCGTAACTATTTTTACTTAAATAAATAGTCGACCTAATAAATAATACAAGATACTTAACAAGGTTTACAAACACCCCTAACGAGTCAGTAGAAGGCTGAATAGAAGAAAATTCAACAACCTCCACTTTAATCCCTGACTTTTTAAATAGCTCTGTCGCGGGGCCTTCTTCTGGAAACAGCGCTATAACTTCATTGCCATCTTTCTGTAACCCTATCGCCAGTAGTGATGAAGATACAAAAGAACCACCAACTATCGAGCGCGTGAATGGCATCAATACTTTAATCGAGCGCTTTTTTATTATCTTCATACAAATAGAACCCTAGCTTCGGGGAATTTAATGACAGTATTTTCTAAAGGAGAATACTCTTTATATCGTTGGTAAGATTCTAATAAACTTGCTCGATGATGCTTTGCTACAGAAAATAAACGCATCAAATTAAATCACGATAAATCCGTAATTCATATCGCAATAGTCCTTTCTTAAACTAACCAGAAGAGCGCCGGAAAAAGGTCTCGTCGTCATGATCAGGGAAAACGCATGAAAAATCCTACACTGCGAGAATGTCAGCAAGGTACGTCTCATCCAGCGCCGCTTTCTTCTGTTTACGACGAATTCCGCCTTTGAAACGCGTCTCTCCTTTGAGGTAATTCAGCGCAATATGCCGGACCCTGGCGAGGTTTTCCGCCGCCTGTCCGCGGTGGATTTTGCAGGCATCTTCACGGAGAGCGACATCCAGAGACCAGTGGAGTTTATGGTGAGTAGACCGCAGGAACCTCCCCTGCAGCCTCTCGCAGAACGGAACGTGAACCTCTCGATTCATTCCGCTCCCATCAAGCAAACGATCCACGCATACCCTGCCGCCAATGGGCAAATAAACGG